>NZ_CP054058.1:1200000-2400000 GCF_003935895.2 Scandinavium goeteborgense | reverse complement strand
GGCAGCGAGCGCGTGTTTGCCGCCGGAGCGGATTTACAGGAGATGGCGGAGAAAGATTTAGCCGCGACGCTGAACGATATTCGCCCGCGCATTTGGGCGCGCATCGACGTCTTCAGCAAACCGCTGATTGCCGCCGTGAACGGTTATGCGCTGGGCGCAGGCTGTGAACTGGCGCTGCTGTGCGATGTGGTGGTGGCGGGCGATAACGCCACGTTTGGACTGCCGGAAATCACTCTCGGCCTGATGCCGGGCGCAGGCGGCACGCAGCGTCTGATCCGCTGCGTGGGCAAATCCTTAGCGACACAAATGGTGCTCACCGGACGCAGCATTGATGCCCCGCGCGCGCAACAGGCGGGGCTGGTGAGTGAAATTTACCCGGTTGGCCTGACCACGGAATACGCCCTCAGCCTGGCGGCTGCGATGGCGAAACACGCTCCGCTGGCGTTGCAGGCCGCCAAACAGGCGCTTCGTCAGTCACAGGAAGTGACGCTCGCTGCCGGACTCGCGCAGGAGCGCCAGCTGTTTACGCTGCTCAGCGCAACTGACGATCGTCGCGAAGGTATCGCCGCGTTTCTCGCCAAACGCCAACCCGAATTCAAAGGACGCTAACGATGGATGCTTTTATTCTCAGTCACGTTGAGCACGGGGTGATGACGCTCACGCTGAATCGTCCGGATCGACTGAACAGCTTTAACGAGGAAATGCACGGGCAGCTCGCCGAGTGCCTGACACAGGCCGAACGCGATGATGCCATTCGTTGCCTGGTCATCACCGGTGCCGGGCGCGGATTTTGCGCCGGACAGGATCTGAACGACCGCAACGTTGACCCGAGCGGCCCGCCACCTGATCTCGGCTATTCGGTGGAAACCTTCTGGAACCCGCTGGTTCGCCGTCTGGCAAAACTACCCAAACCGGTTATCTGTGCGGTGAACGGCGTGGCGGCAGGTGCGGGTGCCACGTTGGCCCTCGGCTGCGACATGGTGATTGCCGCGCGTTCAGCAAATTTCGTGATGGCGTTCAGCAAGCTGGGACTGATTCCGGACTGCGGCGGCACCTGGGTTTTACCGCGAGTGGCGGGGCGTGCACGGGCCATGGGCCTGGCGCTGCTGGGGGACAAACTCAGCGCCGAACAGGCCCAGCAGTGGGGCATGATCTGGCAGGTGGTGGATGACGCACAGCTCAGCGACACCGCCCATCAGATGGCGCGCCACTTCGCCACGCAGCCGACGTATGGCCTCGGACTTATCAAACAGGCGATCAACGCGGCGGAAACCCACGGTCTGGACGCACAGCTCGACCTCGAGCGTGATTACCAGCGCATGGCAGGGCGCAGCGCAGATTATCGCGAAGGCGTCAGCGCCTTCCTTGCCAAACGTCAACCACAGTTCAGCGGGAAATGACCATGAGCCAACAGATTCGAACCGTAGCGGTGATTGGCAGCGGCACCATGGGCGCAGGTATTGCGGAAGTGGCGGCGATGGCCGGGCAACAAGTGCTGCTGCATGACATTTCTGCCGACGCCATGACCCGCGCGATCGACGCGCTGCGTCAGCGTCTGGAGTCCCGGGTCGCACGCGGCAAACTCAGCGCCGACGCCTGCGAACGCGGTCTGGCGCGCATTGTGCCGGTGACGGACATCGCCGCGCTGGCGGCAGCCGACTTAGTGATTGAAGCGGCCGCTGAAAATCTCGACGTCAAAAAAGCGTTGTTTGCACAGCTGGGTGAAATCTGCCCGGCGCATACGCTGCTGACCAGCAACACCTCATCCATTTCGATTACCGCGATTGCGGCGGGCGTGACGCACCCGGAGCGGGTGGCGGGGCTGCATTTCTTCAACCCGGCACCGGTAATGAAACTGGTGGAAGTTGTAAGCGGTGTGGCGACGTCCACCGAAGTGGTGACGCAACTTAGCCAGTGCGTGCTGGCCTGGGGCAAACAGCCGGTTCAGTGCCACTCCACGCCAGGTTTTATCGTCAACCGCGTGGCGCGTCCGTTCTATGCCGAAGCCTGGCGCGCGCTGGAAGAGCAGGTTGCCGCCCCGGAAGCGATTGATACCGCGCTCCGTGAAGCGGGCGGTTTCCCGATGGGGCCGCTGGCGCTTACCGATTTGATTGGTCAGGACGTGAATTTCGCCGTGACCTGTTCAGTGTTTAACGCTTTCTGGCAGGAACGTCGTTTTCTGCCGTCGCTGGTGCAGCAGGAGCTGGTGCTGGCGGGGCGCTACGGTAAAAAAAGTGGGCAGGGCGTTTATCCCTGGCCGCAGGGGGCCGCCGAGCCTGCGTTTTATCCGCCAGTACCTGTGCATCGTCAGGCATCCAGCGTGCAAAAAGAACGTGACGTTGTCACGCTTGATAATCTGCTGTTGATGGAAACTACCGGTGAAACCGCTCAGGCCGCGGCCACGCGCACTCACCAGCCGGTGGTGATGATGGACCGCAGTGAGGGCGCGGTAGTGGTGATTGCCGCCGCGCCGGGCAACCGTCTGGAAGCCACGGAAAAAGCCATTTACTGGTTGCAGCAACAAGGCAAAAAAGTGCTGCTGGTCGCTGATTATCCGGGGCTGCTGGTGTGGCGTACCGTGGCGATGCTGGTCAACGAAGCGCTGGACGCCCTGCAAAAAGGCGTCGCCAGCGAAGAAGATATCAACACCGCCATGCGTCTGGGCGTGAATTACCCGCGCGGCCCGCTCCAGTGGGGTGAACAGCTCGGCTGGCAGCGCGTGCTGGCGCTGCTGGAAAACCTGCAACGTCATTACGGCGAAGAACGCTATCGCCCTTGTTCCCTGCTGCGCCAGCGTGCGCTTCTGGAGAGTAGCTATGAGTCATAACGACGCCTGGCATAACGCCCGCGTGATGTACGAACGCGACACCTGCGCTCAGGCGCTGGGAATCGACATTATCGAGATGGGCGAAGGCTTCGCGGTGCTGACCATGACTGTCACCGCCAACATGCTCAACGGCCATCAAACCTGCCACGGCGGGCAGCTTTTCTCGCTGGCGGATACCGCATTCGCCTACGCCTGCAACAGCCAGGGGCTGGCGGCGGTGGCATCGGGCTGCAACATCGACTTTCTGCGTCCGGGCTTTGCCGGGGATAAACTCACCGCCACCGCGCGCGTGATGCATCAGGGCAAATTGACCGGCGTGTATGACATTGAAATCGTAAACCAACAACAAAAAGCTGTGGCCCTGTTTCGCGGTAAATCACACCGCATCGGTGGCAGCGTAACGGGAGAAGCCTGATGCGTGACGCATTTATCTGTGACGGCGTGAGAACGCCGGTGGGGCGCTACGGCGGTGGACTTGCCGGTATTCGCGCCGACGATTTGGGCGCGGTGCCGCTGCGGGCGCTGCTCGACAGGCATCCGCAGTTGGATGCTGAACGTATCGACGATGTGATTTTCGGCTGTGCCAACCAGGCCGGGGAAGATAACCGCAACGTGGCACGCATGGCGTCGCTTTTGGCGGGCCTCCCGCAGACGGTCTCCGGCACCACCATCAACCGTTTATGCGGTTCCGGACTGGATGCGATTGGCTTTGCTGCCCGCGCTATCCGTTCCGGCGATGCGGATTTACTGATTGCCGGTGGCGTGGAGTCCATGTCCCGTGCGCCATTTGTGATGGGCAAGGCCACCACGCCGTTCCAGCGTCAGGCTGAAATGTTCGACACCACGATCGGCTGGCGTTTTGTGAACCCGCTCATGCAGCAGCATTTTGGTACTGACAGCATGCCCGAAACGGCAGAGAATGTAGCTGAATTGTTAAAAATTAGCCGTACCGATCAGGATGTGTTCGCCTGGCGCAGTCAGCAGCGCACTGCGATCGCTCAGCAAAACGGCATTCTGGCTGAAGAAATAGTTCCGGTCAGCGTAAAAGGCAAAAAGGGCGCGTTGACCGAAGTGACGCAGGATGAGCATCCGCGAGCGGAAACCACGCTCGAACAACTCGCCGCCTTGAAAACGCCGTTTCGCAGCAACGGGGTCATCACTGCCGGTAACGCTTCAGGCGTCAACGACGGGGCGGCGGCACTGATTATCGCCAGCGCGGAAATGGCCGCACGTCAGGGATTAACCCCGCGAGCGCGTATTGTGGCGATGGCCACCGCGGGCGTCGAGCCACGTCTGATGGGGCTTGGCCCGGTGCCTGCCACCCGCAAAGTGCTGGAGCGCGCGGGGCTGAGTATCAACGATATGGACGTCATCGAGCTGAATGAGGCGTTCGCCGCCCAGGCGCTCGGTGTCATGAGACAGTTGGGGCTCCCGGACGATGCCCCGCATGTAAATCCCAACGGTGGTGCCATCGCGTTAGGCCATCCGTTAGGCATGAGTGGTGCCCGACTGGCGCTGGCCGCCAGCAATGAACTGCACCGTCGCGGAGGGCGTTACGCCCTGTGCACGATGTGTATCGGTGTGGGTCAGGGCATTGCCATGATCCTGGAGCGCGTGTGAGCTGATTAACCTGCGAGTACCCTACAATGACAACAACAAAATTAGAATCGATTGAAACCGCGTCCGTTGACGAACTGCAGGCTTTACAGACCCAACGCCTGAAGTGGACGCTGAAACATGCTTACGATAATGTGCCGATGTACCGCCGTAAATTTGACGCGGCGGGTGTTCACCCTGACGACTTCAACGAGCTGAGCGATATCCGTAAATTCCCGTGCACCACCAAGCAGGATTTACGCGATAACTACCCGTTCGACACATTTGCCGTGCCGATGGAACAGGTGGTGCGTATTCACGCTTCTTCTGGCACCACCGGTAAACCGACGGTGGTGGGATATACGCAAAACGATATTGATACCTGGGCCAATCTGGTTGCCCGTTCCCTGCGTGCGGCAGGCGGCAGCGCGAAAGACAAGATCCATGTTGCCTACGGCTACGGCCTGTTTACTGGCGGGCTGGGTGCGCATTACGGCGCAGAGCGTCTGGGCGCGACGGTGATCCCGATGTCCGGCGGTCAAACCGAAAAACAGGCGCAGCTGATTCGTGATTTCAAGCCTGACATGATTATGGTTACGCCGTCCTACTGCCTGAATCTGATTGAAGAACTGGAGCGCCAGATGGGCGGCGATGCCAGCACATGCAGCCTGCGCGTTGGCGTGTTTGGCGCCGAACCGTGGACCATGGCGATGCGCAAAGAAATTGAACGACGTCTGGGTATTTCCGCGCTGGATATTTACGGCCTGTCAGAAGTGATGGGCCCGGGCGTGGCGATGGAATGTCTGGAAACGTCCGACGGCCCGACCATCTGGGAAGATCACTTCTACCCGGAAATCGTTAATCCGATCGACGGCACGCCGCTGGACGACGGTCAGCAGGGCGAACTGCTGTTCACCACATTGACCAAAGAAGCGCTGCCAGTGATTCGCTATCGCACCCGCGATCTGACCCGACTATTGCCGGGCACCGCGCGCACCATGCGCCGTATGGACCGCATCAGCGGGCGCAGCGACGATATGCTGATCATTCGCGGTGTCAACGTCTTCCCGTCACAGCTGGAAGAGGAAATCGTTAAATTTGAGCATTTGTCGCCGCACTATCAGCTGGAAGTGAACCGTCGCGGGCATCTGGACTCGCTGTCGATCAAAGTCGAGCTGAAAGAGAGTAGCCTGACGTTATCGCATGAGCAGCGCTGCCAGGTGTGCCATCAGCTGCGCCACCGCATCAAATCAATGGTTGGGATTTCTACCGACGTGACTATCGTTAACTGCGGCAGTATTCCGCGCTCCGAAGGCAAAGCGTGTCGCGTGTTTGACCTGCGGAAACTGGCGGCAAACGGTTAAGTCTGTGATGCCCGGTGGCGCAAGCTTACCGGGCCTACTGCCTGAGCGATTGTAGGCCGGGCAACCATTCCTGTCGGGGTGAGGGTAAAATAATCTGTGCTATGATTCATCCAGGACAAAAATCACAACAGAATGAATCAGATGAGTAAACTTGATCTCTTTATCCAGCAGGCCGTTGCGGCCGTGCCGGTCAGCGGAACCTCTTTAATCTCCTCCCTTTACGGGGATGCGTTATCCCATCGTGGCGGCGAAATTTGGCTCGGGAGCCTGACGGCGCTGCTCGAAGGCCTCGGCTTTGGCGATCGCTTTGTTCGCACCTCGTTATTCCGACTCAACAAAGAGGGCTGGCTTGACGTCTCGCGTATCGGACGGCGCAGCTTTTACCGTTTGAGTGACAAAGGGCTGCGTCTGACCCGACGCGCTGAGAGCAAAATTTACCGGGCTGAACCGCCCGCGTGGGACGGCACCTGGCTACTGTTGCTGTCGGAAGGGCTGGATAAAAACACGCTCACCGATGTGAAAAAACAGCTGATTTGGCAGGGCTTCGGCACGCTGGCCCCGAGCCTGATGGCCTCTCCCTCGCAAAAACTGGCGGACGTTCAGGCGCTACTGCATGAGGCGGGCGTGGCAGAAAATGTCATATGTTTTGAGGCCCGCTCCCCGCTGGCGACCTCCGTCAGCGCATTGCGTGCGCGGGTGGAAGAGTGCTGGCAGCTCACCGAACAAAACCAGATGTATGAAAATTTCATCAATACCTTCCGACCGTTGCTGCCGCTACTGCGGGATGCGGCTCCGGGCGAACTGACGCCGGAACGCTGCTTCGCGATCCAGCTGCTGGCGATTCACTTGTACCGCCGGGTGATCCTCAAAGATCCGCTGTTGCCTGAAGAGCTGCTGCCCGCACACTGGGCCGGACAGGCCGCTCGTCAGCTGTGCATCAACATTTATCAGAGCGTGGCAGCTGGCGCCCTGGCGTGGGTGAGCGAGAAGGGCGAAACCTCCGTCGGCCCGCTGCCACAGCCCGCGTCGCCGTTTTATCAGCGCTTTGGTGGGCTGAATCTTAAATAAGGAGTGTGACCATGCCGGTTTATCAAATTGATGGCTTAACGCCCGTGGTGCCTGAAGAGAGCTACGTCCATCCGACGGCGGTACTTATTGGCGACGTTATCCTCGGGAAAGGCGTTTACGTCGGGCCGAATGCCAGCCTGCGCGGCGATTTCGGGCGAATCGTGGTCAAAGACGGGGCCAATATTCAGGACAACTGCGTCATGCACGGTTTCCCGGAGCAGGACACCGTGGTCGAAGAGGACGGGCATATCGGACACAGCGCAATCCTGCACGGCTGCGTTATTCGTCGTAACGCGCTGGTCGGAATGAACGCGGTCATCATGGACGGGGCGGTCATCGGCGAAAACAGCATTGTGGGTGCCGCGGCGTTTGTGAAAGCGAAGGCTGAAATGCCCGCTAATTATTTGATTGTTGGCAGCCCGGCAAAGGCCATTCGTGCACTGAGCGCCGATGAAATGGAATGGAAGAAACGCGGCACGCGTGAATATCAGGTGCTGGTTGAGCGTTGCAAACTAACGATGCATCAGGTCGAGCCGCTGCGTGAAGTCGAAGAGGGTCGTCAGCGTCTGACGTTTGACGAAAATCTGCGCCCGAAATCGGCAAAATAACTCAATTTAGCCCTCTTCTCGCGAAGAGGGCTAAAACGGGTGCTTTTGGCATCCGCGCCTGTCCGTCAGACGCGGGGATCACTCCCCGCGTTTGTCAGTCACTTCCTCGATTCGTAAGCGAGAACCGCTCTGATTTCCATACCGCGCTCCTTGACGCTCAGCTCAAATAACGTTTCGCGGACCATCAGCGTGAACCCCAGTACTGTGCAGCACAGCACTACGATCGCCACCAGGGCATACTTTGTCAGCATGTTATTGCCTCCATGCTCGATTGGGACTAACATCCAACGTGCTAGGTTTGGATTGTTAGTCCCCAGGTTGATAGAAATATCTCCTGGGGCTTTTACTTTCCAGCACCTGCACGAACGACCTGTCCAATGCCTGAGCCAGAAAGCCTCAAGCACCCGCCGCCATTCTATGAGCTTCTCTTTATTGTCAAAGCCTGATGTGTTGTTTTCCCGAGCACGCTCGTAAAACGTTTTCTATGGGTGCGTTATGGGTGTCTGGAAGAAAGGAATGAGGATATTTTCAGCATGGGGAAACGTAAAAACCCTCTCACCGGGCGGCGAGAGGGGAAATCTTTTATGCAGCAACCAGGCTGTTGATTGCGGCTTTGGCATCGGTCTGCGCTTTGGCCGCAACTTCCGGACCGTAAGCTACGCCTTCAGCGAACACGAAGTTCACGTCGGTGATGCCGATGAAGCCCAGGAACAGCTTCATGTACGGAGCCAGCAGGTCGGTTGGGGTATCTTTATGGATACCGCCACGGCTGGACACAACCACCGCACGTTTGCCCGTGACCAGGCCTTCTGGACCGTTTTCGGTGTAACGGAAGGTCACACCGGCACGCGCGACCAGGTCAAAATAGTTTTTCAACTGAGTCGGGATGTTGAAGTTATACATCGGCGCGGCGATAACAATAACGTCGTGCGCCTGCAACTCAGCGATCAGCTCGTCAGACAGCGCCAGCGCTTCTTGCTGACGTGGAGAAAGCGGCGCATCGCTCGGACGCAGCGCGCCAACCAGTTCGCCATCCAGCACCGGGATTGGCTGTGCAGCCAGGTCACGAACGGTGATTTGGTCTGCCGGATGTTTTTCAGCCCACTGATCAACAAAATAGTCAGTCAGCTGACCAGACTGAGAGTACCCTGCCAGAATACTGGATTTGAGAACTAAAACTTTGCTCATGGGTGTTTCCTTTTATGAGATTGACGGGCCTGTGCCCAGTTGCTTGATGACATGCTATTCACAATCCTGTCGCAGGGATAGCGCAATATATCGAAGTCTTCGTTCAAATTTATTGATGAAAGAAAGGGCGGCTGCGATGTGGTACTCTAACACTAATGAAAACAGAGACATTTTTCCGGCAGTGCGCTGCCCGATAACGCTATGACAGAACAACACAAAATGACCTTTTCGCAGCTTCATCAACAGCTCGACGGCCTGATGCTGCGTGATAAAACCCGCTTCGCCCGCCGTCTGCATGGCGTGAAGAAGGTTAAAAATCCTGAATCACAACAGGCCATTATGCAGGAGATGGCGAAAGAGATTTCACAGGCAGCGGGTAAAGTTCTGCTGCGTGAAGCGGCTCGCCCGGCGATAACCTACCCAGAAAACCTGCCCGTCAGTCAGAAAAAGCAGGATATCTACAACGCTATTCGCGACCATCAGGTGGTGATTGTGGCGGGGGAAACCGGCTCGGGGAAAACCACCCAGCTGCCGAAAATCTGCATGGAGCTGGGTCGCGGCGTTAAAGGGCTGATCGGTCATACTCAGCCGCGTCGTCTGGCGGCGCGCACCGTGGCCAACCGTATTGCCGAAGAGCTGCAAACGGAGCCGGGCGGTTGCATCGGTTACAAGGTCCGCTTCAGCGATCATGTCAGCGACAACACCATGGTCAAGCTGATGACCGACGGTATTCTGCTGGCGGAAATCCAGCAGGACCGGCTGCTGATGCAGTACGACACCATCATTATCGATGAAGCGCACGAACGCAGCCTGAACATCGATTTTCTGCTCGGCTATTTCCGCGAACTGCTGCCTAAGCGTCCGGATCTGAAAATCATCATCACGTCGGCGACCATCGATCCGGAACGTTTCTCAAAACATTTCAATAACGCGCCCATCATCGAAGTGTCTGGCCGAACCTTCCCGGTCGACGTGCGCTATCGTCCGATTGTTGAAGATGCCGATGATACCGAGCGCGATCAGTTGCAGGCGATTTTCGATGCGGTTGACGAACTGGGGCAGGAGAGTCCGGGCGATATCCTGATTTTCATGAGCGGCGAGCGCGAAATCCGTGACACCGCCGATGCGCTCAGTAAGCGCGACCTGCGCCATACTGAAATTCTGCCGCTGTACGCCCGCTTATCAAACAGCGAGCAAAACCGCGTGTTCCAGTCACACAGCGGACGGCGTATCGTGCTGGCGACCAACGTCGCGGAAACGTCGCTGACTGTACCGGGGATCAAGTACGTCATTGACCCGGGCACCGCGCGTATCAGCCGTTACAGCTATCGCACCAAAGTGCAGCGTTTGCCGATTGAGCCGGTTTCTCAGGCGTCGGCGAATCAGCGTAAGGGCCGCTGCGGACGCGTCTCGGAAGGCATCTGTATTCGTCTCTATTCGGAAGATGATTTCCTGTCGCGTCCAGAATTTACCGATCCGGAAATTCTTCGTACCAACCTGGCGTCGGTCATTTTGCAGATGACCGCCCTGGGGCTCGGTGATATTGGCGCTTTCCCGTTCGTGGAAGCGCCGGATAAACGCAATATTCAGGACGGCGTGCGCCTGCTGGAAGAGCTGGGCGCGATAACCACCGACGAACAGCAGACCGTATACAAACTCACGCCGATGGGCCGCCAGCTGTCGCAGCTGCCGGTGGATCCGCGTCTGGCGCGTATGGTGCTCGAGGCGCAGAAACACGGCTGCGTGCGTGAGGCGATGATCATCACCTCGGCGCTGTCGATTCAGGATCCGCGTGAACGTCCAATGGACAAGCAGCAGGCTTCTGACGAAAAACACCGCCGTTTCCATGACAAAGAGTCCGACTTCCTGGCGTTCGTGAATCTGTGGAATTATATCGGCGAGCAGCAAAAAGCGCTGTCGTCGAATCAATTCCGCCGCCTTTGCCGCACTGAATTTCTCAACTATCTGCGTGTACGCGAATGGCAGGACATCTACACCCAGCTGCGTCAGGTGGTGAAAGAGCTTGGCATTCCGGTGAACAGCGAACCGGCAGAGTACCGTGAAATTCATGTTGCCTTGCTGACCGGGCTGCTCTCGCACATCGGTATGAAAGACGCTGATAAACAGGAATTTACCGGCGCGCGCAACGCCCGTTTCTCGATCTTCCCGGGTTCCGGATTATTCAAAAAGCCGCCGAAATGGACGATGGTCGCCGAACTGGTTGAAACCAGCCGCTTGTGGGGCCGCATTGCCGCGCGCATCGATCCGGAATGGGTCGAGCCTGTCGCGCAGCATTTAATCAAACGTTCCTACAGCGAACCGCATTGGGAGCGCTCGCAAGGCGCGGTGATGGCCACCGAAAAAGTGACTGTCTACGGCTTGCCGATTGTCGCCGCCCGCAAGGTCAACTATAGCCAGATTGACCCGGCGCTGTGCCGTGAGCTGTTTATTCGCCACGCGATGGTGGAGGGCGACTGGCAAACGCGTCACGCCTTCTTCCGCGAAAACCTCAAACTGCGCAACGAAATTGAAGAACTTGAACATAAATCCCGTCGCCGCGACATTCTGGTAGACGATGAATCCCTGTTCGAGTTTTACGACCAGCGCATCAGCCATGACGTGATTTCCGCCCGCCATTTCGATAACTGGTGGAAACTGGCCAGTCGCGAAACGCCTGATTTGCTCAACTTTGAAAAAAGTATGCTGATTAAGGAAGGGGCCGATGACGTCAGCAAACTCGACTATCCGAACTTCTGGCATCAGGGCAACCTCAAGCTGCGCCTGAGCTACCAGTTTGAGCCGGGCGCGGATGCCGACGGCGTGACGGTGCATATTCCGTTGCCGTTGCTCAATCAGGTCGAAGAATCCGGGTTCGAGTGGCAAATCCCTGGCCTGCGCCGCGAGCTATTAATCGCGCTGATTAAATCGCTGCCGAAACCGGTGCGCCGGAACTTTGTGCCCGCGCCGAATTACGCCGAAGCGCTGTTGGGCCGCATGACGCCGCTGGAGCTGCCGCTGCTGGATTCGATGGAGCGCGAGCTGCGCCGGATGAGCGGTGTGACGATTGACCGCGACGACTGGCACTGGGATCAGGTGCCCGATCACCTGAAAATGACCTTCCGCGTCATTGACGACAAAAACAAGAAACTTCAGGAAGGTCGAGACCTGACGGCGCTGAAAGATGCATTAAAAGGCAAAGTTCAGGAAACGCTGTCTGCGGTAGCGGACGACGGTATCGAACAGAGCGGGTTGCATCTCTGGAGCTTTGGTTCGCTGCCTGAAAGCTATGAGCAGAAGCGCGGCAATTACAAAATGAAGGCCTGGCCTGCGCTGGTGGACGAACGCGACAGCGTGGCCATCAAACTGTTTGATAATCCGCTGGAACAGCAGCAGGCGATGTGGCGTGGTCTGCGCCGTTTACTGCTGCTGAATATTCCGTCGCCGATTAAGTATTTGCACGAGAAGCTGCCGAACAAAGCCAAGCTGGGCCTGTACTTTAACCCGTACGGTAAAGTGCTGGATTTGATTGACGACTGTATTTCCTGCGGCGTCGACAAACTCATCCACGAGGCTGGTGGTCCGGTGTGGACCGAAGAGAACTATGCGGCGCTGCATGAGAAAGTCCGCGCGGAGCTCAACGACACGGTGGTGGAAATTGCCAAACAGGTCGAACAGATCCTGACGGCGGTATTCAATATCAACAAACGCCTGAAAGGACGCGTGGATATGACGATGGCGCTGGGTCTCTCTGACGTGAAAGCGCAGATGACCGGGCTGGTGTATCGCGGATTTGTCACCGGCAACGGCTTTAAGCGTCTTGGCGATACGTTGCGTTATCTCAACGCGATTGAGAAACGACTGGAAAAATTAGCCATCGATCCACATCGGGATCGTGCGCAGATGCTGAAAGTCGAAAGCGTGCAGCAGGCCTGGCAGCAGTGGTTGAATAAGCTGCCGCCGTCGCGTCGTAATGATGACGACGTGCTGGAAATTCGCTGGATGATTGAGGAACTGCGGGTGAGCTATTTTGCGCAACAGTTGGGCACGCCGTATCCGATTTCTGATAAACGGATATTGCAGGCGATGGAGCAGATTACGGCGTAGTCCTCTGCGGGCTGATGCCCTCTCCCTAACCCTCTCCCACAGGGAGAGGGAACCGATATTTTCTCCCTCAGGGAGGCGCGATGAACCTTTTTTTTCTCCCTTTCCCTGAGGGAGAGGGTTGGGGGGAGGGGGGACAGCCACTCTTTAGCTAAACTCTCAATGCTTCACCCATGCCAGCGTAAAACCATCCCAGCCTTTCAGGCCCACGGTTTGCAGCGCTGTACAGGTCAGGCGCGGGTTGTTCCCCATCAGCTCAATAAACTTCCGCACGCCCTGAACGCTTTTGTCTTTGCTCTCCGGATGAGTCACCTCACCTTCGCGTACCACGTTATCGCCGATAATCAGCGTTCCGGGGCGGGAAAACTTCAGCGCCCATTCCAGATAATGCGGATTATTCGGTTTATCCGCGTCGATAAATATCAGGTCAAAAAGCGTGTCCGGCTCAAAGACCGCCAGCGAATCAAGCGCCGGGCCTTCGATGACGTCGACCTTATTCGCCACGCCCGCCAGTTGTAGGTTCTGCTGGGCAACCTGTGCGTGATGCGAACTGAACTCCAGCGTAATCAGCTTGCCGTCATCGGGCAATTCCCGCGCCATCCACACGGTGCTGTAGCCGCCGAGCGTGCCAATTTCCAGTACCCGTCGGGCCCCCGTCATGCGTACAAACAGCGCCAGCAGCTGGCCCTGGTTCGCCGCCACATCAATGGCGGGCAAACCTTCTCGCTGGTTATTTTCCAGTATTTTTTCAAGCACGGGGTCTGCCGGAAGGAGTTGCTCAATCAGATAGTTATCGACTTCAGACCACAATTTTTGCATTCCTGAACCTCATGTTAAGCGTCAGCCTGACAGAAAAGACCCGCCGCCTCCCAGCGACCGGGAAAGGGAGATTTGTGCCAACAGCAGAGTGTTTTTTACCTGCACCACGCTCAGCTGATTTAAGAATAGCGCCTGCTGGGCAATAACTCGCTTTAGGAGTGATCTCCTGTCATCCTCCGCTCAGGACGTTACTCTGTGGAATGACTCACGAAAGTAGGGAGTATTATGCTGACCACCTTTCCAAATCTGAACGAAACGACTTTGCAAGCTGCTAACCGCGTAGGTGAATGGCTGGCGCAGAACGATTTTCCCACGCCACCGGTCAACGTCGACGCTGATCTGGTGGTGCTGGCGGGCAATGCGGTGATGCCAACTATTGACGCCGCCTGCCGTCTGGCGGCAGAAAACCGCACGTTGTTGATAAGCGGAGGGATCGGCCATTCCACCACCTTCCTGTACGCCGCGGTGGCCCGTCACCCGCGTTATAACGCCCTGCGTACCACCGGCTGCGCCGAAGCGTCAATTCTCGCGGAAATTGCACATCAGCACTGGAACATTCCGCAGGAGCGCATTGTGGTGGAACAGCGCTCCACCAACTGTGGGGAGAATGCCCGCTTTACGCGAGACATCATGGCAGAGCGTGGTATCCGCTGCCATTCCGGAATTGTGGTGCAGGACCCGACCATGCAGCGCCGCACCATGGCGACGTTTGCGCACGTCTGGCAGGACGACGCGAATGCCCCGCAGTGGCGCAGCTATCCGGGCTATTTGCCGGTGCTGTGCAACGGGAATCACGGTCTGACCTTCGCCGAAGAAGCGCATAACGTCTGGCCGGTGGAGCGTTATCTCTCCTTATTACTGGGCGAACTGCCGCGTATTCATGATGATGAAAACGGCTACGGGCCGCGCGGGAAAGGGTTTATCGCGCACGTTGATATGCCTGACGACGTGCTCGACGCATGGCGCGTTTTACGTGAAGACGCGCTGCTGCGCGAGGCGTTGTCGAGCCGTTCCCTGCTGTAACTCCCTCCTGTTGATGCCCGTTTGCGACAAAAAATCCGCAAACGGGCATTCGTTGTTATCGGGTTGTTGACGCTGAATCGCGTTCAGCGGCTTACTTTTATGAGATGTCTCACAAAAACAGGATCATAGGGTTGGGCTTTGTGCCGTGAACTCCCGATATTTAACAATATATTTACTTGTTAAAAACGATGCATTCACAGGAGCAGCACATGACAGCACCCGTACAACACCCTATGTATATCGACGGTCAGTTTGTGTCCTGGCAGGGCGACGCCTGGATTGACGTGGTCAATCCCTCAACCGAGGCGCTGATTTCGCGCATTCCTGACGGTTCCGCCAAAGAGGCGCAGCAGGCCATCGACGCAGCGGAACGGGCGCAGCCTGCCTGGGAAGCGCTGCCGGCCATCCAGCGTGCGGGCTGGCTGCGTAAAATTGCGGCGGGGATTCGCGAACGTGCTGAAGAAATCAGCGCGCTGATTGTCGCGGAAGGCGGCAAAATTCAGCAGCTGGCGGAAGTCGAAGTGGCGTTCACCGCCGACTATCTCGAGTACATGTCAGAATGGGCGCGCCGTTACGAAGGTGAAATTTTGCAAAGCGACCGTCCGGGCGAAAACATCTTCGTGTTCAAACGCGCGCTGGGCGTTACCACTGGCATTCTGCCGTGGAACTTCCCGTTCTTCCTGATTGCCCGCAAGCTGGCTCCGGCGCTGATCACCGGCAATACCATCGTTATTAAGCCGAGCGAATTTACCCCGAACAACGCCATTGCGTTCGCAAAAATTGTCCATGAGATTGGCCTGCCAAAAGGCGTCTTTAACCTGGTTCTGGGCCGGGGCGAAACCGTGGGCCAGGAGCTGGCAGGCAACCCGAAAGTGGCGATGGTCAGCATGACCGGTAGCGTCGGCGCGGGTGAAAAAATCATGATCGCTGCGGCGAAGAATATCACCAAAGTGTGCCTGGAACTGGGCGGCAAAGCTCCGGCGATTGTGCTCGACGATGCCGATCTGGAACTGGCAGTGAAAGCGATTGTCGATTCCCGCGTCATTAATACCGGGCAGGTGTGTAACTGCGCCGAACGCGTGTACGTGCAGAAAGGCATTTACGACCGTTTCGTCAATCGCCTGGGTGAAGCGATGAAAGCGGTGCAGTTCGGTGATCCGGCGCAGCGCACTGATATCGCGATGGGTCCGCTGATCAACGCTGCCGCGCTGGAACGTGTAGAGCAGAAAGTGGCGAAAGCGGTTGAGCAGGGCGCGAAAGTGGTTATCGGTGGCAAAGCGGTGGAAGGCAAAGGCTATTTCTACCCGCCGACGCTGCTGCTCGACGTGCGTCACGGCATGACCATCATGCATGAAGAAACCTTCGGTCCGGTGCTGCCAGTGGTGGTGTTCGACACGCTGGAAGACGCGCTGAAGATGGCCAACGACAGCGAATACGGCCTGACGTCGTCGGTTTACACCCAGGATTTGAACAAAGCGATGAAAGCCATTAAAGGGCTGAAATTCGGCGAAACCTACATCAACCGCGAAAACTTTGAAGCGATGCAGGGCTTCCACGCGGGCTGGCGTAAATCCGGGATTGGCGGCGCCGATGGGCGTCACGGGCTGGAAGAATACCTGCAAACTCAGGTGGTGTATCTGCAATCCTGATGGCTGATGCGAGACAAAAGGGCCCGATGCGGGCCCTTTTTTATGAGCACCCCTGTGCAGCCCAATCGCTTCTGTGCTACATATTTTCACTCTATTCCTTGGCGGTGAGGTGTCTGTGACTGAGAAAGTGAATGCGCAATGTCACTGCGGTGCAGTGAAGTTTACGGTCGAACTGTCGGACGGGTTTAACACCATCAGGCGCTGTAACTGTTCATTTTGTCGAATGCGTGGCGCGGTGGTGGTGTCGGCGCCGTTGTCCGGCATTCAGGTGACGGAAGGGAAAGATAAGCTGACGGAGTACCGCTTCAATACCCGCACTGCAGCGCACTATTTTTGCTCGGTGTGCGGCATTTACACCTTCCATCAACGGCGTTCTAACCCGCAACAGTACGGGGTAAACGTGGCCTGCATCGAAGACGTTTCGCCGTTTGATTTTACCGACGTGACGGTGTCGAACGGGATACATCATCCGTCCGACGGCGGGGGCGGCGTGGCGGGGATCCTGACGTATACCCCGACAGCTAAAAACTAATGGGATTACGCTCGGTAAGCGAATTATTCAAAGCAGGGCATGAGGCGATACGCATGCCCTGAAATATTACACCTTCGTTTCTATCCAGTTCATCATCAGCTCGGGCCAGACCGACACCGGCAGGCCCTGAGCGTCACGAATACCGAATCCGTGTTTCCCTTGCTCGAACAGATGCATTTCCACCGGCACGCCGAGTTGGCGCAGGGCGCTGAACATCACCACGCTGTTTTCCACTTTGACCGACGGGTCGTCCACCGCGTGCAGCAGAAACGTCGGCGGCGTTTGCACGCTGGCGCGCTGTTCGAGGGAATAATGGCGGATTTGCTGTTCGTCCGGGCTGTTGCCAATCAGTTCCTCCCGCGAGCCAGGGTGATCGATGTTTGCCACCATAGTGATAACCGGATACACCAGCGCCATAAATGCCGGGCGAGCGGAAAGGGCATCGACCTCATCCGCCGGGTCGTACACCACTTCATCGAAACGGGTGCCGAGACTGGCGGCCGCGTGTCCTCCGGCGGAAAAGCCCATGACTCCGAGCTTATCGGCATCCAGCCGCCAGCGATGTGCATTGGCCCGCAGCGTCCGCATCGCGCGCTGTACGTCTGCCAGCGGCGCGTTGGCACCTTCCGCATGACCGTCGCCCGGCAGGCGATAGGTCATCACAAACAGCGTATAGCCGCGCGCGTTGAAAAATGGGGCCAGCGCGCTGCCTTCTTTATCTAACACCACGCGTCGATACGAGCCGCCCGGCGTCACCAGGATACCGACGCCGTTCGGTTCGGCCGGGGAGTAAACCGTTATCTGCGGGGCGCGCACGCCGATGACCGAACGATCCCAGGCCGACGGGCCGGTATGCTGTTCCTCGAGCACTAACTGCGCCGGGCTTTGACCCGCGCCGGGCGCATCGCCCTGCGGCCAGACGGAAAAGCTGGCAGCCTTGCGTGAGGCTTCAGCCATCAGTTGCAGAAGTTCATTCGGATTGAATGTCGACATGTCCACTCTCGCTTAGGGTAAAACACTGTTTTAGCACAGGGTGGGAAAGCGGTCAGGGTGAAGGGGGAAATGTGTGAGGCGGATGGGCGTGCCATCCGCCGTAGGGCTTACAGCTTAACGAATTTTTCCAGCACGCGAATAAGCTGGGTGACGAAGCCATATTCGTTATCGTACCAGGAGACGGTTTTCACCAGCTGCAAATCGCCGACTTCGGTGATTTCGGTCTGAGTGGCGTCAAACACCGAGCCAAAATGGCTGCCAATCACATCGGAAGACACTATTTCTTCGTCGGTATAGCCGAAAGAATCATTGTCGTGGGTGGCTTTTTTCAACGCCGTGTTCACCTCATCTTCGGTGACTTTTTTACCCAGAATCGACACCAGTTCGGTGACGGAGCCGGTTTTCACCGGAACGCGCTGGGCGTGGCCTTTGAGTTTCCCTTTCAGTTCCGGAATCACCAGCCCGATAGCCTTTGCCGCTCCGGTGGTGTGCGGAATGATGTTTTCTGCCGCGGCGCGTGAGGCGCGTAAATCTTTGCCGCGCGGGCCATCAACCAGCGCCTGGGTGCCGGTGTAAGCGTGAATGGTGGTCATGGTGCCGACTTTGATTTCAAACGCGTCGTGCAGCGCTTTCGCCATCGGTGCGAGGCAGTTGGTGGTGCAAGACGCCACGGAAATAATGGTGTCGTTGCCGTCCAGCGTATCGTCGTTGACGTTAAAAACGATGGTTTTCATGTCGCCCGCTGGGGCTGAAATCAGCACTTTTTTGGCTCCGGCCTGAATGTGCGCCTGGGCTTTATCGGTGGCGGTATAGAACCCGGTACATTCGACGACGTACTCGACGCCCGCTGATTTCCAGGGAATATTTTTGGCGTCTTTCTCCGCGTAGACGGCGATTTTTTTACCGTCGACGATCAGCGCATCGTCGGTGTGATCGACGCTCCAGGGGAACGGGCCATAGTTGGAATCGTGCTTCAGCAAATACGCCAGCACGTGCGGCGAGGTCAGATCGTTAATCGCCACCACTTCCTGTGCGCTTTTCACTTCCAGCATGCGGCGTAACACCAGGCGTCCAATGCGTCCAAAACCATTAATGCCTACTTTGCTCATCTTTTTCTCCTTCGGAGGTTATCTCACGATGCGATAAAACTCCTCCAGGCTTAGACCAGTCGGTCCATTTGAGCAACTGAACATCTTTCAGGCGCGGCTAACGGTTTGAAAATCTATACAGAAAAGTTAATGAATTTTTAAAGCAGGGCCGCTATGTTAGCTCTCTCACAGTTTTTCCGGGAATAATAACGATGCGAGATAAATACTCGAGCCTGCAAATTGGCATTCACTGGCTGGTGTTTCTGCTGGTGATCGGGGCGTACTGCGCGATGGAGTTAAAAGGCTTCTTTCCACGCACGTATCGCCCGTATTTCAATATGGTGCATGTCTCCTGCGGGATTTCGATTCTGGTGTTGATGGTGGCGCGATTGCTGGTGCGCCTGAAGCATAAAGCGCCACCGATTGTGCCGAAACCCAAACCGTGGATGACCGGCATGGCGCATCTGGCCCATCTGGTTATTTATCTGCTGTTCATTATTCTGCCGATTATCGGGCTGGTGATGATGTACAACCGCGGCAACCCTTGGATTGCGTTTGGCATCACCATGCCGCACGCCGCAGAGGCGAATTTTGATTTGGCGGATAACCTGAAGGAATACCACGTGTGGCTGGCGAATTTCGGCTATTACGTGATTGGTCTGCACGCGCTGGCGGCGCTGATGCATCATTATTTCTGGAAGGACAATACGCTGCTGCGGATGATGCCGCGTAAGAAGTAAGGCATTTATGCCGGGTGGCGCTGCGCTTACCCGGCCTACCTTTTCCCGTAATTCCCGTGTTTCCCGGATTCCCCGTCTTTCTCGTAGGCCCGCGCAAACGAAGTGCCGCCGGGCAACGTATTAATGTCCCGGCATGGATTTCCGAATGGCGCTCAATAGCGTCTGGGCTCCGGTCGACAGCGGCGAATCCACCCGCGTTAATATTCCAATCGGTTCACCCGCACCCTGCGTAGGCACCGGTAACGCGACCAGCGTGCCATGTCGTAAATCGTCTTTCACCGCACCGGAAGGCACAAACCACACATAGTCAAAATCCACTGTCAGCTGGCGCGACAAAGACGCTGACAGCGTTTCGATACAGCCGGGGGGGATTTTACAGCCCTGGCTCAGCACCAGCGCTTCGGCGTTTTGCCGCGGCACCGTGCCTTTGGGCGACACTACCACCGGCCACTCCATCACTTTGCTCAGGGTGACCGTTTCCTGCAACAGCGGGTGATTCGGACGCACCACCAGTTTCAGTGATTCAAGAAACAGCAGTTCGTAATTCAGGCCGCTCATCAGGTCCGGGTCCGACATGCGGCCAATGCCTAAATCGATTTCAGCGGATTTCAGCCCCGCCAGCAGCATGGTGTTATTCATGGTGGCAACCTGCAGCGTTATGTCTTTTTGCTGTTTGTGGAATTCACCAATCACTGCCGGAAGAATACCCAGCGCGGCGGTCGGCAGGGCGCCGATACGCACCACGTCGCCACCGAGCCCCTCTTTGCGATTCAGCGCCTGACCGGCAGTATTCAGCGCATCAAGCACTTTTACCGCGTGAGTCAAAAACTGTTCCCCGACCAGCGTCAGCTGAGCGCCCATACGACCCCGGTCAAAAAGGCGGGTGCCGGTGAGCTGTTCCAGTTCGTTGAGGGTTTTCGACAGCGCGGGTTGACTGAGGTTAAGCGTTTCCGCCGCACGGCCCAGCGTGCCCTGTTGAGCGACGGCGACAAACGTATGCAAATGGCGCAAACGAATGCGCTGACTGAAGAGACCATTTTTTTCCATAACCGGATGTTAAAGAGTGTGCGGGGCGGGTATCAAGGGAACTTGTTGGGATTTGATAACTTGCTAGCAAAATATCATTAACATAATGGTTAATTGCGTTACATGTGGTTATGGAATAGCCGACAAAAAGCCCGGCATTTTGTCTTTGCCGGGCTTTTTGTGTTTAGAGATCGAAGAAAACCGTTTCAGCTTCACCCTGGAGATGAATATCAAAGCGGTAAACAACCTCATTGCCGCGCTGTTCGCGCTGGCCAATCAGCGTGTTGCGGCGGACTTCCCACTCAATCAGGTTCAGTACCGGGTCGCGCTGATTGGCATCCTGCTCATCGGAGAAATACATCCGGGTGTTCAGGCCGATGTTAATCCCACGGGCCACAATCCACAGATTCACATGCGGGGCCATCAGGCGACCGTCACGCCCAACGACCGCGCCAGGCTTGATGGTCTCAAAGCGCCAGACGCCCGTGTCGAAGTCAGAGCAGCTGCGTCCCCAGCCACGAAAATCACCGTCGAGGCGTTTGTCCTGCTGTTGGTCGGCAGGGTGGTTATAGCGCCCCGCGGCGTTGGCCTGCCAGATTTCCAGCAGGACATCACGCACCAGCGTGCCGGAGCCGTCGAACACGCGGCCTTCAAGGGTAATGCGCTCGCCTTCGGTATGGCTGTTGGTCAGCACCGGGCCGAAGTTTTTCTCGAAGATGTGAAAACCGGCGGTTTCCGGGGCCAGACCAATGTGCACATACGGCCCGGCGGTTTGCGAGGCGGTTTCAGCTAAATAGTCTTTCATCGCGCGGCTCCCTGAGTACGGTTTTCAAACAGCGTGGCGCGACTGCCGCGCAGCACCAGATCGAAACGATAGGCGAGGCTGTCCAGCGGCACGGCGGCGTGGGTGTCAAGTTCAGCAATCAGGGTGCGAATAGCGTCATCATTATTGATGGTTTTCACAATCGGACACTGTTTGATCAACGGGTCACCCTCGAAATACATTTGGGTAATCAAGCGTTGGGCGAAGGCTTCGCCAGACAGAGAAAAGTGGATGTGAGAAGGGCGCCAGTCGCTGGCCTGATTCCGCCACGGATACGGGCCGGGCTTGATGGTGCGGAAAAAGTAATAGCCGTTCTCGTCGGTCAGCACGCGGCCACAGCCCCCAAAATTCGGGTCCACGGGGGCCAGATACTGATCTTTCTTATGTCGGTAGCGGCCACCCGCATTGGCCTGCCACACTTCTACCAGGGTATTTTTCATCGGACGACCAAAGCCGTCACGCACGTAGCCGTGGACGATAATGCGTTCGCCAATCGGCAGCCCGTCTTTGGCGTAGTTAAGGATAAGATCGTTGTCCTGCGGGCCAAGATCGTCACTGCTAAATATCGGGCCGGTAATTTCCGAGAGTGAGTTTTGCAGGGAGATCAGCGCATTACGCGGCGAACGCAGCACGCTGGTTTTATAGCCGGGGGCAAAGGCGGGCGGGTGACTGTTGTAATCACGATGCACCACTTCGCGTGGTGTCCATTTTTCGGTCATAGGGCGCTCCGGGTCAGAGGACTTCTTTATTGTTGTGATATCGTCACTCGGAGTGTGTGTAATCATATTGTTAATTTAAAGTGAATTTATACGGCTTTTTGCATAACGCCAGGTTATAAACCGCACAAAAGCAGGGCGTAAAGCGAGAGGTTATCCGCGATCACAATTCAGAAATTCTTCCTCCCGGCGGCAAATGGCTTATGTACACTCCAGGTAATATTCACTGGAGACATGACATCATGGCGAACACCATCACGGCTGATGAGATTCGGGAAAACTTTTCGCAGGCAATGTCAGCGATGTACCAGCAGGAAGTTCCGCAGTACGGCACGTTGCTGGAACTTGTGGCGGATGTAAACCTGGCGGTGCTGGAACATAATCCGCACCTGCATGAACAGCTGGCGAACGCTGACGAGCTGGCGCGACTCAACGTTGAACGCCACGGCGCAATCCGCGTAGGCTCTGCCGATGAACTGGCGACCTTGCGCCGCATGTTTGCGATCATGGGCATGAAGCCGGTCAGCTATTACGACCTCTCTCAAGCGGGCGTGCCGGTGCACTCCACGGCGTTTCGCCCGGTGGAAGATGCCGCCCTGGCGCGCAATCCGTTTCGCGTCTTTACCTCGCTGCTGCGCCTTGATCTCATCGACAACGTTGTGCTGCGTGACAAAGCCGCCGACATTTTGGCGAAGCGCGATATCTTCACGCCGCGCTGCCGCGAGCTGATCGGCCACTTTGAGGCTCAGGGCCAGTTCACGGCGGCTGAGGCGAAAGAGTTTGTCAAAGAGGCGCTCGAAACCTTCCGTTGGCACAGTCACGCCACGGTGGAGCAGGACACGTATCTGGCGCTGCACAATGAACATCGCCTGATTGCCGATGTGGTGTGCTTCCCCGGCTGTCACATCAATCACCTCACGCCGCGCACGCTCGATATTGACCGCGTACAGCAGCTGATGCCGGAATATGGCATCGAGCCGAAAGTCCTGATTGAAGGCCCGCCGCGCCGTGAAGTGCCGATTCTGCTGCGCCAGACCAGTTTTAAAGCGCTGGAGGAGCCGGTGCTGTTCGCCGGGGAACATCGCGGCACGCATACTGCGCGATTTGGTGAAATCGAACAACGCGGCGTGGCGCTGACGCCGAAAGGGCGCGCGCTGTACGACGCCTTGCTGACCGAAGCCGGAACCGGCAAAGACAATCTCAGCCATCAGCAGCATTTGTCGGAGATGTTCAAAGCGTTCCCGGACAGCGAAATGTTCCTGCGCCGTCAGGAGCTGGCCTATTTCCGCTACCGTTTGACGCCGACCGGAGAATCTCATCGTCAGGCGTTTCGCCCCGGCGATGACCCGCAGCCATTGATTGAACGCGGCTGGCTGGTGGCGCAGCCCATCACCTACGAAGATTTCCTGCCGGTTAGCGCTGCGGGTATTTTCCAGTCCAACCTCGGCAATGAAACCCAGGCTCGAAGCCACGGCAATTCCAGCAAAGCCGCGTTTGAAGCCGCGCTCGGCTGCCCGGTGCTTGACGAATTTCAGCTCTATCAGGAAGCCGAAGACCGCAGTAAGCGGCGGTGCGGTTTATTGTAAGCCGCGTCGAAGAAACGTAGGCCCGCGTCAGCGCAGCGCCACCGGGCAAACCCGCCCTTTGACGTTGCGAATCGGGTTAAAACCCGCATAAACTGGGTGCATTGCTGATAAAGGAAGCACGCGATGCATAATCCCTCCATGCCGCTGGTGCACACCCGGCAGGGCTCCCTGCTGGGGCTGACCGACAACGAAATTCACATCTGGCGCGGTATTCCGTTTGCCGCGCCGCCCGTTGGGCCACTGCGCTGGCGTTCTCCGCAGCCTGTTGCGTCGTGGCATGGCGTGCGTGACGCGCAAACCTTTTCCCCTGCAAGCTGGCAAAACATCGAATACTGCCGCGAACTGGGCGGCGGTGACCCTGGTCGATTCTCCGAAGATTGCCTCTATCTCAACGTCTGGGCGCCTGCAACACCCGCGAAGCCATTGCCGGTGATGGTCTGGCTGCACGGCGGTGGGTTTACGATTGGCGCGGGCAGTTTGCCGCCGTACGACGGACACGCGCTGGCGAAACGCGACGTGGTGGTGGTCACCGTTAACTATCGGCTCGGTCATCTGGGCTGTTTCGCGCATCCGGCGCTGGACGGTGAAGAGGGCGAGCGGGTCTGTAATTTCAGCCTGTTAGATCAAATCGCGGCCCTGAAATGGGTGCAGGAAAATATTGCCGCTTTTGGCGGTGATAGTGACAACGTCACATTATTTGGTGAATCCGCCGGGGCGCGCAGCGTGCTGTCATTGTTGGCTTCGCCAAAAGCCAATGGATTGTTTCATAAAGCGATTATCCAGAGCGGTTATACGCTGCCGGACACACCGCTTGATAAAGCGATGGCGCAGGGCGAAGCCGTTGCTGCCCATTTCGGCTTGCAGAATGCCAGTGCAGAACAGTTGCGCGCCATTCCGCCCGAGGCGTTCTGGCCGCTGGAAGGCGCGCTAAAACCCGGCCCGGTTCCGGTGTGCGGCGATGCGGTTTTACCGGAATCAATGCTGGAGATGTTCTTCACCGCGCGCCAGCATCCGGTGCCCATTATGGTGGGGTCGAACAGCGATGAGGCCAGCGTAATGGCGGTGTTTGGCGTTGACCTCGCCGGGCAAATCCAGAAGCTTCGGCAGGAGCGCCGCCTGGGTCTGGGGCTGATTAAGCTGTTGTATCCGGGCGTGAAGGGCGATATCGAACTGGGCCGTCAGGTGTGTCGCGATATGGCGTTTACCACGCTCGGTTACGTGCTGATGCAGGCGCAACAACGCGTCGGGCAGCCGTGCTGGCGTTACTGGTTCGATTACGTCGCGGAGGCGGAACATCACACTTATAAAAACGGGGCGTGGCACGGCAACGAAGTCCCGTACGTGTTCGATACGCTAAATCTGGCGGAACCTTCGCGTCACTACGTGAACGCGCGGGATCTGGCCTTTTCGGCGCAGGTGGCCGATTACTGGGTGAATTTTGCCCGCAACGCGAGCGTGGCGTGTGACACGCTGCACGGTCCGGTGCGCTGGCCGGCATCAATCAAAGGTCGCGACCGTCTGCTGCGGATCGGGCTGAACAAACTGGCCGGATTCAAAGTGGAAAACCGCTTTATGCGTGCGCGTCTGGCGTTGTTTCGGCGAGTGATGCGTCATCACGTGACGCTGGATTAAGCAGCCCGCTGCGAAACTGGTTCAGCCCGATGGCTTTGGCGGAGACTTCGCGCACCACAAGGCGGTAGCTGGCCCCGGTTTTAACACTCAGCGCAGAGGGCCGCACCAGCCGTCCGCTGAGCAAATCCTCTTCTACCAAGGTTTCATCGGCAATTGCCACACCAAACCCCTGAATGGCGGCGGTGATCGCCAGGTCCATGGTGTCGAAATGCTGATTCTTTTGCATCGCCGATGGCAACGGCGCCGGCAGCTGCGCCAGCCACAATGACCAGTCGGTTTTATCGCGGGTGGGATGCAAAAATGTCATGCCTGAAAACGGGATATTATCCGCCAGCCGATGACTGACCACCGGCGTGAGCGACTCCTCAAACAGCAAATCGCCTGCATTCATATGCGTGCCAAAAACAATCGCGGCATCAAAGGGTTCGGTTTTGAAATTCACCGAATGCTCAGTGGTGGTGGTGAGCGCAATTTGCATGTCGGGAAAACGCTGCTCGATGTCCACCAGACGCGGCACCAGCCAGCGCATGGCACAAGTCGGCGCTTTCAGGCGAACCACGGTCTGCTGTTGGCGTGCCTGTTCGGCGACCATCACCATCTGGTTGAACGAGGTCATCAGTTCCGGGTAGAGCGCGCTGCCCTGAGGCGATAAACGCAGGCCGCGCGCCAGGCGCTCAAAAAGCGGAAAACCAAACCAGGCTTCCAGCGTGGCAATCTTACGGCTCACCGCGCCTTGGGTCAGACACAGCTCTTTCGCCGCGTGCGTCAGATTGAGATGACGGGCGGTCACCAGAAAGGTTTCGATGGCATTCAGGGGCAACTGGCTACGTGACATGCTGACTCCAGCTATGCAAATTATTCATGGCGAGTATGACATGGCGTTACAGCTCGATAAACGGCAATCGCCTGCGGCCACGTTCGGCTGGTTTCGCTACCGCGTTCGCGATGTTTTCCCCGATTTCTGCACTGACCGTCAGGCCCTGGATAAACGGCCTGTCATGCATCAAATACGGCAGGGCGCCAAAGGCGATACGCCCGCGCATGCAGGGCGGCTCAAGCAGGGTGTAATCGTCGGCGACGTCGGGGAAATCCTCCCCGGTGGCCTCAAGCTGCTGGCGTAAAGAGGGGAACGGCAAATCCTTTATCTTTAATGATTTCTGCCCGCGGGCGTCAATAAAAGTATCGAATGAGTAAGTGCCATCCTGGCCCGAAATAACCGTGCCGTGTTCTTTCACTGTCATCGTGTAATCCTCGCCGAGGGCATGCAGACTGAGGATCCCGGCCTCACGCAGGGCCAGTAGCCGGCGAATAGACTGCGGCGGAATGGCGGTGTAGTTATCGATAAACACCTTCGCCAGCCCGTGCTTAAAGCGTTCCCGGTCGGCGTCAGTCAGCGACGGCACGATATCCTCTACCGGCTCGTGTAACCGCAGAATGGTATAGCGCCAGGGCACGGTGTGTTTATCGCGTTTGTTACGTTCTACTTCTTGCAGGTTCGCTTCTGCCCACTGGAATGGACCGTGGTTTCTGCGGTCGGCAAACCATGCTTTCGCGAAGGTATCTGCATTTAAGGTGTGAAGAGCGATTTTCGCGCTCCACGCCGGGTCGGCCTGTTCAAGTTCCTCAACGATCAGCGCAAATACGCGGTCGAGTAATCCGTCGCTTCCGGCGGCAATTTCCCGCTGAAGCGCCGATTCCGTCACTACAGCGAGGGGTTCGTAGGGAAGAGGACAGTAAAAGTCAGCCTCGGGCAAAATCCCCGAGCGGGACAGCAGCGTAATCTGCAAGGCCTGACTGGCATCGTCGAGCGTGAATTGCGTGGGCTGGTCGTCGGTCTCTGTAAACTTGCCGTGCTGCACGACGACGGCCATCGCGGCGTCAATGGCGCTTAGCGAGGCACCCATAATGCCGATGTTGCCCGCGTCGATTTTGGCTTCAATCAAGCCGGACCACGGGCTGGGGAAATACGTTCGCGTCGCCGTTTCGTCGTCCGGCCAGACGTGCCCGGTGGCGATCACCGCTAAATCAAAGGGCGCTGAAACGGCTTCACCTTCAGCCCACAGGGTCACGCCCGCGTCGGTAACCTTGAGGTCCGTAACTTCGCAGGACTCGTTCACCGTAACCTCAAAACCCTGGCGTTTTGCCTGGTTGACTAACTGCAAGAACTGGTCGCGGTAGTATTCCCCGAGCAAAATGCGCGGCAGAAACTGGCGCTCGTGTAAGGTGTCGGTCTCCACGCCATAGCGTGCCAGATGCGCCGGACTCTGGCTTTTGAGCCATTCCAGATAGCGGCTAAATATCGGTGGAATTTCAATGCTGGCAATGTTCGCCAGCATCAGACGCGAGTTGTCTTCATCTGCGTAAGGCATCCCAACGCCCGCTTCATCGGCACGTTCATACACCGTAATGGCGACCGGGGTCTGGTTCTTCAGCATCGAGAAAAAGGTGTAAATGCCGGTGGGGCCACTGCCGACTATCGCGATTCTTTTCATTGTTGCTCACCTGAATTTGACTGCTGTAAGTCTAGACTCTGCTGCCAGCTATGCAATTTTCTCATGGCTACTATGACAACAATTCGATTGTCGCCTTCCGAGGCTTTGTATTGAATAGTTATGCATATTTACTGAGAAAGGATTGGCAATGACTCTGCGTTCTCCGGTGAAAACCCGTACCAAGCTGCCCGATGTGGGCACCACTATCTTTACCGTGATTGGCCAGCTTTCTTCTCAGCATAACGCCATTAATCTTTCCCAGGGCGCGCCGAATTTTGCCTGCGATACGCGGCTGGTACAGAGCGTGACGCGCGCGATGGAAGAGGGACATAACCAGTATGCGCCGATGACTGGGCTGCATGCCCTGAAAACGCGTATCGCGGACAAAATTGCCGATTTGTACGGCACGCAGTACGACGTGGACAGCGAAGTGCTGATCACCGCCAGCGCCAGCGAAGGGCTTTATTCCGCGATCAGCGGGCTGGTACACCCCGGTGATGAAGTCATTTACTTTGAGCCGTCGTTCGACAGCTATGCGCCGATTGTCCGTTTACAGGGCGCCACGCCGGTGGCCATCAAGCTGACAGTGCCGGATTTCACCGTCAATTGGGACGAAGTGCGCGCGGCAATCACGCCGCGTACGCGGATGATCATCATCAACACGCCGCATAATCCGAGCGGGAAAGTGTTCGATGCCAACGATTTAAACCAGCTCGCGGCCTTGACCCGCAACACCGATATTGTGGTCCTGTCCGACGAAGTGTACGAGCACGTGGTGTTCGACGGTCAGCCGCATCACGGCATGGCGACGCACCCGCAGCTGGCAGAGCGCAGCGTGATTATTTCGTCTTTCGGCAAGACCTATCACGTCACCGGCTGGCGCGTGGGTTACTGCGTGGCTCCGGCGGAATTGATGGACGAAATCTGCAAAGTGCATCAATTTTTGATGTTCTCCGCCGATACGCCGATGCAATATGCCTTCGCGGAACATATGAATGATCCGCAAACCTGGCTGTCGCTTGCGGCTTTATATCAACGCAAGCGCGACCTGCTGCAAACCCTGTTGGCGGAGTCGCCGTTTAAGCTGCTGCCAAGCCAGGGCTCGTTCTTCCTGCTGGCCGATTACAGCCATTTCAGTGATGAAAGCGACAGTGAAATGGTGAAACGCCTGATTGTAGATCACGGCGTGGCGACTATTCCGCTGTCGGCGTTCTACACCGATGGCACAGATAACAAACTGATTCGCCTCTCTTTTGCTAAAGATGAGGCCACATTACGGGCAGGCGCTGCGGCCCTGTGTCAGGTTAAATCACGTTAAGGGGCGTTGGCGATGAAACTGAAAGCACTGATTGTGGGTATGGGCCTGTTCTGTTCGGTCTCTTCCTTTGCGGCAGGCGAGTTGCGTTTCGGCGTGGAGGCGGAATACCCGCCATTCGAGAGCCGTAATTCCGCGGGCGAACTGCAGGGTTTTGATATCGATTTGGGTAATGCCATCTGTAAAGCTGCCGCGCTGAAATGCAGCTGGGTGGAAAGCTCGTTTGATTCGCTGATCCCAGGTCTGGTGGCCAAGAAATTTGACGCCATTAACTCGGCGATGAACATCACCGAACAGCGCCGTAAAAGTATTGATTTCACCCAGCCGATTTACCGCATTCCGTCACAGTTAGTCGGGAAAGAAGGCAGCGGGATGCAGGCCACGCCGGAAGGGCTGAACGGCAAAACCATCGGCGTGTTGCAGGGTTCTATTCAGGAAACCTATGCCAAAGAGCATTGGGAAAAGCACGGCGTGACCGTGGTGTCCTATAAAGATCAGAACATGGCGTGGGCCGATTTGCTCAATGGTCGCATTGACGCCTCGCTGGTGATGTCTGCCGCCGGGCAGGCCGGGTTCCTCAGCAAACCGCAGGGCAAAGGGTTTGGCTTTATCGGCAAACCGGTAGCGGATGACACCATTCTGGGCAGCGGCATTGGTTTTGGCCTGCGCAAAGGCGATACCGCAGAGAAGAAACAGCTGGATGCGGCTATCGATAAAGTGCGCGCCGACGGCACTATCACTAAACTTGCCGCGAAATACTTCCCGGGTATCGACGTCAGCGTGAAGTAAAAACAGCGTACTCTTTTGGCCCTGTGAGTGATGTCGCTCCCGGGGCTTTTTTATTTTTATCGGCTTACGCTTTTTTACAGCCCGATTCAGTCACTTCCGATCGCAATTATTTATTTCCGGGTTTGGGCGCATTTTGTACCGCCAACAATTGGATTATCAGCGTTTTTTGTCTAGAGTGGGCGATTCTTAGCGAAGTCGATTATCACAGAAGGACGCTGACTCAGGCATGAATCGCAGACACTTTATAAAATCTTCAATGGCTGTAGCCGCGGTGAGCGCTACAACTGGAATCGCCTCTCTCTTCTCCAAAGCGGCCCTGGCTGATGACTCGTCAATTGCCGATGGGCAAACGCGCCGCTTTGACTACTCCGTTCTGCAATCCATGGCGCGTGATTTAGCGAGCCAGCCGTGGGGCGGTGCACCGAAAGACCTGCCGAAAACCTTGGCAGAGCTGACGCCGCAGGCTTACAACAGCATTCAGTACGACGCCTCTCAGTCGCTGTGGAACAACATCGAAGATCGCAAACTGGATATCCAGTTCTTCCACGTTGGGATGGGCTTCCGCCGCCGCGTGCGCATGTTCTCCCTCGATACTGTGTCCCAGCAGGCGCGTGAAATTCACTTCCGCCCGGAGCTGTTCAAATACAACGACGCGGGCGTCGACACCAAACAGCTGGAAGGGCAGACCGATCTCGGTTTCGCCGGCTTCCGTACCTTTAAAGCCCCTGAACTGGCGCGCCGCGATATCGTGTCGTTCCTCGGCGCGAGCTACTTCCGCGCGGTCGACAACACCTATCAGTACGGCCTGTCCGCCCGTGGCCTGGCGGTGGATACCTTCACCGACACGCCGGAAGAGTTCCCTGACTTCACCTCGTTCTGGTTTGAAACCGTCAAACCGGGCGCCACGGTCTTCACCGTGTATGCGCTGCTCGACAGCCCAAGCGTCACCGGTGCCTACAAATTTACCGTCAACTGCCAGGAAACGCAGGTGATCATGGATGTGGAAAACCACATCTTTGCGCGCAAAGACATCAAACAGCTCGGCATTTCTCCGATGACCAGCATGTTCAGCTGCGGTAACAACGAACGCCGTACCTGCGACACCATTCACCCGCAAATCCACGACTCCGATCGCCTGGCGATGTGGCGTGGCAACGGCGAGTGGGTTTGCCGCCCACTGAACAACCCGCAGAAACTGCAGTTCAACGCGTTCCAGGACAAAAACCCGCGCGGGTTTGGCCTGTTGCAGCTTGATCGCGATTTCTCACACTATCAGGACGTCATGGGCTGGTACGACAAACGCCCAAGCCTGTGGGTCGAGCCGCGTAACCAGTGGGGTGAAGGCGCTGTCTCGCTGATGGAAATCCCGACGACCGGCGAAACGCTGGATAACATCGTCTGCTTCTGGCAGCCGAAGAAAGCGGTGAAGGCGGGCGACGAGTTGGACTTCAAATATCGTCTGTACTGGGCCGCACAGCCGCCGGTACGTTCCCCGTTAGCACGCGTGATGGCGACCCGTACCGGTATGGGCGGTTTCCCGGAAGGCTGGGCGCCGGGCGAGCATTACCCTGAGAAATGGGCGCGTCGTTTCGCTATCGATTTTGTCGGTGGCGACCTGAAAGCGGCGGCACCGAAAGGCATTGAGCCGGTGATCACCCTGTCTAACGGTGAAGCGAAGCAGGTAGAGATTCTGTACGTCGAACCGTTCGACGGCTATCGGATCCTGTTTGACTGGTATCCGACTAACGACTCAACCGATCCGGTTGAAATGCGCATGTTCCTGCGCTGTCAGGGCGATGCGGTCAGCGAAACCTGGCTGTATCAGTATTTCCCGCCGGCAGCGGATAAACGTCATTACGTTGATGACCGCGTAATGAAGTAAGTTGCACATTGTACGGGCCCATTTCGTGGGCCCGTGCAAGTGTAGGCCCGGCAAAGGTAATGCTGCCGGGCAAGTCCGTTTTACTGATAACGTGTCGCCAGTTTCGGCGATTGCCCGCTAAACGCCTGCAAATTGGCATTCAACGCATTATCCAACAGCGTCACATCTTCCACACCCGGCGCGCAAATCACTTCTCCGATTTCCAGTGAACGCAGGCTGGCAGTAACGACATCTTCCGCCGTCATGCGCGGCAATGCGCTCAAATCCATTCCCTGACGCTCGTGAAACTCGGTCGCAACCACGCCCGGACACAAGACCTGCACATTCAGTCCCGCAGGCTTCAGTTCTTCATTCAATGCCAGCGACAGTGACACCAGATGCGACAGCGCGGCAACATAGGTCGCCCGGCCCGCAGCCTGTCCGAGCGGGGCGGTGGCACCGAAGCCCAGCATCCCCGCGACGTTAATGATGATGCCGGTGTTGCGTGCCACCATGCCCGGGGCGGCGGCGTGGGCCAGCAGCGTTGGCGCGACCACTTTGACCTGCAACAGTTCGCTGGCTTTTTCCACTGGCAGCGCGGTGAAGGCCATATAGTGCGCCACGCCTGCATTGTTAATGAGCAGCGTCAGCGGTTCCTGGCGGCACAGTTCCGCCACGCGGTTCTGACCATCGGCCTGGCTTAAATCAGCAACCATCGGGCGAATTTGCCCGGCCGGGAATTCAGCGGCCAGCGCGTCAAGGCGGTCCTGGCGTCGGCCAACGGCAATCACGTTGTAGCCGTTGTTTGCAAGGCGACGGGCGAAGGCCTGGCCAATACCTGAGGTCGCGCCGGTGACGAGGGCGAGGCGTTGAGTTGAATTTGACATAAAAGTGCTCCTGGTTGACGCCGAAACGTTTCTGGCGTGCGGTTGATGTCGGTCATCTTAGTGAGCAATGGCGCAAACGATAATCCCCTCGCGGGCGCACGGCCTGTTCGCCATGGCGCACAATGGCGCGAAATACGCTATTCTGTAGCGCCATAAACGGCGATATAGGTGCATATTAAAATGCCAAAACGAACAACTGACGAACTGAGCGACCTGAAAGCGTTCGCCGCCGTGGCCCGCGCGGGTGGCTTTCGTGAAGCGGCCAGGCTGTTGCAGCAAAGCCCATCGGGCCTGAGCGATGCGGTGCGGCGGCTGGAGAATCATCTGGGCGTGAGGCTGCTGCATCGCACCACCCGCAGCGTTTTGCCGACGGAGCAGGGCCAGCAGCTGCTGGAGCGCGTTGCGCCCGCGTTTGCTGAACTGGAACTGGCGCTGCAAATCGTGAACTCTGCCCGTGATAAGCCCGCGGGCAATCTGCGGCTGAACGTGCCGGTTAACGCCACGCGGCTGTTTCTGGCCCCGCTGCTGACGCGCTTTCTGCAACGTTTTCCTGACATCAGCGTAGAGGTGATCGCCGAAACCGGCGTGATCGATATCGTTGCCGCCGGGTGCGACGCGGGGATCCGCTACGACGATCGGCTGGAGCAGGACATGATTGCGATGCCGATTGGGCCGCGCGAACAGCGGTTTGCCACTGCTGCCGCGCCAGCGCTGTTGGAAAAGACGGGCCGCCCGCAGCACCCGGACGATTTGCTGAAAATGCCGTGCATCCGTGGGCGCTTTGCGAAAGGCAATCTTGAGCGATGGAGCTTTCAGCGCGGGGAGGAGGTTTGCCATATTGAGCCGCATGGCCCGCTCATATACAGCGGTGGCACCGGGGCGGATTTGGGCGTAAGCCTGGCGCGGGAAGGCTTCGGCGTTATCCATCTGTTCGAAGGCTGGCTGCGGCCGTATCTCGACAGCGGCGAGCTGGAGCCTATCCTCGAACCCTGGTGGCAGCCGTTCGCTGGGCCGTTTCTTTACTACTCCGGACGCAAACTGCTGCCGCCGCCGTTAAGGGCATTTATCGATTTCGTCAAAGCCGGGGAATGATGCACGGCTGCCCGGCGGCGCTGCGCTGGCACGGGCCTACCAATCCCGTAGGCCCGTGCCACTCAACCTAACGGGCCGCCGACGATGGTTTCGCGCATCCCGGCCAAAATGCGGTCGCCGGTTTCCTGGTACAAATCGGCGTACCAGGCTTTGGTTTCCTGCATATCTTTGCCGTGGGTCACGTCGCAGCGTTTACGCGCTTTGAGCACCAAATCTTTCACCCGCCAGGCGCGTTTTTCCTGATAGCGCAGCAGGGCGTCTTCAATGCCCAGCGAGTGCGTTTGCAGGGTCATCGCCAGCACCACCGCGTCTTCCATTGCCGCACAGCCGCCCTGGCCGATATCCGGTGTCGTGCTGTGCCCGGCGTCGCCGAGCAGCGCCACGCGGCCACGCACCAGCGTTTCCAGCGGTTCGATGTCGTGAATTTCAATGCGGTTGGTGGTCTGCGGGTCAATCTGCGCAATCAACTGCTGCACCGGTTCAGCCCAGCCGCTGAAATAACGCTGTAAATCGGCGCGCGCGGTATCGCGGTCTTCCGCCAGGCCCGTCGGCAGCGGTACATCGAAGAAGAAGTAGAAGCGATTCCCGGCAACTGGCATCAGCGAGACGCGTTTACCTTCGCCGACCCAGGTGGTCCACTGGTTGGCGGGCGCGAGAGAGTCGTCGATAGTGACCAGTCCGTTCCAGTTGACGTACCCGGCGTAGCGGCGTTCCGTCTGATAGCCAATCACCCACGAGCGGATCGCCGAATGCGCGCCGTCGGCAGCGACCAGCAGATCCGCTTCGGCGGTGTGTCCGTCTTCAAAGGTGGCGCGCACGCCGTCCGCAAAAGATTCCACGCTCACCACCCGTTTGCCGAACTGCACGTCGTCGCGTCCGTAGGTGTCGAGCAGCATGTCCTGTAATCCCGCGCGTGCCACGGGCCACGGGCGTTCGCCGACGCTTTGCACCAGCGGGTCGAGGCTGAAACGCGTCATAGTCTGGTTATGGCGGAAATCGCGATAGGACATATACTCCAGTGGCCCCCCTAATTTTCGCAGTTGCTCTTTCATACCCAGCCAATTCAGGCACTTAACGCCGTTTGGCCAGATTGAAATGGCAGCCCCAACCGGTTTAATCTGTTTAACAGCTTCATAAACCTCGGTTTCAATGCCGCACTGCTTCAGGGCGATGGCCGCAGAGAGGCCACCAATGCCACCACCAATCACGATTGCTTTCATCTTGTTGTCTCTCCTTTGGGTTACAAACGGGTAAAGCAAGAGACGTGCCAGCCGGGCGTGCCGCGCCAGCCGCGGGTTTTGCGTAGTATGCCCGTCCATGGCGCACGATTGTGATGAAGGTGTGCATTGTTTTAGTGCGTTTTCGCTGGCAATAAGGAGTCATCATGATCGAAGAACTTCCACTACAGGACGAGACAATCTCGGTGTTAAAGGGGGTTTCGCTGCATGCAGCGCATGAGCGTTTTGTTTCACCGCTGCACCAATTGGTTCTTAGTAATCGTCACTGGCTGCAGCATTCGCTTAACTGGCCGCAGTTTGTCGGCGGGGAAGACGATACCCGGCAAAACCTGCTCAGCAACCGGATGCTGCACCAGCGCGGTTACGCCAAGGTCTTCATGATTGTGCAGGGTGATGAGGTGGTGGGCGTGCTGTCGTTTAACGCGATTGAGCCGCTGAACAAGACGGGTTACATCGGCTACTGGCTGGATGAGGCGCATCAAGGCCAGGGGATTATCAGCCGTTGTTTGCAGGCGTTTATGCACTATTACGCGCAGCAGGGCGAAGTGCGGCGGTTTGTGATCAAGTGTCGGGTGGAGAATGAGCGCAGCAACCAGGTGGCGCTGCGCAACGGGTTTTTACTGGAAGGCTGCCTGAAACAGGCGGAGTTTCTCAACGGCCATTATCACGATCAGAACATTTACGGCCGGATTATCGACGAGGTTTTAGAGTGAGCCCAGCAGCGGCGTGCGGGTCACGCGTTCGTCGCCGTTGATAACCTTGCGCCCGCGAATGTGAATGCGGTCGCCAGCATAGGCTTCGATAATGGCGTTGCCGCAGATTTCGACGCGATGCTCGATAACCACGTCACCGATGACCCGCGCGTTGCCCTCAATCAGGATTTTGTCGTCGAGCAGAATCGGGCCGCCGCGCAGCCATGCGTGACCGCCGATCAGCACGTGATGCTTAAGCACGCAGTTGCCTTCGACCACCGCGTTTTCCGCCACCTGCGAGCTGTATCGCAACGTGGGAATCGCGTCTTCGCCTCTGCCCGCCACCACGCGCGCATTGCCGTAAACTTTTGCGCAGTCGCACACCCAGACGTTGTTTTCTTCGTTGCCCTGCAACAGCGCGGCGTCAAACACTTCAGCCCGATGCTCGATAAAGGCCTGGTCGACAATCGCCTCGCCGTAGATTTGCGCCTGATGCACAACGCGAGAATTGCTGACGGTGGCGCGATCGTAGATTTGCAGGTGTTGCGTGCTGTCGGGCGTTAAACCCATAGCGGCGATAATGTCACACTCGTTGAGAATGCGCGCCTCACCGAAAATATGGCATTTTCCACGCACTCGCGAATGCTGAACAGTGACGTTGTCACTTATTTGTGCCTGATGACTGATAATCGCGCCGTCAATCCAGGCATTATCCTCAATCACTGCGCCGTGCGACAGGGTACAAGCCTGCGTAATGCGCGCATTGCCCGTTATCTTAGCGTCGGCAAATACCACGCTATTTTGATCGTAAATCCAGCAGTCGCCCTCCTGACTGAGCGCCGTTTCAGCGTCGACCCATCCGCCTGCGGTGTCCTGCGTCACGTCAGCAAAATCGCGTAGCGCGATGATCTGCCAGAGGGTAACGCTCTTTTTTTCAGTATCTTGCTGATAACTGTATGCACGTGAGGTGTCGCTGAGACGGTACTTGTTCATTACTCTTCTCGTAACGGGGGCTTAACATAAACGTAGCAAAGAATCTCAGTGACGCGACCCATAAGATTCTTTTAAAATGCATCTTTAAAGCATAAACCGATAGCCGATAAGGACTCCCGATGACCCGCTGCGATGAAAATTACTTCACTGATAAATACGGCATGACGCGCACCCATTCCGAAGTGCTGCATGCGGCGACCAAAATCGCCCCAGGCAAAACGCTGGATTTAGGCTGCGGAAACGGACGCAATAGTCTGTATCTGGCGGCGAACGGCTTTGACGTGACGGCGTGGGATAAAAACCCGGCGGGCATTATGAATCTGGAAACGGTTCGTCAGGCGGAAGGGTTGGATAATCTGCGCTCGAAAGAGCTTGACCTCAATACGCTGACGTTCGAGGGCGAATATGACTTTATTCTGTCGACCGTGGTGATGATGTTCCTCCAGGCCGACACCATCCCAGGGTTGATCGCCAACATGCAGCGCTGCACCAAACCGGGCGGCTGGAACCTGATCGTCGCGGCGATGGATACCGACGACTATCCGTGTAACGTCGGTTTCCCGTTTGCCTTTAAACAGGGCGAGCTGAAGGATTATTACGCAGGCTGGGAATTTGACCGTTATAACGAGGACGTCGGTGAGTTACATCGCACCGACGCCAACGGCAATCGCATTAAACTGCGTTTCGCCACTATGCTGGCGCGCAAACCCGCTTAACGCGCGGCCAGCAGACACAGCTGAAGGGCAACATTGTACGAAGCCTCGAACGATTTCAGCGGCAAAAATTCAAACTTCGAGTGGAAGTTGTGCGCGCCGGTGAAGAAGTTCGGGGTCAGCAGCCCTTTGGCTGACAGCGCCGCGCCGTCGGTGCCCCCGCGCATCGGCGTGGGTTTCGGCGTAATCCCCAGACTTTCCATTGCCTCAAACATCAGGTCGATAGCGCGACGATCTTCACCCACGGCGTTGCTGATGTTGCTGTAAGTATCGCTTATCTGAAATTCCACTTTGGCCGTCGGATACTGCGCGGCAATCTTCGCGGCGATATCGGCAATTTGCTGTTTACGGCGCTCAAAATTTTGCAGATCAAAATCACGAATATTGGCGCGAAGAATCGCCTGGCTCTGCACCGCGTCCATGCCGTTAAACCAGACGTAGCCTTCGCGGCCCTCGGTGTGTTCCGGCGTTTGCGACCGGTCAAAATGACTGATGAAATCCGTCGCCATCAACAGCGGATTCACCAACACGCCTTTGGCTGACATCGGGTGGGCGGTTACACCAGTGAAGCGGATTTCCGCGGCTGCGGCGTTAAAGTTCTCGTAAACAATCTCGCCAAGCTCGCAGCAATCGATGGTCCAGGCGAAATCGACATTGAAGCGACGCTCCAGATCCAGCGCTTTAGCCCCGCGCAGGCCCACTTCTTCATCCGGCACGAACGCCACCACGATATCGCCGTGACGCTGTTGCTCCGTCAAATTCTCCAGCAGGGTCATGACCACGGTGACCGCTGCTTTGTTATCCGCCCCAAGCACGCTGGTGCCGTCGCCGAAAATAATCTCTTCATCGGGATAGGCGAGAATTTCAGGATGCTCATCGACGCGTAGCCAGACGTTTTGTTCGGCGTTCAAACAGAGATCCTGACCGGTAAAACGCAGGATTTGTGGATGAATATCCGGTGCTAAACCGACGTCTACGGTATCAATATGGGTGATAAAACCGATGCGTGGCGCACCGTCGACGTTCCCTTTTTTCACCGCGGTGACGGTGGCGTGTTCGTCAATTTCAATGCTCTCCAGACCCAGCTGTGTCAGCTCTTTGGTGAGCTCTCGCGCCATTTCATGCTGACCAACAGTGGTCGGCAGCGTGGTGGCGCTGGCATCGCTTTGACTGGTGATAGCCAGGTAGCGGAAGAAGCGTTGGGTTAATTGACTGGCGAGCGGAGAAGACATAGTGATTCCTTCTTTATTTTAGTTATCAGGTGTTTGCAATTTGTGTTTGATGGTATCAATTGAAGTCTAAATCAATAAGAACAGGAAATGGACATGAAAAGCAAACTGACAACGCTGGCACTGGCGATAGCGGCCCTGACGGTAAGTTCCACCGTGGCGGCGAAGACGCTGGTGTACTGTTCGGAAGGATCACCAGAGAATTTTAACCCGCAGTTATACACCTCGGGGACCAGCGTCGATGCCAGCGCCGTGCCGGTGTATAACCGGCTGGTGGATTTCACTCCGGGTACCACTGAACTGGTGCCGAGCCTCGCGGAAAGCTGGGACGTGAGCGACGACGGCAAGGTCTACACCTTCCATCTGCGCAAGGGCGTGAAGTTTCAGAGCAACAAATACTTTACCCCAACGCGGGATTTCAACGCCGATGACGTTATCTTCTCGTTCATGCGTCAAAAGGATGAAAACAACCCGTACCACAAGGTATCCGGCGGCAGCTATTCCAACTTCGAAAGCCTCGAGTTTGGCAAGCTGATTACCCAAATCGACAAAGTGGATGACCATACGGTGCGCTTTACCCTGGCGCACCCGGAAGCGCCGTTTGTGGCGGATCTGGCCTGGTATTTCGCCTCGATTCTCTCCAGCGAATATGCCGACGCGATGATGAAAGCGGGCACGCCGGAGCGCGTCGACATGAACCCGGTAGGGACCGGGCCGTTTAAGCTGGCACAGTACCAGAAAGATTCACGCATTCTGTACACCGCCTTCCCGGATTACTGGCAGGGCAAGGCCAAAATTGACCGACTGGTGTTCAGCATCACGCCGGACGCCTCGGTGCGTTATGCCAAGCTTGAGAAAAACGAGTGTCAGGTGATGCCGTTCCCCAATCCGGCCGATTTGCCGCGTATGAAAGAAAACAAAGACATTAACCTGATGAGCAAGGCTGGGCTGAATACCGGCTTCCTGTCGTTCAATACCCAAAAGCCGCCGTTTGATAACGTGAAAGTGCGTCAGGCGCTGGCGATGGCCATTAACAAACCAGCGATCATTGATGCGGTATTCCACGGCACCGGCACCGTCGCGAAAAACCTGCTGCCGCCGGGCGTGTGGAGCGCCGACAGCGCGTTGAAGGATTACGACTTCGATCCGGAGAAAGCCAAAGCGTTGCTGAAAGAGGCGGGTTATCCCGACGGTTTAAGCGTCGATTTATGGGCGATGCCGGTGCAGCGACCGTACAACCCGAATGCTAAGCGCATGGCGGAGATGATCCAGGCCGACTGGGCGAAAATTGGCGTCAAAACCACCATCACGACCTATGAGTGGGGCGAATACCTGAAACGGGTGAAAGACGGTGAGCATCAGGCTGCACTGATGGGCTGGACGACGGCGACGGGCGATCCGGATAACTTCTTCGGGCCGCTGTTTACCTGCCAGTCAGCCAACGGCGGTTCGAACTCGGCGAAGTGGTGTTATGCGCCGTTCGATAAGCTTATCGCTGAAGCGAAATCGATAACCGATCAGCAGAAACGTACGGCGCTGTATCAGCAGGCGCAGCAGATGATGCACGACCAGATGCCCGCGGTAATGATTGCCCATTCGACCATTTTCGAACCGGTGCGCAAAAATGTCAGCGGCTATGAAATCGACCCGTTTGGCAAACACTTGTTCTACCCAGTTGACATCAAATAAGCCTTTCATCACCCACTATTTTTAGTGGGTGATAATTAAATCTGGAATATTAACGCAACCGCTTTTTTTCCCACAAAAAGACTAAGGTCGTTTGTTATAAAGAGCCCGCAATTGCACTTTTACAGGGACTCTTTTATGCATAGCAAAACTTTATTGAAAGTGGCCGCACTTGCGGGCACGTTAGCGCTTACCGGATGTGCTTCCAAGTTAGCCTCGCCTGACAAGTATTCTGGCTTTCTGAAAAATTACTCCGACCTCCAGGAAACCACGTCTGCCTCCGGCAAGCCGGAATTGCGTTGGATTGATCCGAACTACAACCCGGCGGATTACGACAACGTCGTGTATCACCCGATTGTCTATTATCCGGTACCCAAGCCGACGACCCAGTTTGGCGAACAGGCGATGTCTGAAATCCTGAATTACACCAACCAGGAAATGAAAAAAGCGATTTCTGAAAGGAAGCCGCTGGTCACCACCGCAGGCCCGCGCAGCCTGATTTTCCGTGGTGCCATTACCGGTGTGGATTCAAGCAAAGAAGGGCTGCAGTTCTACGAGGTTATTCCGGTCGCGTTAGTGGTGGCGGGAACGCAAATGGCGACAGGGCATCGGACCATGGACACTAATCTGTACTTTGAAGGCGAGCTTATCGACCCGAAAACCAATAAGCCAGTGATCAAAGTGGTGCGTAAAGGTGAGGGCCAGGACCTCGCGAACGAGAACACGCCCGTGACGGCGGAAACGTTGAAAGCGGTAATTGATGAGATGGCGATTGATGCCATCAAGTTTAGGCCTGACCCGGTGTAAATCTACAGCAATCCTGAGAACCGGCGGCGCAAACCGCCGGTTTTTTTATGCCACGCTTTTACGCATTACGCCGCGTTTAAACCAGGTTTCCGGTTTCGCGAACATCACCAGATTGCCTACCAGTATCAGCCCCAGACCAAGCACCGCATTGGCGTGCCAGACGTAACCTTCATAAAACGTTGAAATGGTCAGTGCCACTAGCGGGAACAGCAGGGTACTGTACGCCGCGTTGGACGGCCCGATGCGTCCGACGAGAGTAAAATAGGCACCGAAAGCGATAACTGAGCCGAAAATCGCCAGATACAACAGAGCCCCCATGTAGCTGAAAGTGAACTCCGGCATGAAATTATCGCCACGAATCAATGCAATCGCGCCCATGACTATCGTGCCGTACAGCATCGCCCAGCTATTGGTGGTCAGCGTTTCCAGGCCATGGCGCTGGTGACGAATACTCAACATGTTGCCCAGCGAGAAGCCGTATGTGCCCAACGCGCTGAGGCCGATCCCCATCAGCAGTTCGGTGCTCAGACCGCTGGCCTGCAAATCATCCCAGAACAGCGTCACGATGCCGATTAACCCGAGCAGTGCAGCGAGGTAAAAACGTCCCGGTGGCTGCTGGCGGTAAAACAGGAAGCTGTTGATGGCATTAAACAGTACCGCCATCGAGAAAATCACCGATTCCAGTCCGGTGTTGATCCACTTCGCCGCGGTGTAAAAACACCAGAAGTTAAAGCAGAACACGCAGCAGCCCTGAATGATGCAGAAAAGATGATCGCGCACCTGCAATTTACGCAGGCGTCCGATCACTTTCAGCACCACCATCAGGGTGACGCTGGCGACGGCAAAGCGCCAGAAGATCGACACCGGCGCGGCGACGGGTCCCTGTTGCAGGAAAATCGCAATCCAGGTGGTTCCCCAGATAACCACCACCAGAAAATAGAGCAGCACATTCATTATTTTTTTCTCTGTTCAGTCAGTAATAGCCTGAAGTGTGACCGACGGCACAAAAGCGTGCTTGCAGGAGATTGCGGGCGAGTTGCATATTCTTGCGCATTTTTTTCAATCGTAGACGGAGTAAAGCTGGCAAGGGCGGGCGACAATTCATAGACTAGCGTTCTGACTTATCACCACAGCGAATACGATGCCCGATAATTACGCGACTTTTGAAACCCTGCGCCAAAAAAACGCCGTTCTGCGTGACACGGTGGCGCTGAATTCCGGCATTCAGCTGGCGGCCTGGTTTAATCAAAACGATAACGTAACGGTGCAAAGTGACCACCATACCCTCAGCCTGTACGTGGCTGACGGCTATGAGAGCTACCACAAAACCCCCCATGGCTGGAAAAACGGCGGTGGACCGGACCGGTTCTGTCTGATGCCGAAAGACAGTGAATCGAGCTGGGATATCCGCGATAACCTGTCGTTTGTGCATCTGTATTGCACCGATGAACACCTGCGCGAAACCGGCGAGAAAATCTGGGATCGCAGCCCGACGTCGTTTCGTCTCGACGAAAAAACCTTCGCCACCGATGACAAAATTACCGCGCTGTACCGCCATTTTCTGCTCGACGCCGACTGGCAGCAGCAGGCCAATCATCTGGCACTCAGTTCGGCAACCACGCTGCTGCTGACGCATTTAATCCAGCATTACACCAACGCGCAGTGGCAGTTGCCGAAAGTGACCGGCGGGCTGGCTCCCTTCGTACTGCGCAACGTGTTGGCCTATATGGAAGCGAACCTTGCTCAGCCGCTGACGCTGGCGGATTTGGCGCAGGAAGCGGCGCTCAGCGAATATCACTTTGCGCGCATGTTTACGCTGTCGATGAAAATGGCGCCGCATCAGTACGTGATGCAACGCCGGATGGCGCGGGCGCAGGAGCTGGTGCGTCACACCGCGCTGCCATTGACCGATATCGCGCTGGCTTGTGGTTTTAGCTCCGCCAGCCACTTCAGCAACCGCTTCAAAAGCGCACTGGGCATGACGCCCTCCCAGCTACGCGCGGCGGGAAAGTGACAGCACACTAAAGCATATTCCGCCCACCACTAATCCCCAAAATGCCGAACCGACGCCGGTCAGCGTTAATCCGCTGGCGGTGACCAGGAAGGTGACAATCGCCGCATCCCGTTCGTTTTCTTTCGCCAGCGCCTGCACCAGGCTGCCGCTGAGGGTGCCGAGCAGCGCCAGGCCTGCCAGCATCTGGATCCAGGCGACGGGTAACGCCGCCATTAATGACGTAATCGACCCGCCGAAAACACCCGCCAGCAGATAAAAACTGCCCGCCGCCGCGGCGGCTTTCCAGCGTTGATCGGCCTGTGGATGGGCTTCCGGGCTTTGGCAAATCGCGGCGGTGATCGCCGCAATACAAATCGAAAAGACGCCGTACGGGGAAAACGCCAACGCGATGCCGCCGGTAACCACGATGAGCACTGACACCGGGGCCGGATAGCCGGAGGCTTTCAGGGTGGCGATGCCCGGCGCGTTCTGCGACGCCATCGTCACCAGGAAGAACGGCAGGCCGACGCTCAGCAGCAGCGAAGGGGTAAATTCCGGAGCGATGTAGCGCGGCATAACAAACGCCAGATGCAGGGTCTCGCCGTGCAGCTCTCCGGATAAAAGGGCGACCGCGCTGCCCGCCAGCAGTGCCGCTACCACCGCATAGCGCGGGGCGAGGGCTTTAAACACCAGCCACGCTGCCAGCATACTGCCGCACAGCAGAATATTGTCTTGCAGGCGGGTGAAAGCCTGCAAACCAAAGCGCAGCAAAATCCCGGCGAGCATCGCCGCCGCCAGCGAATGCGGGATAATTTTCATCAGCCGCGCAAATAAACCCGTCAACCCGCACAACACAATCAGGGCGTTGGCGAAAATGAAAATACCCACCGCCTGATTCAGCGTCACGCCCTGTAATCCCGTCACCAACAGCGCCGCACCCGGCGTGGACCAGGCCGTCAGCACGGGCACTTTACGCCACAGCGTCAGGATAAGCGTACTGATGCCCATCGCCAGGCCCAGCGCGGTCATCCAGCCCGCAATGGTCTGTGCATCGGCCCCTGCGGCAGCGGCTGCCTGCCAGATGATGGCGGCGGAACTGGCGTAACCCACCAGTACCGCGACAAACCCGGCCAGCAGTGTGGAAAAAGGAAAGGCGCGCATAGAATCCTCTTGTGCGTTATAACGTCCGAATGAAATGTAGCATTGGGCGTTATAGCGCACAAGTGGTAAGCTTTGGCAAAAAGGAGCCGCCATGAACATTGCCCAACACTTGGCCACCACGCTGAAAAGCCTGCGTCAGCAGCGTGAGTGGAGCTTGTCAAAACTTGCGGAAGAAACCGGGGTATCGAAGGCGATGCTCGGGCAAATCGAACGTAACGAATCCAGCCCGACGGTCGCCACGCTGTGGAAAATTGCCACCGGTCTGAACGTGCCGTTTTCGCTGTTTATCAGCCCGCCGGAAAGCGAGGTCACGGCCTACGATCCGCAGCAGCAAGCGATGGTCGTCACGCCCATTTTCCCGTGGGACCCGGTTTTACATTACGATCATTTCGCCATTACCCTCGCGCCGGGCGCACTGAGCGAATCCACGCCGCATGAAAGCGGGGTGATTGAGCACGTGGTGGCGATTAACGGCACGCTGGAGATGTGTATCGACGGGGAGTGGCAGCAGGTGCAACAGGGCCAGGGATTACGCTTCGCCGGGGATAAACCGCATGCGTACCGCAACCAGACCGACAGCACTGTGTTGTTCCATTCGTTAATCCATTACCCAAAAGAAAAAACCGCAGACTAAGCTGCGGCAAAAATAACACTTCACAACGTGACGAGGAAAAATCCGGAATACGTAGCCACTGTACGTCGCCGCCGCTGCGCCCGGAAATAGCAATTTCTTCAATGCTTTGCCGGTATCTGGAAAAAGGCCATTCTTAGGGCGTGGAAAATGATTTCGCCGCGCCTCACTTCTGACTACAATAGCCGCCATTTTGACCCAACGGATAATAACGATGCGCCTGCAAAACCATCATCTTGAACTCCTGAGCCCGGCCCGTGACGCCAGCATTGCCCGTGAAGCGATTCTTCACGGCGCGGATGCGGTGTACATCGGCGGTCCCGGCTTTGGTGCCCGTCACAATGCCAGCAACAGCCTGAGCGACATCGCCGGGCTGGTGCCGTTTGCCCATCGCTATGGCGCAAAAATCTTCGTGACGCTGAACACCATTCTTCATGATGATGAGCTTGAGCCTGCGCAAAAGCTGATTACCGACCTGTACCAGACCGGCGTGGATGCGCTGATCGTGCAGGACATGGGCGTGATGCAGCTCGATATCCCGCCAATTGAGCTGCACGCCAGCACCCAGTGCGACATTCGCACCGTCGAGAAAGCGAAATTCCTTTCCGACGTTGGATTCAGTCAAATCGTACTGGCGCGTGAGCTGGACTTGCAGCAAATCAAAGCCATTCATCAGGCCACCGACGCCAATATCGAATTCTTCATTCACGGCGCGCTGTGCGTAGCGTATTCCGGCCAGTGCAACATTTCTCACGCTCATACCGGACGCAGCGCCAACCGCGGCGACTGCTCCCAGGCGTGCCGTCTGCCATACACCCTGAAAGACGATCAGGGCCGCGTGGTGGCGTACGATAAACACCTACTGTCGATGAAAGACAACGACCAGACCGCGAACCTGGCGGCGCTGATCGACGCAGGCGTGCGCTCCTTCAAGATTGAAGGGCGCTACAAAGACATGAGCTACGTGAAGAACATCACCGCGCACTATCGCCAGATGCTGGATGCGATTATCGAAGACCGCGGCGACCTGGCGCGTGCTTCCGCCGGGCGCACCGAACATTTCTTCATTCCGTCGACCGACAAAACCTTCCATCGCGGCAGCACCGACTATTTCGTGAATGCGCGTAAAGGCGACATCGGCGCGTTCGACTCACCGAAGTTTATCGGCTTGCCGGTGGGCGAAGTGCTGAAGGTCAGCAAAGATCACCTCGACGTCCAGGTGACCGAACCGCTGGCGAACGGTGACGGCCTGAATGTGATGATCAAGCGTGAAATTGTCGGCTTCCGTGCCAATACCGTGGAAAAAACCGCTGAAAATCGCTATCGCGTGTATCCGAATGAAATGCCTGCGGATCTGTATAAAGCCCGTCTGAACGCCGCGCTTAACCGTAACCTCGACCACAACTGGTCGCAGGCGCTGACCAAAACCTCCAGCGAACGCCGCATTGCGGTGGATATCGAAATTGGCGGCTGGCAGGAACAGCTAATTTTGACACTTACCAGCGAAGACGGCGTGACCGTGACCCATACGCTGGACGGTAATTTTGAAGAAGCGTCGAATGCCGAAAAAGCGATGAGCAATTTGCAGGACGGCGTGGCGAAACTCGGCCAGACCATTTACTACCCGCGCGATGTGCAGGTGAACCTGCCGGGCGCGCTGTTTGTGCCAAACAGCCTGCTGAACCAGTTGCGTCGTGAAACGGTGGACATGCTCGACGTGGCGCGTCTGGCCGCGTATCAGCGCGGCAGTCGCAAGGCCGTTTCTACGCCTGCGCCGGTGTACCCAGAAACGCATCTGTCGTTCTTAAGTAACGTTTATAACCATAAAGCGCGTGAGTTTTATCATCTCTACGGCGTGCAATTGATTGATGCGGCGTATGAAGCGCACGAAGAGAAGGGCGACGTGCCGGTGATGATCACCAAACACTGCCTGCGTTTTGCGTTTAACCTGTGCCCGAAACAGGCGAAAGGCAACATCAAGAGCTGGAAGGCGACGCCGATGCAGTTGATCAACGGCGACGAAGTGCTGACCCTGAAATTCGATTGCCGTCCGTGCGAAATGCACGTTATCGGCAAAATGAAAAATCACATCCTCAAGATGCCGCACCCGGGTAGTATTGTGGCCTCGGTCAGCCCGGATGAATTGATGAAGACCTTGCCGAAACGCAAAGGCTAATGCCTGATGGCGCTGCGCTGATCAGGCCTACGCGTGTTGGTATTGTAGGCCCGGTAAGTGTAAGCGCCACCGGGCAACTTGTTTAAGACGTAAACCCCGCTGCGCTCATCAGCAGCCGGAAAAACATACCCACCGCCGCCAGCGTCAGCACGCTACCGCCCCAAAAAATCACCATCCACAATAGCTGTTTGTATAAGGGTTGTTGCATCAGTGATACCCCTCGCCAGTCTGCACTTTTCCGCGAAACACGTAATAACTCCAGAAGGTATACACCAGGATTATCGGGATGATAATCAACGCGCCGACCAGCATGAAGCCCTGACTTTGTGGCGGCGCCGCGGCCTGCCACAGGCTGATATCCGGCGGAATAAGATTCGGCCAGATGCTGACGCCCAGCCCGCTAAAGCCTAAGAAAATCAGCCCCAGCGTCAGTAAAAACGGCGCCGCATGACACGCATTATTCGCCAGCGTGCGCCACAAGCCAAAGGCCACAATCAGCGTCAGACCCGGAACCGGCAGCAAATACCACAGGTTCGGCAGGCTGAACCAACGTTCGGCAATCGCCCCGTGCGCCAACGGCGTCCACAGGCTGATAACGGCAATCACCGCCAGCATTGTTAGTATTAACCCTCGCGAGACACTGCGCATTTTCGCCTGCAACGGATCTTCACTTTTCATCACCAGCCATGTCGCGCCGAGCAGTGCATACGCCACCACCAGACCGATGCCGCAAAATAGGGTGAACGGCGTCAGCCAGTCGAACGCGCTTCCGGCAAACGCCCGGTTGTGAACGGGAAAACCGTTCAGCACCGCGCCAACCACTACGCCCTGACAGAAGGTGGCGAGAATTGAGCCGCCCATAAAGGCGCGGTCCCAGAACGGGCGATGCGAGGGCGTAGCGTTGAAGCGAAATTCAAAGGCCACGCCGCGGAAAATAAGACCGATCAGCATTAACGTCAGCGGAATAGTCAGGGCGTCGATGATCACCGCGTAGGCCAGCGGGAACGCGCCGAACAGCGCCGCACCGCCGAGAACCAGCCAGGTTTCATTCCCGTCCCACACCGGGGCGACGCTGTTGACCATCACGTCGCGTTCTTCGAGGCCGCGCACAAAGGGGAACAGAATGCCGATGCCCAAATCGAAACCGTCCATCACGATGTACATCAGGGTGGCGAAGACGATAATCACAAACCAGATAACCGATAAGTCGATGCCCATTAGCGGGTCTCCTTATGTTGATAACCGTCGATCGCGGCGGAGAGTGGGCGCGCAGCGGTGCCGTGAGCGTCAGGCTCCCAGGTTTTCGGCCCTTTGCGGATCAGCCGAATCATGTAGCTGTAGCCCACGCCAAACACCGATGAATAGACGATAAAGAACGCCAGCAGGCTGACGCTCATGTGCAAATCACCGTGCGCCGATACCGCATCTTTGGTGCGTTGCAGGCCGTACACCACCCACGGCTGGCGGCCAACTTCGGTCGTTACCCAGCCCGCCAGTATGGCAATCAGCCCGGACGGCCCCATCCACAGCGCAAATCGCAGGAACGGTTTACTGGTATACAGGCGCTCGCTTTTACGCAGCCACAGCGACAGCCCGCCGAGCAGCAGCAGCGGCGTTGGCTCACCCGGCGTATTTTCCCAGTGGCCTTCGATGGCAGCGATTTTTGCTGGTTGATGCTGCAACGTATTCAGGCCGTGCATATCGCCGACCAGCGCCTGGATCGGCGCGACAATCAGCGTCATCCACAGCGCCATGGAAAACATCGTGCGAATCGCGGGCGTGTTGTTGCCTTTCAGCAGATGCCAGGCGGCAGACGCGCCGACGAACAGCGCGCTGCTGAGAAACGCGGCGATGGTCATGTGCAGCAGCCGATACGGGAACGACGGGTTAAACACCACCGCGAACCAGTCCACCGGCACCACCTGGCCGTTAACGATTTCAAAACCCTGCGGGGTTTGCATCCAGCTATTCGACGCCAGGATCCAAAACGTCGACATCAAGGTGCCCAGCGCCACCATGCAGGTCGCGAAAAAGTGCAGGCCCGGACCGACTTTGTTCCAGCCGAACAGCATCACGCCAAGAAAACCGGCTTCGAGGAAGAAGGCGGTCAGCACTTCGTAGGTCAGCAGCGGGCCGGTTATGCTGCCCGCGAACTGCGAAAAGCCGCTCCAGTTGGTGCCGAACTGATAGGCCATCACCAGCCCGGACACCACGCCCATACCAAAGTTAACGGCGAAAATTTTCGACCAAAACGCCCACAGCGAGCGCCAGACCGGGTTTTTGGTTTTCAGCCATAATCCTTCGAGCACCGCCAGATAACTGGCAAGCCCGATGGTAATGGCCGGAAAAATAATGTGAAAAGAGACTGTGAACGCGAACTGAATCCGCGCCAGATGAAAAGCATCAAGACCAAACATGGACAACCTCGACATAAAACAGCGATCGCAATCATGGTAAGGATTACGGCCCTGGAGTAGCAGAAATAGTCGGGGCTTATTTGTCTATAACAGTTACAGAAATCATGATATTTTTTATTACTGTTATGAAAATGGCGGTAAAATCGACGATGAAAAAATACCAGCAACTGGCGCAGCAAATTACCGAACAGATTGGCCTTGGCGTGTGGCAGCCGGGCGATCGCCTGCCGTCCCTGCGCGAGCAGGTCACGATCAGCGGCATGAGCTTTATGACCGTTGGCCACGCGTATCAGCTGCTGGAAAGTCAGGGCCGCATCATTGCCCGCCCGCAGTCCGGCTATTACGTTGCACCGCGTCCGGTGAAACAGCTGAAAGCCGCGCCACCTGCGCAGGTGATGCGCGATGAAGCGGTGGACATCAACACCTACATTTTTGGCGTTCTTCAGGCCAGCCGCGATGCAGCGGTGCTGCCATTTGCCTCGGCGTTTCCCGATCCGCGCCTGTTTCCGCTCCAGCAGCTCAATCGTTCCCTGGCGCAGGTGAGCAAAACCGCCACCGCCATGAGCGTGATTGAAAATCTGCCGCCGGGGAATACCGAACTGCGTCACGCCATCGCGCGCCGTTATGCGTTGCAAGGCATGAACATTTCGCCGGATGAAATTGTGATTACCGCCGGAGCCCTTGAAGCGCTGAACCTCAGCCTGCAGGCGGTGACGGAGCCGGGTGATTGGGTGATCGTCGAAAACCCCTGTTTCTACGGCGCGTTACAGGCGCTGGAACGCTTACGTTTAAAGGCATTGTCGGTGGCGTCAGATGTGAAAGAGGGCATCGATATGGTCGCCCTGGAGCAGGCTCTGAAAGAGTATCCGGTGAAAGCCTGTTGGCTGATGACCAACAGCCAGAATCCGCTCGGTTTTACCCTCAGCCCGGAGAAAAAAGCGCAGCTGGTCGCGCTGCTCAGCGCGCATAACGTGGTACTGATTGAGGACGACGTTTACAGCGAACTGTGGTTTGGCCGCGATAAACCGCTTCCGGCCAAAGCCTGGGATCGCGACGACATGACGCTGCACTGCAGTTCATTTTCAAAATGCCTGGTGCCAGGCTTCCGCATTGGTTGGGTGGCGGCGGGCAAACACGCGCAGCGCATCCAGCATTTGCAGCTGATGAGCACGCTGTCGACCAGCTCACCAATGCAAATGGCGCTGGTCGATTATCTCGGCACCAAGCGCTATGACGCCCATCTTCGCCGTCTGCGCCGTCAGTTGGCGGAGCGCAAACATCAGGCGTGGCAGGCGCTGCTGCGCCATTTACCCGCCGAAGTGAAAATCCACCATAATGACAGCGGCTACTTTTTATGGCTGGAGCTGCCCGCCGGTCTCGACGCCGGAGAGCTTGGCGCCCGGGCGCTGGCACACAAAATCAGCATCGCACCGGGCAAAATGTTTTCGACCACCGACAGCTGGGCGTCGTTCTTCCGCTTTAACACCGCCTGGGGCTGGAGCGATCGTGAAGAGCAGGGCGTAAAAATGCTCGGTCAGCTTATTATTGAAATGCTTAACGAATAGCCATTCTTATTTCCTGAATATCTCTTTCTCGAAATGAAAATAACCCGACAATGAATGGATAAATTCCCGTCGGGTTATTTTTTTTTGCGCGCCATAGGAAATACGCATACCTCGCATCATGCTTAACACCTTGTCTATACTGCATTTAGTTCAGATAACTCGCTGGGCTTTCAACGTAATGCGCCCTTTGTCACAACCTGGTGAAATTTCCCGTTTCGCACGGGTAAGTCTGTATTCCGCCGTCTACGGTTATTAAGAGCCTCTGCGCCAATAACGCTTACGGGGACAGGTTCCGGGGACATATTTTTACGGCACGGCTGCCGCCTGATTAATTCCGACAGGAGTAAAACACGATGAGCAAGCAATTTGCCCGCAGCAGCCTGTGCGCGCTGGGTATGACTATCATGACAGCACACGCCGCCGAACCTCCGACCTCGCTGGGTAAAGCAGAAGGTCGCCTCGATATTATTGCCTGGCCGGGCTACGTTGAACGCGGCCAAAGCGATAAAAACTACGACTGGGTGACCCAGTTTGAAAAAGACACCGGTTGTGCGGTCAACGTGAAAACCGCCGCCACCTCTGACGAAATGGTCAGCCTGATGGCCAAAGGCGGTTATGACCTGGTCACCGCGTCCGGCGATGCCTCGCTGCGTCTGATCATGGGCAAACGCGTCCAGCCGATTAACACCGCGCTTATCCCTAACTGGAAAACCCTCGACCCGCGTCTGGAAAAAGGCGCCTGGTTTAACGTTGGCGGAAAAGTTTACGGCACGCCGTATCAGTGGGGCCCGAACCTGTTGATGTACAACACCAAAACCTTCCCGACGCCGCCGGACAGCTGGAAAGTGGTATTCGTCGAACAAACTCTGCCGGACGGCAAAACCAACAAAGGGCGCGTGCAGGCCTATGACGGCCCGATTTACATCGCCGATGCGGCGCTGTTCGTCAAAGCTACCCAGCCGCAGCTCGGTATTTCTGATCCGTATCAGCTCACCGAAACTCAGTACGGCGCGGTGCTGAAAGTACTGCGCGATCAGCACGGGTTGATCCACCGCTACTGGCACGATGCGACCGTGCAAATGAGCGACTTCAAAAACGAAGGTGTGGTGGCCTCGAGCTCCTGGCCGTATCAGGCCAACGGTCTGAAAGCCGACAGCCAGCCGATTGCCACCGTGTTCCCGAAAGAGGGCGTCACCGGCTGGGCGGATACCACCATGCTGCATGCGGAAGCCAAACACCCGGTGTGCGCGTACAAATGGATGAACTGGTCGCTGACGCCAAAAGTGCAGGGCGACGTTTCCGCCTGGTTCGGCTCGCTGCCGGTGGTGGCGGAAGGGTGTAAAGCCAGCACTCTGCTCGGTGAAAAAGGCTGTGAAACAAACGGCTACACCTTCTTCGACAAAATCGCTTTCTGGAAAACGCCTATCGCCGAAGGCGGTAAGTACGTGCCTTACAGTCGCTGGACGCAAGATTACATCGCCATTATGGGTGGTCGTTAACACCCGGGAGTTTGAACATGACGTACGCAGTTGAATTTCAGGATGTTTCGCGTCTGTACGGTGATGTTCGTGCGGTGGATGGCGTCAGTATCTCCATCGAAGATGGGGAGTTTTTTTCAATGCTGGGGCCTTCAGGCTCCGGCAAAACCACCTGCCTGCGGTTGATCGCCGGGTTCGAACAGCTTTCCGGCGGCGCCATCAAAATCTTCGGGAAAGAAGCTAGCGTTTTGCCGCCGTGGCAGCGCGACGTCAACACCGTATTCCAGGATTACGCGCTGTTTCCGCATATGTCGATTCTCGACAACGTCGCCTACGGGCTGATGGTGAAAGGTATCGGCAAGAAACAGCGTCACGCGATGGCCCAGGAAGCGCTGGAAAAAGTGGCGCTCGGTTTTGTGCATACCCGTAAGCCGTCGCAGCTTTCCGGCGGCCAGCGTCAGCGCGTGGCCATTGCCCGGGCGCTGGTCAATCAGCCGCGCGTGCTGCTGCTCGATGAACCGCTTGGCGCGCTGGATCTCAAGCTGCGCGAACAGATGCAATTCGAGCTGAAAAAGCTGCAACAGGATTTGGGTATCACCTTTATTTTTGTCACCCACGATCAGGGCGAAGCGCTGTCGATGTCTGACCGCGTGGCGGTGTTTAACAACGGTGGCATTGAGCAGGTCGACACCCCGCGCGAGCTGTATCTGCGCCCGCGCACGCCGTTCGTCGCCAGTTTTGTCGGCACTTCAAACGTTTTTGATTCCGCGCAAACCCTGAAGCTGTGCGGCATGACCGGACAATGGTCACTGCGCCCGGAGCATATTCGGCTTGATGCGGGAGGCGATATTCAGGTCAACGGCGTGGTGCAGGCAGTGCAGTATCAGGGCGCGGCGACCCGCTATGAAATTCGGTTATCCGGTGGTGAAAAGCTGCTGGTGAGTCAGGGGAATTTCACCGGGGGCATCGTGCCTGCTGGCCCGACGCCGGGCCAGAACGTGCTGGCATCGTGGTCGCGGGAGGCCATGGTCCCGCTGGACGGAGGGGTGAGATGACCATGAGCCTTGCACCGTTACCTTCTGCCACCCGCGCCGGTCGGCTGTCCGGGTTGTTCTGGCGTAAGCCGTCGCTGGCGCTGTTTTTGCTGCTGCTCGGGCCGCTGATGTGGTTCGGCGTGGTGTATCTCGGCTCGCTGCTGACCCTGTTGTGGCAGGGGTTCTACACCTTCGACGATTTCACCATGTCGGTGACGCCGGACCTGACGCTCGCCAATCTCAAGGCGCTGTTTAACCCGGCTAACTACGACATCATCGTACGCACGCTGGTAATGGCGATTTCCGTCACCCTCGCCAGCGCGATTCTGGCGTTTCCGATGGCGTGGTATATGGCGCGCTACACCCGTGGCAAATGGAAAGCCTTCTTTTACATCGCGGTAATGCTGCCGATGTGGGCGAGCTACATCGTCAAAGCCTACGCCTGGACGCTGCTGCTGGCGAAAGACGGCGTAGCGCAGTGGTTTCTTGGCTACATGGGGCTGGAAGGGCTGCTCAATGAATTTCTGCTGCTGCCCGCCGTCGGCGGCAACACGCTGTCAACGTCTGGCTTTGGCCGCTTCCTGGTGTTCGTCTACATCTGGCTACCGTTCATGATCTTACCGGTTCAGGCCGCGCTTGAGCGTTTGCCGCCGTCGCTGTTGCAGGCGTCGGCGGATTTAGGCGCGTACCCACGCCAGACGTTCCGCTACGTGGTTTTGCCGCTGGCTATTCCAGGTATTGCGGCCGGGTCGATTTTTACCTTCTCCCTGACGCTGGGCGATTTCATTGTGCCGCAGCTGGTCGGCCCGCCGGGGTATTTCATCGGCAATATGGTTTACGTGCAGCAGGGGGCGATCGGCAACATGCCCATGGCGGCGGCGTTCACCATCGTGCCGATTGTGTTAATCGCGCTTTATCTGGCGTTCGTGAAACGTCTGGGAGCATTCGATGCACTCTGAAAGAGCACCGTGGTTCCTGAAACTGGCGGCCTGGGGCGGAGTTATCTTCCTGCATTTCCCACTCGCCATCATCGCCATCTATGCTTTCAATACCGAAGATGCCGCGTTCAGCTTTCCGCCGAAAGGCCTGACGCTGCACTGGTTCAGCGTGGCAGCAGGGCGCGGGGATATTCTGGAGTCTGTGACGTTGTCACTTCAAATCGCGACACTCTCAACAACCATCGCGCTGGTGCTTGGCACGCTTGCTGCAGCAGCGTTATGGCGCAGCGAGTTTTTTGGCAAAAACGCCATCTCGCTGTTGCTGTTATTGCCGATTGCGCTGCCGGGAATTATCACCGGGCTGGCGCTGCTCACGGCGTTCAAGGCCGTCAACCTTGAACCGGGTTTTTTAACGATAGTTATCGGGCACGCCACGTTTTGCGTGGTGGTGGTGTTTAACAACGTGATCGCTCGTTTCCGCCGCACCTCATGGAGCCTTGTGGAAGCGTCGATGGATTTAGGCGCAAGCACCTGGCAAACCTTCCGCTATGTGGTGCTGCCGAATCTCGGTTCGGCGCTGCTGGCGGGCGGAATGCTGGCGTTTGCGTTGTCGTTTGATGAAATCATCGTCACCACATTTACCGCGGGCCACGAGCGCACACTGCCGCTGTGGCTGCTGAACCAGTTAGGCCGACCGCGCGATGTGCCGGTGACTAACGTGGTCGCGCTGCTGGTGATGCTGGTGACGATGCTTCCGATTTTGGGTGCCTGGTGGCTGACCCGCGATGGCGAAACGGTCGCCGGTAGCGGTAAATAATTGAAAAGTACGGAGCGGGATATGCAACACAACTTATTGATTAACGGTGAACTGGTCGCAGGCGCAGGGGAAATGCAGCCGGTGTATAACCCGGCGACGGGCGAAATCATTCTGGAAATTGCCGAAGCGACGGCGGCACAGGTCGATGACGCGGTGCAGGCCGCCGATCGGGCGTTTTCCCAATGGGGCCAGACCACGCCGAAAGCACGCGCAGAATGCCTGCTGAAACTGGCGGATGTGATTGAACAAAACGCCGAAGATCTGGCGAAACTCGAATCCCTGAACTGCGGCAAACCGCTGCACTGCGTCATCAACGACGAACTGCCTGCGGTGGTCGACGTGTTCCGCTTCTTTGCGGGCGCGGCGCGTTGCCTGAACGGGCTGGCGGCGGGCGAATATCTGGAAGGGCACACCTCGATGATCCGCCGTGACCCGGTGGGCGTGGTGGCCTCGATTGCGCCGTGGAACTATCCGCTGATGATGGCGGCGTGGAAACTCGCCCCGGCGCTGGCGGCGGGCAACTGCGTGGTGATTAAACCGTCCGAAATCACACCGCTGACGGCGCTGAAACTGGCGGAACTGGCGAAAGACATCTTCCCGGCAGGTGTGATTAACGTGCTGTTCGGCCGCGGAAAAACCGTGGGCGACCCGCTGACCGGCCACGAAAAAGTGCGCATGGTGTCGCTTACCGGGTCGATTGCCACTGGCGAACACATCATTTCTCACACCGCGCCGTCAATCAAACGCACCCACATGGAGCTGGGCGGCAAAGCGCCGGTTATCGTGTTTGACGATGCGGATCTGGACTCTGTAGTGGAAGGCGTGCGCACCTTTGGTTTCTACAATGCGGGACAGGACTGCACCGCCGCCTGCCGTTTGTATGTGCAGAAGGGCGTATATGCCGCACTGGTGGAAAAACTCGGCGCGGCGGTTTCCACGCTGAAAATGGGCTGTCCGAACGATGAGTCCACGGAACTCGGACCGTTAAGCTCCAAAGCGCATTTGGATCGTGTTAGCCTGGCGGTGGAAAAAGCCCGCGGCCTGAGTCACATCAAGGTCGTCACCGGCGGCGAAAAAGCCCCAGGCAAAGGCTATCATTTCCAGCCGACTGTGCTGGCAGGCGCGAAGCAGGAAGACGATATTGTGCAGCGTGAAGTGTTCGGCCCGGTGGTCAGCGTCACGCAGTTTGACGACGAAGAACAGGTGTTGGGTTGGGCCAACGATTCGCAATATGGCCTGGCGTCATCGGTGTGGACCAAAGACGTGGGCCGCGCACACCGCATGAGTGCACGCCTGCAATATGGCTGCACCTGGGTCAACACCCACTTTATGCTGGTCAGTGAAATGCCACACGGCGGGCAGAAGTTGTCTGGCTACGGCAAAGACATGTCGGTCTACGGGCTGGAAGATTACACCGTGGTACGGCATGTGATGATTAAGCACTAAATCCGTGCCCGATGGCGCTGGCGCTTATCGGGCCTACAACTTCACGGTCCGTAGGCCCGGCAAGCGTTAGCGCCGCCGGGCAAACTCGCATTCATCGTTACTCTTCCAGATACACAATCCGATACCCATCCTTCGCCTCAACCAGATGCGCAAAGCCGGGTTTGCCCAGATGCATTCCGGCAATCAGTAGATTTTCATTTGCGACCTGCTCGAACAGCTTTTTGCGGGTGGCTTCTGCCTGCACGGGGTCGGTATCGAACGCAATGGAAACGGCGGGGATCGCGGTCTGAATATGCGGGAAATGCACGATATCTCCCCAAATCAGTAGGCTTTGCTCGCGCGAATCAATGCGGAACCCGGTGTGACCCGGCGTATGGCCAGGCAGCCAGACGGGGGTAATGCCGCGCACGACGGTGTCGTCGCCGAGAACGTTTATCCGCTGCGCGTAGGCATCCAGCGTGCGGCGGAACAGGGCAAAGTTGCGCTGGGCACGTTCGCTGGCCTGCTGATATTTACTGTCATCGAGCCAGTGTTCGATTTCCAGCGGATGAAGATAAACCTCGGCCTGGGTGAAGACCGGAAGACCCTGCGCGTCCAGCAGGCCGCCGATGTGGTCGGGATGGCCGTGCGTCAACAGCACGGTGTCGATATCTTCAGGACTGACGCCAACCGCGGCGAGCGAGTTTTGCAGCATTCCTCCGGCGTTATTAAGCCCGCCGGTGCCGGAATCCACCAGCACGGTATGGCCGTGTCCGCGAATAAGGTAGCCGTGAATGTGGATATTCCCGGCGTCGGTTATCCCGGCCTCGCGCTGAATGTCGCCCGCCACGGCGCTGTCGACGCCGGACAACAGTTCCAGGCTGGCGGCCATATTGCCGTCGCTCAGGGCGGTTACCTGAAAATCACCGATATGACGTGAAGCTAATTCAGAGCCGGACATTGCGTTCTCCCGTTGATTTTTCATCATCTTACACGCCGCGTCTGGCCTTCGATATTGAGAATATTTCACGGCCCATCACGGCGCTGAATGATCCGAATCGTCTGTATTATCAGCCCTAATAATTGCAATGCTAACGATTTGGGCGTAATATTTGCGGCCCAAACCGCCACTAGCTCAGCTGGAAGAGCAAATGACAGTATATGTTGTAGTGTACGAGGTTCGAGGCCTCGGTGGCGGTCCAATTTCCTTTTACTCTGGCTTCTGCCGGGGTTTTCAGTATCCTGCTCCTGATAATCACTTCAAAAACACAATTCATACACCCTTAAGGAGAGAGCGATGTTAGAAGGCTATTTTGATCTCGATGGCACCACCGGCCCGGATGCGTCAGAAAACAGAAAGCGCCTGCTGGCCGTTCAGGCAGCGTTAGAAATTTCGAAAGCGTCGGTTTCTGCTTCCACCGCAAATTCTGGCATTCGTAGCCAGATGGACCTGCGCAACGTGGCGCAGGAAGTGGCTTCCTTAGCGGATGCCATCCAGGATGCGCTGGAAGGGGCTGAGTAAGCCTGCTTAAATTGTGCTAAGTCGCCTGCGGGCGGCTTTTCTTTTGCCCCTCTCACCGATAAACGCCAGGCAAAAAGGCGATTACTGTCCATAATTCAGGATACCTACTGTCAGCTTTCGCGGTTCTTCGCGGCTGGCGTCCCTGTCATGGAGCGGTAAGACAATCGATACGCAATTTCTTTTTTCTGAGCGGCTGATCATGCGCCCAGTGCGACCTGATGACGCCGACTGCCTCTTTCGCATCTATGGCGATCCCGCCACCAACACCTTCAATCCTGCTGGCCCTTATCCCGACCTGACGTTTGCCCGAACGCGGCTCGCGCAGTGGCTCGACGGTTGGCAGAAACATGACATCGGTGAAATGGCGATTTACGACGGTCAACAGCCGCAGAAACTGATCGGCTTCGGCGGGATCAGCGTGCGTCCGCTGGGCAACGCGCTGACCTACAACCTGGGCTACCGTTTTGCCACCGAAGCCTGGGGAAAAGGGCTGGCGACGGAGTTTTGTGTGCGGCTCCTCGACTATGCGTTTGACGAACGCGCGCTGGATAAAGTCACCGCGGTGGTGCGTGCCAACCATCTGGCCTCTCAGCGGGTGTTGTTGAAAGCCGGACTGGCGCTGCGTGGGCAGGTGAATGATGTGGCCGATGCGGATCCGAGTCTGTTCTATGTGCTGAAAGCGGATGAGTGGCAGCGCAACCGCCAGGAGATGCTTCGCCCGCACACTTCCAGACTAATCGGGTTTTGACAGCTTTCAGACAGGTATGCGAGGATCGTTAGCTTTCTCACTGGTTATAAATCTTACGTTGTCATGAAGAAATTGTTTATTTGCGCCTTTGTTGCGCTGGCTTTTTTGAGTGGTTGTACAAATTCACCGGCGCACCGCATCGCGGCGTGTGAAAAGAAGGGCGGTTCTGAAGCGGCCTGCACCGCGGCGGAGTGGGATTACGAGAAGGTAAATCCGTTACCGCAATACGATCCGAGCAACTACGATAACGCGGCGGCTTTGCAGGCGGCGTTCAACGTCAATGCAGCGAAGGTATCGACTCCAGCCAATTGATTAAAAAAACAAAAAGCAGCCTAATGGCTGCTTTTTTGTCGTGTGCTTTTGTCTCAAATCCAGCCAAAGCGAATCGACAACAGGCTAATAAGGGCAATGGCTACAAAGAGATTAATCAGGAACACGGTTTTGCTCGATACTTCCATAACGCCTTCCTCTTTTTATCGGCCTCTATTGATATAGTCGCCAGCCAGAGGGTTCGCCATCAGACAAAGTCAGTTTTTACATAACCCGCCCTGTCTGAGGAGGCAAAATTCAAAAATTTGATACGTGTCAAAAAAAGTGGCATATTGCGCGCGAATTTTTTTGACAAGGATCGGGTTTTTTCCATGACGCTTTACCAGCATATGCTGATTTTCTACGCTGTGATGGCTTCCATCAGCGCCTTCATCACGTGGTTTCTCACCAAAGAGAGCAAGCGTATCCGCCTGATCGCCACCGTGCTGATTGGTGCCACCTGGCCGTTTAGTTTTCCGGTCGCACTGTTGTTATCGATGTTCTGATCAGGACCGGGGCTCGCCAACTTCTTTTTTGTACTGTATAAAAACACAGTCAATCAGAAAAGGAGTCCCCCTATGCACAGTCTCAATTCTGTCCTTGCTGGCGCCACCGTGCGCTGGCACGATTTCCCCGGCAACGGCATCCCGGTGGTGTTTATCCACGGCTTAGGGTGCGCCTCTTCCTATGAATATCCTCGCATCGTTACCGATTCCGCACTGCGTGGCCGACGCGCAATCCTGATTGATTTGCCCGGCAGTGGCTACAGCGATAAACCCCATGACTTCGATTTCTCCACTACGCAGCAAGCCGCGGTGGTGATGGAGGTCATTGATTATCTCGGTCTGAGCCAGCTCGATCTTTACGGCCACAGCATGGGCGGAAGTATCGCGATTGAAGTGGCGGAGCGGCTAGGGCAACGTCTGCGCACATTAGCCGTCTCTGAGCCTAATTTTCACTCTGGCGGTGGCTTTTATAGCCGACTGGTGGTCGCTGTACCCGAATCTGAATTTGTTGCCCGCGGCTATAGCAAGATACTGGCCAACGACCAAACGCCATGGAGGGGATGTTTGCAGAATGTTGCGCCCTGGGCCATTTGGCGCGGAGCAAAAAGCCTGGTCGATGGCGTGTCGCCCTCCTGGATGACACGCTTTCTTGCCCTCGGATGCGAGCGCGTGTTGATATTCGGTGAACGTTCATTACCGGATGACGATGCGTCTGCGGTCGCAAACGCTGGGGTCCCTCTGCACATCGTGCCTGACGCAGGACACTCCATGTCCTGGGAAAATCCGTCTGCGCTGGCAACGGTGCTGGGGCACGTTTTTGCGTAGAAGGGCAGCTGACGCGGCGTGGTTTGTCGCGTTATCCAGCGCAGTTCGGTGAGCGTAGGGCGAAGGCCAGAAGCAGGTCATCGCACGCCAGTTTATTATTAAACACAGATAAGCATTAATAGAGCATAAGCCGCCTTTAAATCCCTGTAAGTTGCACGGTTTTCTTTTAAGGAGCGGTTTGTGAAACGTATAGCAATGCTGGTGTTAGGCGTGTTGGCAGCAGGAGTTCCTGTGTCGGGGATCGCAGGCGTTTTTGCTGAATCAAGCGGGTCTGTGCTTTCGTGTGCTTCCAATGATGGGACGACATACCAGGTCGACGTCACGCTTTTCCCGAAGACCATCAGGGTCAACAACACCTATTTAGAGCTGCAGTCCACCCGTGATGCCAATGATGACTTTAAAGTCGGCGTCTATAAGCAGGCTTCCGGCGAATCTAACGCGCTGTTTGCGGTAAAAGCAGGTTACAGACCGGTGCTTTTCGAAAATAACACGCCGTATATTTGCAGTTAACACTAGCAGTAAAAGACCTTTTATCACCCCGCGATGCATTGTGCGTTTTGTTATCGGGGTCGGTCCGTAAAATAAAAATAGTGATCACGGAATGCGGCATAAGTCAGCGGAATAGTGGCTTGCGGCTGCGGATCTTTTTTATTATTGAGGTGGCAAATGATTTTGGGCGCTGTGATTGTCTGGGCAGGGTTAATCGTGCTCATATTGCTCTGGATAGCGTACGACGAAAGAAGACTAAAACGTCAGGTCCGGCGCACGACAGAAGAGCGTGAGCAAAAAGAAATGGCGCAATTCTCATTGCATCAGGAGTGGCGGGAATTTGTTGTGGCTGAAAATGATGAGCTTGAGCAATTAAGAGTGAAAATGCATCCCCTTTATGCCAGTCATATGAAACAACAGCTGTCGCAGAAAACAGGCTTCTGGCTGCGTTAATCGCTTTGTGCAGACGTAAATAAAAAAAGGCGTGCGAAAATTGTTTAACACGCACGGTTAATTAACGACCGTAAATATGCCCGGCTCACGTCCCTGTGAGCCATAAACGGATTACAGGGGGTCAGTTTGGATATCGAAAATTATTGTACGTTAAGGTGATTTTTTGCACCTCTGAGCTGTGGTAGTGCTTGACCATGTTGACAGGCAGCTTTGAGCTCACAGCACACAGTGGACTTTCCTCACATAGATGATGCGTCAGGCTGCTAATCACACAAGTTGTTACAGGGCGCTAACTATTACGCCATGACTGCAAATAAACACCGTTATTCCAGCCTTTCCCCCAGTTATTGTTTCCGCTGCTGGTTGTAGCCTACCGGCTTACTCCAGTCATCGTCGTATTTGATATTACCTTCCAGGTAGAACCATTCAATGCCTGCATAGGAAATGACAATATTCTCCAGCATCCCCGAGGTATGCGAGCCGGGCATATAAGCATGGGAGGCATTTACCGACATAATGACAAGGCTGTTTAGCGTGACGCGGTAAATCTCATACTCGATACCAGCTTCGTTAATGTCATAGTAGTGAATCACAGCTTTTTGCAAACGTCTGCTTTGGCAGACGGCTACCGCGAAATAAGCGAGGTCTTATCGATTTCTTTATGCAGCACAAAGCCCTGGTGTTGACGTGAACCCATCAACTTTCCTGTATTGCTGCAAGTATTCTGATAGACACCGTAATTACTATTCATGATTTCAATAGCACCCTCACGGCCCAACGCCATGCAGATGCCTCTAATTTGGGTGCCGTTCTCGTCATAAATATACATATATGCTGGTAATGACATTATTTCTCTCCTGCGATTGTGCTAAGCACTTGTCCATTGTTATCGATAAAAAAGTTATAGCGATATTTCTCGCCATTCAGGGTATAGGTCGTTGCGAATATGTAGTCCCGGGGAAGTGTCAGTTTTAAACAGGTATCCGGATAGCGAAGCGCTACATGCTCCTTAACTGCAAATACTTTATACGTATCGTCTATCGTTGAGGATATGCGGTAGCGACTGAGGACGTCGGCCTTATTGACAGAAAAACACACATAATCATTATCGACAGAAATCGATCTGAATGGCGGTGCGCGGTCGCCAACACCACAGCCTGCCAGCGCAACAATCGCCGTCATAAGCAATAGACGTTTCAATGCAGGAACCCCCTCAATACCTGCTCATAGCGAGCCATGAGGTGCAGGTCTGGCTCGGATTCGTCGTAATCTCTCAGGTTGTGCAAATCGCCATAGCCACGAAATCCATAGCTCTTAAGCAGCCAGTAATCGCTAACGATGCAGGCTTGCTGCTCCATCGAATAATCTGAAAGGTTGTTCTTATCGAGCGTGTAATAGTAATCAGCCGCCCATGAGAAAGCGCCACGCGACCGAACCCACATACCATGCTGGTGCTGCCAAACGTGCATCATTTCATGAAGAAATATATGCTGCCCTCCTACCCTGTCTTTGGGGTGTGAGAAGTCCTTCTCATAAACGCCCTCCTGAAAATACATTTCCCCGTTAGGCGTCATGGCGACATTGTTTTGCTGCATATTAAACGGCAGGTAACTTGCTCGGTGTATCCAGACTTCATTATAACGGATAGTGAAGCCATATACCGTGCGGGCAAGGTTAATCTCCCCCAGCGTCATAAGGCGAAGACCACCTCTATTAATATCGTTCATTTCCCTTATGAACATACAATTCCCTTATTTGCTCACCAAACCCCTTTATTACTCCTTAACTAAAATTATTTCACGGCAAAAAATGCGCCAGACGCCCCAAAAATAAAAAAGTCGCATAAGCGACCTTTGATTTAGGAATCTTTATATCAATCAATAAAACTTTTACATTATGTGATCAATTCATTTTTGCTGGTTCTGAATCGGCGGTGCGGTTGAACATGGGGGGCACTTTTGATATCTGAAATTTTCCTATATTAAGTGTTTTAAGCTTAACGGGAGGTTTCGTTCCATTGAGCGCGAACCCCTGACCGTAAGGGATGAATACCGTTTCCTAAACTGATCCCTACAACCGCCAATTGATCTGGCGGTCAGTTCACCTTTGTCCTGGGAGGAATGTAGACTACAAATCGTTTTTTGTTACTATCCCATTCAATTGGATAGCTATTATTTGCTACATACATTCCTGCGTTCAGCTGGGTGGCATACCCATAAATTTTTTCAGGCTGGCCCCCTTCTTTTGCAATTTCTGGCTCTGTGCACACATCCATCATCAGGCTTCCTGCATCTTCGCCCTTCATGATATAAAACACCGTTCTTGTCTCTATATTCATAGTTCACATGGCTCGATGACGAAATGAAGTGCGCATCCTATCTGTTCGATATCGACAGTGTGCGCATCTATCAGAACATTACCAACATTGGTTAAATAATACACTTAACGTAAAAAAATTTCCGATATCCAAACTGACCCCTACAGCAATGTATTCAGTTGAGCGCGTGCTTCCGGGGAAAGATCCAACGGATGACGATACTCCGGCGCTTCGGTGGCGCGGGTGAACAACGCGACCAGCCAGTCATAGACGTAACGCGTGGCGGCGTGGGCAGGGCGCTCACCCAGCTGCGTCAGACGCTCGGTATTGCTCGCCGATGGAGCAAACAACGTGCTGCCTTTCATCACCCGGCTCGCCGGGCGGGAATCGACGGGCATATCCGCGTAGCCCAGCCACGCCAGATAATTGCTGATGGTGGCCCGGAGGCGCGCCGCGCTGGCGCGTTCATCCGGAATCACCGCCTGAAGCTGTTTCGGCAAATCCAGACGATAGCTGGTGATAATCAGACAATCGGCCAGCTGTTGCAGCACCGCCGGGGTAATGCCATAGCGCCGGGCGTTGGATTCACTGCGGCTCCATTGGCGCAGGTAATTCACCCACAGCGCATGAGCCTGAAAACCGCTGTCCTGACGCGCACTGCCGCTGAGCTGCGGATCGTCCGGCAGGGCAAATAGATCGACGTTATCGCTAAACAATTCACTGACTTTTTCTTCACGCGGCTGCTGCACCTGGCTGAGCTGTTCGAAGGTGGAAAGCGGGGGCAGCAAGCCTTCCAGCAGTTCGCCGAGCGTTGCCGCATGGCCTTGCAATTCACGCACGACATTTTCAGCCTGGCGACGCGCACTGGCGGCATCAGTCTTCGGCGCGCGCTGCCAACAGGACATCATCTGGCGCACGGCCTGATGCTGACGTTCAGTCAGGCGGTCGAAACGCGCCGCGCGCAACGCAGGGACCGTGGCCTGAGACAGCCATTCGATCAGCCGTTGCAAACTGCTGCCATCCAGCGCCTGTAACGTGCCCCAACGCTGGCCCGGCTTCTCAATCAACTGTTGAACGGCTTCGTCGAGATTGAGTTTACGCACGAAACGGTCGTCCTGCGGCGTAATGGCCCACACCAGGCCCGGTAATGCACCTTCGTGCTGCGGTTGGGTGTCGCTGACCCAGCGCGTCAGCGCCCGGGCGCTGGTGGGGATCTGCGCCCGGTTGGCCGCTGCATTGCAAATCAGCAGCAGATCGGGCTGCATCTGCTGGCGATAATGTTCCAGCAGCCAGCGGCATTTACTGGCCCACAGCGCATCGTCAGTTCCCTGGGCGGGCTGCGGGATATCAATCAGGTCGACGTTATCCAGCACGCCATTCTCAGTGGGCAGAACCAGTTCTACGGTCAGCAAAGCCAGGGCGTTCAATGGCAGGCTGACGGCATTGTGTAACTGCTCGTCGATCAGCGGATGCACTACCGTTTCGCCTTCCGGTTCGCTCTCTGGGGTCAGAAAACCCTCAGCGGGCAAGGTAAAACTGTCGACCAGCAGGCTGAGTGGCGCGGCGAGTTCGCGCGCGTTTCCGCATTGCTGGAGCACATGCGCCAGCGTCAGCCACTGGCGGGTCAGTTCCTGCTGTTCACCCCACAGCAACGCCCAGGCACTGGCCCGAGCGCTCAGGTCGAGACACGGCACCAGCTGGATAAACTGCTGCCACAGGCTGTCGTCAATCTGCTGGTGATGGACAGGCACATTCGATTGCCAGAAGTGGGCGATCGCCGCCACATCTTCTTTATCCATTCCCGGCACCGGTTGCGTCTGGCGAAGTGATTGCCAGGCATTTAACCGCGCGGCCACAACCGATTTTTCTACCTGACGCACTGCGCCTTGCTGCAACGCATGGGTGAGAAACACCTGCACCAGTTCTGCCTCACGCATAATACGCAGGCGTAACGGAAAGGCGTCGTCCGGCGTTTGTGCGCTGTGGCTAAAGCGCAGCGCCATCCGCGTCACGGCATGGCCCGGGTTAAGGTGCGTGAAGTAATCGAGCGTTTTACTGCCGGTGTGCACCAGCAAACGGCCGTTTCCGCTGCTGCACAATGTGGCAAGCAGGTGTGCTTTCGCGGCCTGAGAATGACCGTAAAGCGCAATGCTCGCCGGGGCCGATTGCGCGTTTTGCAGCGCCGTTTCCTGCGCTTTCAGCTGATACAGACGCGTGAGCAACGCGTCGGCATCGGTATCGAAAAGCGGGGAGGTCCGACGGCTCGCGTGAGTCCAGTCAATGATAGTTTGCAGTCGGCTCATTTCAGGTACACGCTCCCGCTGTCGATCCAGTAGTGGCTGCCGCTGTGGCGGCGGTCGGCCAGAGTATTCAGTTTTAGTGTCAGGGCGTCCGGCGCAACCGGCGTGCCGTCCTGAAGCCAGGCGTCGGCCAGCACAAACGCTTCCGGACCTTCCGCTTTATTGCCGCCGGTGAGCTGGAGACGAACCTGCAACACGCCGTCTCCGGCGATGGCTTTTGCCACTTCCGGCGAGTTGATGCTCAAGGTGTACAGCGGCGTTGCGGGCCAGCGGGCATTGGCGAGTTGACGGAAACCGAGTGTGACATTGCCGCGCAGCGGGAAATACACCCGGGTATCGACCTTAGCCCCCGGTTTGTCCAAATCGAGTTCTGAATACCAAATGTTTTCTTCGCGTAGCGTGTTAACGGTGCTGTCCAGCACGCCGAGATAGCGCACGGTAGAATAGGCGCCGATATCCGCCGCTTTGAAATTAAAGCGCGGCAGACGTAAATCCAGCGCCAGGCTGCACAGCATCGCGCCGACGGCAGCAGTGGATTTCGGGTTGCCGATACGGCCTTGCTGGCTGAACGGATACCATTCATGAACGTGATAGCTGTCCATCCACACCATACGATTCACCGGCACCGGCTGCAGATAGCGAATCAGCGCCTGCACGCCCGGCAGGCAGCCCGGACGCCCGGTCACCAGCAGCACGTCGCAGGTGTAATGTGAAATCGCTTCGCACACCGCATGCAGTGGTGCGGCGATGGTAAATTCACCCGCCAGCATCGCGTCGTGTAAATCGCGGAAGCTGACCTGCAACGGCGTCGCGAATAAATCAAAAGGCTCCGAACCGGCGGGCTGCGCGTGGCTGATGGCCTGGCCGACGTAGTTCATCACATTGCGGGTTGGCGTTTGTGGTAACAGCTCGCCGAAGGTGGCATGCAGGCCCGCCAGCGGATCGTTGATGTCGCTCTCTTCCCACGCGCCAAGAATGGCGTGACCGATAGGCATAAACAATTGCAATGCGGTTTGCTGGCGCAGCACGGCCTGCGTATCAATGCGTCCGGAATCGCCAAACAGCGTCGCCATCAGGGCTGGCGCATCGGCGATTCCGGATTTTTGCAGCTGAGTTTGCAGCGCGGGCAGTACGCAGCGCTGAATAACGTCGAGCAAAATATCGTCGCCCGCCACTTTAAAACCTTCGCGGAACAGCAGCTGTGGCGTGATTTTAACGTTGCTACCGGTGCCTTCGTCCAGACGATAATGGGTGATCGCCATATCGGTGGTGCCGCCGCCTAAATCGATGGCCGCGACGCGCAGGGCACGACCCGGACGGCTGCCCGGATCCGGCTCTCGATCCGGGCGGGCAAGGGCGGCGAAGAACGCTTCCGTCTGTCCGCCGAAATGCGACATCGCCTCGTTATACAGCCACACCAGTTGCCCACAACTGGCTTCATCCCATTCCATGTGGATTTTCGGTACCGGTACGACGCTTTTATCCTGCTGTTTTTGCGTCACAAAATCGTCGTCCTGCGGGTGCCAGCCCAGCGCTTTCCACACCAGGGCAATGGCTTCAAACATGCGGCGACGGAAAATCTCGCGTTCCTGTTTCGGCATCGCCGACGGCAGGGTCAAAATCAGGGTACGCAGCTGGCGCGGCGAAGACGGGAAACCGAGGCGCTGACGGGTCGCCACGCTGTTAATTTGCCCCAGCGCCTGCGCCAGAATTTCGCACAGCATATGCGTCATCAGCGTGCTGCGGCTGTACTGTGGCGAAAAGACCGGCATCCGCTCATCCTGCGGCAGCGTAAACAGCGGCTGTCCGTCATCATTCATCAGATACGCCAGCGGGAAGGCAGCGGCCAGTGGCTCGCGCTGCGTGCGGCTGTTCATCTGGCTGAAGCGCCAGTCCTGAACGGTCGGCGTTTCATCCCATAAATAGCGGCGCGGGCTGGAGATCCCACTGTTGCCTTCGGTACCCAGACGCTGCATCGCCAACTTACGAGCTTCGTCGCCCACACGCACGATTGACGGCCAGACGAATGCATCTTCTCGCCCGCTTTCCACCGAGAAATGTTGTTTGCCAAAACGTGCCTCGGAGAACTCCAGGCGGCTGGTGAACAGCGGGGCGTTGAGGAACTGCGGCTCGCTGAGCGACCGCACCTGTAGTTCGGCTGTCTGGCGGAGGCCATCGTTAGCATCGCCATGATCTTCGATGATCACGCCGCAAGTATGGCTGTTGCCAACGTCCAGAATTAAGTCCACCGGGATCGCCGGCGTGCTGACGGTGGCGGTGGCGATTTTCACTTCCGGCACGCGGAGCTGTTCACCCAGCAGCGCCAGCAGGTTCAGCCAGTGCCCTTGATATTCAAAGCCGCGCATCGCCTGGGTAATGTCACGCTCGCTGCGGTTTTCTTCTACGCTGGCGTAATGGCTGAAGACTTCGCGTAGCCAGCCGTCAATCCAGGTCTGATCGAGAAAATCGGCCACTTCTTCATCGCGCCAGGCCAGCGCAAAACGAGTGCCGTTCAGCAGGTCATTGCCGACCGGGGCCAGCGCAGAAGGGGCGTCATCACGAATTTGGCTGTCGAGCGCGAGGGTGATGCGGTGGGTGTTTCCGGCGCTGTCCGGCTCCGGCAGTTTGCGAATTTGCACGCGCGCCCAGTTGTCCGGGCCTTCGACAAAGGTGCGTGGCGGATTAAAACGCAGGAACGGCAGTGGCAGCCAGACGCCGTCAAGCATCGCCAGAGATTGTTCGAGCGGCAGGGTGCTTTCAGGTTTCACCACTTCTGCCTGCTGGCCGTCAATGGCGGGCAGCGTGTAGCGGCTGTTGACGATGTCGTAATTCAGACGCAGCAGCGGGCCGTTGGCGGTTTTGCGCACGAAGCGGCCGTTGCTTAAGGAATCCTGCGGCGTCAGACCGAAATCAAGAAACTGCACTCCGCTGTTGGCAATCAGCGTGACGCTTTGTTGATAATCGCAAAGAGTGACCAGCATTATCGCGCCCCCACTTTACGGAATGTCAGCGGCACGACGGTGTTCACGTCGTAGCGTCCGGTGCATTCCGCCACATCGCTGACGCCCGCTTTACAGGTAATTTCCGGCACCGGATAGCGTGAGCCATCGCTGCAACGCGCATTGCCGCGGCTTTTCACCAGCAGCTCGCCGTTCTGGTGCAGACCGGAGAAAATTTCAGCCTTACAGACCACATTGTCACCATGCACCAGCCGCGCGTTGCCTTTGTTGTTGAGAATTTGATAGCGCAGCGATGGGGCTTTACCGGTGACCGGATCTTTCACATCGACCAGCACCCGCCAGCTGCCATTGAGGAATTTCGTGGTACCAGCACGCATCTGATCGGCCTCCATCACCAGTGCATCTTTTGGAATAGCGGCGATAACCACCGGATTTGCTTCCGGCTTTTCTTCTTTTATTGGCTCGTTGACGCTGGCAAGAAGCAGCGGCAGCGTGTGTGTCAGTTCTGGTAGCGGCGGTGCCGTGGGTTTTGTCAACGCGATGGGTTCCACAGGGGCCTGGGTGGGTTCGGCGGAAGTCGTGGCGCGAGGCCACAGCAGCGGCCCGGCGATGGCCGCGACAAACACGGCAGCCACCGGCAGGCTCCACAGCGGAATGCGACGGGATTTTTTCTCAGCAACGATTTCCGCCGGAACCTCAGGTTCGATGCTTTCTTCAATAATGTGTTCAGGTTCAGGGAGCGCTGGTGGCTCTGTGGCAACGGTCATCGCCAGCGGTGCGGCCAGCAGCGGCTCCTCGGCCTGACTGAAGGTGACTCTCAGCGCGTCTTCATCCGGGATGTCTTCGTAAAGGTCGATAACGGGTTCAGGCACGGGCGCCAAATGCAGGCAGCCAAACAGCTCCTCGCGAGCGCTTTCGTTCAGATTCACAAAGCCCCAGAAGGTGATAACCGGTTTGCCGCCGACCAGGAAAACGTGATTTTCACCGGGAAACTGCAACGCTTTTTCCAACAGCGCGCCGAACAGTTGCTGCGCGGTTTTGTCGGACTGCTGGCATTTACGGGCCAGGCTCAGCGCGCCGTTGGCCATGGTTTCCAGTTGATTCAGCGCGCGCTCACGCAGGTCTTCATCGGCCGCTTTCCACGCCAACACGTCGCCTTCAACCGGCGAATACCAGTCCACGCGATCGCCGTCATCGTTGACCTGCGGGATAGCCAGACATTCAACCAGCGTCTGCTGTTTGCGCAGGCGCAGCGTCTCACGAATCTGTAATGCTGATGCAAATACGGCCTGGCCGCCGCCGCCCACGGACTGGAAATCGTCCAGACTGCCGCTGCGTAATAGAGTTTTTGCCACGTTCTTATCCCATCGACTTTTTCACACCGTTACTCTAACGCAGGTGGGAAGGGGATAAACGGGCGAGGAAAAGCCAAAAACAGCAAATACTCTGGCTATTGAAAACGCGTGAAACGCTTGCTTTTTGAGAAAGTTCTTAAGTGAAATTATTGGCGAATAAAACGGCGGAATGGGCTGAATAAGCATAACCTGATGCCGTTTGGTTATTTGCCAGAATAACTGCCTTGTGCTGTGATTAAGCCTCATATAATAAAACTACACAGGCTTATAACGATGTCTCAAACACCGACAGGGAAAACGCTGCTGGCCCTGGCCCTCAGCGCATTATTACCGGCAGGGGCCGCGATGGCGGCAAATAATGACACCCTTATCTACTGCTCCGAAGCGTCACCGGAGTCATTCAACCCGCAGATTGCCAGCTCCGGACCGTCGTTCGTTGCCAGCTCACAGGTGTTGTACAACCGCCTGATAAATTTCGATCCGCAGAAAAATACCCCGATCCCGTCGCTGGCAACTGCCTGGACTATTTCCCCGGACGGTAAAACCTATACCTTTACCCTGCGTCAGGGCGTGAAGTTCAACAGCAATAAATTCTTCAAACCGACGCGTGATTTCAATGCCGATGACGTTATTTTCTCAGTGATGCGCCAGAAGGATGAAAATAATCCTTATCACAAAGTGTCGCAGGGGAATTACGAATATTTCACCGACGTGGGCCTCGATAAACTGATTAAAGAGGTGAAGAAGATTGATGATTATCACGTCCAGTTTGAGCTGACCGAACCGAACGCCGCTTTCCTGGCCGACTGGGGAATGGATTTCGCCTCGATTCTTTCGGCTGAATACGCCGACGCGATGATGAAAAAGGGGACGCCGGAGTACGTTGATACCTGGCCAATCGGCACCGGGCCGTATGCGTTCCAGCAATATAAGGTCGACTCGCTGATCCGCTATGTTGCCAACCCGAACTACTGGGACGGCGAGGTGCCGACCAAACACCTTATTTTCTCCATCACGCCGAATGTGGAAACCCGTCTGGCAAAACTGCAAACCAATGAGTGCCAGATTATCCCTGCGCCGTCGCCGGTGCAGTTCGACGTGATTAAAAAGAACAACGATTTGGTGCTGCACTCCGTTGAAGCGCTGAACGTCGGCTATCTGGCGTTTAACACCGAGAAAAAACCATTTGATAACGTGCTGGTGCGCCAGGCGCTGAACTACGCCACGGATAAAAAGGCGATCGTCAATGCGGTGTTTATGGGGTCCGGTACGGTAGCAAAATCACCGCTGCCGCCGAAAATGCTCGGTTACGACAATAAGTTGCCGGACTACGGTTACGACCCTGAGAAAGCCAAAGCCCTGCTCAAGCAGGCGGGGCTGGAAAAGGGCGCAGAAGTGACGCTGTGGTCGATGCCGGTACAGCGCCCGTATAACCCGAACTCGCGCCGTATCGCCGAGATGATTCAGAGCGACTGGGCGAAAGTGGGGATCAAAGCCAAGATCACCACCTATGAATGGGGTGAATACCTTTCCGGGATGCGCAAAGGCGAACACGATTCGGCGCTGTTTGGCTGGATGTCCGACAACGGCGATCCGGATAACTTTGCCGACACACTGCTCGGCTGTGACAGCATAAAAACCGGCTCCAATGCCGCGCGCTGGTGCGATAAAGGGTATGATGGCCTGGTGAAAAAAGCCAAGCTGACCAGCGACCCGGCCGCGCGCGCGAAGCTGTACCAACAGGCGCAGGAGATTTACTACCAGCAGGCTCCATGGATTGCCCTGGCTAACGGTAAAACCTTCTTCGCCACTCGCAGCAACGTGACCGGCTACAGCGTCAGCCTGATGGGCAGTGATTTTTCGAAAGCGAAGCTGAATTAAGGAGCAGATATGTCACATTTGGATGAGGTAAGTACCCGGGTAGACGCGGCCATTGAGGACGGTTCTATTATCGGCATGAATGAGTTGCTGATTGTGTTGAGCGATGACGCAGAGCTAAGTCGGGAAGATCGTTATACCCAGCAGCAGCGCCTGCGTACTGCTATCGCCCACAAAGGCCGTCATCACAAGGAAGAAGAGGACGCGCGGCAGGAAAGCCTCACCAAAGGTGGCACGATCGTTTAAGTTCCTGTCATTGCCCCCTTATTTCGGGGGGCAATGCTTAAAACGATCGTCTCGCAACCAGCCATGCGCCGATGACCAGCATCACCGCCCCGCAAACCGGGCCGACCAGCGCGCGCCATGGAATGCCTTGCTGGCGCAGAATATCCATCGCTAACCCGCCAATTAACTGGCTGGCAACTAACACCGCAATGGTGGTTGCCGCGCCGACGTACTGATAGCCGCTGATGCTGGCAAAAACGAAAAATGAGCCCAGCAGACCGGGGATTAACGTCCACCATTTGACGCTCGAGGCCAGTTCCTGAAAGCCGCTCAGCCCGTGTTTAATCAGCAGAATCGACACAAAAAGCACAATACCGACCAGCGAATTGAGCAGCATAGCGATGAGGATCGTCGACGCCGATTGGGTGATGCGTACCATCAGCGTGTTCTGGATAACCAGACCAATACCGGCGGCAATCAGAAAGGTGAGGGTCAGCGACTGATTCATCCGCGGGCGTCCGGATCCTGACGATCATCGAGCTGCAATTGCATAAACGTCAGATCGAGCCAGCGCCCGAACTTGGTGCCGACCTGCGCCATTTGCGCGGTGGTGACGAAACCAAGCGTCTCATGCAGCTTCAGCGAGGCCTGATTCTGCGACTCAATGCCCGCGACCATCACGTGTTTACCAATTTGCTTGGCCTCGGCGATAAGCTGAGTCAGCAGCGCCCGGCCAAGCCCTTTGCCCTGATGCTGCGGGTGAACGTAAACGGAGTGCTCGACAGTATGACGAAAACCATCGAAGGCGCGCCAGTCACCAAAAGAGGCGTAGCCGGTCACGGTGCCGTTTTCTTCACTGACCAGCACGGGATAACCCGCAATCTGGCGGGCTTCGTACCACGCGATGCGGTTGTCGGTATCAACGGTTTGATCGTTCCAGATGGCGGCGGTGTGAAGTACCGCGTGATTATAAATTTCCGCGATCGCCGCGCAGTCTTCAATGCTCGCGTAACGAATGTTCATGGCTGGCCTCAGTGTTCACTATAGTAGTACGCTATAGATACTATAGTTCTGTCCGGTTTGACAAGAGGGCGGAAAGGCTGTGGGTAGAAAACCGCGAAAATGCACTATAGTATTATGCCATGAATACTATTGAAGACAATCTCAACCAGCGCATCAGCGCGCGTATTCGCATCGAGCGCGAATCCCGGGGCTGGTCGCTGAGCGAACTGGCAGAGCGGGCTGGTGCGTCGCGGGCGATGATCCACAAGATCGAACGCGGTGACAGCAGCCCGACGGCGACCATGCTCGGGCGGCTTTCCGGTGCGTTCGGAATCAGCATGTCCACGCTTATCGCCCGGGCAGAAATGCAGGAAGGCAAACTCCTGCGCCTGGCGCATCAGCCGGTGTGGCGCGATCCGCAAAGCCACTATTTACGCCGCCACGTCTCACCGCGCAGTGATTTGCCTATCGATTTAGTGCAGGTCGAACTGCCTGCGGGCAGCGATATCCCGATGCCCGCGTCGTCGTATGCCCTGGCGCGTCAGCTGATCTGGCTCCAGCAGGGAGAGCTGCTGTTCATTGAAGGCGACACGCGTCATGCGATGCAGGCCGGTGATTGCCTGGAGCTCGGGCCGCCGAACGACTGCCGTTTTGTGAACGAAACCGATCAACCCTGCATTTACCTTGTGGTGCGTCTGAATCATTCAGGCTCATAAAGACAAGGCGCAGGTGTGGATTAACGTCCAGGATTAATAGCTGAATTCCCATTAAGGAGCAGAACATGAGTCAACAGACATTACGCCATCGTCGCTGGGTACTGGCATCGCGTCCGCACGGCGAACCGGTACAGGATAATTTCCGCCTGGAAGAGGGCGATATTCCAACGCCCGGCAACGGACAGCTGTTGCTGCGCACCGTCTACCTTTCGCTCGATCCTTATATGCGTGGCCGCATGAGCGACGCGCCATCTTATTCTCCGCCGGTAGAAATCGGCGCCACGATGGTCGGCGGCACGGTCAGCCGCGTTGAGCAGTCGAACCATGCCGATTACAAAACCGGGGACTGGGTGCTGAGCTACAGCGGCTGGCAGAACTATGAGGTTTCCGACGGGCAGGGGCTGGTCAAACTCGGCGATAGCCTGGAACATCCGTCATGGGCGCTTGGCATCCTTGGGATGCCGGGCTTTACGGCGTATATGGGCTTGCTGGATATCGGCCAGCCGAAAGCCGGTGAAACGCTGGTGGTTGCCGCGGCTACCGGGCCTGTGGGTGCGACGGTCGGGCAAATTGGCAAGATTAAAGGCTGCCGCGTAGTCGGCGTGGCGGGCGGTAGCGAGAAATGTCGTTACGCCGTGGAGACGCTCGGCTTTGACGTTTGTCTCGATCACCGGGCGGATGATTTCGCTGAACAGCTGGCCAAAGCCTGCCCACAGGGCATTGATGTGTATTACGAAAACGTCGGCGGTAAAGTCTTTGATGCTGTTCTGCCGCTGCTGAATACCTCGGCCCGCGTGCCGGTGTGCGGTCTGGTGAGCGGCTACAACGCCACTGAACTGCCAGCCGGACCGGATCGCTTGCCGTTGCTGATGGGCACGTTGCTGAAAAAACGCATTCGCATGCAGGGCTTTATCATCGGTCAGGACTACGGGCACCGCATCGGCGAGTTCCAGGCTGACATGGGCCAGTGGATAAAGGACGGTTCGATAAAATATCGTGAACAGATGACTGATGGGCTAGAAAATGCGCCTGAAACCTTTATCGGTATGTTAAAAGGTAAAAATTTCGGTAAAGTCATTATTCGTGTCGACAGCGACGCGTAAAAAAACCACAGCGGCGCCATGCGCGCCGCAACTTTTCGTGCAAAAATCCCATTAGCGTCTTTAATTAATCGTGCAATAGCATATTTGTATGATGTGTACGGCCTAAATTAACAACCTTATAATTAAAAAATTAATATTTGCAGCAGATTGATCCATGTTATTTCCAACACCGCCCACGATACAGGATATATCCTGTTATTGTGCTGAGTTGTTTGTTCGCAGGCCGTAACGAGAACAATGATTATGGAAACAGGAAATAACCATGCTTGATTTTGAAAAAGCGCAACGAATGAGCCTGACGATGCAGGTCGAAGTGAACTTAAAAAGCGCGTTGATTATTGGTGCCCTGAAGCCCGGTGCCCGTTTGGTCACCCGGGACCTGGCTGAACAACTTGGAACCAGCATTACCCCGGTTCGGGAAGCACTGCTGCGATTGGTCTCTTCCGGAGCACTACAGGCCACACCGGCGCAGGCGTTTTTGGTGCCGCAGGTGTCGCTCCAGCGGTATAACGAAATCAATCAGATCCGTAAGTCGCTGGAAAGCATGGCCGCGTCGACGGCGGCATCGCTGATGACGGAGGAAAAGCTGCGGGTGTTGCGCAGCCACGTTGAGGCCTTCCATGATGCCAAAGCGCAGGGCGATATGGAGGAGGCGTTACAGTCCAATTGCCGGTTCCGTTTTCATCTGTATGATTACGCGGAAATGCCGACGCTGACCGCGCTTATCGAACAACTGTGGGTCCGTATTGGGCCGTGCTTTAATTTTTTACATCCGCTGTCGTGCGAAATCTTTAAACAGGATCGTTATTATGACGATCTGCTGAGCGCGCTGGAAAAAAGAGATCAAGCAGAGAGTGGGGCGGCGATTTGTCGGGCCATCGATCAGGGTGCTGCTATTTTGCAAAAACAGTACGTAAATTAATGCAGATAATTAATTTAGGTTATTAATGAATGATTCGCGTGCCGGGTATTCCGGCACGCTGATTATATTACTGGAACTGATAAGCCACCGATAAACCCACACCATAATTACGGCCAGGCGCAGGCTCGTAATAACGACCGTTAGATTCGTTCACAATCACCGAACCCACGTATTCGCGGTCGAACAGGTTATCGACGCGGCCAAAGACATCCATTTTCCAGTTGTCGGCGATGTTGAATTTATAACCGGTATTCAACCCCACCACGGTCCACGACGGCGCTTTGGCAGTGTTTTCGTCATTGGCCATGATATCGCTCAGATAGCGGATATCACTACCCGCGTACCAGCCCATCTCTGGCTCATAGCCGAACGAGGCGTAACCCATGTTGCGCGCAATCCCTGGTATACGGTTGCCGTTGCAGTTGGCGTCATCACAGACGTTGCTGCGGTAGGTCGCGTCCAGCCACGTCCAGGCGGCTTTCAGTTTCCAGCTTTCACCGAACTGCTGATCGAGCGACAGCTCCGCACCCTGACGACGGGTTTTACCGGCATTTTTATAGGTGGTGCGCCCGCCGCTGCTGGTGTCGGTCACGATTTCGTTATCGGTGTCGGTCTGGAACAGGGCGGCGGTCAGCAGGCCGTTGCCAATACGCGTTTTACTGCCGATTTCGACCGTTTCGTTAGTCGATGGCTCGAGGCCGAAGTTCAGCCCGCTCTGGTTATCCGGGCGATAGGAAAGTTCGTTGATGGTCGGCGTTTCAAAGCCGCGTCCCGCTGAAACATACACGTTCCACGCATCGGTCACCGCGTATTTCAGGGAGCCTGCCGGGAGCCATTTATGGTAGCTGGCCTCGCCGCTGTCGTCGCCGTTACCCGGCGTGACGTAGGAATCGTTGGAGTCGAACCACACCGAGCTATAGCGCACGCCTGCGTCCAGCGACAGTTTATCGGTCAGCTGCCATTGGGTTTGCAGATACGGGTCGAGGTTCCACATCAGGTTACGCTCGTTACGGCGCATCGCGCCTTGCTGACCGTATTCCGGCACGCCGTTATCCACCACAAAGTTTTCGTAACCTTTGCGCTTTTCGCTCATGTTTTCGTAATCGAGGCCGGTGGTAAACGTGACCGGTACCAGCAGTTCGCCGCGGTGCGTCCAGCGGGTATCAATGCCCTGATAATGACGGTCGAGATCAATTACGCCGCCGGAGTGGGAAGGCTTGAGCTGTGGCGCCATCGGGATCGACTGATACTGCGTGGTCTGGCGTTCCCCGGCATACATCATCACGCTCAGATCGTCGTTTTCGCTCAGCTGGCGCTCATAGCGCATTCCCGCTTGGGTCTGTTTGATATCTTTGCGGGTGTTGTACTGATCACCACGCGGTGATTGCTGCGGATTGTCGCGCCATTCGCTGTAGCTCAGCCCGCCCGGATCGTTAGCTTTGATATCCACGCTGTTGAACATCAGGGTTAATTTGCTGACATCGTTAATCCGCACGCCGAGTTTGGCGTTGGCGAGGTTTTTACGCGCGCCGCTGTGGTCGCGATAACCGTGGGTGTCGAAACGAGTGGTGGAGACGGTGTAATCCACATCACCGGCGTGCGTCCCGTCGCCGACAGCGCCGCTGGCTTTCAGGCCGTAGCGCCAGCTGCCATAGCTGCCGTAATAGCTGCTGGCTTCAATGGTCGTCGGCTGCTGCCCGGTTTCGGTAGTGACGTTGATCACCCCGCCGGAGGAGTTACCGTACAGCGCGGAGAACGGGCCGCGCAGGACGTCGATATTTTCAACGCTGCTGATGTCGATATTCGAAGTCTGGCCCTGGCCGTCCGGCATCGTGGAAGGAATTCCGTCCACATAAATACGAATGCCGCGCACGCCGAACGTCGAGCGGGAGCCGAACCCGCGAATAGACAGTTGTAAATCCTGGGCAAAGTTCTGACGGTTCTGCACCTGCAAGCCGGGCACCGAACCGAGGGATTCAGACAAGTTCACGCGCGGCGCGGCATGGCGCATATCGTCGCCATTCACCACGCTGACGGCGGCGGGCGTATCGAGTTCAGAGATACCTTGCGGGCTGGCGGAGACGACCATCGTCTGTTCGTCGGCGGCGACCGCGTCTGGCAGTGAAAAGAGCGGTAAGAGTAATGCCGGAAGCGCGGCCGTGCGGACAGTAATGATTTTCATGCAATTCTCGTGATAATGAACCAAATGGAACAACTGTGAATATGTTACTGCTTTTGTAAATTATTTGAAAATCATAACGGCACTTAACGTTAAGTGAAGGTTTAACAATGGCACATTTAAAGCGAAACGACGGAATTATCGCTGCCCTTTTGGGTGAATAATGATTATTATTCTCAACAACTAACGTGGCGCAAAGACGCTACGAGCAGGAAGCATGTCGGGCAATACATAATTTTGTCTTTAAAAGGGAGTCGTCATGTCTTTACGTCATATGTCCATGCCGCGTTTGCGCCGTTCTCTGCTGTTATCTTCCCTGTTGATCGCGGGCTCATTTAGCGCCCATGCGGCGGATGAAATGCTGCGCAAAGCCGTCGGCAAAGGGGCCTACGAAATGGCGCTCAGCGAGCAGGAAAATGCGCTTTGGGTGGCCACGTCACAGAGTCGTAAAACCGACAAGGGCGGGGTGATCTATCGTCTTGATCCGGTCACGCTGGAGGCGACCCAGCTGATCCACAGTGATTTAAAACCGTTCGGCGCGACGATTGATAACCAGACGCAGACCCTGTGGTTTGGCAACACCACCAACGGCACAATCACTGCCATCGATGGCAAAACCGGCGACGTAAAAGGGCGTGTGGTGCTGGATTCACGCCAGCGCAGCGAAACCGTGAAGCCGTTGCAACCGCGCGAGCTGGCGTCTAATGACAAAACCAACACCGTGTACGTGACCGGCGTCGGCAAAGAAAGCGTGGTATGGGTGATTGACGGCGCAACGCTGAAGCTGAAAGCAACCATCAGCGGAACGGGTAATCGCAGCACCGCTCTGGCCCTGGATAACGAAGCGCAGCGCCTGTACACCGTGAGCGCAGACGGTGAGCTGATCACCATCAACACCGCCAGCAACAGCATTTTGACTCGTCAGAAACTGGTGGATGACGGCAAAGAACACGCATTCCTGAATATCGCGCTGGATACCGCCAATCACCGCGCTTACATCACCGATTTCAAACAGCCGGAGCTGCTGGTGGTGGACTACCGCGACGGCAAAGTGTTGAATAAAATCGCGGTGCCAGAATCGCTGGCCGTGAAGTTCAACCCGGTACGCCATGAAGTCTACGTCACTCACCGCAAGGCCGGGAAAGTCAGCGTGATTGATGCGAAAACCCATAAAGTGGTGAAAACCATCGATACCCCGACGTACCCGAACAGTCTGGCGCTTTCTGCTGATGGCAAAACGCTGTACGTGAGTGTGAAGCAGGAATCTACCCGCGAGAAAGAAGCGACGCAGCCGGATGACGTGATTCGTATTACGCTGTAATCCACAAAAAAGCCCGGCAAGCTTTCGCTGCCGGGCTTTCACAATCCTGCCCGGTGGCGCTTACGCTGACCGGGCCTACCACTACTTCACATCGTCCGGATGAACCGGCGCGGTACTGTGAATTTCATTCACGCGCTTACGCACGCCAAACCAGCCCGCGACCAGCAGCACGGCCAGCAACGGAATCGAGCCGATGGTGTACGTGCCGTTCGGGTAATCGAAGGCCATCAGCACCAGAACGCTGAGCAGGAACAGCAGCGTCAGCCATGAGGTGAACGGCGCGCCTGGCATTTTGAAGCTGACGTCCGCGCATTTGCCTTCTTTGATGAACTTACGCAAACGCATCTGGCACACCACGATAAATGCCCAGGAGGCGATAATGCCGATCGACGCGACGTTCAGGACAATCTCAAACACCTGTGAAGGCACCAGATAGTTCAGGAACACGCCAAACACATACACCACCAAAGTGGCGAGGATGCCCGCGTAAGGGACATGTTGTTTGCTCATTTTGGACATGAACTTCGGCGCGGAACCGCCCATCGACATTGAGCGCAGAATACGGCCCGTCGAATACAGACCGGAATTCAGACTGGATAGCGCAGCCGTCAGAACCACCATGTTCATCACATCGCCAATATAAGGCACGCCGAGCTTGGAGAAGAAGGTCACAAACGGGCTTTGCCCCGCCTGATACGCATTCCACGGCAACAGCAACACCAACAGCACCACCGAGCCGACATAAAACAGACCGATACGCCAGATAACGCTGTTAATCGCCTTCGGCACCATGGTCTGCGGATCTTTACATTCACCCGCCGCCGTACCGACCAGTTCAATCGATGCAAACGCAAACACGACGCCCTGAACCAGCACCAGCGCAGGCAGCAGGCCGTGCGGGAACAGGCCGCCGTTATCGGTTATCAGATGGAAGCCGGTTGCCGCGCCGTCGAGCGGTTTCCCGCTGCCGAGGAAAATCGTCCCGACCACCAGAAAGGCGACAATCGCCAACACTTTAACCAGTGCGAACCAGAACTCCATCTCGGCAAACCACTTCACGCCGATCATGTTCATGGTGCCGACAATCGCCAGTGCGCCGAGGGCAAAGACCCACTGCGGCACATCGCCAAACGCGCCCCAGTAGTGCATGTACAGCGCCACGGCGGTGATGTCGACTATCCCGGTCATCGCCCAGTTGACGAAGTACATCCAGCCCGCCACGTAGGCGGCTTTTTCGCCGAGGAATTCACGCGCGTAGGAAACGAAGCTGCCGCTGGACGGACGGTGAAGCACCAGTTCGCCGAGCGCACGAAGAATAAAGAAGGAGAAAATACCGCAGACCAGATAGACGATGGCGAGAGAAGGGCCCGCCATCTGTAAACGTGCACCGGCACCTAAAAACAGGCCCGTACCGATTGCGCCGCCGATGGCGATCATCTGAACCTGACGGTTGCCCATCGCCTTGTGATAACCCGCTTCATGCGAGTTCAGCCAGCGGCGCTTAGCTGCGTGATGCTCCGCCGCGCTGTCGTGTTTTGTGTTCATCAATGTATCCTGATTACCTGTCTTTACCCCAATCTGGGGCCCAATAAAGTCCCGCTGCGAGTAAACGATTGCGCAGCAGCACACTATGCTGCCTTTCTCAGGATTCTGATGCAGAGATAAGGCAAAACATGGCGCAGCATCCTACCTGCAAATGATTAGCGACGCAAAACATACCCGCCGATCCAGTGACCAACGTCGAAACAATTCGTGTGGTCAGATCTGCTGATTAATCAGAAACTAACAGAACAACGCATTGGTAGGGATTCCAGTCAGTTACGACAAGCGTAGGGCATCTATCAGCAAAGCAAATGCCGCTGTGTGCTGGCGTCTTCCTGGGTAGTAGAGGTAATAACCGGGGAATGGCGGGCACCAGTCTTCGAGTACTCTCACCAGTTTTCCTGATGTAACCGCGTCGAGAATGGCGTCTTCCGGAACGTAGGCAAATCCGAGTCCGGACAGCGCGGCGTCGATACGCTGCGGCAGGGTATTAAGTGTTAATTGGCCCTCGACCCGCACCCGTAAAATTTGCTCACCCTGTTCAAACTCCCAGGCATACAGACCGCCGCGCGTCGGCAGACGCATGTTAATGCAGCGATGTTGTTCCAGCTCGCGCGGAGAGAGCGGGGTACCAAACCGCTCGACGTAATCGGGCGACGCCACCACCGCCATGCGCATCTCAGGGCCAATTTTCACGGCGATCATATCTTTCGCCACCTGCTCGCCGAGGCGAATGCCCGCATCGAAACGCCCGTCGACGATGTCCGTCAGACCGTTATCGACCGTGACTTCAATATTAATATCCGGATAACGCTGCATAAACGGCACCAGAGCCGGCCACAATAGCGCGTTCATCGCGTGTTCCCCAGCGGTCAGGCGAATGTTTCCGGTCGGTTTATCACGCAGTTCGTGCAGGGTTAACAGCTCCTCTTCGATTTGCTGGAGCTGCGGCCCGAGACGAGTCAGCAGTTTTTCTCCAGCCTCTGTCGGCGCGACGCTGCGCGTGGTGCGGGTCAGCAGACGAACGTCGAGACGCGCTTCCAGATTACGCATCGCGTGGCTGAGCGCTGATTGCGAAACGCCAAGCTGCGCCGCCGCACGGGTAAAACTGCGCTCACGGGCCACAACCATAAAAGAGAGCAGGTCGTGAATGTTTTCTTTCAGCATCGTTTTACCTCATTCATGAATCACATTCATAGTTCCAATCTGATTATGCAGTCTAATCCTCAACGGCGATCCGCGCTACGCTGAATACATCAACCAGGAGGAAGTATGAAAATTATTCGTAGTGGTTCACAGCCGTCCGTTACCGGACCAGAACAATGGTTTACCGGCAAGGTCAGAATTGACGCGCCGTTTCAGGCAACAGACCCGGCAAAAGTCGGTGGGGCAACGGTGACGTTTGAGCCGGGCGCTCGCACCGCATGGCATACGCATCCACTGGGACAAACGCTTATCGTGACCCAGGGCCGCGGCTGGTTGCAGGAAGAGGGGCAGGAAGCGCAGGCGCTGAACCAGGGCGATATCGCGTGGATCCCGCCTGGCGTGAAACACTGGCACGGTGCCAGTTCAGAAACCGCTATGACGCATATCGCCATTGCTGAATCCGAAAATGGCTCGCCTGTGACCTGGCTCGATAAAGTTACGGACGAAGAATACGCCGGACGTTAATCAGTAACGTATTCAAAACCATTGATGCAGGCCTGGAGACTAAATTCAGGCCTGCATTTGCTATTTGGACGCCAGGATGGAAGTGATGAGAATTAACGTGGTTGGCACCAGCGGTGTGGGAAAATCCACGCTCGCGCGCCGTCTGGCAACGTACTTAAATGCACCCTATATCGAAATGGATACGCTTTACTGGCGCCCAGATTGGCAGGGAACACCAGATGATGAACTGTTTGCTCGACTGGAAGAGGTACTGACCGCCAGTGAAAGCTGGGTGCTTGACGGAAATTATAACCGCACGCGACCGGTGAAATGGCGCAATGTGGACATGATCGTGTGGGTGGATTATGGCTTCTGGCGCACACTACGTCAGGCCGTCGGCAGAGCATTATTCCGGGCATGGACTCAAAAGGAACTGTGGCCAGGCACCGGAAATCACGAGACTTTTCGACGCTCTTTTTTTAGCCGGGACTCCATTATTTTATGGACGCTAAAAACCTTGCATAAAAATCGGCAGCGTTATTTGGCAGATATGCGCGATCCGCAATTTGCCGGACTGGCCTTCGTCAGACTGCGAAATCAGGCCGATACTGACGCTCTTATTGCGAAATTAAGGGCAACAACTCGCCACTGATATCTAATTTTGTGCTGAGCAAATGTAAATAAATTGTTTCTCACGCGCATCAACCCCTTCTAATAATGCAGACATGTTCCTCATCAAGAGCCTGCGACATGTCTTATCGAATCAGTATTCTGGATAAAAGCCCACTGGCAGAAGCGCAGGCGCTGAACCAGGGATATATCGCGTGGATCCCGCCGGGCGTGAAACACTGGCACGGTGCCAGTTCAGAAACCGCGATGACGCATATCGCCATTGCTGAGTCTGAAAATGGCTCGCCTGTGACCTGGCTCGATAAAGTTACGGACGAAGAATACGCCGGACGTTAATCAGTAACGTATTCAAAACCATTGATGCAGGCCTGGAGACTAAAAAGGGTTCTTGCGATTCACTTAAACGTTAAAGGGGCGTAATGCCCCTTAGTATTTAAGCTGTAGCTCTTTCATTCCATGAGTCTGTATACTGGATATTCCCATCACAATACTTCCACGTTATGCGCTCGTATCGTAATTCAATACGTTCCATATGGTTACACTTTTCTACTGTTTTGGTATTGTACATGACAGGCGTGACGGCAACTATTTTCACATCCTCTAAAAGCATGTTGAAGTATTCAACTTCTTGCCCTGCATCATTGATACAGTACCATTTAATTTCTGCGCTTTTTAATGACTGACCCGTAGCAACGGCTTTATAAAGATATGGGCTTGAGCTATCAAATTCTTTTTCCACTATCATTGGGGCATGAATACGAGCCCCGGTAATTTTGCCTGTATTATTATCTGTAGGGATGTGCAAGCCATGACCAAAAGCAATAACTTCAATACTTCCTTCACGATCATACACATCGCATGAACCTTTAATTATCGCGCCACCATCATCTTTAAGCCACAAATGTGAGGGAATAGCCATTTTAAACTCCTTTTCAAACGTAAAGCCAGTGACCAGCTTTTGCTGATTCTACAAGCATTTTCAGTGTTAACGGTTCTGGTTCAATCCACTGCCATTGATTCTCTTTAGAGCGTAAGCAATTGAGTGGCATAAATGTCTCTTCGTTAGGCCAGTATTTATTAAAAGAAAAATCTTTATTATCCACCTGGAATTTTTCAAAATACTGCCCAAGGATGTCTATGGCATCCTCATCTGCCCACGGATACTTCCCAGTGGAAAGGCTGGTGTTAAGAGTTAGCGCTGGACGTTTAAAAAATGGAAAGACACGGCCATTCCAGTTTTCGTTATACCAATCCATAACTTGCTGCTCTATGTTTTCTGAATCACTCATTCAGTACCTACCATAAACGGTCAGAAGGATGGGCAAGGGTGTTGTATTTATTTACAGCTTTGAATGTGATAGTCGATACATCAGCAGCAAGTATAATCCACCCAACTACCGGGATTGTTCTTCCAACAAACGTACCTAATTTTTGCGTCATAACCTTTTTAGCATTTGGAGGGAAGCCAATCCATGTGGGTAATCGAACAGGCATCATCCGATTCCTAAATAATTTCCTTGAATAAATTGAAGCAACGGAGGTTCCCGGAGTTGCTCCAGCAAATTTACCCGCAACGGTAACGCTGTTAGAACCAAGGTACACCCCTGCGACTGCAGCTATATCAGATAGGCCGAAATGGTCCAGAGTTTCATCAATCATAATCCAGAAAAATAATTCGCCAGCACTTAGGTTAGATGACCCATCATAGAAGTATGTCCCATTCAACTCCTCTACTGTATCCATGCAATCCCTTACAATAACCATGGTCAAAGGTTGATAGTAGTACCACAGACAGGAAGGATAAAATAATTAAATGGATGTGAGCACTTTAAAGCGATAGGTTCTTATTTGGATATTTAGTGACACCTTATCCTTGGCTCCGCTTATCCCTGTCAATAACTGCAAATGGGTGAAAACGTTAGCCAGTCGGTCGTAGCCGAGAGCTGGGCTGAGATTGAGGTAAATACCTTAGACGGCTGACCTTCGTCAGACTGCGAAATCAGGCCGATACTGACGCTCTTATTGCGAAATTAAGGGCAACAACTCGCCACTGATATCTAATTTTGTGCTGAGCAAATGTAAATAAATTGTTTCTCACGCGCATCAACCCCTTCTAATAATGCAGACATGTTCCTCATCAAGAGCCTGCGACATGTCTTATCGAATCAGTATTCTGGATAAAAGCCCACTGGCAGATGGCGAGACCGCATCTCAGGCACTGGCACACACCTTAACACTGGCGCAACAGGCTGATGCCTGGGGCTATCACCGTTTATGGATTGCGGAGCACCATAATACGCCGCAGCTGGCGAGCCCGTCTCCAGAGGTGGTCATTGGCTGGCTGCTCGGGCAGACGAGCCGTATCCGTATCGGGTCCGGGGGCGTGATGCTACAACACTACAGCCCGTACAAAGTGGCGGAAAACTTCAATCTACTGGCGTCATTGGCTCCGGGGCGTGTTGATCTCGGCGTCGGCAAAGCGCCTGGCGGCCTGCCGCACTCTACTCGCGCGTTGCAGCAGGGCGTCGATCCGCAGCAGAAGGGAACGTTCGCTGATCAGCTCGCGCAACTGGACAACTGGCTATCGCTGACGCGTGCGGAAAGCGCCGATGCAGTACTGGCGACGCCTGTTCCACCGCAGCGTCCGGACGGTTTTCTGCTGGGCGCGAGTCTTGAAAGCGCAGAGCTGGCCGCCCGACTGGACTGGAACTTTGTTTTTGCGGCGCACCTCAACGGCGATAAAAATTTGCTCCGTGACGTGCTGACCCGCTGGCGCGACCGCAGCCTGCGGGATGCGATAGTCGCCGTACAGGTGATCGTCGCGGCAGATGCGGCACAGGCCGCGAAACTGGCCGCGCAGGTGGAAGTCTGGGGCGTGCGGCTGGAAAACGGTCAGCGCGTGTCGGTGGCCAGCCAGCAGCAGGCCGACGCTTTTGCACATCAGGCGGGCAGCCCGGCGGTGGAAATTGTGCGCCGTGAATCGGCGGTGATTGCCGGTACCGCGCGCCAGGTCCATGACCAGCTCGATATCCTGCATGACACCTTTGGCATCGATGAATTTATTATCGATACGCCAGTGGCTGAGGGGGCTTCCCGCCTGGCGTCATTGCGCCTGCTCGCCGAAGAACTTAACCGCGCGGAGGTGCTGTCATGAGCTTAGAACAACAGCTGATTACCTGGCGGCGTGAACTGCATCAGTTCCCGGAACTGTCTTTGCAGGAAGTGGCGACCACCGCGCGCATTCGCGACTGGCTGCAAAGCGCCGGGCTGACGATTCTGCCGTATGCGTTGAAAACCGGCTTGGTGGTTGAGATTGGGCAGGGCGAGAAAGTGGTTGCGCTGCGTGCAGATATCGACGCGCTGCCGATTGAAGAAGCGGCCGACGTGGCGTTCCGTTCACAAAATGCAGGGGTGATGCACGCTTGTGGGCATGACGTTCACACCAGCGTGATGCTGGGCGCGGCGCTGCTGCTCAAAGCCCGCGAAGCGGAGTTAGCGGGGCGAGTACGTATTCTGTTTCAGCCTGCCGAAGAGAGTTTTGGCGGCGCAAAAACGCTGATCCGCGCGGGCGCGCTGGAAGGTGTTTCCGCCATTTTCGGTATGCATAACGAACCCGGGCTGCCAGTGGGCGCCTTTGCCACCCGCGGCGGTGCGTTCTACGCCAACGTAGATCGTTTCGTGGTGCGGGTGCACGGAAAGGGCGCCCACGCAGCCCGCCCTCATGAAGGACAGGATGCGATCCTGCTCGCCAGCCAGTTGGTGAACGCCCTGCAAAGTGTTGCCAGCCGCGAGGTAAACACTCTGGATTCGTTGGTACTGAGCGTGACGCGCATTCAGGGCGGTAATACCTGGAACGTGCTGCCGGAAAACGTCGAGCTGGAAGGTACGCTGCGCACCCATCGCACCGACGTTCAGCAACAGGTTAAAGCGCGAGTGAGCGAAATTGCCGCCGGGTTTGCTGGCGCGTTCCGATCGCAAATCGACGTTATCTGGCACGCGGGGCCAACTGCGCTGGTGAATACCGCCGAATGGGCCGAATTCGCCACCACCGTGGCCGACGAGGTGGGCTATCACACCGCCATCGCAGATTTACACATGGGCGGTGAGGATTTTGCGGTGTATTTACAGCAGACGCCCGGCGCCTTCGTCAGTATCGGCAGCGCCAGTGAATTTGGTTTGCACCATCCGGCGTTTAATCCGGATGAAAAACTGATCGTCCCGGCGGCGCATTATTTCGCAACGCTGGCAGAAAAAGCCTTACAGCACCTTTAATTTCATTCTCAATTTATATTACCGGCAGGGTAAGGAGTCATTATGTCTACAGCACGGCAATTACGGCTTGGCACGATATTACATGGTGCGTCGGGAAATATGTCTGCCTGGCGCCATCCGGCAGCGCAGGCCGACGCCAGTATTAATTTTGAGTTCGTGAAACAGACGGCATTAAAAGCGGAGCAGGGCAAGCTGGACTTTATTTTTGTTGCAGACGGGCTGTATATCAACGAAAAGTCGATCCCTCATTTTTTAAATCGCTTTGAGCCGCTGACCGTCTTATCGGCACTGGCGAGCGTGACGCAGCACCTCGGTCTGGTCGGCACGCTGTCGACGTCTTACAGCGAGCCGTTTATTACCGCCCGTCAGTTCGCCAGCCTCGACCATCTGAGTAACGGCCGTGCGGGCTGGAACGTGGTGACGTCGCCGCTGGAAGGTTCAGCGAAGAACTTTTCACGTGCGCAACACCCCGAGCACGCGCTGCGCTATCGCATCGCCGATGAATATTTGCAGGTGGTGAAAGGGCTGTGGGATTCCTGGGAAGACGATGCGTTTGTGCGTAACAAAGCCAGCGGACAATTCTTCGATGCGGCAAAATTGCACACTCTCGATCATCGCGGTGATTTTTTCCAGGTCGCCGGGCCGCTGAATATTGGTCGCACGCCGCAAGGTAGGCCGATTATATTCCAGGCGGGTGCGTCGGATGACGGCAAGAAATTAGCCGCCACCCACGCAGACGCTATTTTCACGCATCATGAATCTCTGGCAGAAGCGCAGGACTTTTATCGCGATGTGAAAAGCCAGCTCGAAGTTCACGGTCGTCGGGCTGATGAATTGCATATTTTCCAGGGCGTGAGCGTGATTGTCGGGGACGATGCCGACGATGTGGAGCACCAGTATCAGACCACCGCCGCGCTGGTGTCAGTGGAAGACGCGCTGAATTATCTCGGGCGTTATTTCGAGCACCACGATTTCAGCCAGTATCCGCTGGATGAATCTTTCCCTGAACTGGGTGACCTCGGGCAGAACAGTTTCCGCAGCACCACCGATGAAATCAAACGCAATGCGCGCGTACGCGGATTAACCCTGCGACAGGTGGCGCTGGAAGCAGCCAGTCCTCGCCCACGCTTTTCCGGCACGCCGGAAGAGGTCGCCGACGCCTTACAGCTGTGGTTCGACAGCTACGCCGCCGACGGTTTCATCATTCAGGGTGGCACGCCGGATACCTTCCCGCGCTTTGTTGACCGCGTAGTGCCGGTGTTGCAGGCGCGCGGCCTGTTCCGTCAGGACTACCCGGGCACCACGCTCCGCGAAAGTCTCGGGCTGACGCTGCCCGTTAATCAGTTCACACAATAATCGCCAGAACTGTTCACAGAACAATAACAGAGACTTCACCATGCAAAAATCATCGTTGCTGCTGGCTATCGCGCTGGCATTTTCCGGGCTGGCGCAGGCCAGTGATGTCACCATTAACGGCACTGGCGTCAGTGTCGAGGCCAATAAAATGCCGGTGAATACTGACAAGAATCCGTCGGCGATAGCCCAGCTGCCCGCGGGCTTTAAACCGGCGGTACCGGGCAAATTCACCGTTGCGGTGGCGGGCCTGAATCAGCCGCCGCTGACCGTGTTTTCCGATGACAACAAAACCCTGCTCGGCAGCGAAGTGGATATCGCCCGTCTGGTCGCCGACAGCCTCGGGTTGCAGCTCAACGTGGTGGTGACCTCCTGGGAAGACTGGCCGCTCGGCGTGGCGTCGGGAAAATATGATGCCGCGGTCAGCAATATTACGGTGACTAAAGAACGTAAAGAGAAGTTTGATTTCGCCACCTATCGCAAGGATTCACTGGGTTTCTACGTTAAATCGGGCAGCTCAATTGGCAAGATTGAGAAAGCGGAAGATATCGCCGGGCTGCGGATTATCGTCGGTTCCGGCACCAACCAGGAAGCCATCCTGCTGGCGTGGAACGCGGAAAACGTCAAAAAGGGCTTAAAACCGTTTATCCCGGTTTATACCAAAGACGATGCGGCACAAACCCTGGCGCTGCAGTCCGGGCGCGCTGATGCCTTTTTTGGCCCGAACGTGATTGGCGCGTGGAAAGCCGCACTGAATGGAAAAACACAGCTAGTCGGCAGCGTCGACGGCGGTTGGCCGAAGGCGGCGCACATCGCCGTGACGCTGAAAAAAGGCAGCGGTTTAGCTGAACCGGTACAAACCGCGCTGAACGGCGTCATCCAGAACGGCGACTACGACAAAGTGCTGAACCGCTGGGGCGAAGGCGTGGAGCGCATTCCGCAATCTGAACTCAACCCTGCCGGACTCGGCGACTGAGGAGCCTGACCATGACTGAACGCTTTCGTGATGTTTCCCCGGAAGATGCCGAACTGGAGCCGATTTTAGACGGCCTGTTCGCGGAATATGCCGCGCGCTATGGCGACTACTTTTCGCGTGATGCGGAAGTTGAGCTGACCGAGTGGTATCTCGCGCCGCAAGGATTGTTCATTGTGCTGGAGCGCGACGGCACAATTATTGCCACCGGGGCGTACAAACCGTATGACGCCCAAACGGCGGAAATTAAGCGCATCTGGACCGACAAATCGCTGCGTCAGCAAGGGCTTGCCGGGCGCGTGGTGGCCGAACTGGAACGGCGGGCACAGCTTGCGGGCTACGTGCAGACGTATCTGACCACCGGTTTTCGCCAGCCGGAAGCGGTGCGTTTGTATCTCAGCCAGGGCTACCAGCCGCAGTTCGATATAGAGCGCGACCCGGAAGAGTACAGCCGTCCGCCGTTTGACGGCCGACTTCGGTTCACCAAAGCGCTGGCGTTGCCGGTGCTCAGCAAAAGTGCCTGAGGAGTGACGATGAAGAGCAACGAAACCATCAAAGTGGTGCCCGCGCGTTATCCGCTGCGCATCGTCGGGGCGGGCGTGGCCCTACTGGTACTGGCCATTGTGGTGCAGTCGGTGGCCTTTAATCCGCGCTGGGAATGGGCCGTGTTTGCCCGCTGGTTCTTCGACCCGGTGATTCTGGAGGGGCTCGGACAAACGCTGCTGTTAACGCTGCTTGGCACGGTGCTCAGCGTGATTTTTGGTGGCCTGCTGGCGCTGTGCCGGTTGTCGTCCTCATGGTTGCTCAGCAGCCTGGCGTGGGCGTACATCTGGCTGTTCCGCTCGTTGCCGCTGATCGTGGTGCTGATCGTGCTGTACAACTTTTCGTATCTCTACGACACGCTGTCAGTCGGCATTCCGTTTACCGGGATTACGTGGGCCAGTTACCAGACCATTAACGTGCTCGGCCAGTTTTCGACGGCGGTGGTGGGTCTGACCCTGGTGCAGAGCGCCTACACGGCTGAAATCATTCGCGGTGGTTTTCTTGGGGTCGATCACGGGCAGTATGAAGCCGCGTCGGCGCTCGGTTTACCCGCCTGGCGACGCACGCTGCGCATCATTTTACCGCAGGCGCTGCGCACCATTTTGCCGTCCGGTTTCAACGAAATTATCAGCCTCGCAAAAGGTACCGCGATGGTGTATGTGCTGGCGATGCCGGAGCTGTTTTACACCATCCAGATGATCTACAACCGCACGCAGGAAGTCATTCCGCTGTTGATGGTGGGCGCAGTGTGGTACCTGGTGATCACCAGTTTCCTCTCCGCCATTCAGTATTTGGTTGAACGGGCGCTGGCGAAGAGTGAACGCCGCTCCGCCGTGAACAGCAACCGCAGTCGCGCCGCGGTCTCTACCGCCACACCAACCCCGGAGGCTGCTCATGCTCAACTCTCCTGAAGGCCATATTTCGATTACTGGCGTCAGTAAATTTTTCGGTCGCCATAAGGCGCTGGATAACGTGTCACTGGAGATCCCACCCGGCACGGTGACGGTGATTTTGGGTCCGTCTGGCTCGGGAAAATCGACCCTGTTGCGCACCATTAATCATCTGGAGCGCGTCGACGAAGGCTTTATCCAGATTGACGGGGACTACATCGGCTATCGCCGTCAGGGCGATAAGCTGTACGAGTTGAAAGAGAAAGAGATCCTTCGCCAGCGCGTGAACGTCGGCTATGTGTTCCAGAATTTCAATCTGTTCCCGCACATGACGGTGCTGGAAAACCTGATTGAAGCGCCGGTTGCGCACCGCCAGCTCAGCAAAAAACAGGCCACGGAACGCGCTTATGCGCTACTGGACGTGGTCGGCCTGCGCAATAAGGCCGATGCCTGGTCGCGCCATTTGTCCGGTGGGCAGCAGCAGCGCATTGCCATTGCGCGGGCGCTGACGCTCAATCCGCGGGTGATGTTGTTTGATGAACCGACGTCGGCCTTGGACCCGGAACTGGTGGGCGAGGTTCTGGACGTAATCAAAAAACTGGCCCGTTCCGGTACCACGCTGGTGGTGGTGACCCATGAGATTGGTTTTGCGCGGGAAGTGGCGGACCAGGTGGTCTTTATGGTCGACGGCAAAATCGTGGAGCAGGGCGAAAGCGACGCGGTCCTGAATCGCCCGCAGCATCCACGTACCCGACAATTTTTATCAAAGGTGTTGTCATGATTCGTGGGACGATTTTTGGCATGGTGCTGTTCTCCGGGAGCGCGTTGGCGGCGGGAAGCATTGATTTGCACGCCAATGAGCAACCGTTGCCGGTGGTGCGTGATGAGGCGGCGATCGCGAAGATCCCCGCCAGCTATAAGTTTGTTGAACCGGGCACGCTGACGGTGGCGATTTCTGCGCTTAACTCACCGCCGTTGGCGCTGCTGGCCAGCGATAACCGCACGCGGATCGGCAGTGACCCGGATATCGCCCGACTGCTGGCGGGGAGTCTGGGTTTAAAGCTGAAACTGGTGCCGACGGCGTGGGAAGACTGGCCGCTCGGCATTACTTCTGGGCGTTATGACGTGGCGCTGGTGAACATTGCGGTCACTGAGCAGCGCAAAGAGAAGTTTGATTTTGCGACCTATCGCGTCGATTCGCTGGCATTTTCGGTGAAAACGGGCAGCCCGATAACGACGGTGAAGGGCCCGGCAGATCTCTCCGGCAAGAAGGTGATCGTCGGTTCAGGCACCAATCAGGAACGCATTTTACTCGGCTGGAATGCTGAAAACGAAAAGGCAGGGCGTGCGACCGCGTTGCCGGTGTATCTGACCGATGACGCCTCCGCCAATCTGTATATTCAGTCCGGGCGCGCCGATGTGTTCTTCGGGCCGCAGTCCGTTTCGGCTTATAAAGCGGCGCTGAGCGGGAAAACCACCGTCGTCGGTTTGGGGCCGAAAAAAGCATATGTGGCGACCACCACCAAAAAAGGGAATCAGCTGGTGTATGCCCTGCAAGCCGCACTGAATGGCGGTATTGCCCGGGGTGAGGTGCAGCATATTCTGGCGCGCTGGGGAGAAGGCGATGAAGGCGTGGCGCAATCCGAAGTGAACCCGCCGGGGATCACTTATCCCTAAATGCGGGCCACCGGCGTGCAGAAAAAAATGCTGTGAGGTAATTTTTAATCAGTGCCGGCTGGATAGCCGGCGTAAGATTAATGCTGTTTTTCGAGCGCTTCCCACAGACCCAGGAGATAGGTGACCCCTAAAGCCCGATCGTATAAACCATATCCGGGACGGCCAGTTTCACCCCAAATAAAGCGTCCGTGGTCAGGGCGGATATAGCCATCAAAGCCATTATCATGCAGCGCCTTCATCACTTTGAACATATCCAGCGAACCGTATTGCGATAAGTGCGCTGATTCGTAAAAATCTTTATTTTTGATGATCTTGATATTTCGCACGTGGGCAAAATGAATACGTTTACGTTGCGTAAATTCAGCCAGAATGTCGTAAACGTTATTATCAGGATCTTCGGCAATGGAGCCGGTGCATAACGTAATCCCGTTGGCTTCTGAGTCCACCGCATTGCACAGCCAATCCAGATCGTCACGATTTTTCACGACCCGCGGCAGCCCGAAGATGGAATAGGGAGGATCGTCGGGGTGAATTGCCATTTTAATCCCGACTTCTTCACAGACCGGGATGATAGCTTTCAGGAAATAGACAAGATTTTCACGTAATTTGTCGTCATCAACGTCTTTGTATTGCGCAAACAGCTCCTGCACTTTAGCCAGACGTTCTGGCTCCCAACCGGGCAGGGCGAAACCGTTTGAATTATCGAGAACATCCTTAACAACATCTTCCAGACTTTTGTCGATGCCTTTCTTTTCGAAAGCCATCGTCAGAGAGCCATCCGGTAAGACATAGTTCATATCCGTCTTCATCCAGTCAAAGACTGGCATGAAGTTGTAGCAGATGACTTTAATGCCAATCTCAGCCAGATTGCGGATAGTAGCCTGATAATTTGCGATATACCGGTCGCGCCCTGGGCTACCGATTTTGATCTCATCGTGAATATTCATGCTTTCAATCACTTCCAGCTTCAGACCCGCTTCACGCGCCTGAGAGGCCAGCGCATGGATTTTATCTTTTGGCCAGACTTCGCCCACGGGAACATCGTACAACGCCCCCACAATCCCTTCTACGCCTGGCACCTGACGGATGTGTTCCAGGGGAATCTTATCTTCTGCTGGCCCAAACCAGCGCATTGTCATTTGCATGTTCATCACACCTTTAGCTGAAGTCTAACTGCCATACTAGTATCTATGCTAAAGGCTTTTCAGGATGCGTTTTCCGACATCAATCACAAAACGGACCGATGAAGCGGGGGACGTCGCCATTGACGCGTCCAAAACCTTATGCAGGAATCTGGTCCATACTTTTGTTTCTGCATCAATGGGAGGCAAACGTATGTTAACGCTCTATGGCGTGCCGGGCTGGGGCTCGGCAATCAGCGAAGTGATGTTGACGATGGCTGAGATGCCGTACCATTTTGTCGACGTGAATGGTTTTGATAATCCCGGCCCGCAGCATGACGTGCTGGCGCAAATCAACCCGCTGTGTCAGGTGCCGACCCTGCGGCTGGACGATGGCAGCGTGATGACCGAATCCGCCGCGATTGCATTGATGATCCTCGACCATCACCCCGAACTGGCACCGCCCGTTGGCTCGCCGCAGCGCACGCTGTTTCAGCGCCTGCTGGTGTGGCTGGTGGCGAACGTCTATCCGACGTTTACCTATGCCGATTACCCGGAACGCTTTACGCCCGACGCCCCGGAACAGCTGCAAAATAGCTGTATTGCTTACCGAAAAACGCTGTATCAGTGGCTGGATAAACAGCTAGTGGGGCCGTATGCGCTCGGTGACAACGTCACGTTGCTCGATGCCTACATCGTGGTGATACGCACCTGGGGCCCGCGCGCCGCGTGGTTTGCCGAGAACTGCCCGCGGCTGAGCGCCATTGCAGACCACATCGAAAAGCGTGAAGAACTGCACCGCGTCCTGATCGCGAACGACATCTTAACTGCACAAAACGCTAATTAAGCCGCTGAGAAGATGATAGTTTTAGGGAACACAATAAGGAGACCACCATGCCGCATGTAGCCATTAAATGTTTTCCCCGTGACCTGAACGACGAACAAAAAGAGGCGCTGGCCGCAGATATCGCCGCCGCCATTACCCGTCATCTGGGCAGTAAAGACGGCGCAATCAGCGTCGGTCTGGAACAGGTGGCAGAAGCCGACTGGAAAGCGCAGGTCTGGGATAAAGAGATTGGTCCGCAGCTCGATACGCTGCTGAAAAAGCCCGGTTACAGTCTGTAAGAATTAGCCCCAAATGCCCGGCGGCGCTACACTTGCCGGGCCTACAAACGTCGTCCCGATAAACCCAGGCACCGACCCCCCGTTTTGATGGCCCGATAAGCCCAAGCGTCGAGCCTCTGTTTTGTAGGCACGATAAGCGCTAGCGCCATCGGGCACGATTAACCCGCACGTTGCTGAAGCCGTTTTACCGCTTCCGCCGCCTGAGCGCCCAGCTCGCGCAAATCCAGCCCTGCAATCACGTCGTTTTCGACAATCACTTTTCCCTGACACAGCAGCGCTTTCAGCGTCGCACGCCCGCCACAGGCCACCGGGCCGATTGCCACATCGTGTAAACCGAAATAGCGCGGGTCGTCGAGCTGATACAGCGCGATATCCGCAGGCATCCCTGGGCGTAATTCCCCGGTATCGAGCCCAAGCACCGCCGCGCCGCCGGACGTTCCCCAGCGGATCACATCCTCTATGGTGGCCGCATCGCCGCCGCCTTCGAAAGTGCCGCCGTCATAGCGCGGACGGGCGAGCATCCCTTTGCGTGCGCGCTGTAGTTGCCAGGCGGCGTGGGTTTCACTTTGCATATCGGCGGCTTCGTTGGAGGCCGCGCCGTCCACGCCGATGGAGATTTTTACCCCAGCCTGTTCCAGGGCAACGATATCCGCGATGCCGCTCCCGAGCCGGGCGTTACTTTGTGGACAGTGAGCGATCCCGCTGCCGCTGGCACCGAGCAGGGCAATTTCTTCCGGCAGCAGTTTCACCAGATGCGCGAACCACACGTCATCGCCGATCCAGTCCTGTTCGGCGCAAAACTGCAGCGGCGTCATGCCGAATTTCGCCCGTGACGCATCGAGATAATCGACCGTTTCCGACAGATGGCTGTGTAAACGCAGGCCCAGCGCCCGCGCCAGCCGCGCGCTTTCCCGCAGTTCCTGCGCGGTGGTCGAGTGCAACGTGGTGGTCGGGGCCATCACGACGCGACGCATCGCATCCGACTGCGGCTGGTGAAACTGCCCGGCGAGTCGTTCGACGTCCTGCATCCAGTCGTCAAAACGTTCTGGGCGCAAGGCCGTCGGTAACGCGCTTTCCAGACCGCGCGTTTGCGTTGCTCCGCCCCGGCACAGCACGAACCGCACGCCGAGCGCCTGCGCTTCCTCAAACAAAATGGCGGCCCCGTCGAACGGCATTCCCGGCCAGTACAGATAGTGATGATCGGCCACCGTGGTGCAGCCGGAACGGACTAATTCCACCAGCCCAATCCGCGCGGCGAGGCGAAACGTCTCGGCATCAAACGCGCCACGAAAACGGTAGGGCGTTGAGGCCAGCCAGGCGCTGAGGCTTTGGTTGAGCCCTTGCGGTTCGCCCTTGAGCAGCGACTGGAAAAGGTGATGATGCGTATTCACCCAACCCGGGTACGCCACGCAGTCGCGGGCATCAATCACTCGCTCATCGGCGTTTGGCGTCAGCGTCCCGATGGCGGCGATTCGCCCGTCGGCCACGCGAATGTCGGTCCCGGTACTGCGCGGTGTTTCGCGGTTCCCGGTCAGAATGGCGGTACAGCCTTTAATCAGTAGCGTGCTCATGGTTATCCTCAGGCCAGTTCACTGTCGTGCCAGCCGCGCAGGCACAGTCGGGTGATTAATGACATCAGCACCCACAGCGCAAGGCCGGTGCAGGTGATCAGGAACAGGGCGGCGAACATCAGTGGCAGGTTGAGCTGAAAACCAGCCTGTAAAATCTGCCACGCCAGCCCGGCACCGGAGCCGCCGGTTCCGGCGACAAATTCCGCCACCACTGCGCCAATCAGCGCCAGCCCGCAAGAAATGCGTAATCCGCTGAAGAAATAGGGCAACGCGTTCGGTACGCGCAGGCGCATCAGCACCTGCCAGCGGCTGGCCTGATTGATGTAAAACAGATTCAGCAGGCCAGGATTGACGCTGCGCAGGCCGAGTGTGGTGTTGGTCAGAACCGGGAATACCGCCACCAGCATCGCGCAGACCACCAGCGCCAGGGTGGTGTTGTGGATCCAGATGATCACCAACGGGGCGATCGCCACCACCGGCGTGACCTGAAACAGGATCGCCCACGGCATCAGGCACGATTCAATCACCCGGCTTTGCACACAAAGAAATGCAATCAGCGTGCCGATCATCACCGCCAGCAGAAACGCCAGCAGGGTGACTTTCAGCGTGACCAGCAGGCTGCCAAAAAGCGCGGAGTGCTGTTGATACAGGGTGACAGCGATATCGCTGGGTTTAGGTGCCAGGTAGATCGGTACCGCGAACTGACGGAAGCCGATTTCCCAGACCGCGAGCAGAATAATCAGCACCAGCAGCGGCCACAGCGCGCGCTGGACCTGCGGATACTGAATCAGGGGTTTAGTCATGCACGCCTCCGCTGGCCTGTTCGAGTAAGTCGGAAAGTTGCGCCACCTGGCGAATGAATGCAGGTGAGGTCCGAAACGCCGCATCGCGCACGGCGGGACCGTCTATTTCGATATCGGCAATGACGCGCCCAGGACGTGCACCCATCACGATCACGCGCGACGAAAGCCAGACCGCTTCATAAATGCTGTGAGTGACAAACAGCACCGTCAGATTGCGACGGCTCCACAGCGCACGAATATCGGCGTCGAGCTTGTGGCGGGTAAATTCATCCAGCGCGCCGAACGGCTCGTCCATCAATAGCAGATCCGGGGCGATCACCAGCGCCCGGGCCAGCGCCACGCGCATTTGCATCCCGCCGGAAAGTTCGCGCGGACGGGCGTGCAGGAAGTTTTCCAGCCCGACCGCCAGCAGCGCCTGCATCACCTGCGGCGTGCTTTCCTTTTTACCGACGCCGCGCAGGCTCAACGGAAGACGTACATTTTCCTCGATGGTCGCCCAGGGCATCAGCGTGGCTTCCTGAAATACCATCGCCATCTGGCACTGCTGCGCCAGTGACGGCTGACCGTTCCAGCGCAGCATCCCGGCGCTGGGCTGTTCCAGCCCGGCGAACATTTTCAGCAGCGTACTTTTGCCACAGCCCGATGGGCCGAGCAGCGACACCAGTTCGCCGCGGCCAATGTTCAGATTCAGACGCTCCAGCGCGACGGTGCCGTTTGGCCACACTTTTTCAACGCCGCGCGCCATCAGAAAGCGCGGCTCCTCGTTTTGCTGCACCGCACCCGGCGGCTCAAACGGTAAGACGTGAAGCATAGCGCCTCCTTACATCGCGGCCTGCGGATAGAATTGCGTGGTGTACGCGGCTTTGTAATCGGTGTCTTTGTTCAGCAACCCGGCGCTGACCATAAAGTTGCGCGTGGCCTGCCAGCGTTTGTCGGTCATCACGCCGAGGCCTTTATTCGACGCGTCGCCGCCGTCAATCAAATGCAGGGTTTTCATCTGCGCCACGCCAAAAGCCAGCACCGCGTCGGTCATCTGCGGGTTCTCTTTCTTGATCAGCTGATTGCCAATCGTAGGGTCCGCCAGATAGGCTTTCCAGCCTTCCATCGAGGCTTCGACAAAGCGCTTCATGACGTCCGGTTTCTCGGCCAGTAAGTTGTTGCGCGTGACCAGAATGCCGCCGTACGCCGGGTAGCCGTGCTCGGCGAACAGCCAGAATTTGCTGTCCGGCTGGGCGGCTTTCGCCTGCTGCACTTCGGAAGTGGCATACGCCTGCTGAACGGTGTTTGTATCCGCCAGGAAAGGCTGCATGTTGAAGGTGTACGGGCGCACCTGGCTGTCTTCGAGCTTGTACTGACTCTTCAGCCATGGCCACCAACTGGCCTGACCGCTGGCAGACACCAGCACGGTTTTGCCTTTCAGGTCGTCGAGCGAATTGACGTTGCTGTGGGTGAGGATCCCCTGCGGGTCGAACTGGAACGGCGCGGCGATGGCTTTCAGCGGGAAGTTCTGCTCCACGCCTTTCAGCACCTGCAAATCGTAGCTGACGATAACGTCGGCACGGTTGGCCAACAGTAAGGTCATGTTGTTGAGCTGCGGGCCGCCGGAGCGCACTTCGACGTTGAGACCGTATTTTTTGTAGATCCCCGCCGCGACGGCCTGGTAATAGCCGCCTTGTTCCGCCTGGGCAACCCAGGTGGTCTGGAGGACCAGTTTATCGGCCGCGAAGGAGAGGGACGTTGCGCTGAGTGTGGCGCACAGGGTGAGCAGACGAACGGACGACATTGACATAAAAGACCCCCAAATCAAAACGTTGTACACGGTCTGTCGGGGGCTAAGCGATGCTCACGACGCAATGCGCCGCCCCCTGACGAGGTACAGCCGAGGCTGTAGAGCAATGTCCCACGTGCTGCCACGCTGACCGCTTATACTCTGTTTGCGATGTAGCAAACGGCGTGCCATTCGCGCTAATTATTCGCAATGCCTTGAATTAACGGATTATCCGCTGCATTTGCGGCGACACCCGCTGAAATTGTTGTTTCATGCAGGCCAACGTTGCACAACCATGTGGCAAAAAGTTTCACCGCTGCACATCGGGCGTGCATTCGCCGTTTGCGCGCATCTCTACCTCACTGAAATCGTAAGGGTTCACAGCCTGGCACGGGCATTGCTTGAGTCAGCCTGAGTAGAAGCTGTCAGCCGGGAACTCAGCCGGTGGGTCATTGCTCAGTCGTCTTTACCGACGATGCCGCGACCTGTCCGCTGGTTGAGCACCGCTCCACGGCAGGTCCTCTGTGACGTTACGTTAACGAGGTTTCCCTATGAACAGCACTTCGACTTTCGCCATGCATGAACTCACCAAAGAATCCCGTATGGGCGCTCGCGGTCAGGAAACAAACCGCGAAGTGCGCATTATCGACCTGTCTGATTTTGACCAGCGTAAGGCTTCAATCGCCGATGAGTTGTGGCAGGCGTCGACCGAAATTGGTTTCTTCCAGGTCTCCGGCCACGGCATTCCGCTGGAGGATATCAACGCCGCGTTTGCCCGTGCGGAGCAATTCTTTGCGCTGCCACAGGAAGTAAAGGGGCGCTATCCGCTTAATCGCAACGCGGGCTGGGAATACCGGGCGCAGATCAGGCCGTCTACGGGTAAGCCCGATCAAAAAGAGTCGTATCAGGTGACGCGTCCGCGCATGTCAGGCCTGTGGCCAGACGAAGACACGCTGCCCGGTTTTCGCGAGGCAGTACTGGCGTTTGAAAGTCAGTGCTGGGCCGTGGGCATGAAGCTGCTTTCCTGCTTCGCGCTGAAAATGGGCTTCCCGGAGGCGTTTTTCAGTCAGGCGCATGACCCGTCCAAAGAGACCTACCAGAGCACACTGCGAATGCTGCACTATTTCGCGCTGACCGGGGAAGCGGACGGCCCGTGGCGTGCCGGGGCGCACACTGATTTTGACTGCCTGACGCTGCTGTTTCAGCAGGCGGGACAGGGCGGTTTGCAGGTCTGTCCGGGGAAAGAGTTGGAAACACAAAGCTGGACGTCTATCGCGCCGCTGGAAGGGCTGATTACCTGCAATATCGGCGATATGCTGATGCGCTGGAGCGATGACCAGCTGCCGTCGAACTTCCACCGCGTGCGCAGCCCGCTGCCGGGCGAATCGGTGGCGGCGCGTTACAGCCTGGCGTTTTTCTGCCAGGCCAATGAAGATGTGGTGATTGAAGGGCCGGACAAAAAGTACCCGCTAATCACCGCCCGGGACTATCTGGCACAGCGCATTAGCGCCAATTTCTCCGGCAAATATTAATTACTCCGCGGCTTTAATCATCCGGCCGCTGGTGACAAAGGTGCCAGCGCCGAGATGATGCAGCGTATTGCGGCGATCGCCGTTGAACAGCCAGCGTCCGGCGACGAACGCCTGTTCATCAGCGGCAGCCGCTACCACTTCGCCAAACAGCGTGTCGTATTTCTCCTGCGCTGCCGTCGCGGGCAGCAGTTTACACTCCATCCACGCCAGGCATTTCTCTTCGACAACCGGCAGGCCAAGCACCGGACCGTGCTCGACCGGAATACCGTAACAGTTGAATTTATCCTCATCACGCCCGCTGACGCTGCCGACGGCGTAGGTCCAGTTCGCCGCATCCACGGCGGGGATGACGATGCCGAATTTTCCGCTGCGCTCGATAAGTTCGCGCGACCAGGCGCTTTTATCGACCACGATAGCGATACGCGGCGGCTCAAACTCCACCGGCATCGACCAGGCGGCAGCCATGATATTGCGCCGGTCAACGCTCTCGTCGTAGCTGGTGATCAACACGGTTGGCCCATGATTGAGCAGGCGGCTGGCATGTTTTAATTCCACAGGGCGAAAACGGCTCATAGCAATTCTCCAGGTTGTTTGCTGCATTTAAGCGTGTTCCGGCTGCGGAAAATAGCGGTCGCGCACAAACGGAAAAAAATCACCGCACAAAAACGCCAGTCAGCTGAAAAAAATACGTTATAAACAGTTTATATCTCAAGCATGGAGGCCGTATGAGCCCATTTTTAACCGCGTATTTTGCCCGTCTGAACTGGAATTCTCCTGTCGCTGTTGATATCGACACCCTGCGTGCGCTGCATTTGCGGCATAACTGCACCATTCCGTTTGAGAATCTGGACGTATTGCTGCCGCGCGAAATCCAGCTCGACGATCAGTCTCTGGAAGATAAGCTCATCCACGCCCGTCGCGGCGGTTACTGCTTCGAGCAAAACGGCCTGTTTGAACGCGTGCTGCGTGAAATCGGGTTTGATGTGCGCAGCGTGCTGGGGCGCGTGGTGCTGTCGAATCCGCCGCAGATGCCGCCGCGTACACACCGATTGCTGGTGATTGATTTAGCCGGTGAGCGCTGGATTGCCGACGTGGGCTTTGGCGGACAAACGCTGACGGCGCCGATTCAACTTCATGCAAACAAAGAGCAAAACACGCCGCACGGCGTTTATCGTCTGCTGAACGAAGGCAATGACTGGATTCTGCAGTTCCGTCACCACGACCGCTGGCAGTCGATGTACCACTTCGATTTGGTGCCGCAGTATTTCTCTGATTACGTGGCGGGGAATTTCTGGTCGGCACACTGGCCGCAGTCGCATTTCCGCCATCATCTGCTGATGTGCCGCCACTTGCCAGACGGCGGCAAACTGACGCTGACCAACTTCCATTTTACCCATCAGCAGGACGGGCATACCGTCGAGTCAATCCATTTACCGGATGTCGAAAGCTTGTATTTGCTGTTGCAGGATAAATTCGGCGAGGGCGTCGACGACCCGAAAAATGGCTTTACGCTGGCGGATTTAGCCGCGGTGATGGCAGCGTTTGATATGCATGGTGAGGCTGGGAAGTAGGGGAACTCCACGTTCCCCTGTGGCCTACTGCCCGCCGGAGCTCGCGTTTTTCTCCCTCTCCCTGAGGGTGTACAGTCCGGGGTGAGGGGGAAAAGACAGCGCGGAAGTTAACTAATCAGCGCCGAGACCGCACAATCTGATATCGCCGCGTGAAATATTCCACCGGGGCGCTCCACACGTGCACCAGACGGGTGAACGGGAACAGCAGGAAAATGGTCATTCCCAGCGCCAGATGGACGCGATACACCAGCGCGACCCCCGCGAGATGCTTAGACGCGCCGCCCTGGAAGGTCACTACCGATTGCGCCCAGCCGACCAGTTTCATCATTTCGCTGCCGTCCGGGTGCTGCGCCGAGAACGGAATCGTCGACAGGCCCAAAATGCACTGAATCAGTAAAATACTGAGGATCAGGATATCGGCAGTCGTCGACGTGGCGCGAACGCGGGGATTAAACAGCCGACGAATCAGTAAGCCTGCCCCGCCAATTAGCGTCAGTACGCCGCACGCCCCGCCGAGGATCATCGCCATTTGCTGCTTCACCGAAATAGGCAGGAACGATTCGTACATCCAGTGCGGGGTTAGCATCCCAAATGCGTGGCCGAAAAAGACTCCGAGGATGCCGATGTGGAACATGTTCGACCACAGCACCATCCCGCGTTTATCGAGCATCTGGCTTGAACCCGCGCGCCAGGTATATTGCCCGTAGTCGTAGCGTAGCCAGCTGCCGATGATAAACACCGAGCCGCAGATGTAGGGGTAAATATCGTAAAAGAAGACGTCAAAGAAGTGGCTCATTTGGGGCCTCCGGAACGGACGTCGACGTACTGCGGCGCAACGTCCTGGCTAAAACGTTTCTGATAACTTTGCAGCGGGGAACTGTCGCAGGCGGAAGTGGCATTGTCCTCGATAAACTTCACCTGTTCCTCCTCCCACACTGCGTCCAGCGCCTGTCGGGTGTCATCCCGCGGTTCGGCTTTCACTTGTGGAGTGACGCTGTCACTTCTCAACGGACTATTAGCCAGCAACAACAGGGTGTCGAACAGCTGATAGTAGTTTGACTGACGTTCTTTAAGCCTGCCGCCGAGCAGCGCCAGAATCGGGGCGACGTTCTGCAAGCCTTCGCGGGCTTCCTCCGGCGAGCGGGTGCTGAGAAACTCCAGATACAACGGCAGATGGTCCGGCAGTTCGCGGCAGTCGAGCTGCAAACCCGCCTGTTCGTATTGCGCCATTAAATCCACCATCGCCTGACCACGATCGCGGGATTCGCCGTGCACGTGTTCGAACAGCAGCAGTGACATGGAACTGCCGCGCTCAAACAGGTCGCACCACAGCTCCTGCTGGTCGAGCAGTGGGGCGCTGAGATACGTTTCCACCCACGGCGCCAGCGTGGGTGCATCCTGCATCACCAGCGCCTGTGCGTCGTCGCGATTGTCCCACAGCAGCGCGTCCGGGTATTCCAGCAACAGCGCAATCAGCTTCAGAATCGGCATTATTCTCCCTCCCCATGCTGACGCACGCCGGAAACGTCGATGGCGTCGATGCGTTTGCTGTTGAACAGGTTGAACTTGGTGTCGGAGCCGTGGCAGCCATCGCCGAAGGTGAACCCGCAGCCGTTACGTTCCGGGAAGGCTTCTTTCGCCATTTCGCGGTGGCTGGTTGGGATCACGAAACGGTCTTCGTAGTTGGCGATGGCGAGATAGCGGTACATCTCTTCCACCTGTTCCACGGTCAGGCCGGTCTCTTCCAGCGCGCGGGTGTCGGTCACGCCTTCCACCGTTTGCGAGCGTTTGTAGTGGCGCATCGCCATCATGCGTTTCAACGCGCGCAGCACCGGGCCTGTGTCGCCCGCCGCCAGCAGGTTAGCGAGATACTGGACCGGAATGCGCAGGCTTTCGACCGACGGCAGAATATTGCCGTTATGCGGCAGCGCACCCGCGTCGGCGACGGACTGAATCGGTGACAGCGGCGGCACGTACCAGACCATCGGCAAGGTACGGTATTCCGGGTGTAACGGCAGGGCGAGCTGCCATTCCATCGCCAGTTTGTACACCGGCGACTGCTGCGCGGCCTCAATCACGTTCTGCGGAATGCCCTGTTTGACGGCTTCTTCAATCACCGCCGGGTCGTTCGGGTTGAGGAACACGTCGCACTGGCGCTCATACAGATCGGTCACATGTTCAGTGCTGGCAGCTTCTTCAATGCGGTCGGCGTCGTACAGCAGCACGCCGAGATAGCGAATGCGCCCAACGCAGGTTTCTGAACAAACTGTTGGCTGGCCGGATTCAATGCGCGGATAGCAGAACGTGCATTTTTCTGACTTGCCGCTTTTCCAGTTGAAGTAGATTTTTTTGTACGGACAGCCGCTGATGCACATGCGCCAGCCCCGGCATTTGTCCTGGTCGATAAGCACAATGCCGTCTTCTTCGCGTTTGTAGATGGCACCTGACGGGCAGGTCGCCACACAGCTTGGGTTCAGACAGTGCTCGCACAGGCGTGGGAGGTACATCATGAAGGTGTTTTCGAACTGGCCATACATTTCCTTTTGCATGTTTTCGAAGTTCTTGTCTTTGGCGCGTTTTTCAAATTCGCCGCCGAGCAGTTCCTCCCAGTTCGGGCCCCATTCGATTTTATTGATGCGTTCGCCGCTGATAAGCGAACGCGGGCGGGCAGTGGGCAGATGCTTACCTTCCGGCGCGCGATGCAAATCCTGATAATCGTAGGTGAACGGCTCGTAATAATCGTCAATCGACGGCAGCACCGGGTTGGCGAAGATTTTCGCCATCAGGGCAAGACGTCCACCGAGGCGCGGCGTGAGTTTGCCGCTGATCCCGCGGATCCATCCGCCTTCCCATTGTTCCTGATCTTCCCAGTTTTTCGGATAACCGATGCCGGGCTTGGTTTCGACGTTATTGAACCACGCGTATTCCATGCCTTCGCGGCCGGTCCAGACGTTTTTACAGGTCACGGAGCAGGTGTGACAGCCGATGCATTTGTCGAGATTGAGAACCATGCCAACCTGAGAACGGATTTTCATTTTTTCGCCTCCTGGACCTGATCGTTGCCTTCGTCATCTAGCCAGTTAATGTTCTTCATTTTGCGGATCATGATGAACTCATCGCGGTTGGAGCCGACGGTGCCGTAATAGTTAAAGCTCCACGCCAGCTGGGCGTAACCGCCAATCATGTGCGTGGGTTTAGGGCAAATGCGGGTCACGGAGTTGTGAATGCCGCCGCGTCGGCCGGTCACTTCAGAGCCCGGAATATTCATGATGCGTTCCTGAGCGTGGTACATCATGGTCATACCGGGGGGAATGCGCTGGCTGACCACCGCGCGGGCGGTGAGGGCGCCGTTGGCGTTGAAGGCTTCAATCCAGTCGTTATCCTCAATGCCCAGCTCTTTGGCGTCGGTTTCGCTGAGCCAGACAATCGGCCCGCCGCGCGACAGCGTCAGCATTAACAGGTTTTCGCTGTAGGTGGAGTGAATGCCCCATTTCTGGTGTGGCGTCAGGAAGTTGAGTGCTTTTTCCGGGAATCCGTTCGGCGGAATGGTGTTCATATGGCTGACGCTGCGGGTGTCGATCGGCGGGCGATACGCCACCAGGCTTTCACCAAACGCACGCATCCACTTGTGATCCTGATACAACTGCTGGCGACCGGACAGGGTGCGCCACGGAATCAGTTCGTGAACGTTGGTGTAGCCTGCGTTGTAGGAGACGTGTTCGCTCTCGAGGCCGGACCACGTCGGGCTGGAGATGATTTTGCGCGGCTGGGCGACGATATCGCGGAAGCGGATTTTTTCGTCTTCTTTGTTCAGCGCCAGATGCGCGTGTTCGCGTCCGGTGATTTTGCTCAACGCCTGCCAGGCTTTGACCGCCACCTGGCCGTTGGTTTCCGGGGCGAGGGCGAGGATCACCTCCGACGCGTCAATGGCGGTTTCGATGCGCGGGCGGCCTTTCGCCGGGCCGTCGGCTTTTACGTAATTCAGTTTGCCGAGGAACTCAATTTCAGTATCGGTGTTCCACGAAATGCCTTTCCCGCCGTTGCCGAGTTTGTCCATCAACGGTCCGAGCGAGGTAAAGCGTTCATAGGTCGCCGGGTAATCGCGTTCCACCACCGCAATGCCCGGCCCGGTTTTGCCCGGCACGTATTCGCATTCCCCTTTGCGCCAGTCGGCAACGTCAAACGGCTGCGACAGTTCGGCTGGAGAATCGTGCATCAGCGGTTGCAGCACTACGTCGGTTTCGGTACCCAGATGACCGACGCACACCTTCGAGAAGACTTTGGCGATGCCTTTGTAAATTTCCCAGTCGCTGCGCGCCTCCCAGGCCGGATCGACCGCCGCCGACAGCGGATGAATAAACGGATGCATATCCGAGGTATTCATGTCGTCTTTTTCATACCAGGTGGCGGTCGGCAGGACGATATCGGAGAACAGGCAGGTGCTCGACATCCTGAAATCGAGCGTCACCAGCAGGTCGAGCTTGCCTTCAATGGCAGCGGTTTGCCACTCGACTTCTTCCGGCTTCACGTCATCACTTTCACCGAGGGCTTCACCCTGAATACCGCTCTCGGTGCCGAGCAGGTATTTGAGTAAATACTCATGACCTTTACCCGATGAGCCGAGCAGATTGGAGCGCCAGACAAACAGATTGCGCGGGTGGTTGTTTCCGCTGTCAGGCTGTTCGCAGGCCATGCGGATATCGCCGGATTTCAACGCCTGCGCGGTGTAATCGGCTGGCGTTACACCCGCGGCATCGGCCTTCTCTTTGATGCTTAAAGGATTCAGATTGAGCTGCGGCGCGGACGGCAGCCAGCCCATGCGTTCAGCGCGAACGTTGAAGTCGATCAGATGTCCGGTGAATTGACTGGCGTCGGCCAGCGGGGAGAGCAGCTCTTTGGCGGTGAGTTTTTCATAACGCCACTGGCTGGAGTGATTGTAGAAATACGAGGTGCTGTTCATCTGGCGTGGCGGGCGGTTCCAGTCCAGCGCGAACGCCAGCGGCAGCCAGCCCGTTTGCGGGCGCAGTTTTTCCTGGCCGACATAGTGCGCCCAGCCACCGCCGCTTTGCCCGACGCAGCCGCAGAATACCAGCATGTTGATCATCCCCCGGTAGTTCATGTCCATGTGATACCAGTGGTTGACCCCAGCCCCGAGGATTATCATCGAACGGCCGTGCGTTTTGTGCGCGGTGTCGGCAAATTCACGGGCGATTTGCGCGATGTGATACTGCGGCACGCCAGTGATTTGCTCCGCCCACGCCGGGGTGTAGGCTTTGATTTCGCTGTAATCTTTGGCTGAAAGCGGATCGTCCAGCCCGCGGTCGAGACCGTAATTCGCCAAAATCAGATCGTAGACGCTGACTACCAAACCTGCGCCGCCGTCGGCAAACGTCAGCTGCTTAACGGGCAACTGACGCACCAGAATCGGGTCCTGTTTCACGCTGCGGAAATGCGGGTTTTCGTTGCCGCCAAAATAGGGGAAGGCGACGCCGACGATGCGGTCGTGATTCCCGAGCAACGTCAGTTGCAGTTCGGTTTCAGCGCCTGCGGCAATTGATTCGAGATTCCATTTTCCCTGTTCGCCCCAACGGAAACCGATCGCGCCGTTAGGCACCACCAGGTCACCTGCGGTAGTGAAGGCGACAGTTTTCCACTGCGGATTATTGCTTTCGCCGAGGTTATCAACCAGGTCTGACGCGCGCAGCATCCGGCCTGGGACGTAGCTCCCGTCTTCCCGCGCCTCGAGCTGCACCAGCATCGGCATGTCGGTGTAGCGGCGACAGTAGTTGATGAAATAATCGCTCGGATTATCGAGATGAAACTCGCGCAGCATGACGTGGCCCATCGCCATGGCCAGCGCGCTGTCGGTGCCCTGTTTTGGCGCCAGCCACTGGTCGCTGAGTTTTGCCACTTCCGAGAAATCTGGCGTGATGGCGATGGTTTTGGTGCCTTTGTAGCGCACTTCAGTAAAGAAATGCGCATCCGGGGTACGCGTCTGTGGCACGTTCGAGCCCCAGGCGATGATGTACGACGAGTTATACCAGTCGGCGGATTCCGGCACGTCTGTTTGCTCGCCCCAGGTCATTGGTGAGGCGGGCGGTAAATCGCAATACCAGTCATAGAAACTTAGACAGGTGCCGCCGAGCAGCGACAGATAGCGCGTGCCTGCGGCGTAAGAAACCATCGACATCGCCGGGATGGGCGAGAAACCCGCCACGCGATCCGGGCCGTAATTTTTGATGGTCCAGACGTTGGCCGCCGCAATCAGCGTATTCAGCTCGTTCCAGTTGGAGCGCACAAACCCGCCGTGGCCACGTGCCTGTTTGTACTTCAGGCACTTGACCGGGTCCTGCATGATGGAATCCCAGGCGTGAACCGGGTCGGGATGCTGTTCCAACGCCTCGCGCCAGAAGGCGATCAGGCTTTTGCGGATCAGCGGGTATTTCAGCCGGTTGGCGCTGTAGAGATACCAGGAGTAGCTGGCCCCGCGTGGGCAGCCGCGCGGTTCGTGGTTGGGTAAATCGGGACGGGTTCGCGGGTAATCGGTTTGCTGGGTTTCCCAGGTCACCAGCCCGTTTTTTACGTAGATTTTCCAGCTACAGGAGCCGGTGCAGTTCACCCCGTGTGTGGAGCGCACGATTTTGTCGAACTGCCAGCGCTGGCGATAACTGTCTTCCCAGTCGCGGTTGGTGTTGTACACCTGGCCGTGACCGTTCGCGAAGGTTTCCTCTTTTTGCTTAAAGTAGCGAAACCTGTCCAGTAGCTTACTCATGACATTTCTCCTGACGGGGCCAGGGCTGGCCCGTGGTTAGGGGGCTCACATTGTTATGATTATTTAGCGGAAGGCTGGCGGCGACCGTAGACCAGCCACGTCACCACCACGCAAACGATGTAGAACACCAAAAAGATTTTCATCGCGCCGACCGGAGAACCGGTCATGGCCAGCGACGTGCCGAAGGCTTTCGGAATGAAGAACCCGCCGACCGCACCGATGGCGGAGATAAAGCCCAGTGCGGCCGCGGTATCGGTGACCGCCTCCTGCTGCGCCTGTTCGTCGCTGCCACCTTTGGCTTTGACGCGATCGATGGTGATTTTGCGGAAAATGACCGCAATCATCTGGAAGGTTGAGCCGCTACCGAGTCCGGCGGTCAGGAACAGGCCCATGAACACGAGGTAAAAAGTGAGGAAGTTGCCCGGCGAACCGCCGCCTGGCAAGGTGAGGAAAATCAGGGCGCTGAAAATAGCCATGAAAATGAAGTTAATCAGCGTCACGCGCACGCCGCCGAGTTTATCGGAGATCATTCCGCCAAATGAACGCGCCAGCGCGCCGAGGAACGGCCCGAAGAATGCCAGTTTGAGGATGTTCACGTCGGGGAACTGGGTTTTTGCCAGCATGGCGAACCCGGCGGAAAAACCGATGAATGAGCCGAAGGTGGCCAGATACAGCAGAGCGAGGATCCAGGTATGCATCCGGCCCAGCACCGGCAGCTGTTCGGCAATCGACGCTTTGGAACTGGCGATATCATTCATCCCGAACCAGGCGGCGAGGGTGGCAATCAGCAGTAGCGGAGCCCAAATCCAGGCGGCGTTGGTGAGCCACATCGTTGAACCGTCTTCCTGCGTCACACCGTGCACGCCGAGAAAGGTGAAAATCGGCAGGAAAATGACCAGCGGTGCGGCGAGCTGCATCACGCTGACGCCGAGATTGCCCAGCCCGCCGTTAATGCCAAGCGCGCTGCCTTGTCGGGCTTTCGGGAAGAAGAAACTGATATTCCCCATGCTCGAGGCGAAATTCGCCCCGGCAAATCCACACAACAACGCAATGACAATAAATACCCAATACGGGGTAGCAGTATTCTGAATGGCAATGCCGAGCCAGACGCAGGGAATAATCAGAATAATGGTGCTTAATACCGTCCAGTATCGACCGCCAAATATAGGCACCATAAAGGAGTAGGGCACGCGTAATATTGCCCCGGACAGAGATGGCAGGGCGGTTAATAAAAACAGTTGGTCGGTGGTGAAATTAAATCCGACCTTATTGAGATTGACGCTGACGGCACTGAATAACATCCATACGCAGAAGGCCAATAGCAGACAGGCTACGGAAATCCAAAGGTTTCGTCGGGCGATACCTTTACCTTTGTTCTCCCAGAACAGCGGGTTTTCTGGCTTCCAGTTTTTTAAGAGGTAATGATTATTCTTCTCATCTTGTTGTGACATATCGCCCTCGTCTGCACCAGTACGTTATGAAAAATAAGCAAAAAGAGACGGACGGAACGTAATGTTCCGCGAAAAGTAAGGATTTTTTAGGGTTATGTGAATGAAGGATAGATAAAAAAGCGCAACCCCGCGAATGGGCCTGGAATATAGCTGCGCTTAAGTGTTACTAATTGTAAAAAAACTAGCCTAATTCGAGATCAAGGGCGCGGTGTAAATGACGATTAAATGCGGCATCGTCGACTTCCGGCATGCCCAATACATATATACCGTCCAATCCGCAGACCAGTGAGATTAAACGCCAGGCGATATCTTTGGCGCTGTCGCTCAGCGTAAATTCACCGGCTTTTTCACCGGCCACGATCAGCCTGACGGCCTCTTCGTGCCACATTGACATGGTCAGCAGATACGCCCCTTTAATTTCTGGGTCGCTGTCGGCCAACAGCTGCGCCTGACGCCACAGGCGAATATACGGCTCCAGTCGTCGATCTTCACTGCCGAGCAACGCAAACAGGCGTTCGCGCCAACTGGCATTTTCCTCGACCAGGGGGAGTTCCATCATTTCGCGGATCACCCTGACAAAGGCCTGTGATTTCAGTTCGCCCGACGAGGTGAAGTGATGGTGGACCTGGCCTGCGGCAATCCCCGCACGGCTGGCGATATTACGGACGGTCATGGCGGTAAACCCTTCTTCTAGCGCCACGCGAATGGCAGCCTGCATGATGGATTCCCGACGATCTTCCCGGTTCAGATAGCTCATAGTTTCGGTCCCTGACGGTAATACGGTGATGATAACAAAAAGCTGGACAAGCGTTCAACTCTCAAGCAGGATCGCAATCTGGACAAGTGTCCAGTTTGGTTTTGAAGAGGGAAAGATTATGTTTCGTCAATGGCTAACGTTGGTTGCTATCGTACTGGTGTATATCCCGGTAGCAATTGATGCCACGGTATTGCACGTCGCCGCGCCGACGCTGAGCGTCTCGCTCGGGGCCAGCGGCAACGAGTTGCTGTGGATCATTGATATCTACTCGCTGGTGATGGCAGGTATGGTTCTGCCGATGGGCGCGCTGGGCGACCGCATCGGCTTTAAGCGTCTGCTGCTTATCGGTAGCGGCCTGTTTGGTCTGGCCTCGCTGTGCGCGGCGTTTGCGACCACCGCCGAGTGGCTGATTGCGGCACGTGCGGTGCTGGCCATCGGTGCGGCGATGATCGTGCCGGCGACGCTCGCCGGGATCCGCAATACCTTCAGCGAAGCGCGCCACCGTAATATGGCGCTCGGTATGTGGGCCGCAGTAGGGTCCGGCGGTGCGGCGTTTGGTCCGCTGATCGGCGGGATCGTGCTCGAGCATTTCTGGTGGGGCGCCGTATTCCTGATCAACGTTCCGATCGTACTGTTTGTGATGGCACTTAGCGCCCGGGTGGTTCCTCGCCAGGCGGGGCGCCGGGAACAGCCGCTGAATTTCAGCCACGCGCTGATGCTGATCGTCGCTATTTTGCTGCTGGTGTGGAGCGCGAAAACGGCAATGAAAGGCGTGATGGCGCTGTGGATGGTCGGCCTTGTGCTGCTGTTCGGGGCGACGCTGCTCACCGCCTTCGTGCGTATCCAGCTGAATGCCCGCACGCCGATGATCGATATGCGCCTGTTCACGCACCGCATTATTCTCAGCGGCGTGATGATGGCGGTCACGGCGATGATCACGCTGGTGGGGTTCGAGCTGTTGATGGCGCAGGAGCTGCAGTTTGTGCACCGTAAAACGCCGTTTGAGGCAGGGCTGTTTATGCTGCCGTTAATGCTCGCCAGCGGTTTTAGCGGCCCGATTGCCGGGGTTATGGTATCGCGTCTGGGGCTGCGTCAGGTGGCAACCGGCGGTATGGCGCTGAGCGCATTCAGCTTCCTCGGCTTGTCAATGACCGATTTCAGCACCCAGCAATGGCAGGCGTGGGGCCTGATGACGCTGTTAGGCTTTAGCGCCGCCAGCGCCTTATTGGCCTCGACGGCAGCGATCATGGCGGCAGCGCCAAGGGAAAAAGCGGCCGCAGCCGGGGCTATCGAAACCATGGCCTACGAGCTGGGTGCCGGTCTGGGGATTGCGCTGTTTGGCCTGATTCTGACCCGGAGCTATACGTCATCGATTATCCTGCCGGAAGGGCTGAATGCAGAGGCTGCCAGCCGGGCGGGGTCGTCGATCGGAGAAGCGATGCAGCTGGCTCAGACGCTGACGCCGACGCTGGCGGATTCGGTTGCCGAGGCAGCGAAAAGCGCCTTTATTACCTCGCACAGCGTGGCGTTGTTCAGTGCCGGTAGCATGATGCTGATTCTGGCGGTCGGGATTTGGTTTGGCCTGGCGAAAGCGCGCCAGACCGTGTAACTAGTTTCGCGTTGCGTACCAGCACAACAAGGAGCCTGCACATACCATGCAGGCTCCTTGCCAGAAGGCCCAGGAGAGCGGGGCGCTGAGCAGAACAGACGCCAGCGCAGAAGAAAGTACCGGGGTAAAATAAGAACCCACCGCCAGCAAACTGACACTGCCGTGCAAAATACCGATATTCCACGCCGCATAGGCAAATCCTAACGACAGCGCACACAGAATGAGCTTAATCCCTACCGGCCAGCTGAAAATCATTTCAGGCTGAGGGCTGGAAAAATACTGAGCCCACAGGCTAAGCGCGGTCAGTAAAACAAAAAGCGTAATCCCATTTTTGCCTTTGGCGTATTTGGCGGTAACGGTGCAATACGTCGCCCAGATAAAAGCCCCACAAAACGCCAGAATATAGCTGAGCGGGCTGCTGGCAATATTGTGCTTTATTTCCACCAGGTTCAGACCGTTCTCACCCCCCAATACCCAACTGACGCCGAGCAGGGAAATCAGCAGCCCCGGCACAACCCACCATCGGGCTTTCTGTCCGTTGAACAGAATGGCAAACGCGATAGTCAGGCTTGGCCAGAGGTAATTGACCATCCCGACTTCAATCGCCTGTTGACGAGTGGCGGCATAGCCCAGAGAGAGCGCGAGGCAGATTTCATAGGTGACAAACAGCACGCAGCCTGCCACTAAATAACGAAAGGAAAAGGTTTTGAGTTGAGGAAAACCGACGGTAAGGAGTAACAGCAGCCCGCTGCAGCTGTAAATCGCCGCTGCGCCGCCGACCGGGCCTAAGCCTTCGCTGACGCCGCGAATCAGGCCCACCATTGTGCTCCATAGCAGAATAGCCAGCAGTCCGATGAGCGTGGCTTTTTGTTTTGTCATGAGCGTAATCTTGTTCATCCTGAAAACGAAGCCAGGCGTTTCAGACCGGAAGTATCAACACGCTTTTGCGCGTCGGCCAGGCTCCACTTGGTCTGCAGATTTAGCCACATTTCGGCGGAGCTGCCGATAACCACCGAAAGTTTGATGGCCATTTCCGGCGTTAATGCGGCTTTTCCGGTAATTAAACGGCTGGCAGTAGAAGGAGCGATATTCATTGCGCGGGCAAATTCACGCAGGCTGACATTCAGTGCGTCCAGTGATTCCTGAATGATGTCGCCGGGAGAGGACGGGTTGGCCATTTTCATCAGTGATAATCCTCGTAATTAAGCACGTGAGCGTCGCCGTTGAAAAATTCAAACGTCAAACGCCAGTTTCCTGAAACGGTAATTGACCAGACACCTTGACGATCGCCGGTTAACGCATGCAGCCGGTAACCTGGCAGGTTGAGATCGCTGGCTTTTGTCGCGGAATCAAGGACCGTCAACCGGTTACGCAGGCGCTTAACATGGCTGGGCAAGACGCCAGCTGCCTCATCAAAAAAGAACAAATTACGTAATCCTTTGTGCCGGAAACTCATGATCATCCATTGTCATCCTTGTTCCTTCACGAGGAACATACTATGCCATGTTTCGTAATACGCAACGGTTAATTTGCGTACGAATGAATTAACTACGGTGAGTTTGCGATGAAAAAGGACGTGAGGCGCAGAACAGGGGGGAAATTGCTGAATCATGGCCGCAAAAAGTAAAAAATCCGGCGCCAGGGCCGGATTATGGACGTGCTTTGATGCTCAGAAAATCTACACGAATTTAGCCAGTGGGTCGGCGGCGGCAAAGGCCACTTCGCGATCAGCTTTTGGCGGATAGATAAGCTCGTTAGTGATAGCAATTTTCAGCTTTTTAGCGTCTTCGCGAACCAGTTTCAGCTGCTGATCCCAGCCTTCGGTGTAGACCGCGCCCCACGCACCGAGATCAAGGCAAGTCACGTAATTCACCTGGCGATACGGCAAACCTTCCACGCCAAGCAGGCTGGCTGCGGCATTATGGCCGGCGAACTTCCCGAGCTGAATGGCGTGCTGACAGGTCATCAATGCGGTGTTGCCGATATCGTCGGATTTCGCATGTGCCATGTCGCCGGTCGCGAAAATATTGCTGTAAGTCGGGATTTGCAACTCTTCGGTGACGACAAAACGACCCAGCGCATCGCGGTCTGCAGTGAGGTTTTCACCCAACGGGCTGGCTTTGACACCCGCCGTCCAGACCACGGTTGCGGCGTCGATCCGGCTGCCATCCTGCAATGTAACGCCGGAAGCATCGACCACTTCCACACCGGCGTTCAGACGCCACTCGATCCCCAGTTCGTCCGAGGCGTTTCGGATCACTTCACGCAGCGCTTCGCTCCAGCGGCCACCAATCTCAGAACCCCTCTCTACTACGACAACTTTGGTCTTTGTATTTTCACCGAACAGCGCTTTCAAACGAGACGGAAGTTCAGTGGCCAGTTCAATGCCGGTGAAACCGCCGCCGCAAACAACCACGGTGTTGCGGGCAGGGCTTTCCGGCTGGTTTGCCAACGCGTGCAGGTGATCTTCCAGACGCTGAGCAGAGTCCATCTGATCGACATCGAAGCCGTGCTCAGCGATGCCTTTGATCCCGAAGTGATGCAGGTGGCTGCCGCTGGCGATAATCAGGCGATCGTAAGTCATAAAGGTCGACTGCGAATCAGGTGTTTTGTACCACACGCTGTTCTCGGTGGCGTCGATACGTTCGGCGTGACCGGCAATGAAACGGATATCCAGTTCGGCAAACAGCGGCTGCAAATCAGCGGTCAGCGTCGAAACGTTCGCTTCATAAAAACGCGGTCTGACGCGCAGTTCAGGCTGCGGTGCCAGCACGGCGATCTCCAAAGAATCGTTGCCCTGCAGGTGCGCCAGACGTGCCGCACTGACGGCAGACCACATACCTGCGAAACCGCTACCGATGATAAGAATACGTTGTTTCATGTTTTGTCCTTCTGCATTTTCAGGCCGCTCGGCCCCAATAACTGCCACTATACTTGTCGGAGTTAACTCCGACAAGATCTTTCTGAGTATCTGAGTTATCATCACCGTGAATAAACCGAAGAGGATCATAAAATGGCGTTTTACAGTTCTGGCGTGGAGTACGGGATCCACAGCTTGATGAGCATGGTGGATGCGAATGGCGATGCGCGTGAAATGAATGTGCGTGAGCTGGCGGAACTGCAGAACGTGCCTTATGACTATCTGGCGAAAATATTTACCCGTCTATCTCGCGCTGGGCTGGTGGTGAGTTCAGAAGGCAAGGGCGGGGGATTTCGGCTGGCACGAGCCAGTGAACTGATCAGCGTGCTGGATATTGTGCATGCCATCGACGGTGACAAATCGATGTTTGAGTGCCGCGAAATCCGCCAGCGTCTGGCCGTGTTCGATGAAGCGCCGCCTTCATGGGTGTGCGATGGCCCTTGCGGCGTGCGTTCGGTAATGGACAGCGCGCAACAGCGGATGGAAGAAGAACTGGCCCGCCATACAATCCTGGACCTGGCGCGTAAAATGTTTCGCAAAGCGCCGGAGACGTTCACCATTGAAGTTAAGCAGTGGATTAACGATCGTCGGAGTAAAGCCTGAGAATACCCGTCACCGAATTATTTTGGGGTTATAGCGGTATAAAAACGGCGCCTTTTGGCGTAATGCTTGTCAGTTAAGCTTTTGAAGGAGGCCGCAACGGATAACGTTGCGGCCTCTTTTTTACAGCTCTCGACAGCTCGGGTAATGCCGTGCTCTTCGCCCTGGTAGCACGAAGCTTGAGGCCATACTCAGTATTTCGGCCATGACCTTGGGAGTTTCCCGGCGCCACTCCCGGCAGTAAACGCAGGTGGCTGCACAGATATAACGCTGACTGTTTAAAGCCCATCTGATATGGCTCCACGCCTTTCAGACTGTACGCCATCTGCCCCATCATGAAGCGCAACAGATTATACGCCAGCACCACGCCCCACAGCTCCTGACGCACCAGCGCAGGCTTTTTACTCCGCAGCGTCAGTTCATTATTCAGCAGATGCTGCTTCATCTCCCTGAACCCGTGCTCTATCTCCCACCGCTGGCTGTAAAGGTCCACGATATCGGCTTTCGGGTATCTGAGCGGGTCGCACATCGACGTCAGTATCTGCACCGTCTTGCCGTTCACTTCCTTGCTGACCAGTCTTGCTGTCAGGGTTTCCGGTGCATCCTGCCATTTCTTTTTCGCCTGCGGCGACAGCGTTATTCTCACCAGTTTCTGCCCTGCGCCCAGGTTTCTCACCTCCTCATACTGCGCGCCTTTGCGTAAGGGCAGCATCCAGTGCCTTTCCGTGCCTGATGACTGCCAGCGATGCAGCAGGCCCAGGGCATAGAAGCCCTTATCCATGATGGTCAGTGAGTGGTCCGGCGTCCGGTCAATAAGCTGTGCCGCAAGGTCAGTTTCACCGGTTTCAGAGACGCTGTCGAAGGCCACCGCAGACAGCAGATGGCTGGTAACTTCCATCTGGCAGACCATGCGCAGTTGTGGCCATTCGGACTGCTTGTTCACATTGGCAGTACGGCCGAAGGCTGCGTCATTTTCTGGGGTATCAGGTGCACGCCACAACGTACCGTCCACGGCCATTAGCGTCAGGCCGTTCCAGTGAGACAGGGGTGTTTTTTCAAACCAGAGCTGACGTGTTTTTCGAACATCAGACGGATGACATCCTCGCCGAGCCGCTGGCGGGCCTGAACAACGGCACTGGGTGCAACGAAGGGCCGGTTACCCGGCAGAAGAATGTCCATATGTGAGACCAGCTGGGTCATGGAGTGGGAGCGGAACAGGGCCATGCCGGTAACCGCCCAGACCATCATCTCCATGGAGAGGCGACGCTTACGCAGAGTGACGACGCCGGTGTCAGCCAGGCATTCATCAATCAGTTCAGGAGAAAGCAGGTCTGCAAGGGCAGCAAACTCCTGCGGAGAAAATTTATGGACGGTATCTAAGGCCTGGCTGAGTAACATAAAAAATCCGTAATCCCTGGAGAGATTACGGATTCTTGCACAACCACCGGATCGGTCAACCGATCCTTAACTGATCGGCATTACGCCTTTTGGCGCCGTTTGTCGTTTAAGAACGGATTAATGACGCAGGTCGATAACCATACGGCCGCGAATCTGCCCTTGCTCCATTTCTTTGAAAATGGCGTTGATGTCGCCGATAGGACGCATCGTCACTTTCGGCACCACTTTGCCTTCTGCGGCAAACTGGAACGCTTCAATCAGATCCTGACGGGTGCCCACCAGCGAACCCACGACCTGAATTCCGTCCAGCACCAGGCGCGGGATATCAAGACTCATGGATTCTGACGGCAGGCCAACGGCCACCACGCGGCCACCGGCGCGCACCGCATCGACCGCGGAGTTGAACGCGGCTTTTGCTACGGCAGTGACAACGGCTGCGTGCGCGCCGCCGGTTTTTTCCTGCACGATTTTCGCCGCGTCTTCACTGCGGGAATTGATCACCAGATCGGCGCCCATTTCCTCCGCCAGTTTCAGCTGCGCATCGTTGACGTCCAGGGCGATGACTTTGGCATTGAACACGTTTTTTGCGTATTGCAGCGCCAGGTTACCCAAACCGCCCAGGCCGTAAATGGCAATCCACTGCCCCGGTTTGATCCCGGACATTTTGACTGCTTTATAGGTCGTGACGCCCGCACAGGTGATACTGCTGGCCGCCGCGGATTCCAGACCGTCCGGTACTTTTACCGAGTAATCGGCGGTAACGATACACTCTTCGGCCATTCCGCCGTCGACGCTGTAACCAGCATTTTTCACCGAGCGGCAGAGCGTTTCGTTGCCGCTGTTACAGTATTCACAATGGCCGCAGCCTTCGAAGAACCACGCCACGCTGGCGCGGTCGCCAGGTTTCAGAGAGGTGACGCCCGGGCCGACTTCTTTCACGACCCCAATCCCTTCGTGTCCCAGAATGACGCCGGTTTTATCACCGAAATCGCCATTCTTCACGTGGAGGTCGGTGTGGCAAACGCCGCAGCATTCCATCTTCAGCAGCGCTTCGCCATGCTTCAACGGACGAAGCGTTTTTTCAGTCACATTGACCTGATGGTCTTGAGTTACAACAGCAGCCTTCATGTATGTCTCCTTTTTGGATGAAAATCTGCAATGCAGGTACGGCGTCGGGAAGCACGCCGTTACCCCTTTAGAGTTAAAGTATTCCGCTGATTTAGCAAGCCCATCGCAACATAACGTCATAATTTTACAATTATTAGTCGTGTTTAATATTTCATAAACCATAAACAAGGTTTATGAATCACTGCGCATTCAGACAAAAAAACAGGCACCCGAAGGTGCCTGAAAAGGGAATTACAGCGAGTCCAGACGCGCCGTTAGCACGTCAATGTCACGCCGCCACTGGGCCTGAAGCTGAGGTTTCTGATGCTTTGGTTTACGCGCCAGGTCGTCAGCCAGCTGCGTTTCGAGCGCCAGCAGGGCTTCCAGTAAATTGTCTGTGGCGTCTGATGCCGTTTCCGTTGCGGTCACGGGCTTCGAATCTGCAACGACCGGGAGCGGTTCACGTAGCCGGTCCCACGCCGCATCGGCATCGTGCCATTCCTCCAGCACGCCGTTTTCAATTAGCCAAAAACGATTACAGCTCTGTTGCATCAGGTGCCTGTCGTGGCTCACCAACAGCACGCCGCCAGCGAAGGTTTGCAGCGTTTCCGCCAGCGCCTCTTTGCCTTCCATGTCGAGATGGTTGGTCGGTTCATCGAGCATCAGCAGCCTGTAGCGGGCCAGCGTCAGGCCGACGAATAACAGCCGGGAACGCTCGCCGCCGCTCAGAGAATCGACGCGCTGGCCTTGCCTTGCCCAGGCGAAACCGGCGCTGATTAACGCCATTTTTCGCGTTTCTGGCGCGGGCGCGAACGGCTCCAGTGCGTCAAATAGCGTGGCGTGATCCGCTAACTGGTGCAGCGTCTGATCGTAATAACCCAGCGCCACGCGCGGATGGAGAGTTAATCCTTCCGCCAGAACGCCAGCCTGATATTGCTGCCAGATAAGCCGCAGCAGCGACGATTTCCCGCAGCCATTACGGCCAATCACCGCCACCCGATCGCCGCTCTTCAGCCGTGCCATCGGCGCACTAAACAGAGGTGCGAGTCCGGCCGCCGGTGAGACGGAGAGATTTTCCAGCTCCAGCAGCCGGTCGGCGCGCAGCAGATCGCCATGCAGCTGCAATCGCCACTGACTGCCTGCGGTGACGTCGGTCTGGCTCGCCTTCAGCCGTTCAACCTGTTTCTCCATCTGCTTGGCTTTACGCGACAAGTCTTCGTTGTCATACACGTGGCCCCAGACCGCCAGCCGTTTGGCGCTGGCGGCCACCCGGTCGATCTCTTTCTGTTCCGCTTTGAAACGCAGGGCATCGTTTTCATCCTGCTCCATCAGCGCCTGACGGGCGGCGCTACAGGGCAGGGAAAAGCTGTGCAGTCTGTGGTCACGCAGGATCCAGCTGGTGTTGGTCACGTTATCCAACAGCTGCTGGTCATGGGAAACGACGACAAAACTGCCGTTCCAGCCGTTGAGAAAACGCTCCAGCCACAACAGGGTAGGGAGATCGAGGTGGTTGCCCGGTTCGTCCAGCAGCAAAAGGTCCGGAGAGGTGATCAACGCCCGCGCCAGCAGCAGACGCGTATGCTGTCCACCGCTCAGCGTAGCGGCAGTTAACGCCCAGTCATCGGCGTTGAAACCCATTTCCGCCAGTAACGCTTCGGCACGCCAGCGCTGAACGTCTCGCTCCGCGAGGGGAATGTTATCCAGCACCGCATCGAGCATCGTTAGCGGGCCAAGGGATTCAGGCAGATGCTGTTCCACGCGGGCCAGCAGGCAGTGGTTGGCAATGGACACGTAGCCGGAAGAAGGCGCCTCAGTGCCATCCAGCAGTTTTAGCAAGGTACTTTTGCCGCAGCCGTTATAGCCAATCAGCCCGACGCGATCGCCTTTTTTCAGCGTAAAAGAGAGGTCAGTAAACAGGGGGCCGAAGGCCGTTTCGCTGCACAGCGAGTGGGTACTTAATAATGTGGTCATAGAACTTACTCAAGTGTTACTGGCGTAAGAACGCCTCGTCAGTTAACGCCGACGATAACCCGGTAAGCCGAGGGAAGGGATTCAGTCTTGGTTTTCTTCGCTCAAGCAGAAGTTATCGCAGCACGGTACGGATAACGCTTGAGCAGGTGCGATCGCCAAAAGTACGTGAAAAAGTAAACTTTTCACAATACAGCATGGGATCCTCCTTTTTATATTCAGCAGATTAATGGGTGGAAAGAGTGTAGCGGGGATTGTTGATTGGCGCTACGCCTGCAAGACCTACGATTTCTTGTAGGCGCAGCGCCATCAGGCATAAATGTTAAATCGAGGTACGACGGTAGCTACGGTATTCCGGCTGCCAGAAGTTGTCATCAATCGCCTGTTGCAGGGCTTCGGCCGACGTTTTCACCGCCACGCCTTGCTGCTGGGCCATTTTGCCAATCGCAAACGCAATCGCCCGCGAGACGGTATGAATATCCTTCAGCTCCGGCAACACCAGACCTTCCCCGTTGTTCACCAACGGGGAGTGCTTGGCCAGCGTTTCGCTCGCCGACATCAGCATTTCGTCGGTGATGCGCGACGCACCGGAGGCAATCACGCCCAGACCAATGCCCGGGAAGATGTACGAGTTGTTGCACTGGGCAATCGGATAAGTTTTATCTTTCCACGTCACCGGCGCGAACGGGCTGCCGGTGGCAACCAGCGCACAGCCTTCGGTCCAGTTGATGATGTCCTGCGGCGTCGCTTCGACGCGAGAGGTTGGGTTAGACAGCGGCATCACGATAGGGCGCGGGCAGTGCTTGTGCATTTCACGAATGATTTCTTCGGTGAATAGCCCGGTCTGGCCGGAGACGCCAATCAGAATGTCCGGCTTCGCGTTGCGCACCACGTCCAGCAGGGAGAGCACGTCTTCTGCGGTATCCCAGTTTTTCAGATTGTCGCGTTTTTGCACCAGCTTGTTCTGGAACGCCAGCAGGTTTGGCATCTGGTCGGTCAGCAGGCCGAAGCGGTCAACCATAAACACGCGCGCACGCGCCTGTTCTTCGGTCAGGCCTTCGCGCTGGATCTGCGCGATGATTTGCTCGGCAATCCCGCAACCGGCAGAGCCAGCACCAAGGAAGACAATTTTCTGCTCGCTGAGCTGGCTGCCCGCCGCGTGGCTGGCGGCAATCAGCGTGCCGACGGTCACTGACGCGGTGCCCTGAATATCATCGTTGAAAGAGCAAATCTCGTCCCGATAGCGGTTCAGTAGCGGCATGGCGTTCTTCTGCGCGAAATCTTCGAACTGCAGCAGCACGTTCGGCCAGCGCTGTTTTACCGCCTGAATGAAATCATCGACAAACTGATAATACTCGTCGTCGGTAATACGCGGCTGGCGTGATCCCATGTACAGCGGGTCGTTGAGCAACTGCTGGTTATTGGTGCCGACATCAAGTACCACCGGCAGGGTGTACGCCGGGCTGATCCCGCCACAGGCGGTGTACAGCGACAGTTTGCCGATAGGAATGCCCATGCCGCCAATGCCCTGATCGCCGAGGCCGAGAATGCGCTCACCGTCAGTAACCACAATCACTTTGATGTTGTGGTTGGGAACGTTTTGCAGAATGTCGTCCATGTTGTGACGATTCTCGTAAGAGATGAACACGCCCCGGGAACGGCGGTAAATCTCGGAGAAACGCTCACAGGCGGCGCCAACGGTCGGGGTGTAGATAACGGGCATCATCTCGTCGAGGTGGTTTTCGACCAGACGGTAGAAGAGGGTTTCGTTGGTGTCCTGGATATTGCGCAGGTAAATATGTTTGTCGATTTCGGTTTTGAAACCCTGGTACTGGATCCAGGCGCGTTCAGCCTGTTCTTCGATGGTTTCCACGACGGCGGGCAACAGGCCTAGGAGGTTAAAGTTGCGACGTTCCTCCTGGCTAAACGCGCTGCCTTTGTTGAGGAGTGGAAACTCCAGTAAAACGGGGCCTGCATAGGGGATATAAAGAGAACGATTGTTTTTATGGTTGAGTAACATCTCACTGATCCTTTGTCATCACGGCCTGCCCAGGTAGGCGAATCGAGAGGGCTGGCGGGTACTTCGGCGCGGCAAAGTATAAAGCAAGTGTTAATAAAAAGGGTAAACGCTGCGGTTCAGAAACTAAAAAAAACACCATCTTATGTAAACGATGGTGTCGGTCTTTATCGATGAAAGGGCTGAAAAGCCGGGATGTTACTCGGTGCGGCGTTTGCGGCCGGTGGCATGAGTATGGTTATGCTGGGTTTCCGCATCGCCTTCGATAAGGACTTTTTTCTGGTTTGAAAGCTTGTAGTTCAAGCCGAGGATATGACGTGCCTGACGGTTCGATTTCATGATGACTCCTTAATCCTGTGAATGGTTTCAAGGTCAATCCCGGAGGTACCGGGCGAAATTTACCCTTAGCGCAGATAATTTCTTTGCCTGCGAGATTGATAGTTGACCATTCTGTTCGAAATAGCAACACCCGCTAACACTTTCAGGAACTCTCTGAGATTTAACCCTTTGTGCGACGAACGTCACACTGTCCTGTGCCTGAACTATGCTTTTTGATTCGCGCGGAGGTTTCCCCGTTTTGTTCATCGTGAGGTCACTCCATGAAAGTTTTAGGATATGCAGCACAAAATCCCACCACGCCGCTGGCCCCGTTCTCCTTTGACCGTCGCGAACCGCGTCCGGACGATGTGACCATCGAGGTGTTGTACTGCGGCGTGTGTCACTCCGATTTACACCAGGCTCGCAACGACTGGGGATTCAGTACCTATCCCCTTGTTCCGGGGCATGAAATTGTCGGTCGGGTGACGGCTATCGGTGACAGCGTGACCAAGTTTAAGCCCGGCGATCTCGCGGCCATTGGCTGTATGGTCGACTCCTGTCGCACCTGTTCACCGTGTAAAGACGGACTGGAGCAGTATTGCGAAGAAGGCAACACCCAGACCTACAACGGACAGGATCGTCACGACCACCAGACCACCTACGGCGGCTATTCCCAAACCATTCTTGCGAGTCAGGATTTCGTTCTGCGCATTCCTGACGGGCTGGATTTGAAAGGCGCCGCGCCACTGCTGTGCGCCGGGATCACCACCTGGTCGCCGCTGCGTCACTGGAAGATTGATGCCAACAGCAAAGTCGCCGTGATTGGCCTTGGCGGACTCGGACATATGGGCCTGAAGCTGGCGCACGCCCTGGGGGCGGAAGTGACGCTGTTTACCCGTTCGCCGGGGAAAGAGGCGGATGCGCGTCGCCTGGGCGCCAGCCATGTGGTGCTTTCCACAGACGCGGAACAGATGAACGCCGTGAAAAATCAGTTTGATCTGATTATCGATACCGTCCCGTACACGCATGATGTTAATGCGTATATGCCAACGCTGACCCTCGACGGCACCCTGGTGTTTGTCGGTCTGCTCGGCGATTTGCCGGAAGTGAACACCATTCCGCTGCTGATTAACCGCCGCTCGGTGGCGGGTTCAGCGATTGGCGGCATCGCGGAGACGCAGGAGATGCTCGATTTCTGCGCGGAAAAAGGCATCGCGGCGGACGTGGAGGTGATCAGAATTCAGGATATCAATGAGGCGTACGAGCGCCTGCTGAAAAGCGATGTGAAATACCGCTTCGTGATTGATATGGCATCTCTCAACGCCTACGGCTAACGGCCTGAAAGGCGTGTTCTATACTTAGTACCCCAAACGGATAATAGGAGTGAACGATGACGATCCACAAGAAAGGTCAGGCACACTGGGAAGGCGATCTGAAACGTGGCAAAGGCACCGTCTCGACGGAGAGCGGCGTTCTGAACCAGCAACCGTACGGGTTTAACACCCGCTTTGAAGGTGCGAAGGGTACCAACCCTGAGGAACTGATTGCGGCTGCGCATGCCTCCTGTTTCTCGATGGCGCTTTCGCTGATGCTGAGCGAAGCCGGGTTTACGGCGACCTCAATTGATACCGAAGCGACGGTCTCACTGGATCAGGTCAGCGGCGGATTCTCGATAACCAAAGTGGCACTGCAAAGCAAAATCGCGGTACCGGATATCGATGCTGGCACCTTCGATGGCATAATCCAGAAAGCAAAAGCTGGCTGCCCGGTGTCTCAGGTCCTGAAAGCTGAAATCACTCTCGATTATCAGCTCAACTAACGAGAAAATGCCCGGCGGCGCACGCTTGGCCAGGCCTACGGCAGAGATAGCCCGCTAATTGCGGGCTTTTTATTTTCAACAATCATAAATGAATCCTATGAGTGAAATTAAGACCCTGAGTTCGCAGGAGATTTACAGTAATCAATGGATGCGTCTGAAAGAAGATCGTATTGAACGCGCTGACGGTTCGCACGGTGTGTATTCGGTGATTGAGAAGCCTGATTTTGCGGTAATTGTTCCGGTGTCGGCAGGGTTTATCTGGGTGGTGGAACAGTATCGTTATCCGCTTGGCGTACGCACGATGGAATTGCCGCAGGGATCGTGGGAGCTGGACCCGAATGCCGATCCGATTGCCGTCGCCCGGGGTGAACTGGCGGAAGAGACCGGTTTGCTGGCGCAAAGAATTGAGCTGATTGGCTATCAAAAACTGGCTCAGGGCTACTCCAGCCAGGGCTATTACATCTGGCTGGCGACGGATTTTGTCTCCAGCACCCAGCAGCTCGATGCCGAAGAAGTGGGGCTGACCTGCCGCCAGATGCCGATCGCTGAATTTGAAACTCTGATTGCGCAGGGAAAAATTAGCGATGCGACCTCGGTGACGGCATTCTTACTGGCAAAACTTCAAGGCTTTGTGTGACGTTGTCACTTATGTCTGCGCGTTTTGTGGCTGTTTACGGCGCAGGCGGCTCAGACTAAACAGGATTGCCAGCCCGGACGTGGCAACCGCTACCCACAAACTCATCTTCACGGCCTGGGCTTCCAGCGCGAGGTGTGAACTGGAGGACATCACTGCCAGCAGCACACCGACTAACGCCGCGCCAAGACATTGCCCGAAGGTGCGCATTATCGCCAACACGCCTGAGGCGTATCCGCTGTATTCCCGCGATACGTTGGACAACATTTCGCGATTGTTCGGACTCTGAAAACAGCCAAATCCCATCCCGCATACCAGGCTACGCAGGCCGATATCCCAGGCTGCAGCGTGATCGGGCAACGTTGCCAGCAACGCTAAACCGATAACAAACCCCAGCAAACCGATGGTCGAGATAATCGACGGCGAGTATTTATCCGCCAGCCGTCCTGCGTGGGGCGCAACCAGCACAATGCCCACTGGCCATGGCGTGAACAGCAGCGCAGAGGTAAATGCGCTGTAGCCGTACACGCTCTGGAACAGGAACGGCAGGGCGACAAACGTGATCCCCTGGCTGATAAACGAAGCCAGCGAGGTCAGCGCCGCCAGTGAAAAACGCCCGGAGGTGAAGATAACCGGCGGCAGCAACGGTTTTGCCACCCGGCGAATATGCCAGACGAACGCCGTCCCGCTGACCAACGCCAGTAAACCCCAATCCATTACGGTGGTACTGAGCGTGTGATCGGCGGCGTGCGGATCAGCAAAACCGTTGGCGGCCATGATCAATGCCCCGAGCAGGGTCGCAGACAGCACGGCCCCAATCGCATCAAACCGCTGGTCGCTGATGGCCGGTTTATGGGGAATAGCTTTAACGGCCAGAAACAGCGCCACCATGCCCGGCAACACGTTGATGGCAAACAGCCATTGCCAGCTCAGCGTACCGAGCAGCGTGCCGCCTAATACCGGGGCGATGGCGGTGCTGGCGGCAATTAACAGCGCATTCAGCCCCAGAATGCGTCCGAGCAGTCGACCGGGGAACACCGAGCGTAATATCGCGGGCGCAATACTTAAGGTCGCCGCGCCGCCAACGCCCTGGAGGACGCGCATCACGATAAGCATCTCTGCCGAAGTCGACATCGCACAGCCGAGCGAGGTGAGGGTGAACAGGCTCAAACCGAAAATAAAGACTGGACGAAAGCCAAAGCGGGTGGCGAGCGCGGCAAAGATGGCCAGCGTCATGGCCGCGGAGAGCAGATAGCCGTTGGCGAACCAGACCGCAAGCGGCGCGGCGACCTGTAAAGATTGCGCCATCTGCGGTAAGGCGATATTCACCATCGAACCGTCAAACACGGCCATCAGAGTGGAAGTCATTACCGCTGCCATCGCAAATGCCCGTTCGCTCCCTGGCAGGCCTTCGTCGCCCGGTTTGTCAGAAAAGAGTTCCATCACAGTATTCTCGTTAGTAGGTGTTTTGATGGGGAAAGTCTATGTCGAGGCTAAAGAAGGCGGAAGACACAGCATTGGTACTGTATAGTTGCATCAAACGCCTTATCTAAAGCTGAGGGAACATTTCGATGACCGATCCGGATTTTAATCTGCTGATTGCGCTGGATGCGCTTCTGACCGAAGCGAGCGTGGCCGGAGCGGCCCGGCGTCTGAATTTGAGCACCTCGGCCATGAGCCGAACACTGAGCCGCTTGCGCGACGTCACCGGCGACCCGCTGCTGGTGCGCGCGGGGCGAAATATGGTGCTGACGCCTTACGCCGAGGCCAGCCGCGACCGGGCGCGTAACGCCGTGCTGGAGGCCAGGGCGGTGCTGCAACCGTCGACGTCGGAGCTGAATATCGCGCAACTGGAACGCGTGTTTACGCTGCGCGTGAACGACGGTTTTATCGAAGCCTTCGGCCCGCCACTGATTGCCGCAGTGGCGGCCATGGCGCCGGACGTCTGCCTGCGTTTTTCACCGAAGCCTGAAAAGAGCTCACGCTTTTTGCGTGAAGGACTGGTGGACCTCGAGATCGGCGTACTGAGCAATATGGGGCCGGAAATTCGCGTGCAGGCACTGTATCGCGATCGTTTCGTCGGCGTGGTTCGCCAGGGGCATCCCTTGGCCGGGAAAGCGCAAGTGAGCGTGGAGGAGTACATTGCGTGGGGGCACGTGATTGCTTCTCGGCGGGGTCAGCCATCGGGTCCGGTTGATGAAGCGCTGACGGAACTGGGGCTGGCGCGCAAAGTTGTCAGCGTGGTTCCGGGTTTCCCATCGGCGCTGGCGGTGGCGAAGGCATCAGATTTGATCGCGCTGGTTCCGGCGTCGTTTCTGTTTCAAACCGACAATCAGTCCCGGCTACACGCTTTTGAACTACCGTTTAAAACGCGAACGATCACCATTTCGCAGCTGTGGCATCCCCGCATGGAAGCGGATCCGGCGCATCGCTGGCTGAGACAAACGGTTCTGGCGGTGTGTCAGAAGCACTGTTCTGAGCAACGTGATTTATGCGAGGTGCGACAGCGTAATCAATGCACCTGATTCGCAAAGTATTTAACGTTGTGCCAGACTTTTTCTCAACATGGGGTGCAGGGCTCCGTTTCATACATCCGGGAACAGTAAATGCTCGAATTTGTTGCACATATGCTGATCGGTACGCCGATTTGGGTCTACGTGCTGTTTGTGTTTCTGCTGATTCGTGGGATCAAAGCCCGCCAGCCCGCGACGGTGACGCTGGAACGGTTGTCCATTATTCCACTGATATTTCTGGCGTGGGATCTGTATGATCTTGTTCTTTATCGGCATCTGACACTTGGCGTGGTGATGTTGTGGATAGCGGTCCTGATTATTGGGGCGGCGCTGGGGTACTGGCTGATTAAACCAGAGAGGTTGAGTCGCGGGAGTGCGCCGCGCACGATTAACCGTTCGGCGGATTATTCCGCGCTGCCGTTGATGATGACGGCATTTGCCATTAAATATGTGTTCGGCGTGATGGCGGCGGTGTCGGCGCAGACCCTGCAACAACCGGGGATAAGCGCCACGGCGGTGGTGGTCGGCGGGTTATTTGCGGGCAGTTTTATCGGCAAATTTACCCGCTATCTGCAATGCTACTTTACCCGGACGCAAAAAGGGATTTAAGACGATCCTGTGTTAAAAAAAATAGGTTTTATACGCCCGTCAGTCTAGATTAATGGGTTGTTAAATTTACGTTTTATCTGGTCATTTGTGCTGCACTTTTGCCACGAATGAAAGCCAACAGCACGTTCAGGAATGATAATGACACTAAACCGCAACGCCTTAGCCGCACTGAGCGCGCTCTGGTTGTTCAGTACTTGTGCCGCTGCCGAAGTGGATCTCGGCTCGATGGATATTCTGGCGAGAGATAACCCGCAAAGCCCAGTACCAAAAGGCTTTGTGGTCGGTGCCGCGACGTTAGGCGGCCAGGCGCGTTATAAAGATCAGGATAATAGCGCCTACTTTATTCCGGGCGGCCTCTATTTTGGCGATAACCTGATGTATCTCGGGGATCGCGCTCGCTACTATTTCCATCTGGACGATAACGTCGCGCTGTATGGCTACGGCCGCTACCGCTTTGGAAACCTTGACCCGTCTGACGCTGATTTCCTCCACGGTATGGATAAGCGTAAAGGGGAGTTTGAAGCCGGGATCGGCGGGACGATCATTACCCCGTATGCGTTGCTGACCGCCCGTTTCGCCAGCGATGTCACCGGGCGCAGTAACGGTCAGGAACTGCTGTTGTGGGCGGACTTCCCGATAATCAGAGACAATCTGCTGGTGATGCCGGGAATGGGGATGATGATCCGCAGCCACAATATGGCGAACTACTATTTTGGCGGGGTTTCGAAAGAAGAAGCGACGCCGCAGCGTAAAGCCTGGGATACCGGCACGACCTTCTCGCCGATGGCGGCGGTGGTGACGTCCTACCGTTTCAGCCCGCACTGGTTGGGTCTGTTCGCGGCGAACTATGAGCTTTACGACAAAGACATCGCTGACAGCCCAATAGTGCAGCACAGCGGTGAGTTTTATGTGATTGCCGGGGTGGGTTATACCTGGTAGAGACTAACAGCGCGTTCGACGGTTGAACGGCAGCGGGAGGTGTGAACACGTATGAGCATACTGTTCCCGGGTATTCGGCTTCTGCTTCTTGCCGCCTGTCTTCCGGTCACGCTGAGTTATGCTGCCGACGGCAGTCGGATTCGACATCGCGCCAACGCCGTTCTCTCGCTGATGAGCTATACGGTCGTGCCGGACGTTACCGCCAGCGACCTGAACATCGGCAGCGGCGGCGGCGACCACAATGAGCTCGATATCACTCAGTTCGGCGGCGGGGCGACGCTCAGCGAGAGCGTGCCCATTTATGTCGAAGGCACCATGGGCTACAGCCGCTTCGATCCGCATTTCGTGTTATCTGACGGCACGCGTACCCGCAGAATCCCCACCAAATGGAACAGCCTGACCGCCACCGGCGGCATCGGCTGGGACTTCCCACTCTACACCGACCGCTGGGGCGGCAAACTGGTCATCCGCCCGATTGCTAACGTGATGTTGGGCACCATGGCCAGCGATGTGCGCATCGGCGGCTATGTGCTGGAACGGCGCAAGAATGTGGACTTCAAGTTTCTCGACGGCGGGCGGCTGAATGCTTATGGGCTGGGCGGCTCGTTAATGCTTGATTACGAGCTGGTATCGAAACCGCAGGATATCGACGTGGAATTACGTTATTCCAGTATGAATCTGCAAACCTTCGGCAGCACTTCGGACGCGGTACAGGGCGAAGCTAACGCGCAAAACCTGGGGCTTTACCTGCGACGCCGGGCGCCGATTTTCGACTGGACGCTGCTCAAAAGCCCGGTGCGCTATGTGCTTGAAGGCGCGCACACCGAATACCTGGGTTCTCAGCGCGGCGAACTGGGCTTCAATAGCCTGAGTTCTCTGGGGTTAGGCATCGAACTGGACAGCAGCAAATACCCGGTTTTCGTTACCCGCACCCGGCTGGTGGCCCGGTATATGTTTGGTGAAAACACCACTGGCTACGGCGTTGGTCTGGCGATGAGTTTTTAACGCTTTTCTTTTTTTTCATTTTTTTAGCAATATTTCTCCCCCTCATACGTCTACCTCAGCACGAACACAATTTAATTCCTAAGATGAGGTAACGCTAATGAGAGATTTTGATATGCATGAACATCGCCGTGGCCGTGGTTTTGGCGGTCATCGGATGGCGAAACCGCTGATCATGGGCGCGGTGATTTTTGTCGCACTGGGTCTGCTGGTGATGTCGCTGTGGAATGCGCTGCTGCCCGCCATTATCGGCGTGAAAGCGATTGGCTTCTGGCAGGCGTTAGGGCTGCTGGTGCTGTGTCGCATTCTGTTTGGCGGCCTCGGTTTCCGTCCGGGCATGTTTGGCGGAATGCGTCGTCGGATGCACGAACGCTGGATGCAAATGACCCCGGAACAGCGCGAAGCCTTTATGCAACAGCGTCGTGAGGGCTTTGGTCGCCGCGGACACTGTCATCATCGCGGCTGGCATGAACGCCGTGACGAAAGGGCGGATAAGCGTCAACAGCCTGAAGAACCCGTGGTAAAAACGTCGGAAGGCGAGTAATTCAGATGAAAGCCGGAATGGCGAAGGATTCCCTGCTGGTTTCGGCTCTGAACGCCTGTCGTTCGCGGCTAACCGCGTTTATCCGTGGCCGCACGGCGGTGCGTGAAGATGCCGATGACGTATTACAGGAAATCACCTGGCAGCTGATGAAAGTGGAGCAACCGGTGGAGAATATCGCCGCCTGGTTGTTCCGCGCCGCCCGGAACGAAATCACCGACAGGGCGCGTAAAAAGCGTGAGTTACCGCTGTCGGCGTTTTATACGGCTGATGAAGACGGTGATTTCCCGGAAGATGAACTGGCGGAAACGTTATTTGGCGTGGCGCAAACGCCGGAAGACGATTATCTGAAGTCGCTGCTGTGGGAAGAACTGAACGATGCGCTGACGGCGCTGCCGCCCGCACAGCGCGAAGTGTTTGAACGCACGGAACTGGAAGGGCTGAGCTATAAAGAATTAGCCGAGGAAACCGGCGACAGCGTGCAGGCGTTGCTTTCTCGTAAACACAAAGCGGTGCTGTATCTGCGCACCCGATTACGTAGTGTTTACGATGATTTGACGGAGTAGAGGAAATTGCCCGGTCAGCGTAAATGCCACCGGGCAAAACAATTCAAATCAGTATGTAGGCCCGCTTAACGAAGTGCCAGCGGGCGCTACAATTGAAATCAGCTTCCCCAGCGACTGCGCAGGTAATTCACCGCCTGCTGAGTCTGTGGCTGATTGAGGTTGTTCTCACGGAACAGAATAGTGCCCTGAATTTCCGGTAGTGCGTCGTTTAAATCGAGCTGCTTTTTCAGCTCTGGTACGCCGCCCTGCACGGTCCAGTCTGGCTCATTCCTGGACGGTTCCCCGACCTTATACAGCGCCACACCAATATACAAACGAGTGTGCGTCGGTTTCACCACATCAGCCCACCATTTTGCCAGCACGTCGTAACGCGCCGCATCGCGCGCGAACGGCCAGTAAACCTGCGGCGCAATGTAATCCAGCAGACCTTTTTGCACCCACAAACGGGTGTCTGCATACGATTCGTCATACGCCGCCGCACCACGGGTATCAGACCCCGCCGGATCGTGCGAGCGGTTGCGCCACACGCCAGCCGGACTCACGCCAAACTGTACGTTTGGATTCAGCTGTTTGATGGTCCGCGATACCTGGGTGATCAACTGTTCGGTATTGTGTCGACGCCAGTCGGCCTTCGAGGCATAACCCTGGCCGTAAATGCGGAACGTCTGGCTGTCGTTCAGGGCAGAACCGGCGGTTTCGGTATAGAAGTAATCATCGAACTGCACGCCGTCGACCGGGTAGCGCGACACCACTTCCGCTACGATGCTGGTTATCCAGTCACGCGCTTCGGGAATGCCCGGGTCGATAACATAGCGATCGCCGGAGGTTCTGATCCAGTCGCGATGCGCCACATACACGCTGGACGGGTGCATTGAAATCGTGCGATTCAGCTCGGCCACGGTGCCAGGTTTGGTATTGGTGGAGACGCGATACGGGTTTAACCACGCGTGAACTTTCATGCCGCGTTTGTGCGCTTCATCAAGCATGAACTGCAACGGATCGTAACCCGGGTCCTGGCCCACTTTACCGGTCAGCATATCGGACCACGGCAAGATCTGGGACGGCCAAAGGGCAGTCCCATCGGGCTTAATCTGGAAGAAGACGGTGTTAATACCGAGGCTTTGCAGCTTATCCAGCTTGTCGGTCAGCGCTTTCTTTTGCTGATTAGCGCGCGTCACAGAGTCGCTGATGTTAACCGAGGCCACCGGCGGCCAGTCGAGTCGCGAAACGGTGGTCAGCCACACGCCGCGCACGGGCTGGTTATCGGCAGGTTTATCGGGCAGCGGATGTTTGGCTACCGGAGGCAGCGGAGTCACCAACGATTTAGGTTTTTCTGACGTGCAATTAGCAAGCAGAAGCGCACTGGCAATCAGCGCCCCGGTGATAGTGACTCGTGCAATGATGGAGAGTTTACGTGAGCTGATAATCGTATCCCTGTTTTATTCAGGCCTTCACATTAGCGAAGCTCATTCTCGTATGATTCGATTTATGGAGCAACCTGGAAAGTTTGTGAACGCCTCAAAACGCATTCTGCGCTCAAGCTTTTTCCGACCGCTCAACCGCCTGGGGATAATTTGGGTTGTTATTCAACCAGTTCTGCGCCATGGCGCGTTGTTCGTCCGTTACCACGCCGTCGGGTTTGCCGTCGATGCCGTAACGCTGGGGTTCACTGGCGAGCGCCATTTGGTAGGGAATCGTGCGGGTATAGCGTTTCAGCGCTTTGCCAATCTCAACCCCAGGGAAATCAATTTCACGCCGGGCTGCGTCGTTGATCAGATCCTGCATAATGCGGACTTTAAGCGGCTTAGGCGGTTCCTGCGCAAAGAGCAATGGCCAACTCTCACGCAGCAGAATGGCACGTTGGTTTTTATCCACGGTAATGCCCCAAAGATATCTGGTTTTTTTATGAGTATAAAACAAAGATATGCCAGGCGTAGGGCGCGGGCAGGTACTACTTTTGGTGGGTATTTAGACTATTGCGCAGAATTGTTTCGGATAGACTGAAGCAGCGTGTCGAGTAATCCCGGGAAACGGACATCTAAATCATCGCGGCGCAGGGAAATCATATTCTCCCGGCCCTGAGGGCGTTGCCAGATAACGCCGCTGTCACGCAAAACGCGCCAGTGATGGGTCATCGTCGACTTCGCTACGTCCCGACGCAGAGTGCCACAGCTCAGTTCACTGCCGTCAGCCAACGCTTTCACTATCTCCAGTCGCAGGGCATTCCCCAACGCAAAAAGGACATTTTCCAGGCGGATTTGTTCACGTTCCGGATGATTGGCGATCATACTGTTCCTTTACTTACCGGTGAATGCGTGGGTGCGAGAGGGCGCTAATATACCGAAAGAGATTAATCAAAGTCACGTCTTGCCCGCAGGGCTTTAGCCAATGACACCAATAGGTATTATAGTTCGAATATACTCGTACAGTTGTACTATTATAGATGCCGTTACATAACCCACGGCCAATTCCGGCCGTGGAATGACAGTCAACTGACTTAAGGACGCATCATGCCTCGACCCATCCCCCTCGAACGTTACCGCAACATCGGCATATCCGCGCATATCGATGCCGGTAAAACCACCACCACCGAACGCATTCTGTTTTACACCGGAATGAGCCACAAACTGGGTGAAGTGCACGATGGCGCAGCAACGACGGACTGGATGGCGCAGGAGCAAGAGCGCGGCATTACCATTACTTCTGCCGCCGTCAGTGCCTTCTGGCCCGGTATGGATCGCAATTTTGAGCCGCATCGGATCAATATTATCGATACCCCCGGCCACGTGGATTTCACCATTGAAGTGGAACGTTCCATGCGCGTGCTCGACGGTGCGGTAATGGTCTATGACTCAGTTGGCGGGGTGCAGCCGCAGTCAGAAACTGTATGGCGTCAGGCCAACAAATACCACGTGCCGCGGCTGGCTTTCGTTAACAAAATGGACCGTCAGGGTGCGGATTTTTTCCGTGTCGTACAGATGATGAAAGACCGGCTGAAAGCGAATCCGGTGCCGATTGTCATTCCGGTTGGCGCGGAAGAGCATTTTTCCGGCGTGGTTGATCTCATCAAAATGCGCGCGATCCACTGGGATGACGAAACCCAGGGTATGACCTTCAGCTATGGCCCGGTTCCGTCGGATTTACTGGAAACCGCGCAGGCGTGGCGCGAGAAGATGGTTTCCGCCGCTGCTGAGGCCAATGAGGTGCTGATGGATAAGTATCTGGAAACGGGCAGCCTCGATGAAGCGGATATTATGGCCGGGCTTCGTCAGCGCACGATTGCCGGTGAAATTCAGCCGATGCTGTGCGGCAGCGCCTTTAAAAATAAAGGCGTGCAGCGCATGCTCGATGCGGTGGTGGAGCTGATGCCGTCGCCGCTGGACGTTCCGGCCATTGACGGCGTTGATGAGAAGGGTCAACCGGCGGAGCGTCACCCGAGCGATGATGAACCGTTCTCGGCGCTGGCGTTTAAGCTGATGACCGACCCGTACGTCGGCCAGCTCACCTTTATTCGCGTTTATTCGGGCGTTTTGAGAAAAGGCGATGCCGTGTATAACCCGGTCAAAGGCAAGAAAGAGCGGATAGGCCGCATCGTGCTGATGCATGCCAATGACCGTCATGAAGTGGACGAACTGCGCGCCGGGGATATTGCGGCCTGCGTCGGTCTGAAAGACGTGACCACCGGGGATACGTTGTCGGACCCGAACCACGTCATTACGCTGGAACGCATGGAGTTTCCGGAACCGGTGATTTCTCTGGCGATCGAACCGAAAACCAAGGCCGATCAGGAGAAAATGGGCATCGCGCTGCAACGTCTGGCAGCGGAAGATCCGTCGTTCCGTTTGCACACGGATGAAGAGTCCGGGCAGACGATTATTTCCGGGATGGGCGAGTTACATCTGGAGATCATCGTCGACCGCATGAAACGCGAGTTTGGCGTAGACGCGAATATCGGGCGACCACAGGTTACGTACCGGGAAACGATCCGCAAAGCGGTGAAGGATGTCGAAGGCAAATTTGTGCGCCAGTCCGGTGGGAAAGGGCAGTACGGTCATGTAGTGCTGAGCCTTGAACCGCAAGTGGCCGGAAGCGGATTCACATTCGAAGACGCGACCAAAGGCGGCGTGGTTCCGCGCGAATACATTCCTTCGGTGGAGAAAGGCTTGCGCGAAGCGATGAACAGCGGCGTGCTGGCCGGGTATCCGGTAGTGGATGTAAAAGCGACCCTGACGTTTGGTTCGTATCATGATGTCGACTCGTCAGAACTGGCGTTCCGCATGGCGGCTATCTTTGGTTTCAAAGAGGGCTTTCGTCACGCGGACCCAGCAATTCTCGAGCCGATAATGCACGTGGAAGTGGAGACGCCGGAAGACTACGCCGGGAATATCATGGGCGATTTGTCGTCGCGACGTGGAATGGTGCAGGGCATGGAAGAACGATTTGGCAGCCAAATCATTCGCGCTGATGTGCCATTGGCGGAGATGTTCGGGTATTCCACCACCCTGCGCTCGATGTCTCAAGGCCGCGCCACGTACAGCATGGAGTTTCATCATTACGCCGAAGCGCCGCGCAACGTCGCCGATGCCATCATCGCCCAACGTGCCAAAGCATAAAAGGGTATAACCTAGCGTGAGCGCTCCTGATCAAGCGCTCCCGTTTTTTTGCCCTGAAGCGTGTGACGCGCTACCCGTAGGTTGCACATGGCTTTTGGAGCCAGTATGGTGTGCGCAATTTCACAGAAATCGCAGGAAACAGAATGACTAACCCGTCCTCCAAAGATCCGTTGCACGGCGTCACACTTGAAGCATTACTCAACACGCTGGTGAATAAATACGGCTGGCCCGAACTGGCGAAACGCATCAAGATTAACTGTTTCAAAAGCGACCCGAGCATTAAATCGAGCCTGAAATTCCTGCGCCGTACGCCGTGGGCCCGTAAAGAAGTTGAAGACCTGTACATTGATTTCCTGCATGACGAACAGGAGAACAATGATCATGAAGGCCCGTGGGCAAACTGGCAGGGTAAGAAGCCGCAGGATTAGTGCGACTGGGCTTCTTCAATGCCGGTTATTTTATCGCGACCTGATTCTTTCGATTGATAGAGCGCCTGGTCGGCCTCATACATTGTTTTGGTCAGGTCAGCGGGTGCACCTTTAGCCACGCCAAAACTGGCGGTTAACTGAATGACATCGCCCGTTTCGGTGGTGACTCGCATATTTCTACAGGCCATTTGCAACTGACGGACATGACTCAGCACATCCTGTTGGGAATCTGAACGGAACATCACGGCAAACTCCTCACCGCCGATACGGGCAACAACCCAATCGGGCAGAGCAGCATGATTCAGTGTCTCGCCCAGGTGGGCCAAAACCTTGTCTCCTGCGGGATGGCCCCAGGTGTCATTGATGCGTTTAAAATGGTCAATATCCAACAACACCAGCCAGACCGGCATCTCCTCGCTGACCGTCGCCAGGAGTTGTTTCCCCCGAAGTTCAAACCCGCGACGATTTAACACCCCGGTGAGGGCATCGATCTCTGTCAGTTTTTTGAGCTCATCGCTGAGTTGTCTGTTTTCATCCATATGTTCTTCGAGCTTATCCAGACTGGACTGCAGTGCTTTGATCTCGCAGACCTCCTGATACGGGGCAGATGACTCATCTTCTTCACCCATCGATTTCGCCCTGATGTTCAGTTTCAATAAGGGCTTCACCACCTTGAAATGAATATACAGAATGCCGACACTCGCCAGGGCGTAGATAGAGAAAAGAATTATTAGCGTCAGGATAAAATGCGCCAGCGCCTGGTTTTTCACTTTGCCGTAATACTGGTGAACGTTGAATAAATACATTTGAAGCATGTCATTAAATGTATTCAGGCTGTTTTGATAACGGACGGTAAATTCGCTGACCGAGACGGAATAAGGTTCTCTGTTTTCACTTTGATTTTGCAGGTGTCGTATCAGCGCCGCGCCTTTATTCTGAAAGTTATGACGGGTTTGTAGCATTAACGTGCGGAATGAATGGGTGTCTGAGCTGTAGCTGGTCGGAATGCCCAGCAACCACCACTGGGTTTCTATTTTTTGCCAGGCACGCGATATTTTCTCTAACTGAGATTCAGACAACGGCTTTCCCGTGTTCAGATAATACAAGAAATAAGATCCCAGTTTCCCCGTTGAGTTTCTCAACTCACCCAGAGCCTGACCTTGCAATATGGCGCTAAAGGCCGTGGGCTCGAGTTTGATGAAGGATTCGGTTTTGACAAATAACACATTATGGAAGTATTCAGTTGATTCCATCATCATATCAACGGCTTTCTTCGCTTCATGAGGGTCCGTTCTCGGGCCTGCCGCATAGAGGTCAACTTCTTCCCGACCACGAATCAGTTGAGAAAGCGTGCTCTGTAACAGCGCGCTGGAGAGAATGTCCTGAGGCACTTTTGTCAGCGCTTTATCGGTTTCTATCTGGCTTCTGATGAAGGCCGCCTTAGCGTGCGCCATGTTTGCGGCCGACGCGAAAATCAGCTGATTCGCATAACCCCGTTCTTCAGCGAGCTTGTTTGAGACATCGAGCACCCGATAAAAATCTGAAAACTGCTCAATGTTGTTTTGCGCCTGACTATAATGGTCGTACGCATCTTTAATTAACTCCCATGACAGCACAGACGCCAGGCAAACAATTAAAAAAGAGGTCGTCGCTATTTTTTTAATCAGAGGAGAGTTAATTGCCAGTAGTGTTTTCATTGTCTGTTCCTGCGGGGATATCAGAGAACTACACTAAGTGGCATACGCCTGTTTCTCAACAACAATAAAAAAAATCGTGAGTCTGACATCGTTTTATTTGTTTATAAAAAAACATCTGACTTTATATTTAAGATAAAGGCGTTTTTTGTCGCCTTATGTCCAGGATGAGACCTTCATAAAGAACACCATCATTTCGATGCAAAACGTGCAGTTTGAGCCTAAAAACAGAACACCGGGCTGGTGTTCTGAATGCGATCCTGAGGGTTAGCGAGAGGCGATAAACAGGGATTTGCATCCCGGACACAGCATTGCCTGTTTGAGTCGTATTTTGGAGGCAGCCTGCGTTGATTTAAAACCACAATTGGGGCAGGTGACCGTCGTCGACGCACCACCGATGAGCTTCATTGCGTAATCGAGAATAGACATGATGATCAACTCTTCATGAACGGGCCTCACCATAGCACGAAGGGGCAAAAGAGTATGTCTATTCCGTCGGGAATGAAGGAGAAGGTTCGTCGCGGAAACTCCCCCTGCACCGAGGGGGAGACCAACGCAGTGTGGGGTTCGCTCAGTTCCCCCAGCCAATGAATTACAGACTTTCACCATTGCTGGCGATGACCTGTTTATACCACTCAAAGCTGCGTTTTTTACTGCGTTTCAGTGTTCCCTTGCCGTCGTTATCTTTATCGACATAGATGAAGCCGTAGCGTTTTTTCATCTCACCCGTTCCCGCGCTGACAATATCAATCGGTCCCCACCAGGTGTAACCCATGATGTTGCAACCATCGCTAACGGCCTCAGCCATTTCACGGATGTGTTGACGACCATAATCGATGCGCGCGGTGTCATTAATGGTGCCATTTTCGTCTGGCTCATCTACGCCGCCGTAACCATTTTCAACAATAAATAACGGCTTACGGTACCGGTCTGCCAGTTCGTTGCAGACGATACGGAACCCTTTAGCGTCAATCGGCCAACCCCATGCGGTTTTCTCAAGGTACGGATTATCCTGCCCAACGGTGCCGCCGGTATCAATGCGGAACGCTCCATCAGCCTGATGCAGTACGCTGCGGTAATAGCTAAAACCAAGATAGTCAGAAGGGTGCTCAGCGATAAGTTCCAGGTCACCTTTCTCAATCGCCAGTTCGATGTTTTGCTCGCGGAACAATCGCGGCGTCCAGGCCGGATACTCACCGCGCATCATGACATCAGAGTAGAACAGTGAGCGGCGACGCAGCTGCATCGTTGAGAAAATGTCTTCCGGGTTACAGGTCGCCGGATAGACGTTACTGAGAGAAAGCATGCAACCGATTTGCGCGCCAGGGATAATTTCGTGGCAGAGTTTGTTGGCCAGCGCATTAGCAACAAATTGATGGTGAGTCGCCTGGTAAAGTTCCTGTGGCGTCGAGTCGGCATCCACTGCGCCGGTGGCAAACGGCATCCGGTTCATGTTGTTCAGTTCGTTAAAGGTCATCCAGTATTTGACCTTTTCCCGGTAGCGCGTGAATACCACTTCGCAGTAGTGGGCAAAGAAGTCCACCAGTTTGCGGTTCTTCCAGCCACCGTATTCCTGATACAGCGCCAATGGGGTTTCATAGTGGGAGAGGGTGATAACCGGCTGAATTCCATATTTGAGCAATTCATCAAATAAATCGTCGTAGAATTTCAATCCCGCTTCGTTGGGCGTCGTTTCATCGCCACGCGGGAAAATACGCGTCCAGGCGAGTGAGGTCCGAAAACAGGTAAAACCCATTTCGGCGAACAATGCGACATCTTCTTTATAGTGATGATAAAAATCAATGGCTTCGTGGCTGGCATAATACTTATTCAGGTCGATGGTTGCGTCATGTTTGCCGGAAACAATACCGCCTTGTACCACATCCGATATGGACGGTCCTTTACCTTCCACGTTCCAAGCACCTTCAGCCTGATTGGCGGCAATGGCGCCGCCCCATAAAAAATCTTTCGGGAAAACAGACATATTCGCTCCTTAATCCGCTAAATCTTGGCCATTAGATGAGATGACTTTTTTGTACCAGTGGTAGCTCTTTTTCAGGGAACGCGCCTGGGAACCGTGGCCCATATCGTCCTGATCGACATAGATAAAACCGTAGCGTTTTGATATTTGCACCGTGCCCGCGCTCACCACGTCTATCGGCCCCCACCAGGTGTAACCAAAGAGATTCACCCCATCGGCGATGGCTTCCTGCATTTGCTCGATGTGCTGGCGCAGATAATCGATGCGGTAATCATCATCAATGGAACCATCAGGATTGACGGTATCCACCGCACCCAGACCGTTTTCCGCAATAAACAGGGGCTTCTGATAGCGGTCATTCAACTGGTTCAACGCCAGGCGCAGCCCTTTCGGGTCAATCTGCCAACCCCATTGGCTGGTGGGAAGGTGCGGATTGCGAATGCCGCCGGTAATCAAATTGCCCTCTGCGCCGTCGAGTTTTTCTGGATGGGCGCTGACGGTGCTGGACATGTAGTAGCTGAACGAGACGAAATCCACCGGATGCTGGCGCAGGATCTCATCGTCACCGACCATTTTTTGCAGCGTGACGCCTTTTTCCGCCAGCATTCTGTCGGTGTAAGCGGGGTAATAACCGTGTGCCTGGACATCACTAAAGAACAACGACACTCGCTGCATCTCTTCGCAAGCCTGCAAGTCATCCGGGTGACAAGTATGGGGATACAACATCTGATAGCTGATCATGCAACCGACCTGAGAGCCCGGAATTATTGAATGGCAGGCTTTGGTGGCCAGCGCACTGGCAACAAACTGATGATGAGCTCCCTGGTATTTGTCCTGTTCCAGATGAGGATTGTCTTCTTCAATGACGCCGACGCTGACATAGGGATGGTGTTTCACGCAGTTAATTTCGTTAAACGTCATCCAGTACTTCACTTTTTTGCGATAGCGGGTAAAGCAGGTTGTGGCGAAGTTCACGTAGAAATCGACCACCTTGCGGTTTGGCCAACCGTCATAATCTGTCACCAGCGCCAAGGGCATCTCGTAGTGAGAGAGAGATACAATCGGTTCTATTCCATGTGACAGTAACGCGTCAAACACGTCGTCGTAGAATTTCAGCCCGGCTTCGTTAGGTTCGCTTTCATCACCGCGCGGGAAAATGCGTGTCCAGGCAATCGACATGCGGAAACATTTAAAGCCCATTCCGGCAAAGAGGGCGATGTCCTCACGAAAATGGTGATAAAAGTCATTACCTTTGCGTTTCGGGTAATATCTTGTACTGTTCGGATCCTGCGCTTCACGGACCTGGGCGTGGGTCATTCCCAGCCATTGGTCGAGCCAGCGCTCTTTAGGGGTGTTGACATCGAAGGTGTAAACATCGGATACGGATAGCCCTTTCCCGTCAGCATTCCATGCTCCTTCGAGTTGATTGGCCGCGGTCGCGCCACCCCATAAAAAACCTTCCGGAAATGATGTAGAAAATGTCATGCGTTTGCTCCTCATGCCGTTGTTGCGGTCAGTGTCAGAAATGCGTCACGGCTGGCAATTTCGCCGTCCGCTTTAACGGGGCTTATATCGCCGTAACGTTCGCTGTTGGTCACCACCAGGATGACGCAGGGATCAATACCTTCAGCCTGTAGCGCATCGAGGTCGAAGGTGACCAGCAGGTCGCCAACCTCAATAAACTTCCCGGCCGTGATATGGCTGGTGAAGTGTCTGCCGCCCAATTTGACGGTGTCGATGCCGATATGAATGAGGACTTCCGCCCCGGTGTCGCTGAGCAGCGCCAGTGCGTGGTGGGTTTCAAAGACTGACTCCACTTTGCCGTTGATGGGCGATCGCAGCTCACCGGTCGTGGGGTATATCGCCAAACCTTTGCCGAAAATTTCGTCTGCGAACACCGGGTCACTCAACGTGTTAAGGGCTTTGAGTTCGCCGCTCACCGGGGCAAAGAGCATTTCTTCAGATGGGGTGATAGGCAAAGGGCTAATGCCTGCAACCACAGGTTGTAAGGATTCTTCGAAACCAAAGATGACGGTCAGGATCGCGGCTGCCACAAAGGAGATAGCGATACTCACGACCGCCCAGAGGAAGGTCGGCCCCACCAGGGCGGGAATGCCTGGTAGGCCGCTCAAGGCGAAAGCGTAGGTTTTCACACCCATCACCATTGCGAATGCGCCCCCACAGGCACCGCCAATCAGTGCTGCGGCAAACGGGCGCTTATAGCGAATATTGACGCCGTACATCGCCCGTTCCGTAATGCCCATTGCGGCGCTAAAGCTGGTGGTCAGTGCCAGCGACTTGAGCTTTTTATCGCGAGCACGTAAAAAGACCCCGAAGGCGGCACCGGCTTGCCCGAGATTAGCGATATAAAAGAGGATCTTAATCGGATCAAAACCTATCGTGCTGATGTTGTTGATCATGATGGGCACAATGACGTAGTGCATACCGGTGATGATAATGAGCGATAGCGTTCCGCCGACGATAATTCCGGCCACCACGCCCATATTTTCAACCAGCCAAATGATGCCCCCGGAAAGGGCGTTACCCGCAAAAATGCCCACCGGGCCGATAGCGATAAGCGTAATCGGGGTCACAATGAGCAGGCACAGCAGCGGGACAAACATGGTTTTCAGAGGGCCGGGCATAAAGCGATCGACCCCGCGTTCGACGTAACTGAGCAACCAAACCGTCAGCAGTATTGGGATGACCGTCGAGGCGTAGTTAACGGTGGGAACCGGTAACCCGATGAAGTTCACCGGTGCACCAGCCTTGAATAAAGCCTGAATCGCCGGATGAAAAAGCACGGAGGCAATTGCGACGGCGACAAACGGATTGGCACCGAATTTCTTCGCCGCGCTAAAGGCCAGCGCCAGCGGCATGAAGTAGAAAACACCGTCACTGATCGCCAGCAGAATTTGGTAGGTCTGGTTGGTGCTGTCTACCCACTTCATGGCGACCATCAGCGCAAGTATCCCTTTCAGAATACCGGCCCCGGCGATGGCCGGTATGATTGGGGAAAAGATACTCGAAAGACTTTCGAGTATGACCGAGACAGGATTGCGACGTTTCGTGGGGCTTGCAGCATTATCCAGGGTGGGTAATTGAGCGAGAAGGGCGTTGCACAAGGGCCCGACGTCATTGCCAATAATCAACTGGAACTGGTCGCCAGAGATATTAACCCCCATGACGCCGTCCAGTGATTCAAGTGCGGTGCGGTCGGCCTTGTTATTATCTTTAAGCAAGAAGCGTAAGCGGGTAATGCAATGAAACAGGGAGAGCACGTTTTCTTTGCCGCCGATAGTGTTGATTATCTGGCGAGCGGTGTTCTGATAATCCATATATTCCTCCAGACTGAAGTCAGCATCCGACTTCATCCACAATGACCGGTATTAACCGGAACCTTGTTTCCTCTGGGGTTTGCCTGATTGAACAGTAACAAGCCTGGATGGAATTACTTTTTAAGATATTAAAAAACGATACTACGTCACAGCATCAGGAGTGGAGTGCTGCACAATGTTTTCGATGTGCACTGTGAGATAAAGTTTTTCAGAGTTACTCATGGGGTGGTGATAATTTTTCCTGACAAATTCATCTATCGCATCCACACATTTCAGCGTGAGTTGATAGCGCCTCTGCGCTAATGCGAAAAATTCCTCATCGTCATTATTTAAGACAACCCCATCAATCACCCGTTGAGCAAAGAACTTCAAATGGGTAATAAACCGCTGGTAGTTAAGAGTATGTTCATCGAGCGATAAGTTAAAGAAGATCTTAACTATGTTCTGCAACTGATAAATAAGCCGGGTTATTTGCGTGGTTTTTCCCATGGCGTCATTCAGGCCAGCATTCACGACGTGCAGGGCAATGCTACAGGCTTCACTTTCAGGAAGCAGGATACCGGTGCGTGCGACAATAATCCCCAAACCCTGGCGACCAATAGCGTACTCCGCTTTATAAAAATGACGGACTTCCCATTCCAGCAGATTAGGCAATATTTCATTGTTTTTTTGCCGTTGTAACGCAAAGTGTAGATGATCGGCCAGCGTTACGTAGAGTCCTTCACTGAGTTTGTGAGTCAACATCGTGCGGGCATGGCTTATGATATCTGCTGTTATCTGTAAAATATCTACAGGGACTTCGCTGACCAGATCTTTAAAACGCGCCGAAATCAGGGAATCTTCCAGGCGGAATATTTTATCAATGGCATTACGCTCGATACTGTCTCCAGCGCGAGTATTAAACCCTAGTCCTCGACCGGTTAATATAATCTCCAGGCCATCTTCATCTACAGCGCTGACAACATTATTATTTAATACTTGCTTGACCAGCATCGATAACTCCTGAAAACAAAAACGGGCAAGACTTAAATACAGCTAGACGCGGTTCAAACCGCTCAGTCTGCATTTAGGTTTTGCCCGATAGTCGGTAACAAGCGTAATGCCGTTAAAACCTAGCACCATGAAATGCAATAATCAATTCATCATAAGGATTTACCTAGCGATACATGCCAAATTGTGATCAGGTTTGCGAAAATGCCAGAGTGATGTCGCATCTAATTTCTGGATCGAATCTCTCTTGTTAAGCATGGAATCAGGCGGTGCGTTCCTGAGAAAACGCACGCCCCTGAAGTGGCTTACTCGAATAATCGACGGTGTAGCGCTATCACAGCGCTGTCGGCAGTATTCTCCGGCAGCAGGAAACAAAGATTATCGTTGGATGCGCCATGGAAAATCATTCGAACGCAATGCGCCTCTGAATCCATAAAGGCATCCCGGCATACGCCCTGGCTACCAGGGAGTTGATTGCCAATCACCGTAACCAATGCCAACCCGGTTTCAATCTGGACCTGACAATGAGAAGAGAGGGCGGTCAGCAACGTGGTGGTTAACGTGTCATCGTCTCCTGACGTACAACCCGTGCCATTCAGGGCCATTGCAATACCGCGCTCGCTGGTGGTGACCAGATCCACATCAACCTGATGCTCCGCCAGAATCGCAAAAATGTCGGCAAAAAATGCATAGGCCGGTTGCGCGTGCAGGCTGTGTAATTTCAGCAGCGTTTGTTTGCGACGAACAGCAATGGCGCGGTATTGCGGCGGATTTTCTGTCTCGCGACGAACCAGCGTTCCACCGGCTGCGGTATTTTTGCTTGAACCGACAAAGACCGGAATATTTTTGCGCATAGCCGGTAACAGGGTCGCTGGATGGAGTACTTTTGCACCAAAAGTGGCCATTTTGCTGGCTTCGGAAAAGGAGATATGGTCGATACGCTGGGCCTGCGTCACAATGCGCGGATCGGTGGTGTAGATCCCGGCGACATCTGTCCAGATATCGACCCGAGCGGCGTGCAATGCTTCCCCAAGCAGGGAGGCGGTGTAGTCGCTGCCGCCCCGGCCAAGCGTCGTCGTCTGCCCATTTTCATCACTGCCGATAAATCCCTGAGTGACAACTATCGCCTGTTCAAGGCGGGGGCGCAGATGGGCTTCGGCCAGCGTTTCAATCTGGCTGAGATGGGGTTCGGCACAGCCGAAAAGGTTATTTGTTCGAATGACTTTACGTGCATCAAACCACTCAGCCCTGGCTTCACGTTCACGAAGCACCTCAGCAAAAATAAGGCTAGACATCAGCTCGCCATGGCTGACCAGGTCATCACTCAGTGCAGAGGAGGGCGTTGTCGATGCCATTTCTGCAAGGCGGGTAATATTTTCAAGGAGTTGGTCGATTTCCTTGCCAAGGATCGACGGCGATTTTAAACGGGAAATAATGTTGTGTTGGAGAGCACGAAGGGTATCAATTTTATCCATCCGATCATGACTTTCCAGCCCTTCAGAAAGTTCGACTAATAGATTTGTAACCCCTGCGGAGGCAGATAGAACGACCAGACGAACGTGGTCATCTGCAAGAACAATACCGGCACTGCGATTCATAGAGTCGAAGTCAGCAACGCTGGTACCGCCAAATTTGGCAACGACGAATTGTGGATAAACGCGTGTCATAACAATCTCATATCAGGGCGCCATAAAAAGATGGCAAGAAACTTTCATTCTCGGCATAAGGGAAGCACGCTTCACCTTACGAAATGTCCGCCCGCGAACATTTCTGTTTAGTTATTTATTTACGGCGTCCGTAAATAAGCGCGACATAGTAAGTGATTTATCTTTAGGGGTCGACGTTTTTATTTAATCGAGAAATAAACCAATGGAAATAACGCCTTATAGGACGATACTCGTGTCATTGGCGGTAAGTTTGCGTCAGGGCGGAGTAAAGCCGCATAAAAGCGATGGTCTTCATGGCGTTACATACAGTTACCAATGCCAGTTAACAATCGAGACAATGCTTTTTATACGTTGATTTTAAAGGATAAAAAGCAAATTAAAATAAATGATTGAGTCCTTTTTTAAAACAACATATATTAGCCGCGTTTTTTACAGGCAATTCCTTTAACCTTTAACTCAATCCGGTGTTAATAATACCCGTGGTTGTAGGAGTGATATGATGACGGATAAAGTCCGTATTGATACTTTAAGTGCTCATTCATTACCTCAAAGCAATGATACCTTCCTCGCAAGACAAGCCGAGTTTGAATCTAACGTCAGAAGCTATCCACGTAAACTGCCCTTGGCCATTGCCAAAGCGCAGGGCGTATGGATAACCGACGTTGAAAATAATCAATATCTTGATTGTCTGGCAGGCGCCGGAACCCTGGCGCTGGGTCATAATCATCCTGACGTGCTTCAAAGCATTCAAAGTGTCATCAGCAGTGGCTTACCGTTACATACGCTGGATTTGACCACCCCTCTAAAAGATGAATTTTCATCTTATTTACTCTCTTTATTACCGGGTCAGGGCCAAGAGTATTGCCTGCAATTCACCGGTCCATCTGGCGCTGATGCCGTAGAAGCAGCGCTCAAACTGGCAAAAAAAGTCACCGGACGATCAGGCATCATCAGTTTCTCCGGCGCCTACCACGGCATGACGCACGGCGCACTTGCCGTGACCGGCAACCTGTCGCCAAAAGAAGCCGTCAGCAACATGATGCCGGAAGTGCAGTTTATGCCTTATCCGCATCTGTATCGCTGCCCGCTGGGTATTGGCGGTGAGGCAGGCGTTAAAGCATTAACGTATTACTTCGAAAACTTGATCAATGATGTGGAAAGCGGCGTACGCAAACCTGCGGCAGTGATCCTAGAAGCAGTGCAGGGTGAGGGCGGTGTGAACCCGGCTCCGGCTGAGTGGCTGCAGCGCATCCGTAAAGTCACGCAGGAGCATGGCATTCTGCTGATCATCGACGAAGTTCAGGCTGGTTTCTGCCGCACCGGCAAACAGTTCGCCTTTGAACACGCCGGTATCGAGCCTGACATCATCGTGATGTCTAAAGCGGTCGGTGGCGGTTTGCCGTTAGCCGTACTGGGTATTAAAAAGCAGTTTGACGCATGGGCGCCAGGACACCATACCGGGACATTCCGCGGGAACCAGCTGGCGATGGCCACCGGCCTGACCACGCTTAAGATCCTCAAAGATGACGGCATTGCGGATAAAGTTGCCGCTCAGGGCGAGTGGCTGAAAGGCAAATTGGCTGAACTGCAACAACGTTATCCGGTTATCGGTCACGTACGCGGTCTGGGCCTGATGATCGGCATTGAAATCGTGAAGCCGAATGAAGCGCAGGATCACATGGGCTGCTACCCGGCGGATGGCGAGCTTTCTGCATTGCTGCAGAAAAAATGCTTTGAATCCGGTTTGATTCTGGAGCGCGGCGGCCGTCATGGTTGCGTCCTGCGCCTGCTGCCATCTCTGCTGATTACCAACGCTGAGCTGGAAATTTTCCTCGATAAATTTGAAAACGCCTTGCTGGGCGCTGGCCTCAAGCCAGTTTAATCGGAGTTAACAACGTGTCTGATAACAATCCGATTCTGTCCGGTTCGGCGCAAAGTATCGCTGCCTATCAGGACGCTATTGAGCAGAGCAGCCAGGCGGTCATCGACTGGTTGAAGCAGCCCGAAATGTACCAGGGCAAAACCGTCGACCAGCTGCGCGAGCGCATCCAGTTGAACTTTACCCCTGAAGGCCTGGGCAACCAGGCTGCCATTGCCCGTGCTGTTGAGTATTTTCTCAAGGACAGCTTGTTAGTCCATCACGCACAATGTGTGGCGCATCTGCACTGTCCAAGCCTGGTGATTAGCCAGGCGGCAGAAGTGTTGATCAATGCCACTAACCAGAGCATGGACTCCTGGGATCAAAGTCCTTCCGCCACTATCATTGAGATTAAACTCATCGAGTGGCTGCGTGAGCAGGTGGGTTACCGCGGCGGTGACGCGGGCGTATTCACCAGTGGCGGCACCCAGAGCAACCTGATGGGGCTGATGTTGGCGCGTGACGCTTTCTTCGCCCGTCAGGGACACTCCGTTCAGCAGCACGGTTTAACCGGCGATCTGAGCAAAATCAAAGTTTTCTGCTCTGAAAGCGCGCATTTTTCCGTGCAAAAAAACATGGCGTTGATGGGGCTGGGCTATCGGTCTGTCACTCAAGTGAAAACCGACGCGTTCTCACGCATGGATCTTTCTGATCTGAAAGCCAAACTGGCGCAGGCGAAAGCCAACGGTGAACAGGTGATGGCGATTGTGGCCACTGCCGGTACGACGGATGCGGGTGCCATTGATCCGTTAGTTGAGATAACAACGCTCGCCGCCCAAGAAAATATTTGGGTTCACGTTGATGCCGCCTGGGGTGGCGCGCTGCTGCTTTCTGAGAAGTATCGCCACTATCTGAGCGGCCTGGAATGCGCAGACTCGGTGACCCTGGATTTCCACAAGCAGTTCTTCCAGACCATCAGCTGTGGGGCATTCCTGTTAAAAGACGCACGTCATTACGAGCTGATGCGTTATCAGGCGGCATATCTCAACTCTGATTTTGACGAAGAGCAGGGCGTGCCGAACCTCGTGTCAAAATCGTTGCAAACAACGCGTCGTTTCGATGCCCTGAAATTGTGGATGGGCCTTGAAGCGTTAGGTAAAAAGCAGTATGCCGAGATCATTGATAACGGTGTCACGCTGTCGCAGCAAGTGGCTGAATATGTTTCAGCACAGCTGCACCTGGAACTAGTCATGCAGCCACAGTTGGCAAGCGTATTGTTCCGGTTCCGTCCAGAAAGCGGCGATAGCGCATTTGTCGCATTGCTGAACCAGCGTATCGGTGATGTGCTGCTGGCATCCGGAAGCGCCAACGTTGGGGTAACGGAAGCGGACGGCGTAACGTGCCTGAAGATGACGCTGTTGAATCCAACCGTTTGTCTGGAGGATGTCATCGTCCTGCTGACAAGTGTGAAAGAGACGGCAGAGACATTACTCAATGCTGAGTACCGGTAGTAAGCGAGTAGAGTAGAAGTGACGTAAGCATGCGCTACGTGAAATCTGCAATTTGCCGTGGGCAACTGAGGTCAGGTTTCACGTAGCGTACAACGAATATCATTCTTTAGATTCTCTCAAACTTCATTTAACATAATATACATTATGCGCACTAAGGTTGTAGTAGCTAATTCAGGACGTTATCGACCGGCCTGACGCCTGACAAACACAGATGGCAGTTCAACGGTTTGGTATCTACGACCGTCAGTGCCGCCGTCTGATACCGCGTTATCGTGATGATGGTCCGGCCGCCGTCATGGTAAATCGAGCAATAATCAGTTGCCTCCGGTACTTGGCCGCATACGCACTGAACATTAGTCCCGAATGCTATAACGATTTCGGTCCGACTCTGGCTTGTGAAAAACTATCTGAGGTTCACGGCGTTCATCTTTCCAAAGAAACCGTCCGTAAGCTGATGACTCAGGCCAGTCTTTGGTTACCACGTAAATTTGCCAGGCATTAATGATGGACAAATTGCCTTTATTCGAATTATTTTGTTAATGCCTCTAATGATGCCTCACTTAGAAATTGGTTTAATAAATGCGCCGTAAAAATATTAACGATTATCAAGCTTTTATCGCAGTAGCCCGGGAAAAAAGCTTCACAAAAGCGGCAACTCAGTTAGGTGTCTCACAGTCGGCGCTGAGCTACACGGTGAGGACTCTTGAAGCAGACCTTGGTCTTCGTCTTCTTACCCGTACCACACGTAGCGTTTCGGCGACAGAAGCTGGCGAGCGGTTACTTTCTCGTATAGGACCCCATTTTGACGAAATTGAAAGTGAGATTGCCGCGCTCAGCGGATTGCGAGAAAAACCAGCCGGTACTGTGCGTATTACTGCCGTTGAACATGCCGCTGATACAATTCTCTGGCCTAAACTCGCTCCTGTGATGCTCGAATATCCCGATATCAACATTGAAATTATCAGCGAGTACGGACTCAAGGATATTGTCGCTGAGCGTTATGATGCCGGAGTTCGGTTGGGCGAACAGGTGGATATGGATATGATTTCCCTGCCACTTACCAGGGACTTCCGTTTTGCAGTGGTCGGTGCGCCCTCTTATTTCATGGGGAAGATATATCCGGAAACACCACGTGATTTAAACGACCACAGCTGTATCAAATTACGCCTGCCCACTCATGGAGGATTCTATACCTGGGAGTTTCGCAAGGATGAGACTGAAATTAAGGTGCGAATTGATGGACGAGCGATTTTCAGCACAATAAATATGATGAGGCAGGCCGCCCTTGATGGGCTGGGGCTTGCTTATCTGCCGCTAGATACGGTGGAGAATTACCTTGAAAACGGGATGTTAGTCCAGGTGCTGACTGACTGGTGCCCACCGCGTCCCCCCTACCATCTTTACTACCCCAGCCGTTTGCAACATTCTCCGGCATTTGCACTTGTGCTCAAAGCACTCCGCATCCCATAACCTTTGAACGCTGTTTATCCCGGTCCATATTGAACGTAGTTTCTTATCACCCCATTAAGAAAATCTCCTTCTAAGCCCATGCGAAATTAAGCATCTAATTTCTGAATACTAAAGAGATTAAGATGGCCACTGAAACAATCTGTGTTCTTTCAGCGGCCAGGGCCGTCATCATGTAAATGAGGGAGTCTCGCTATGAGTAATAAAACAGGTGGATTAAGCCGCCGAAATTTTATCCTGACAAGCTCAGTGGCCTCCGCAGGATTTCTGATGGCGAGTCATGCTTCAGCCCTGCACTCACCTACCCCTCATATATCTGGCACCACGACACATGTAGATGGCGTCACAGTCAGCAGCGTCCTGTTCCGGAACAATGAAATAATGATGTCCGGGAAGCTGGCTCCTTTCTTCAAAAAGAATCTCATTTAGGTATAACTATCCATGAAATAAAATCCACTTCTTGAAAAATTTACACTCGGTAAAGGTGTGACTCTGCGCAACCGTATTGTGATGGCCCCGATGACGACCTGGGCTGGTAATGATGACGGCACGGTATCTCATGAGGAAGAAGCATATTATCGTCGACGCGTTCAGGACATCGGGCTGGTCATTACTGGCTGTACACATGTTCAGGAAAACGGCATTGGGTTTACGGGAGAGTTTGCTGCGTATGACGACAAATTTATTCCCGGTTTGAAGCGTCTGGCTATTGCTGCAAAAAGCGGTGGAGCACCGGCAATCTTACAAATATTCCATGCAGGTGTGAAAACCAGCCCTGAACTGGTTTCGGATATTGTAGCTGCAAGCGCTATTCCCGGTGACGCCGGTCCTTTCGCACCGTCCGTTACCCCTCGTGAACTGACATGCACTGAAGTCGAAACTGTTATTCAGCATTTCGGGGAAGCAACTCGCCGTGCAATAGAAGCAGGATTTGATGGTGTTGAGTTACATGGTGCTCATGGCTTTTTACTTCAGAACTTTTTCTCACCTCATTCCAACCGTAGAGAGGATCAATGGGGCGGCTCTCTTAAAAACCGTATGCGTTTCCCACTCAGCGTCATTGAGAGTGTGCGTAAAACGATTGCTGAGCATGCAACCAATCCCTTCCTGATGGGATACCGCATTTCACTGGATGAGCATTACGAAGATGGGTTGCGCATTGATGAGTCGCTTAAGCTGGTTGACCGCCTGGTCGATGAAGGTATTGATTATCTTCATGTATCACTCGGTAATGTACTTGAAGCCAGACCCGTTGATGCACCGAATGGCCCGAAAGCCATTGAAATCGCGCGCGATCATCTGGCTGGACGTATACCTCTTATTGTTGCCGGACAGTTGCGAACACCAGAGCAAGCCGAGGATGCTGTTAAAGCAGGGGTATCTTTGACTGCCGTAGGTCAGGGTATGGTGATGAACCCAGACTGGGTTAAGTTTGCAGATGGCAAAGCTGAAGGAAAAATTGCTCTCAATATTGCTGCATCAGACGTAGAGCAACTTGCTATACCCCAGAAACTCTGGCGCGTAATTGAAGAGACCACTGGCTGGTTTAACATCCGTTAAATTTATCTAAGCGGTCCCAAATTTGGCAAGGTGGGCCCGCAATGACCATAGCAACAGATGTCACCCGCGAAGACGATATTAAAAAGCTCGTTGATACTGCCGTCTCGACAGAGTTATTACCCGGACGGACATCAAGAGCTCCGGCTTAATGGCGTGTCACTTCCCTACTCCACCAATAACAAACTTTCTGAGTTCGATTGCCGGTAAGTCGGTCATAAAAAATCTCCATTACTTTAGCTATGCTTTAAAACCTATGACATATGAAATATCATATGTGTTGTTATTTTTTAACGAGGTTAAGCATGCTACAGCCTGTTCAGCTTTTTAAACTGCTCGCCGATGAAACCCGTTCGACTATCGTGATGCTACTCAGGGAGTCCGGTGAGATGTGCGTCTGTGACATCTGTGCGGCAACCGCAGAATCTCAGCCAAAAATCTCACGACATATGGCGCTGTTACGCGAAGCAGAACTGGTCATCGACCGCCGCGAAGGAAAATGGGTGCATTACCGACTGTCGCCACACATGCCTGCATGGGCTGCGGGTATTATTGATACCGCCTGGAACTGTGAACGAGAAAACATACGCAACAAGCTTAGTAGCGTTGCATCTGCCTCCTGCTGATGACGATGTATATATTCGAATAAACAAATGTGAATGGAGTTTCCGATGTTACTGGCTGGTGCTATCTTTATATTCACGCTCGTCCTGGTTATCTGGCAACCCAGAGGGCTGAGGATTGGCTGGAGTGCCTCACTGGGCGCAGGTCTGGCATTGCTGACTGGCGTCGTTCATCTGGGGGATATTCCGGTGGTCTGGCAGATAGTGTGGAATGCGACCGCCACCTTTATTGCCGTGATTATCATCAGTCTTCTGCTCGATGAATCCGGCTTCTTTGAATGGGCCGCGCTGCACGTTGCCCGTTGGGGGAATGGCCGGGGGCGACTTCTCTTCACGTGGATTGTGCTGCTTGGATCGATGGTCGCCGCACTGTTCGCCAACGACGGTGCAGCACTGATCCTGACGCCTATCGTTATCGCGATGCTGCTGGCCCTGGGATTCAGCAAGGGGTCAACCTTAGCGTTTGTCATGGCCGCTGGGTTTATCGCTGACACGGCAAGCCTGCCGCTGATTGTCTCAAACCTGGTAAACATCGTCTCGGCGGATTTCTTTAAGCTTGGTTTCTCCGAATATGCCGCCGTGATGGTGCCGGTCAACCTGGCGGCCATTGCGACGACGCTTGTGATGTTGCATCTGTTTTTCCGCAAGGACATTCCTGCCGTTTACGACGTTTCTCTTTTGAAAGAACCGAAAGACGCTATACGCGATGCGAATACCTTTAAAACCGGCTGGCTGGTTCTGATTTTACTTCTGGTGGGGTTCTTCGGACTGGAGCCGCTGGGCGTTCCTGTCAGTCTGGTCGCTGCTGTTGGTGCCCTGCTCCTGTTTGTGGTTGCGAAAAAAGGTCATGCCATTAACACAGGCAAGGTGTTGCGAGGTGCCCCATGGCAAATCGTTATCTTCTCGTTGGGGATGTATCTGGTGGTCTACGGCTTACGAAATGCCGGTCTGACCCATTATCTTTCATCCGTGCTGAATCAGCTGGCAGAACAAGGATTATGGGCGGCAACGTTGGGTACTGGCTTCCTGACAGCCTTCCTGTCATCGGTGATGAACAATATGCCGACCGTGCTGGTTGGGGCGCTGTCGATTGAGGGCAGCGCAGCCACTGGTGTTATCAAAGAAGCGATGATTTACGCCAACGTCATCGGCAGCGATCTGGGGCCTAAAATTACCCCTATCGGCAGCCTGGCAACCTTACTTTGGCTGCATGTTCTTTCGCAGAAAAACATCAAAATTACCTGGGGATATTACTTCCGGGTGGGCATTGTTATGACACTCCCCGTGCTGTTTCTCACGCTGGCAGCACTGGCGCTTCGTCTGTCTTTCACTTTGTAATGAGATACTGATATGAGCAACATTACCATTTATCACAACCCGGCCTGCGGGACGTCCCGAAATACCCTTGAAATGATCCGCAACAGCGGGACTGAACCCACCGTTATCCTCTATCTCGATACACCACCAACCCGTGAGGAACTGGTGAAACTGATTGCAGATATGGGGATCACTGTTCGGGCATTGTTACGTAAAAATACAGAGCCGTATGAGCAGTTAGAACTTGATAAAAATACATTCACTAATGATGAACTGATCGACGCCATACTCGCGCACCCAATTCTGATGAATCGTCCCGTCGTGGTCACGCCACTTGGAACATTGTTATGCCGACCGTCAGAGAAGGTTCTGGAGATACTTCCGGAAGCTCAAAAAGCAGAGTTCACAAAAGAAGACGGCGAAAAAGTTGTTGATAACGAAGGGCGTCGTTTGATCCGAAAGTAACTTTTCTCGTATAAACCATGGGGTGTATACCAGAGGGTTTTATCCGTATGATATTCAACTTTATGGAAAGAATACGAGTTAAGTAAATATGATGCAGCTAAGAGAACGGCTTGAAATTCATCAGGTCGTTATTTATTTTTTTGCAGTGGTCCTGGCTGCTATTTTCGCCACTGTGGTTCCAGGCACGTCAGTATTTGAAAAAGCAATAACTCCGGTGCTGGCACTGATGTTGTATGTCACGTTTCTCCAGGTTCCTGTAGCCGAACTTGGCCAAGCATTCACCCGTATTCGCTTCCTCATGCCATTGCTTATAGCCAATTTCGTGATCGTACCGGTGCTGGTTGCTTTCCTGATACAGTTTATTCCAAATAATCCGCTTGTCATGCTGGGAGTGCTCATGGTTCTCCTGAGCCCCTGTATCGATTATGTGGTGACATTTTCACAATTGGGTCGGAGCGATTCGAAACTACTTTTGGCTTCCACACCTGCGCTACTGATTATGCAGGTACTGCTCTTGCCAGTGTATCTGCATTTATTTCTGGGTGACCAGGCTGAAGGGCTCGTCAGACCCGGGCCATTTTTTCAGGCCTTCATGTGGTTGATCGTGATGCCTCTTTGCCTGGCAAGTTTGACCCAATTCTGGAGCAGCAGGAGTCAACTGGGGTATTCAATTAATAAAGGGCTTGGTTTGCTACCTGTTCCGGCGACGGCAGTTGTCTTGTTTGTTGTCGTCGCAGCAATGGTTCCTCAACTGGGAGAAGCTAAATCAGCGGCATTACATGTTGTGCCTGTATACGTTGCCTTTGCAGTGCTGGCGCCATTAGCCGGGTGGTGTGTATCCAGATTATTCAGATTAAACGCTACCTCTGGCAGAGCCATTGCGTTTAGTGCAGGAACACGAAATTCCTTGGTTATACTTCCACTTGCGCTTTCAGTACCCGGAGCAATACCTGTTTTACCAGCGGTGATTGTTATGCAGACAATGGTCGAATTACTGAGTGAGCTTATTTATATTCGACTAATACCCTTACTGGGAAGCAAATCAGAGAAATAACCATTCAGGCATAATTCATTTGCCGCTCAGATGGGCGGCTGATAGATCGGAAAAATCTATCCATTTGAAGTTATCTTTTCTTGGGTCCAGACTTTATTCCACTATCCCTGTGGAGAAAACACCATGCACGGCTATTCCGCTACCGTTCACACCGAGGGCGCTGACATCGCTTATGACGTTGAAGGTCAAGGGCCATTACTGCTGCTGGTTGCTGGCGGGAATGGTGACAGCCGACGTTTCGCCGCCTTGTCGGCTCAGCTTTGTGATAACTACACCGTAGTGCGTTACGATCGTCGCGCTAATTTCCGCAGTACCGGCGATATTCATGCTGAACTGGACATGGCGCAACAAGGTCGCGATGCGGCGGCCGTTATTCGTGCCATGGGTACTGAAAAAGCGTTTGTGTTCGGTCACAGTGCTGGCGCTAACATTGCGCTAAAGCTGACGCAGGATCACCCGCAATTAGTTCGCGCCCTGGTCGATCACGAGCCACCCATCACTGACTTATTGCCAGAGCTTGAAGCCACCACCTGGCGCCACTTTTTCGACCGCGTGTACAACACCTATAAAGTCGACGGCGGAGCCGAAGCGATGAAACTGTTTAACACCGCGTTCGTTGGTCTGGATCTGAACGCCAGCGCTCCAGGCGATCAAGGCAGTGCCTATGCGCGTTTTCTTGCTCACGAATTCAATGTCATCAGCCGCTTTGTCCCAGATCTGAATCTGCTTCGCCATAACGCTGTGCCCATGGTAACTGCCCGAGGCCGCACCAGTGCCGACGCATTTTATGCTCTGACCGCCCGCGAGCTGGCCAGCCAACTACCCTGCCCGTGTATTGAAATCAGCGGTCATCACCTGAGCTATGCCACCGATCCACAGCTGTTCGCCAATGAGTTGCATCAAATCCTGATTACCCTGAGCAAATAATTATGATGAAAGTCGCTCAACCTTTTATAAGGGTGTCTTTTCGCGTATGGGTAAGATAGGCCAGCACCGCAGCGCTGGGTTCGTTTTTACGGCTGACCAGCATCAGATTGGCTGTGAGCGCCTTCGAATCAAGTACCCGATAGACCACGCCCGGAATAGCCACCTGCGCTAACGGCGCGGGAACCAGCGCGATCCCAAGCCCGGCCCCGGCCATCGCGAGCACGCTCAGTGAGCTGGAAATACGCCAGGCAATATTCAACGAATCACCCAGCAGCTTTTGTAACTGCGTATCCAGCTCAGAATCCGCGTCGTTGATGGAGTACATGATTAACGGTTCATTGGCCAGCATATCGACAGTCAGACTCTCTTTATCGGCAAGCGGATGCTCGCTGGACATCACCACCACCCGCCCCCATTCACCCACGGATTCATACACCAGGGCTGAGTCATGATCAGGATAGTAATCAGGCATATAACCCACATCCAGTGTGCCGTTCTGAATAGCCTCATTTTGCAGCTGCGGGGCCAACTCCTGACAAATAATCTCAGCATCTGGATACGCCTGATGAAACGCGCGAACGTCCTGCATCAGCCTGCCGCTAAAGACGGCATTGCCAGCAAACCCGACCCGCACCCTACCCGTTTCCCCGCGAATCGACCGCTCGACCGCAAGTCGCGTATGTTCCATGTGCTCGAGCGTGCGCATGGCTTCGGCCTGCAAAAGCTTACCGGCGTCGGTCAGTTCGACCCGACGACTGGTACGAATCAGCAACGGACCGCCCAGCTCGGCTTCAAGGGCTTTTATCTGCATGCTCAATGCGGGCTGAACGATATTGAGCCGTTCTGCCGCTCGGCCGAAATGTCGTTCTTCAGCGACGGCCAAAAAGTATCTCAGGTGACGTAAATCCATAACCCTCTCCATCAATCAATAAAAATGATTGATCAGTAAAATCTATATATTTGAGTTTACCTCCTTTCGGGGCCAAACTGAATCCAGTCAAACACGACTGACAACTAACAGGAACCCTAAACATGCATAACCCACTTCAAGACCGCCAGCAACTTAACGACCTGATGAATGGCTGGATGCACCGCGACCTGAGCGAATGGGATCAGCTGCGCAATCTGTTCCACCCGGACGGCACCATCGAAATTACCTGGTTCGAAGGGCTGGCCAGCGATTTCGTGAATGGCTCAATGCGGATGGGCGCGTCTGACCTGCGAACTAAACATCTCATCGCGTCACCGGCAATCACCTTCAACGAAGCCGGTGATAAAGCCATTCTGGAAACCAACGCGATTATCATCGCTGAGAACGTGAAGCTGAATATCGGCTGTGAATGCCACAACCGTTTTTACGACCTGGCCGAAAAACGCGACGGCGTATGGAAACTGTTCCATCGTCAGAGTGTTTACGATATTGGCACTTTCACCTTCCCGTTCGGCCCGGTAGAGATTGACCAAGCGATTGTGACGAAATATCCACGAGAATATGCCGCGCTGGCCTATTTACTTGAGCAGAGCGGATTCCCTCTGGGACGCATCTTCGCGACACGCGGCAGTGAACTGGAAGCCAAGATGAAAGCTGACGGTAAACGTTGGTTAGCCGCCTAAACCGAATTCAATATCAGTGAAATAAAGGAGTAAATGATGGTCCAGAGAATCGATGTGCATGCACACTTTTTGCCCGAACGCTATCGTGCGGCCCTTGCCGCGGCGGGTCATTCGAAACCTTCAGGGATGCCCGCCATTCCTGAGTGGAACGTCACTGAACACCTTGAAATGATGGACCGTAATGAGATTGGCAGTGCTATCCTGTCGGTATCGGCGCCCGGCGTCCACTTTGGTGATAACGCCGCAGCCCGCGATCTGGCGCGTTTTGTTAATGAAGAAGGTGCCACCGCAGCGCACGATAATCCTCAGCGTTTTGGCATGTTTGCCACCTTGCCGCTGCCGGATGTCGACGGCGCGCTGCGTGAACTGGAATATGCCTTTGATACCCTGAAGGCCGATGGCGTGGTGCTGGAAAGTAATTTCCACGGAATTTATCTGGGAGATGCCCGCTTTGATCCGGTGTTTGAGGAACTGAATCGTCGGCACGCGAAAGTGTTCATTCACCCGACCAACCCGCATTGTCCGTGCTGTCAGGTTCAGCCAAAAGGTGAAAATGCCGCAGCGCTGCCACCGATTGGCTATCCGTTCCCGATGATTGAATTTATGTTCGAAACTACGCGAGCAGTATTTAATCTGCTGCTTTCCGGGACACTGGATCGCTTCCCGAATGTGCAAATTATCGTGCCGCATGCAGGGGCGACAATCCCGGTGCTGGCCGATCGTGTGGCGGGCCTTTCTCCTGCGCTCGGTCTGCCTGAAAAACTGGATGCGGAAAAATTCATGACCTCGTTGCGCGGCATGTATTACGACCTGGCCGGTTTCCCACTGCCTCGACAGCTTAACGCGCTGCTGGAAATCGCTGACCCCAAACATGTTTTGTACGGCAGCGATTACCCTTATACGCCTGAACCGTTAGTGACCGCCCTTGCCGCCCAGCTTGACGGCAGTCCGCAGCTTTCAGCGGCATTACGGGCCGATTTTATGCGTAACAACGCCCTCGCCCTTTTCCCTCAGTTTGCGTAATTCTGGCTGCTGAAGTTACAAAATTATCTGGCGACAACGCGGGTACAAAAATTACGTGCATCCAGCCCGCTCAGGGCTGGTGAGTAAACGTCAGTTCCGGCACTAAAGCATCGTTGTCCTGCATGCATTTCTTCCATGCGCTGCCTTCTGAACCGTTGTCCAGAATGGTTGAGGTTCGGTACTCAACGGAGCGACGATGTTCCTTACCCGTGGCATCTGTGGTGACATAGTTTGCCGTCGTCCAGCGCGTGCGGGTCGGCGATCCTTTGGCGACCAACGCGATGGTTTTCTCTCTGACCTCTTCTGCGCAGTCATGAGCCGCAGCGAGCACGCGCTGATATTGCGTCTCATCGGGCGTCGTGGATTTTGAAGAGGAACAACTGGACACCATAAATCCTGCAACCGCGATGGTGCAGACTATTTTTATCATTATTAATGCCTCAATGATTGCTGGCGGGTGATTCAGGTTTTTTCAGTGGGACAGGTTCTGCTTTTTCTAGTGTAGCTTTACTTGTCGATTGCTCCACCGCTTTCTGTTTTAGGGCCAGTTCATCGATAACCAGTCGGTAGGCAATGTAGTATTTATAGATATTGCTGACGTAGGTAACGGTTTCCGCACCAATTTTTTCGGCGGCCACATTTTCAACGTTGCCAAACCAGACATTAGGGTCAAAGCCGCGCTTTTGGGTTTCTGTGCGTAAGCGTGCGACCCGGGCGGGACCGGCGTTATACGATGCAAACGAGAAAAGCACTTTATCAAGCTGCGTCATCGGCTCATCGCCATAGTACTGGTCTATCATCCAGCGCATGTATTTGATCCCGGCGTTAATGTTGGGATCCAGATGGCGAATATCACCGACGTTCAGCTCTTTACCGGTCTTCGGCATCACCTGCATCACGCCAATCGCGCCGACGGGGCTACGCACCTTCTGATTCAGCCGTGATTCCTGATACCCTTGAGCAATCATCAGTAGCCAGTCCACGTTATAGCGATCGCCGTATTTGCGGAAAATATCGATTAAGGTTAAAAACTTCCGCCTTTCCGCCTCAGATGTCGCATTCTTGACGTATTTCGTGTTCTTTAAGTATCGAACTAACAATATGTTTCCGAGTTTGCTCCCCACTTTATTTTCTTTCACAAAGCCATTTAATAACGCCAACAGTTCGGGATTACTCTTGCGCACGCCCCAGGCAATATTCCCGTGCTCGCGAAGAACAATATTTTCATGTACCTCAATGTTGGGGAAAACCTGTTTCCAGAAAAGTGCTTTATGCCTGTCGACCACAATCAGTGGGATCAACCCGGCATTCAGCATTTCAATCAGATCTTCATCCTCAAGGGCTTCCGGCGCGGGGTGCAGCGTGACCGGGGGCAATGATTCCTTCGCAAAGTGCGCATTCAGCGTTTTCAGGCTTTCGTAATAGCTTGATGAATAACGGACAAAAACTGTTTTGCCCGACAGCTGTTCCAGGTTTTCAACCTTAGGTGAATCAGGGCCGGAGAGCAGCAACTCTTTCACGTTGGCATAAACAGGGTCGGTGAAGGCGGCAAGCTTCATGCGATCGGGGGTAATCGTCAGATTCGCGGCGACGATATCCCCTTTACCTTCGTTCAGGGCGCTAAAAAGCTGCTCGCGGGTCACTGGTACAAAGATGATACGTACCTTTAGATGGCGATGTTTGAGCTGTTTATCCTTCATCAATTTTGTATTCAGGTAGCGCTCGAACGCGATAAACGCATCGTGTGTCACACCGCGCTGGGTGCCTTTGTCGATGAAGTAAAAAGTTTTGCTGTAGGTGGTCAGCACGCGGATCACCCGCCGATCGTACATCCCCTGCAAATCACCGACCCAGGGCTGCTGAATGTCCTCCATGCTGACGCTCAGTGATTGGTCGGTGTCATCTTTTACCGGTGCTGCAAACGAGGCGGTAACGAACAATAAGGCGGCAAGGCCAATCAAACTGATGGCGGTGAAAGGATGCGAAAATGATGCATTCATGGAGCGGTACTCCGCGCGGTGCATCACTCTATTTTAGCCAATTTCCCGGCAACAGGCTTAAGAATAAAGGGTGAAACCGCCCGCAGGCGCCGTCCATGGCGAGGGTATTCTGGCGCGGCCACCCTACTCTTTGACCAGCACCGGCGTGGTTTGCCACAGCGCCGGGAAGTCTGCTTTCAACTGCTGAACTTTGGGAATGTCGTTGATCACGATGTAGGGATAATCAGGGTTGTCGTTGAGAAAGTTTTGGTGATATTTCTCCGCCGGATAGAACTGCGCTTTTTCTTCGACGGTGGTCACCACCGGTTCACTGAAGGTGTGCGCGGCATTCAGTTGGGCGATATATGCCTTCGCCACTTTTTCCTGACTGGCGTTCTGCACAAACAGCGCGCTGCGGTACTGCGTGCCATAATCCGGCCCCTGTTTGTTCAGTTCGGTTGGGTCATGCGCCACGGAGAAGAAAACCTGTAATAGCTGGCCGTAAGTGATTTTTTGCGGATCGAAAGTCACGCTGACCGACTCCGCATGGCCGCTCATTCCGGTGCTGACTGTCGGGTAATTCGCGGTTCTGGATTTCCCTCCTGCATAGCCGGAAACCGCGCTGGTTACGCCTTTGATATGCTGGAAAACGCCCTGCACGCCCCAAAAACAACCGCCCGCAAAAACGGCTGTTTCCAGTCCCTGTCCTGAGGGCGCTTCATCCTGGGCGGGTGGCGGAACGTTGATGGTTTTTGCCCATCCCGTGCCTGACAACAACAGCGTGGCGGTGATGGCTGCGGCGATCCGCAGAGTCTTAAATTTACTCATCGTCTTTCCCCTCTTAACCAAACGTAAAGGCGTAGGCAGTCGCGCCCGGTTGATCAAACTCGATGCTGACCGTGTGCTCTCCGGCCCCGTCTTTCTGGCGAATCAGCTGATATAAACGTTGGTCGGTAATAGTGCCCGCACCGTCTGCGGCGATATCGCTGCCGTGCATTGCCCCGGGCGCCTGGCCGTCGAGCGCCACGCGAAACCACACCGGCTTACCGTTTTCTGCGGGGCCTAGCACCAGATGCACATCTCGCGCGCGAAACTGATAAACAATGCGGCCTTTCTCGCCCGCCAGCGTGATGTGTTCCCCGCCGACATTCCAGCGCCCTTCCAGACCCCAGGTGTTAAGCGGCAGCGCTGTCGGTGGGCGATAGTCAGCCTCTTCATCGTTATTCAGGCTACCGGAAGCAAAGTTCTCGGCGCGTTGGTAGCCCAGGTAAGTTTCCGGTGAAATGTCGTTCATGCCGCTGGCCGATTGTTCAACGCCCTTGCCTGCCACGCTTGCCAGCTTGTCATTGATGTTTTGCGCCCCGGCCTGGCGTAACAGTTCCTGAATGACGCGTTCGGATTCCGCGTAATTCCCTTCACCAAAATGCATGTAGCGGATATGCCCGTTGGCATCGATGAAATAGTGCGCGGGCCAGTACTGGTTGTTGAACGCCTGCCAGATACCGAAATTGTTATCGATGGCGATCGGATAAGTGACGCCGAGCTTTTTGGCTTCTTTGGTGACGTTATTAATGTCTCTTTCAAACGCGAACTCGGGGGAATGCACGCCAATCACCACCAGGCCCTGGTCGCGATATTTTTCCGCCCAGGCTTTAACGTACGGCAGCGTGCGCAGGCAATTGATGCAGGAATACGTCCAGAAATCGACCAGCACTACTTTTCCGCGCAGCGATTCAGCAGTAAGCGGCGGCGAATTTAGCCACTGCACCGCGCCGTTCAACGAGGGCATCACGCCCGCATCAACCAGCGCAGGCACATCGCGGTGGGTCGCCGATGCCAGCGTCGCAGACGGTTTCGCCGCGGAAAACGTGCTCTCTGGTTTCAGTTTTTGCACTAATGTCTGCTCGATGCCACCAGTGGAAACGGTCGACAAACGCGCCAGAACGCCGGTATCGAGGCCCAGTGAAATCGCTGCGACGCCCAGCAGCATTGCCGCGCCAAGCCCACGGCGGATCCATTCCCCCACGCCGAGCGAACGTTTCATCGCGCTAAAGACTTTGCCGCCGATGACTAACGCCAGAGCCAGCGAGGTCACCGCCCCGGCGGCGTACGCCAGTAAAAGTAAAGTTGAGCCTGCATTCGCACCCTGCAACGCTGCCCCGGTGAGGACCAGGCCAAGAATTGGCCCGGCACACGGTGCCCACAACAACCCGGTCGCCACGCCTAACAGCAATGAACTGCCCGGTCCGGCCGCGCGGCCAGAGGTGATTTTTTCGGAAAGCGTATTCCCGGCATTGACCAGCGGATGCATCAGGCGTTCACCGACCTGCGGGAATAGCAAAGTGATGCCAAACACTGCCATCAGCACTAACGCCGCAATGCGTCCGTACTGATTCGCCGCCACCACCCAACCGCCGCCGACCGCTGCCAGCGTGGCAAACAGCGTAAACGTCAGCGCCATACCGAGCAGCAGCGGCAGCCCGGAACGGGTAAACGATTGGTCTGAGCGGGCGAAAACAAACGGTAGCACCGGCAGAATACACGGGCTGGCAATGGTCAGCAGACCACCAAGATAAGCAAGGATAATGACCAGCATAGTTGAAGCCTCAGCAAGGACAACGTGGAGGTGTTGTCCAGACTGTAGCGGGGAATGGGTAACGAGATCCTCGCGGAATATTCACATTTTTGTGATAACTGCGGGAAGCGCCCTCCCTGAAGGAGAGCGCTGGCTGGTGTCAGAGATTGCCTACGCCGCCATCGACCAGTAAATCGGTCCCGACGATATACGCAGATTCATCGGAGGCCAGAAATACCGCGGCTTTTGCCAGTTCTGTCGAGGTGCCTAAACGCCCAATCGGTACCAGCTGACGGATATCCTCGCGCAGTTTTTCCTCTGCCACGCCGTTGCCCAGTTTACCCAGCGCCGGCGTTTCGGTCGGGCCTGGGCTTAAGCCGTTGACGCGGATCCCACGCGGGTGAAGTTCGCCCGATAACGTGCGAGCCAGCGACAAGATCGCCGCTTTGCTGGCGGCGTAAACGCTGCTCTGCGGGAGGCCAATCCGGGCACTCACTGAACCGCAGACAATCACCGATGACGGATTCGCCAGCATCGGCAATAGCGCCTGAATAAGGAAGAATGGCCCCTTGAGGTTGGTGCTCATCAGGTGGTCGTACGCCTGTTCATCCCACGCCTCAAGCGGCCGATGCGTCACATCGCCGGCGTTAGCGAAAAGGATATCCAGCCGTGGCCACTGCTCACGTAATACCCCGGCCAGCTGTTGTTGCTGATCTAAATCGCCCGCATCACTTTTGAGAATCAGCACATTTTCACCGAGCTGTTCTCTCGCGGCCTGTAAGCCAGATTCGCTGCGTCCGGTTATTGCCACCGTCGCACCTTCTGCCAGAAATTGCCTGGCGGTTTCCAGGCCTATGCCGCTGGTGCCGCCGGTAATTAATGCGTATTTGCCGTCAAGTCTGCCCATTTTGTCACCTCGTATTTAACTGGTGACGCCATTATTTGCGCTATAGTATCTTTTGGATAGTAGGCACCTTTTGGATACTAAGGCACGCCATGGAATGCATTGACGAACGACGGGAGTCCGCATGACAAAAAATATTTTCCTGTTGCCCACCGCAGGGTCGGAATGCCCGATGGTTGGCTTTGTAAACCTGATTGCCGGGAAATGGGCGATCCCCATCCTCTATCGGCTGATCCTGATTGATGAACCGGTGCGATTCAGCGAACTACAGCGTGCGGTCGACCCCATCACTCAAAAAGAGCTCACGCGCCAATTGCGTCAGTTTGAAGCTCGCGGATTGGTGACCCGGCAGGTCTTTGCCGAAGTGCCGCCGCGGGTGGAATATCAGATTACCACGCGCGGGAAATCGCTGCGCCCGACGCTGGACTCTTTAGCGGACTGGATGCGGGAGAATGCCCCGGCGATGGGGAGCGCCCAGGCCCGGTAAGCATCGCGCCACCGGGCGAGACACACAGAAATTACAGCGCGGATTTCAGACGTTTAACGGCTTCATGCAGCTGTTCTTCGGTGGCGGTGGCGTAAGAGAAACGCAGGGTTTTCTTATCCGCATGGTCGCTAAAGAAGAACTCACCCGGGACGTAAACCACGCCTTTTTCCAGCGTCTGCTTCAACCATTTTGTGGTGTCGAAGTCATAGCGGAACTGCGCCCACAGGAACATGCCGCCCTGCGGCTGATTAAAGGTGATGTGATCGCCAAGTTCCTCTTTCAGGAAACCTGACAGCGCCAGGCATTTTTGTTTATAGGCGTCGCGGATCAGCGCGATTTGCGGCTCAAGACGATTCAGCGTCAGATACGCCGCCACCAAAGATTGGGTAAACGAGTTGGCGTGAAGGTCGGTCGCCTGCTTCACAATTGCCACTTTCTGTTTCATCCATTCCGGCAGAATAATCCAACCCACACGCAGGCCCGGTGCCAGAATTTTCGAGAACGTCGAGGTGTAAACCACGCTGTCGTGATCGCCCAGCTCAGCGGCGGTCTGGAACAGGGTTTTGTGACGTTCTTCGGTAAAGCTGATGGCGCCATACGGGTCGTCTTCGATGATCACGAAGTCGTGTTTAATCGCCAGTTTGACCAGTTTTTCACGACGTTCGGCGCTCAGTGTCGTCCCGCTCGGATTACCGAAGGTCGGCACAACGTAGACCGCTTTAATGCGCGTGGTGTGCAGCAGCTGTTCCAGTTCATCGACGATCATGCCGTCGGCGTCGCTGCCGACCGACTGCACGGTGGCATTGGTCAGACTCAGAATTTGCAGGGTCGCCAGATAGGTTGGGCGCTCAACGACAAACACATCGCCCGGATTGGCGAGCGAACGGATCAGCAAATCCAGCGCCTGCTGCGAACCCGACGTCACCAGCAGACGATCCGCCGTGGTATCGATTCCGCGAGATTTACACAGCCCGACCAAATGATCGCGTAATTCGACGGTGCCTTCTGTTAAACCGTACTGGAATGCATCGCCGAAGTTCTCTTCGACGACGAGCTGCGTGGCCTGGATAAGCCCTTCTTTATCGAATAATTCTCCCGACGGGATGCCGCCAGCCAGCGAAATAACGCCTGGCATTTTGCTGTGTTTTAACAGTTCACGAATGGCGGAAGGTTGAAGCTGTTGGATGCGGTCTGCGAGGTGATTGCTCTTGCTCATTTTATTTTCTCTCGTTTTTATTCACCTAAAATATACATAGCACCCAAATGAATAAGCAATGCCTTTAGCGGCCAAAAGCAAAAAACCACGCCAGGCGTGGTTTTTATGCACAACTGACTCAGTTCAGTGCGATACGCACCACGCTATCCGGGCCTTTGGTGGTGTTGTCTTCATTAAATTCCTGTTTGACCGTGACATAAAGTGACTGCCCATCCGGCGAGATCAGCAGACTATTTGGGTGGCTGTCAAAAGTCCAACTGTGCTTCAGCGCATAACTGGTGGCGTCAAGCTGCAGTACTTTTTTCGACTCACGCTGGCTGATATAAATTTCGTTGCGTTTATCGTTATATTTAATCCCTAACGCGTCACCTTCAATGCGTTTAAGTACCTTGCCTGTATGTTCATCAATAACCAGGGTCACTTTGGCTTTTGAATCGTCAGTCACGAACAGTCGACCGTTTTTGGCGTCTTCCGCCATGTTCAGGAACAAATACGTTTTCCCGTCACCTGGCGTCCAGCGCTGTTCTATTTTGTATGTTTCTGGATTGATCTTGAGAATTTCACCGCCCCCGTTGGCCGCATAGATGCGTTGAGTGACCGGGGAATAAATGATGCCAGTAACCCATTTGCCGGCATTTTCAATCCGATGTTTTAGCGTCATGGTGTTTGCGTCGACAACCGAAATAAAGCCAGGGTCCGCGACGCCACCGATAAACAGCATACCGTTGTGCCAGAAGATTTCTCGCGCCCCCACCGGGTCGCCGTCTTTGTCTTTGCCTTCAAACATCAGGCGTTGTAGCACTTTTCCGCTTGCGGCATCCACTTTCGATACCCCGCCGTCCAGCGTGTTGGTGGTGTAAAACACCTTCCCACTCGGATCCATCGTCATGCCGAAGTTTTTGTAATCGGTAAAAGTCTCACCGGTTTTTTTCAACGTAGCCGGATCAAGACGATAGAGCGCCCCGCCGTTGACATCTTTAAAACCCTGCGCGCTGGCGACGTAAAGGGCCTTTGCTTCTGGCAAATACACCATTTCATACAGTCCATCGCCTACCACCTGTTCTGTCACGTCTTTCACCGCGGTCTGCGCCTGAACAGTAAAGGTCGACAGGCTAAGAGCCGCGGTCATTGCGAGGGCTATCGTTGTTTTGTACTGCGCGAAGGGAAATTGCATCTGAAACTCCGTAAAGGAAAGAACCCTGCCCAAAATGGGATAATCGGTGTGTTTTTATATTAATGAGAATCATAAGCATTTGCGTTATTTCTGTAAACCCGTTGAATATCAGGGTTATCAGTCACCTCAGGATTTACAAATTGTTACACATGGAATGAAACTCTTGCGCGACGACGCAAAAGCAAATAATTATTATTAGCATTCTTATTAAGTCATTCTGACCTTTTCACGTACCGGGCCATGAGAAAGCTTGGGCATCCGCAGAAACGACAGCGCTTCACATAACAATAATTCTGACAGGAATCTTTATGCTTTTTATCTGCAAGGAAGCCAGCGGCGGCCCCCGCACGTCTGGCAAAAAGTTAATGACCGTTTCACTGCTGGCGTCGGCTATCCATGCCCTGCTCTTTTCACCGCAGGCGCTTTCTGCTGATTCTGAGAACGAACAAACGATGATCGTGGAAGGTAGCAGCGGTTCGGACAGCGAAGAAACGCATGATTACACCGTGAAAACCACGCATGCAGGCACCAAAATGCAGCTTGCGCCGCGAGATTTACCGCAGTCTTTCAGCGTGATCACCGAGCAGCGCATGAAGGATCAGGACCTGGAGAATGTCGGTGATGTGCTGACTAACACCACCGGTATTTCAGCGCAGGTGGTCGACAGCGAGCGCTCGACCTACTTCTCACGCGGATTTGAAATCAGTAATTACACCTATGACGATATCCCCACTTCCGTTAGCGACGTGTGGAATTACGGCGATGCGGCATCCGATACGGCGATTTACGACAGAATCGAAGTGGTTCGCGGGGCCACAGGCTTAATGACTGGTGCCGGAAGCCCGGCGGCGTCGGTGAATATGGTACGCAAACATGCCGACAGCAAAACGTTTACCGGCAATCTGAGTGCCAGCTACGGCAGCTGGAACGATCAGCGCTACGTGGCCGATCTCGCTTCTCCGCTCAATCAAGAAGGCTCCGTGCGTGCCCGCGTGATTGCCGGTTATCAGGATCAGGACGGCTGGCTCGACAGATATCATAAAACCAAAAAATTCCTGTACGGCGTTATTGATGCCGACGTTACCGACAGTACCCTGCTCTCACTGGGTTATGACTATCAGGAAAGCAACACCGATAACCCAACCTGGGGAGGTCTGCCGACGTGGTACAGCAATGGCAAACGTACCGATTACGATCGCAGCCTGAACAGCGCCGCCGACTGGACGCGATATAACCTGAATTCACGTAAAGTCTTCGCCAACCTGACTCACACCTTCGACAACGGCTGGATCTTCCGCGTTAACGGTACTCACGCGGAGCAAACGTTTAACGACAAGCTGCTTTATGTGATGGGCAATCCGGACGAAATCACCGGCGAAGGGACCTCCGGTTTTGGCAGTAAAGACCGCGGCGAACGTCACCTGGACTCCATTGATACCTACGCCAGCGGCCCGTTTGAACTGCTGGGCCGTCAGCATCAACTGGTGGCCGGCGTGAGTTACAGCCGCCAACATAATTCGACTTTTAGCGCTGATGGCCCTTTGGATAGCGACCAAATGGGTATCTTCAACAATGGCTGGACCGGCAATGTGGTCGATCCGCAGTGGGGTGACTGGTATCAGAACGCCGATGACATCGTGAGGCAGAAATCGGCTTACACCGCCGCCCGCCTGTCTCTGGCCGATCCGCTATCGTTGATCGTGGGTGCGCGTTACACCCAGTGGAGTACCATCGGCAGTAGCGGTGACATGAGCAAAAACAACGTTACGCCTTACGGCGGCCTGGTGTATGACATCGACGATACCTGGTCGGCGTACGCCAGTTACACCTCAATCTTCCAGCCGCAAACCAAACGCGATGCAAGCGGCCAGTATCTTTCCCCCATCACCGGGAAGAACTACGAAACGGGGCTTAAATCAGACTGGTTCAACGGCAGCCTGACCGCGACTTTCGCGATTTTCCGCATCGAACAAGAAAATGTCGGGCAGGAAGTGGAAGGCGAATTTGTGAATGGCAGCAGTGAGCAGGCTTACCGTCCGGCAAAAGGCGCCGTCAGTAAAGGGGCAGAATTTGAATTAAACGGTGCCCTGACGGATAACTTGCAGATGACGTTTGGCGCAACGCGCTACGTCGCGCGAGATTCTGAAGGCCGGTTTAACAGCAATATGCCGCAGACCACGTTCAAACTGTTCACCCGTTATCAGGTGCCCACGCTTGCAGACCTGACCGTCGGCGGCGGGCTGACATGGCAGAATAAAACCTTCCAGGACGCAGTTGGGCCAGACGGCGAAACGCAGCGTGTTTATCAGGGAAGCTTCCCGCTGGCGAGCCTGTTTGCCCGATATCAGGTCAGCAAGCAGGTCGCCGTTCAGGCGAATGTGAACAACCTCTTCGACCGCAGCTATTACAGCTGGCTTGGCGACTCGGCGGTGTACGGCGAACCGCGGAATGTCTCAGTCAGCGTAGGATATACCTTCTGATGTTCCCGCCCCGGAGATCACCGGGGCTTCTTTTTACCGTGCAGTCTTAAGCTGTTTTCCCCTGTTCCGCCATACTCCTTTCCATCGGTGTCGTTGACAAGCCTGCGGCGATCGCTCAAACTAAAAGTGTACTCAGTATATATTAATGCTCAGTACATATTTTTCACGTCTTAGAGAATCACTATGAATAAATCCCTGATTGTTATCTTCACAACAATCTGTCTCGATGCGGTGGGCATTGGTCTGATCTTCCCTATTCTTCCGCGGCTGCTGGAAGACGTGGCGCATACCCCCCACATCGCACCGTACATCGGCATCATGACGGCGCTGTATGCCGCGATGCAATTCGTATTCGCCCCAATGCTGGGTGCGTTGAGCGATAACATTGGCCGTCGGCCAGTGCTGCTCATTTCCCTTGCCGGGGCGGCTATCAACTATGTTGTGATGGCGTTCGCGCCTCACCTTTGGATGCTGTTCGTCGGTCGGGCGATTGCCGGGCTGACCAGCGCCAACATTTCCGTCGCCACCGCTTACATTACCGATATTTCAAAACCAGAGCAGCGCGCGCGCCGTTTTGGCCTGTTCAACGCCATGTTTGGCATCGGTTTTATTATCGGCCCGGTATTAGGCGGCGTGTTAGGCGATACCTGGATCCGCCTGCCGTTTCTGGTCGCTGCGGTACTCAATACCTGTAACCTGCTGATGGCGTTGTTTTTACTGCCCGAGTCGCGGGTACCGGCGCATCGTGCGCTGAAACTCTCCGCGCTTAATCCGCTCAAACCGCTGCGTTGGGTGTTCTCGATGAAAAAACTGATGCCGCTGGTGCTGGTTTTCTTCATTCTTAGCGCCACCGGCGAAGTGTACGGTACCTGCTGGGCACTGTGGGGCTCGGACACTTTTGCCTGGAACGGCATGTGGATTGGTCTGTCCCTTGGTGCGTTTGGTGTGTGTCAGACGCTGGTGCAGGCATTTTTACCCGGCCCGGCGACCCGTCTTTTTGGCGAACGAGGCGCGGTTCTGGTGGGCGTCGCCTGTTCCTGCTGCGCGCTGGTTACCCTGGCTTTTACCCGCGAAGGCTGGGTGGTGTTCGCGATAATGCCGCTCTTCGCGCTGGGCGGGATAGGTATGCCAGCGTTACAGGCGTTAGCCACTCGACAGGTCGATGCGGATTGTCAGGGCCAGTTTCAGGGCGTCCTGGGCTCTGCCATTAGCCTGGCGTCGATCATCGCCCCGCTCGGCTTTTCGTCATTCTATTTTGTGGTTCAACAAAGCTGGCCAGGCGCCATCTGGCTGTCCGTGGTGGTGGTGTACGCGATTGCGGTGCCGTTGATTATTCTGGGCACGCGCAAAACCGCTGCCGCAGAATCCACTGACGCTGCGTAAATTAAGGAGAAACCATGTCTGAAGTGATCGACCGTCGTTCCAGAAAACGTCTGGAAACACGCCGGAATATCTCTTACGCCGCGACCGGGCTGTTCGCGGAAAAAGGGTTTGATAACGTCACCATCGATGAAATCGCCTCTGCGGCAGACGTCGGAAGAATGACGGTGTTTAATCACTTTCCGCGCAAAGAGGATATGTTTTTCGACCGCGACGATGAGATTCGCCAGACTGTGGCCAACGCGCTACGTCAGCGCAACGACGTGGAGTCGCCGATTGAATCTTTACGCCTGCTGGCACACAGGCTGATTGCTGAAGAGCGCCCTTTCTTGCAGTTTTCTGACGCCAGCCAGGGATTTATTGCGATCGTTAAAGGCAGTGAAACGCTTAAAGCGCGAGCCAGAGCGATTCGCGATGAAGTCGCAAATGGCGTGGCCGCTGAGCTTGCGCACTGTGCGGGGCGTGAAGACGTGGATGCGGATGCCCAGCTCGCGGCTGCGCTACAGCTGGCGTGCTGGAGCACGGCGCTCATCAGCGCCCATGAGGCGTTCGCGCAATCGCTCGACGCCACCCGGGCCGCCGCCACGTTTCTGGAACTTGTTGATAAAGGTGCCGCCGGGCTCAAAGCGGCATTAGCCGGAACGCCCTACGCCTGATTCGCGTTCTGAACCTGTCAATGACATCGAAGAACGCATCCACTTTGAACAGCACGATCTATCGCAGACGTTTCCTGAGGGAGAATATGATCTGGTTACCGCCTCGTTTCTTGAATCCCCCGTCAACTTTGGCCGTCAGACGGTTTTGCAAAAGGCTGCAGCCCTTGTTGCGCGCGGCGGTGTGCTGCTGATCACCTCTCACGGGTCGGCGGCATCGTGGTCCGATCATCGGCCGTCTCCCTTCCCCACGCCTGATGTGGCGCGGGCTGAACTGCAACTGGACAATGATGCGTGGCAGTCTGTTTTTGTCGGAAATATTGAACGGCTGGCGACGGGGCCAAATGGCGAAACTGGAGAGGTTCTGGATACCGTGCTGGTTCTGAAGCGGTTTTGAGTACTCATACCACCAAGAAACAAAGTCAACACAGTTGATTATCATTATATTTACTTTTAGAGGCGCGTCATACTTCTGGTAAATAGATTAATTCGTTTATTATGCACTTAAAGTGAATGAATTTAGCCTGCAAAAGGCGCTCATGCGCCTTTTTTAATTGGATACTTATTCAAATCTGCTGTTAAAAATTACTTCCACCACCTCTCATTTCTTCGCTTCGTCTGATGCTAAATTTTAAGAAAGTGTTAAATTTATACTCACATAGTCAGTAACGCTATGGTCCACGGCTAATTAAGAACATATTACTTACAATACTTAAGGTTCATCATGGATAAGTTATCTTACGCTTCAGATAGCAATACATCTGCCTGGAACACCTACCTGCAACAAATCGAGCGCGTTGAGCCCTACCTGGGCGAGCTGACCCGTTGGGTGGATACCCTTCGTCATCCGAAACGTGCGTTGATTGTGGATATTCCAGTTCAGATGGACGATGGCACCATCCGTCATTTCGAAGGTTATCGGGTGCAGCACAACCTCTCCCGCGGCCCGGGCAAAGGCGGTGTGCGCTACCACCCGGATGTGGATCTGAACGAAGTGATGGCGTTGTCTGCCTGGATGACCATCAAATGTGCGGCGCTGAACCTGCCCTACGGCGGCGCAAAAGGCGGTATTCGCGTTGACCCGTTTGCCCTGTCTGAAGGCGAACTTGAGCGTCTGACTCGTCGCTATACCAGCGAAATCGGCATCATCATCGGGCCGCAAAAAGACATTCCAGCGCCGGACGTCGGCACCAACGGCAAAGTGATGGCGTGGATGATGGACACCTACTCCATGAATCACGGCACCACCATCACCGGCGTCGTTACTGGCAAACCGATTCACCTTGGCGGCTCTCTCGGACGTGAAAAAGCGACCGGCCGCGGGGTGTGGATCAGCGGCCGTGAAGTGGCGCGCAGGGCCAACATTCCGGTGGAAGGCGCTCGCGTCGCGGTGCAAGGTTTCGGTAACGTCGGCAGCGAAGCAGCTCGCCTGTTTGCCGCATCCGGCGCACGCGTGGTGGCGATTCAGGACCACACTGCGACGCTGTTTAACGCGATGGGCATCGACATGAACGCCCTGACCACCTGGCAGATTGAACACAAACAGATCGCCGGTTTCCCGGGCGCGGAAACCATTGCCAGCGAAGCCTTCTGGGACATTGAGATGGACATTCTGATCCCGGCCGCGCTGGAAGGTCAGATTACCCGTCATCGCGCGGAAACGCTGAAATGTAAACTGATCCTCGAAGGTGCAAACGGGCCGACCTATCCGGATGCCGACGATATGCTCGCCAGCCGTGGCATTATCGTGGTGCCGGACGTTATCTGTAACGCCGGTGGCGTCACCGTCAGCTACTTCGAATGGGTTCAGGACATGGCGAGTTTCTTCTGGAGCGAAGAAGAAATTAATGCGCGCATGGATAAAATCATGACCGACGCGATGGTTCACGTCTGGGAAAAAGCAGCGGAAAAAACCTGCTCCTTGCGAACCGCCGCGTACATCGTTGCTTGCGAACGCATTCTGCTAGCGCGTAAAGATCGTGGTATCTATCCAGGCTAAGGCCTGAAAAACGGTGAGTCGCCCGTCGGCTCACCGTCGTTTCCCCTTCCGTCATCAGCGATATTTTTCGCAAAACTGCGCAATATCCTCGTGCTGAAAATCCTTCAGACATTCAATGATCGTTTACGGTTAAATCGCGCCGCCTGCGCTATGCTGTAAGCCGTTGAAACCGCGCTAAGGAGTCAGAAATGGCCGACTGGAACCCGTCGTTATATTTGCAGTTTGCGTCCGAACGTACCCGCCCGGCGGCGGAACTGCTCGCCCGTATTGCCAAACCGTCAGCAAAGCACATTGCTGATTTAGGCTGTGGCCCTGGAAACAGCACCGAGCTGCTGCGTGGCGCGTGGCCCGATGCCGTGATTACCGGCGTGGATAATTCCCCGGCGATGCTGGATAAAGCGCAAAAAGCGCTGCCGGATTGTCAGTTTGTGAATGCAGATATTGGCGCGTGGCAACCCGAACAGCCGCTCGACGTGCTGTATGCCAACGCCTCGCTGCAATGGGTGTCTGGCCATCCCACGCTGTTTCCGCGTCTGGCTTCGCTGCTGGCGAAAGATGGTGTGTTAGCGGTGCAAATGCCGGACAACTGGCAGGAACCGTCCCATGCTTTAATGCGTCAGGTCGCCGCCGAGCTTGGGCACCCGGCGCACGGGCGCATTCCGCTGGAAAGCGTGCAGGGTTATTACGATTTATTGAGCGGGAGCGGTTGTGAAGTGGATGTCTGGCGAACGACCTATTTTCATCCGATGGCCTCGCATCAGGCAATCGTGGAATGGCTGAGCGCGACCGGCTTACGTCCTTTCTTACAGGATCTGGATAGCGTTAGTCAGAAGGCGTTTTTGAGTCGTTATCTGCAATTACTGGAAGAGCATTACCCTCGCCAGCAAAACGGTCAAATCCTGCTGGCATTCCCACGGTTGTTTATTATGGCGCGCCGCGTTACCAGCTGAAATCGCGGACTAAAGAGAGATCCCAGGCCGTCGCGAACAGAGAAACAAAAATGATAATGTTCAGGGCGGTCTCAATTTTCTTTTCCATGATGATTCTCCTGTTGGCTCGATGGCCATGTTACTGGGAAAATCTTAATGATTTCTTACCCGGCACGGTTACAGATTCATCCGATAAAGCACGAAGTCTTCCACCTCGGTAAACTCGTCGTACAGTTTACGCGCCGGGTTATTCTCCCGAGTATGCCAATACAAGCGGGACCAGCCCTGCGCTTTGCCTTCATTGACTAAGGCTTGAATCAGACAGCGCGCGATGCCATGTCCACGCATTTCCGGGGCGACAAACAGATCTTCCAGATAACATATGTGGGATAACTCCCAGGTGCCCTCATGCAGCACGCTGTGCGCAAACCCAACCACCTGACCGTTCACTTCTGCGACGCGCCCGAAAATGGACGATTGCGCATTCATCATCCGCAACCAGGTTTTTTCGGTCACGGATTCGCGGACTTTGGATTCGTAGAACTGGTTATAGCCATTCCACAGGGTACGCCACTGGGCTTTGTCCTGGGGTTGAATGTCACGAATCAAAACGTCCATTGCGGATTTCCTTAGGTGAGTTGATAGCACTTATCGGGGAGCATTTTTGCTGGAACGTCTTTTTCATCATTCATTTGCAGCAGATCGATCTCGATCGCGTTAGTGATGGCGTCCAGCGGCAGGTCATTATTTTCCACCCCGAACGGTTCTTCAAGCTCTTCCGCCAATACATCCAGGGAAATGAAGGTATACGAAATCAGCATCGAGATGAACGGCGTCATGTAATGCAGGTCGCTCACCAATGCAAATGGCAGCATGATGCAGAACATGTAAACCGTTCGATGCAGGATCAGCGAATAAGCGAACGGTACTGGCGTGCCCGCAATGCGCTCGCAGCCTGCCAGCACGCCCGACATATCGTTGAGCCTATTGTTGAGGCTGTGGAACAGAATGTCCGACAGCGCGCCCTGCTGACGACGTTCCGCCAGCCAGTTGCCCATTAGCAGCAAAATACGGTTCGCCGGAGACTGCACCGCTAAAACCTGCGCGAGCTGTTCTGGCGTCAGGTATTTCTCCAGCGTTTTTTGCTGTGGCAAACGACGCAGCTGCATCCGCAGCGAGTGCGCAAACGCAATTTGCAGACGCACAAATGCCGCCACATCCGTTTCCGGCGGCAGCGTGTTTTTCACTTCCCGCAGCAGCGAACGTGAGGCAATCATCAACTGGCCCCAAAGCTGGCGCGCTTCGACGTAGCGTGAGTAACAGGCGTTATTACGAAAGCCGAGGAATATGGCGATGGCGACGCCGAGAATGCTGAACGGCGCGACGGTGAGCTTCACGCCGAGCGAGGTATACCAGGGCAGCATAATGATAACGGCCACCGATAACAGAAAATTGAGCAACAGTCGGGAGAAAATCTTAGGTAACACCGCGCCGTGCCAGACAAAAATACGGGGCAGCCAGTGTTCAGTGGGTCTGAGGATCATGAGTCACTATCAGTAAAAAAGGAAGGCTGCGTTATTTAACGTGATCCAAATCACTCTTTCAAGTTTATTGCGATGTTTTGCTACAAACCAATAACAACCAGCAATTTTACTTTTGACTCTATTCGGCTCATAATGTGAGCCAATTATGATGTTATTCGGCTCAGAGGTCAGCATGACACAATGGATCTGGCAACAACCGGAATGGCCCGCTTTTCACTGGCGGGACGAGACTGTTTTGCCGCTGCTGCGTCAACTGCAGCGTAAATCTGGTGTGCTGATTGGCCGGAGTGAAATGCAGGACGAAGACCGGCAAACGCTGGATGCGCTGCTGTCGAACGTGCTCGCGTCTTCCGCGATTGAAGACGAACGGCTCAATGCCCAATCGGTGCGCTCGTCCCTCGCCCGCCGTCTGGGCGTTAATGAAGAAACGCCGTTCCCGGTATCCGAACGCTCTGAGGGCGTGGCGTCGATCATGCTTGATGCCATCGATAATCGCCATGAACCGCTGTCTATGCCGCGTTTGAATCAATGGCATCATTGGCTTTTTCCGCACGATCCGTGGTCAATGCATGCCGTACATGCGGGAGAACTGCGCGGCGGTGAGCCGATGCAAGTGGTCTCTGGCCGGATGGATAAACCGGTGGTGCATTTCGAAGCGCCGCCGCGAGATGGGCTAGACGCTCGTCTGGACGCCTTTATTGCCTGGTTCAATCAGAGTAAAGATGACCCGCTCTCGGACCCGATTCTGCGTGCGGCCGTAGCGCATTTGTGGTTCGTTACGCTGCATCCGTATGATGATGGCAACGGGCGATTAACGCGTGCGCTGACGGATCTGGCGCTGGCCCAGGCGGATAACCAAAGCATCAGGCTGTATGCGATGTCGGTGTCGATTCTCGAACGCCGAAATCAGTACTATCGCATCCTTGAGCAGACGCAAAAAGGCGACCTGGATATCACCGAGTGGATGTTGTGGTTTTTGCAAACGCTCGATGTGACGCTGGACACCGCGCTGGCCAGAATCGACAGCACGCTGGCGAAAAGTCGCTACTGGAAACACAACGATGCGGTACGCCTGACACTGACAGCCGAACAGCTGAAAGTAATCAATCGCCTGCTCGACGGCGGTGAATCAGGCTTTGCCGACGGGATCAGCGCCAGCCAGTATCAAAAAGTCGCTAAAGTCAGTAAAGCCACCGCCACGCGTCATCTGGCGTATTTGCTTGAACAGGGTTTGCTGGAAAAACTGCCCGGCGGCGGACGAAACACTCGCTATCAAATCACCCAACCTTCGTGAGCCGATAACGCGGGCTAATTCGGCTCTCACCCTGAGCCGAATACTTACGCCATTTGGCTCATATCTCCCTTAAAGACAAAAAGCGCAGAGGTGCTAAAGGGAGTATTATTAAGGGCGTAAAGATGTATGTTGTAACTAATTAGTGTTCTAAATAACCCGGCGCATCGGCCGGGTCAGAGATCAGGTCATCAGCAAAGCGGTTTAACGGCTTCACGCATCCCGTTCGTCAAAATGGCATCGAGGTCGCGCGTCACCTGCTCAACCAGACCTTTCACTTCTGTCAGGTCCTGCTCCCAGTGATCTTTCACCGACAGCACTGACTCAACCAACGACGTGGTGCTGATTTGCTTATCGTGATGCAGCGACCAAAGCTGCTGGTAGCGATCAAGCCAGTGCGTATCGTCCTGCACCGGATAGCTTTCACCTTGACGTTCTGCGCGGTAAAACGCAATCAACGCCGCCAGGGCAAACGTCAGTCGTTGCGGTAATTTACCGGTCGCGGCCTGCCCCGCCAGCAGCTGCGGCAGAATACGGGTACGGAATTTGGTCATCCCGTTCAGCGAAATCGACAGCAGCTGATGCTTGATGTACGGGTTACGGAAACGCCCGGTCACTGCGCTGGCGAAGGATTCCAGTTCATCGCGCGGCAAATCGAGGACCGGAATGATTTCCTGATGAATCGCTTTCTCAACGAACGCACAGATTTCAGCATCGTTCATCGATTCGCCCACGGTATCCAGCCCGGCCTGAAACGCTACCGGCACCAGGGCGGTGTGTGCCCCGTTCAGGATCGCCACTTTACGTTCTTTATACGGTTTAATGTCGTCGACAATCAGCACGTTAAGCGCAAGTTTGTCGAGACGCAGCTCGCTGGCCAGCGTTTTGGGTCCCTGAATCACGAACAGGTAGAAGTGCTCTGCGGTATCGAGGAAACCGTCTTTATAACCGAGTTCCGCTTCGAGATTAGCGGCTTCATCGCGCGGATAGCCGGTGACGATACGATCAACCAGCGTGGAACAGAAGGCATTCGCGGTGTTCAACCAGGCCACAAACTCTGCTGGTAACGCCCATTCCTGCGCATAGCGCAGGACCAGTTCACGCAAGGCATCGCCATTATAATCAATCAGTTCGCACGGAATAATGACCCAGCCTTTATCCGCCGCGCCATTGAAGTGGCTGTAGCGTTCGAACAGCAATCGGGTCAGTTTCGCCGGGTAACTCACCGCGGGTGCGTCTTCAAATTTGTCGCCCGCGTGATAGCTGATGCCCGCTTCGGTGGTATTCGAGAACACAAAGCGCATGTCAGGATTGTGCGCCAGCTTGAGGTATTCCTGAAAATCGGCGTAGGCGCTGATTTCACGGTTAACGGAACGAATCAGGCGCGCATCGCTGACGGCTTCGCCCTGCTCATTCAGGCCGCGAATGATGGTGGTATAAAGGCCATCCTGGGTGCTGAGCGACGGCGGAAAATCGCTATCAATTGGGCGCACAATCACCACGCCTGCATTGAGGTCGGTGTGTTCGTTCAGGAGATCAATTTGCCAGTCGACAAAAGCCCGAAGAAAGTTACCTTCTCCGAACTGAATGATGCGTTCAGGGTACTGAGCGCCGGGAAAATCGCGGCGGTTTAATGTTTTCACAATGGGTTTCCCTTATTGATTGGTCATACAGCCTGCGTTATTGGTCTAATAACTTATCAGACTTTAAAACCAGGAAACCCTGTTTTGATCAAACCGGATGCTCCTTTTGAGGCGGTTTATACAAATTTGTAATAGACCGACGTCGCCGTCATTTCACCGTCAGGCATCAGCGCATAGCGCGGGATCTCCCCGACTTTTTGCCAGCCACACTGCTGATAGATGCCTTCCGCGCCGCTTCCGGTTGCGGTGTCCAGCACCAGAACCGATTTCCCGTGCGCGGTAGCTTCCAACTCCAGGGCAGACATTAACTGTCGCGCGATACCCTGACGACGGCCGCGAGAGTGGACTAACAACTTTGCCACTTCCGCGCGATGCGGCTGGTTTTCCGGCAGTTCGGTGATCAGCTGAACCGTCCCGACCAGAGTGCCGTCACCCAACTCCGCGACAAGCACCACCCGCTCGCCCGCCGCCACGCTGTGGGCTATTTTTTGCCAGAACGCGCCGGCTTTGTCGGGGTGAAACGGCTGCATAAAACTGACGGACGCCCCACCATTCACGCTGTCGACCAGAATGTCGACCAGTTCAGGCAGGCGTTGCAGAATGTCGTGATGGGAAAGAGGAAAAATGCGCAGCGGCGAAGTCATGTTGAGCTCCCTGTAAAATTGATATCACTATCCACTTAGCAAGTTTGCAACACAACAAATCGGTCATAGGCTTTACTTATTCAGACGGCGACTGCTTTCGTGGGTTCGCTTCATGCAATACATCCGTTTATCCGCCGCGCGCAGCCCGCCTGACAGGTCGGTAATGTCATCGTGATTAAACTCGATGACGCCCCAGGAAAACGCCAGCTTCCAGGGTTTACCGGATGTCAGATTATAGGCGTTAGCCTCTTCCAGCAGGTGCTGCATCGCAATCCACGCGCCGCTTTCGTCGGTATCAGAGAACAGAATGCCAAATTCATCGCCCCCGTGACGTACCAGTAAATCGGTATCACGGAAACTTTTGATCAGGAGTTGCGCCATATCGCGCAGGGCAACATCACCTTCGGCATGGCCGTATTTATCGTTAATCTGTTTGAAATTATCGAGGTCGAGCCAGCCGAGCGTCAGCGGCTCTGCCCGGCGATGGGCGGAAGCTATGGCAAAATTCGCCAGATGCTCAAATCCACGGCGGTTAAATAATCCGGTGAGCGGATCGGTGGTGGCTTCGGCGAGGGTTTTAAACTCATCCTCGACAATCGAGGCTAAATCCTGCAGCAGCCCTGCCTCTTCCGGGCTGAACTCGCGTGGCTGTTTGTCGAGCAGACAGAATGAACCGACTAGCGCGCCGTCGGGCAGACGCAGCGGGCATCCGGCGTAAAAACGGATATGCGGCTCGCCAAGCACTAACGGATTATCGTTGAAGCGGATGTCCTGCCGCGCATCGGGCACGACCAGCGGCTTTTCGCTCAGAATAACGTGACCGCAAAAGGATATATCGCGCGGTAGAGTGGCGAAACGCAGACCGTTACAGGACTTAAACACCAGCGATTCTTCATCGACCAGGCTTACCATCGCGATTGGCACCTTAAACAGACTGCGGGCCAGGCGAGTCAGGCGCTCGAAACGTGCCGGTTCGCCAGTATCAAGAATGCCCGACTCCCGGAGCGAGGTCAGACGCTGCGCTTCATTTCTCGGATTCTCTGGACTCTTCATCACGATTCCTCATGCAGAATAATTAACAGCGTAGCCTGGTTTTTACCGTTGCAATGCCCAGAACAGTTAGTGTGCGAAGATTTGGTTTTTACCGCGTCGTTTCGCCTCGTATAACGCGTCGTCCGCGACTTTAAGCCAGGCCGCAACGTCTTCCATTTCCGGGCTTGCGCAGGCAACGCCAATGCTGAGTGTCAGTGACAACTCGCTGTCGGGCAGCGTGGTGATGACCGCGGTCGCTTCCAGGATGCGATGCGCAATCAGCACCGCGTCCTGTTGCGAAGTATCCGGCAATAAAATCACGAACTCATCACCGCCCAGGCGCGCGGGCGTATCGGTGCTGCGAGTGGCGGCGTGCAGAATTTGCGAGACGGTTTCCAGCATACCATCTCCCACTTTGTGGCCGTAACGATCGTTAACGTCTTTGAAATTATCGAGATCGATAAACACCAGCGCCGATTCGCCGCAGGAATTTTGTAATCGGCTAAGCTCCCAGGCGATGCGTTTTTCCAGCAGACGGCGGTTGGCGATGTCCAGCAGAGGATCTTTCATTGCGATCCGCTCCAGCTCGTGGCTTTTACGCCGCAGTTTCACCGCCAGCATGTCGGTCAGCATGCACAGCGCCAGCAGATAAATGGCAATCAGCGGCAGCGTGGCCAGCATTGTGCGCTGCGAGACGCCGAACTCCACTTCCATTCCCATGCACAGCCAGATGACGGCGAAAACGCAGAGCATCATTGCCAGCGCTTTACGCATCAGCACGACGCCGCCCGCCGCCAGACGATCGGCCAACAGAATGGTGGCGATCACCACCGACGGCAGAGGATTGAGCGCCATAATGGCTATCCAGAATCCTCCCGCGCCGGCATCAATCACCAGATTTTGATGTTCAGCCACCAGCGGAACCCGCGCGCTTCGGGCGCGCAGATACGCCACCACCGGCCAGGCAAAGGCATTTACGGCCAGCAGGCCACGCAGCCACAGGGGACGGTCGAGTTCGTCGAGTACAGACAGGATGGGGAAAAAACAGAGAAAGGTGCCGAGAATGCGCATTAAAAACATGCGGCGAACGAACCGTATGCCTGGAACCTTATCATTCGTTTTTTGTTGGTAAAAACCGTTCATTAAGTGCAATTTTCCGAAGCATGGCCGCATGCATCGTATTTTTTTTAATGCGGCCCCGCAAGCTATCAATAAAGATAGTTGAATGTTTTTGCACAACAAACAGCCACAAAGGTGACGGTGTCACATACCGCTATGACGCAACCGAATTGAATACACCCTCTTCGGCTACAGATTTGGCGCAGGTTTTGTTGCGTCCGGCCTTTTTGGCACGGTAAAGATACTCGTCGGCTTCCACCAGCAATTGATTGAAGGAATCAATCAATGCGTTGCTACCGGGCGTGCCGCTTCCGGTGCCAATACTCACCGTGACTCGCAACGGCTGCTGTCGCCACTGGAACACGTTGGCTTCTACACGTTGACGAATTTTCTCGGCCAGATGGTATCCGTCCAGCGGATCGCGCGTTTTCGCGGCGACCACAAACTCCTCACCACCCATTCTCGCCACCAGCCCCTGCTCACCTACTGCGTCATGCACCTGACGCGCAAACGCCGCCAGCACATAATCGCCACATTCATGACCGTAGTTATCGTTCACGCTCTTGAAGAAATCGATATCCAGAAGCATCACCGTCAGATGTTGATGGCTCTGCGCTGGCTGGTTTTTAAGGGCTTCATACAAACCGGAACGCGAATAGACGCGGGTCAGAAAATCGAAATCCGCACGCAGCGAAATCTGACGAACAAGATTATTAATGGCCGCCACGGTGGTAGAAACAATCACCGGACTGATAGCCAGCGACGCAATCCCCAGACGCGTGGAGAAAAGCTGCGCGGTCTGCAACGGCCCGCTGACGGCCAGGTTGATAATCCCATTCGCCACCAGAATGATTTCACTGGCACCGGTAATCAGCGTCAGCGCAGAAGTGACCGAGAGCGGGTACCGGAGGGCGCACCAGATAAGCGCAGGCAGCGGAAATGCGAGACTCCCCGCTCCGCCAATGGCGATCGCCGCCAGCATAGAGAGCACCAGCGTCAGCACCGGCAGCAGCTGTTGCCAGCGGATCCGGGTAATTTCATTGGGCAGCGTCAGGGTCATGACACACGGTAAAATCAGCACCCCGGTAGCAAACTGTTCGCTAAACCAGTCCGCCAGCAGCGGCATAAACGATTGTCTGTCGATCCCGACCGATCCCAGCGCCCCCAGCAGCGCGCAGAAAATCGCAGAAATAAGGCAATAATAGAATAACCGCAGGGCATTAATCGGCTCGGGTTCACTCCCCGCCTGACGTTTATCGCGCATCACCAGCTGGGCGACCATCACGATAAACACCATATTCGAGGCGTTGATAATCAGCGACGCAAATCCCCATTGGGTAGTCATCACGTCATAAAGCAGCATGGCGCCGTAGCAAATCGCATAATAATGCAGTCGGTTAAGCCAGACGTAGCGGGCAAATATCGCCGCCATCACCGCATTCAGCGGCCAGAAGAGCGAAAGTTCCTGCACAAGGCGCAGCATGGCGCCCATCGCATAAAACAGCGTGGTAATGACAACCAGGGAAAATACATTACGCAGGACGTGCGCTTCACTGAATACGGTAAATCGGGGGACAGAAATCGAACGCATTAATTATTTTCCATATAATCGCAGGCAGCAATTATTTCGGGAATTGCAGAGCAATGATCGGTAATACAGATACTATTGATCACAATTCGCGTATTAACAATTATCAGTGTTAGTTATTTGTTGTCCGTTTGCTATATGACGCGGTGAATGGATCAATAGACCGAACGCCCCAACCGCTGAGTCAGTTTTTCCAGCACCGCGGTGCCCGCCAGCGAGTTTCCGGCAGCATCCAGCTGCGGACTCCAGACGGCGATCGCCATTTCGTGGGGCACAATCGCCACGATCCCCCCGCCGACGCCCGATTTCGCTGGAAGCCCTACGCGCCAGGCAAACTCGCCGGCATTCTGATACATCCCGCTGGTCGCCATTAACGCATTCACCTGCCTCGCCTGTAACGGCGTGATGATGGTCTGGTCGCGCTGCGGGGAATGCCCCTGATTCGCCAGAAACAGGAAGGTCTGCGCCAGTTCGCTACAGCTCATTTTAAGCGCGCAGTAATGGAAGTAGTTTTGTAGCACCGTCGCCACATCATTATGGAAGTTGCCAAAGGACTTCATCAGCCAGGCAATCGCAGCATTACGGGCGGAATGGTCGAGCTCCGAGCGCGCCACCACCGTGTCGTAGGCAATATCCTCGACGCCGGAAAGCTTACGGATTATCTCCAGCATGCGCTGACGCGGTGCGCTGAGACGGCTTTGCAGCATGTCGCATACCACCAGCGCCCCGGCGTTGATAAACGGATTACGCGGAATGCCCTGCTCGATTTCCAGCTGCAGCAATGAGTTAAACGGCTGACCGGACGGATCTTTGCCCACCCGCTGCCAGATTTCCTCTTCGGCGTAGTGATTCATTGCCACCACCAGACTCAGTACTTTGGAAATCGACTGGATAGAAAAACGCTCCTGCGCATCGCCGGCATAGAAATGCTGGCCATCAACGGTGCTGATGGCAATCCCCAGCTTTGCGCCATCCACACAGGCCAGTGCCGGAATGTAATCCGCCACTTTGCCTCTCCCTATCAGCGGTTTTACCTCTGCCAGAACGGATTCCAGCATGCTGTTATCGATGACCGTTGCCACTTTTGCTCCTTGCCCACAGGCCGATTTCGGGCTGCGAGTATACCAGCGTCAGCTGTTGCGCGCGGAAGGAAAATGACAGGATCCTGACAGAAAAGTGTGGTGTACATGCCCGGCGGCGCGTTGCTTGCCGGGCCTACGGAACCCAATTAGATTTGTAGGCCCTGCAAGCAACGCGCCGCCGGGCAATAAAATTAGCTGCGATCCTTCCACACGGTTTGTACGTTACAGAACTCATGCAGACCGAAATGCGACAGCTCGCGACCAAAGCCGCTTTTCTTCACGCCGCCAAATGCCACGCGCGCGTCAGACGCACTGTAACCGTTAATGAACACGCCGCCGCATTCCAGTTCATCGGCAAAGCGCTGAGCCTGTTTTTCGTCGGCGGTATAAACCGTCGCAGACAGGCCGAAATCGCTGTCATTTGCCAGAGCCAGCGCATGGTCGGCATCACGAGCAACGGTGATTGCCGCCACAGGACCAAACATTTCCTGACGGAACGCGGTCATACTCGGCGTGACGTTGCCCAGCACCGTTGCAGCATAGTAGTTACCTTTGCCGGAAATCTTCTCGCCGCCGAGCAGCAGCGTGGCGCCCTCTTCCAGCGTCGCCGTCACCTGGTCGTGCAGCTCGTCGCGCAGGTCGTAACGCGCCATCGGCCCAAGGTAGTTTTGCTCATCCTGCGGATTCCCCATTTTCAGTCGGGACGCTGCGGCGACAAACTTCTCGGTAAAGGCATCGGCAATACCTGCTTCCACGATAAAGCGTTTCGCCGCCGCACAGACCTGTCCGGTATTCTGGTAGCGACCGATCACCGCCGCCTTTACCGCTTCATCAATATCCGCATCGTTGAGCACGATAAACGGATCGGAACCGCCCAGCTCCAGCACGCATTTTTTCAGTGCCGCCCCGGCCTGAGCACCAATCGCCTTCCCGGCGCGCATACTGCCGGTTAAGGTTACCGCCGCAATACGCGAGTCGTTAATCATTTGCGAGACGCCGTCATTGGTGGCATTCACCCAGCCAAATACACCCGCCGGAATACCCGCTTCAGTGAAGATATCGCCAATCAGCTTTGCGCTACCCATCACGTTTGGCGCATGTTTCAGAAGGTAGCTGTTGCCCGCCAGCAGAATCGGCACCGCACCGCGCAGAACCTGCCACAGCGGGAAGTTCCACGGCATCACCGCCATGATCGGACCCAGCGGACGATACTCAATCACCGCCTTATTGTTTTCCACCTGGGTCGCTTCGGTAGAAAGCATCGCCGGACCGTGTTCGGCATACCAGTCGCAGAGGTTCGCCGATTTCGTCACTTCGCCACGCGCCTGAGTAATTGGTTTGCCGATTTCACGGCTGATCATCTGCGCCATTTCTTCGGCGTGTTGACGCAGCACGTTGCCGACGTTACGCAGCGCATCAGCGCGCTCGGCAACGGCGGTTTTCTTCCACTGGCGATAACCGGCATCGGCCAGCGCGACTGCCTGATTGACGTCATCGGCCGTGGCCCAGGCCAGCGAAGATAGCGTTTCGCCCGTGGCCGGGTTGAGGGAAATAGCGTGAGTTGCAGGTGATGTCATGATTTTCTTCTCTCTGTTCGATGAGGCTGTTGATTAATACTGGACCACTCTGCTATTTATGGAAAATGAATAATATTAACCACTCCATTCACGATACGAGAACGTTATGGACTTAACTCAGCTAGAGATGTTCAACGCCGTCGCCCAGACCGGCAGCATTACCCAGGCCGCGCAAAAGGTGCATCGCGTGCCCTCTAACCTGACCACCCGCATTCGTCAGCTGGAGGCCGATTTGGGCGTGGAGCTGTTCATTCGTGAAAACCAGCGCCTGCGGTTGTCCCCGGCCGGACACAGTTTTCTGCGTTATAGCCAGCAGATCCTGGCCCTGGTCGACGAAGCCCGGATGGTGGTGGCGGGCGATGAACCGCAGGGTTTGTTCTCGTTAGGGTCACTGGAAAGTACCGCGGCGGTGCGTATTCCCACGACGCTGGCGCTGTATAACCAGCGCTACCCGAAAATTCAGTTCGATTTAGCGACCGGTCCGTCCGGCACCATGATTGATGGCGTGACCGAAGGCCGGCTGAGCGCGGCGTTCGTCGACGGGCCAGTGATGCATCCGAATCTGGAAGGCGTGCCGGTGTATCAGGAAGAGATGATGATAGTTACGCCGAAGGGCCATGCGCCGGTCAAACGCGCCAGTGATGTGAACGGCACCAGCATTTATGCGTTTCGCGCCAACTGTTCATACCGTCGTCATTTCGAAAGCTGGTTTCATGCTGACCGCGCCACGCCGGGGCGTATTCACGAAATGGAGTCTTATCACGGGATGCTGGCCTGCGTGATTGCAGGCGCGGGTCTGGCGATGATCCCTCGCAGTATGCTCGAAAGCATGCCCGGACATCATCAGGTTGATGCCTGGCCGCTGGCCGAAAAATGGCGCTGGCTGACGACCTGGCTGGTGTGGCGTCGGGGGGCGATGACCCGCCAGCTGGAAGCGTTTATCACATTGCTTGACGAAGGTCCGCAACCAGCAGTTTCTCCATAAAAATGCTCAGCGGGTCCGGTAAATAGGGCGCAAACGCCTCGCGCTGGAAATACCCGCTGCGCTCATAGAGCTTCACCGCCGCATGTTGATGAATCCCGGTTTCGAGGCGCAGCGTGTCGCAACCGCGCTGCAACGCTTCAGTTTCCAGTGCCGTTAACAGTGATTCACCCAGCCGTTGCCCACGGTGCGTAGGGTCGATATACACCCGCTTCATTTCCCCACTGCCGTCACCGTTCAACACTACCGCGCCGCAGCCAACGGGTTGTTGCTGTGCATCACGAATAATCAGCATCAGTCGCTGTGATTCCGGCAGCTGCGTTAAATCCAGTAGATGATTACTTTCCGCCGGATACAGCGTCTGCTGATAGCGGTCGAGGGCGTCAATCAACGCCACGATATCGGGATGATCAGGGGAACATGGCGTAATGGTATACATATCAATCTCCTTGCGCGTTTCCCCTGACTGTAAACCGAAACGGACGCCCCGGTTCATAGCATTAACTTATGCCGCCTGACGGCCTTAGCGCAGCAGGATTTTCCCCTGCATCCACGTCACCGCCGTGCCGCTCATCAACACGCGATTGCCCTGCAATTCACAGCGCACATCGCCGCCACGCGCAGAAACCTGACGGGCCAGCATATTCGTTTTACCGAGTTTTTCGCTCCAGTAAGGTATCAACATGGTGTGCGCCGAACCGGTGACCGGATCTTCCCACACGGCTTCTCCCGGAGAGAAGAAACGGCTGACAAAATCGTAATCATCCGTGCCGCGCGCGGTAATCGTCACCTTATGTTCAACCGGTATCATCGCCGAAATATTAGGAGTAACCGCCTCGACCTGTTCGCGGCTCGCCAGCTCAATCAGCCACGCCCGCCCTTTGCGCGCGGCAACGTAATCCGTAATGCCCAGCGCGGCCAGCATTTCAGCCGGTGGCGTTTGCTCTACGGTTTGCCCGGCGGGGAAATCCAGCGTCAGCCACTCACCTTCGCGGCTGACCGTTAACCGACCGGACGCCGTATCAAAGTGAATACGCGCATCCGGGTAATCCATATGATTGAAAATCACGTGCGCCGTCGCCAGCGTGGCGTGCCCACACAGATTGACCTCATTGCGCGTCGTAAACCAACGCAATTCAAAGCCGCCTTTCGCCGGAATAAAGAAGGCGGTTTCCGACTGATTATGCTGTTTCGCGATTTGCTGTAATTGCTCATCAGGCAGCCAGGATTCCAGCGCGCACACCGCCGCCGGATTCCCGCCAAAGTTATGACGGCTGAACGCGTCAACCAGCCAGACAGGAAGGGTTTTCATCATAACGCTCCTTCGTGCAGATAAATGCTGCCGATGATGTAGGTCGTGGCCTGGCCGCCGATAAGCACCCGCTCGCCCTGCCATTCACAGCGCAATTCACCGCCACGCGCAGAAACCTGCCGCGCCTGCATCTGCGTTTTGTGTAATTTGTCGCCCCAGTAAGGGATCAACATGCTGTGCGCCGAACCGGTAACCGGGTCTTCCGCCACAGATTCGCCCGGACAGAAAAAGCGGCTGACAAAATCGACCTCATCCCCCGGGGCCGTGACGCAAACCATTTTGCCGAGCGGCAGCATGGCGTGGATGTCCGGCGTCAGCCCTTCTACCTGCTGTTGATTTTTCAGCACCACCAGGTAATCACGCGCCACGCGGACCTCTTCATAGTGATCAATGCCGAGCGCGCTCAGGAGTAGCGCCGGAGGCTCCACGGCCTCGGTTTTCCATGCCGGGAAATTCAGCGTCAGCCAGTCGCCGCTGCGGGTTACCGTCAGCTCACCGACAAAGCGCGTCGAAAAACGAATTTCTGTGTGCGGGTAATCGAGGAATTCAAAAATAACGTGAGCGCTGGCGAGCGTGGCGTGCCCGCAGAGATTGATTTCGCCCTGCGTGGTAAACCAACGCAATTCAAACCCGTCATCGGTGCGTACGAAGAATGCGGTTTCGGACTGGTTGTGCTCCTGCGCCATTTTCAGCAGCGTCTCGTCGGGCAGCCATTCGATAAGCGGACACACCGCCGCCGCATTCCCGCCAAACGTGCGGTCGCTGAAAGCATCAACCATATAAAACGGAGTTTCCTGCATAACCAGTATCCTTTTTTTATAACCACTTAGTAACATTAATAGCGTCTTTGCCCACGAATTACGAGCCTCCTTCTATATTCCGCCGCTGCTTTTTTCTTTCTGTCCAATTCGACGTAGAGCGTAACGCTAACCATCACCGCGTCATCACCTTCTGTTATGAGATCTTAGTCACAAAACGGTTGTGTTTTGCACAATGATGGTTTTAAGATCGGCGTCTCTTCTTACCGTTATCCATCCAGAAAACTGACATGACAACAAACACGGTTTCACGCAAGGTCGCGTGGCTGCGGGTGGTCACTTTGGCCATTGCCGCTTTTATCTTCAATACGACGGAATTTGTGCCGGTTGGGCTGCTGTCTGATATCGCCCACAGTTTCTCGATGGAAACGGCACAGGTGGGGATCATGCTGACCATCTACGCCTGGGTTGTGGCGTTGATGTCGCTGCCGTTTATGCTGCTCACCAGCCAGATGGAGCGGCGCAAGCTGCTGATCGGCCTGTTTGTGGTGTTCATTGCCAGCCATGTGCTCTCGTTCCTCGCCTGGAATTTTACCGTGCTGGTTATTAGCCGCATTGGCATTGCCTTCGCCCACGCCGTGTTCTGGTCGATTACCGCTTCTCTGGCGATTCGTCTTGCCCCGGCGGGCAAACGCGCCCAGGCCCTGAGTCTGATTGCCACCGGTACCGCCCTGGCGATGGTGCTGGGTTTGCCGATCGGTCGCGTCGTCGGCCAGTATTTCGGCTGGCGCACCACCTTCTTTATCATTGGCCTTGGCGCGCTCATCACGCTGGTTGCGCTGATTAAGCTGCTGCCAAAGATTCCAAGCGAACATTCCGGCTCGCTGAAAAGCCTGCCGCAACTGTTCCGCCGTCCGGCACTCATGAGCCTGTATCTGCTCACCGTGGTTGTCGTGACCGCCCATTACACCGCGTACAGTTACATCGAACCGTTCGTGATTAACGTGGCCGGCTTTGATGCCAACTTCGCTACCCTGTTGCTGTTAGCACTGGGCGGCGCCGGGATCATCGGTTCGGTTATCTTCGGTAAGCTCGGCAACCATCACGCCTCTACCCTGGTCAGCGGTGCCATCGGCCTGTTGACTGCATGCCTGGCGTTGCTGGTATTAGCGGCTGAAAATGAGATTAGCCTCGCCGTGCTGAGCATCATCTGGGGCGTGGCAATCATGATTATTGGCCTGGGAATGCAGGTGAAAGTGCTGGCGATTGCCCCGGATGCCACCGACGTGGCGATGGCGCTGTTTTCCGGTATCTTTAACCTCGGGATTGGCGCTGGCGCGCTGGTCGGAAATCAGGTCAGCCTACATTTTTCGATGGCCAACATCGGCTACGTCGGTGCGGTTCCAGCGCTGGCGGCGCTAGTCTGGTCAGTCATTATTTTCCGCCGCTGGCCAGTGACGCTCGAAGAGCCGGTTCAACAGCCCTGAACCGGCAAACGCCTGCTTAGATATATTGTTCGCCCCGGCTGAAGCTCCAGTCTTCAGCCTGGTTGAACTGAATCGTCACCATCACATCCTCCGGGCTGATGCCCACCTTTTCAGCAAGCCCCGCGCTCAACGCCTGATAAAATCGCCGTTTCTGCTCTGCACTGCGCGGTTTTCCGGCGGTGATCAGCACCTGGATAAAGTCATCACTGCGCCCTCCGCTCAGATAGTGCCTGTCGTAAACGCGCTGACTGGCGGGGAGCCGCTCGAAAATCTGAAACTTATCCTGCGCTGGGACGGCGAATTCACGCACCAGACAGTCATGCAGTGTGTCCGAGATAATGGCTAACGCTTCTTCACTGAGGGTGTCGCGACATACGATTCGGATTAACGGCATCCGCTTTCCTCCGCGGCCAGGCAACCAAGTGCGCTAACGGCGGCGGGCCATCCGGCATAGAAGGCCAGGTGGGTGAACAGCTCGGTGATTTCTGTTTCGCTCAGCCCATTCTGCCGCGCGAACTGCAGGTGCCATGGGATTTGTTGGAGGCGCCCTTGCGCAGCCAGCACCGCCAGAGTGACCAGGCTGCGATCACGCGCAGAGAGTTCAGGGCGTTGCCAGATATCATCAAACAGTATCTCCTGACTGAGTGCTGCCAATTTAGGGGCATATCGGGCCAGGCTTTCGCGGTCGAGTGAGGGATTCATTGTGTTTCTCCAGGTTGACAGTCACGCTATCCTCACGCAATAGTTCCATCCTGAAAATCAAATTATTCGGCATTAATCATCCCGAAAATCAGGAGTGACGGCGTGAAAATCCCTTCGACGTTAGATCTCGATGCCCTGCGTAGTTTTGTTATCGGCATCGAATCAGGCAGCTTTGCCCACGCCGCGCTTAAGCTCGCCCGTTCAACCTCTGCCGTCAGCGCTCAGTTGAAAAAACTCGAGTTACAGTGTCACGCCGATCTGGTGGTAAAACAGGGCCGACATGTGCGACCCACGCCGCAGGGGGAAATGCTGATGGGCTACGCCAGACGGCTGTTGGCGCTGAATGATGAAACGCTGCGTGCGCTACGCGGCGAACTGCTGAAAGGCGAAATCCGCATCGGAATGCAGGAAGATTTTGGGGAGTCGTTGATGCCGGGCATTCTTGGTAAATTCAGCAGATTGCACCCGGAGTTACGCATCCACGCCCGCGTCGACAGGAACGCTCCGCTGATCGCCGCGCTGGCAGAAAACAGTCTCGACATCGCGCTAATGTGGCAGCCACCCAATTCCCCAGAACAAGGTGAACTGCTGACGCGCTGCCCGCTGGAATGGATTTACCATCAGGATGTAAACCTTGAAGCCTTGCTTGCTAACGGAAAGCCGCTGCCGCTGGTGATGTTCGACAGCCCTTGTTTGATGCGTTCGAGGGCGATTGAATGCCTCGACAACGCGGGCATCCCGTGGCAAATCACTTTCGTCAGTCACAGCCTCAGCGGTGTCTGGGCAGCCGTACAGGCAGGACTGGGGCTGACGCTAAGAACGCATTTTGGCCTGCCCGAAAACCTGTTAACGGCGGGTTCGCGACTGCCTGCTCCGGGAAATCTGGGAATAACCCTGGCCCAAAACGCATCATCCTCTGAAGACAGTCAGGTGCAGGCGGTGTTTGCGGAGCTCATAAAAGACGCGGTGGCGGGACAAAACGGATAAATAATAAAGGCGACAATCTGCCGCCCTTTGCGATTGCGAAAGTGTTACGCGTGATAGGTGGTGATAATTTCCAGCACGCCGTTGATGATGAACTGCACGCCCATACAGACCAGCAAAAAGCCCATCAGACGGGAAATGGCTTCGATCCCCCCTTTCCCGACCAGGCGCATAATCGCCCCTGAGCTACGCAAACAGCCCCACAGGATAATCGCCACGCTGAGGAAAATTAGCGGCGGCGCAACCACCACAACCCAGGCAGGAAAATTAAAACCGTGATTTACGGTAGAGGCCGAACTGATAATCATCGCGATGGTCCCCGGCCCGGCGGTGCTCGGCATTGCCAGCGGGACGAAGGCGATATTGGCGGTCGGCTCTTCTTTCAATTCCTCAGATTTGTGGCGTGCCTCCAGTGAATCATGCGCCTTCTGCTGCGGGAACAGCATCTTGAAACCGATAAAGGCGACGATCAGGCCCCCGGCGATACGCAACCCGGGAATCGAAATCCCGAAGGTATTCATGACTACCTGGCCTGCGTAATACGCCACCATCATGATGATAAAGACGTAAACCGATGCCATCAGCGACTGATGGTTACGCTCGGCGTTGTTCATGTTTCCGGCCAGACCAAGGAACAGCGCCACGGTTGTCAGGGGGTTTGCCAACGGCAAAATCACCACCAGCCCAAGGCCAATGGCTTTAAATAGTTCCAGCATTACTCAACACTCCTGTGATTGCAGTCACTTGCCGGCTGAGTATAAGAGCATTCCCGTCGCTGTGACTATGGCTAATTCATGACGAAATTTTACCCTCACCTGACCATAACGGCAGGTTATCCTTCAGCCACTTATCGCGCAAAAAGTGTGCCGTGAAGCGTTTTAGCAATTTGTGGCATAAGCTTATCCATTCAGTTGACTTATGGTTGCCTGGGCAATAATATCCCCCGCAACTAAACTACTTGCCAGGGCAACCTTTGTGAAAAGCACCAGTGATCTGTTTAACGAAATCATCCCACTCGGTCGCTTGATCCACATGGTCAACCAGAAAAAAGATCGTCTTCTGAACGATTATCTGTCGCCTATGGATATCACCGCTTCGCAGTTCAAAACCTTGTGCTCGATTCGCTGTGAGGTGTGCATTACCCCGGTTGAACTGAAAAAAGCGTTGTCGGTCGATCTCGGAGCCTTGACCCGAATGCTCGACCGCCTGACCTGTAAAGGTTGGATTGAACGTCTGCCAAATCCGAATGATAAGCGTGGCGTGCTGGTGCAGTTGACACCAGACGGCGCGGCAATATGTGAGCAATGCCACCAACTGGTGGGACAGAACCTGCATCAGGAATTAACAAAAAACTTAACGGTGGATGAGGTCGCAGCCCTTGAGCTCCTGCTTAAGAAAATCCTGCCGTAAACAGAATAAAGAGGTAAGTCGCGATGTCCAGACGTAACACTGACGCTATCACTATTCATAGCATTTTGGACTGGATCGAGAGCAATCTGGAATCACCACTGTCGCTTGAGAAAGTGTCAGAGCGGTCCGGTTACTCCAAATGGCACCTGCAACGGATGTTCAAGAAAGAAACCGGACATTCACTGGGTCAATATATTAGAAGCCGTAAGCTGACTGAAATCGCACAGAAGCTGAAAGAGAGCAATGAGCCGATCCTGTATCTGGCTGAGCGCTATGGCTTTGAATCCCAGCAGACGCTGACGCGTACCTTTAAGAACTATTTTGACGTGCCGCCGCACAAATATCGCATCACCAATATGCCCGGTGAGTCGCGTTATCTGATGCCACTGAATCACTAAATCGCCAAAATATTATCGCCTGCACAAGACGTATCGAGGAAAAAATGAAACTGTTCGCCTCCGCCGCCCTCACCTTATTGGTGCTGGTCTCCGGCCAGAGTTTTGCGGAGCAATCCACTTACCCGGCAAGTAACGCGGCCCGTGACACAATGCTTATGCCTTCATCACAGGACCGGTCGCCGTTTGACTTCAACCATATGGGTTCGGGCAGTGACAAATCCGACGAACTGGGCGTGCCATACTATAACGGAAACTCCCAGTAACTCTTTTGCCCCGCTTCTGCGGGGCTTTTTTCTGCCCGCCTTACCCCTGCATCACTTTCGCCCGACGCAATCGCAAGCCAAACACGTTGATGTACAGCCCGGCCATGATCAACCCAGCGCCCATCAGCTGTAACGCCGACAGTGATTCATCGAGCAGCAGCGCTGCACTGGCAATACCGACCACCGGCACCAGCAGCGAAAGCGGCGCCACACGCCAGGTTTCATAGCGCCCCAACAAAGAGCCCCAAATTCCGTAGCCGACAATCGTCGCGATAAACGCCAGATACACCAGCGACAGAATGGTCGTCAGGTCGATATTAACCAGGCTTTGCTTCATTGCCGTTGATCCATCCAGCAGATACGACGCCAACAGAAACGGCACAATAGGGATCAGCGCACTCCACACCACCAGCGACATTACCGGCGGACGCGACGCGTGCTGCATGATTTTCTTATTGAAGATATTGCCGCAGGCCCAGCACAGCGCCGCCGCCAGCGTCAGGAAAAAGCCGAGCAGCGCGACGTGTTGCCCGTTCAGACTCGCCTCAATCAACACCAGCACGCCAAATACCGCCAGGGTGATCCCCGCCAGCTGTTTACCCTGCAAACGTTCGCCAAACACAAACGCGCCCAGAATAATGGTGAAGAACGCCTGTGCCTGTAATACCAGCGATGCCAGCCCGGCCGGCATGCCGAATTTAATCGCACAGAACAGGAAGGCAAACTGACCGAAGCTGATGGTCAGCCCGTAACCGAGCAGCAAAGAGAGCGGGATTTTCGGGCGGGCGACAAAGAAAATGGCCGGAAACGCGACCAGCATAAAACGCAGGCCCGCCAGCATAAGCGGAGGCATATTGTGCAGTCCGACTTTAATGACCACAAAATTAAGTCCCCAGACGACGACCACCAACAGCGCTAACAGCCCATCTTTCCGCGTCATAACCAGCCTCTGAAAGTTTAAATTTTTGTAAACAGAATCAAAGTATCGAAAAACGTGGGCGAGGAACAGATCATTATTTTTAGCAGGTGTTCAAGGCACTTAGGGATAAATTAGGATCTGTACAAGCCCCCGGACGCCGTGATAATTGTGATAACACACAAAATAATAACATTAGCAATTTGTCGGGCTAAACCATGAAATCCTCTCTAAAGCGTTCAACCTCAGCGTTGCTGGCGTCGTCGTTGCTGTTAACTATCGGCCGCGGCGCCACGCTGCCGTTTATGACCATCTACCTCACGCGCCAATATGGCATGAGCGTTGAGGCCATCGGCTATGCGTTGACCCTTGCGCTCACCGTCGGGGTTATTTTCAGTCTTGGCTTTGGCATCATGGCCGACAAATTCGATAAAAAACGCTACATGATTGTCGCCATTGTGGCCTTTATCGCCGGATTTATCGCCATTCCGCTCGTGCACAGCATCGCCCTGGTGGTGTTCTTCTTTGCACTCATCAACTGCGCCTATTCGGTCTTTTCGACGGTGTTAAAAGCCTGGTTTGCCGACGCGCTAAGCGTGAGCGACAAGGCGCGCATTTTCTCACTCAACTACAGTTTTCTGAACATGGGCTGGACCGTCGGCCCGCCGATTGGCACCTGGCTTGTGATGTACAGCCTGCAATTGCCGTTCTGGCTGGCTGCCGTCTGTGCCGCCTTCCCACTGGTGCTGATTCAGTTTTACGTGCAGCGCGGCGCGCAAAGCGATGAAGAGAAAATCACTACCGTCTGGCAGCCGTCGGTGCTGCTGAAGGACAAGGCGCTGTTTTGGTTTACCCTTTCTGGCCTGCTGGCGTCCTACGTCGGCGGCTCGTTTGCGACCTGCATTTCGCAGTACGTGCTGACGATTGCCGATAACGCGGATTTTGCGCAAAAAGTGGTGTCAGTGGTGCTGCCGGTTAACGCGGTGGTGGTGGTCAGCCTGCAATACATTGTCGGGCGCAAAATCACCGCGCGTAACATTCGCCCGTTAATGGCTGCGGGCACGCTTTGCTTCCTGTTGGGTCTGGGCGGCTTTATGTTCTCGGGCGAGAATTTACTTTACTGGGGTGTGGCCGCGGCAGTGTTTACTCTCGGTGAAATCATTTATGCACCGGGCGAATACATGCTGATTGACAACATCGCCCCGCCGGGCATGAAAGCGAGCTATTTTTCCGCACAGGCGCTGGGCTGGCTGGGTGCCGCCGCCAACCCGATGCTGACCGGGCTTATTCTCACCTCGTTACCGGCCTGGACGCTGTTCGCGATTATGATGTTGGTGATCGTGCTGGCGTGGTTGATGATTCTGCGCGGCATGAGCGTGAGAGCCTGGGACGGCGCGTTAAAAACCGCCTGACCGAGCGTTATTCAGCGCCGATTGGGCTCGCCGCAATCCAGCGCTGAATAACCGCCTGACTCTCGTCATCGGCCGGATTAAACACCATCATCGTTAGCTCCGGCCGCCCTTCTACCGCAAAAGTCGAAAACTCCAGCGCAATGGGCCCCAACTGCGGGTGAAGCAGACGCTTTAAACCCTCGCCGTGTCCGGCCACATCATTATTGCGCCAGTACCGGGCGAAATCCTCGCTTTGCGCGGAGAGTTCCGCCACCAGACGATCAATCTCTTCCGAGGCGCCCGAGCGCGCTGCGTCTGCCCGAAACGCATTCACAATCAGCCGTGCCACCCCGTCCCAGTCTTCCTGCATTTTTCGGGCTTCCGGATCGGTAAACAGCAGCCGCAGAATATTGCGCTGTTCCGGCTGCAGCTGGCCATAGTCTTTCAGGACCACCGCCGCCGGACGATTCCACGCCAGAACCTCCCAGGTCGCCGTTTTGATAATCGCCGGAATGCTAAAGCTGTCCAGCACCCGCTGCAGGCGCGGCGTCATAGTATCCGACGCATTCAGGCGATTTTCCGGTGGATGACCGAAGGCCAGAATAAACAGGTGGTCACGTTCTGGTGAAGTCAGTCGCAACCCTCCGGCAATGCGGTTCAGCACTTCCCGCGACGGCGCCCCGCCGCGCCCCTGCTCAAGCCAGGTGTACCAGGTCGGGCTGATGCTGGCGAGCTGCGCCACCTCTTCACGCCGCAGGCCCGGCGTACGGCGGCGACCGGGCACGAAGCCAAACGACGCCGGATCGAGTCGCAGGCGGCGGGCGCGCAGGAAATCGCCCAGAGGATTATCGGAAAGTAGCGTCATAATTAACCTGTTAGTGTTTATACCCTGATAATGTCACTACTTTAATAGTAATAGACGACGGCATACGCTGTCCCCTGAAATTCATTCAGGAGACAGGCTATGCGTATTTTTGTTACCGGTGCGACGGGTTTTATTGGCTCGCGCGTGGTGTCGAATCTCTTAGCGGACGGTCATCAGGTGACAGGCCTGGTACGTACGGCAGAGGCCGCGCGTCAGTTATCCGACCTCGGCGTCACGCCCCAGCGCGGCACGCTGGAAGACCCGCAAAGCTGGCTCTCTGGCATCGAAAACTGCGACGCGGTGATCCACACCGCCTTCGATCATGATTTCAGCCAGTTTGTCGCTAACTGCGAAAAAGACCGTCGGGTGATTGCCGCCATCGGCTCGGTGTTAAAAGGCACCTCTCGTCCACTGATTATTACCTCCGGCACCGCCATGGGTGATGATGAGAGTGGCCAACCGGCACGGGAAGATTTTTTCAACCCGGCTAACCCGAACCCGCGTAGAGCGTCTGAACTGGAAGGCAATATCCAGCTGGCGGCGGGCGTTGACGTGCGCGTGGTGCGTCTGCCGCAGGTACATAACACCGAACGTCAGGGGCTGCTGAGCTATTACATCCCTCTCGCTCAGGAAAAAGGGATGGCCGCGTATATCGGCGAGGGTAAAAACAGCTGGTGTGCCGCGCACGTCGATGACGTCGCCCGTCTGTACGTGGGGGTGTTGGAACACGGCGAAAGCGGCAAACGCTATCACGCGGTTGCGGAAGAAAGCATTACCTCCCGCCAGATTGCAGAAGTGGTTGCGGAAGGATTAGGTGTGCCTTGCGTGTCGCTGAAAGCAGAGCAGGCTGAGGGACATTTTGGCTGGTTCGCGCTCTTCGCCACCCACGATCTTCGCGCCAGCGGGGAATGGACGCGCCAGCAGCAGGACTGGCAGCCATCAGGTCCAGGATTGATCGACGATTTGCGTAATTTGGATTATTCGCTGTTTGTGAAATAACGGTGTCGATTCAGTGAGAATTGCCCGGCGGCGCAAGCTTGCCGGGCCTAAGGACGGGCCTACTTTTAATGATGCAACATCTCATCCACCACCTGGTGCGTATACAGCTGCTCAGGATAATACGTCGGCCAGTTATCCATCTCTTCTAACAATGTCGCCTGTGAAGTGTTGCCGCTGAAAATATGGAAATGCTGAGACTGACGCGGCCCGATGGTGTGATCGCTGAACTGTACGAATTTCGGCGCGGCACTTTTGCTGTCGGTACATTCAAACAGGTAGCGCACGCCCTTTTTCCCGGACGCATAGTGCAGGATTTTGTAGCCGTCATAACGGTATTCACACGACGCCGTTTTATCGCCGTTATGAAACGCCATCACATTGTTTTCAATTTCGATTTTTCCGACGCTCGTTTTGTATCCCACCGCGTAATACGCTTTGATTTGCTCTGCGGTTTTGCCGCCGTCCTTCTGCGCTTTCTGCTTAAAGACCGGGTCCAGATCCCCGCTTTGCAACAGCGGATAGACCGACTGCCAGATGCCATCCCAGTCGGAAAGTGGGCGATCGCGGACGTCAGCGTCGTTAAAAATGCCCGAAGCCGCTTTTTGTTCGGCCTCGGTCATCTGATGTCCGTGTGAATGGGCGAGTGCGCTGCTGCTGGCCAGCAGGCCCAGAATGGTCAGAGTGAAACGTTGAAAAGACACCATAAATCCCTCGGGTCAATGTGAAAAAATAAAATGTTATATCATAACATTTAACACATCAACCCTTCGGGCAATCAAATCGTGACCATACCGCGCACGCCGTCGGCTTCCATATTTTCGCCGCGTCCCTGCTGCACAATGGTGCCGCGCGACATCACCAGATACTGGTCCGCCAGGTCAGCGGCGAAATCATAAAACTGCTCCACCAGCAGAATCGCCATATCGCCCCGGCGCGCCAGCTGGCGGATCACCTCGCCAATCTCTTTAATCACCGAGGGTTGAATGCCTTCGGTCGGTTCATCGAGGATCAGCAACTGTGGGCGACTCGCCAACGCCCGGCCAATCGCCAGTTGCTGCTGTTGCCCGCCAGAGAGATCGCCGCCCCACCGCTGTTTCATCGCCCGTAGCACCGGGAATAGCTGATATATTTCGTCGGGCACCTCACGCGCCTCGCGGGCAGAAAACCGCGACATGCCGAGCAGCAGGTTTTCTTCAACGGTCAGACGGGGAAAGATTTCGCGGCCCTGCGGCACGTACGCCATTCCCGCCTGCACCCGCTGATGCGGTTTCCGCTGCATGAAGGCCTGATTTTGCCAGTTCACGCTGCCGCTGCGAGCCGGGATCAGCCCCATCAGGCATTTCAGCAGGGTGGTTTTTCCGGCGCCGTTGCGCCCCAGCAAACACGTGATTTCCCCCGGCTGCACGGTGAAGCTCACGCCGCGCAGAATATGGCTGCCGCTGTAATATTGATGCAGTTCCTGAACCTGTAACATTCGGCCTCCTTAGCGCCCCAGATAAACTTCGATCACCTGCTCGTTGACCTGAACGTCACGCAGCGACCCTTCCGCCAAAACCTGCCCCTGATGCAGGACGGTCACGCGGTCGGCGATGGTTTCGACAAACCCCATATCATGTTCCACCACCATCAGCGAGTGGCGGCCCGACAGGGTGCGAAACAGCTCAGCGGTGTATTCCGTTTCGGCATCGGTCATACCGGCCGCAGGCTCATCGAGCAGCAGCAGATGCGGCTCCTGCACCAGCAACATGCCGATTTCGAGAAACTGCTTTTGCCCGTGCGACAGCAACCCCGCGCGCCGGGCGCGTTCGCCTTCGAGGCGCAGCAACTGCAACACCTCGTCGATGCGGTCCTGCTGTTCGCCGGAAAGTTTCGCCCGCAAACTGGCCCACACCGATTTATCACCCTTCATCGCCAGTTCGAGATTTTCCGCCACGCTGAGTGCTTCAAACACCGTTGGCTTCTGGAATTTGCGCCCAATACCCTGGCGCGCGATGGCAATCGAATCCAGGGTGGTTAAATCTATCGATTGATCGTAAATCGCCCTGCCGCTTTGTGGCCGGGTTTTGCCGGTGATCACGTCCATCAGCGTGGTTTTTCCCGCGCCGTTGGGGCCAATCACACAGCGCAATTCCCCCACGCCAATTTGCAGCGATAAATTGGTTAACGCCTGGAAACCATCAAAATTGACGTTGATGTTTTCGAGCTGCAAAACCGGATCCGTTTGTTCGCGGAAGCGATCCCCCGGCAGCTGACGGGTAAAAAGGCCTTCATCGGGTTGCATTATTTGTCTCCTTTGCGCAGCAGGCCAATCACGCCTCGCGGCAGAAACAGCGTCACCACGATGAAAATCAGACCGAGAAACAGCTGCCAGTATTCTGGCATCGCTACCGTGAACAGGCTTTTCGCGCCGTTCACCAGCCCGGCCCCGAGGATGGGTCCAATCAAGGTGCCGCGCCCGCCGAGTGCCACCCAAATCGCCGCTTCAATCGAGTTGGTCGGCGACATTTCGCCTGGGTTAATAATGCCCACCTGCGGGACATATAACGCCCCCGCCAGGCCGCACAGCACGGCGGAAAGCGTCCACACCAGCAGTTTGAAACCGCGTGGATCGTAGCCGCAGAACATCAGCCTGTTTTCCGCATCGCGTACCGCCGTCAGAACGCGACCAAATTTGCTGCGTGCCAGCGCGAAGCCCACCGCCAGCGTGGCGAGCAGCAGAAGCACCGTCGCCAGAAACAGCGCGGCGCGCGTGCCGGTGGCGCTCACCGGGAAACCGAGAAGGGTAGTGAAACCGGTAAAACCATTGTTGCCGCCAAAACCGGTTTCATTACGAAAGAACAGCAGCATTCCGGCGTAGGTCAGCGCCTGAGTCATTATCGAGAAATACACCCCTTTGATTTTGGAGCGGAAGGCGAACCAGCCGAATACCAGCGCCAGCAGGCCCGGGACCAGCATCACCAGCAGCATCGCCCACGCAAAATGCTGCGTTCCCCACCAGAACCACGGCAGCTCGTTCCACGATAAAAAGGACATAAACGCCGGGAGCCCGTCGCCCGCGGCCTGACGCATCAGGTACATGCCCATCGCATAGCCGCCGAGGGCAAAGAACAGCCCATGCCCCAGCGACAGCATTCCGGCGTAGCCCCACACCAAATCGAGCGCTACCGCCACCACCGCGTAGCAAAGAATTTTACCGACCAGGGTCAGCGTCCAGGTCGAAATGGCCAGCGGATGGGTAGCCGGAAGCAGCGCCAGAAACGGCATACTCAACAGCACCAGCACTGCCAGGCCGCCAATCCAGCGCAGCGGGCGCGGTGCCCGACGGGCAAGTGTTAAGGTTAATGGCTGGCTCATCAGTCAATGACCCTCCCTTTCAGCGCAAACAGCCCCTGCGGACGCTTCTGAATAAACAGAATGATCAGCACCAGAATCAAAATTTTGCCGAGCACGGCGCCCATTTGCGGCTCCAGTATTTTGTTGAAAATCCCCAGCCCAAATGCCGCCGCCACGCTGCCCGCCAACTGGCCTACACCGCCGAGCACCACCACCAGGAACGAGTCAATAATGTAGCCCTGACCGAGTTCCGGCCCGACGTTACCCAGCTGAGACAGCGCCACGCCACCGAGACCGGCAATGCCAGAACCGAGGCCAAACGCCAGCATATCTACGCGCCCGGTCGGCACGCCGCAGCAGGCCGCCATCGCGCGGTTTTGCGTCACCGCCCGCACGCGCAGGCCGAGCCGCGTTTTGTTGAGAATGAGCCAAGTGAAAAACAGCACCAGCATCACGAAGCCAATAACCACAATGCGGTTCCACGGCAGAATGAGATTCGGCAACGCCTGAATACCACCCGACAGCCAGGCCGGGTTAGAGACTTCCAGGTTCTGCGGGCCAAACAGCATCCGCACCAACTGGATAAGCATCAGGCTGATGCCCCACGTCGCCAGCAGCGTTTCCAGCGGGCGACCATACAGATGGCGGATAATCGTCCGCTCCAGCAGCATGCCAATCCCGCCGGTGATGCAGAATGCCACCGGCAGCGCCAGCAGCGGATAAAACGCCAGCCACTGCGGTGCAAACTGACTCAGCGCCTGCTGCACCAGCCAGGTGCTGTACGCCCCGATCATCAACATTTCGCCGTGCGCCATGTTAATCACGCCGAGCAGGCCGTAGGTGATGGCCAGCCCCAGCGCCGCGAGCAGCAGAATTGATCCGAGCGAAATGCCCATAAACGCCTGGCCGAGGATATCGCCCCAGAACAGGCGGTGCTCGATCTGCTTCAGGCTTTCCGCCGCGGCGGCGCGCACCGAGGCGTCGGGTTCATGTTGGGCATCGGTATAAGGCTGGAGTCGCGCCTGCGTTTCCGGGTCGGACGAATGACCGAGAAGAGTCATCGCCTGTTTGCGCACCGCGGCATCCGGGCTGGTGAGCTGTAAATTAGCCAGCGCGAGTTCAAGCTGCTGCTTCACACCGTCGTCTGTTTCTACCTTCAGGCGTTTTTCCAGCATCGGGACCACTTCCGGCCCTGCATCGCGCTGCAGGGTTTTCGCCGCAGCCATTCTTTGCGTGACGTTGTCACTTACAAGCTGGTGTGTGGCGAGAGCGCCAGCCACCAGATTACGGAGACGGTTAGTCAGGCGAACCGGTTTGAGGTCGCCATGCGGCTGGGCGGTGGCGTCTAAGGCCAGCGGTTTGCCGCTTTCAATGCTGAAGGCATGATGCGCGGCGTCACTGCGCAGGCTTTCCGCGCTCAGCGCCTGTAACAGTGGCAGACGCTGCGGCTGCGGATCGGCCGCCCACTTTTCAAGCATCGCCGACTGCTGGCTTCGGTTGGCAGCCACAAAATCATCCGCGTCTCCGGCGTGAGCGAAACACGGCAACAGCGAGGCTACCAACAGCAGCCAGCGGACTGGTTTCATGAAAAACTCCTTTTGTGAATCCCGTGCGGTCTGATGCCCTCTCCCCAACCCTCTCCCACAGGGAGAGGGAGAAAAAGGGTGATCCCCTCTCCCTGTGGGAGAAGGAGAAAGAGAAGCCCCGACGCTGATAGAGAATACGGCGCCGATCGGTTCCCTCTCCCTTGAGGGAGAGGGTTAGGGTGAGGGGGAAATTCCCACTCAGTTGCTCGCCATCTTCATTGGCTGATCCGACTTCTTATCGTTACCCGGAATGTATGGGCTCCACGGCTCAGCGCGCACCGGCTTATCGGTCTGCCACACCACGTTGAACTGGCCATTGCTTTCGATTTCGCCAATCATCACCGGCTTATGCAGATGGTGGTTGGTGGCGTCCATCGTCAGCGTAAAGCCCGACGGCGCTTTGAAGGTTTGTCCGGCCATGGCCGCACGCACTTTGTCGACGTCGGTGGTGCCCGCTTTTTCCACCGCCTGCGCCCACATGTGAATGCCAACGTAGGTCGCTTCCATCGGATCGTTGGTCACCACCGTGCCCGCATTTGGCAGATTGTGGGCTTTGGCGTACGCCCGGTAATCTGCAACGAAGCTCTGGTTCGTCGGGTTATCCACGGATTCGAAGTAGTTCCACGCCGCGAGGTTGCCAACCAGCGGTTTGGTATCAATGCCGCGCAGTTCTTCTTCCCCGACCGAGAACGCCACCACCGGCACGTCGGTCGCTTTCACGCCCTGGTTAGCCAGCTCTTTGTAGAACGGGACGTTGGAGTCGCCGTTGATGGTCGAAACCACCGCCGTTTTGCCGCCCGCGGAGAATTTTTTGATATTGGCGACGATGGTCTGGTAATCGCTGTAGCCAAACGGGGTGTAGACCTCTTCGATGTCTTTATCCTGAACGCCTTTCGAGTGCAGGAACGCGCGCAGAATTTTGTTGGTGGTGCGCGGATAGACGTAATCGGTGCCGAGCAGGAAGAAACGTTTGGCCTCCCCGCCGTCTTCGCTCATCAGATACTGCACCGCCGGAATAGCCTGCTGGTTCGGCGCGGCCCCGGTGTAGAACACGTTGGGCGACATCTCTTCGCCTTCATACTGCACCGGATAGAACAGCAGCCCGTTCAGCTCCTCGAACACCGGCAGCACTGATTTACGCGAAACTGACGTCCAGCAGCCGAACACCGCCGCCACTTTGTCCTGGGTCAACAGCTGGCGCGCCTTTTCAGCAAACAGAGGCCAGTTTGAAGCTGGGTCAACCACCACTGGTTCCAGCTTTTTACCGAGCACCCCGCCCTTGGCGTTGATCTCGTCGATGGTCATTAACGCCACGTCTTTCAACGGCGTTTCGGAAATCGCCATCGTTCCGGACAGCGAATGCATAATTCCCACTTTGATGGTGTCAGCGGCGTACACGCTGAAGCTAATACCGAGAGCAATCGTGGAGGCAGAGAGAGCAAAAGCTTTAAGCAAAGTTCGACGGCGCATGATTCACTCCTGAAAGAGACAGCAACAAGGATTAAAAACATCGGTGTAGTCGTCAGGAGACAGGCAAGAAAGATGCCAACGTGGGGAAAAGTACATAAAACAGGCGGGCGGACTGGGGAATTACAACTTTCGTTGCAGAAAATACCCTATGCCATTCGAGATACATCGAGGCGGCAAGAGAATAAGTCCCGATGAGCTTACTAAAGTAAGTGATTCGGGCGAGTGAACGTAGCAAACAAAGAGGTAACTTGAAGGGCGAAGGGTATGTGGAACGTCCGATTCAGGAGCAGCACTGCATTAAAAAGGTGCAGCGCTGCCCTGTGAGTTAAACCTTACCAGACGTCGGCGGCAATCTCGGTCACCAGACGGACTTTCTGCCACTGTTGGGCTTCGGTCAGGCTATTGCCCTCTTCGGTAGAGGCAAAACCGCACTGCGGGCTGAGGCAAATCTGCTCTTTCGCCACGTATTGTGCCGCCTCTGCCAGACGCGCTTTCACGCCCTGTGGGTTTTCCAGTTCACCGTTTTTGGTGGTGATCAGGCCCAGAACCACCTGCTGCTTGCCCGGACGCACAAAGCGCAGCGGCGCGAAATCACCGGAACGGTCGTTATCGTATTCGAGGAAGAATGCATCGACGTTGACGCTGCCGAACAGCACTTCTGCCACCGGCTCATAACCGCCAGAGGAGATCCACGTTGAGCGGAAATTACCACGGCACACGTGCAGCCCGATGGTTAAATCCTCCGGCTTGCCTTCCAGCGCTTTGTTCAACACCCGGGCGTAGGTTTTCGCCAGCTCGTCCGGGTTGTCGCCGCGCTCACGCACCTGCTGACGCTGTTCATCGGAACAGAGATACGCCCAGACGGTGTCATCAAGCTGTAAATAGCGGCAACCTGCGTCATAAAATGCGCGGATCGCGTCGCGCCAGGTCGTGGCTAAGTCGTCAAAATATTCCGCCAGATCCGGGTAAACCGTGGCATCGATATCTTTGCGACCGCCGCGGAAATGCAGCACGCTCGGGCTTGGAATGGTCATTTTCGGCTGTGCGTCACCGCTGATGCTTTTCAGATAGCGGAAATCGTCGAGCATCGGGTGCGAACCGAAACCGAGCTTGCCCGTCACACGTACGCCATGGGCTTTGGTTTGCACCCCGTTAAACTGAATGCCCTGGTCAGAATCGTAACGCTCAACGCCCTGTAGACCATCGAAGAAGTCAAAGTGCCACCACGCCCGGCGAAACTCACCGTCGGTGACCACGTTCAGGCCGCAGTCACACTGGTGCTGAACCACGTGGAGGATCGCTTCATCTTCCACCGCACGCAGCGTCTGCGCGTCGATAGCGCCTTCAGCAAACTGCTGGCGGGCGTGTTTAATGCTGTCCGGACGTAAAAAACTGCCAACGATATCGGCGCGGTATGGGGCGGTGTGACGTGACATGGTCTCTCCTCGTCGCCAGGCAACTGATTGCCTGGCGTGATAATTGCGAAATCAACATTTAGACTTCTGGATGGCTATATTTCTTCAACTTGCCATGCGGGAGAGGCGCTGGCAAACGAGATTAATTCATCACCCGTGAAAAAAATTCATGATGAGGCAAACGCCAGGCCTTCATCCGCCCAACCGGTGAGTCCGCCGATCATGATTTTTACCGGGCGGCCAAGCTGCGCAATCTTCAAAGCCGCCCTGTCTGCACCGTTACAATGCGGCCCCGCGCAATAAACCACGAACAGCGTTTCTGGCGGCCAGTCGCGCATGCGTTCTTCGGTGAGATAACGATGCGGAAGATGCAGCGCGCCGGGCAGATGCCGACGGGCGAACGTTTCAGGTGAACCGACCACGTGCAGCAGTACAAAATCCACTTCTCCGCTTTTGATTACTGAATGCACATCATCGCAATCAGTTTCAACGCTCAGACGACGTCGAAAATGGGCAATGGCGTCCTGCGGGCTCGCAGCTGGGATCTCAGTGACGTAACTCATGGTATTTCCCTCTTGTTGTGTCGACGGGTGTCGTGTTACCTCTTATCTCAACAAAAATTCAGGACACGCACCGCCCGCCGACATGACAGAAATCGCCAGGATAATGACAACCGCTTCCCGCCCGCTGGTCGTGGCCCTCGCCTACGACGGCCTGTGTACCTTTGAATTTGGCGTCGCCGTCGAAATTTTTGGTCTGCCACGCCCGGAGCTGGGTGAAAACTGGTATCGCTTTGCGGTAGCCTCGGTGGACGACGGCGAATTACGCGCAACGGGGGGAATACGGGTTGTGGCTGATGGAGGCTTTGAACTTCTGGAACAGGCGGATAGTATCGTGATCCCCGGCTGGCGCGGCGTGGATGCCCCGGTGCCACAGGCACTGTGCGAGGCGTTGCGCCGGGCGCATCTGCGGGGCTGTCGGCTGATGTCGATTTGTTCAGGGGTGTTTGTCCTCGCGGCCAGCGGCCTGCTGGACGGGCGTCAGGCCACCACCCACTGGCGTTATACCGATGAACTGCAGCGGCGTTTCCCCGCCGTTCAAGTGGTGGAAAATGTGCTGTACGTTGGCGACGACGGGCTGATGACCTCGGCGGGGAGCGCGGCAGGGATTGATTTATGCCTGCACGTGGTGCGCAGCGATTTTGGACTGGAAACCGCCAACAATGTCGCGCGTCGGTTAGTCGTGCAGCCGCATCGCGACGGCAGCCAGACCCAGCAACTTGAGCGCCCGGTGGCACGCAGCCGGGAAAGCGAACGCCTCGGGCAGCTTTTTGACTGGCTACACGCCCATCTTGCCGATCCGCATACACTGGAATCGCTTGCCCTGCGGGTTGGGATGAGTCCGCGCACGTTGTTGCGGCGTTTTCAGGAAGCTACCGGCGTGACGCCCGCCCGCTGGTTGCTCAATGAACGGTTACAGCGCGTACAGCAGGCCTTAACCGACAGTCGACTCAGCGTCGAACATATCGCCGCGAATAACGGTTTTGGCACCTCGAGCGCCCTGCGCCATCATTTTCAGCAACGTTTCACGATGAGCCCACAAGCCTTTCGAAAAAAATTTACTCAAGTGGCTAAATAATTCACATAATTAACGATTCGTTTAGATTGACTACGGTATTCTCTGTTCATCGCGGCTAATTAAGGTAAGTGAGGATTTTATCGTACGCTTTTAACATAAACGGAGGTTTATCATGCTGGGAAATATGCATGTCTTTATGGCAGTGTTGGGAACCATAGTATTCGCCGGTTTTCTTGCTGCGTATTTCAGCCATAAATGGGATGACTAATGAACACTGACAGTCCCGACCCGTAACGGCCCCTTGTTGCTTAACGCACAAGGGGCTTTTTGTTGGAATTTATCAAGACGGCGAGAAATTAAATACAAAAAAAACCGCCAACGGTGTGGCGGTAAATGCTTGCATGGATAGATTTGTGTTTTGATTCTTCAGCAAATCGGGCGCGTCCGTGCCTTATTTGCGTCATACAATCAGGCTACCATTCCGAACTTCAATGAAGCCTAAACAAGACGGGCATTGTTTTTTATAAACGGTATAAATAACGCATAAGATAATTCTAAACCATAACAATTAATGGGCATTCTACGTCCTGCCCGGTGGCGCTACGCTGACCGGGCCTACGGTTATATTTGTAGGCCCGGTCAGCGTAGCGCCACCGGGCACGATTATTCGCTTAACCCGCGATTTTTAAGCATCGGCTCCGGCAGCGGATCGTGTCCACGCCAGTCGCGGTATAACGCTTCCAAATCACTGCTGTTGCCGCGCGATAAAATCGCCTCGCGGAATCGCTGACCATTTTCACGTGTCAGGCCGCCCTCTTCGACAAACCACTGGTAGCCGTCATCGGCCAGCATTTGCGTCCAGATATAAGCGTAATAGCCAGCCGCGTAGCCGCCACCAAAAATATGCGCAAAATAGCTGCTGCGATAACGCGGCGGTACGGCGGCCAAATCGAGGTTTTCCCTGCTAATGGCCTGCAATTCAAACGCGTCCACATCGTCAGGCAGTGTTTCAAGCGTCTGAGTGTGCCAGTTCATGTCCAGCAGTGCGGAACTGACTAGCTCGGTCATGTCGTAACCTTTATTGAAGGTCGCGGCGCGCATCATGCTGTCGCGCAGATTTTCCGGCATCGGCTCTCCGCTCTGGTAATGACGCGCAAAGCGGGCAAATACCTGCGGATGGCGAGCCCAGTGTTCGTTAATTTGCGATGGGAACTCGACGAAATCGCGCGGCGTACGTGTGCCAGACAGGGTCGGATAGCGCTGGACGGCGAACAGCCCGTGCAGAGTGTGACCGAATTCGTGGAACAGCGTCACCACATCATCCCAGCTCAGCAGCGCCGGGTTACCTGCCGTCGGTTTCTGATAGTTGCAGACGTTGTAAATCACCGGGCGCTGTTCGAGCAGCGTCGACTGCGTGACGTAGTTATCCATCCATGCGCCGCCGCCTTTCGAATCACGGGCAAAGAAATCGCCGTAGAACAGTGCCAGACCTACGCCATTAGCGTCAAAAATTTCCCAAACGCGAACATCCGGGTGGTAAACCGGAATATCAAAACGCTCGACAAAACGGATTCCAAACAGCTGCGAAGCGGTCCAGAACACGCCGTCGGTCAGCACGTTGTTCAGTTCCAGATACGGTTTGATCTGCGCTTCATCAAGATCGTATCGCGCCAGTCGCACCTGCTCGGCGTAATAATTCCAGTCCCAGGCCTGCGCCTGAAAACCGCCCTGCTGCTCATCAATCACGTGCTGAATATCGGCCAGTTCATGTTCGGCGCGCGTCCGGGCCGCAGGAGCAATTTGATGCATAAAGGTGAAGGCGGCTTCCGGCGTTTTCGCCATCTGGTCAGCCATGCTCCAGCTCGCGTAATCGCGATAACCCAGCAGCGCCGCCTGTTTGGCGCGCACAGTGACCAGACGCAAAATCAGCGCCCGGGTGTTGTTCCCGTCGCCTTTCTCATTGCGTAACCAGCCTGCATCGAACAGGTTTTTACGGGTTTGTCGGTCACGAAGCTGCGCCAGCGCAGGCTGTTGGGTGCTGTTCAGCAAGGGCAGAAGCCAGCGATCGTTCAGCCCTTTATCACGGGCCGCGCTGGCGGCAGCGGTGATGTCTTCCGGGCTGAGGCCATCCAGCTGATGCTGGTAATCCAGCACAAGCCCACCGGATTTGGCGGCGGCCAGCAGCCGCTGGTGAAACTGGGTGCTGAGCGTCGCGGCTTCGGTGTTTAACGTGCGCAGTTCGGCTTTCTGCGCAGGCGCAAGCTTCGCCCCCGCCAGAATAAATTGCTGATGGATAACCTCGACTAACCGCCGCGATTCCGCATCCAGTCCCAGCGTTTCCCGCTGCTGCCAGAGGGTGTCGACCCGGGCGAACAGCGCCTCGTTGAGATACACATCGTTGGATAATTCGGCCAGTTCCGCAGAAAACTGCTCGTCGAGACGCTGGAGCGTGTCGTTGGTGTGGGCGGCGGTCATGGCAAAAAATATGGACGTGACGCGGCCCAGCAGCTCGCCGCTTTTCTCCAGCGCCACGAAGGTGTTGTCGAACGTTGCGGGTGCTAGGTTTTCGGCAATCGCCGCAATTTCTTCGCGCTTTTGGCGCAGGCCTGCATCGAACGCAGGACGGTAATGATCGTCCTCAATCACATCAAAACGCGGGGCCTGATAAGGTAACAGGCTGACGCTTAAAAACGGGTTATCACTGCTCATCACGGACTCCTGAAAACGGGATTCTCCTTAGATTAGGCAACCCCTTGATAAACCGCAATGATTTCCCCCGCCACCGCCACGGCGATTTCGGCGGGCAATTTGCCTTTGACGTCCGGTAGGCCAATTGGGCAGCGCATTGTATTCAGCATTTCCCGGGCAATGCCTTTGCCTTCCAGCAGATATTCAAACCGTTGGCGTTTGGTTTGCGAGCCGATCACGCCCAGATAACGATAGCGCCCGCGGCGCAGCAGCGTTTCTGCCAGCGCCAGATCCAGCGGATGATGATGGGTCATCACCACGAACAGGCTGTTATCCGGCGCGTGGCGGGCGATATCACACGGGTCGTCGGAAAGATGGCAGCGCACTCCGGCGGGCACCGCGCCAAACTGCGCCTCACGCTGATCTACCCAGTTCATCCGGCACGGCAGCGTGGCGAGAATGTTCACCAGTGCCTGCCCCACGTGCCCGGCCCCAAAGACGTACACTTCCGGCTGCGGCAGCCCCCAGGGTTCGAACAGCACCTGAGTCATGCCGCCGCAGCACTGCCCGGCGCGCGCGCCGAGGGCGAACGTTTCCTGACGCGGCGTCTGCGCGCCGGACTGCAACATTTCACGCGCGATGGCGATACACTGAAATTCCAGATTACCACCGCCGATAGTCAGCCAGCTCTCGTCGAGGCTGACCACCATCTTGGTGCCTGCCTCGCGCGGCACCGAGCCTTTATCCTGTAACAGCGTCAACATTACCGCAGGCACGCGCCGCTCGCGCAATGCCATCAGCACGTCCAGCCATTCGTCAGCTTTCATCATCGTCCGCCTCCAGCTGAGTGACGCCCGCCAACACCCGTTCTGGCGTCGCCGGGGCGTCGAGCATTGGATGACGACGGTAATCTGCCACCGACGCCACCGCGTCCTGCAACGCACACCACACTGAAATGCCGAGCATAAACGGCGGTTCGCCCACTGCTTTTGAGCGATAAACCGTTTCGGCGCTGTTGGCGTGCGCCTCGAGCAGGGAGACGTTAAACACCTCCGGCATGTCGCTCATCGCCGGGATTTTGTAGCTCATCGGCCCATCGGTCAGCAGCCGTCCATTGTTATCCCACTTTAGCTCTTCGGTCGTCAGCCAGCCTGCGCCCTGCATGAAACCACCCTCAATCTGGCCGATATCCAGCGCCGGGTTCAGCGACTGCCCGACGTCGTGCAGGATATCGGTGCGCAGCAGGCGATATTCCCCGGTCATCGTGTCGACGATCACTTCGGAACAGGCTGCGCCCCAGGCGAAGTAGTAGAACGGTTCGCCGCGCCCGGCCTGGCGGTCGTAATGAATGCCCGGCACCTTGTAAAATCCGGTCGCTGAGAGTGGAACCTGGTTAAGCCACGCCAGCATCGCCACGTCGGCAAAACTGAAATAGCGCTCATTGACCTGCACCACGCCGTTGCAAAACGTCACCCGATCTTCGGGACACCGGTGCAGCGCACACAGCATCTCCACTAAGCGCTGTTTCAGGGTCTGCGCGGCAATTTCTGCGGCTTTACCGTTAAGGTCGGCCCCGGACGACGCCGCCGTCGGCGAGGTATTCGGCACTTTGCCGGTGCTGGTGGCGGTAACCTGAATCGCATCGAGGGGGATTTGCAGTACGTTCGCCACAATTTGCGCCACTTTGGTATTCAGCCCCTGGCCCATTTCGGTCCCGCCGTGGTTGAGTTGCAGCGTACCGTCGCTGTAAATCAGGATCAGCGCCCCGGCCTGATTGAGGAAACTGGCGGTAAATGAAATGCCGAATTTGACCGGCGTCAGCGCCAGCCCGCGCTTCAGCACCGGGCTTTGTGCGTTAAAGCGGGCAATGTCTGCCCGACGCTCGGCGTAGCACGCGGAGTCCGCCAGTTGACCGATAACCGTTTGCGCCAGATTCTGTTTTACCGGCTGGTGATAATGGGTGACGTCGCGCCCTTCGCCGCCGTAAGCGTTAATTCGGCGGATATGCAACGGGTCGAGGGAGAGCTGACGGGCGATAGCATCCATTATCTGTTCGATGGCGACCATGCCCTGTGGGCCGCCGAAGCCGCGAAACGCGGTGTTGGACGCCAGGTTGGTGCGGCAGCGATAGCCGGTCACGCGTGCGTCGCCGAGGTAATAGGCATTATCGGCGTGGAACATCGCCCGGTCACAGATTGAACCCGACAAATCCAGCGAATAGCCGCAGTTAGCGGCCAAATCAATCACCACGCCGTGCAGCATGCCGTCGTCGGTGAAACCCACATCGAAGCGCACAAAGAACGGATGGCGTTTGCCGGTGACGCGCATGTCATCCCGACGCGAAAGGCGCAACTTCGCCGGGCGACCGGTCACCCGCGCGGCCAGTGCGGCGTGACAGGCAATCCCCGCCGCCTGCGTTTCTTTCCCACCAAATCCGCCGCCCATCCGGCGTACGTCCACGGTGACTTTGCTTTGCGTCACGCCCAGCACCGACGACACCAGTTTCTGCACTTCGGTCGGATGCTGCGTTGAGGACCAGATTTGCATCGCGCCTTCTTCGCCCGGAAGCGCCATCGCCACCTGGCCTTCGAGATAAAAATGCTCCTGTCCGCCGATATGGAACTGGCCCTGTAAGCGGTGTGGCGCAGCGGCCAGCGCCCCGTCGGCATCACCACGCTGCTGCACGTGCGGCTGTTCGACAAAGTGCTGTTGCGCCAGCGCCTGTTCGACGTCCAGCACCGCGTCCAGAGGCTCAATCGCTATCTTCGCTGCTAATGCCCCGTCACGCGCGGCGTCGGGGGTTTCGGCGGCAATCATCAGCACCACCTGCCCGTGATATTCCACCGTTTCTTTGGCAAACAGAGGGTCGCCCGGTGCCAGCGGCCCGATGTCCAGCTCGCCCGGCACGTCCTGCCAGCTCAGCACGCGCACCACGCCTGGCACCTGCAAACAAGCGGCGGTGTCGATGTGCGTAATACGTCCGTGGGCGCAGTCGCTGAGCACCGGACACAGATGCAGCATCCCGGTAAGCGGCGTTTTATCGTCGATGTACTCTGCCGCACCGCTGACGTGACGCTCGGCGCTTTCATGCGCGCGGGATTTGCCCACGCGGCCGTTTAACTGCTCGAGAAACTGCGCTTTCAGCACCGTTTCGGAAATGGCTGGCGGTTTAGCGGACATAATCAGTCACCTCCACGAGATATTCAGACGTCATGTGCAGGAAATAGCGTTTCAGCAGGTTTTTCGCCACCTGCAGGCGATATTCTGCACTGGCACGAGCGTCGCTAAGCGGCGAGAAATCCTCCCCCAGCGCAGTACACGCGGCGTTAAGCGTCTCGCGATTGACCGCCCGCCCGACCCACGCGGCTTCGCAGTGCAGCGCTCTTGCAGGCGTGGCCGCCATACCACCATAGGCGATGCGTGCCCGACTCACGATGCCGTCGCTGACCTCCAGATTAATGGCGGCAAATACCGAAGAAATGTCGTCCTCCCGCCGCTTTGAGACTTTCCATAATTGCAGATTGCGTGACAACGTCACGTCATCAATGAGGATATGGCTGATGAACTCCCCCGGCTGCATGACAGTTTTACGGTAGCCAGTAAAAAACTCGGTCAGCGCCACGTCGCGCGTTTGTGCGCCGCAACGCAGGCGAAGCCGTGCGTCGAGGGCCAGCAGCGCTGGGGCGCAGTCGCCAATGGGCGAAGCGTTAGCGATGTTGCCCCCCAGCGTGCCCTGGTTGCGAACCTGCTGCGAGGCAAAACGATTGAGCATCTCGCTGAAGACCGGGAGCGGCTCTTTCAACTGATGCTGTAGGGTGTCCAGAGTGGTCATCGCGCCAATCACCAGCCGGTTGCCCTGCCGTTCAATGCCGCGCAATTCTTTTACCCGCGCCAGCGAAATCAGCTGACTGTGACGCTGGTGCGCCTGGGTGACCAGCAAATTAAGATCGGTTCCGCCCGCCAGCAGTCGCGCCTGCGGATGTAGGGCATAGCTTTCGGCCAGCGCATCGAGCGTCTCCGGCATCAGCAACCGTGCATCCGTTGGCTCACCGAGGGCCTGAAGCTGGGCCACTGTTTGCGCCTCCTGCGTATCGAATTTATCCGCACTGGAATCAGACAGAATGTTCATTGCCGCTTCAACAATCGGCCGATAACCCGTGCAGCGGCACAAATTGCCACCCAGCTGATGGGCCACCGTTGCACTGTCTGCCGCCGTGCCGTTTTTGTGCATTGCGAAAGCCGACATCACGATCCCCGGCGTGCAGAACCCGCACTGGGACGCGTGTCCGCAAGCTAGAGTGCGCTGCACCAGATGCAGTTCGCCGCTGTCTGCCAAATCTTCCACCGTCAGCAGTTGTTTGCCATGGAGCTGGCCGACCAATAACAGGCAGGCGTTAGCGCTCTGGTAGCGAATTTTGCCGGCGTCGACGCTCCCAAGCACCACCGTGCAGGCCCCGCAATCGCCCGACGCGCAGCCCTCTTTGGTTCCGCAACGCAGGCGGTCGTTACGCAGCCAGTTCAGCACCGTCAGATTCGGGTCGACGTTTTCAAGCGTGACCGGCTGTTGATTGAGTAAAAATTGGGTCATGCCGCTACCTCCAGCCCATCACGGTTCCAGGCGCATTCACCGCTGATCCATGTCTGGGCGATATTCCGATCATCGCCAAGCGTCATCAGCATAAACAGCTGTTCGTAGATATCCTTGCAGCGGGCGTTGCGCAGTTGCTGAAGCGGCGAAACCGCCGGGTCCAGCACTACAAAATCTGCCTCTTTGCCGACGCTGAAATTACCGATGTGCTCATCGAGACACAGCGCCCGCGCGCCGCCGAGGGTCGCGTGATAGAACGCCTCGCTGGCGCACAGTTTGTAGCTTTGCAGCTGGCCGATTTTGTAGGCTTCACCGAGCGTGCGCAGCATGTTGAACGTGGTTCCGGCCCCCACGTCGGTGCCGATACCCATTTTCACTTTCTTCTGCCAGCAGGTTTGCAGCCGGAACAGGCCGCTGCCAAGGAACAGATTCGAGGTCGGGCAAAACGCCACCGCCGAGTCGCTGTCATGCAGGCAACTCCACTCCGCATCCTGTAAATGAATAGCGTGGGCGAAGACGCTGCGTTTGCCGGTCAGGCCGTAGTGGTGGTAGACGTCGAGGTAGTTTTCATGTTCCGGCCACAGGCTTTTCACCCACGCAATTTCCTGTGGGTTTTCGCTCAGATGGGTATGCAGCCAGGTGTCCGGGAAGTCTTCGCGCAGCCGCTGCACCGCTTCAAGCAGCGCGGGCGTGGAGGTTGGCGCGAAACGCGGGGTGATGGCGTAGCCGAGGCGCTGATGATTGTGCCAACGCAGAATAAGCTCGCGGGTTTGCTGGTAGCTCTGCTCGGCGGTTTCCGTTAAATAGTCGGGCGCGTTGCGGTCCATCATCACTTTCCCGGCTATCAGACGCATATTTTGCTGCGCCGCGGCAGCAAACAACGCGTCGACCGATTCCGGGTGCACAGTCCCAAACACCAGCGCGGTGGTGGTGCCGTTCGACAACAACTGGTTGAGGAAGAACGCCGACATTTGCGCCGCGTGTCCGGCGTTGCCGTACTGGCTTTCCACCGGGAAAGTGTAGGTGGTCAGCCATTCGAGCAGCTGTTCGCCAAACGCGCCGATCATTTCGGTTTGCGGATAATGCAGATGGGTATCGATAAAGCCCGGTACGATAAGCTTGCCGCGCAGGTCTAGCCAGTCGTCCGGCCGTTTGAGCAGTGACTGCCCTTCTTCCCAGCGCATCAGCGCGGCGATGCGCCCTTCGGCGATGAACATCAGGCCGTCATCAACGTAGCGCGCCTGCCGGGCGATTTCCTCAGGGCTGTCAGCCGTTGTGGCAATATCAAAAAAGCGCCCGCGCAGCGCGTAGCGATAGTCGACCATTCTGACCTCTACTTATCCCGGTTGGGTCCGGGTTATTTATGCAGGTGTATTGTCAGAATAGTATTGCAAAGAGAATGCCAGCTTTAATTTTACAATTGTCGTTATATTTCAATGTCTTATTAATTATTCATTCGTTTGCGCAACAAACTGAATAATATTCAGCTCGCAACCGTTTGCTTATTCAGGCAATCGGTTTCCTTGCATAAATATTCCTCTGCATTTTGACGAGAACAGAAATGGCTGCGTAAAACGACGCACAACGCTGAAGCAGATGCACCCTTTTTGCGCACAGTGACGGGGCGCTAAAGTGGTACAACAGGTTGCAAAGTTCCGTTCCCGAAGGCCGACCACGCGTGGTATGGTATGGCAACAGTTAACGCATTGAGGAACAGGAAGAATGATTGTACTTGTTACCGGAGCGACCGCCGGGTTTGGTGAGAGCATCACCCGCCGTTTCATCGCCAATGGCCATAAAGTTATCGCCACCGGACGCCGTCATGAGCGTCTGCAGGAACTGAAAGACGAACTGGGCGACAGCATTCTGACCGCGCAGCTTGACGTGCGTAACCGCGCGGCTATCGAAGAGATGATGGCTAACCTCCCCGCTGAATGGCGCAATATCGACATTCTGGTCAATAACGCCGGGCTGGCGCTGGGCATGGAGCCTGCGCATAAAGCCGACGCGGACGACTGGGAAACCATGATCGACACCAACAACAAAGGTTTGGTGTACATGACTCGCGCGGTGCTGCCGGGCATGGTTGAGCGCAACTGCGGCCATATCATTAACATCGGTTCTACCGCCGGAAGCTGGCCGTACGCGGGCGGCAACGTCTACGGCGCGACCAAAGCATTTGTTCGCCAGTTCAGCCTAAACCTGCGCACCGACCTGCACGGCACCGCTGTTCGCGTGACCGATGTTGAGCCAGGCCTGGTGGGCGGCACGGAGTTCTCAAATGTGCGCTTCAAAGGCGACGACGCGAAAGCAGAGAAAGCGTATGAAAATGCCAACGCGCTGTCAGCAGAAGATGTGACCGAAGCCGTATGGTGGGTGGCGACGCTGCCAAAACACGTCAACATCAACACCCTTGAAATGATGCCTGTCAGCCAGTCCTTTGCTGGCCTGAGCGTTCATCGTCAGGGCTAAGCGATTCTACTCCGTCCGGCCTGCGGGCCGGACTGGGCGTAGCATCATATTCAGCGTAAAATAACGCACTTCCCCCGCAACGAAGAAAAAGCAATGGCCGCAGAATCGCAACTCAATCCGACACAGCCCGTGAACCAGCAAATCTACCGTATTTTGCGCCGGGATATCGTGCACTGCCTGATAGCGCCGGGTACACCGCTGTCCGAGAAAGAGATTTCGGTTCGCTTTGACGTTTCGCGCCAGCCGGTGCGTGAAGCCTTTATCAAGCTGGCCGAAAACGGGCTGATTCAGATTCGTCCCCAGCGCGGCAGCTACGTGAATAAAATTTCGCTTTCGCAGGTGCGCAATGGCTGCTTCGTGCGCCAGGCCATCGAATGCGCGGTGGTGCGTCGTGCGGCGACGATGATTACCGACGCCCAGTGCTATCAGCTGGAGCAAAACCTGCATCAGCAGCGGATCGCCATTGATCGCCAGCAGCACAATGATTTCTTTCAGCTTGACGATGAATTCCACCATTTGCTGTCGCAGATTGCCGACTGCCAGCTTGCCTGGGACACCATCGAAAACATTAAAGCCGCCATCGACCGCGTTCGTTATATGAGTCTCGACCACGTTTCCTCGCCGGAAATGCTGTTGCGCCAGCATCAGGATATTTTCAGCGCGCTGGAAAAACGCGATGTGGAGGCGGTCGACAAAGCGATGACCGTTCATCTACAGGAAATCAGCGAATCGATGCTCTTGATTCGTCAGGAAAATGGCGAGTGGTTTAGCGAAGAGTAATGACGTGTTAGTCAGCCCGGCAAGCAACCCGCCGCCGGGCATCAGTATTTACAGCTTTTCAGCAAAGGCCGCGACGGTCGCTTTGGCCCCTTTCTCCAGCAGCGACAGATAGGCATTTGTCACCTGCGTAACAAATTTCCCTTCCAGCGGCAGCTCATTCCCAAAGATGGCCTCGATACCCAGCAGCGCTTTCACACGGGTTTCGCCCTGCTCACTGTTTTTCACCACGGTCTGAAGCGTGCTGAGCAGCGGATCGCAGACTTCAATCTCCGCGCCCTGCTCGTCGGTGCCGTCGACATAACGCATCCAGCCCGCCACGCCCAGCGCCAGTAGCGAGAAATCGCTGTTATGCGCCAGATGCCAGCGGACGGAATCCAGCATGCGCTGGGGCAGTTTCTGGCTGCCGTCCATGGCAATCTGCCAGGTACGGTGGCGCAGCGCCGGGTTGCTGTAGCGCGCGATCAGCTGGTCTGCGTAGCGGCTCAGGTCAACGCCCTTCACTTTCAGCGTCGGGGCCTGCTCTTTCAGCATCAGCGCGTGCGCGGCGCGACGATAATTTTCGTCTTCCATACAGTCGTTAATGTGCTGATAACCAGCCAGATAACCCAGATAAGCGAGGAAGGAGTGGCTGCCGTTCAGCATACGCAGCTTCATTTCTTCGAACGGGATGACGTCGGCCACCAGTTCGGCCCCGGCTTTTTCCCACTGCGGACGCCCGGCAACAAAGTTGTCTTCAATAACCCACTGGCGGAACGGCTCACAGGCCACACCTGCCGGGTCACGCACGCCGGTGATGGCTTCGATTTTTTCCAGCGTTTCGGCGGTGACGGCGGGCACAATGCGGTCAACCATGGTCGACGGGAAGGTGACGTTCTGTTCGATCCACGCCGCCAACTCGCTGTTCAAGGCAAGCGCATAGGCCCGCACCACGTTCCCGAGTACATGGCCGTTTTCCGGCATGTTGTCGCAGGACATCACGCTGAACGGCGCCAGGCCAGCGGCTTTACGACGGGCCAGCGCTTCGACCACCACGCCCGGTGCGGACGTTGGCTGATGCGGATTTTGCAGATCAGCGGCGATCATCGGGTGATCGAGATTCAGTTCGCCCGTCGCCGGAGAGTGACAGTAGCCTTTTTCGGTGATGGTCAGCGACACAATCGTCACCTGCGGCTCGCACAGTTTTGCCAGCACGGTTTCCAGGCCGTCAACCTGAGCGTGCAGGGCTTCTTTCACAACGCCCACGATGCGGGCAGTCCACGCATCAGCGGACATTTCTGCCACGGTATACAAGTTATCCTGACGATTGAGATCGGCGATTTGCTGCTCGCCGCCAATCAGGTTGATTTCGGTGTAGCCCCAGTCGCTGTTATGTTCCTGAGCCAAAATATCAGCATAAACGGCCTGATGTGCGCGGTGAAATGCGCCAAAGCCGAGGTGCACGATGCGAGGCACCAGTGCGTTACGATCGTAGGCGGGTACGGTTGCCTTAGCGGTTAAAAGCGTGTTTTCCATTTTATGACTCACTGTTGAGGACGCTCATTGCCATACTAGAATAACCAGATACCGCTCCCGGACTTTGATTTACGTTAATCTCCGCGCAAGTGGTATGACATGAATTTAAAGTTGTGTGACAGCCTTAACAGGGCTCGGCTGTCACATTGACTCTTAGCTATATTGCCCCAGCCGTGCATCCGCCTTTACAGGCTGACGTTCGGCGGCATCCTGCGGCAAACTCAAATCACGGTCACAGACTTCCGGCATTAGCACGGCCGAAATCAGGCCAATCACGGAATAGCAGATAACCATCGCCACCATTGGCCACCAGCTACCGGTGACGTTGCAGAAGATCCCCGCCAGCAGTGGGCCAAAACCTACCGCGACCAGGCCGCCCGCCTCTTTGGCGATCGCCATGCGGGTGAAGCGGTTACGCGAGCCAAACATTTCCGCCATGGTGATGTTTTCCAGCGCGAACAAGCCGAGCACAGCTACGTTGTGAATAACGATCAGGCTAAGCATGATGGTGCTTGCGCTGTAACTTTTATCGACGATGATAGCCAGCATCGGATATGCCAGGATGATCGACGAGATGCTGAGGATGATGTACGGCAGACGACGACCCACTTTGTCCGACAGCCAGCCCAACAGCGGAATGGTGATGAACCCGATGACCGAGCTAATCATCAGCGCATCGGTTGGGATCGCTTTATCAAACAGCAGCGTTTGCACCAGATACCCGGCGAGGAACGTTTGAATCAGGCCCGAGTTTCCAGCCTGGCCAAAGCGCAAACCGGTTGCCAGCCAGAATGATTTACTGCGGAACATGGCGCCGAGGGAGGTCTCTTCCGGCGCAACTTTCGCTGCCACTGTGCCGTTTTCGCTGACTTTCTCAAACACCGGGCTTTCTTTGAGGTTCAGACGCAGCCAGATGGCGAAAATCATGACCACGACACTGGCGAGGAACGGCACGCGCCAGCCCCAGGCAACCAGTGACTCCCTGTCGAGCGCGAAGAACATCACCGCCCAGATGGCGGTGGCGCTGAGCGTGCCGCAGTTGGTGCCCATCGCCACCAGTGAGGAAATGATCCCGCGTTTCCCCTTCGGCGCATATTCGGCCAGCATCGTCCCGGCCCCTGAAATCTCCGCACCTGCGCCCAGCCCTTGCACGATACGCAGCGTGACCAGCAGCACCGGCGCGAAAATGCCAATCTGCGCGTAGGTCGGTAATACGCCAATTAGCGTGGTGCAAATTCCCATCATGGTGATGGTGATGAACAACACCTTTTTGCGCCCTATCCGGTCGCCCATTTTGCCAAAGATAAACGCGCCGACGATACGGGCGATATACCCTGCTCCGTAGGTGCCCATCGCTAAAATGAGCGCCATCGCGGCAGACTGTTCAGGGAAGAAAATTTCGTGGAATACCAGCGCCGCGCCGAGGGAGTAAAGCTGAAAATCCATAAATTCCAGCGCGGTGCCAAGCCAACCGGATACCGCGGCGCGGATCAGGTCTTTGGTGCTACGTACAGGTTGATGTTGCGTCATAGTCGTTATCTCTGAAGGTGCGGACCACTTACTCGCTGTCGTGATTAATCTGCGAAGGTCAACAGGACCTTGCAGCAGTGCTGCCTGTCTTTCTCAAACCGTGCCATGGCATCGCTGACGTGCCGGTAATCCATGACGTGGGTAATCAGCTTGTCGGGGTCGATCAGCCCCTTTTCCAGCCAGTCGATAACCACCGGGAATTTGTTGGCGTTCAGACGCGAGGAGTACAGCGTCAGCTCTTTGCCGGTGATGCCCTGCTGCGCGATGGACGACGGTTCGCTTGAGAAGCCCATCAGCACGATGCGCGCCGCCGGAGAGGCCAGATTCGCCGCCTCCTGTAAAATTGACGGATGACAGGCGGCATCAACAATCAGCGTCAGCTTGATGCCTTTTTCGTCCAGAACCACCTGCAATGACTGCGCGCTATTATTGATGGTTAAATCCGCGCCGCAGCGTTCGGCCATCGCCAGACGCTCAGGAATACGGTCGGCCACAATCACCTGTTTGACGCGATAGACGCCTTTCAGCGCTTGCACCGTCACCAGCCCCATCGGCCCTGCGCCGTAAATCAGCGCCACGTCCTGCTCTGTCGGTTTCGCCTGGCCGGTAACGTTCGCCGCGATGGTGAAAGGCTCAACCATCACTGCGTGTTTGTCTTCGATGCTGTCCGGAATGCGCCAGGCGTTTTTTGCAGGCACCGCCGCATATTCACTGAAGCCGCCATCACGGTGGACGCCGAGCACCACCAGCGACGTACAGACGTTAGGCTTGCCCACCGAGCACGGGTAGCAGTGACCGCAACTGATCACCGGATCGACGCTAACGCGCTCGCCGATGCGGGCCGGGTTGACGCCCTCGCCTACGGCGTCAATCACGCCAAAGAACTCATGCCCGATGACTCGCGGGTATTTAGCGAACGGATTGTGGCCGTGGTAAATATGGCTGTCCGAGCCGCAAATCCCGGCCAGTTTGACCTTCACCCGCACTTCACCTTTGGCGGGTTGCGGGATATCGCGCTCTTCAATGACCAGCTCATTGGGCTGACGAATCACTATGCTTTTCATCAAAAAACTCCTTAAGGTGACAAAAATACGTTCTGCTACGTAAGCAATACGCCCACAGCAACTACCATACAAGTATATTGATCAAAAAGAGTTCAGCCGATCACAAAAAAGAGACGATTGAAAAGGAGAGTGCCCGGATGCGTTTTCACACAACCGGGCAGGATGAAGGGATTATTCGATGCGGTCTTTGACGATGAAGAAGTAGCAGAGTGCGCCGGTAAAGGTCACGCAGGCGGCGATCACCAGCGCGAGGTTAAAGGAGTGCGTGGTATCAACCACCCAACCCGTAACAATCGGGGCGAACGAGGCAAAGACGAAGCTGCCGAAGTTTTGAATGGCCGCCACCGAGGCGACTTTGGTTTCCGCGACCATGACCTGCACCAGGCCCCACGCGGAGGTTCCGGCAAAGTGTACGCAGAACAGCGCCATCGAAATAAATGCGACTGCCTGGGTCGGCGTAGAGGATTGCACCACCAGCAGCGTACCAAGCGCCGAGAGGATCAGGCCAAGCACAATGGATGTTTTACGCGTTTTTGCCAGATCGTATCCACGACGCGCCAGCGCGTCGACCACAAAGCCGTTGGTCCACATCCCGACCGCCGCGGCCAGGAACGGGATCGCCGCCACCCAGCCGGTTTTTGCGAGACTAAACCCCTGCTCCGCCTGTAAATAACCTGGCAGCCAGGCGATGTACAACCAGCCGGTGTAGTTCACGCCGGAGAAACCTAAGATCATGCCCCACGTCGTGCGACGTTTAAACAGCGCCAGCCATTCACTGAACGCCAGTTTTGGCCGCGGCGTAACGGGTGCCGAGAGATATTCGCGTTCGGTATTGTTCAGCGCGAACTGCGCGCGGTTGCGATACCACGCATACCAGCAAATCCCGACCAGAACCCCCGCCAGGCCGATCACCACAAACATGGTGCGCCAGCCCCACGCGAGTTGCATCACCACCAGCGCTGGCGGCGCGATGGCCTGACCAATCACCGTTGACGAGTTAAAAATCCCCAGCGCCGTGCCGCGCTCTTTTTGCACGTACCAGTCGCTGATCGATTTAACGCCCGCAGGCATAAACGGCGCTTCACCAATCCCAAGGCCGATACGCAGCCAAATAAAGTGGCTGAACGAGTTCACCACCCCGGTCAGCGCCTGCATCGCCGACCAAAAAATCAGGCCCGCGCCCAGCACCAGCCGCGGTCCAAACCGGTCGAGCAGGATGCCCGCAGGGAGTTGCGATAAACCATAGGAAAGGGAAAACGCCGAGAGCAACACGCCAAACTCGGTGGCCGAAAGGCCCAGTTCGCCGCGAATCGCTTCACCCGCCACGCTCAGCGAGGATCGATCGAGAAAGTTGACGATCCCGGCGATAAACAGCAGCGCCAGCGTGACCGTCTGGATCGTTTTTATTCTTGCGGGCTTTGCCAGGGCCGCCTGTTCCACTACATCAGTTGCCATAAAACACTCCTGGTCAGTCTTCGGCTCGCGCCGTGATACGCAGCGCGTGCTCTTAGGGGTAAATTCGGCAACTACCATACAAGAAGTGTCAGCAAGAAAATTCACAACGATCACATTTTAGAAACATTCAGGAAAATGCCATGTTGGGGAACGATTATTTCTGGCGGTTGTCAGCAAAGTTCTTAAGGATAAATTAACCTTAGTAAAGGGAGAATCACTATTCTCTGGATAAGCCCTATGGCCATTGAGGTGCAGTACTATGAGTATCGATAGAATGGCGAAGATGGTGTTACGCCGTCAGGGCATTGGCGTGAAAGACAAAGTCATTCGCTTTCGCGGCGACACCATTATTTTTCGCCTGAGTCAGGACGGCTACGACATCTATATCAACGGACTGAAAATCAACTCCGTCAAAACACAGGACGTGAATGAGGCGGTGCACATTTATAAAACCACGCTCAGCGGCGCCTGCTGAGAGACGTTTCCTGAGCGACAACCAGGGCGGGTATTCCCTGCGCGGGAGTTGGTGTAAACTCTGCGCGTGGGATTACCGTTTATAACACCCTAAAGGAAACAGCAATGAAAGTGACTTTTAGCAAACGCCTGTGCCTAACGGCGATGCTGACGCTGGGTGCCATCGTTTATACCGCGAGTGCATCTGCGCAAACCAGCAAGCTCATCATTGAATCCGGTGACAGCGCGCAGAGCAAACAAGATGCGGCGATGGACAAGGAACAGTGGAACGATACCCGGTCGCTTCGTCAGAAAGTGAACACCCGCACAGAAAAAGAGTGGGATAAAACAGATGTCGCTTTTGATACGCGTGATAAATGCGATAAAAGCGCCAATCTGAATGCGTACTGGGAGCCTAATACCCTGCGCTGCCTCGACAGAACGACCGGTCGACCTCTTACTCCGTAATACCGTCGGGCGCCTGCGGGCGCCCTTCCTCCCCCGTTTGACACGCTTACCCAAATCAAGGAAATCACATGGCCGATGCTTATGCCGTTAAGCTGCGCCCTCTGGAACGCGAGGATCTGCGCTTTGTTCACCAGCTGGATAATAATGCCAGCGTTATGCGTTACTGGTTCGAAGAGCCTTACGAAGCTTTCGTTGAGCTTTCTGACCTGTACGACAAACATATTCACGATCAGAGCGAACGCCGCTTTGTTATCGAATGCGACGGCGAGAAGGCGGGCCTCGTTGAATTAGTGGAAATCAACCACGTTCACCGCCGTGCAGAATTTCAGATTATTATTTCCCCGGACTATCAGGGCAAAGGACTGGCGACAAAGGCAGCGATGCTGGCGATGGACTACGGCTTTATGGTGCTGAACCTCTACAAGCTGTATTTAATTGTCGATACCGAAAACGAAAAGGCGATCCATATTTATCGCAAGCTCGGTTTCCAGGTAGAAGGTGAACTCATCCATGAGTTCTTCATTAACGGCGAATACCGCAATACCATTCGTATGTGTCTGTTCCAGCATCAGTATCTGCCGAAACACAAAACGCACACCCTGCTCAAGCCGACGGCTCAGTAGTACTCGATGGTATTTTTGATGGTGTAGCGCCGGGTCACTGGCGGCGTTGCGCTGTCATCGACAATCTGCAACTCGCAGCTCAGCGGGTTGTCGTGTCGGTCGTAATCACAGGTCTGCGCCACGTTGCCGATGGTTTTGTCATTCAGAATGCTTACCGCGGTGTAATCGAGTTTCTTACGCGCATCCTTCGGCGGCGTCGCCACAATCTTCAGCGTTTCATCGCCATTGGTTGAGGTTTTCCCTAACGGATAGCCTTCGCTGTCGTAGCGATAATCCACGCTTAATGTTTTCCCGTGGGCCGCCACTACAAAGCCGTTATCGTCGGTGTCCCACGTCATTCCGGCCGCAGGCATCCCCGCTAACTGGCATTTCCCTTGCAGCAAAATACGTTTTTGCTGGGTGGTGCCGTCGACGTAATAGTTCGCGTCGAGGACCAGCGTCGCGCCGGAGTTATTCTCCAGATCGTGAAGTTCGATCAGATCAAAACAGCCTTCCTGCGACAATCTGGCGCTGACGCGCTTGGTCACTTCGCCCTTCTCGTTCATCAGCGTCTGGCTGAAGTCTTTCACTGGACCCCGCAGTGGATCGAAATCAAATTCATTGGAAAAACTCGCCATTTCCGGCGTAAAAGCAGCCGGTGTTGAGGCGTTATCGCAGGCGGTGAGCACGCTGATAAGCGGCACCATACACAGCAGTTTCTTCACAGACTGTCCTTCACGGTAGAATTTTCTCAATCATATTAGCAATATACATCGACATACGCTATTACAGCACCAAAACAAAAAAATAAAACAAATTCGTGTTTTTCCCCGCAAAATATCGACCACTTTCAGCGTTCTCTTATCATCATTTAAGTTGGTAATAAATTCGCATCATTAATATATCGTCTTTTTTATATTTGATTTTTGCATAGCACCTTGTGTAATAAGTCGCACCCAGATCTGTGTTTAATTAATAGTTGATACGACTCTCTTCACACATTAAGGAATTATCAAAAATGGCTATTCCAGCTTACATGTGGTTAAAAGATGATGGCGGTGCCGATATAAAAGGCTCTGTAGATGTATGGGAACGGGAAGGCAGCATTGAGATCCAAGGCTTTGGGCATTCGCTAAGCATTCCTACTGATGACAATACCGGGAAGCTAAAAGGCACTCGCACGCATGGCGCGATGAACATCGAAAAAGAGTTCGATTCTTCTAGCCCATACCTTTACAAAGCGGTTGCAACAGGGCAAAAACTTCATTCCGCCGAAATTCGCTGGTACCGGATTAATGATGTGGGGCAGGAAGTTGAATATTTCAACATATTGCTCGAAGGGGTAAAGATCGTTTCGATTTGCCCTTCAATGACCAGGCAGGAAAAAATAAATCACATTGAATTTGCATCGCTTCGCTATGAAAGAATCACATGGAAATACTGTGATGGCAATGTTCAATTTACCGACGCCTGGAATGAGAGAGTTACGGCATGATCGATGTAACAGCCGATATTCTCTGGCAGGTCGCGAGGCATTATTTGCATAAGGAAAGTTTGCTCAATTCTCAACAACGGAACATGCATGCAATCGCACCGCATTTCAACCATTGGTTTAGCGTATACAATATTGATACAAAACTACGTATCGCACACTTCCTTGCGCAGGCATGTGTAGAAACAGCAAATTTTTCAGCCATGACCGAGATCCCTCGTCGCGGTGGGCTTGAATACGATGCCGGGACTAAAGTTGGGCGTTCTCTTGGAAATATCAATGTCGGCGATGGCCCGCGATATATTGGCCGTGGGTTGCTTGATTTAACAGGTCGCGATAACTATCAAAGTTTAAGTGATGAATTTAATAAAACCTACGTTGATACCCCTGAGCAGGTTGCAAACAATCCTTACGTAGCCGTTAAAGCCGCTTGTTATTATTGGGACATGCGAAAGGTGAACAAGTACGCTGATAATGATGACATTAAAAACGTCACATTAAAAATCAATGGTGGGTATAACGGGTATAGCGACAGGAAATCAGCACTAAGAAGAGCAAAGCAGGCATTGGGGTTAGTATGAAAAAAATCATTCTCTCTCTACTTTTGCCATTTATTAGCCATTGCCCTTTCAGCCATGCGGCAGCATCATCTATTCTGTGCAATAACAACGCTATTGAAGATGCGAGAAAACTCCTGAGTTTTTATCGCGCTAATGATGCCCGAATTCAGATAAGCGGCAAAATAAAACCATTAGCAAAAATAAAAAATCCAGCCAATAAAACTCAGTCATTCGATGTTTTAGAAGTGTGGGGTTATCTCTACAAAGGGCAGTATCGGATGCGTCTCATATATTCAACCGAATCAGGTTGTCTTCTCATGGGAGAGGAAATTCTGGAGTATGCAGACCTTTAGCAACATATAAAACGTGGGAATTTTCTTCATTTTTACATTTAGGAATATACAGAGCCGAGCTTTTACACTATGAGTGCTAAGCTTTTATCTCACCATAGCGACATGGAGATGCGTATGAAAAAGACTCACTGGCTATTTGCACTGTTACTGGCCGGCGCGATGCCTGCTTTCGCTGCTGCCCCGGAGTCCTGCGAACGTGTTAAGGATGATATCCAGCAGAAAATTGTGACCAACGGCGTGCCGGAATCGGGGTTTACGCTGAATATTGTGCCGAACGACCAGGCTGACAAGCCGGATGCTCAGGTGGTCGGGCATTGCGCCAACGACACCTTTAAAATTCTCTACACCCGCAACGGCAACGATCAGCAGTAGTCCTCGCCTTCACACGAAAGATATTATCCCTGGATTGACCGGGGATAATATCTCTATACCTCTAAGTAAGTAACATCCCTCCATTGAACGTCGGGCTGCGCGTCCGGTGCATAATTAAAAAATGGAGTGAGCGATGTCTGATAATGAACAGCATGACCACCCCGGCGGGATCAGCCGCCGCAGCCTGATCAAATCCACGGCGATTGGCTCTATGGCCCTCGCCGCCTGCGGAATTTCACTCCCCTTTACCCTGAAAAGTGCGGCCGCCGCCGTACAACAGGCCACGCAGCCTGATGACAAAGTGGTCTGGGGCGCCTGTTCGGTAAACTGCGGCAGCCGCTGCGCTCTGCGTCTGCACGTGCGCGACGACGAAGTGTACTGGGTCGAAACCGACAACACCGGCCATGATATCTACGGCGATCACCAGGTGCGCGCCTGCCTGCGCGGGCGCTCTATTCGACGCCGTATCAACCACCCGGAACGCCTGAATTACCCGATGAAGCGCGTCGGTAAACGCGGTGAAGGTAAGTTTGAACGCATCAGTTGGCCTGAAGCTCTCGATATGCTGACCGACAGCCTGAAACATGTCGTGAAAGAGTACGGTAACGAAGCGGTCTACATTAACTACACCTCCGGGATTGTCGGCGGCAATATCACCCGTTCTTCCCCTTCCGCGTCACTGGTTGCACGCTTGATGAACTGCTATGGCGGCTCGCTGAACCAGTACGGGACCTACAGCACTGCGCAAATTGCCTGCGCGATGCCGTACACCTACGGCACCAACGACGGCAACAGCACCTCCGATATCGAGAACAGCCAGCTGGTAGTGATGTTCGGCAATAACCCCGCGGAAACCCGCATGAGCGGCGGCGGCATTACCTATTATCTCGAACAGGCCCGCGAACGTTCGAACGCCAGAATGATCGTCATCGACCCGCGTTATACCGACACCGCCGCCGGGCGCGAAGACGAATGGGTGCCGATTCGCCCGGGAACGGACGCCGCCCTGGTAGCAGGTATCGCCTGGGTGCTGATTGACGAAAACCTCGTCGACCAGCCGTTCCTCGATAAATACTGCGTCGGCTACGATGAGAAAACGCTGCCGGAAGGCGCGCCCGCCAATGGGCATTACAAGGCATATATTCTCGGTCAGGGTAACGACGCCACCGCCAAAACGCCGGAATGGGCCTCACGGATTACCGGGATTCCGGCGGATAAAATCATCAAACTGGCGCGTGAAATCGGTACCGCCAAACCGGCGTATATCTGCCAGGGCTGGGGTCCGCAGCGCCAGGCCAATGGTGAACTGACAGCACGCGCTATCGCGATGCTACCAATTCTGACGGGCAACGTGGGCATTAACGGCGGTAACAGCGGCGCGCGTGAATCCACCTATACCATCACCATTGAGCGTATGCCGGTGTTAGAGAACCCGGTCAAAACAGCAATCTCTTGCTTCACATGGACCGATGCTATTGAGCGTGGGGCAGAAATGACCGCTACCCGTGACGGCGTGCGGGGCAAAGACAAACTCGACGTGCCGATTAAGTTCATCTGGAACTACGCTGGCAATACCATTATCAACCAGCATTCGCAGATCAACCGCACCCACGACATCCTGCAGGATGACAAAAAATGCGAGATGATTGTGGTCATCGAAAACTTTATGACCGCCTCGGCAAAATACGCCGACCTGCTGCTCCCGGACCTGATGACCGTCGAACAGGAAGATATTATTCCTAACGATTACGCGGGCAACATGGGATATCTGATTTTCATCCAGCCCGCCACCGCCGCGAAGTTCGAGCGTAAGCCGATTTACTGGATTTTAAGCGAAGTGGCTAAACGTCTCGGACCAGACGTATTGCAGAAATTTACGGAAGGCCGCACGCAGGCAGAATGGCTGCAATTCCTGTATGCCAAGATGCTCGCCAAAGACCCGCAACTCCCTTCTTATGAAGCGCTGAAAGCGATGGGGATTTACAAACGCAAAGATCCTAACGGTCATTTCGTGGCTTATAAGGATTTCCGTCACGATCCGGCGGCCAATCCGTTGAAAACGCCGTCGGGAAAAATTGAAATTTACTCCGCCCAGTTGGCAAAGATTGCTGCCAGTTGGGAGATTCAAAAAGACGACACCATCAGCCAGTTACCGGTGTACGCCTCAACATTTGATGGCTGGGATGCGCCGCAGCACGATGCCTTCCCGCTGCAGCTGTTTGGCTTCCATTATAAAGCCCGCACGCACTCCAGCTATGGTAACGTCGACGTGCTGAAAGCCGCCTGCCGCCAGGAAGTGTGGATTAACCCTGTAGACGCCGCCAAACGAGGCATTCGCAACGGGGATAAGGTACGCGTCTTTAACGATCGCGGCGAGCTGCGCATTGAGGCGAAGGTCACTCCGCGCATCATGCCGGGCGTGAGCGCGATGGGCCAAGGGGCGTGGCATGATGCCAGCATGAATGGCGACCGCATCGATCATGGTTCATGCATCAACACGCTGACTACGCATCGTCCGTCGCCGTTGGCGAAAGGCAACCCGCAGCATACAAATCTGGTGCAAATCGAGAAGGTGTAACCCTTCTGCGTTGCCCGGTGGCGCTACACTTACCTGGCAACGCGTTCAGTTCAGACCCGGCTAACGCAGTGCCGTCGGGCTGCAAATAGAAAACAACCGGCGTGTAAACCCCGCCGCTGCAAGGAAACTGTTATGAATCAACCGCGCTTCGTTGAAGCCATCGCTATCACTGGCCGCGTGCTGGGTGGACTGTTTTATTATGACCCGCAGAGCGAAAACATCGCCCCGCTGATCCGCGCTTTCCATGACGGAAGCTGGGCGCAGCAGTGGCCGGAATCGATTCCTTTCAAACCGGAGCTGGTCGAGAGTTTTCAGGTTGCGTCAGAGGAACCGCTCAGCGAAGCCTATCAACGTCTTTTCGTGGGTCCGTACGCGCTGCCCGCGCCGCCGTGGGGTTCGGTCTGGCTGGATCGCGAAAACGTTCTGTTTGGTGATTCCACGCTCGCCCTGCGCCAGTGGATGCGTGAAAACGGTATCGCCTTCGAAGCGGAGCAGAATGAGCCGGAAGACCATTTCGGTACCCTGCTGATGCTGGCGGCCTGGCTCAAAGAGAATAACCGCGATGAAGAGTGGCAGCAGCTGTTGGGCTGGCACCTGTTGCCGTGGTCGGGTCGTTTCCTTGAAGAGTTTGTTGCTCACGCTGAGCACCCTTTCTACCGTTCGCTTGGCGAACTGGCACAGCAGACACTGGCCTTCTGGCAGACCGAACTGCTCTCTCCGGTTGCTGATAAAAAACTCTATCGCTAAGCCGCTGTCACCCGCCGCCCGGCGGGTGACATAACTGATATTTCAGACACCTACAAAACTGCTACTTGTGACAACGTCACTTTATCCGCTTCGTTTTAAGACTTTTCTGGTCTATTGCCGCTCAGCCTTTATGTCATAAGGCGTAACACCTTGTTTACAAAACCTGACCCCGGCACTTAATTGGCCCCTCCTCTGGAATCCTTCCCAACCGCTTGCTATAGCTCTTAAACCCTGCCGGAACATGGCATAACAACAAGCAACGTCGTTGCGATAACGCATGCACACAGGGAGACACACTGCAATGCACAACTCTTTACTGACCCGCGCGCTGCTGTTTATAGGCGCGATTATCGCGGTCCTGGCATTACTCACGTGGGGAATCGGCCTTGAGACCATCCGCTCTCGCCAGGTCGATTTAGTCTATCTCGGACAACAGCACCTGATCCTGGTGTTCTCCTCAATGTTCTTCGCCCTGCTGGTCGGTATTCCCAGTGGCATTTTGCTGAGCCGCCCTGCCGCACGCGGTATCGCCGAATACGTGATGCAGATTTTCAACATCGGTAACACCCTGCCGCCGCTCGCGGTGCTGGCGTTAGCGATGGTGGTTGTCGGCATTGGCGATAAACCCGCGATTGTGGCGCTGTTTCTGGCGTCGCTGTTGCCGATTGTGCGTAACACCTACGCAGGCTTGTGTTCAGTCCCGGGCTCTCTGCTGGAAGCGGCGAACGGGATCGGCATGACCAGGATGCAGCGTTTGTGGCAGGTGGAAATTCCTAACGCCTGGCCGGTGATGCTCTCGGGCATTCGCATCGCCACCGCGATTAACGTCGGTACCGCGCCGTTGGCCTTCTTGATTGGCGCCAGCAGCTACGGCGAGCTGATCTTCCCGGGCATTTACCTGAACGACTTCCCGACGCTTATCCTCGGTGCGGTCGCCACGGCCCTCTTCGCCCTGATCCTCGATACGCTGCTGGCGGGTCTGGGACGCTTACTCAGTCCGCATACCGTCGAATAACAATAATCAGGAGCATTACATGAGACGACTGAAACGTCTGTTTGTCGCCGCCGCTGCGCTGGCGATGGTTGCCGGTCAGGCCCACGCGGCCCCGATCATTCTGGCGACCAAAAGTTTTACCGAACAGCATATTTTGTCCGCCATGACCGTGCAATATCTGCGCAAGAAAGGGTTCCAGGTTCAGCCGCAAACCAACATTGCGACGGTGATTTCCCGCAACGCCATGATCAACAAGCAAATTGACATGACCTGGGAATACACCGGTACCTCACTCATCATCTTCAACCACATCAATAAGCGCATGTCGCCTCAGGAATCTTACGACACCGTAAAACGCCTCGATCAAAAGCTCGGTCTGATTTGGCTCAAACCGGCGGACATGAACAACACCTACGCCTTTGCGATGCAGCGTAAACGCGCCGAAGCGGAAAACATCAACACCATGTCGGAGATGGTGGCGAAGATTGAACACATTCGTCAGACCGACCCGAAACACAACTGGCTGCTGGGTCTGGATCTGGAATTTGCCGGGCGCAGTGACGGGATGAAACCGTTGCAGCAGGCGTACAACATGCCGCTCGACCGTCCGCAAATCCGTCAGATGGACCCAGGCCTGGTGTACAACGCCGTGCGCGACGGGTTCGTCGATGCCGGCCTGATTTACACCACCGATGGCCGCGTAAAAGGTTTCGACCTGAAAGTGCTGAAAGATGACAAAGGGTTTTTCCCGAGCTACGCCGTAACGCCGGTAGTGCGTAAGGACACGCTGGAAGCCAACCCGGGGCTTGAAGAAGCGATGAACACGCTTTCCGGTCTGCTGAATAATGAGGTGATCGCCGAGCTGAACAAGCGCGTGGATATCGATCACCAGTCGCCACAACAGGTTGCGCGGGACTTCCTGCACAGCAAAGGCCTGGAATAAGGAGGCGTCATGGATACGATTCACTACATGATTGATAACTGGAGTTATCTGGCGACGCTGACCTGGCAGCACCTGTGGCTGGTTCTGCTCGCCGTTGGGCTGGCAATCATCATCGGCGTGCCGCTGGGCATTCTGATTGTGCGCCACAAATGGCTGGCAACACCGATTCTGGGCTTGACCACCATTTTACTGACCATCCCGTCGATTGCGCTGTTTGGTCTGATGATCCCGCTGTTTTCGCTGATCGGTCAGGGTATTGGCGCCCTGCCCGCCATCACCGCGGTGTTTCTTTATTCGCTGCTGCCGATTGTGCGGAACACCCACACCGCGCTCGACAGCCTGCCGCCTGGGCTGCGTGAAGCAGGCCGTGGGATTGGCATGACCTTCTGGCAGCGTCTGCGCTGGGTGGAAATCCCGATGGCGCTGCCGGTGATTTTCGGCGGCATCCGTACTGCGGTGGTGATGAACATCGGCGTTATGGCGATTGCCGCGGTTATCGGCGCGGGCGGCTTGGGCTTGCTGCTGCTGAACGGCATTGGCGGGAGTGATATTCGTATGTTAATTGCCGGGGCGTTAATGATTTGCCTGCTGGCCATTGTGCTCGACTGGTTGCTGCACCGACTGCAGATTGTCCTGACACCAAAGGGGATTCGATAATGATAAAGTTAGAAAATCTGACCAAACAATTTACTCAGAAGAACGGCCAGAGCTTCAACGCCGTCGATAACGTCAACCTCAACGTGCCGGAAGGCGAAATGTGCGTCCTGCTGGGGCCATCCGGCTGCGGGAAAACCACGACGCTTAAAATGATTAACCGCCTGATCCCCGCCAGCAGCGGGAAAATCCTGATTAACGGCCAGGACACCAGCGATATGGACACCGTCAGCCTGCGTCGCAACATCGGTTACGTTATCCAGCAAATTGGTCTGTTCCCGAACATGACCATTGAGGAAAACATCACCGTCGTGCCGCGAATGCTGGGCTGGGAAAAAGCCCGCTACAAAGCGCGTGCCGAAGAACTGATGGATATGGTAGCGATGGACCCGAAAAAATTCCTGAGCCGCTATCCGAAAGAGATGTCCGGTGGCCAGCAGCAGCGTATTGGGGTGATTCGTGCGCTGGCGGCGGATCCTCCGGTGCTGCTGATGGATGAACCGTTCGGCGCCGTCGACCCGATTAACCGTGAAGTAATTCAGAACCAGTTCCTGGACATGCAGCGCCAGCTGAAAAAAACGGTGATGCTGGTGAGTCACGATATTGATGAAGCGCTGAAGCTCGGCGACCGCATCGCGGTATTCCGTCAGGGTCGTATCGTGCAGTGCGCCAGCCCCGATGAACTGCTGGCAAAACCGGCCAATGAATTTGTCGGCTCGTTTGTCGGCCAGGACCGCACGCTGAAACGCTTGCTGTTAGTCTCCGCCGGAGACGTCACCGATCAGCAGCCGACCATCACCGTCAAGCGCGATACCGCCCTGCCGGAAGCCTTCGCCACCATGGACGATAACGACATTCGTGCGATTACGGTGGTGGATAACGAAGGCAAACCGCTGGGCTTTGTGAAGCGCCGCGAAGCGCGTAACGCCTCCGGAAGCTGCGCGGACCTGCTGCACCCGTTCCGCGTCACCGGTAAAGCCGAAGACAACCTGCGCGTGGTGCTGTCCAAGCTGTACGAAAGCAACACCAGCTGGATGCCTATCGTTGATGAAGACGGCCGCTACAACGGTGAAATATCTCAGGATTACATCGCCGACTATCTCAGCTCCGGCCGTACGCGTCGTGCGTTGAATATTCACTCCGCGGATTAACCGATTTCCCCCTCGCCCGAGGGGGAATTTTGCGTTTGTTTTTTGCCAAGCTCCCGATTTCCTCGCACAATACGGTATCACTCTGATCAACCGTGAAAATCGATGCATCGCCTACACGCTTACCCTGACATTCAGGCAATGTTTCGCCGCCTGCTCATTGCGACGATAGTCGGCATTCTTGCCGCCCTTGCCGTGGCGTTGTTTCGTCACGCCATGTATCTGCTCGAGTGGCTGTTATTGAGCGACGACAGCCGCAGCCTGGTGTATGCGGCAGGTAGTCTGCCCTGGTGGCGACGGCTGCTGACGCCTGCGCTCGGGGGACTCGCCGCCGGGCTGCTGCTGTGGGGCTGGCAGCGTTACACCCGCCAGCGACCGCATGCTCCAACGGATTACATGGAAGCGCTGGAAACCGGTGACGGGCAGTTTGATTACGGTTCGAGCCTGGTGAAATCGCTGGCTTCGTTGCTGGTGGTGGTCAGCGGCAGCGCCATCGGCCGCGAAGGGGCGATGATCCTGCTCGCTGCCCTCGCGGCCTCTTTCTTTGCCAAACGTTTTACGCCTAAAGATGAATGGAAGCTGTGGATTGCCTGCGGGGCCGCCGCCGGGATGGCCAGCGCCTATCACGCGCCGCTGGCAGGCAGCCTGTTTATCGCAGAAATTCTGTTCGGCACGCTGATGCTGGCCTCGCTCGGGCCTGTGGTGGTCGCGGCGGTGATAGCCCTGCTGATGACCAATCTGCTGAGCGGGGGACCGGAATTGCTGTATGTCGTCCACGTCGAAGCCCCACACAGCGCGGGCACCTATGGCTTGATGCTGGCGACCGGGCTGCTCGCCGGACTCTGCGGACCGGTATTTGTCTGGCTGATGGGCTTTACCCATTCGCTGTTTTTGCGACTCAAACTGTCTCCGCCATGGCAGCTGGCGCTGGGCGGATTTATCGTCGGCCTGCTGTCGTTGTTAACGCCTGCGGTCTGGGGCAACGGCTACAGCGTGGTGCAGAACTACCTGCTGGCTCCGCCGCTATTTGGCGCGGTGGCGGGCGTGTTCTTATGTAAATTGCTGGCAGTGCTGTCGAGCAGCGGCTCCGGTGCGCCGGGCGGAGTATTTACACCAACGTTGTTTGTCGGGATGGCGATTGGGATGTTGTTCGCCCGATTCTGGGGGCTATGGTTGCCGGACGGCAATGAAATGGCAGTACTGATGGGGTTAACGGGAATGGCCACGCTGCTGGCGGCGACAACCCATGCGCCGATTATGTCGACGCTGATGATCTGTGAAATGACCGGGCAGTATGCACTGCTGCCCGGCTTACTGATTTCGTGCGTGGTGGCGTCGGTACTGTCGCGGACGTTACGCCAGGACTCGATCTACCGCCAACATGTCGCCGAACATAGTTAAATCGACGTACTGGCTCAGTTCACGCTGTTCAGCGCGCGGCAGATACGGAAGCTCACCCACCAACGGCGCGGGCAGTTTTTTGCTCAGCACGTCGATGATTTCGGCGTAGTGCGCCAGACCCGGGTTGATGCGGTTAGCGACCCAACCGATTAACGGCAGACCATCGTTCGCAATCGCCTGGGCGGTCAGCAATGCATGGTTGATGCAGCCTTCCTGGATGCCTACCACCATAACGACCGGTAATTGTTCCTGTACGACCCATTCAGAGAGCGGGCGCAAATCGTTCATCAGACTACGCCAGCCGCCGGTGCCTTCAACCACCACGTGATCGACGCGCTGGCTCAGGTCATCTAGACCTTTAGACAATAAGGTGTAGTTGATCGGGCAACTGTGCGCCACGCTGCTTTCCTCTTCGCTCAGGGCGATAGGATTGACAGCGCTATAGGGAAGTTCCGGGGTGGAAACACTTTGCAGTACCAGCGCATCTTTGTTGCGCAGTCCTTCAGGCGTTTCCTTGCTGCCTTTGGCGACAGGTTTGTACCCTGCCACGCTTTTGCCATTGGCGGCGAACGCCTGCAGCAACGCGCGTGATACCACCGTCTTTCCAACAGAGGTATCCGTACCAGTAATAAAGAAACGCTTAAGCATGTTTCACTCCACAGCTTTGACGGTGAAAATATAAATCAGGGTGATAATTCAAGAGCGGAGGAAGTGTAAGTGATTGGGCGAAAAGCCAGCTTGCGTTAGCGCAATTTTTAGCTTAACAATTAAATTTTGTTACCCTTGTAACAGTCTGATCAGCAGAGATCCGTTATACAGCGCATCTTTAACCAGCGCGGCGCCAGTCATCGTTCCCCGGTTGCGGAACTGGGTGCTCTCAACACTGATATGCCGACTGTAAGCCAGGAGAGACTGCTGATGGATGCAGGCGCTGATGGCCGGGAACAGAATGCTGGAGGCCTGGTTGAACGGCGAACCTATAAGAATTTTTTGTGGGTTAAATAAATTCACCATGATGGCGAGAATGCGTCCGACGTGGGTCCCTACGCCGCTAATGATATCTTTGGCCAATAGATCGCCCTGCACCGCCGCCTGACACAGCCATTCGACGGTCAGCGGCTGCTGATGCAGCATCGAACTTATCGACTGTTTCATCCGAATTTGCGCCAGTTCCAGCACGCTTTCGACGCTGGCAATGGTTTCCAGACAGCCGTGATTTCCGCAGTAACAGAGTTTGCCGTAGGGGTCGACCTGGGTATGGCCGATTTCCACCAGGCTGCTGCTGCCTGCATGCAGCAAACGTCCGTCGGTGATAACCCCCGCGCCAACGTTATGATCGATAACCACCTGGATAACGTCCCGCGCGCCGCGAGACGCGCCAAACAGCGCCTCTGCCATGGTCCACGCGCTGATATCGTGTTGCAGATACACCGGCACGCCGGTGCGAGACTCCAGCGCTTCGCCGAGCGCCACGTCTTTTACGTCATCGTAAAATGGCATCCGGTGAATAATGCCGTTTTCGGTATCAATAATGCCGGGAAGGGTTATTGCGATAGAAGTCAGGCGCTCGAGCTTTTGCTGATGGCGAATGAAAAAGTGGTCGATGTGTTCGATAACGCGGTCGAGAAACGGTTTGTCATCCACCAGCGGCAGCGTTTGTTCTTCTTCTACCACCAGCTTGCTGCTCAAATCACGCAGGGCGAGGTTAATTTCCCCCCGGCTAATGCGCAGTGACAGATAGTGCCAGGCTTCGGTTTCCACCATCAGGCCTACGGCCGGACGACCGCGGCTGCCCGGGTCCTGAATTTCCGTTTCCTGCACCAGATGCGCTTCGAGCATTTCGCGAACAATCTTGGTGATACTGGCGGGCGCAAGTTGCGCAAGGCGAGAAAGGTCGATACGCGACACCGGGCCGAGCTGATCAATCAGGCGGTAAACCGCCCCTGCGTTAGTCTGCTTAATCTGATCAATATGCCCTGGCTGACTTTCTGCTACCACCGAAGACTCCCTTATTTTCGCGCTTCGAAATAAACTTTTGCTATGTTGAAGCACTTCGACGCAACTCGTCAAATTTTTACTTAGGCTTGTGATTTACCGCACATTTTTTCGTGTGTTTTCGGCAAAAAAGTCGACCATTGCCGCGGCCAACAGCTGTTCGCGGAAGCGAAGCGCCGCCTGGGTTTGGTCATGATGCCGGGACCACACCAGCCACATTTCCGATACCGCATCCTCATCACTTATCGGCAACCAGCGCATCTCATTGAGCTGAACCTTCTTAAATGAGGCCGGAAGAATCGACGCCCCCAGCCCGGCGGAGACCAGCCCGATAATGGTCATCGCCTCGCCCACTTCCTGGGTAATCGTGGGCGTACCAAAGCGCCTGAGCAGGCCGAGAATATCGTCATACAGTCCAGTACCAACGTGCGGATCAAAGAACACTAACGGCTCCAGCACCATTTCTGCCAGTGAAACGGACTCTCTGTTAGCCAGCGGATGATCCCGGTGAACCATCGCCATCAGCGGCTCTCGCAAAATAACCTGCCACTCAAGGGTGTCCGGCAGCTGCGTTTTACGCATCAGGCCCAAATCCAGCGCCCCTTCGCTCAGCGGCGCAATCTGCTCGCGGGTATTACTTTCCCGCGTCTGGATATGCACGTCAGGATACTGCCGACGAAAACGCGACAGCGTATCCGACACCGCCTTAATAAACGGCGCCGAAGAGGTAAATCCGATGCGTAGTTCGCCAGTTTCCCCCTGATGCAAACGCGCCGCCCGGGCTGCTGCGTCTTCAACCTGAAGCAGGATTTGCCGACTGTCAGCCAGAAACAGCTTTCCGGCGGGCGTCAGGCTGACGCTGCGATTAGTGCGGGCGAATAATCGAGCGCCAATCTGCTGTTCCAGGATCTGAATTTGCTGGCTTATTGGCGGCTGGGAGATGTTGAGCCGGGCGGCCGCGCGCCCAAAATGCAGTTCTTCCGCTACCGCCACGAAGTAACGCAAATGTCGCAGTTCTATATTCATATGTTTAAAGTATCATTTGAGATTATTAATATATTAGACAGTATATTTACATTTTCCTAATCTGAAGTTGTGAACTGATTTTTTTGATATTTCCTCTGATGTAAGGATTTTTCTTTGAGCCGTACCTCCACCGTTGACACCGCCCCGGCCCGTGACGTCAACGATATCCGTCTTCCTGCGCCGGGCCAGTTTATCCAACGCGGAACCCCGCAATTTATTCGCGTCACGCTGGCGCTGTTCTCCGCCGGACTCGCCACCTTCGCCCTGCTCTATTGCGTCCAGCCTATTCTTCCAGTGCTGTCGCATGAGTTTGGCGTATCGCCTGCCAGCGCCAGTATTTCTCTATCGGTGTCGACCGGTTTACTGGCCGTCGGGCTGCTGTTTACCGGGCCGCTGTCGGATGCCATCGGGCGTAAACAGGTGATGGTCACGGCCCTGCTGCTGGCCTCCTGCTGTACGCTGCTGTCAACGATGATGACCAGCTGGCACGGGATCCTTATCATGCGGGCGTTGATTGGCCTGTCGTTAAGCGGTGTGGCGGCGGTCGGCATGACCTATTTGAGCGAAGAAATTCACCCGAGCTTTGTCGCCTTTTCAATGGGGCTGTACATCAGCGGAAACTCGATTGGCGGCATGAGCGGACGTTTACTGACCGGGGTAATGACGGATTTCTTCGGCTGGCGAGTCGCAGTGGCGATGATTGGCTGTTTCGCCCTTGCGGCGGCGCTGATGTTCTGGCGTATTCTGCCAGATTCGCGCCACTTTAAACCGGCATCGCTGCGTCCTAAATCACTGTTCATCAACTTTCGTATTCACTGGCGTGATAAAGGTCTGCCGCTGCTGTTCGCGGAAGGTTTTCTGCTGATGGGCGCGTTCGTGACGCTGTTCAACTACATCGGCTATCGCCTGATGATGTCGCCGTGGTCCCTGAGCCAGGCGGTAGTGGGCCTGCTATCCGTGGCTTACCTCACCGGCACCTGGAGTTCTCCAAAAGCGGGCGCCATGACCCAACGCTTCGGGCGCGGCCCGGTGATGATTGGCTTTACCGGGGTGATGCTGTGTGGCCTGCTGCTGACGCTGTTCTCATCATTGTGGGTTATCTTCTTCGGTATGCTGCTGTTCTCGGCGGGTTTCTTCGCCGCACATTCGGTCGCCAGTAGCTGGATCGGGCCACGCGCTCGCCGCGCACGCGGTCAGGCCTCTTCGCTGTATCTGTTTAGCTACTATTTGGGTTCAAGCATCGCGGGGACGCTGGGCGGTGTGTTCTGGCATAACTGGGGCTGGAACGGTGTGGGCGGGTTTATCGCGGCAATGCTGGTCCTGGCGCTGATAACAGGCAGTTGCCTGCATAAACGCCTGCACTAATAGAACGCCCGCCGCTGGCGGGCAGCTTTACCACTGACCTAAAAGGGTGGTTAAGCCTAAGATGTCACGCACTGCATCAACTGACAGCAGCGCGATGAAAACCCAGATGAATGGATTCATAATTTGCCGCACACTGATGACCTGTGATAGTGATTAGCCTGGCGTATAATTGATATTCCGCCTCATACTTTCGTCGTAATTTTGACGGCACGCGCATTTCGACGCCACTCATTGGGAATTCAGGCACAATGGCAAACAATAACTACCAACAGCTCACCCGCACTTTCCAGCGTTTATCTCGTTTCTCGCACCTCTCCTCCATCGCTGGCTGGGATATGGCTGCCATGATGCCACCGGGCGGAAGCCAGGCTCGCGGCGAAGCGCTGGCTGAATTAGGCGTACTGCAACATCAAATCCTGACCGACAAAAATGTGGCGAACGCCCTCGAAGCTGCTCAGCAGGAAAACCTCAGCGATGACGAACGCGCGAATTTGAATGAAATGGCGCGCGCTTACCATCAGGCCGCGCTGTTACCTGAAAGCCTGGTCGAAGCGAAATCGCTGGCGGGTAACCGCTGCGAGCACGCCTGGCGTACCCAGCGTAAAAACAACGACTGGCAAGGCTTTGCGCCGAATCTGAAAGAAGTGGTGCGTTTGAGTCGTGAAGAAGCCAAAATCCGCGCCGAAGCCAGCGGCGGTTCGCGCTACGACGCCCTGCTCGACCTCTACGAACCGGGCATGACCAGTAGCCGTCTCGACGTCCTGTTCGCTGACCTGAAAAGCTGGCTGCCCGATTTGCTGCAAACCGTGGTTGATAAACAGGCCAGCCGCACACTCATCAACCCACAAGGCCCGTTCCCCACCGAATCACAGCGCCAGCTTGGGCTGGAAACCATGACCCTGCTCGGTTTCGATTTTAACGGCGGTCGCCTTGATGTCAGCACCCATCCGTTCTGCGGCGGCGTATCGGAAGATGTGCGCATCACCACGCGCTATGACGAAAACGATCTGCTCAGCGCCCTCTTCGGCGTTATCCACGAAACCGGCCACGCGCGTTATGAACAAAACCTGCCGCGTCAGTGGGCCGGACAGCCGATCGCGCACGCGCGTTCAATGGGCGTGCATGAATCACAGAGTCTGTTCTTTGAGATGCAGCTCGGTCGCAGTGCCGCGTTCCTCAAGCATCTGCTGCCGAAGATCCAGCAGCATTTCGGCAGCCAGCCTGCATTCAGTCTGGATAATTTCATTGCCTGGAGTCAGACGGTCGAACGCGGTTACATTCGCGTGGACGCCGATGAAGTCAGCTATCCGGCGCATGTGATCCTGCGTTATGAAATCGAACGCGCGCTGATTGATGGCCAAATTGAAGTCGATGACATTCCGGCGTTGTGGGATGAAAAAATGCAGCAGTATCTGGGCTTGTCGACCGAAGGCAATTACCGCAACGGCTGTATGCAGGATATTCACTGGACGGACGGTGGCTTCGGCTACTTCCCGTCGTACACGTTGGGTGCGATGTACGCCGCTCAGCTGTTCCAGGCTGCCCGCAAAGCGCTGCCGGACCTTGACCAGAATCTGAATGACGGCAACTTCAGCCCGCTGTTCGGTTGGCTACAGCAGAATGTCTGGCAGCACGGTAGCCGCTTCAGCACCACGGAGCTGATCACCCACGCCACCGGCGAAGACCTGAACAGCCGCTATTTTCGCGAGCATTTAACCGCCCGTTATTTGTAAGTTGATGGGAGAGATTGTGGCGCAGCCCGCCACAATCTTTTTTAATCTTGAGCCAGCATTCCGGCTAGTCTGCCCAGCTTGCGGTGTACCTCACTTGCATACTTGCGATGCATTGCAATTCTCTGCTGATCAAGCTCATTTTTTTCCGCAACAACAAACTCATCCCATTCCTGCTGCAACAATTTAAGTTCGGCCTCACGTTGCTCCCGCCCTTTACGCGAGCGCCGCATTTCGCGCTTCAGCCTTCCACTATCGTATTGCAGCCACAGTATCGCCAGAACAAGAAGTAGAACACCGCCCCACAGGACAGAAGAATTCGCAATCACAACTCACCTCAAAAAATAGTTAGCCGGCTATCTTACGGATATCAAAAGGTTAATAGTGCACATTTAATGCGGGTTTTTGGGAAGCCCCAAGCGCTTTCCTGCAGCGGTAAATGCACATAAATTTAAATAATTGTGGGAAGTTCTCTGACAAGGCAGATGGGACAGATTGCATCTTATTGATTTTAAAAGTGTATTTTAGAACTGGCTGGAAGTGTACATATGGTTACACGCCGATACCAATCACTCACGGAAGCCTTTAAAAGACAAGCATATAGTCTGTTCAACGGCCCCGCAGTGGGGTTGAACATAGAAACCAAATTCGAGGATTTCAGAATGAAAAAAGTATTAGCTCTGGTTGTTGCCGCTGCTATGGGTCTGTCTTCTGCTGCTTTCGCTGCTGACACCGCTGCCACCGCTCCGGCTGCTGCGCCTGCTGCAACTCACGCTGCTCCGGCTAAAACCACTCATCATAAAAAACACAAGAAAGCCGCTACAGAGCAGAAAGCGCAGGCCGCTAAAAAACACCACAAAAAAGCAGCAACCAAACCTGCTGTAGCGCAGAAAGCGCAGGCCGCTAAAAAGCACCACAAAAAAGCAGCAACTAAGCCCGCTGTAGCGCAGAAAGCGCAGGCTGCTAAAAAGCACCACAAAAAAGCAGCAACCAAACCTGCTGTAGCGCAGAAAGCGCAGGCTGCGAAAAAACACGTAAAACACACCAAGCACCAGGCTGCTAAACCAGCTGCACAGCCAGCTGCGTAATTTCGCAACCGGTCGTACGGTCTTGTATACTAAATCGGCGCTATTTCAGCGCCGTTTTTTTCTGGAGAGCAATGATGCTGCGACGCTATCGATTCGAGCTCATCCTTTTATTGCTGATTATTTGCGCCCTGGTTGCCACCCGCTTCTTTTTGTACTGAGTGTAGCACGCTGATTTTACTCCCACTTTTCATTCATCCCGTCTATAGTAATCTCATTGGGTTACCTTTTTATAATCATAATCGCCCCTTCAGAGAGTGTTATGCACAGATCCATAGTGGTTTTACTGGGAGCCGTTTGCCTTTTTTCTCCCCTGACCCACGCTGACGATGACAGCGACGACACCGGCATCAGTGCCTCCGATCTTAAGACGCTTTTCTTTGGTCATGACGACCGCGTCAAGGTCACCAATCCTACGCAATCCCCGTGGGATGCTATCGGCCAGCTTGAAACGGCCAGTGGCAATCTTTGCACCGCCACCTTAATTTCTCCGCACCTGGCGCTGACCGCAGGCCACTGCCTGTTGACGCCGCCGAAGGGAAAACTCGATAAGCCCGTTGCCCTGCGCTTTGTGTCGCAAAAAGGCGTATGGCGATATGAAATTCACGGGATTGATGGCCGCGTTGAGCCGTCGCTGGGCAAACGCCTGAAGCCGGACGGTGACGGCTGGATTGTTCCGTCCTCCGCCGCGCCTTGGGATTTTGGCCTGATTGTGCTGCGCTATCCGCCTTCTGGCATCACACCCTTGTCGCTGTTCGCCGGAGATAAGGACGCCTTGACCGCAGCGCTCAAAGCCGCCAACCGCCAGGTGACGCAGTCCGGTTATCCGCTCGATCATCTGGATTCGCTGTACACGCACAATAACTGTCTGGTGACCGGCTGGGCGCAAAGCACTGTGCTGTCGCATCAGTGCGATACCTTGCCTGGCGACAGCGGTTCACCGCTGATGCTGAAAACCGATGAAGGCTGGCAGCTGATTGGCGTTCAAAGCTCAGCTCCGGCGGCGAAAGATCGCTGGCGGGCAGATAACCGCGCGATTTCGGTGACCGGTTTTCGGGACAAACTCGAAACGCTGGCGGGCCAGTAATTAACACTGTCGCTGCTGACGCAACTGCAGCAGCGACGCTATCGGCATCGGTTCACTGAACAAATAGCCCTGCAGCTGATCGCACCCGGCCAATCGCAGCAGCTTCATCTGTTTCTCGTTTTCGACCCCTTCCGCAATCACCGACATGCCCAGCGCATTGGCGATGCGAATCGTCCCGCCGACCAACGCCGCCGCCTGATCGTCGTTATCCACCAGCCCGGCCAGTGATTTGTCGATTTTGATGGTGTCGAAATTAAAACGCCGCAGATAACCAATGCTCGAATAGCCGGTGCCGAAATCATCCAGCGCCACGGCGGTACCGAGCAGTTTCAGGTTAGAAATGGCCGCCCGGGCGCGCTCCGGGTTTTCCAGGACATAGGTCTCGGTGACCTCCAGCTGTAAGCGATACGGCGGGAAATGGCAGGTCTCCAGCACCCGCGCGACTTTGTTTTCAAATTCCGGGTCGCGGAACTGCGCCGGGGAAATGTTCACCGACAGCTTTAAATCACCCAGCCCCTGCATATCCGAACAGGCGCGGCGTAGCACGAACTGGCCAAGGGAATAAATTAGCCCGCTGGTTTCGGCGATAGCGATAAACGCGTCGGGTTTCAGCTCCCCTTTCGGACGCCGTGGCCAGCGCACCAGCGCCTCCACGCCGGTCATCACCTGAGTCCGCGCATCAACAATCGGCTGATACCAGACGTCGAATTCGTCGTTATCCAGCCCGTCACGAATGTCGTTCTCAATGCTCAGTTGATATTCCCTGGCGCTGTTCAGCTCGGCGTCGTAATGCGTGATGCGCCCTTTACCGGTAATTTTAGAGTGATACATGGCGATATCCGCCCGACGGAACAGCTCGGAGCTGGGACTGCTTGCCAGCGAGCCGCTGGCAATACCGATACTGGCGCTGATGTGGATGGTGCGTTCGCCGAGACGAATCGGGTTATTGAGATAATCCAGCACGCTCCCCGCAAAGGCCGCTGCTTTTTGGCCGGACTCCACGCCGCTGACGGTCATCGCAAACTCGTCGCCGCCAAGCCGCGCTAACATGCCGCCCACCGGCACTTGCGCCTGCAAGGTTTGCGCGATGTGCACAATCAGCGTGTCGCCCACGTCGTGTCCGTAGATGTCGTTCACGTCTTTGAAGCCATCAAGATCGATAAATACCATCGTTTTCAGCGCTTCATCGCCGCGCGGGCTGACTTTTTCCAGATGCTCAATCAGCGCCCGGCGATTTGGCAGATGGCTCAGCCAGTCGGTGAGCGCGATTTCCCGCGCCTGTTTCTCGCCACGCGCCAGTTTGTACAGACCGAGACTGCTCAGCACAATAAACAGCAAAATGAGCCCTACCGCCAGAGCAACAATTTGGCGGATCTCCGGCGAGGCCGCCATCACCGCCTCCGCGCCCGGCAGGCGCGGTTGCCAGTTCAGGTAGCCGACCACTTTATTTCCGGAGCTTTTCAGCGGCACGCTGTAGACGCTGCTTTGGGCTTTGGTCATATTCAGGTTGGCAATCTGAAAGGTATTCCCGAGATCTTTCAAAATGCCGGGGTTCAGGTGGCGGGTAATGACCAGATAACGCCGGGTGGCGTCATATATCGGTAGGCGGCTGGTCATCGGGCGAATAAGGCCGATGCCGACGAACGCAACGCCTTCGCGGGTTTCGGTTATACCGGCAAAGATATTTTTACCGCTCGCCAGTTCCGCCGCATGGTTCTTAATCAGCGCGGTTAAACCCTCGCCGAAGAAATCCAGATTGCGTTCGCTGAATGGCTGGCTGTGAAACGATCCCCACAACACGTGGTAATGTTCATCGAGCACGAATGTGCCGTCGTAGAGATTATTGATTTTAAACCCAGCGCCCCAGGTATCGTACAGCCAGCGGGTATCCAGCGTAGGCGGATACACTTTATGCACTGCGTCGTCCCAGATAGCGTTATCCACCACCAGCGACAGCACGCGATTAACCGACGTCTGAATCGCACCGTCCACCGAAAGTGCCGAACGATGCGCGTCAATGGCGTTCGTTTTGCTGCTAATCAGGTGCTGGGAAAGATACAGCAAAGAGACAATGGAAATAATCAGCCCTATACCCGCCAGAAACAACATCACAAAAAGTGTTCTGGCGGTGGCGATATTACGCCAGCGAGATGGATTAAACATAAGCAACCCTCCAGCAAGTGCCCAGCACTCGGGGAAATGCACCCTGTTTAATTAGCGTAATACAGCCAGCATTTTTCGCTGCCCACAAACGCGGGCAGCGTCACATCATGCGAGTTTAATCATCACCATTCCGGCAATTAACAAGATTAAACCGATCCATCCTTTGTAATTAAGGCGCTGTCCAAACAGGATCCAACCCGCTGCCAGCGTAGCAACCACGCCGAATCCGCCCCAAATGGCGTAGGCCACCGAAAGATCGATGCCTTTTACCGCCTGCGACAAGGCGCTAAATGCGGCCAGTACCGCCACCAGCGACAATATACCGTATATTTTTCGGCGGAATCCGTCCGAAAATTTAAGGAATATATTGGCGATGATTTCCAGCACAATTGCCCCTGCCAGCCACGCGCCGTGTACCCACTCAAACTGCGGCATGGTTCACCTCCGCAGCTTTGTTTTTGACTTTACGGGTACCGGATTTAATCAGCACAATACCCATCACCAGCGTGGCCAGCCCTGCACCTTTCATCAGCGTCAGGCTTTCATCAAATAACAGTACGCTGAACAACGTAATCAATAAAATACCGACGCCTTCCCACAGGGCGTAAGCCACCCCGAGTGCGATTTTTTTAACCGCAAAGGAAAGGAATATATATGAAAGGGCAATCATGCCGAGCATTAAAATATAACCGGTATGACCATCGTTAACGCTTGCCCATTTCATCGACAAGGTTCCTGTAATTTCAGCGACGATCGCCAGACCTAATAATATCCAGTAAAACATGGTTCTTCTCCTGCCTGAGAATATAATCCGTTGCAGTTTGCGAGGAGGCGCAAACCGTAAAAAATGATTAAGTTTTAGCTCAAAGGAAGGAAAAAACTACAGCGCAGAGCGCCAGTGCTGCTCGGCAGAAAGCAAGGAAAGCGTGGGGATTACGACAGATTGCAAGGAAGTACAGGTTCTGAACGACATGTCCATAAAATTACAATTATCCGCGGTGTTGCTTCTCGTCTTTGCGGATGAAAATTGTCCTCAGTAGTTAAACACAGCGCAATTTTGGCATAGTGGAAAAATAAACTCAAAGTCTTTTCAATTCTTTACCCAGCGCATTTTGTATTAATGAGTTTATTCTTACCCCTTGGCGCTTTATGATGTTCTTTATCACGTTTATCAAGGAATGTTATGGCCAGGTCGGGTATTACACTTAATGGATTAAAGATAGTTATCATGCTTGGAATGCTGGTGATTATCCTCGCCGGAATTCGCTTCGCCGCTGATATTGTGGTGCCATTTATTCTGTCGCTGTTTATCGCCGTGGTGCTCAACCCGGTGGTGCAGTTGCTGGTCCGCTGGCGCGTTCCGCGTGGGCTGGCAGTCACCCTGCTCATCACCTTCATTATTTTGGTGGCCGTGCTGCTGTTGTCCTATCTGGGCACGTCGCTCAACGAACTCGCCCGCACGCTGCCGCAGTATCGTTCGTCGCTGGTTGTGCCAATGGAAAACCTGCAACCGTGGTTACAGCGCTTTGGCCTTGATGTGTCCGTTAATGAGTTGGGAAAATACATCGACCCGAATGCGGCGATGACGCTGGTCACCGGCCTGCTGACACAGCTCACCAACGCCATGTCCTCCATTTTCCTGCTACTTCTGACGGTGGTATTTATGCTGTTTGAAGTGCCACAGCTCCCGGCCAAACTGCAGCAGATGATGGTGCGTCCGGTGGAAGGTATGGCGGCGATCCAGAAAGCCATCGACAGCGTGAGTCATTATCTGGTGCTGAAAACCGCCATCAGTCTGGTGACCGGGCTGGTCGCCTGGGCCATGCTCGCAGCCCTCGACGTGCGCTTTGCGTTTATCTGGGGAATGCTGGCGTTTGCGCTGAACTATATTCCTAATATCGGCTCGGTGCTGGCCGCCGTCCCGCCGATTTTGCAGGTATTGGTTTTCGGCAACGTCTACGATGCGCTGGTAGTTCTGGCGGGGTATCTGGCGATCAACATGGTGTTTGGCAATATTCTTGAGCCACGTATTATGGGCCGTGGGCTGGGCCTTTCCACGCTGGTGGTATTCCTGTCGTTGATATTCTGGGGCTGGCTACTTGGCCCGGTCGGCATGCTGCTCTCGGTGCCGCTGACCATCATCGTTAAAATCGGGCTGGAGAACACCCAGGGCGGGCAACATATTGCGGTGCTGCTGAGTGATTTGAGTAAGAAATAACGGGTGCAAACAGGCTGATTAACGTGAAATTTTTCAAACTCACATCATCAGCCTGTCAATCCAGCCGGAAAGGACCTACTCGTTGCCCCATGTATTCAGGAAGGTCGCGATATCATCAATGCGCTTAGCGTTGATTCCCGCTTCCTGGGCCATATCCTGCTGGGCTTCTTCGCTGATTTCTTCGTTATTCATTAAACGGGTGACCAGCAGCTGGAAATAATGCGCCAAAGAATCACGCTCTGCGTCGCTCACCGGCTCGGCGCATTCGGTCGAATACTCGTCCACGATGTCATAAAATTTCAATGGGATTTCGGTGTTCATCTATCGTCCTCGGAAGGTTAAAGTCGGGTTAGCCGCGCGTTACCACATCAAATCATCAGGCACTTTGAAATCAGCATACGGATCGTCTTCATCCTGCTCTTCCTGACTCAAGGTACTGTTCAGAACGATACTGTCCGCATCACGCTGGGCAATTTTATCGGCCACGCTCGCGGGGATAATGGCGTAGGTGCTGTCCCCGTTTTTATCGACCAGCAGACGCGCAATCGCCAGACGACCGCTGATCAACTGTGACTGCGTCAGTTTATCCACGACGATTTTTTTGATTAAATTGTTATCGGTGAAGTTAAAATCAATATTGCCTCGGGCAATGGTGATTTTGTTCATTTCAATCAGCTGCTTGACCTGCGCTTTATATTCTTTCGACAGCGTCGCTTGTTTTTGCTGCTCGCTGAGCTCTTTATCACGCTCAAGCTGCGCTTTTTTATTCTCTTCTACGGCCTCTCTTGCCTCACGTGCCTGAACGCGTGATTTTTTAGCCGTGCGCTGAACCTTGGCCATTTTTTTGCTGGATACTAATCCCGCTTTTAACATCTGCTCTTGTAAGGTGAGTTTTGTCATCTTCGTATCTGAACCGGTTGAATAATTTAGGTGATTATACCCGTATTTTTACAGGCGATACCAGACGGCAGGCGTTGAGCCTGGCCCGGCGGCGGCCAAATTCGTCAGTCGACTGAAAATTCGCTATCATCCGCTTCCACTCTTCATCCTGGCCGCCCGATGTCTTCGATAATTGATACTTTTATTGCCCCCCCGTGTCATGACCAGATAGAGGTGCTCTGGCAGGATGCGCATCTGGTGCTAATCAATAAACCCACGGGGTTGCTCAGCCTGTCGGGGAAAAACCCGCAGAATCTCGATTCGGTGCATCATCGACTAGTGCAACTTTTCCCCGGCTGCACCCTGGTCCACCGTCTGGATTTCGGCACCTCCGGGCTGATGGTCGTCGCGCGCAACAAGGCTATCAATGCCGCACTTTGCCAGCAGTTCAGCCAGCGCGCCGTGACCAAAGTGTACAGCGCCCTGTTGTGCGGTCATTTGGCCGACGACGAAGGGATAATAGATGCGGCGATTGCCAAAGACCCGACGCTGTTCCCGCTGATGTCGATTTGCGCCATCACCGGCAAGCCAGCGCGTTCACGCTATCAGGTGATTGAGCGCTTTCATTATGTGCAGGCAGACGGAACCTCAGTGCCGGTCACGCGCGTCCAGCTGATGCCAGAAACCGGGCGCACCCATCAGCTACGCATTCACAGCCAACGACTCGGCCACCCTATTCTGGGCTGCGACCTGTACGGCGGGCTTCTGTCGCCAGGCTGCGAACAAACGCCGCGCCTGATGCTGCACGCCAGCGGACTGCATTTCGTGCATCCTGGTACCGAAGAACCGATCCACGCCCACAGCCCTAGCCCGTTCTGAAAAAGAAAATCGCTATAATCTTCTTAAAAATAAACATCGATTCCCATTTCATTTCGCCTTCGGGTACATTGGGCGCACTCACGTAAAATTTTCGATTTTTAACAGGTAACAACAGCCATGGCTCTTATCCCAAAAAACTATGCGCGACTGGAAAGCGGCTACCGCGAGAAGGCGCTGAAAATCTATCCATGGGTATGCGGACGCTGCTCGCGGGAGTTTGTGTATTCAAACCTGCGGGAATTAACGGTTCACCATATCGATCATGATCACACCAATAACCCGCCAGACGGCAGCAACTGGGAGTTGTTGTGTCTGTATTGTCATGATCACGAGCACTCAAAATATACCGAAGCAGACCAGTACGGCACCCGCGTTGTGGCAGGCGAAGACGCCCAGGACGATATCGATGCGGCGACGTACAATCCGTTTGCTGATTTGAAATCGATGCTCAATAAAAAGAAATAGAGTCCTTTGCACCGAGCGCCTGGCAAGCGTAAATCGGCAACGCCGTTTCGCTTATCCCAGGCGCTCGATACGCGAGCGGGCCTCGTCAAGGTGACGGCGTAATGCTTCAAAGCATGGGCCGAAACTGACGGAGAAACGCTCGCAACGGCTTGCTTTTTCAAAGAACTCCTCAGCCAATCCGAGCGCTTCCCGCCAGATATCCCCGCTAATGACTTCCGGTAGTGACGCCGGTCGAAGCGCGTTCACGATAGCGCCACCCGTCCTGGGAGCGAACCCCATAGGCAGAATGTCGTAGGCAGGTGCAAGGTGATACGGGCGACCGTGGCAGCTGATGAACGATAAGTTCCCGTGGTGCATGTCGGTATTGCCAATGAGCATCCCAAATGCCCAAAGACGAGCAGTTTCAACCGCGGCCTCAGGATGGACATACCCTTGCGCTACGAGGCTATTAACCAGTACAGGCCACGGGGCTCTAGCATTACCAACAAATTCTGCATCAAGTGCCCTCAGCGAGAAGACGCCGATCCGACCCAGTTGATCAACGCGGTCGAATCGGGGGATCTCGAGGAAGCGCTGACTCCCAAAATCAAAGACCTCAGTTTCCACACCAAGCACGCTCAGCGCCAAATGTTCGGCCAACAGAAGATCGCGCCAGCGTTCGCTCACCGGGTTATCGTCCGGGGCCGAGAATTTCACTAAGACGTGACCGCGGTCCGTATAAGTGCAAAATTTAGGCTGTTCGCCGCCTGCAGATGAACCCGGAGCCTCGCCGGCATCAGCCGCTAAAGCCAACGCGGGGTACACTGTCGCCCGCTCAACGGCGGTGGGTTCCGGCATCTCAAGGAAACGGTCTCGAGCTTGCTCCCCTATCAGCAGGTTGCCGACAGAATCATGACCATGGGCAAGCAACGCTCTGAGCACATCCGCGTCTTCCCATTGCTCTGGATTTGCCGATAGTCCAAGATCGGCCGCATACGTTGAGGCATAGGCTCGCCCGAGATAGCCTTGTGGCCGCATGTCAAACAGCCACCACGGCAACCCGTCGCTATGGAGACTGACATTGTCGGTCTGCACCATGACAAATCCCGCAGGACGAACCGGAATAAGCTCGCCAAGAGACCTCACGCGTCCGTCTTCAGTAATGCGGTAAATCGGTGCCGACCTGAATCCGCGAAAGGCATCGCGTAAAGCATATTGAATAGATGGCCCAGCCCCAACTCGGACAATATCATCGCCAATAACTTTTAATGCACGAGACAGTGTTGGCTGGCTAATGCTCATTTTTTCAATGAGTTGCCTGGCTGGCATCGGCCCTTGACTGAGCAACTGGCGTATCGTATCAGAGCGAGCTGGCATATTATTGAATCGCTTTTTGAATAGATAGATGAATAGATATTCTATCAATAAAATGACCAGGCGTCTCTCTCAGAAGGCTCAGTTCCTACGATAGATCTAATGCGTATCCGGCCCTGACTTCCCGCAACGTAGTCTACACTCAACCTTCCTGCTTCGATCGTCATCACATAATTACCCAAGCAATTATTACTCTTAGGCTAACAATCCGCACTCCAGCTTAATTGATGCTCTACTCCTAACGGAGCAGACTTACTGCAGCACAAATCCAGGCAAAAATGATTTGCTGAATCAGGAGGTTAATAATGAATGCTGGCCAAACTCCGGCCCGGAACTGGAGCACGCGTCGTAGCGAAAAAGCACGCCGCGTAGCGTCCCTCCCGGTGCAGGGTAAGGTAATTCCCACCGATGGTCTGGTGGATGCGCTGGAAAAACTGATTGCCCCCGGCGACCGTGTGGTGCTGGAAGGTAACAACCAGAAGCAAGCCGATTTCCTCTCGCGTATGCTCGCCGAAGTCAACCCGGCGAAAGTCCACGATCTGCATATGATTATGCCGAGCGTCGGACGTAGCGAACACCTTGATATTTTTGAAAAAGGCATCGCTCGCAAACTCGATTTCTCCTTCTCCGGTCCTCAGAGCCTGCGTATTTCGCAGCTGCTGCAGGATGGTCAACTCGAAATCGGCGCAATCCATACGTACATCGAACTCTACTCCCGTCTTTACGTCGACCTGTGCCCGAACGTCGCGCTGATCGCCGGTTTTAAAGCTGACCGTAAAGGTAACCTTTATACCGGGCCGAGCACCGAAGACACGCCAGCACTGGTTGAAGCCGCGGCCTTCCGCGACGGGATTGTTATCGCCCAGGTTAACGAACTGGTCGACGACGAATGTGACCTGCCGCGCGTCGATATTCCTGGCTCGTGGATTGACTACGTTGTTGTCGCCGATAAGCCGTTCTTTATCGAACCGCTGTTCACCCGCGACCCGCGCCTCATCAAGCAGGAACATATCCTGATGGGCATGATGGCGATTAAAGGCATCTACGCGGAACACCAGGTTCAGTCCCTGAACCACGGGATCGGCTTTAACACCGCCGCTATCGAACTGCTGCTGCCAACCTACGGCGAACAGCTCGGTCTGAAAGGCAAAATTTGTAAGCACTGGACTCTGAACCCGCATCCGACGCTGATCCCGGCGATTGAAAGCGGCTGGGTAGAAAGCGTGCACTGCTTCGGCGGCGAACTGGGGATGGAAGAGTACATCCGCGCCCGTCCGGACGTGTTCTTTACCGGTGCCGACGGTTCCATGCGCTCTAACCGTGCGTTCTGTCAGCTGGCAGGCCAGTACGCGGTGGATATGTTCATCGGTTCTACCCTGCAGGTTGATGGCCTCGCCAACTCCTCCACCGTAACCCGCGGTCGCCTGTCCGGTTTCGGCGGTGCGCCAAACATGGGCCATGACCCGCACGGTCGCCGTCATGCAACGCCAGCCTGGCTGAACATGATGACCGACAAAGACCCAATGCAGCGCGGTAAAAAGCTGGTTGTGCAGATGGTCGAAACCTTCCAGGCCGGTGCCAAACCGACCTTCGTGGAAAAACTCGACGCGGTTGACGTGGCTGAATCCTCCGGGATGCCGCTGGCACCGGTGATGATCTACGGCGACGACGTGACCCACGTGCTGACCGAAGAAGGTATCGCCTACCTCTACCGTGCTGAAAGCATGGAAGAGCGCCGCGCGATGGTTGCGGCAGTCGCCGGGATCACCGACATCGGTCTGGGCGTTGATGCCAAGCGCGTGGCCGACCTGCGCAAGACCGGCAAAGTGGTGTACCCGGAAGACATGGGCATCCGTCGTTCAGATGCGACCCGTTCCCTGCTCGCTGCTGGCAGCGTAGCGGATCTGGTGGAATGGTCTGACGGTCTTTACAACCCACCTGCGAAATTCCGGAGCTGGTAATGAAACAGCTGTCACAGACTCATGCAGAGGTTCAGGCCCAGCGACTGGCGACACTCGCCCGCGACTGCCTGATCGACGAAGCGCGATTAAGCCCGAAGCCGGGTCTGGTGGACAGCCGGGGTAACGGTGCCCATCACGATTTGTCTTTGGCGTTGATGGAGCGCTCTGCGCACAGCCTGACCCCCACGTTTCTGCAACTGGCCCAGCAAAGCTGGCAGCGCCCCGCCGACATCGCCCTGCGCGAAACCGTCGGCCGTCTGGGACGCGAAGGCGAACAGCAGATGATGAAAGCCACCGACGGCGTGAATACCCATCGGGGCGCTATCTGGGCGCTTGGCCTGTTAGTCAGCGCCGCCGCGATGCAGGGCGAAAGCGCCAGCGCGCAGCAGATTGCGGATACCGCGGCCGGGCTTGCCCACCTGCCGGACAGCGCCGCGCCGAAAGTCTTCAGCAAAGGGTTGAAGGCCACGCACCGTTATCAGGTGCCCGGCGCACGTGAAGAAGCGCAGCAGGCGTTTCCCCACGTGATGACGCTGGCATTACCGCAGTTGTTACGCAGCCGCGCAAACGGCGCCAGCGAAAGCGAAGCCCGTCTCGACGCGCTGATGGCGGTCATGACCTCGCTCAGCGACACCTGCGTGCTTTCTCGCGCCGGAATGATCGGTCTGAATGCCATGCAAAACGGCGCCCGTGCGGTACTCACCGCGGGGGGCTGCGCTCAACCGGCCGGTCGCGAGGCTCTCGCCCGTCTTGATGCGCAGATGCTGGCACTCAACGCCTCACCCGGTGGTGCCGCCGATTTGCTCGCCGCCACGCTGTTTCTCGACAGGGTCAGCCAGCCCGCGTCTTGCTCAATTTAAAGAGGATGTTATGGAACACATTACATTGTCATTCCCTGCCAGCCGCACCTTCAGCGGCAAAGCTCTCGCAGGGGTCGTTGGTTCCGGTGATATGGAAGTGCTGTTCACCGCAGCCGCTGGGGAAACCCTCAGCATTGATATCACCACTTCAGTGGACAACAGCACCAGCCGCTGGAATGCACTGTTCGACCGTCTGAACCTGATTAACGGTCTGCCTGCGGGCACGCTGGTGATCCACGATTTCGGCGCGACGCCCGGTGTGGCGCGTATTCGTATCGAACAGGTTTTTGAAGAGGTGAGCCATGCGTAACGACCGCAGCTTTATTGAATTACGGGCCCGTGAACGCGCCCATGCGCTGCTGGATGACGGCAGCTACCGCGAACTGCTCGACCCGTTCGAAGGCATTATGTCGCCATGGCTTCCACAGCAGGGCGTGGTGCCACAGTCTGATGACGGCATGGTGGTCGCACGCGGCACCATTAACGGTCAGTCTGCGGTGGTGATCGCCATCGAAGGCACCTTCCAGGGCGGCAGCATGGGCGAAGTGTCCGGCGCAAAAATGGCCGCGGCGCTGGAACTGGCAGCAGAAGATAACCGCAACGGCATCCCGACTCAGGCCGTGCTGAGCCTCGAAACCGGTGGCGTACGTTTGCAGGAAGCCAACCTCGGCCTGGCGGCAATCGCCGATATCCACGCCGCGATCGTTGACCTGCGTCGCTATACCCCGGTGGTCGGCATTGTGGCCGGCACCGTCGGCTGCTTCGGCGGGATGTCCATCGCTGCCGCGCTGTGTAGCTACCTGATTGTGACGCGTGAAGCGCGTCTCGGCCTGAACGGCCCGCAGGTTATCGAGCAGGAAGCCGGGATTGAAGAGTACGACTCCCGCGACCGGCCATTTATCTGGAGCATGACCGGCGGTGAAATTCGCGCCGAAAGTGGTCTGGTTGATGCGCTGGTCGGTGACGGCATCAATGCCGTGAAAGCGGCAATGAACGACGCCATCGCTAAAGGCGTTCCTGCCCAGAACCGCAGCGATAAATACGAAGAGTATCTGGCTCGCCTGACCCAGTTTGATACGCGTCAGCAGGCCGATACTGCCCAGATTAAACAGCTTTTCGCCCGGGAGGTGAAATGATGACTCAGTCCAATAGCCGCGGCGCAATCTGGCTGGAAAAACTGGCCCCTAATGCCCCACGTATGAGCGGCCTGTGCCCTTCTGTCCAGGTGGCTGACGGTGAACTTAATGGTGAAAACGTGCGTTTTATCGCCGTGGTCCCGGATGCAAACAACCATTATCCGCGTGCCGTAAAAGGCGAAGTGGGTCTGCTGGAAGGCTGGACGCTGGCGAAAGTGGTGAACGAAACCATTGATGCCGATGCCAACAGCGACGTGAAGCGCCCGATTATTGCGGTAATCGATGTGCCAAGCCAGGCCTATGGCCGCCGCGAAGAAGCCTTTGGTATTCACCAGGCGCTGGCCGGTGCCGCAGGCGCTTACGCCAAAGCGCGTCTGGCGGGCCATCCGGTTATCGGCCTTATCGTCGGTAAAGCAATGTCCGGTGCCTTCCTGGCGCACGGTTATCAGGCTAACCGTCTGATTGCCTTCAATGACCAGGGCGTTCTGGTGCATGCGATGGGTAAAGACTCTGCCGCACGTATCACCCTACGCACCGTTGAAGCGCTGGAAAAACTGGCGGCAACCATTCCGCCAATGGCCTACGACGTGAGCAACTACGCGACGCTGGGTCTGTTGTCTGATTTGCTGAACATCAGCAACCCGGACGCGCCAACCGATGCCGACCTGGCGCAGGTGTTAATCATCCTGCAACAGTCTGTTCGCGACGCACGTCAGGACCCAAGTTTGAAAAACCGCCTCGGCGCGGAGAATCGCCGTAGCTCGGCTCTGGTACGCGAACGGATGCGCGCCAGCTGGTAACGAGCAGTAGTAGCAAGAAGTACGTAAAAAAAGACCTGCCGAAAGCGGTCGCCGTCGGGCGCAACATAGCGCCCACGGTACAGCCGCTTTTAGAAAATTATAAACATCGCAAATGTTCTATACGCACCCTCGTTCACGTTGTGCAACAGCAGCCTGAAGGATGACGCGTAGACTCTTTTTTTATCTACAGGTGGTTAACTCTATGACTTATGTAATTGTTCATGCCCTTGCTCCGATTTTCCTTATCATGCTGCTGGGCTTCTGGGCCGGCAAAGCCAAAATGGTCGACAACAAAAATGTGTCGCTGCTGAATATCTTTGTTATGGATTTCGCCCTGCCTGCGGCGCTGTTTAGCGCAACCGTGCAGACGCCGTGGTCGGGTATTGCCGCGCAGTCTCCGCTGATTGTGGTCCTGACTGGCGCAATGTGGATTACCTACGCGGCTATCTACTTCCTCGCGACCAAGGTCTTCAAGAAGTCTCCGCAGGATGCTGCGGTCCTGACGCTGACCGTTGCCCTGCCGAACTATGCGGCGCTGGGCCTGCCAATTCTGGGCAGCGTTCTGGGTGAAGGTTCTGCGACTTCCCTGTCCGTCGCGGTGTCTATCGCCTGTGGTTCCGTGCTGATGACCCCGTTCTGCTTGCTCATCCTTGAGCGTGAAAAAGCGCTGGCGGCTGGCGAAAACAGCGGTTCTACCCTGTCAATGCTGCCAGTGTTGATGTGGCGTTCACTGAAAAAACCTATCGTCATGGGCCCGCTGCTGGGTGTGATTCTGTCGGCGATTGGTATCAAAATGCCGGACCTGGTGCTGTCTGCGATTAAACCGCTGGGCCTGTCTGCAACTGCCGCAGCCCTGTTCCTGACGGGTGTTATCCTGTCTGCCCGTAAGCTGAAAATGAATGCGGTCGTGGGTATTGCCACCATCACCAAGCTGCTGATTCAGCCGTTCATTGCCTGGGGTATCGTTCTGGCGTTCGGTCTGCACGGCTCCGTGGCGATCACCGCTATCCTGATGATCGCGCTGTCTGCGGGCTTCTTCGGTGTCGTCTTCGGTAACCGCTTTGGCGTTCAGTCTCCAGATGCAGAAGCCGTGCTGCTGTTGAGCTCCATTCTGTGTATCCTGTCGTTACCGCTGTTCATTACCTTAACTTCAGGCATGTAATATGACTTTCACATCGCGCCCCCACGATTTGCTGTGGCTCAGCAACCCCGACGCTCTACTGAACATTCAGGAGGCGTGGGTTGCCAGCCAGTGGCACACCGGCCTGCCGGTGGTGGTCCGGCGCGATGTGAATGAAAACGCTGATATCCCGGTGGGCGTGCGCGGCATCAAGCGCGAACAACGCGCCGCCGGTTGGGTGACAGCAGAGACCGTTTCCCGCGTCGTCACGCCCGAAATGCTCGCCGATCGCGAACGTCTGCTGCACTCCCCGTTTGTCTCTCAGCCGCCTGTTCAGGCGGCTATTTTACTGACCACCTTTGCGTGGCCTTGGCACTGGGGTATTACCGGCAGCACCGGTTATGCGCTCGCCACCGAAATTCCCGTCCTGCACGCCGAGAGCGATCTCGATTTGATTATCCGCGCCCCGCTGCCGCTGACTCATGATGAGTTATGCCAGTGGCAGGCGCAGGTGGAAAAACTGCCGTGCCGGGCTGATACCCAGGTTGAAACGCCCTTCGGCGCGTTCGCGTTAAACGAATGGCTACGCGAAGGACGCGTATTGCTCAAAACTGCCTCAGGCCCGCAGCTGACCGCGACGCCATGGCACAGGGAGCCATCATAATGAAAATCCTCTTTACCTTCCCCGGCCAGGGCACTCAGCGCCCCGGCATGCTGCAAAATCTGCCCGACGGCGACGCCCTTCTGGCTGAAGTGCGTGCCGTACTCGGCGATGAAACTGACACTCTGGACAGTGCCGATGCGCTACAGCACACCCGCGCGGTGCAGCTGTGTCTGCTGATTGTCGGCGTGGCGTGGGCGCGTGAATTAATGCGCCATGATGTCAAACCCGACATCGTCAGCGGTCTGTCGATTGGCGCCTATCCCGCGGCGGTGATGGCCGGCGCGCTGGCCTTTGATGATGCGCTGCATCTGGTGGCGCTGCGGGGTGATTTAATGGAGCAGGCGTATCCGCACGGCTACGGCCTGACGGCGATTGTCGGCCTTACACTTTCCCGCGTCGAAAAACTGATGGCCGGGACGCAAACGTACATCGCCAATCTGAATGCCGAAACGCAGATTGTGATTGCCGGGAGTGATGAAGAGATGGCGATTGTGGCGCACAAGGCGCTGGAAGCCGGCGCCAGTAAGGTGACCCGCCTTGCGGTAAGTGTGCCGTCGCACTGCGCGCTGTTAGATAAGCCCGCCGAAAAACTGGCGCATGCCTTTGAGTCAGTGACGTTGTCACGTCCGAAGCGTGCTTATTTGAGCGGCTCCACGGGCCGTGTGCTGTGGGACCCTCTCAAAATTGCCGACGATTTGGCCTATAACATGGCGCGGACCGTACAGTGGCAGGACGCCATGGTCTCAGCCAACCAGCGCGACGCTCGACTCGCCATTGAAATGCCGCCGGGCAGCGTATTGACCGGACTGACGCATCTTTCAGGCTGGCAAGGCGAAGCGATTTGCCTGGAACGTAACAGCGTTGAGGTTGCGCAGCACCTGCTGAAACGGCTTAGCCGCTGATGCTGCGGGCGTACATGCGCCCTTCTGCCGCCAGCGCCAGCAGGTCCTTATCGCGCTCGCGATGATGCGAATAGACAATCGAAATCAGCTGGCGCATCTGATACGGTTCCGCCAGCTTCAACAACTGCACATCGTTCTCATACACTTTCTTCATTCGCCCTGGGATCAGGGCAAATCCGACCCCCGCCTGCACCAGGCTGATCATCGAGAAAATGTCATTTACGCGCGTCACAATCTCCGGTTCAAAACCGGCGATGCTGAAAGCTTCCTGAAAACCGGCGTAGGTGGCAAACCCTTCCGCCAGTGAAACGAATTTCCGGTCGGCGTAGTCACGCAGATCGGCATCCTGGGCGGTGTCCAGCGGGACGCTGGAGGGGGCGGCGAGAAAGATATCGTCGTGAAACAGCGGAATGACGTCGAATTTCGACCCGGTAAACTCGCCTTCGTTGGTGGAGATCAGGATAGCGTCAAGGGCGTCATCTTCGAGCATATCGAGCAGCATCTGGTTCGAGCCCATGGTCAAATCCAGTTCCAGCGACGGACGACGCAGCTTCATGCCCATGATGATTTTCGGCACCGTTTCCAGGGTCAGCGAATACAGCGTGCCGATACGCAAACGTCCGCTACCAACGCCCGCCACTTTTCGCGTCTGCTCCAGCCCTTTGCTCATCAGGGTTATCACGTCCTGGCAATATTCCAGCAGCGTCCATGCCGCTGGCAGCGGCACCAGATTACGGCCTTTGTGCACAAACAGCGGACAGCCGACGCCCTCTTCCAGGGTGTGCAGCGCGCGGTGCACACTGACGCTGCTCAACTCAAGCGCTTCCGCAGTGCGGGCAATGTTGCCTTTATTCATAAACATCATAAAGACGCTGAGCTTGCGAAAGGTAATGTCCTGATTGATGTCGTCTTTCATGGCTATCCGGTTTCGTATCACTGAGTTGAATGATTATACCCATATTTATTCATAACCCGTTGAAACCGTATCACGCCGACACTACCTCTTCTCAGTGGAGCACGTTCCGGCGAGTTGACGCAGGATAACGCTGGTTTTCCTGCATCCATAGGCTGAATACGTCGCTGCGCAGGGTGCGCAGAAAATCAATCAACCCGGTACAGCCCATCTTCTTAATCAGGTTCTGACGGATTTGATAAATCGTTTTAATATGCACATTCATGTGCATACCCACTTCCGTCATTTTTTTGCCTTCCTTCATTAAGTCGATCAGCTTTTTCTCCCTGGCGGTCAATAACATTCGATGCGACGGCATCGTTGGCTCGCCCTTTTGCCAGGTGATGCTGGTGATAAAATTCCGGATATCATCGAGCGTGGCCCTGGCCGATAAACGGTGCAGCGGCACGCTGTCGAGAAAATTAAAATCATGCCCGTTCGTCAGAAGAATTAAGCGATTCTTGTCCAGATCGTAATTATGGCTAAGCACATCCGCATAATATTGCTCCGTCAAAAATACGTAGCGAATACCGGTATCATCAAAGCGGATATTCTCAAGCGCCTTTTGCAAACCGAGTTGCAAATAATGGTCAGACAGCCAGAGATCGACCTGCTCAAGCTGCACGCAGTTTTGGCCACTCATTCGTCAGTTTCCGTCGTCACAGGTTAGAATACACAGGGCCGGAATTGCTCACGGCCCACCTTTCAGTCTCCGGCAGTACCGGCGGGCATATCAGATATCGTCGGTGGTATGGCCGACCACAATCTCGAGGGTTTTACGGATAACATCCGCCTGCACCACATCGCGGGTGGCTTCCAGCGTACGCAGCAGCGCCAGAATAATGTTCTTATTATTAATATGTTCACCTGACAAAAGCACCTGACGAATGGCTGTGCCCAATACCGCGGATTCCGCTGCAAACATATCACCCGCCTTGCGGAAATAATCCGTCAGAGAGTTGTCGGGCATGGCGGTATAAATATCAGACTGTTGAATCGTGGCTGTGCTCATTTTTTTACCCTCGGGAATCATTGGATTGTCAGTGGATTTTATTTTTTCCTTGCGGCTGCTTATTCCCGAGCAGCGTATTTGCATGTTCCTTATGCGTTCCTGTGGCCAGCTTCTCCGAACGCTCATTTCTTAACGTCGTTGCTTCAACTTCAGCGATAATAATCGGCAACGTTTCTCGCCGCCTCGGGTCGCTTTCTACTGCCAGCATGTTGCGAAGTTCTGCCAGCAGCGCGAGCGTGCTTACGGGGCCTTTGCGCTTTAGTAGCGATAATACGGCCTCGCCAATAAGCTGATCGGTTATTTGGTCTGTTTGTTGTTTATTTTCGCTTCTCGTCATAACTGCATTCCCTGTTCGCCGACAATCCCTGACTCGGGAACGCGACATTTCATTGCGCACGTGGGGCTTATCTGTCGAACAGCAGACCGATCAGTGCGTTGTAGTGACCCTCCTCTTCCACACAGGATGCTTGCTCAAGGCGGCTCAGCAACTTTGTGCAGAGTGATTTACGATTCAGGTTCCGTCCATCGTTCAGGATTTCCACCACAATTTGCCCTAAGGTTTCCTGCTGGGTCGGCAGATTTGCCTTATTGAAGTACTGGGCAATGGCGCTTGCTGTATCCGGTATGTAACCATTCTGCTGCATATGTCACTCCTGTACGATTCAGTAAAAGGGTTAATGTTGTGTTATTCAAAGTTACGAAAATTGTACACAAAAGCTGTACAAGTGCATTACTGATGTTTTAACAAAAAATGCTAACCCTTTTAATTCATGATGTTGTGAGTTTTGTATTGGGTATTATCTGATAGTGGTTTGTACAAGGGAAAAGCGTAGGTTGTACAACAAAGAAAGAGAATTAAAACAGCACCGATCGATGCCCTATTTTCCTGTAAAACACTTGTTAATTTAAAGTGTTACAACACGAGACGAAACGGCTTACTTCTGTTAGGGTTAATAACAATCCCCTCTACTGTTTGAAAAATTATGCTTACGACAATCATCTATCGCAGCCATCTGTGCGACGACGTGCCGGTAAAATCTCTCGAAAAGATGGTCGCTGGAGCCAATGCAAACAACCGCCAGGCGGATGTCACCGGTATTCTGCTGTTTAACGGTACCCATTTTTTCCAGCTGCTCGAAGGCCCTGACCAAAACGTAAAGGCCATCTATAACGCTATCTGCGAAGATCCCCGGCACTATAACGTCGTGGAACTGTTGTGCGACTACGCCCCGTCGCGCCGCTTTGGCAACGTCGGGATGGAGCTGTTTGATTTGCGGGAACATGACCGCGACGAGGTGCTGCAAAACATCCTCAATAAAGGCACTTCAAAATATCAGCTCATCTACAATGACCGCGCGCTGCAGTTCTTCCGCACATTTGTCGAAGCTACGGAAAAAGAGAATTACTTTGAGATCCCCTCTGCCGACACCTGGGATTTTATCCCGTCGGGCGAGGAACGCTTAGTGGACCCACAGGTTATTGGCCCTGACGCCGACTGTGGTTTTGCGTTTCAGCCGATCATTGACCCGCTGACACAGGAAATTGTCTCGCTGGAAGCCCTGCTGCGTACTCCGTCAGGCGGCTCCCCGCAGGCGTATTTCGATACCTTTACGGGGGATGATGTTTACCGGGCCGACCTTAAAAGCAAGAAAGTTGCGTTCGCGCTGGCCGGGGCGTTGACCCTGAACGACCAGACGATCTCCGTGAATCTGCTGCCCATGACGCTGGTGAAAATCCCTGATGCGGTCGCTATTCTGCTGCACGCGATCGCGGACAACGGTCTGGTGCCGGAACAGGTGATTGTGGAGTTCACTGAAAGCGAGGTGATTTCTCAGTTTGATGCGTTTACCCACGCGGTCAGAGAACTGAAAGCCGCGGGGATCATCGTTACTATCGATCACTTCGGTGCCGGGTCTGCCGGACTGTTGCTTTTAGCGCATTTTCAGCCGGACCGAATCAAAATCAACCGGGACCTGATCCGCGACGTGCATAAAAGTGGTCCGCGCCAGGCCATCATTCAGGCCATCATCAAATGTTGTACATCGCTTGAAATTATGGTCTCCGTGGTTGGCGTGGAGAAAGCAGAAGAGTGGATGTGGCTTGAGTCCGCGGGCATCACCCAGTTCCAGGGCCATTTGTTCGCAGAGCCTCTGTTCTGTGGCATTCCGCAGGTTGCCTGGCCGGAGAAGAAAACCCCGTTCTGACCCGCCATACCTGATATTTCGCTTGCCGCCATCGTGCGGCAGGCCCTTCCCCAAAGCCCTTTCCCAACTGCGATGTTACGTTTGTTTAACAATCGTTCGGCATATTCTTCCCACACATCTTCCAGTCTGCTGTACAATAAATTATAAATTGTACAAACGCCTTTGATTGGTTACGTTAAGAATGGACGTCTCTGATTGAACATGGGGGGATACTATGGCGTTTTATAGCATCGGCGATGTTGCCGAGCGATGCGGTATCAATCCCGTGACCCTGCGTGCCTGGCAGCGCCGCTACGGTTTGTTGAAACCTCAACGCAGCGAAGGTGGGCACCGCCAGTTTGATGAAGAAGATATCCAGCGCATCGAAGAGATTAAGCGTTGGATCAAGAGCGGCGTGCCCGTGAGTAAAGTCAAAACGCTGCTCGAAGAAAGTGTCATCACCACCGATGGCGACTGGACCAGCCGCCAGGAAGAGATGATGGCGGTGCTACGTTTCGCTCACCCCGCCAGGCTGCGCACCAAAATCATCGCGTTAATTCGGGAGCATTCGGCTAGCGATCTGATTGACCATGTTTTCATTCCTGTCCGCCAGCGTCTGAGCCTCGATCACAATACCGCGCGCATCATGTGCAGCCTGCTTGACGGGGTGCTGATAGAATTCGCCACGTCCGCCCTGGCTGAAGCGCGTAAAAAAGCCGGCGACGAAGCGCTACTGATTGGCTGGGACACCGAAGACAGAACGCGATTGTGGCTGGAAGCCTGGCGCCTTTCGCAGCAAGGCTTACACATTGCCGTGATGGCTGAACCGCTCGATGTCCCGCGCCCGGAACTGTTCCCCGGCCAGCAGCTTTTCGTCTGGACCGGCATTTCCCCGACGCGCCGTCAGCAAGAACTACTCCAGCATTGGCACGAACAGGGTTATACCCTCACCTTTCATCAGCCCTGAATTGACCCCGGTGGCTTACGGCGAGGTCACTTTTCGCCGCGCCTGTTTATCGGCATAAATCGTCAGCGCAATCCCCGCAATCACCGTCACCGTTGACACCACCAGCTGAAGCGTCAGGTGCTCACCGAGAAACGCCACCCCGCCCAGCGCGGAAATGCACGGCACACTCAGCTGCACAGTGCTGGCCGTCGAAGAGGTTAACGTTGGCACAATCGCGTACCACAGCGCATAGGCCGCACCTGACGTCATTCCTCCTGATATCAACGCCAGCAGCACGCCTTGTGTGTCCGCGTGCGCCGCCTGATTGAGGGTCAGCGATAGCAACAGCGCCACGGGAACGGTCAATATAAAGCTGCCCGCCGTCGCCGCCGTGGCGTTTTTAACGCTTTTCCCTGCGATGCTGTAAGCCGCCCAGCCAACCCCAGCCAGCATCATGGTTGCCGCCGGAACGTACGGTGGGCTGTTTGCGCCTGGCAGCAGCAGCCAGCAAATCCCCATCGCCGCCAGCGCGATCCCGGCACTCTTCAGCCGGGTTAATCTCTCACCCCGATAAATCCCCCAGCCCGTCATCACCAGCTGCACCGTACCAAACAGTAGTAACGCCCCTTCGGCTGTGCCGAGATGAACATAGGCGATGGAAAAGGCAATGGCGTAAACGGCAAGGAAAAGTGCGTTTTTCACTTTCCACTCAATCTGACGATTCAGGAACGGTTTCTGTAGCAGGAGAAACAGCACGATGGCGCCGCTCAGCAGGCGCAGGCTGCTAAAAGACAGTGGATCAATATGCACATCTTTGAGCGCAATCCGACACAGGATCGAGTTCGCGGCGAATGCGAACATGGCTAGCGTGATTTTACCCGTCATGAATCTTCTCTTGTATAGCGCTCAATTCTGGATGTCAGCATCGCATAAGGGCCAGAGGATTTCCCCCCCTACCGGCTGAAAGCTGCGGTGGCCCGATGTTATTGGTCCATTTTTCAGCACGCTGCATGTATTGCCGAAACAAATCCGAAGGCGGTTGATGAAGGGTTTACGCTAACAAAGGCAATATACCCGCATTATTTTTACGGTGTCTTTGTCGTTCACCTTTCACTTTTTTCAATATTAATGCCGAGGTTTGTTTTGAAGTGTTTAATGTATTTTGTGATTGCATTACCCTGCATTGCTTTTGCCAATAACCCTAATTTCGATGAGCATACATTCAGATCGAATTACCATGAGTACAGCATCGGCGACAAAGCGCCGGACATCAATTTCACCAAAGACTACAACATCACCTCATGGCGTATAAGACATTTGCCTGCACCTAAGCCAGGGACATTCTGGAGCTATATGGACGGAACCTATGTCTTACTCAGAAACAGCGACCATAAAATAGTTGATGCTAAATCTTCTGATATTTTTTATCGCCATATGAAAGACTGATATTGACCTTCGTATCACCGAACGTAATGCCATTCATTTCATGTGGATAAATGCACCGAATAATATTTAAAACGTGACGCCTGCAACGACACAAACTTGTTCTATGCTGTTAGGTGTCACGCCTGTGCCACTAATATGCATTGCGAGGTTCTTGTGCTTTCACCCAAATTTATTATGCAGTTATTGCTGTGGTGCGTGCTCTATTACTCTCTCGGGTATATATCGCTGTTTCTCGATGACCCCGTCAGCCAGGTCTCTTTTGTCTGGTTCCCCGCGGGCCTGGCGGTCAGTGCGTTCCTGCTGACGTCACGCCGCAACTGGCCCTGGCTATTCCTCGGTCTGTTTCTGGTGCGCACACTTCTTGATGTGACCCTGCGCCATTCGCTTGAAACCTCGCTGGTGCATTCGGCGATTTCATTAACCAACGATTTTGCGATTGCCTGGTGCGTACGCCATTTCACCCGTCCTCACGACACGCTCTACAGCCTCGTGGTATGGCTAGTGGCAACTGTGCTCACCAGCGCCGTTGCCGCCGCGCTGGGCGGGGGTTGGGTTGTCCTGCGTCACGGTGTTGATTTCGTGTCGACGCTATGGATTTGGTGGTCCGCCAACGTGGTCGGCACCATTTTACTGACGACCATCGTGATGGGGTTGTTTTGGCGACAAGAATCAGAAATATCGCATAAATGGTTAATTGGCGGGACGCTGTGGCTGCTGTTGTGCCTGAGTGCGATCTATGTTTTCCATCAGCCAATTGGTGGCCCAAGGGGAGAAGCTTTCCTGTTTAGCCTGGCCTGTATTCCCGTCATCGTGATGATAGTGATACCGGTTGTCAGTGGCAATCAGATGGGTGCGATGGCATTCATGAGCTTTTGCATTATCGTGATTTATTATTCGTGGCAGCGTAACGGCCCGCTATTTATACCGGGTCTACGGCCGGGTGAGCCGCTTTTGCTGGCCCAGTGTTATCTGTCAGGCACCGCGCTCCTTCTGAATTTTGTCTATCTGCTGAAGCATAATCAGAGATCAAGCCCTGTTTCATCCTATTATCTCGAACCACAAAGCGGACGCCTGACCTGGGACCAAAGTTCGTCCAACATGCTCAATCAACACCTTGCGACGATTAATAATGCCGATCAGCTGTTCTCGTTTATGTCGCCCGATGATCAACAAAAGATGCGTGAGCGGTGGGCTATTGTGCAAAGTGGTAGCGCCCTCAATGAGTCATTTCGATTTTTACTGGCCCTTTCTCCAACAAACACTTTGTGTTTACAAGAAACGAAGCTCATCGCATTGCAGCAGTCGGATGGCGTTGTACTGATTGGCTACTGGGTGGGAGAATTTCAGGGCCAGGGATCCGGCCTAATCATCAAGGGGACGTAATCGATGCTGCAGGTTGCACTATTATTGATGGGCGGAGCTTTTGTGCGAAAAGCAGCTCCGATACTTGGAATTGTGGGTTTATTGTGGGGGGGGCTTGGCGTCTCTATCTTCCTGGATGGTATGGAAGGCATGCGCTACTTCCCTTTTCATGTTTTTGGGATTCTGCTATTGATTGAAAGTCTTGTGACGCTGTATTTGGCGAGCAACGCTAAAGGTGCTCAAAAATCAGTATTTTATTTCAAAGGCGGCATCTTTTGCTTTATTGCAGTCCTCATTCTTTCCGGGCGTGATAGCAGTAATCTGTTACTGGCCATTTTGTTTGGTTTCGCTTTTTTCATTACCGGCCTGTTTGTCATGGCCTCAGCCTGGGTGGTTCGCTACGATGGTTGGCGGAAGGTTTTTGTCGGTGGCATCGCGCAACTGGCATTTGCTCTGTTCCTCTTTTTTCCTTACCCCACACACCATCACGGGACCATTTCACAGTTTCTTGGCGTGATTATGATTTTAGGCAGTATTCAGAGTCTTAGGCTGGCGAGACGTGCATTCCGCTTGCGTGAAGGTGAGACTATCTTCAGCCTGATGGAGCCTGTCAGGCAAACGCCTGATTCAGAGCCTAAACGTGACGCAAAAAACGATGGGCCGCTAATTGTGCATGTCTGGACCCCCGAGGGGTCTGCGGAAAACTCGCCCGTACCACGCCCGGTCATTAATCGTTACATTGCCGCGGTCGATGTCGACGGGGTTATTTCAACGGGACATGCCGCCCTGCAAATGTCGCCTGATGTATATGTCAGCCTGTATCCCGCAGTTGAAATTGACCGTTCACCCTCGGAATTTTTTCAAACGCTTAAAGCTATTCAAGAAAATAATGTGCCCGGTGAATTTCAACCGAGTTACCAACAAGAAGCTTCAGCCTGGTGTGATTCCGACAGGAAAATTGTCTTTCATCATTACAACGCCAGCGCCTTACGCCGATATTGGAAAAATTACCGCAAGGTGAATACCTATAACCTGACATGGCGGAACTGTTCCAGCAGCGTGGCATATGCACTAGAAGCGGCACTAGATGGCGTCCTCTCCGGCAAGCGGGGTTGGCTGCATTTTATCCGTTTATTTTTCATGCCGGAATTATGGATTGCCGCCCAATTGCGTAAACGTGCTACTACTATGGCCTGGACACCCGGCCTGATGCTGGATTATGCGCGAGCGATGCATGTGCTCGTCCATCCTGCAGAACACTCCTTGCTGAAGCGGTGGAAGCAACAGTTGGGTAGAACATGATTATGCAAATTAAAGGACATAATGACGATAAAGGCGCTCCCTGGTTAGAGGAGTATTCCCAGGTTGCTTCAATAGAATGGAAGGACAGTGATAATGTTCATATTCACCATGTCCGTAACTTTAGTTATCGGGATGACTCACACCCGATCCCCAACTGGTATGATTGTCAGTGTAAATTGAGCGATATTATCGCTACCGACCTGGTTATATCGTATTGGGCAGGAAGCGCTATCGCTCATGTCTTCCTCAGTTTTGGCTTCAACAATGGGCAATGGCTGGCAATATCCATTGAAACCCGCAGACGACAAAATCAGCCGTGGTCTGCATTTGGTGGTTTCTTGAAAAATTATCCCTTGGTATATGTGGTTGCTGATGAAAGAGATCTGATTGGCGTACGTGCTAATATCAGAAAAGAGCGCATTTATCTCTACCCATTAAATATTACACGTGAGCAAAGCCGGGATTTGTTTCGCAGTTATCTGCTTAGAATTAAGAAGGTTAACCTACATCCTGAATGGTATAACACGCTTCTTAACAACTGTACATCTAACATATTTCACCATGGAAAGTCCGTTTCCACCGCGGTGAAATATGACTGGAGAATATTGTTGAGTGGTTATGCCGATCGCTACTGCTATAACAACAATCTCCTGGAAAACAGTCTCCCTTTTGAGGTGCTGAAGAAGCGTAGTCGCCTGAAGGAATCTGACGTTCCGATAATTGGATCCACATATTCTCAGGATATACGCCGCAACCGTTGAATTGTATTGAAGATCTTTATACTGGAAAGGAATAAATCATGCGTAATTCTCTAAAATTCATCCCGTTTATTCTGCTATCTGTTGTTGAAATTGCACATAGCGCTGATTTTTCTCTGGGTGTACAGGGCGGCTCTTACGGAACAGCGTATAAAACTCGTCATGCCGATTATTGGGCTCTGCCCTATATAGGCTACAATGGTGAAACTTGGTATATCGATGGCACGGAGGCCGGATACAATTTTATCAACACCGACACGCAACTTTTCCGCGCAAAAGTCTATTACTACACGAATCAATACAGTTCTTCCGACGGTCGCAATTCGGCAATGCGCAGCCTCAATAGTCGCAACAGTACCATGATGGCAGGTTTTACTTATCAGTACATTTCATCAATCGGCGCATTCAGCACTACGGTCGGAGCCGATACGCTGAATAATAGCCAAGGTGTGACAGTGAATGCAGCCTACATCCTGCTGCAACAGTGGGGCAATTTCACTCTTGTCCCTGAGGTAGGTGTTGACTGGTCGAATGCGCAAAATACACAGTATTATTATGGGATAACAAAAGAAGAGTCTGAACGCAGCGGCCTTTCAACCTGGCGCCCGCACGACAGCTATGTACCTTACTTACAGCTAGCCATGAATTACGCCTGGTCAAAACAATGGAACACATGGGGAGAAATTACAGGACGATTTTATCCGTCCACCATCAGCGATAGCCCTATGGTCAATAAACACGGCGTTACCGAGCTCACAGTGGGTATAAGCTATACCTTCTGATACAAAGGGGCGCGCTGGCCCCCTGATCATGGACCCGCTCGGGTTCGTTCAAATGCTTCTTCATAAATCTCTGTTGCACTGCCCACATCGTCCTGCCATTCGCCATTTTTTAGAGTTTCGGCATCAGGATATAACATTGGATTATGTTGTATCTCAGGAGGAAGCAGAGCCCGTGCAGCAAGATTGGGTGTTGGATAACCAATCCGTTCAGCCACAGCAGCTGCGACATCGGGTCGAAGTAAGAAATTAATTAGCTTTAACGCCCCCTCCTTATTTTGCGCGCCAGCAGGAATCGCAAGGCTATCCATCCAAAAAATAGCCCCCTCTTTAGGCCAGATAACCTTGAGCGGTACGCCTGCTTTACTGGCTACATACGCCGAACCGTTCCATATCATACCGACGTCAACATCGCCTTCGATAAATGGGTTTCCCGGATTATCACCATCGTAGAGAAGTACATTTGGAGATAAAGCCATTAATTCTTTCGCTGCTTGCTGAATTTGCTTCACGTTTGTGGTGTTTCCCGAGTAGCCCAGTTTACGTAGGGCAATATGGAACACCTCTCTATCATCATCAATTAGCAGTAGACTGCTACGGAATCTCGGCGCCCATAAATCGGACCAGCCATGGATTGAATTAGGGGAAATATTTTTGTAATTTACGGCAATGACTGTCGCCCCCCAAATATAAGGCACTGAATACTCATTATTTCTGTCAAACGGTTTATTCAAAAGCAAAGGGTCCAGATTTTTAAAATTAGTCAACACATCTTTGTTTATTTTTTGCAGCATCCCTTCCTTACGCATTTTGGCAACATAATAGGATGATGGAACAACCAAATCATAAACACTGCCTGTTTTCATTTTTGCATAAAGAATCTCATTGGATTCATAATTAGAATAAATGACTTTTATTCCTGTTTCTCGAGTAAACTGCTCCAGCAAGCTATCAGGTACATACTCTGTCCAGTTATAAAAGTAAATAACGCCATTATCACTTCTTGCCTGAATCTGACATGAAAAGGAAATGAGGAGGGTTAGCCCTATTAAACCTACTATTTTTTTCATGCTACACTCCTCGTAACACTGTCTTTTCTATTCAATAAAAATTGACTGATTGTGATCAACGCCAATGAAACAACCAGTAAAAGTGTGGCTAAAGCATTAACCTCTGGAGATATGCCCACTTTAACCATCGAGTATATTTTGAGTGGCAATATTTCAAAGCTTGCCCCCGTTACAAATGAGGAAATTACCACATCATCCATAGACAAGGTGAAGCTTAATAACCATCCTGATGCCACCGCAGGAAAAATAAGTGGGAAAATAATCATTTTCATGATTATCCATTCACTCGCTCCCAGATCTTTCGCGGCTTCAGTCATTTGCGGATCAAATCCAGCGAGTCTTGCACGTACAGTAAGGACAACAAATGGTAAGCAAAATGTAATATGTGAAAACAGCAACGTTGTAAAACCAAGCGACATGCCAAATAAAATAAACAATGCCATTAAGGATATAGCCATCACAATATCTGGAGATAATGTGACAATAAAAAGCATAGTTTTGATAAAACTCTGTCCGTGTGACCGATAACGATGAAGTGCAATGGCGATAAGGGTACCTATTAACGTCGCACAAGTCGCTGAGAGTGTAGCCATAATCAGGGAATGACCCGCAGCCTGTAATAAACTGTCGTTCGCGCGTAAAATGTCATACCACTCGAATGTAAAGCCCCCCCAGTCAATGCCATAAGCGGAGGAGTTAAAGGAATTAACAATTAAAATGCCGATAGGGATATAAAGCCACGCATATAGCCCCCCCATTAACAACCAGCTAATCCAGCGCATCATATCTTACCTCTTTGATGCCCATTAACCCATAAGCTAACCCGATAGTACAGCAGGAGGAGAACGCCCATAACCAGCATCAAGACAGTTGTAATGGCTGAGCCAAATGGCCAGTCCCGAACAATTAAAAACTGGTCCTTAATTACGTTACCAATTAATAAGTTTTTTGCTCCTCCCATAATATCAGCCACATAAAACATACCAGTCGCAGGGATAAACACCAACAAACAGCCCGAAATAATCCCGGGCATCGTTAATGGAAGAATTATACGTGTAAAAACACTCAGCTTTTTAGCACCTAAATCCTTAGCGGCTTCAAGCAAGACCTTATCGAGTTTATCAACACTTGCATATAATGGCATGATCATGAAAGGAATAAGTACATACATTAAGCCAAGAATAACAGCCTGAGGATGGTACAGAATATGCATTGGCTCTGCTATAATACCGGCCCACAGTAAGAAATCGTTTAAGTAACCATTAACACTCAGAAAAAGTTTAAACGCATAAATCCGGATAAGGGAGTTTGTCCAAAAAGGAACGATCAACAGAAAAAGAAGTATTGACTGAACTTTCTTTGACTTTTGACTGAGGAAAAAGGCAAAAGGGTAGCCGATTATGAGGCAACCCATAGTGGCCAAAAGTGCAAGGTTAAATGACCTGATGAATATTCCACTATAAAGTGTGTCAAAAATACGTTGATAATTTTCGATGGTAAAAACCAGTTTGATAAGCGAACCATCATCGCGGGTCAGTAGACTGGAAAAAACAACCATTGCTGTAGGAATGAATACAAATACTGTCAGCCACAAAATGACACCACTGACAATTATCTTCTGCTGGCGTTCAGAGGTGATTTTCATTGTACAGAACGACCTCCCAGTTTTCGAACCAACGAACTAAAACACGCTGGCCCAAGGTCAAGTCAACATCAGGAGCGTCTTCGTTAAAAAACTCACTTACGGTAATCGTTTTTCCATTGACCAGTTCGACTAAAGACTCAATCGTCATCCCTTTATAATTTTTCTCGCGCACATAGCCGATGAGGGCGTTATCTATTTCGCGATCGTTAATAACCTCTAATTGAATATCCTCAGGGCGAAGCAAAACATTAATCCTTTGATTAGTCTCAACTTTAAGCTGCGTCCAGATCGTACATTCAACGTTTTCCACACTAGCCAGTACACGCTGATCATCAATTCGATTGATCACCTTGGCATCGAGTATATTGCTTTCACCGATAAACTGTGCGACGAACATCGTTCTGGGTTCTTCATATATTTCCCGAGGCGTTCCGTCCTGCTCGATATTCCCCGCACGAAGAACAATGATTCGATCAGACATCGAAAGCGCTTCCTCCTGGTCGTGAGTAACAAATATGAACGTAATTCCCAATTTACGTTGCAGTGATTTCAGTTCATTCTGCATTTGCCGCCGAAGACGGTAATCTAGGGCTGACAGTGACTCATCGAGTAAGAGGACTTTAGGATTGTTTATTACAGCACGGGCAATCGCAACACGCTGCTGCTGCCCACCGGAAAGTTGGTCAGGACGTCGATTTTTTAGTTCTGATAACTGAACACGTTCTAACGCCTCATTTACACGCTTAGTTAACTCCTCCGTAGGGACTTTTTGCATACGTAGTCCAAAAGCTACATTGTCAAAAACAGTCATATGGGGGAATAAAGCATAACTCTGAAACACCGTATTCGTATGGCGTTCTTCTGCAGGCATCGCAGTAATGTCTTCTTCTTCAAGAAAAATCTGACCACTATCAGCCCACTCAAGTCCAGCAATCAACCGCAATAATGTCGTTTTACCGCAGCCTGAGGGTCCCAGTAATGTTAAGAACTCGCCATTCATGACAGTGAGATCGAAGCCAGAAATAATGATTTTTCCATCATGGACTTTGGTTATCCCTGAAAGTTTTAATAGTGGGGCTGACTTCTCACTATTCATGATTATGCTCCTTTAAGGTAGTAACCGAAATTGCATTATCTTTTGCTGCACAAGCGTCGGACATTTTAATATATACGCCTGCATTATCTCTTCGGTCATTTTTCAAGGGGTTATTTATCATTGCCTTTTATAGGTGCCATCAAAACTTGCAGAATTACCGCATAATGAAGCGCGACATTCTTTAGATGATATTTTCATTTGTGTTCCGCTGACGTTCATCTCTACTGAACACTTCGAATCGTCGGCTATTTCATCCGCCGTTAATACGTGTTTTAGGGTATCTTTCTCTACAGGCGCTCTGAAACTTACTAGGCAAGAATCGTAAGAAGGCGCGCCAGCATCAGTGCTGATATTGACCGATAACATGCCATTAGGGAATAAAACGCTATCCATCATGCCTGACTTGTTGGTAAAAAGCCCTGTAAGCTGCTGCTTGTCATAGGACTTACTAAGCTCTTTATATCTTTCTCGATAGCTATCATAAAGGCAATTCATCACTTCATCATCCGTACCTTTACACTGATTACGCTTTTCAAGCCATTCATGCTGACTCGTATTGAGTGCTTTGATATCCGCACCAGGTGATTTACGTACTGCCATGTAAAGATCATGCATCGTCTGGTCAAGATCTCCCATCCCTGAGTTACCGCCTGAACACAATACCTTTTCGACGTGTGTTTTCGCCAACGCACAATCAAAGCTCGGGCTTTCTTGAGAAAACGCGAATGATGAAATGGAAAGAAGGACTAACCCTCCCTTAAAAATAAGACAATTATTCATTTTTCGTCCTTAACAGGTGAAGGGGCATAATAAAAATATATTATAAGCATGATAATTATTAGACATAGAGTATTATTCATTCAAATCCGCAACATAAGCAAGCTTACTTAAAACCCTGTAAACTTCATGCGTTTGTATGGCATGCCAAAACGTTACCATACCAATTCATAGGTTAGGCGATTTAATATTGGTTAAAAGCTTTTTCATTGTCAACTCGTCGTCATACATTCTTTCTGGCAATCTACAAACTCACTGTTTCTTAATTTTTAAGCTTCTGTATATACACAATTTAAGATTTGAGTTCTATACTCCAAAAACTTCTCTAATGAGACAAGGCGCACGGCGATGAAAACAAAAGCAGTGGTATGTGGCGTAGCAGTCATCTGTTCTACTCCAGCCTGGGCAGTTGATTACCTTTCAGGCCAGGAAAAACAGTATATTTATGATGGTTTATCGTTAACGACGTCGCTGGGTTATATGGGCGGGGAATCGAGAGAATATATTTACGATCAGGGCAGACAACTCAGTCGACTCGACTGGAAAATGAAAAACGCCGCCATCCTCAAAATGGAGGCGAATTATGACCTTCTCCCGTGGTTAAGCATCAATGCCGCGGGTTGGACATCACTGGCCGCAGGTTCCGGTAGCTTACGGGATCGCGACTGGCAGGATCTTCACTCTACCAATAACACTGACACCTCCTTCTCATCGGCGACGCTAAATGAAGCCAATGAATATGATCTGAGTCTTCGCGGATGGATATTCAATAGCGAAAACTATAAGGCAGGTATCATTGCCGGTTATCAGGAAAGCCGTTTTAGCATGACGGCAAAAGGCGGCACCTATGATTATGCGGGAACGGATGCGAACGATACCTATGACCCTAATCTTCCACGAGTACAGGGCGCATTTCCCGCGAATCAATCCGTTGTTGGTTATAAACAAACCTATCGCGCACCCTATCTCGGCCTCATCGGAAAATACGCCATCAATGATTTTGAATTTAATGCGCTTATGAAATACAGCCATTGGGTCGATGGCAAAGATAACGATAACCATTATTTAAATAATGCGACCAGTGCGATCAACACCAGCAGCGCAGAGCTGTGGGCCGGTCAGATCAATGCCGGATATTGGGTGACGCCTCAGGCAAAAGTTTTCACCGAAGCTGACTACACCTATTATCCGAATAAAAAAGGCAAGATTGAGCAATGGGATAATGACGGTTATCAGTCCGCGTCCAGTGGGGGTGGCATCCAAAACAGAAACTGGACTATTACGGCGGGTTTACAGTATTTGTGGTGACGCAATAAAGGGGTCGTATGTTATTAAATAAGCGGCTATTTGCCATTATTTTTTCGGTGACGGTATTCAGCTTAACGTACGGTCTGAGCTCACCATTATTGTCCTTTAAACTGATCCATGCAGGCATGACGGAAAGCATGATTGGCATCAACGCCGCCATGCATGCGGTCGGCGTTTTTGTCATCGCACCGTTTTTGCCTGCCTTATTCAGGCGAGTTCGCCCTGCTATTCTGATGCTGATATCGCTCGGCGCCATCGCCATTATTTTCCTGTTATTCAGCGTGGTCACACTCCCGTTCTGGTTCTTGCTCAGGATGGGGCTCGGCATGTTCAGTGAAGTCATCATGGTTCAGACTGAAACCTGGCTGAATGGCAGCACGGTTGAACGCGCCAGAGGCAAAGTGCTGGCACTCTATACCGCGGGGATGTCATTAGGGTTCGCGGCGGGCCCGTTGATACTCGCCTACACCGGCAGCGACGGCAACCTGGCGTTTTATATCTCCGCCATAATTACCGTCATTGCGATTGGGCTCATCGCCTTATCAGGTATGCCGCGCGTCGAGCACGACGAAGACGCAGCGGAAGGTTTTTTACGTAGCCTGAAACTCGCCGCGTTACCGATAATGGCCACGGTACTTAACGCCGCAGTCGAAATGCTGGGCATGAACTTCCTGTCGATCTACGCCATAAAACTGGGCTGGAGCGAGTCTGCGTCCGCATTATTGATTTCGGTTCTGATGTTCGGGGCCATCGTTCTGCAATTGCCCATTGGCTGGCTGGCGGACAAGGTCAACCGGCTTTTGCTCATGCGGACTCTGGCGTTTATCGCCGCCGCGATGGCCTTTATCTGGCCCTATATTCTCGCCTTTCATTTTCTCTCGTACGTCATGTTATTTATCTGGGGCGGCATTTTTGTTGGCATCTACACCGTCGCCATCACATGGGTGGGTGAACGCTTCAAAGGCAGCCAGCTGGCCGGAATTTATTCCGCCATGTCGGTCGCCTGGGGTGCAGGTGCGCTGGCTGGTCCACTTTTGGGCGGGTTCGCCATGGAATATTCCTTGCACGGACTGCCGTGGCTGACCGCCGCAATGTGCCTGTGTTTTGCTCTTTTCAGTTTGAGACCGGCTTTTCAGATGCGGGAGTAAGCCAATAATTTGTTAAACACAGTGACCATTAGCCCGATAATTGTACTCGGCCCCTTATTTGCCTAACATATATAAGAAAGTGAAGGTGATGGACAAGAAATAATGGGTCGATCATTTTAATTGTGTTGATGATTATATTCTACGGAAGGATATTTTATGCGTTATTCCCCTCTATTTATTGTGCCTTTATTGAGTGCCTGTAGCTTCAGCTTTATGAAGTTTGATAACGATCCACTCGTCCAGGCGACGTACGCAACGAATGCGACAAAAAATTCGGTTATTGCTGCGGGCGGAAAGCCAGACAGTGAGATGAGCATTCCCGAAATCAATGGCACCTGCCTCAACTACACGCTAAAAAAAGATGCCGAGACAATGCCTTTTTATGCCGCGTTCGATAAGAATGGCAACCGAAAACATTACGGCTATATCTCTTGCCAACAAGCAAAAGTGAAGGGAGTATTTAGTCAGTAAATTCAGTGGCAAGATCATTCCTCTTCTGGCGGTATTGCGCGAGAAGAGGAATATTAAAGAGGATTTAAATATTAGTAACCTGCAGCCTTGTTAGCGGCTTTTATGCGCTTATTTCTCGCGTCTTTTTCTTGCTGATCTTTCGCTTGCATTATTCCACCTGCCGCATCTATCCAATCATTTGCGGTACACCCGGATAAACCCATGCTCAGTACAAGTGCCATCACATATTTCATTTTTGCTCCATCATCTCAATTTCCGTATAAATAACGTCCGCATGATACTGCTGTATTTGACGTTAGCGGCAAGATTGTAACAAATGATTAATGAGCAGGCAATATTCAGGGTGGATAATAAGCCTGCAATATAAAAGCAGGCTATATTCTTTTATGCATCTTCTTTCAGAGGAAGAGCAGAATAGGGATGAACGGCAATACGCATAGGCGGTTCAGCCAGGAGGTCGATTATCTCATCGCGAAGCTCGTCAGCTAACGGACTGTTCTCATACTGCGCCTTCGCCGCATCGGATTTGAAGACCTCAAAGTTCCACAGCGTGTCCGGGTCATCATCTTCGCGAGCGATGATGAATCGATCAGATGCACCGGATTTCGTCATTCCGATGGTCGCCAGTTCAAAAAGTTTGTCGCCCAAACCAGGCTTAGCACGCATTTTGATGATGTAAGCGGGTTGATCCTGAAGTGCCATGGTGTTTCCTCTCAATATCTGGCCTTATGATTCTTATCAGATTACGGGTTGATGTCGGCGAATGACATGAAAAAACGGTGAGTAATTGAATCAATTTGTGAGGGAAGAACCCTCGCATTGGCTCATCAGCATGCGATTAAAACAGGCTTTTAGCATCGCCTTGTTCTTGCACTGACCAGATTGAGAGTCTGTAAGGCGCGAGGGGCAGATCTAATGGTTTCAGTACTACCTCAGCTTTCCCACCCACTCCGCGCAAAAATCCAGATAAGCCCGCACGAGCGCTGTTTGTTCGGGTGTATAATCGCGTGATGCGATATTACGTACCGATGATAAAAAAACTGGGAGTAAGGCAATTTCATCGCTATCCATAAATCTTCTAACGTCCATATTCACCTCACACACGATCAATTATGTTGATATTCCACTCACTGTTCCAATTCTGTCATCGCCAACTCAGCGACTTATCCATATGAATTCCTTTATTTCAGATTACTCGATAGTACGAAGCATATTAATGTCATTAGACATTATTGCCGCGAGGTGTTGAGTTATCTTTTCTACAGACCAATCCCACCACGCTAATTTTTCCAGTTCGATAACTATTTCATCTGAGAATCGTGATTTAATTACTTTTGCAGGATTCCCTCCGACAATGGTATATGCGGGCACATCGGTAGTGACAACAGCCTGGGAGGAAATAATCGCGCCGTTGCCGATCTTCACGCCAGGCATGATTAGCGCTTTGTAACCTATCCAGACATCATTTCCGATTATCGTATCGCCTTTGTACGGCAAATCTCCAGGCTTTGGCATCGCCTTTTCCCATCCATTCCCGAAAATATAAAATGGAAACGTAGAGAAGCCCGATAATTTGTGGTTCGCACCGTTCATGATGAACTGGACACCTTTTGCGATCGCGCAAAATTTACCGATGACCAGTCGGTCGCCGATGAAAGGGAAGTGATACAGAACATTCCGCTCAAAATTCTCAGAGTCTTCTGGGTCATCGTAATAGGTGAAATCGCCAATGATAATGTTTGGATTCGTCACCGTATTTTTGATGAAACAAACCTGAGGAAACCCTTCCATTGGATGCTTGTTCAGTGGATCTGGACCTTGCATATGCCCTCCGAAGCAGTTGTTTTATTGGCTTCAGATTAACATACGCAAGTGCGCCTTACTGTTTTTGACGGGATGTGACAAATGTCATCGCTACCGCCCCCAGAAGTAACACACCACTCAAGCCAAAAGCACTTCGCCATCCCAGGCTGTCGAATATCAGACCTCCTGCCGTGGAACCCAGTGCAATCGATAGCTGGATCACAGCAACCATGAGCCCCCCTCCCGCTTCTGCATCTTCGGGTAGCGCCCGAGCTATCCATGTCCACCATCCCGTCGGTGCAGCCGTCGCAAGCAGCCCCCACAGGCCCAGCAAAACGGCAACGGCCCAGATGCTGTGTCCGACCAGCAGTAACGCACCGGCCGTCGCTGCCATAAGCAGAGGGATCATGATTAAGGTCTGATAAAACCTTGCGTTCAGGAATGTCGATACGATCAGTGTGCCGACAAAACCTGCTACACCTATTGTGAGCAAAATCAGGGAAAGACCAGAAGGTCCCACGCGGGTGACGGTCTCCAGAAAGGGGCGCACGTAGGTAAATAAGGCAAACTGCCCCATAAAGAAGAGTCCGCAGGCCAGCAGTCCCGTTGGTACGATGGCGACCCTGAACAGACGAAGTACAGATCTCTGTGGCTTTTGTTTTTTATCGCTTTCCATCGAAGGCAGGCTGATGCATTGCCAGATGAACGCGGCTATCGCGAGGGGAACGATACATAAAAAGGCCCCACGCCAACCGATGGTCGTTCCCAGATAGCTCCCCAGCGGCGCAGCCACAACGGTAGCCAGCGCGTTGCCGCCGTTAAAAATCGCCAGTGCGCGGGGAACCTCGTGCTGTGGCACGAGCCGAATGGCGGTTGCTGCCGACATTGACCAGAATCCACCGATGACAACACCAATCAGCGCCCTTCCCACCATATAAACCGGATAGTTGGCCGCTGTGGCGATAACTATTCCCGATAGGGCCATTAAGACGGTGAGCCCCAGCAGAAGATATTTACGATTCAGTTCACCGGCAATAGGGGAGATAGTCAGGCTGGTCAGTACCGCCAGTGCACCCGATATAGCAATGCCTTGTCCTGCCATCCCTTCGCTAACGTGTAAATCACGGGCAATCAGCGTAAGCAGACTGACCGGCATAAACTCAGAAGCAATCAGCACAAACACACAAAGCGTCATGGCAAATACGCCCCCCCAATGTGCATGTGTTTTTTCGTAGGATGGTTTTAGACTTACTGTGGACATTATCAGCATCTCTTTATATCGAACCGGCCAGATTCAGCGTCACATCAGGCAGATAAAAGCCACCCGCTTATAACAGGTGGCCTGGTAAACCTTTCGGATTACCTTAAGTTGGTCTTGAAGAATTGTTCAAATTTAGCAAACGGGATCTTACCCGCGACGTTGTCGTACAGGTCAACATGGTTTGCCCCCGGGACAATCACCAGCTCTTTCTCTTTGCTGCCGATCGCCTTAAAGGCATCTTCAGCAAAGTAGCGTGAATGGGCTTTTTCGCCGGTCACGATAAGCGTAGGGATAGTGACTTCATGGGCATAACTCAGCAGCGGCATATTCATAAATGACAGCGGCATGGTTGCATTCCAGGCACCGGTTGAGTTGACCGAACGCGCATGGAAACCACGCGGCATACGATAATAATCGAAGAACTCTTTCAGAACCGGATTGGGATTGGCGGGTAACGTTTCCGGCAGAATCCGCTCCGAAGCCGTAACGTTGCCGCTCTCATCCACATAAATGTCATGCCCACCAGGTGCAAAAGTCCCGTTTTCCGCATCCTTCCAGCGCTGCGCGTTCAGATATTGCAGTACGGCACGACGATCAGCGAGGGTATAACGGTCTTTACCCTCACCCACGCCATGACCCATCGCGCGGCTCATGTCATACATCACGCTGGTCGCTACCGCTTTGACGCGCGTGTCCATCGCGGCATCGTTTAAAGCCATCCCGCCCCAACCGCAGATACCCAGCAACCCGATACGCTCGCGATCGACCTCTTTTTGCAGTCCTAAGAAATCAACCGCCGCGCTGAAATCCTCGGTGTTGATATCCGGAGAGGCGGTATTACGCGGGTAACCGCCGCTTTCGCCTGTATAAGAAGGGTCGAACGCCAGGGTAACAAACCCCTGCTCTGCCAGTGTCTGCGCATACAGGCCGCTGGACTGCTCTTTCACCGCACCGAAAGGCCCGCTGACGGCAATGGCCGCCAGCTTGCGTTCAGCGCGATCTTTCGGAATGTAGAGATCCCCGACTAAGGTGATCCCGTAGCGGTTCTGAAAGGTGACTTTCCGGTGTTCCACTTTCGTACTTTCGGCAAAGGTCTTATCCCACTTTGCGATCAGCGAAACGGGTGCATTCGGATTCGTTGTATCAGCATGACTCATCGTTGTGACTCCACTTAATGATGCACATAGCAGCATGGCGGCTGTCAGTTTTTTGGTGAAAACAATCATCAAAATGCTCCTGAAATCGTGATGGAGACAGGTTTCATACAGACAACGCTGCTGTGCTTTGTTGCAATGCGCTCATTATAGTTAGCAGTAATAGTGATGATTAGAGGGAATAAATGCTAGGATTAATACCATATTGTTCTAAATAGCGATGCAATTACGGGAGCGGGATGATGGCGAAACGGGAAAACTACAACGATTTATTCCTGTTCATGCAGGTGGTGCGGGAGGGGAGTTTTACCGCAGCGGCACAACGCATTGGCCTGGCACAATCAGGAATCAGCCGTTCTGTGCGCGAACTTGAAGAACGACTGGGTGTTCAACTTCTGGTGCGCACCACGCGCAGACTTTCGCTCACCCATGCCGGGGAGCAACTCTATCGGACGCTTGAATCAGGATTCGACGCGTTAGATATGGGGCTCGCCACGCTGGCCTATTATCGCCAGTCCCCTTCAGGTACGGTACGCATCAATGCCAGTCAACACGCTATTGATAAATGGCTCCTGCCGAAGCTTGCGGTGTTTAAGCAACACTACCCCGACATCCGACTGGAGCTCATCAGCGAAAGTCGGTTTGTCGATATTATTGCGGAGAGATTCGATGCCGGTATACGTCTGGGGCCAGAAGTGGGCAGTGGCATGATTGCTGTTCGTATTTCCCCCGACATGGAGATGGCCATTGTCGGTACGCCAGATCACTTTCGTCGCTATGGCTTTCCGCAAGTTCCCGCTGATTTAGCGGTTCATCCCTGCATTGCGTATCAGTTTGGCGACGGAAGCCTGTACGCATGGGAACTTCACCAGGAGGGTAAAAAAATTACCCATCGGCCGCAGGGACAGTGGGCTTTCGCTGACAGCTATATGGAAGCCAAAGCCGCCAGGCTAGGACTGGGGCTGGCTTATGTCCCGGAAGAGTTGGTGTCCGATGATATAGAACAGGGGACGCTCATCAGAGTTTTACAACGCTACAGCCAGCGCCTGGAAGGCTCATTTCTCTATTATCCGCACCGCAATGTGTCGCCCGCTCTGCGAGCGGTTATCGATACATTGCGAATTTAAGGTTATTCAAATTGCCAGTAAAGAGGTGTCCCGAATACGTCAACAAAGTAATCAATAACGGCCCTTACGTTCAACGGAGGGTGCCGCGCATTGGGGTAGATGGCGGCGATATGCTGAGGCTCTGTGTTGATTGCGGCCTCGAAGTTCAACATGACTCTCAACAGGTCGCCTTTTTTTATGCTGTCACCAATAAGCCAGTCAGGAAATAGCACCATCCCCATACCGCCAAGGGCGCCGGTAAGCAGAGACTCTGCATTATTGGACGTCAGGAGTCCGTTAACAGGATGGTGAGTCCAGCTCCTCCCTGGCTCTCTGAATAACCAACGATTTGGACCCGATGATCCTCTGTACACCAGGCATTTATGATTATTCAAATCAACGGGAAATTCCGGCGCTCCATATTTCTCAATATAAGCAGGAGAGGCTACCAGGTGATATTGTTGGGTTCCAAAAATACGAGCATGGAAAGAGGAATCCGTAAGTGTACCAATTCTGAAAATAACGTCAGAAGCATCCCGGTGGGGATCAATATAATCATCAGTTTGCGTGAGCTCAATCTGTAACCGGGGATAGCGTACTGAAAGTTCTGTCAGCCAGGGGGCAATATGGCGCTGGCCGAAGAAGACAGGCGCATTAATCCTTATCAGCCCCGCCGGTTCAAGCGATCTGTCCAGCATCTCTATACGGGCTTCACTCAGCTGCTCTGTCATCGCGCGGGCATAATCGACAAATAACCTTCCGGCTTCTGTGGGAATAACCGCGCGAGTATTACGATAAAAAAGCTGCTGTCCAAGCGTGTCTTCGAGTTGAAGAATGACACGCGAAACCATAGAAGCAGAGACCCCTTCACGTCTCGCTACAGCCGAAAAACTCTGTGTATCAAAGACACCTATAAAAAACAAAAGAGTCCGAAAATTTATAGCACTGGGATCATACATTATCCTGATTCCTGCAAAGGTGTTTCCTGGATTATACCGTTTTTCATCATTGATGGCTGTTATAGGATCCTCTCCCTAAACCACCGGAGACTGTTTTATGCAGCTTTTATTAATATTGCTCGTCGTGGCTGGCGGGATGGGATTATCCGTTGAAGCCGGATTATTAGGACCATTGGGAAGTGAAGTCGGAGACTTATGGGCAACGTTTAGTATTTTTGGTGTCGGCGCAGCGCTGACATTCCTGTTAATGCTGTTTTTCAGCCCTCGTAACAGCCCATCTTATTTTACTCAGCCTTCCTGGACGCTGTTAGGTGGCATTCTGGGCCCGGTATACGTTGTCATTCTTACCGTTGCCGTTCCCAGTATTGGGATCGCGATGACGATGATCGGTATCCTGGCAGGGCAAGTTTCTAAAAGCCTGGTGATTGACCACTTCGGTCTCTTCGGGACTGCCCATCGTAAGATTGACAGCAAACGTATTATTGCTCTGATTTTTATTATTGCTGCCTTGTTCCTCATGACAAAAGGTTGAGATGAATTTGTGAATATTTTGATGATTATTCTGGCTGTCGTTGGCGGCGCTGTTCTGAGTATGCAGGCTGCGATTGGTGGAAAGTTAGGAAGTCACGTTGGCGTTTTCCGCAGTGCATTTCTGACTTTCTCCGTTGGTGCACTGGTGACTGCATTGCTCATTTTCTTCTTCGAATCCAAACATGCCGTAACCCTGCTTGATGTCCCTAAATGGCAGCTAATGGGTGCCCTGTGTGGAGTGCCTTACATCGTCATTATGGTCGTTGCAGTGCAGCGGATTGGGGCTGCCGTTGCGACTGTGGCGGTGATCTTTGGCCAGTTGGCAATGAGTATGCTGATTGATAATTTTGGCTGGTTAGGCAATGAAGCGATTCACTTCTCTATGACACGCCTTGGCGCTGTCATCTGCCTGGGTATCGCGCTCTTTTTCATTTACTCCAGCAGTAAAGCGAAGACCATTCCAACTGAAAAAGCGAGTCAGACATCAGCCCGCAATTGAATCCACTGGCATGACATACGGTAGTACCAGCTTCGCGTAATTCTGTTGCCATTAACTCTGATACGCCGGGTCAATCTAAGGCTCACTATAAAATCCGCTATCTTAAAGGGTAGCGGATTCTTAACGTTTAAAATCAATTTAGCGCAAAATTATCTACTATCCTTAGTTCGTGGAATAAATTTCCACTGTGATTATTTAGTTCTGGTTTTTTAGGTTTTACAGCCTTCCTTTTTATCCATGGCATTCCCCGACTCCTGAAGAGTCTTAATGTTGAAGGTGATAATTTTTCCCGTTTCTTCAATCAGTTCCTGGTTCCGAACGCAAAGATTAATTAAAGGAAAACAGCTATGACTGACATTCACGAACACGCCACTGTTAACACTACGTATCCCGATACGCGTCTGCCCCTACCCGCCGCGAGCACCAGCGCCGTATCATGGGGTGCCATCTTTGCTGGCGCGGCAGCCGCGGCATCCCTCTCTTTAATTTTGCTTATGCTGGGTGCCGGTTTAGGTCTTACGTCCGTTTCGCCATGGGAAAGTCGTGGACTTGACGCAGGTACCGTGGGTATCGCTGCCATAGCCTGGTTGACGTTCACTCAAATCGTTGCGTCGGGTATGGGAGGCTATTTATCCGGACGGCTACGCACGAAATGGGTTGATACCCACACCGATGAAGTTTACTTCCGCGATACTGCCCATGGTTTTTTGGCCTGGGCTGTGGCGGCGCTGGTATCTGCTGCGCTGTTAACGAGCACAATGGGTGCCATCGTTGGAGGCGGGGCTAAAATCGTGGGTACCGTTGCCGGTGGGGCTGCGGTGGCCACGGCGACTGGCGCAGCGAGTATGGCGAACGGGTCGTCCGCAGTATCCGGTTCGTCAATGAACTATTTCGTTAACTCGCTGTTCAGGGCGAACACGCCTGCCACACCTGCAAACGGTGCAAGCGATCCCACTTCACCCACTGCGGCTTCGGATCCTGCAGCACCCTCAGCATCTCATCAATCCGTTTCTCCTGCACAGTTAGGCGAAGTGACCGGGATATTTGCCAACAGCATTACTACCGGCGCCTTGCCCCAGGACGATCGTCAGTATATCGCCCAACTGATTGCTCAAAATACGGGTATCAGTCAGCAAGAGGCTGAACAGCGAGTACAGACCACCTATGACAAAGCGCAAGCTAAATTAAAAGAAACGAAGGAGAAAGCGCAGCAAGCTGCTGATACCGCACGTAAAACTACGAGCTATCTCATGCTCTGGACATTCATTTCTCTGCTGGCGGGGGCCTTCGTAGCCAGCCTGTGTGCAACCTTCGGTGGCCGTCAACGTGATTTATAATCTTTAATAATGCGAGAGGTTTACAATGCGCTCATTACTGCTTTTCTTTTTAGGCGTACCCATTCCAATCATTATCCTGATTGCGCTGTTTGTCCATTAATGCTTGCGTAACAACGCGGCACGTTAATCCGCCATATCCAGATAGTTGCAAGCAAAACAAAAATGCCCGAAAGGGCATTTTTGTTTATAGAATCTGGTCTTCAACTTGTCCGTCGCGGGTGATTTCCCATATCTCGGTTCTGGCAGCCCGAAAACGTATCATCAAAGCATTTTTAAAGTGTCATCTAACCAGGCGGGAAGATATTCTCTGTACCAGTTGAGATAGAATTGAAAATCACTTTTTTGGCGTTCATTAAGCAGTATGACAACCTCGGTAACTATCCATGCTTTAGCAATTGCAATTTCTTTAGCTAAATCAGTAAGATTATAATTACGCGATATACAGTTATAGCGTTCAGCAAACTCAATAAACTTTTGTTTAGAACCCATCCCCTTTATAAGTGGGGCAAGATCAATGGCTGGACTACCAGTGCTGAATCTCTCCCAGTCGAAAAGAACTAAATCACCGTGCTCCCTTTTTCCCCAATTACCCGCATTACTGTCGCCCGAAATTAAGCAATGACCACTGAAAAGAGCATCACTTGCTTGCTGAAAATAGCGCAACTGTTTTGCTGCTCTACCCGGTAATGCCAATAATATGAGAGATTTTTCGAGGGCTGCTTCTGACCAGGTGTGATTGTGATAAACCCATGAAGGCTCAGGTGGATAGCAATGTAAGCGAGACAGAATTTCCAATACGCCGTCTCGTGCAACTTCGTTCTGATCAACTTGGTGCGGTATATGCTCAAGTCTTAACTTGCGCCTAGATGGATCGGCAAACAACAGCTTTGGGGTAGAAATGTCCACTTGAGCTAGATGCCTGGCAGCATGTTGGTAAAAACTGAACTCGACATCATTGACAGGAAATTTTTCGATGACTTGATTGCCTGCGTCATCCACCAAAAGCCTCACTTTGGCAGTACCCATGCGTGATAAATTATCATCAGACATACATATTGCCTTTAACGTTGACCGATTGATTAATTCAGAGGGATTTGAGTTTAGCGCAATCTGCCAGTCACGTGTCCAGATCACCACTCTATAGTTAGCATATTGTGAAGTGTGAAAGGCCATTTCTGGCACGAAAAGGACAAGCTTGGGTGCAAGGACTTTGGCTATGAGCGAAGAACGGACCTATCATTATGGTGTGTTTATCGACAGGGAATAGCTTTGCTTGGATACTTCAGTCGGCACCACGGGCAAGCTCATCTAATGTTTGACCAAAAACCCGATGGTAATTAACGCTCTTGATAACCTGAGCACCGAGAGACTCATAAAACTTCTGTGCTAATGGATCTGCTGACACCGATAACCAATCGAGTTGAAAGCACCCCCGCTCTTGAGCATGGCTTGCGATAAAACCCATCAGCTTTCTGCCAATTCCTGCCCTTCTGAAAGGTGCAGAAACAAAAAGCTCTTTGATGAACATTTGTCCACTGAAACGTGGTGAGGGGTACATCACTGAAACACATGAAAACGCAGCTATGACACCATCACAAACCACTTTGTGAACTTCAGTACTGGAGTTGGCTGCAAAGACCTTATCCTTCAGATAAGCGGACATGTCACTCCTCAACAGGCAAAGTCTTTGGTTATAGTAGGTTTCCATTTCGATAAAAATATCAACCAACTCATCATATTCGTATGGTTTGCAGAGGGTGATGTACATGTATGCTCCTTTAAGCAAAATATAATGATTTATCATAGCCTAACGACAAGTCAAAGCGGTGGAGCTATCACCAAAGATCTCTACAGCACATCTTTTAAAACCACCTATATTGCTAATGTTTGTTATTAGCACTTAGCCGCTGGTAGCAGCTATGAGCAAGGAGCAGACATTAGCCGCTGCCAGATGACAAGCGAAGTCGTGGCGATACATTATTTAGATCTTAACAATGTTAGTGTATTGTTAATTTTAATGAATGGCTAACTGTACTGGATGTAGGAAATGCATCAGAAATACGTTTTCATTAACACTGTTCCGCCTGCAGATGATTTCTGCCGTTTACGCGTCATATCCGGTTTAACGCCTCGTCCACTGGATGCCGTGAGACGTGCACTTCCTGGAAGCTGCTACGGGGTTCATATTGAGTATGCTGGGGTAATTGTTGGGATGGGGCGCATCATCGGCGATGGTGCCCTGAACTTTGAGATTGTCGATATTGCTGTTGACCCGGATCATCAAGGAAACGGTCTTGGTCGAAAGATGATGCAGAATTTAATGTCTTGGTTTGAAAAGCATGTGTCACCAGGTGCCTATATTACGCTCGTGGCTGACGTTCCGGAGCTATATGAAAAATTCGGTTTTAAAAAGGTTCGTCCAGCAAGTGAAGGTATGGCATTGGTTTGGACCGGTAATGACCAATGTGTTGCATCCATCGGTTGAACTCACAGCACAAAGGAGATGTTTGATTGATTACTGTCCGCTATGAGCGAAGAGCTGCCTCTATGTCTGTCTATATTGAAAATCCATAATATTGTGCAATTTTCAGTTTATGCTCAAATATTGTTGAAATGCAGGTATTCTAAAAAACATCCTCTTTCCCGGAAGCCATTACCCCAATGAATTCGTGTATCACAAGAGCTAGAGCTTATCACTTCAAAGCCTTTCGTCATCTATTTGTTGCACGCCTGTTTACCGTACTGGGTAATGGTATTGCACCGATCGCACTTGCGTTCGCAGTCCTTGATATTGGCGGAGCCGTCACTGATTTAGGTATCGTCGTCGCATCACGTTCCATTTTTAACGTTGCATTCCTGTTAATTGGTGGAGTACTGGCGGACCGCTATTCACGTAGCCTCGTTTTAGTCTCTTCTTCAGTAATAGCCGCCGTTTCACAAGCTATCGTTGCATGGTCGGTGCTGGATGGTTCAGCCACTGTGATGAGCCTGGCATTACTCGGTGCGTTGAACGGAGCGGCTGCCGGTATCGCATTACCTGCGTCCTCTGCGCTGGTTCCTCAGACTGTTCCAGGACAGAATTTGCGGGAAGCCAACGCATTAATCCAGCTTGGTATTTATAGCGGTACCGTAATCGGCGCTTCGTTAGGTGGAATGTTGACTAGTACAGTCGGTCCGGGTTGGGGACTCGCAATTGATGCGCTGGGTTTCGCGGTCTCTGCACCACTTTATTTCTTCATTCGCGCTACATCAATTGAGGCATGTCCATCCCAGGATAATATCTTGCAAGATTTAAAAGAGGGGTGGAAAGAATTCGCCAGTCGAGCTTGGGTCTGGTCGATTGTTGTCCAGTTTACTATTATTAATGCTGCTTTTAGTGGTGTTGTTATGGTACTCGGGCCAGTGATTGCTGATAGCTCTTTTGGACGAACTAATTGGGGGATTATCGTTGCCGCACAAAGTGTTGGCCTGATTGTAGGTTCGTTCCTTGCCCTACGATGGCGTCCACGGCGAGATCTCTTTATAGGCGTCATATTGATATCACTTTGCGCAGTGCCGATTTTTATGCTCAGCCAGCTTGCTTCGGCATTGTGGCTTACAGCCTCTTTTTTTATTGCCGGTGTCGCTTTTGGCCTGTTCGGCGTGTCCTGGGCTCATTCGCTACAAACGCATATTCCGCAGGAGAAATTGGCTCGAGTATACGCCTATGATGCACTGGGTTCGTTTGTGGCTATTCCTTTTGGTGAGCTGGTCGCCGGACCGCTTGCAATACATTTTGGGAGCAGCAATGTGCTCTTAGTTTCAGCGATGGCGGTAGTCATCGCCACTATAGCTGCCAGTATGGTTCCTGCAATTAGGCTGCTGGATAACTCATCACAGATTAAGTCCCAAAAGGTTACCAATTCCTTATGATGTCCTCAAAAATATGCTGCGATGTTAGAACGTCCGCTCCTGGCACATTCTCGCCTCCTACACCCTCACCTCACCATAAGTAAATCCGCATAACGGGTGGTATATCGTGGCGAGAGCATATCCCGTTTCATTTGCCACTGCTGGCGGATCCCCTGCCCGGCGAAATACAGCGTGCCGCGCCCTTCTTTCATATTCAGACGATCCAGAATATCCATCAACGGCTGACTGTTGTGACGCGGTGCATTTTCGTCGAACAGATTAAGCTGCGCCACGCCCTGACTGTAAAAATCACTCAGCATCACCCCGGCTTTCTGATAGCGATGCCCTTCTCGCCAGATAGCTTCCAGACAGCGCGTCGCCGCACCGATAATATCCCGGCTGTCCTGCATCGGCGTCAGCAGTTTTACCGAGGCGCTGTTGCCGTAATACGGCTCGTTCGGCGCAAATGGCGACGTTTTAACGAAGGCGGAGATAAACCGGCAATACTGATGCTCGCCGCGTAGTTTCTCCGCGGCACGCGACGCATAGCTGCAAATCGCCTGGCGCATCTCCTCATATTCCGTGATGCGGCCCCCGAACGAACGCGAGCAGATAATCTCCTGTTTGACCGGCGCAAACTCTTCCAACCCAAGACACGGTTCGCCGCGCAGCTCGCGCACGGTTCTTTCCAGCACCACGTTGAAATGCTTCCTGATGAAGCGTATGTCGCTATCTGCCAGCTGAAGCACGGTTTTGATGCCCATCGACTCCAACTTTTTCGATATCCGCCGCCCGACGCCCCAAACTTCCTCCACCGGCAATGCCGCCATCAGTTTCCTCTGACGTTCAACGTTTGACAGATCCACCACCCCGCCCGTCTGCTGCTGCCATTTCTTTGCCGCATGGTTCGCCAGCTTAGCCAGCGTTTTAGTCTGGGCAATTCCTACCCCAACGGTCAGATGCGTGCGCTGCAAAACTGTGGCTCTGATTTCGCGGCCAAACTCGGTTAGATCGCAGCAGTTACGCACCCCGGTCAGATCGCAAAACACTTCATCGATAGAGTAAATTTCGCAGCGCGGCAGCATCTCCTCGAGGGTGCTCATCACCCGGTTGGACATGTCCGCGTAAAGCTCGTAGTTACTGCTGAAACACACTACGCCGTGGCGTCTGAAGGCGTCTTTCTGTTTGAAGTACGGCTCGCCCATTTTCACAAAGGGTTTGGCTTCGGCAGAGCGCGCAATCACGCAGCCGTCATTGTTGGATAACACGACCACCGGCTTTCCCTTCAGATCCGGACGAAATATGGTTTCACAGGAGGCATAAAATGAATTCACATCACACAGCGCAAACATGTCAGCACGCAGACTTCACGATATAGGTGACGACACCGAACACTTCCAGGCAGTCTTCGCTGCCAATCATAATCGGCCGGTAGGCGGCATTCTCCGGTTTGAGCATGACGATGGGATGCAGTTGCAGACGTTTTACCGTAAATTCACCCTCCACCGCGGCAATCACGATATCACCGTGTTCGGCCTGACGAGCGCTGTCCACCACCAGCAAATCGCCCTCACTGATCCCGGCATCTATCATTGAGTCGCCGGATGATTTCACAAAATAGGTCGCGCTTGGATGCTGAATCATCAATTCGTTGAGGTCGATGCGCTGCTCAACGTAATCCTGCGCCGGGCTGGGAAAGCCGCATGGGACGCGGTCTCCAAAGAGGGGTAATGCCACAATCTGGCGTAATTCGGAGGCTGTGAAAAACTGCATGATAATCACCATTTATAGATACTGTATATACATACAGTATTGTATATCGATGGCAGAGATCAAGCAGGATCCGCTGATAACGCAGATCGACGGACGCACCACAGGGGTGACAGCAGGCTACGATTCATATACGATTTATATATGTTTCATATATAGAGTGTCGCTTTATGGGAATCGTTAAAATCTCCGACCTGCTGCATGAAGACATCCGTGATGCCAGCAAGGCCATGTCACGTTCGGTGAATGCGCAGGCCGAATACTGGATCCGTCTCGGAATGATGAGCGAGCTGTACCCGGATCTTAACTACCAGCAAATCAAAATGATGATGCTGAAATCGGGATCCGATCGACTGCTGGAGGTGATCAATGCCATCAATTCTCATTAAAACTGCCGATGAACTCGCGCGTCAGCGCCATGCGGGCGAGCTGTTAGCCTCGGTATTTGCCATGCTGGATGACTTTATTCAGCCCGGCGTCAGCACCATGGACATCAATAATCGCGCCGAAGATTTTATCGTTAATCAGCTGCAATCTCGCCCGGCCAGCAAAGGGCAATACGATTTCCCGTACGTGCTGAATACCTCGGTAAATGAAGTGGTGTGTCATGGGATCCCGAAAGAGTCGGAACACCTGAAATCCGGGTCTATCGTGAACGTCGATATCACGCTGGAAAAAGACGGCATGATCGCGGATTCCAGCAAAATGTACCTGATTGGCGACGTTTCGCCGCTGGCCCGTCGACTGGTGAGCAAAACCTACGAAGCGATGTGGAAAGGCATCAAAGCTGTGAAGCCCGGCGCGACGCTGGGTGATATCGGGCACGCCATTCAGACCTATGCGGAAAGCAACGGTTATAGCGTGGTGCGGGAATATTGTGGGCACGGCATTGGCAAAGAGATGCACGAAGAGCCGCAAGTGCTGCACTACGGCAAGCCCGGCACTGGCGAAGTGCTGCGCGAGGGCATGGTGTTTACCATCGAACCGATGATTAACCAGGGCGACAGCAAAATCAAAACCAAAAAGGACGGCTGGACAGTGATCACCCGCGACAAAAAATTGTCGGCGCAGTGGGAACACACCATCGCCGTGACCGCAGACGGTTACGAAGTGTTGACCCTGCGCAAAGACGAAACCCTACCGTCGTAGTGAAGTTTGCCCGATGGCGCTACGCTTATCGGGCCTACCAGGCCCGTGTGTAGGCCCGCGCAAGCGCAGCGCCGCCGGGCAATTTTATGCGTCCAACTCGTCAAATACCTGCTGCGCCAGATGCAACGTGGCGTTGGCCGCCGGAAGGCCGCAATACAGCGCCGAATGCATGATCAACTCTTTGAGTTCATCACGCGTGACGCCGTTATTGAACGCCGCACGCAGGTGCATTTTCAGCTCGGCCTCGCGGTTGAGTGCAATCAACATCGCGATGGTGATCATGCTGCGGGTATGGTGGCTGAGGCCGGGACGGGTCCAGGTTTCGCCCCACGCGTAGCGGGTAATAAAATTCTGAAACTCTTCGTTCAGCGGCGACAGGTTATCCAGCGTGCGGTCTACGTGCGCGTCGCCAAGCACTTTGCGGCGCACATCCATACCCTGCTGATAGCGTGCTTCATCGTCCATGCATTACCCCCGGAAATAGCGCAACACCACAGAGGCAAACTCATCTGCGGCTTCAACGTTAGAAAGATGCGATGCGGGCAGCGTGACGCACTGGCTACCGGCAATATTTTTATGCAGGAAATCGGCATCCACCAGCGTGGTCACCGGATCGTATTCCCCGGCGATGATCAGCACCGGCGCGGTGATGGCGCTCACTTCAGCACGTAAATCTGCTGCCGCCAGCGCCTCACAGCCTTCGGCGTATCCTTCCGGATCCATGTGCGTCAGCTCGTGAATCAGTTGCTCCACCACTTCCGGAGAATGCTGGCGAAACGTCGGGGTGAACCAGCGATCCGCCGTGCCTGCCGCCACAACGTCCATGCCTTCCTGACGCACGGCGCGCGCCCGCGAAAGCCAGCTGGCCTGGTCGCCGATTTTTGCCGCGGTGTTAGCCACGGCAAAGCCGTAAAAACGTTCCGGTGCAAAACGCGCCAGCCACAGCCCGGTCAACCCGCCGACAGAAATCCCGCAGAAGCAGGCCTTGTCGATATTCAGGTGATCGAGCAGCGCAATCACGTCCTCGCCCAGTTGCGCCAGCGTCACTTTGCCGCGCTTGGTAGTTTGCCCGTGGCCATGCGTGTCGTAGCGCAGCACGCGAAAATAGGTGGTCAGCGCCTGAATCTGCGGCTGCCACAGCGACAGCGACGTGCCCATCGAGTTCGAGAGCACCAGTACCGGCGCGTTTTCCGGGCCATCAATCTGATAATGAAGCGTCATGGCGTTGCTCCTGATATCGCGTCAGAACCTGACGCACAAAATGATCGGCGCTGCCGGTGGCCCGCGACGGGTCCAGCAGCGTATGTAATTCAGTCGAGGTGAACCAGGCGGTGATGCGCGAATCGGCTTCCAGCAGCGGCAACAGCGGGCGTTTTTGGTCCAGCGCCGTGTGGCACAGCGTCTCCACAAGGTGATGCGCGTCCTGCTTGCCCAGATGTTTCGCCAGCGCCAGCGTGACCGATTCAGCCATAATCAGCCCGTGTGTGATATCCAGGTCAGCACGCATTTTGGCGGCGTCCACTTGCATCCCGCGCACCAGCTGTTCGCTCTGAACGATAGCCGCGCCGGTCAGCATCAGCAGTTCGGGCAACACTTCCCATTCCGCCTGCCAGCCGCCGAGCGCCCTTTCATGCTGCTGAATCTGACTGGCGTACAGCGTCGCCATCAGGCCCGGCGTGCGCTGGGCGGCAGTGAGAATAGCCGCGCAGCCAATCGGATTACGCTTATGCGGCATGGTCGACGATCCGCCGCGCCCTGGGGCCGTCGGCTCGCAGACTTCCGCGACTTCGGTCTGCATCAGCAGTGAAAAATCGTTGGCGAATTTACCGAGCGTGCCGCACACGCCCGCGTAACCGTGACCGACCTCAAGGAACCGATCGCGCTGGCTGTGCCACGGGGTGTCCGGCTGGGTGAGATGTAATTCCTGCGCCAGCGCCTTTGCCACCGCCGGGCCTTGCTCGTTGAGCGAGGCCAGGGTGCCTGCCGCACCGCCAAACTGGAGGGTCAACACGCGAGACTGCATTTCACGCAGGCGTCGCTGCCAGCGCAGCAGCGCATCCAGCGTTCCGGCGAGCTTGAGGCCAAACGTTATCGGCAACGCGTGCTGCATCCAGGTGCGGCCCGGCATCACCGTCTGGCGATGGGTTTCGGTTTGTTCGGCCAGCGTCGACAACAGCCGCGTCAGCATGGCGTCCGTTTCGCGTAACGCATTGCGCAATTGCAGCACAAACCCGGTGTCGATGGCATCCTGACTGGTTGCGCCCCAGTGCACGTAGCGGGCCGCATTTTCATCGCGCATTTTCACCTGCGCAGTGAGCTGTTTGACCAGCGGAATCGCCAGATTACCCGCGCTGGCAGCCGCATCAGCCAGGGCCAACAGGTCGATATTCTGTACCTGACAGGCATCTTCAATGGCCGCCACCGCCTCCTGCGGGATCACGCCGCAGCGCGCCTCAGCCCGCGCCAGTGCGGCTTCAAAATCGAGCATCCCCTGCACGGTATTCGCATCGCTAAACATGGCCGTCAGCGCACTGCCGCGCAACAACGGGGTCAACACATCCATTCCGGCTCCTTAAACCCGTTCAATAATCAGCGCAATCCCCTGCCCAACGCCGATACACATGGTGCAAAGCGCATAGCGCCCGCCGGTGCGTTTCAGCTGGTACGCGGCGGTCATCGCCAGTCGCCCGCCGGACGCGCCTAACGGATGTCCCAGCGCGATCGCCCCGCCGTTCGGATTAACGTGGGCCGCGTCGTCCGCCAGCCCCAGCGAACGCGTCACCGCCAGCGCCTGGGCGGCAAAGGCTTCATTCAGTTCTATCACATCCATCTGGTCGAGCGACAGTCCAGTCTGCGCCAGCACTTTGCGTACCGCCGGAGACGGGCCATAACCCATGATTCGCGGTGCCACGCCCGCCGTCGCCACGCCAACCACCCGTGCCAGCGGCTGTAAATCGTGGGCAATTAACGCCTGTTCGCTTGCCAGCAGTAGCGCACACGCGCCGTCGTTTACGCCGGATGCATTCCCCGCCGTGATGCTGCCGTCGGCCCGCACCACCCCTTTCAGTTTAGCCAGTGATTCCAGCGAGGTGCTACGCGGGTGCTCGTCACGCGCAAAATTCAGCGCATCGCCTTTACGCTGCGGCACCGATACGGCGATTAGTTCATCGTCAAACAGGCCTTTTTCCTGCGCCAGAGCGGTTCGCTGCTGGCTGCGGAGCGCAAACGCATCCTGATCAGCGCGTGAAATACCGAACTCGTCCGCTACGTTTTCCGCCGTTTCCGGCATCGAATCCACGCCATACAGCGCTTTCATCAGCGGGTTGATAAAACGCCAGCCAATGGTGGTGTCTTCCATTTTCATGCTGCGGCTAAACGCGCTTTCGGCCTTGCCCATCACAAACGGCGCACGGGACATACTTTCCACGCCACCGGCGACCATCAGCTGCGTTTCCCCGCTTTTGATCGCCCGCGCCGCAATGCCTATCGCATCGAGGCTCGAACCGCAAAGACGGTTCACGGTGCTGCCCGGTACACTTTCCGGCAGCCCAGCCAGCAGCAGCGCCATGCGCGCCACGTTGCGGTTATCTTCCCCGGCCTGATTGGCACAACCGTAAATGACATCGTCGATACGCGCCGGGTCCAGCCCCGGATGACGTTCCAGCAGTGCCTTCAGCGGCAGTGCGGCTAAATCGTCAGCCCGCAGCGTCGAAAGCGTACCACCAAAGCGGCCAAACGGGGTGCGCACTGCGTCGCAGATAAATGCCTGATTCATCGTCATTCCTTACGCGCTTTGCGCCAGTTGGCTGAAGGTCAGTGTCACAGGAGTTATCCGTTGCAATTCCTCAAACGAGAGACCGTTGAAAATTTCACGCACCACCGGGCCGTCAGGCGTGATATCAATCACCGCCAGGTCAGTATAAATGCGGCTGACGCAGCCAATACCGGTCAGCGGATAACTGCACTGTTGCACCAGTTTGCACTCGCCGTCGCGGGTCAGGTGATCCATCATCACGAACACCTGGCGTGCGCCAATGGCCAGATCCATCGCCCCGCCGACCGCCGGGATCGCATCCGGGGCGCCAGTGCTCCAGTTGGCGAGGTCGCCGCTGGCAGAAACCTGATACGCACCCAGCACGCAGATATCGAGGTGGCCACCGCGCATCATCGCGAATGAGTCACCGTGATGGAAATAGCAGCCGCCGGGCAGCAGCGTGACGTACTCTTTCCCGGCGTTAATCAGCTCGGGATCTTCTTCACCTTCCTGCGGCTTTGGCCCCATGCCCAGCAGTCCATTTTCACTGTGCAAGAAGATTTCTTTATCCGCCGGAAGGTAGTTGGCGATACGGGTCGGCAGGCCGATCCCCAAATTCACATACGCGCCTTCAGGAATATCCTGGGCCACGCGTTTCGCCATGTCGTCACGGGTCAGTTTTTGCATCAGGTTCTCCTCAGGCGCTTTTGGCCGCGGTCAGGTTAGCCAGCGAGAACACGCGCTGAACAAAGATCCCCGGCGTTACCACGTTTTCCGGGTCGAGCTCACCGAGCGGCACAATGTCCGACACTTCCGCCACGGTGATTTTTGCCGCCGTCGCCATGATCGGCCCAAAGTTGCGCGCCGCTTTGCGATAAATCAAATTGCCCCAGCGATCCGCCTGATGGGCTTTAATCAACGCGAAGTCCGCGTGGATCGGATATTCGAGCACATAATGACGACCGTCGATTTCACGTGTCTCTTTGCCTTCCGCCAGCGGCGTGCCGTAGCCGGTTGGCGTAAACACCGCGCCAAGCCCTGCCCCCGCAGCCTGAATGCGCGCCGCCAGATTGCCCTGCGGTACCAGTTCCAGCGCCACTTTTCCACGGCGATACAGGTCATCAAAAATCTGCGAATCCACCTGACGCGGGAAGGAGCAGATCATTTTGCGCACTCGCCCGGCTTTCAGTAGCGCCGCCAGGCCAACTTCGCCGTTTCCGGCGTTGTTATTAATGATGGTGAGGTCGCGCGCGCCCTGTTCTATCAGGGCATCAATCAGAAAGGTAGGCTGTCCGGCGGGGCCAAAACCGCCAATCATGATGGTGGCACCATCGGGGATCCCGGCGATGGCCTGTTCCGGCGTCGGGACGCTTTTGTCGATCATCAGGTCGCTCCTTGTTGTGCGGTTATCGCACTTTTATGCGTTTTTCGCACAAAATGTGACCCGCTTAACGATGTCGGTCAAGGGCGATAATCGAAATATGGTGCGATTATCGAACATCCTGTATGTTTGTTTTCAGAATGTGATCGGTGGCAAACCCGGAGACAAAAATATGACCAGACATCCTGACGACGTGCTGAGCGGTGAGAGCGATCCGTTCAAGGGCGACCCGAATTATATGGCCTCGCTGGCGCGTGGGCTGGAGGTCATTCAGGCCTTTACCCCGCAGCGCCCGGTGCTGTCGATTTCGCAAATCAGCCAGAAAACCGGGATTCCGCGGGCGGCGGTGCGGCGCTGTCTGTACACCCTCGGCAAGCTGGGGTTTGTGTACGCCGAGGACGGCAAAAACTTTCAGCTGCGTCCGCGCATTCTGTCGCTCGGCCACGCCTGGCTGGCCTCGACGCCGCTGGCCCGCTCAGCGCAGCCGGTGCTGAAACACCTGAGCGAAATGCTGAACGAGTCCTGCTCTATCGCCACGCTCGACGGCGACGATATTCTGTACATTGCGCGGGCATCGAGTTCTCGAATCATGACTATCGATTTAGATATCGGCAGCCGCCTGCCCGCCTGGGCGACGTCTATGGGGCGCGTGCTGTTGAGCCACCAGCCGGAAGAGAAGCTCAACGATATGCTGGCGCGGGTAACGATGATCCGTTACACGCCGCAGACGGTGGATTCGGTGAGCAAACTGCGTGCAGAGTTGAAGCGCGTATGCCAGCAGGGCTACGCGCTGAACGATCAGGAGCTGGAAATGGGGTTACGATCGCTGGCGGTGCCACTGTTTAACCCGCAGGGTCACTGCGTTGCGGCACTGAACGTCGGCGTTCACGCAGGCCAGGTTTCCGCCAACGAAATGGTTGATCGTGTGTTACCTGAACTGCAAAAAGCGGCGAAGGAATTAACGCTGCTGCTGCGTTAGCGGCTGCGTTTGGCGTGGCGCTCCCAGTTTTCCTGCTTCGCCTGTTCCGATTTTTTCAACGCCACGTAACACGCCCCGCTGCCGCCGTGATGCGGCAGGGCGCTGCAAAACGCCTGCACGTCGTCAAATTCCGTCAACCAGCGCGCCAGATAGCTCCGAATGACGTTGGCATGAGAGTTATCGGCTTTACCTTTACCGTGCACGATCAGCACGTTTCTCAGACCGTCTTTATGCGCCTGGCGGATAAACGCAAACAGCTGCTGTCGGCACTGCTCGACCGGCTGACGTAACAGCGTCAGGCTCGCCTGTTGGCTGTATTTTCCTAAGCGTAGTTTGTCCAGCACGCCGGTTTGTAGCCCGTCGCGCTTGAATTCCAGCGGCGTACCGAGCGGCACGAGATCAAGGAAACCCGTGGTCAGGAAGTTATCGAGCTGGAGCGTATCGATGTGCTGCGGCGTGCGGGTGTTGCGGCTGGGCTGCCAGTGCACGTCATTATTGTGCTTCAGCGGCTGGACGTCTTCCATGGCGTCAAGAAACAGAAATTTGTCGTCAGGGTTCATCTTCACTTCCTCCCAGTGCTGCGACGGCTGAAAAGCAACTATAGCCGCGCCCTGCCTCGCGCTCAACGCGTTTTAGTTTTCTGGAAACTGATAGCTGAAAGAATATATTCTGAGGCGAAAATTAACCGAATGGGGAATAGAGATACTTAACCCCTGCTTAAATAGAATTAATGTGCGATAACATGAAACGATAATGTTAATAAACCGTGAAATCCATCACCTAAAAGTACTGGTAATTTAATTTAAATTCGCTATAACTATAACACCTGCATAGGGGATCTAATTGCAGGAACACGTTATGGAAATATTGCTGTGTATACTGCGGGATCTGGCGGATGTCGGCAGATCCTGTTTTTTTACTGCAGCCATAATAGTCACCAGTGAAATAGTTGTCGGTGCAGTAACGCAATAAATTCATTTACTTACCCAGAATTAATCGCTTCGTTTTCTTTTTTTTGAAACGATGCGCAAATAAGAAACATTGTCCCTGAAAATAATAATTCAACACCGTTATCATTTATATAATATATTTTGATAGCGCTCTGGTGAATTTCTCTCACTCGCTCAAATCACCCCTCCGATAATTAATCACAACCTTTTCCCATTCTTTTTATGCGTAAAAATCAGCGGCAGCTTAGCGGTTTCAATAGCCCCCTTTCTTTCATATATAAGAACGCATCCCTTTTTGGGTATGGTTGCTCAGACGGCGGGCATGATATCGTGTCGTCATCCCCATTGGGCCGTGGATTTCCCCGCGGCTGAACTAAGGAAACATGATGCTGAGATTGCTGGAAGATAAGATTACAACGCCGCTCGGGGCACTATGGGTCATGTGTGATGAACAGTTCAACCTGCGTGCTGTGGAATGGGAAGAACATACCCCTCGCATGGAGCAACTGCTGGAACTGCATTATCGCGTCGAAGGCTATGAGCGGGTAGCGTCCAGTAATCCCAACGGATTAAGTAAAATAATGCAGACTTACTTCGAGGGCGATCTCAGCGTGATTGATGACCTGCCGAGTGCCACGGCGGGCACGCCGTTCCAGCGCGAAGTCTGGCAGGCGTTACGCAGCATTCCCTGCGGCCAGGTCATGCACTACGGTGAGCTGGCCGAACAGCTTGGTCGACCCGGTGCGGCACGCGCGGTGGGCGCGGCGAATGGCTCAAATCCAGTCAGTATTGTGGTGCCCTGCCACCGCGTGATTGGTCGTAACGGGACCCTGACGGGCTATGCCGGGGGGGTTCAGCGTAAAGAGTGGTTGCTGCGCCATGAAGGCTATCTGCTGCTTTGATTTTTAGTGCCTTTCTGGAGTGATTGCGCAATTTATTATTAAATTCTTCCAGTTTAAATTCATAGATTTCAAGGAGATATAATCTTCGGACTATTTCCCTTGCTTATATTACGTGAATCGGGTTTTCGAGGCTTACCTGCTCAACAAAAAGATGTTAAAATTGACTAAAATCAATTAAAGCCTGAGCAAATCTATGATCCCGGAAAAGCGAATTATTCGACGCATCCAATCTGGCGGTTGTGCTATCCACTGCCAGGATTGCAGCATCAGCCAGCTCTGTATTCCGTTCACTCTTAATGAACATGAGCTCGATCAGCTTGATAATATTATCGAGCGCAAGAAGCCCATCCAGAAGGGGCAAACCCTGTTCAAAGCGGGCGATGAGCTGAAATCTCTGTATGCCATCCGCTCCGGGACCATCAAAAGCTACACCATCACCGAACAAGGTGATGAGCAAATCACCGGCTTCCATCTGGCGGGCGATTTAGTAGGTTTTGACGCCATTGGTACCGGCCATCACCCGAGCTTTGCTCAGGCGCTGGAAACCTCTATGGTTTGCGAAATCCCCTTTGAAACGTTGGATGACCTCTCCGGCAAGATGCCAAATCTGCGTCAGCAGATGATGCGTCTGATGAGCGGCGAAATCAAAGGCGACCAGGACATGATCCTGCTGCTGTCTAAGAAAAACGCGGAAGAGCGCCTGGCAGCGTTTATCTATAACCTGTCGCGTCGTTTCGCGGAACGGGGTTTCTCACCGCGTGAATTCCGTCTGACCATGACCCGTGGCGACATCGGTAACTATCTCGGCCTGACGGTAGAAACCATCAGCCGTCTGCTGGGTCGTTTCCAGAAAAGCGGCATGCTGGCCGTTAAAGGGAAGTACATCACTATCGAAAATAGCGATGCGCTGGCAGTCCTCGCGGGTCACGCCCGCAACGTCGCCTGATAACGCCCTTTTCTTTCGCCAGATCGTCAATACGCGATCTGGCGAAGGTTCTTCCCTGCCTGACCTGACTGCGTGAATCAACTGCCCTTATACGTCGAGTATCCGTACTGACTCAGTAACAGAGGGATATGCAGTTTTTCGTTGGTTTTGGTCACGGTAAACAGCACCGGGACTTCCGGGAAAAACGACGATAAGTTCTCGCGCTTAAAATAATCCCCCGTTTTGAACGTCACCCGATAAACCCCGGGCTGCATGTCCTGGTCCTGAGGATAAAGGGACTTTATACGCCCATCATTATCCGTTTTCCCCTGAGCAAGTTTGTCCCAACCTGTTGGCTGCTGCTTTTCCAGAGTAACATCCACATCCTTCGACGGAATCCCCGTTTGCTGATTCAGGATGTGGACACTGAGCGTGCCCATCGGCGCACTATACGCGACAGGTGCGAGAAGCGAGGTGGATAACAGAGCCAGCCCAAAGAGTTTGTTCATTATTTTCTTCCTGTGGTTGAAATTGCTGATAAAGCTAATCCATCCAGACAGGGAAAAAAATTCAACTTTTCGTTATCAAATGAGCAACAAGTAGACATGCCCTAATACCCATCGATGAATTTTCCTGATTTATTGATCTGGCGAAGGTTATCCCCTGTTTCAATCACGCCGGATGAGTTATCTTTTAGTTACAGACTGTGGTGACAGTTGTAAGGAGACCCTATATGGCAAAGTATCAAAATATGCTGGTAGCCATCGATCCTAACCAGGACGATCAACCCGCATTACGGCGCGCTGTTTACCTTCATCAACGGATTGGTGGATCGATTAAAGCCTTTTTGCCGATCTATGATTTTTCCTACGAGATGACCACCCTTCTGTCGCCTGACGAGCGCACCGCTATGCGTCAGGGCGTCATCAGCCAGCGGACCGCGTGGATCCGCGAGCAGGCAAAATTTTACCTGGATGCCGGCGTACCGATTGAAATTAAGGTCGTCTGGCATAACCGTCCTTTTGAAGCCATCATTCAGGAAATCATGAGCAACGGGCACGATTTGTTGCTTAAAATGGCGCATCAGCACGACAAACTGGAAGCGGTGATTTTCACCCCAACCGACTGGCATCTGCTGAGAAAATGTCCATGTCCGGTTTGGATGGTGAAAGATCAGCCGTGGCCGGAAGGCGGCAAGGCGATTGTGGCGGTCAATCTCGCCAGCGAAGAGGAATATCATAACGCCCTCAACGATAAGCTGGTGCGTGAAACCCTCCAGCTCGCCGAACAGATTAACCACACCGAAGTGCATCTGGTGGGCGCGTATCCGGTTACCCCGATCAACATTGCCATCGAACTGCCTGATTTTGACCCGAGCGTGTATAACGACGCGATTCGTGGCCAACATCTGTTGGCAATGAAGTCGTTACGTCAGAGATACAGTATTTCGGAAGAGATGACCCACGTCGAAAAAGGCCTGCCGGAAGAAGTTATCCCCGATTTGGCGGAGCATTTACAGGCGGGAATTGTGGTGCTCGGCACCGTAGGTCGCACTGGGCTGTCTGCGGCATTCCTCGGCAATACAGCGGAACAGGTGATTGACCATCTGCGCTGTGATTTGCTGGCGCTGAAACCGGATCAGTATCAGACCCCGGTCGAACTGGACGATGAAGACGACGATTAAGCGTTAGCCGCTAATAAAAAACCCGATGAGGAAACTCACCGGGTTTTTTTATGGCTGACGTCAGGATCAATGGATACCCATGCGCCAGGCGTAGTCGATCTCTTCTTTCAGTTCGAGGGAGGAAAGCGCCATCAGGTCGGCAAACTCCAGCTCCAGCTGTTTAACGCGTTTCAGATATTGCGCAGGGGTTAACGGGCTTGTATCGCGACGCAGAAATTCGACGGCCAGCTGCTTAGGGTTTAATTCGATATCCATGACATCCTCTTTTACGTTGAAAACCCCTTCAGTATAGCACCTGATCTTGATTATTTTTTGACCAAAAACAACACTGGCATGAATATAAACCTCACCTTTTAAGCGGTTTTCCTGCGGTTTCTTTGGCTTTTAGCACCGTGAGGAAGGTGATTAAGGCCGCGCCCATCACGTAGTACGCCGGTGAAAACCGATCGCCGGTGGCCCCAATCAGCCATACCGAAAACCACGGAGTAATACCGCCAAAGAACGCCACCGCAAAGTTATAGGCGATAGATAAGCCGCCGTAGCGCACGCTGGTCGGGAACAACTCAGCCATAGCCGCACTGCACGCCCCGTCAAACGCGGCAATAAACGCCCCCAGTAGCAACATCGCCAGCACCGCCGACAGCATATTCCCCTGCGCCATCACCATCATCGCCGGGTAGCTGAACAGAATAAACCCGGCGCATCCGGCCAGCATCAGCGGCTTGCGGCCATATTTATCCGACAGCCAACCCATAAACGGCACCAGAACCGCGATGCCAAACAGGCCAATGGTGGTAATGGCGTAAGCGTTGAGCTTTGAGAAATGCAGTTCGGTGGAGAGATAACCCGGCATAAAGGTTTGCAGCGTCCAGTGCCCGACCGCTTTGAGCACCACGAATCCTACACAAAACAGCAGCGCCCCCCAGGCTTTCGTCACCGCAGCCCGCAACGGTTTGCTTTCGGTTTTACCGCTTTGCACTACGGCCTTAAATTCCGGTGAATCTTCCAGATGCTGGCGCAGATACAGCCCCACCCAGCCGAGCGGCCCGGCCACCAGGAACGGGATCCGCCAGCCCCAGTCGTTCATCGCGGTTTCGCCCAACGACGCCGTGAGAATAAACACCAGCCCCGAACCGGCAACAAAAGCCATAAAGCCAAAGTTGTCTATCCAGCAGGTAAAATAGCCGCGCCGATCGTTCGGAGCGTATTCCGCCAGATAGGTGGTGGCGCCTGAGCTTTCACCGCCAGCAGCAAACCCCTGAACCAAACGGGTCATCACCAATAGCACCGTCGCCGTGACACCAATCTGATGGAACGTGGGCAACAAGCCCATAACAAACGTCGCGCCAGAAGTGAGCAAAATGACCGTCGCCAGCACCTTCTGTCGCCCCACCCGGTCGCCCAATGAGCCGAAATACAGCCCACCCAACGGACGCATGATAAACCCGGCACCAAACACCGCGAACGATGACAACAGCGCCACGCCAGGGCTGTCAGCGTGGAAAAACTGCATACCGATAATCGCCGCCAGCGTGCCGTACAATCCGAAATCGAACCATTCAACAAAATGCCCCACACCGGTGGCGAGCAGCACCTTGCGCAGCTTACGCGCCGCTGGGATCTCAGCGGCGGGCGATACCGCCTGCAGTGTTTCTGTTCTGTTCATCGTTCATCATCGCCTCTTTTGTTTCTATTATAGATATAGTTTTAATCATGATGAGCGAAATATACCCAACGCTCACAGCGTGAATTGTGATGTCGATCGGCGCCAGCATTGAAATTATCAGTCCCGATCACAGTTTAGACCCTACAGAATTTTCATCGGCGGCCCTCGTTTTGACCCCGCCTCTGCCGCGCAAATAATGCGATATTATTTATTAACAATTGCGCAATGCAATTTAACAGATCTATCATGCTCACTATTCACCAAATGGTTCATTTGAAATTCATAAAGGTGATTATTGCGCCTCTCTGAAGGTATTTATTGCTTCATTCAAAAACTCATTCACGCTTAAGCGTTACGTATGGTTCATAAACTGTGTGTATGGGTGTCTTAAGGAGACAGAAATGGCAACTGGCAGTTCGCCACGCGGATTACCTCGGATCCTGCAGTGGCTTTTAGTGGTGCTGATGGTCGTGATCGGCCTCGCCGTGGGTGGCCTCGGGGCCAAACTCGCGAGCGTCGGCGGGAGCTGGTACTTCGTCATCGCCGGTATCGTGATGCTGATTTCAGCCTGGCTTATCGCTAAAAACCGTCGCAGCGGGATTGTGCTTTATACAGTGTTGTTCATCGCCTCGATTGTCTGGGCGATCAGCGATGCAGGCTGGGAATTCTGGCCGCTGTTCTCACGCCTGTTCACCTTCGGCGTGCTGGCGCTGCTGGCTATCCTGCTCTGGCCCTTCCTCGGCCAACAAACCGCCACGCATAAAGCCCCGGCCTTTGGCATTGCCGCGGTACTGGTCGTTATTTTACTGGCCAGCGCAGGCGGCATGTTCCGCCCGCAAACGCTGGTCACCGCCGACGAACCGGTTCCGGTGAAACCCGTCGCACCGGGCGAAGCGCAAAAAAACTGGGAGCACTGGGGCAATACCACCCACGGCGACCGTTTTGCCGCACTTGATCAAATCAATAAGCAAAACGTCAGCCAGCTGCAAGTCGCGTGGACCGCACATACCGGCGACATTCCGCTGAGCAATGGTTCCGGCGCGGAAGACCAGAATACGCCGCTGCAAGTGGGCGACACGCTGTTCGTCTGCACGCCTTACAGCAAAGTGCTGGCGCTGGACGTCGATTCCGGCAAAGAGAAGTGGCGCTATGATTCAAAAGCCACTGCGCCAAACTGGCAGCGCTGCCGTGGTCTCGGCTATTACGATCAGGCCGCTGCAACGCCTGCGGCTAATGCAGCGCCTGTGGCAGATTCGCAGCCTGCGGCCTGCCCGCGTCGTCTGTTCCTGCCGACCACCGATGCCCGTCTGATTGCCATTAATGCCGACACCGGCAAAGTGTGTGAAGACTTTGGCACCCACGGCGTGGTGGATTTGAGCGTTGGCATGGGCGAAATCAAGCCTGGCTACTACCAGCAAACCTCGACCCCTCTGGTGGCCGGAAATGTAGTGGTGGTCGGCGGCCGCGTCGCGGATAACTTCTCGACGGGTGAACCGCCGGGTGTGGTCCGCGCGTATGACGTTCATACGGGCAAACTGGCGTGGGCGTGGGATCCGGGCAACCCAAACCTGACTGGCGTTCCGCCAGAAGGCACAACCTATACCCGCGGTACGCCGAACGTCTGGTCAGCAATGTCGTATGACGCGAAGCTGAACCTGATTTATCTGCCAACCGGCAACGCAACGCCTGACTTCTTCGGCGGTCATCGCACGGCGTTGGACGACAAATACAGCTCATCTATCGTCGCCGTTGACGCAACCACCGGTCAGGTGCGCTGGCATTATCAAACCACCCATCACGATCTGTGGGACTTTGACCTGCCCTCGCAGCCGCTGCTGTACGATTTACCGGATGGCAAAGGCGGCACGACGCCGGTGCTGGTGCAAACCTCCAAACAGGGCATGATCTTTATGCTCAATCGTGCGACCGGTAAACCTGTCGCCAAGGTGGAAGAGCGTCCGGTTCCTGCGGGCGACATCAAAGGTGAACGTTATTCCCCGACGCAGCCGTACTCTGTGGGAATGCCGATGATCGGCAATCAAACCCTGAAAGAGTCCGACATGTGGGGCGCGACGCCAATCGACCTGCTACTGTGCCGCATTCAGTTTAAAGAGATGCGTCATCAGGGCGTGTTCACTCCACCAGGCCTCGACCGCTCCCTGCAGTTCCCGGGCTCGCTCGGCGGCATGAACTGGGGCAGCGTGTCGGTTGACCCGAATAACAGCCTGATGTTCGTGAACGATATGCGTCTGGGTCTGGCGAACTATATGGTTCCGCGCGCCAACGTGGCGAAGAACGCCAGCGGTATCGAGATGGGTATTGTGCCAATGGACGGTACGCCGTTCGGCGCGATGCGTGAACGCTTCCTGTCTCCGCTCGGCATTCCGTGTCAGAAACCCCCGTTTGGCACAATGTCCGCCGTTGACCTGAAAAGTGGCAAAGTGGTGTGGCAGGTTCCGGTCGGTACGGTAGAAGACACCGGTCCGCTGGGCATCCGTATGCACTTGCCAATCCCAATCGGGATGCCGACGCTGGGCGCTTCGCTGTCGACACAGTCGGGTCTGCTGTTCTTCGCGGGCACGCAAGATTTCTACCTGCGCGCGTTCGATACCGCGAACGGGAAAGAAATCTGGAAATCCCGTCTGCCGGTGGGCAGCCAGTCCGGCCCGATGACTTACGTGTCACCGAAAACCGGGAAGCAGTACATCATCATTAACGCGGGCGGTGCTCGTCAGTCTCCGGACCGTGGCGATTACATCATTGCCTACGCGCTGCCGGACAAGCAGTAATCTTCTCGCTGTAACGATAAAGGGACCGAAAGGTCCCTTTTTTTATGTCCGTTGTTGTGCCAGGCCTACGGTAATATCAAATTCGAAGTAGGCCCGGTAAGCGAAGCGCCACCGGGCATTTCCCTTAATCAAAAGGTTTCCCAGTTATCCCCGCTTGCCAGTGCTGGACGCTGTGGAACATAGGTTGGGGCGGAAGTCGGTTTCGGCTGGCGAACTGCACCCGCGTGCTGCAAGCGGAATGCGCCCACGGCTTCGGTCAGACGCGCGGCCTGCTCTTCCAGCGATCCTGCCGCCGCAGACGCTTCTTCCACCAGCGAGGCGTTCTGCTGGGTGACGTTATCCATTTCGGTGATCGCCTGGCTGACCTGCAAAATACCGCGACTCTGTTCGTCTGATGCCGCGGCAATTTCCAGCATGATGTCGGTTACGCGCTTCACCGCATCAACGATTTCGCTCATGGTGCTCCCCGCCGCAACCACTTCGCCAGAGCCGCGTTCAATCAGCGTTACGGACTCGCTGATCAACCCTTCAATCTCTTTCGCCGCCTGCGCGCTGCGGCTCGCCAGGGTCCGCACTTCGCTGGCGACCACGGCAAATCCACGCCCTTGTTCCCCGGCGCGCGCCGCTTCTACCGCCGCGTTGAGCGCCAGAATATTGGTCTGGAACGCGATGCTGTTAATCACGGCGGTAATTTCTGAAATTTTCTTCGAGCTACTGGAGATGTTACCCATCGTCGACACGACGCCCGACACAATCTGCCCGCCGCGGGTGGCTTTCCCGGACGCGTCTTCCGCCAGTTTGGTGGCATGATGCGCGTTGTCGGCGTTCTGTTTCACCGTTGCGGTCAGCTGTTCCATGCTGGCAGCCGTTTCTTCAATCGCCGCCGCCTGCTGTTCGGTGCGGGACGATAGATCGGTATTGCCCGCCGAAATTTCGCTGGTGCCGCGGTAAATTTCTTCGACTCCCTGACGTACGGTGCCGACGGTTTGCGACAGCGCGTGCTGCATCTTCTGCAAATCGTGGCTCAGCTTGCCGATTTCACTGCGCCCGGTGGCTTCTTCCGCCAGGGTTAAATTGCCATCGGCAATTTGCTCGATGCGATGCAGCGCACGGCGAAGGGGATTGATGACGGTGCGACGCAGCGCAACAAAGGTCAGCAGCGTCAACACCAGCGCCAGCGCAAAGGCACCCACCATAAAGGCCAGGCCGAGCTGGGTGCGGTGATGCGCCGATTCAGAAAGATGCCGCGCGCGGTCGCTGCGAATTTTAATCGCTTTCAGCAGCACCTCGTTATAGGCCGAATCCAGCAGGCGAGCATGCTCGTTTTCATGATTGATGATCGCCTCAAACATGCCGTTTTTAGCATATTTCAGCATCGGCTTCATGCCGTCGATATAGGCGTTGTAACGGGCGTTGATTTCGCCATCCAGCGCTTCGTCCGCAGGGGTTTTCACTTCTCGGTTCACGTACTGCTTGAACCCTTCCTGCGACTGTTTGATGCGCAGATCAGCCTCGGAGATATTGCGCTTCATCTCATCCATTTCAGCAATACGGCTGGCGGCCCCGGCGTGGATCAAGTTGATACGCGCGGTACGCAGGTGGTTTGAACTGTTTGACAGCCCCATTCGGACTTCTAACTCTTGCGTGACGTCGTTCTGGTCGGTATCTGCCTGCAACAGGAAATACCCCGCCAGGCCCGAGCTTAATGCGAACAGCAGCAGGATGCCGCCCAGAATGGAGGAGAACAGTGGAACGAGACGGATGTGATGTAAGAAACTGACTGTTTGCGACTTTTGCCCTGCGGCTGATTTGTCCATGGCTTATCGACTCTCTTATTGTAAGAGGCGTACCAAAACGCCCGTTAGATTGTCATCGGCCTGTCGGGGAGATTGCTTACGGGTAAAAGCGCTACATCGGTCACACTTTGGAGATTAAGCGGGGAAAAGCCAGCGGAAGGACTCCGCTGGCCTGTGCATCAGTTGTCGCCGAAATGGATAACGGTGCGGATTGATTTGCCTTCGTGCATCAAATCAAACGCTTCGTTGATCTGATCCAGCGGCATACGGTGGGTGATGAACGGGTCGAGGTTGATTTTACCGACCATCGCATCTTCGACCATGCCAGGCAGCTGGGTGCGCCCTTTCACGCCGCCAAACGCCGAACCGCGCCACACGCGACCGGTCACCAGCTGGAACGGACGGGTTTTGATTTCCTGACCAGCACCCGCCACGCCGATAATCACGCTTTCGCCCCAGCCTTTGTGGCAGCATTCCAGCGCCGCACGCATCACGTTCACGTTGCCGATGCATTCGAAGCTGAAGTCCACGCCGCCGTCGGTCAGTTCGACGATAACGTCCTGCACCGGCTTGTCGCTGTCATTCGGGTTGATGAAATCGGTCGCGCCCATTTCACCGGCCAGTTTGAATTTCTCCGGGTTGGTGTCGACGGCGATGATGCGCCCGGCCTTCGCCTGAACCGCGCCCTGAATGACCGCCAGACCGATACCGCCGAGGCCAAATACCGCCACAGTGTCGCCTTCTTTCACTTTCGCCGTGTTGTGTACCGCGCCGATACCGGTGGTCACGCCACAGCCCAGCAGACACACTTTATCCAGTGGCGCCTGTGGGTTTACTTTTGCCAGGGAGATTTCAGCCACGACCGTGTATTCACTGAAGGTGCTGGTGCCCATGTAGTGGTAAATCGGCTCGCCGTTGTAGGAGAAACGGGTGGTGCCGTCAGGCATCAGGCCTTTACCCTGCGTGGCGCGGACCGCCTGGCACAGGTTGGTTTTGCCGGATTTACAGAACTTACACTCGCGACACTCGGCGGTGTACAGCGGGATGACGTGGTCGCCCGGCTTCAGACTGGTGACGCCCTCACCGACTTCAACCACTACGCCGCCGCCTTCATGCCCGAGCACCGCCGGGAAGACGCCTTCCGGATCCTCACCGGACAGCGTGAACGCATCGGTGTGGCACACGCCGGTATGGGTGATTTTGACCAGCACTTCGCCCTTCTTCGGCGGCGCCACGTCAATTTCGACAATTTTCAGCGGCTGGCCTGGGCCAAACGCAACTGCAGCACGTGATTTCATTCCGTCTCTTCCCTTCTTGTCAGTTATTTTAAATACGATCGTAGCAGATGACCGACTTCCGCCATCCGCGCAGCACGCTGGTCGGCAGTGGTTTCGCCGGTCACCAGCTCGTCTTTAAGATGCATTTCAATCATTTCACCCATCAGGCCGTTGGCGGCCCCGCGTACGGCTGCAATCTGTTGCAGGATGTTCAGGCACGGATCGCCGGACTCCAGCGCCCGCTCAAGCGCATCGACCTGCCCTCGGATACGACGCACGCGCGTCAGAGCGCGCTTTTTATCTTCAGGTGAATGCGGCATAGGCCCTCCGGTATACTGTAGGGGGGTATAGTAACTTTTTTAGCATCCGTCTGTATACATTAACTTTTTAATGGTTATCAGCAGGTTGCTATAAACTGGCAATAGACACTCTCAGACATAACCGGGCATTTTGTTGCTCCCAAATTGCCTCTGAAGGCGCGACAGTTGCGCTGCTGTAAATGGCAGACAATAAAAAACCCCACCGAGGCGAGGTTTGAAATTGCATAACGTTATCAGCATAGATTCCCATCGTTGGGATGAGACTCGCCAAACTCCATCACTTGCGTGGCTCGCACGCAAGTGATGGTGGATGTGTTGAATTATTTAGGGACCCTAAGAACCTGACCAGGATAGATTTTATCGGGGCTTTTCAGCATAGGCTTATTGGCATCAAATATTTTGTTGTACTGATTAGCATCACCATAAACTTGTTTAGAGATGCCACTCAGGGTGTCGCCGGATTTCACCGTGTAGTACTGACTTTCTGTAGCAGTATCTTTTACCGTAACGTTATCTTCTACACCTGCAATCCCTGCCACGTTACCGACCGCAATCAGGATTTTTTCTTTTGCTTCCTGACTTAAACCTTCGCCGGTAACAACAGCCTTACCGTCTTCAACCTTCACATCAATTTTATCGGCATCCTGTAAGCCGTTCTTCTTAAGGTGCTCTTTAAGCAGTTCATTTTGATCCGCGGCATGTGCCGTACCGGTGACCGCCTCGAGTATCTTTTCACCTGCTTCTTTCACGAAACTGATTAAACCCATACATCCTCCTGCTCATAATGAGATTCACTACTCAGTTTAGCAGAGGCCTGAGAGGGGAAGCATGGGCGGTTTGACCTGCCACGTTAATCTTGTCGATTTGAACTCACAGCGAGGAACAGACGTTGGCAGTTCTTCAAAAACTTACATTGAGGAAACATGAACAATGGGAAGGAGGTCACAGCGTGCTTACCTTGATTAAGCGCAGCCAAACCGATAAGGCATTGGGGAGCTCATCAGGGGAAATGACCAAGGTTATTTTTATTAATGATTTGTTGGGAGAACTTACAATTCAAGAGAGAGTAATCTTAAAAGCCCTGACCATTGCAGCCAGGGCTTTTAAGGTACTTCAGACTTCAGATTTAACATTAATGGACTTAATAAAATGATACTGCTATTTAGACTGCTTTCAAATGTACCCGTTTACTACAGATAATATTGGGCGTTAATACTAAAAAACCTCCCTCTATTTATCTCATCATACACTTGCCTGCGCTTTTAGAACCTAAGCGTGGCAGCTTAAACAAGCACATCCCCCATCGCGACATCTACTCTTTGATGCGTTGCCCGTTGCTCATACGGTTACCATAGACAAACAAAACCGTCAGCATCTAGTAAAGAAACAAGGCCTTACATCGTCGCGTTAACACTACCATTTTGCGAACCAGCACAATCACTACAAGGCCTGAAATCAGCTACATCCCAAACAACAAACTTCGTGGCCTGTAAAGCAAAATGGCTTTCCCAAAACTTCTTTCTATTCGCTAACTTACTAACCACTTTTATTGTGCTGTTGAGTACTAATTTACTCATATAAGATTTGAGGTCAATACTGTTTTTTAAAACATGTCTTTATTTACAGCGATAGTGCTTGTACTCGATCCCGCTACTCACTGTACCCACCTAATAGCAACGTCCGCTATTAGCATTCCCCCTCCAAACATCTCCGACAGCTAAGAGCGAGGAGCAGACGTTGGCAATTATTCTGCTAGCCTAATAGAGGGTTAGTAAAAAATGGTATTTCAGTAAGCATTTGATTCGCATTCTTCCAAACGAAACAGAGGATTTTAATATGGGGCCATATCGCACTTATCTAATCACTGGTGCAACACGAGGGATAGGAAGAGCTCTCAGTGATAAATTATCAAAACAGGGTCATCTGGTTGTCGGCATTGCTCGTAATGACGATACCAGCTTCCCTGGCACTTTATATACGGCCGATCTGAGTAGCGCTGATGAAACAAATTTAATTCTAATGAAAATTGCCGAAAATCACGAAGTTCACGGCATAGTGAATAATATTGGTGTAGCCTTACCTCAACAACTTGGAGGTATTGATATTCAAACGTTCCAACATGTCATGGATATAAACGTACGCGTGGCAGTTCAAATTACACAAGCACTCATCGGCAACATGAAGAGCAGAGGCTGGGGAAGAATTGTTAATGTATGCAGCCGTGCCATTTACGGTGCGATTGACCGAACAGCTTACTCAGCAGCAAAAAGTGCTCTGGTAGGTTGTACACGGACTTGGGCATTAGAGCTTGCTCAATTCGGGATCACCTCAAATGCGATTGCACCTGGGCCAATAGAGACAGAGCTTTTTCATAAAACACGACCCGTTGGAAGTGAAGCAGAACAACGTGTTTTATCGACAATCCCAATGGGCAGACTTGGTTCTCCTACTGAAGTGGCTTCAGCAATAGCCTTTCTTTTATCACCAGAAGCGAGTTTTATTACTGGCGTGGTGCTGCCTGTTGATGGTGGAGGAAGCTTGGGAGGACGTTAGAAACGTTAAGAAACTCTGTGAAAATAGACAACGCCTATCCAGGGCTGGAATTTGATATTGTCGCAGTTAGTCAGATATTTTTAACCTGTCTAACCCAATAAATACACTGATGCATTTAAGCGAGATCTATGAGTTTAAAGCCGCGTACAATCGTTTTAATTCCCGGGTTTATGCTGAATGAAATGCTTTGGCATGAATTTGAAACATACCTACCGTCAAACTGTATTGTTCATCATGTATCTGTAACTGAAGGACGAACCATTCATGATGTAGTGCAGCATCTGATTACCCTTCTGCCTGAGAAGTTTTCTTTGATAGGTTTTTCGATGGGAGGGTGTATTGCCCGACAACTGGCAGCAGAATTCCCTGAACGTGTAGAGTCCTTAGTGCTTATTGCCAGTTCCTTACGGGAAGATACGCCGTTAGAGGCTGAGGCAAAGCGGAAAAGCATGCAGTCATTGTCCCCCACAACGTTTAAGGGGCTAAGCAGCCATGCTATTGCCCAGTCACTCCACCCTCTAAACACATCAAATCAGGATATGATTTCAGCTATCCAGAAAATGGGATGCTCTCTGGGATTTGAAGCCTTCATCACGCAATCATCCTTATCCAGGCAAGGTATACCTTCTGCAACGATATGTTGTCCAACTCTGGTTATCGCCAGTGAAGATGATGCCATCCGTTCGATGAAGGAGGCAGAAGAGTTGGTCGAAGCCATACCTTATGCATCGTTAAGAATCATTCGAGATTGCGGCCATATGATTCCGCTCGAACAGCCCAGGGAGTTGGCAAGAACAATTGTTGAATGGATCCCGGCTACGTAAATTATTGGGTGTTTATCCGGCAAATTTCCCGACTTGCTTCATCGGGGTAAGGTCCGCTCCTGGCACAGAGCAGACATCGCTTGAACCCACAGTGCAAAACATACATAAGAGATACCATTACTCGGCAATAGGTATTTCATGTTCCGCTTGTTTGTTGGCGTGGTCATCGTGACAAGATCTGCCCTTTCGAGTTTTTCTAGCCTACTGCTCGCTACCCTTTCTGCATAAGCCGTTGCTGGCCGGTTTCCCGGCCAGGCTATGACTTGGTTGTTTTTGGATCATGGATGCTGCGTCGTACCGAGGGAAGGATTGGGTTCGGTCACCTCAACGGCAGTCGTATCGAAGATTTTGCGGCACACCTTGCTATTGCCCCAGCACTCTTCATAAGGATAGCCAATCAGTTCTTCCATTACCGCGCGCACATCCGACTCGACCTGCGCAATCTGTCCCCCCGCTTTAATACGGGCCACTTCCCCCAGTACGACCAGGTGCGTTTTTCGGTTCAGCTTCATTTGCGCGCTGAATACCATTGCCATCAATGCCAACGCGACTACGCCCACGCAGAATACGACAGCGATAGCGGTCACGGCGCTTTCCGGCTGGGTGTGCGATTTTGACTGGAAGCCGTAGAAGCTGAGGATGGCTCCCATCACGAAAACGATAACCGAGCGCACCAGTTTGCCGGAGAAGGTCATCGCCCCAGCGTAAATACCTTCGCGACGGCGACCGGTGAACGCTTCGTCAATATCCGCGAGGAAGGTATAAACCGTCCAGGGAATGTAATACACGCCGCCCGTACCGATGCCGAAAACGACGGTAATCGCCAGCATTGCCGCCGTCGCGTACTGCTGCGGCAAGTTAAGCAAGTGCAGCATGCTGTAGCAGACAACCGAGAACACGACGATGATCAGTGCCAAAATGTAGGGTTTGCTGAAGCCGTGCTTCACACAGATTGTGATAAAGATGGCTGTCGAGAACAGCTGAAGAATAGAGTTGAGGCTACTCAACCCCGCCACCATCGTCGGATCATATTGCAACACGAAGATAATAAAATAGGTGAAAACCGAAGCGAACAACCACTCTGCCCCGAAGCCACACAGATACATGCCAAGGTGTTTGCGGAACACACGCAAGTGGAAGGTTGATTTCATGTCGCGCATCAGCGTCATGATGGTTTTACCCAGCGTCATTTTTTTCTCGTCGTTCGGCATGGTTTCCTCCACGGGACGTTCCCAGGAAGAGAGGTACAACATGCCAATCGCAAAGCAAAGGATCGCCCCGTAGGTCAGCGCCGTGAAGAAAAACGGCTGCGCAGAGTCTTTCCCGTAGATCAGAATGAACTGACCTGGAATAAATGCGGCCAGGAAGTTGGCAACCTTACCGAAAATGGCCTTGTAGCCGGTTAGCTTAGAGCGCGCCGAGAAGTCAGTGGTCATTTCCGTGGCGAGCGTTTCGTACGGGACCATCACCGATGTATAGATGAGTTCGAACAACACATAGGTAGACAGGTAATACCAGAAGCCGAAGCCTTCGACCCACAGTAGCGGGTAGAACATCATCAGAGGAATACCCAGCAGAATAAAGAAGCGGCGTCGGCCAAATCGTTTACCGAGGCGAGTTTTACCAAAATTATCAGATATATAGCCCATAAGCGGGTTGCTGATAGCATCGATGATGCTGGCAACGGAGAAAATAGCCGATGCCTGGAGTAGCGTCAGGCCGCAGAAGGTCGTGTAGAAATAAAGAAGCCAGATACCGGCAATAGCTAATGCGCCACTTCCCAGCAGATTGCCGCCGCCATAGGCCAGCTGATGTCTGAACAGAATAGGTTTTTCTGCGTTCATATACGTTCCGCCCCAAGAGATTTTAAAATAAACCGATGTTTTATTTTTGTAGGTACGGAATTTTATAAAGAGCGAGAGCATTAATTGATGTGAAATCGCTCACATTTATATCTGTCAGCGATGTTTTTTCGCCACTTCGTTACCCATGTAACAGTTTTCCACACGCAGCCTCTTCCTCAGCCGAACGTTGAATCAGCGACTTTGTGATCGACATTACATTTTCAGTCGTCCCAGACGACGCTCTTTTTATTTAGTGATAGCGTGTTTTTATATAAATGAAATTGCATTTCAATCAATGATCGACACCGACCAGCAATCACGTTGACAGCTACCGAAGGGAGCGAACCATGGCTAAAGGTTCTCAGATTCAATTCAGTTTCCACACCGTTGTAGATGCGCAGACCGGCGCCAAAGTCACGCGGCTGACACCAGCGAACGTGCTGTGCCACCGTAACTATTTCTATCAAAAATGCTTCACCCGCGAAGGAAACCACCTTCTGTTTGCAGGGGAGTTCGACGGTTATCGCAACTATTACCTGCTGGATTTAACTACGCAAATGGCAGTACAGCTGACGGAGGGAGCGGGTGATAATACCTTTGGTGGTTTCCTGTCGCCGGATGACCGGCATCTTTATTACGTGAAAAATGAGCGTAGCCTTCAGCGAGTTTCGCTGGCAGATTTCAGCGAACAGACTGTTTACCAGGTCCCTGAAGAGTGGGTCGGCTACGGCACCTGGGTCGCCAACAGCGAATGCACCAGCCTGGTCGGCATCGAAATCGCCCGCGAAGACTGGACTCCCCTCTCCGACTGGCAAATTTTCCAGGCGTTTTATCACCGCAAGCCGCACTGCCGTCTGCTGCGCGTTGATCTGCATAGCGGTAAATCCCGTGTTATTCATGAAGAGAATGGCTGGCTGGGCCACCCTATCTATCGTCCATATGACGACAGTACCGTCGCCTTCTGCCATGAAGGCCCGCACGACCTGGTAGATGCCCGCATGTGGCTGGTGAACGAAGACGGCAGTAACGTACGCAAAGTAAAAGAACATGCGGAAGGAGAAAGCTGCACCCATGAGTTTTGGGTGCCGGATGGATCGGCGCTCATTTACGTCTCGTATCAGAAAGGTCGCAGCGACCGCTGCATCCGCCGCTTCGACCCGCAGACGGGCGAAGATACCGCCGTTATGGTGATGCCCAACTGCTCACACCTGATGAGCAACGAGGACGGCACGCTGCTGGTCGGCGACGGATCCGGCACGCCGGTAGACGTAAAGGATACCGCCAGCCACATCATCGAAAACGACCCGTGGCTCTACATCTTCGACGCAAAGACCCGCAAATACGCTCCGCTGGCCGCGCATAACAGCTCGTGGAAAGTCCTGGACGGCGACCGCCAGGTCACGCACCCGCACCCGTCTTTTACACCGGACAATCGACACGTGTTATTCACGTCTGACCACGAGGGACTTCCTGCTTTATATCTGGCTGAGGTCTCTGAAGTGCTAACGGGTACTTTGCGTTCTTAATTTTTAGCTCTTTGAGGGCAATTCATTGCCCTCTGTTTCTTATTGAATGCTTCAGGGAGGAACTGCTATCACGCCCACACTGTTATCGTGATAGCGTCAATGAGTGGAGTGCGTGAAATAGGCTTTTCCGATCTTATACAAGCGAAGATTTAAACCCCCAGTAAGATTTCATCATATTGCGCAGCGTCAACTCTGAAACCATCAGAGAGGACGCGCCGTACTCTGGAAAAAGAATGAATACGCTGTTCTCTTCAAACTTCACAACCCGCCACCAATGCCCGAGGTAATACAACCAGTTCATACACTCACCAAATTCAATCTTCTTATTATTTATTTTTGGACTTTTGGGGGTCGCTCGCCCACAAGTTTCCTCCTAAAGTGCAGGGTTATTGGTGGTAGAAGGAAACGAAACAAGCAAAACGCGCTTCATTACAATAAAGGCTCGCCTAAGCGAGCCCTTAAAGAGAATAATTTGATCACTACTCAGGTTTTTTCCCACCGTTGCTGCGATAAAGCTCCCACTCCTCTACCCGCTGTTTATTGGGCAGATTGCAGTATCCAACCTCACCGTTGCCAGAGTTAACAATACTCAGTTTGCCGCCCTGTTTGATGCAGTAAATAGATGCAGGATTTGAGAGACCCGGTGCTGGGTTTTGTTCCGACTTTGATGTACATCCAGCGATAAGAATGACGGATATGGCTAAGATTGCTTTTTTCATAATTTTCCCCTTTTGAAGAGGAATGCTAACCAACCCACCCACAAAAAGCAAAAACCCCACAGAAATGAGGTTCTAAAGCACGCTGTTACCTCTGCCGCCAAACGTATTCCATGCTTATTGATGAGCCCTGGAAATAAAAAACCACGTCCGAGAACGTGGTTTGAATGCGGTCATATTGACGGAAATACTAAGACTGTAACGATGCCAGTCGCGCAGCAAACCCAACGAACACCAGGCCAATCAGGCTGTTGCCAAGTTTCACCAACTTTTTACGGCTGCCGACGAATCGAGTCACCAGCGAACCGGAGACGATCAGGAAACTGAGATAGGTAAAGCTGACGATTTCCAGCGTGACGCCAAGGATCAGGAATGCCAGACCCGGCGTGGTGGAGTGCACGTCGATAAACTGCACGAAGAACGAGACGTAGAACAGAATCGCCTTCGGGTTGGTCAGGCTCAGCGTTAACGCGCGTTTGAAAATCGTGCTGCGCTGTTCAGCGGTGTGCATGTGTTCGCCGCCCTTTTGCTTGATCACTGCCCACAGCATTTTCAGCCCGAGATACAACAGATACAACGCGCCCAGGTAACGGACGATGTTAAACAGCACCGGCGTGGTTTTAATCAGCGTGGCGACACCCGCGTAAGAGAGGAACATCAGCACCGCATCGCCGATAAACACCGCCAGCGCGGCCAGATAGCCGGTGCGGATGCCGTATGCGGCCCCGGTTTTGAGCACAAAAAAGGTATTAGGCCCCGGCACCAGAATGATAAATATCGCGCCGACCAGGTAGGTCCAGTAATTCAGTACGCCAAAATCCGCAAACACGCTGTTCTCCCTTCACTGCTGCTGATTCAAAATGTGACCACCATCATAACAAAAAAGCCGCCTTCCTTTTACCGGAAGACGGCTTTAAACACAGATTTATATCAGCGAATTACAGCGCTTTGAGGATCGCATCCACGCTGGCTTTTGCATCGCCAAACAGCATGTGGGTGTTCTCTTTGAAGAACAGCGGGTTCTGCACGCCAGCATAGCCGGTGTTCATCGAACGTTTGAAGACGATAACGTTCTGCGCTTTCCACACTTCCAGCACCGGCATTCCGGCGATTGGGCTCTTCGGATCGTCAAGCGCCGCCGGGTTAACGGTGTCGTTGGCACCAATCACCAGCACGGTGTCGGTATCGCGGAAGTCGTCGTTGATTTCGTCCATTTCCAGCACGATGTCATACGGCACTTTCGCTTCAGCCAGCAGCACGTTCATGTGCCCTGGCAAACGGCCCGCCACCGGGTGAATACCGAAACGCACTTTGATCCCGCGCGCACGCAGTCTTTCAGTGATTTCAGCCACCGGATACTGCGCCTGCGCCACCGCCATACCGTAGCCTGGGGTGATGATGACCGTCTGCGAGTTTTTCAGCATGTCAGCCGTGTCTTCCGCGCTGATTTCGCGATGTTCACCCACTTCGTCGTCAGCCCCGGTAGAGGAACCGTCGGTGCCGAAGCCACCCGCAATCACGCTGAAGAACGATCGGTTCATCGCCTTACACATGATGTAAGACAGGATCGCACCGGAAGAACCGACCAGCGCACCGGTGACAATCAGCAGGTCGTTGCTGAGCATAAAGCCCGCCGCCGCTGCCGCCCAACCGGAATATGAGTTCAGCATCGAGACCACAACCGGCATGTCAGCCCCACCGATGGACGCTACCAGGTGCCAGCCAAATGCCAGCGCGATAACGGTCATGATGATCAGCGCCAGCACTTGCAGGCCAACGCTTTCGGTACGAACGAACACCACCAGCATCAGGAATGAAACCACCAGCGCAGCCAGGTTCATTTTGTGACGATTCGGCAGCATCAGCGGCTTGGACGAAATTTTGCCGCGCAGTTTACCGAATGCCACGATAGAACCAGTGAAGGTCACCGCACCAATAAAGATGCCGAGGAACACTTCGGTCAGGTGAATATTGACCAGAATCGGTTCGAGGCCCGGTTCGTGGTACAGGTAGCTGTTAAAGCCAACCAGTACCGCCGCCAGACCCACAAAGCTGTGCAGCACCGCCACCAGCTCTGGCATTTCGGTCATTTCGACACGTTTTGCCAGACGAATACCGATCGCCCCGCCGATGATCATCGCCACTAAAATCCACGCTACGTTGCCCGTTTCCGGTCCAAAAATGGTGGCGATCAGCGCAATGGCCATCCCGGCGATGCCGTAATAGTTGCCCTGCTGTGACGTTTCGTGTTTCGAAAGCCCTGCCAGACTGAAAATAAACAGGATCGCGGCAACAATGTATGCAGCTGTAACTAATCCTCCAGACATGTGCTACCCCTTACCCTTTGCGGAACATTTTCAGCATGCGCTGAGTCACGGTGAAACCACCGAAAATATTGATGCTGGCAATCAGTACGGCAATAAAGCTGAGGAAACTGACCCAGCCGCCGTGACCAATTTGCAGCAGCGCACCCACCACGATGATTCCGGAAATGGCGTTCGTTACCGACATCAGCGGCGTGTGCAGCGCATGAGACACGTTCCACACTACGTAATAACCCACCACGCAGGAGAGCGCGAACACGGTGAAGTGACCGAGGAACTCTTTTGGCGCAACGTCTGCGAGCCAGCCAAACAGAATAATCGCCAGCGCCATCAGCGCGTATTTGCGCCACGGCGATGCCGGTTTTTCCGGTTCTGCTGGTGCTGTTTCAACTTTTGCGGTCGCTTTCGGCTGCGCAGAAACCTGAATCGGCGGCGCAGGCCAGGTGACTTCACCTTCGCGAACGACGGTGACGCCGCGAATAACCACGTCGTCAAAATCAATATTGATGTTGCCGTCTTTTTCTTTGCACAGCAGTTTGAGCAGGTTCACCAGGTTGGTGCCGTAAAGCTGTGAAGACTGGGTCGGCAGGCGGCTGGCCAAATCGGTATAGCCAATCACCTTCACGCCGTTAGCTGTGGTGAACACTTCACCCGGCACGGTGTATTCGCAGTTGCCGCCATTTTGCGCCGCTAGATCAACCACCACGCTGCCTGGATTCATCGAATCCACCATTTCGCGGGTGATCAGCTTCGGGGCGGGCTTGCCAGGGATCAGTGCGGTGGTGACGATAATATCGACTTCTTTCGCCTGGGCGGCGAAGAGTTCCATTTCCGCTTTGATGAAGGCTTCGGACATCACTTTGGCATAGCCATCGCCGCTACCCGCTTCTTCTTCGAAATCCAGTTCGAGGAATTCAGCGCCCATACTCTGGACCTGTTCCTTCACTTCCGGACGGGTGTCGAAGGCACGCACAATAGCGCCGAGGCTGTTTGCCGCGCCGATGGCGGCCAGACCTGCTACGCCCGCACCGATCACCATGACTTTAGCTGGTGGCACTTTACCGGCAGCGGTGATTTGCCCGGTGAAGAAGCGACCAAACTCGTGAGCGGCTTCAACAATCGCGCGGTAACCGGCGATGTTCGCCATCGAACTCAGGGCATCGAGAGACTGCGCGCGCGAAATACGCGGCACGGAATCCATCGCCATCACGTTCACCTGACGTTCGGCTAATTTCGCCATCAGCTCCGGGTTTTGTGCTGGCCAAATAAAGCTTATCAGCGTGGTGCCCGGATTAAGCAGCGCGATTTCCGCGTCCGTCGGGGCATTCACCTTCAAAATAATGTCAGACTGCCAGACGGTTTCTGTGCTGACGATTTCAGCGCCCGCGTCGGTAAAAGCGCGATCGTCAAAGCTTGCAAGCTTACCGGCCCCGCTTTCCACGGCCACTGTAAAACCGAGTTTGAGCAGCTGTTCTACCGTTTTCGGCGTCGCTGCAACACGGGTTTCCAGGGCCAGCGTCTCTTGAGGTACTGCAATACGCATAGTTTTCCCTTCCATCGATTGTAATGATGGTTTGTTGTCTTATCGGGTTCCGTCCCTGCAGTATGGACTGGCTAAGAGGCGAGCACCCGGAAAAAAAACAGTAACAAACTTTCTATAAGCTACTGAAAATAGCGGTTGTGATCTACCGCGATGAAACAGTAATTGTGATTTTATTAGGGAAAAGTCACTTATGCAGGTCTCAGGCAGTAATATTTACCTGATTTTGTCTGGCAAGCCTGATAATTCGCTTAAGCGAAGCGGTAAAACATGATTATTCTCGGTGCTGTTACCGGAAATTAACATCACATTAACTTATAAAAGTCATAATGATTATCGCTTTTGCTGGTCAACTGCCCATTTCCACAACATATCGTTAAAAGTTATCGCGCCCTGTTATCGGGGTCGCACAAGATGAGCAAAATCACGCAGACAGTGAAGCAATTTAAATGCAATAATCTGTGACGTTTTAGTCACTAACAACTACCAGTACCTGGTTTGCGCAAGGCGAAGGATTATTTTTATGAAGCTTAAGTACACCCTCCTGGCGTCCGCTCTCCTGTCTGCAGCGGCTTTTTCCGCCAGTGCAGCTACCGAGTTAACGCCGGAGCAAGCGGCAGCCCTCAAGCCGTACGATCGTATCGTTATCACCGGTCGTTTTAATGCTATTGGTGACGCCGTTGATGCTGTTTCCCGTAAAGCCGACAAAGCAGGCGCAGCCTCTTTCTACGTCGTCGATACCTCCGATTTCTCCAGCAGTGGCAACTGGCGCGTTACCGCAGACTTATATAAAGACGATGCCGCTAAAGCCGACGCACCTAAAAACCGCGTAATTGGTGGCGTGACTGAACTGCCGAAAGACCAGGCTGCGCTGATTGAGCCATTCGACACCGTCACCGTGCAGGGTTTTTACCGTAGCCAGCCTGACGTTAACTCTGCTATTGCGAAAGCCGCGAAAGAGAAAGGCGCTGCGTCGTTCTTTATCGTTCGTCAGGTGGATGCCAACGGCGGCGGTAACCAGCGTGTCACCGCTTATATCTATAAAGCCGATGCCAAGAAACGTGTGGTTCAGAGCCCGGATGCCATCCCGGCAAATTCTGAAGCAGGACGTGCTGCGTTAGCGGAAGGTGGTGAAGCGGCGAAGAAAGTTGAAATCCCAGGCGTGGCGACTTCGTCAACCGTGGGCTCGACGTCGGCTGCAGGCGTTGGTCTGTTCTTCGAAACGCAGTCTACTAAAGGTGGGCGTTACAGTGTCACGCTGCCAGATGGGACCAAGATTGAAGAGCTGAACAAAGTCACCGCCGCCCAGATGGTGCCGTTTGATGACGTTCAGTTCACCGGCAACTACGGCAACATGACTGAAATCTCTTATCAGGTCGCTAAGCGTGCGGCTAAGAAAGGGGCGAAGTACTACCACATTACCCGCCAGTGGCAGGAACGTGGTGGCAACATGACCATCAGCGCCGACCTCTATAAGTAATTGCTTTTCATGACGCATCAGGCAGCCTCGGCTGCCTTTTTTATTTTTTTCTGGCTTACGCCATTGCATGCCACCCACTCTCTCCGTAAAATCGCGCGCCGTAGCGTAATCATCCATTTTTATGCGATTTAGCCAAATAAATATTCTGGCTTATGTTCTTCCTTCGACAGGATGCCCATGGAAAAGAAACTCGGCCTTAGTGCCCTGACGGCCCTGGTACTCAGCTCAATGCTGGGTGCAGGCGTATTCAGTTTGCCGCAGAACATGGCCGAAGTGGCTAGCCCTTCCGCACTGCTTATCGGTTGGGCCATTACCGGCGTGGGCATCTTGTTCCTCGCTTTTGCTATGCTGCTGCTGACCCGCATTCGTCCGGATCTGGATGGCGGCATTTTCACCTACGCCCGTGAAGGCTTCGGCGAACTGATTGGCTTCTGCTCCGCCTGGGGTTACTGGCTTTGTGCGGTGATCGCCAACGTATCCTATCTGGTGATCGTTTTCTCGGCCCTGAGCTTCTTTACCGATACCCCAGAACTGCGCCTGTTTGGCGACGGCAATACCTGGCAGGCGATGATTGGCGCGTCGGTGCTGCTGTGGGTGGTGCATTTTCTGGTCCTGCGCGGCGTGCAAACCGCCGCCAGCATTAACCTGGTGGCTACGCTTGCGAAGCTGGTGCCGCTCGGTCTGTTTATCGTGTTGGCGGCGATGGCCTTCAGCAGCGACACCTTCAGCCTTGATTTCAGCGGCGTAGCGCTGGGCGTGCCGGTGTGGGAACAGGTTAAAGGCACGATGCTCATTACCCTGTGGGTGTTTATCGGCGTCGAAGGTGCGGTGGTGGTTTCTGCCCGCGCACGTAATAAGAAAGACGTGGGCCGTGCCACTCTGTTGGCGGTGCTTTCAGCGTTGAGCGTTTATTTACTCGTCACCCTGCTTTCGATGGGCGTAGTAGCACGTCCAGAGCTCGCAGAGATGCGCAACCCGTCGATGGCTGGCCTGATGGTGCGCCTGATGGGCTCCTGGGGCGAAGTGGTGATTGCTGCCGGACTGATTGTTTCCGTGTGCGGGGCGTATCTGAGCTGGACCATTATGGCGGCCGAAGTGCCGTATCTGGCGGCGACGCACAAAGCATTCCCGCGCATTTTTGCCCGTCAGAATAAAAATAACGCACCGTCTTCTTCGCTGTGGTTGACTAATATCAGCGTGCAGGTGTGTCTGATCCTGATTGGGATCACTGGCTCTGACTACAATACGCTGCTGACCATCGCCTCAGAGATGATTCTGGTACCGTATTTCCTCGTCGGCGCATTCCTGCTAAAGATGGCCACGCGTCCGCTTCATAAAGCGGTGGGTATCGGAGCCTGCATTTATGGCTTATGGTTACTGTACGCTTCAGGACCGATGCACCTGCTGCTGTCGGTTGTGCTGTACGCGCCGGGACTGCTTGTGTTTATGTATGCTCGCCGCACGCATGCATTGAGTGACTCGCTCAAGCGTCGTGAAATGGCGTTAATTGGTTTATTACTGGTTGCCGCCGTGCCGGCAACCTGGATATTAGTGGGGTAACGCGCTTACCCCATCGCGACCCTAAGGAGAGAACGATGGGAGACAGCCCTTCCCGCCCAGTCCTGATTACCGGTGGAGGCCGCCGTATCGGCCTCGCCCTTGCCCATCATTTTCTGAATCTGCATCAACCCGTGATCGTCAGCTACCGCACGCGCTATGACGCTATCGGCATGCTGGAACGCGCCGGTGCGCTGTGCATTGCCGCCGATTTCTCTACCGATGACGGAATTCTGTCTTTCGCTGAGACCGTGAAATCCCATACCGATAGCCTACGGGCGGTTATTCACAATGCCAGCAGCTGGCTACCCGAAAAGCCCGGCGTGTCATTGAGCAACGTGATGCAACAGATGATGCAAATTCACGTTAATGCCCCCTACTTACTGAACCATGCGCTGGAACCCCTGCTGCGCGGTCACGGTCATGCGTCCAGCGATGTTATTCATTTTACGGATTACGTGGTGGAGAAAGGCAGCGATAAGCACATCGCCTACGCTGCCAGTAAAGCCGCGCTCGATAATATGACCCGCTCGTTCGCCCGCAAGCTGGCGCCGGAAGTGAAGGTCAACGCCATCGCCCCGGCGCTGATTCTGTTTAACGAAGGCGATGATGCGGAATATCGGCAACAGGCGCTGAGTAAGTCACTGATGAAAGTCGCGCCCGGCGAAAAAGAAATTATCGACCTGGTGGATTACCTGTTGGCCAGTTGTTACGTCACTGGACGGTCATTTGGCGTCGACGGTGGTCGCCCGCTGCGTTAATGCACGCGGCTCCAGAGGGCGATTAACAGCCACGCACTCAGACTCCAGCACACAACCGCGCCTGCCAGCGCTAACGGCAGGCGCAGAAAGCCGGTGAAATACCACAGCGAAAGCAGATACAGAAAATAGGGAATGATCGACCACATACCAAATACGATGGTGGTGCGCAGCGCCTCAGTGCCCCGCTCGCTGGCGACAATATAATGCGCAATCAGGGCAAACGTCGGAAATAGTGGAATAAGCCCGGCAATATAATAATTTTTCGTTTTCGCCAGTACACCAATCAATAACACTACCAGCGCACCCAGCGCCGCTTTTATCAATAAAGCCATCTTCCAGCCTACAATTCACCCGATGAATGAGTCGAGGATAACGGAAGTTACATTGTTTATGAAAGATTGATAGCACCCCACAAAATGGCGGTGTATTTTAGCTTTTTTCGCCTCGTACAGTTGATATGAATAAGATCGTTTTTGTGGAAGATGATCCAGAAGTCGGATCGCTCATCGCCGCCTACCTTGGCAAACATGATATTGACGTTATCGTTGAACCGCGAGGTGACCGCGCTGAAGAAGTGATTCTGCGTGAAAAACCCGATTTGGTCCTGCTCGACATCATGCTGCCCGGCAAAGATGGGATGACCATTTGCCGCGATTTACGCGCGCAGTGGCAAGGCCCGATCGTCCTGCTGACCTCACTCGACAGCGATATGAACCATATACTGTCTCTCGAAATGGGCGCCAGCGACTATATCCTCAAAACGACCCCGCCTGCGGTACTGTTGGCGCGTCTGCGTCTGCATTTACGTCAGCACGTCGCGCAGCCGACCGGCGAGAAACCGGCTTCCGGCCTGACGCAGCATAAAGCGATTCGCTTTGGCACGCTGTCTATCGACCCGGTCAATCGTCAGGTATTGCTCAGCGGCGTGAATGTCACCCTGTCGACCGCCGATTTTGACCTGCTGTGGGAACTCGCGACCCACGCCGGGCAAATTATGGACCGCGACGCGCTGCTCAAAAACCTGCGCGGCGTGACCTATGACGGGATGGACCGCAGCGTGGACGTGGCGATTTCTCGCCTGCGTAAAAAGCTGCTCGACAGCGCCACCGAGCCGTACCGTATTAAAACCGTGCGTAATAAGGGCTATCTGTTCGCGCCCCACGCCTGGGATAACTAATTTTCCGTACTTCCGGGGCCAGAAATGAAAAAGTTGTTCGTGCAGTTTTACCTGCTGCTGTTTGTCTGCTTTCTGGTGATGACCATGCTGGTCGGCCTGGTGTACAAATTCACCGCCGAACGCGCGGGCCGACAGTCCCTCGACGACCTGATGAAAAGTTCGCTGTACCTGATGCGCAGCGAACTGCGTGAAATCCCGCCCCGGGACTGGAGTAAAACCCTTAAAGAGCTCGACCTCAATCTCTCTTTCGATTTACGCATTGAGCCGCTGAATAAATTCCAGCTCGCGGAAAGCTCGATGGAGCATTTACGCCGCGGCGATATTGTCGCGCTCGACGATCAGTACACCTTTATTCAACGCATTCCGCGCAGCCATTACGTTCTGGCCGTCGGCCCGGTGCCGTATCTCTATTACCTGCATGAAATGCGATTGCTGGACGTCGCCCTGTTGGCGTTCATCGCTATCTCGCTGGCCTTCCCGGTGTTTATCTGGATGCGGCCGCACTGGCAGGACATGCTCCGTCTGGAAACCGCGGCCCAGCGCTTTGGGGAAGGACACCTTACCGAGCGTATTCATTTTGACAGTATGTCGAGCTTTGAACGGCTTGGGGTGGTATTCAACCAGATGGCGGACAACATCAATACGCTGATCGCCAGTAAAAAGCAGCTGACCGACGGCATCGCCCACGAACTGCGTACCCCACTGGTGCGTCTGCGCTACCGCCTCGAGATGAGCGAGAACTTAACCGAAGCGGAATCTCAGGCGCTGAACCGGGATATCGGCCAACTCGAAGGACTTATCGACGAGCTGCTGACCTACGCCCGCCTTGACCGCCCGCAGAACGAATTGATCCTTACCACGCCCGACCTCCCCGCGTGGATCAGCGCCCATGTCGACGATATTCAGACCGTAAATCCTCAACGTGATGTGTCGCTGGTGCAACTGACGCCGGGTCACTATGGTGCGCTGGATATGCGTCTGATGGAACGCGTGCTGGATAACCTCGTGAACAATGCGATGCGCTACAGCCACCAGCAGATTCAGGTCAGCCTGACGCTGAACGCCGGGCGCGCAACGTTGCTGGTTGATGACGATGGCCCGGGCATTGCGCCTGTCGAACGCGAGCGCGTGTTCGAGCCGTTTGTGCGCCTCGACCCGAGTCGCGACCGCGCCACCGGCGGCTGTGGTCTGGGCCTGGCTATCGTGCATTCCATTGGCCATGCGATGTCCGGGGAAGTGACCTGCGACGCCAGCCCGCTCGGCGGGGCGCGTTTCTGTTTCAGCTGGCCGGTGAACGTTGCGCAGAACCTTAACGCCCCTGCCTGACCGAACATTGCACAATGCCGCCACCCGGGTTAGAGTAAAAACCAATGAGTATGTTGTAACTAAAGTGGGTGCTATGGCTAATTATGACCTGATTGAGCGTTTAACCGCGACCTTCCGCCAGATGGAACACGAGCTGCTCGAACTACAGCCAATGCTGGCGGACTGTCGCCTGCTTGCCGCGCGGGTATTCGAATTACCGGAAGTGAGCAAGGAGCATGAACACGACCCGCTGTCTGCCATTTCGGTGGTGCAGCATCTGGGCGATGCGGCGCGGCTGAAAGCGCTAAACCACTTTAGCCACCTGTTTATTCAACAACAGTCTGAGAACCGCAGCAGTAAAGCGGCGGTGCGTCTGCCCGGCGTGATTTGTCTGCACCCGCAGCCGGAGCAGCTGCAGGCGCTGGACGACAAAATCAGCACCATTAACGCGCTAAAAGCGGCATTCGAGACCATTGTCACCGTTGAGTCCGGTTTACCCTCTGCGGCCCGTTTTGAGTGGGTTCATCACCATTTACCTGGGCTGATTACCCTCAAAGCCTACCGTTCCCTGACGCTGTTGCCCGACCCAGCCACCATCCGCTTTGGTTGGGCCAATAAGCATATCATCAAGAATCTGACCCGCGACGAGGTGCTAAAACAGCTGGAAAATAGCCTGCGATCGCCGCGTTCCGTGCCGCCTTTCACGCGTGAACAGTGGCAGGCGAAACTAGAGCGCGAATATCAGGACATCGCGGCGCTGCCGCAGAAGGCAAAACTGAAGATTAAGCGTCCGGTGAAGGTTCAGCCGATTGCCCGCGTGTGGTATGCGGGGCAGCAAAAACAAGTGCAGTATGCCTGTCCGGGGCCGATGATTGCGCTGATTTCCGGCACCCAGGGTGTCAGTGTGCCGGAAATTGGCGAGTTGCTGAATTACGATGAAGATAACGTGCAGTATCGCTACAAGCCTGAAGCGCAGTCACTGGAACTGATCATCCCGCGACTGCACTTGTATCTGGCTAACGACTGATTTTTATGCTGCCGACCATCGCTTCCGGACGCACCCACTCGTCAAACTCGGCGTCGGTGAGATAGCCGAGTTTCAGCGCCGAGGCCTTCAGCGTTAGCCCTTCTTTATGGGCTTTTTTGGCAATTTCTGCCGCTTTGTCGTAACCAATATGGGTGTTGAGCGCCGTGACCAGCATCAGCGATTCATTCAGCAGCTGATCGATACGCGCCCGGTTTGGCTCGATTCCCACCGCACAGTGCTCATTGAAACTTTCCATTCCGTCCGCCAGCAGGCGCACCGATTGCAGGAAATTATGAATTACCATCGGGCGATACACATTCAGCTCAAAATTGCCCGATGCGCCGCCCATATTCACCGCCACATCGTTGCCCATCACCTGACAGCACAGCATCGTCATCGCTTCACACTGCGTCGGGTTCACTTTGCCGGGCATTATCGAACTGCCTGGTTCGTTTTCCGGGATAGACAGCTCACCAATGCCGCAGCGCGGGCCGGACGCCAGCCAGCGCACATCGTTGGCGATTTTCATTAGCGACGCCGCCAGCCCTTTCAGCGCACCATGGGCGTGAACCAGCCCATCGCAGGTGCCCAGCGCTTCGAATTTATTCGGCGCAGTGATAAACGCCTGTTTGGTGATTGCCGCCAGTTCATCCGCCACGCGTTTGGCGTATTCCGGATGGGTGTTCAGACCGGTACCGACCGCCGTGCCCCCCAGCGCCAACTCGCTCAGGTGCGGCAGCGTTAAATCGATATGCTTGAGATTGTGTTCCAGCATCGCCACCCAGCCGGAAATCTCCTGTCCGAGAGTCAGCGGCGTGGCGTCCTGCAAATGGGTGCGACCAATTTTGACGATATCGGCGAAGGCGTGGGATTTACCGCTCAGCGTTTTTTTCAGCACCTGCAACTGCGGGATCAGGTTTTCGCGGATCGCGATCACCGCCGCAACGTGCATGGCGGTCGGGAATACGTCGTTGGAACTCTGGCTTTTGTTCACGTCGTCATTCGGGTGAACTTTCCGCTCCATGCCGCGCACACCGCCGAGCAGTTCACTGGCGCGGTTGGCCAGCACTTCATTCATGTTCATGTTGCTCTGCGTACCGGAGCCGGTTTGCCAGATGGCGAGCGGGAATTCGTCTGCGTGTTTGCCCGCCAGCACTTCGTCGGCGGCGCTGACGATGGCGTTGGCTTTCTCAGCCGGAAGCAGCTGCAAATCCTGATTGACCTTGGCGGCCGCGCGTTTGGTCAGCGCCAGCGCGGCAATCAGCGAGACCGGCATTTTTTCGGTGGAGATGCGGAAATGCTCCAGCGAGCGCTGGGTTTGCGCGCCCCAAAGCTTGTCTGCCGGGACGTCAATCGCGCCCATGGAGTCGCTCTCGCGGCGTAACGTTGTCATGACTTTCTCCTTGAAATCAAAGTGAAGGGGTTAGACGAAACTCACATGCCGTGCAGAACGTTAAAATGTAAACATCGCCCGACGACGCTGCGCTTGCACGGGCCTACACCAGCGAAACAGGTAGGCCCCATAAGCGATAGCGCCATCGGGCAAAACAACACCGACTAAAACTACTTCACGCAGCGGTCGCACTGCGACGACTGAATCTGCTGGAAGAAATCGTTACCTTTATCATCCACCAGGATAAACGCCGGGAAATCTTCTACTTCGATTTTCCAGATGGCTTCCATCCCCAGTTCCGGGTATTCGACGCATTCCAGGCTCTTGATACTGCCCTGCGCCAGAACGGCAGCCGGGCCGCCGATGCTACCGAGGTAGAACCCGCCATGTTTATGGCACGCGTCGGTCACCTGCTGGCTGCGGTTGCCCTTGGCGAGCATGATCATGCTCCCGCCTTCCGCCTGTAGCTGATCGACGTAGGAATCCATACGCCCGGCGGTGGTTGGCCCGAGAGAGCCCGAGGCATACCCTTCCGGCGTTTTGGCCGGACCTGCGTAGTAAATCGGGTGGTCTTTCACGTACTGTGGCAGACCTTCGCCATTGTCCATGCGCTCTTTGAGTTTGGCATGAGCGATGTCGCGAGCCACAATAATGGTGCCGTTCAGCGACAGACGGGTGGACACAGGGAAGTCAGAAAGCTGGGCGAGGATCGCTTTCATCGGACGGTTGAGGTCGATATTGACCGCTTCGCCTTCTCCGGCGTTGCGTAATTCCTCAGGAATATACTTGCCCGGATTGTGTTCCAGCTTCTCGATCCACACGCCTTCGCGGTTGATTTTCGCTTTGATGTTGCGGTCAGCGGAACAGGACACGCCCATTCCCACCGGACAGGACGCGCCGTGACGCGGCAAGCGCACCACGCGGATGTCGTGAGCGAAGTATTTGCCACCGAACTGCGCGCCGAGGCCGAGATTCTGTGCTTCGAGCAGCAACTCCTGCTCAAGCTGAATGTCACGGAATGCCTGACCGTGCTCGTTCCCTTCGGTCGGTAGGCCGTCATAATATTTGGTCGACGCCAGTTTGACCGTTTTCAGCGTCGCTTCCGCGGACGTACCGCCAATGACAAACGCGATGTGATACGGCGGGCACGCGGCGGTGCCGAGCGTGCGCATTTTCTCGACCAGATAGCCTTTCAGCTTCGCCGGGGTGATCAGCGCTTTGGTTTCCTGATACAGATAGGTTTTGTTAGCAGAACCGCCGCCCTTGGCGATGCACAGGAACTTGTACTCTTCGCCGTCAGCGCTGTAGAGATCAATCTGCGCAGGCAGGTTGGTGCCGGTGTTGACCTCTTTATACATGTCCAGCGGCGCGTTCTGGGAATAGCGCAGGTTGTCTTCGATATAGGTGTCATACACGCCGCGGGCCAGCGCCGCGTCATCGCCGCCGCCGGTCCAGACGCGCTGGCCTTTTTTACCGACGATAATTGCCGTACCGGTATCCTGACAGGTCGGCAGAATGCCCTTCGCCGCAATATCAGAGTTACGCAGGAACTGCAGCGCCACGTATTTATCGTTTTCGCTGGCTTCGGGGTCATTCAGAATATCGGCGACCTGCTGCTGATGCGCCGGACGCAGCATAAAGGAGGCATCGTGGAAGGCGTGTTTGGCCAGCAGCGTAAGCGCCTGCGGGTCTACTTTTAGGATTTCCTGGCCTTCAAATTCGGTGACAGAGACGTGGTCTTTACTGAGGAGATAATACTCGGTGTCATCCTTTTTCAGAGGAAAAGGATCCTGATAGATAAAGGGTTTGTTCGACATTGCACTCTCACTTACGACGTTGGCTGATTAATTCACGGGCCAGTTTTCCATAGACCCTGGGAAAAGCGAGTCCGCATATCCTACACAATTTTTTAACAAAAACTGAGACTAGTACGACTTTTTCCAGGAGTGGGTTACTTCTGTGCGGTTTATTGGTTTAATACCAAAAGATAATTTCCTTATGAATACAGGGCTTGATAATGCAAAAACTCATCAACTCAGTGCAGAACTATGCCTGGGGTAGTAAAACTGCGTTAACGGATCTCTACGGTATCGCCAACCCGGACAACCTGCCGATGGCAGAACTCTGGATGGGTGCACATCCGAAGAGCAGCTCAAAGATAACCGACGCCAGCGGCCAGGTCCGTAGCCTGCGTGACGTTATCGACGCCGATAAAGCCGCACTGCTCGGCAAAAATGTTGCCGAGCGTTTCGGTGAACTGCCGTTCCTGTTTAAGGTACTGTGCGCCGATAACCCGCTTTCTATTCAGGTTCACCCGAATAAGAAAGCGTCCGAAGAAGGCTTTGCCAAAGAGAACGCCGCAGGCATTCCGCTGGACGCCGCTGAGCGTAACTACAAGGATCCGAACCACAAACCGGAACTGGTGTTTGCCCTCACGCCGTTCCTGGCGATGAATGCATTCCGCGAATTTTCTGACATTGTCTCTCTGCTGCAACCGGTGTCTGGCGCGCACACGTCTATCGCCCATTTCCTGCAGGAGCCGAGCGCCGAGCGTCTGAGCCAGCTGTTCGCCAGCTTGCTGAATATGCAGGGCGATGAAAAATCCCGTGCGCTGGCTGTGCTGAAAGCTGCATTGAATAGCCAACAGGGCGAGCCGTGGGAAACCATTCGCTTTATCGCTCAGTTCTACCCGGACGACAGCGGCCTGTTCTCACCGCTGCTGCTGAACGTGGTGAAGCTCAACCCAGGCGACGCCATGTTCCTGTTCGCAGAAACCCCGCACGCTTATTTACAGGGCGTGGCGCTGGAAGTGATGGCGAACTCCGATAACGTCCTTCGTGCCGGTCTGACGCCGAAATACATCGACATTGCGGAACTGGTGGCGAACGTGAAATTCACGCCAAAACCCGCGGCCGAACTGCTGACACAGCCAGCTAATAATGGCTCTGAGCTTGATTTCCCAATCCCGGTCGACGATTTTGCGTTCTCTCTGCATGACCTCAACACCGCGGGTGCCGACGTGGCTCAACAAAGCGCCGCGATCCTGTTTTGTGTCGAGGGTGAAGCCGTGTTGCGCAAAGGTGAACAGCAGCTGGTACTGAAGCCAGGCGAGTCCGCTTTTGTCGCCGCTAACGAATCACCGATCAGCCTGAGCGGCGTCGGCCGTGTGGCGCGGGTTTTTAATAAGCTCAAGTAAATACTGAAGATCGGGGCAACTCTTGCTAAGCTTGAGGCAGCCTAACGACATCACAGGCGGACGATTCCGCCTGTTTTTATTTTATGGACAAACGCTATGAAAAAATCGCTGGTTGCAGTTGGAATTATTGTGGCTTTAGGAGTGGTGTGGACCGGGGGCTCCTGGTACACCGGTAAACAGCTGGAAGGCCGTCTGGCCGATATGGTTGCGCAAGCCAATGCGCAGCTCGCAAGCACCGTGCCGGAAGCCGGTATTCAGCTGGCCTATCAAAACTACCAGCGCGGCGTGTTCAGCAGCCATCTTCAGATGGTGGTTAAACCGGCAGACGGCGCGAAAAGCAGCTGGCTGAAGCCGGGTCAAACCATCGTGCTGGATGAAAACGTGTCTCACGGCCCGTTCCCAATGGCATCGCTAAAAACCTTTAACCTCGTCCCGGCGATGGCGACCGTTGAGTCAAAACTGGTGAACAACGAGGCCAGCAAACAGCTGTTCGAACTGGCGAAAGGTCAGTCACCGTTTGATATCAGCACCCGCATCAGCTATGCCGGTGATACCCGCTCCGACATCAGCCTCAAGCCGTTAAATTACGAAAAAGGCGAAGAGAAAGTCGCGTTCAGCGGCGGCGAATTCCAGCTTGATGCAGACCGTGATGGCAACGCTTTCGCCCTCAACGGTGACATGGAAAGCGGCGTGATTAACGCGGTTAACGAATACAACCAGAAAGTACAGGTTACCTTCAACAACCTGAAAACCAGCGGCGACAGCAAGCTCACCAGCTTCGCAGAACGCATCGGTAATCAGAAAGTGACCCTGGATAAAATGTCGATTGCCGTGGAAGGCAAAGAACTGGCGCTGCTCGACGGTATGACCATCGACGGTAAATCCAACCTGTCGAAAGACGGTAAAACCATCGACGCAACGCTGGACTACGCGCTCAACAGCCTGAAACTTCAGGGCCAGGACATGGGCAGCAGCAAACTGGCGTTGAAAATTGGTCGGATTGACGGCCAGGCGTGGCACCAGTTTAGCCAGCAGTATAACGGTCAGGTTCAGGCCCTGCTTGCGCAGCCTGGCGTGATGGATAACCCGGAAGTGTACCAGCAGAAAGTGACCGAAGCGTTCTTCGGCGCCCTGCCGCTGCTGCTGAAAGGCGAGCCGGTCATTACCGTGGCACCGCTGAGCTGGAAAAACAGCAAAGGCGAAACCACCTTTAATCTGTCCCTGTTCCTGAAGGATCCTTCCCAGGCGACCATCGCCCCGCAGACGCTGGCGCAGGAAGTCGATCGCAGCGTGAAATCCCTGGACAGCAAACTGGTTATCCCAATGGATATGGCGACCGAGTTCATGACTCAGGTAGCACGTCTGGAAGGTTATCAGCAGGCCGATGCCGAGAAGCTGGCAAGCCAGCAGGTGAAAGGCCTGGCGGCGATGGGTCAGATGTTCCGCATCACCACCCAGCAGGACAACAATATTCAGTCCAGCCTGCAATACTCGAACGGTCAGGTCTCCCTGAACGGAAAGAAAATGCCACTGGCTGATTTTGTCGGAATGTTCGGCGTACCGGACGTTGCCATTCCAGCGCCGCAGAGTGAAGCGCCAGCCCCGGTTCCACAGGGTGAAGCGGCACCTGCTGCCCCGGCCATCGCGCCAAACTGATAAAAGAACCGGCAGCGCTGCTGCCGGTTTTATTTACTGCTGCTTAACCAGACGCGGCGGCATAATCTGATTACGCACCGTGCTCTTTCCATCATCAAGTCGCTGTAGCATTCTTTCCGCCACGCTTTTACCCATTTCCCGGGCCGGGGTTATCACCCAACTCATTGGCGCGTCATCCAGATCTTTCTCTCGGACTTCCGCGAAAGCGGCCAGCGCGACACGTTTGTCGTAGTAATCGACCCCTTCGTCACTGCTTTTCCAGCCGGAACGCATCAACCCAAGCCAGGCGCCCATCGCCACTACGCTGTTGTAACAAACCACGGCGGTGATGGTCGGATTCTGGCCCAGCAGTTGGGTTAACGCCTGAGATGCCTGTTTTTGGCTGGCCTCGCACTCCACCACCCATTCGCTGTGGAACGGCAAACCAAATTTGAGCAGCGTGGCGCAGTAGCCGCCGACGCGTTCCGCGCGGGTCAACGAAGCGCTTTGCCCGCCAAGCCAGGCGATGCGCTGATGTCCGCGACGGATAAGATGCTCGGTTATCATCTGCGCCGCCTGCATGTTATCCGGGCGAATCAGGTCAACGTCATCGAGGTAGCTCGCGCGGGAAGCAAACACCAGCGGCACCCCGTTGTCCTCCGCTTTGGTGCGCAGTTCCGCCCCTCTGTCCACCGCCCCGGCAATCACAATTCCGTCAACGCCCTGGGACACCAGAGTATCGAAGCGCTCGAGCATGTGTTCGCCCTTGCGGCCGCCCTGAGTGAGAAATACCATTTTTCCCTGGGATTCGAGGGATTCAATCACGCCTGCGGCGAGTTCAGCGTAAAAAGGCGAACAAAGATCGCCGACGATAAGCCCAATCACGCCCGATTGTCCGCCACGTAATGATGCCGCCTGGCGGTTACGTACAAAGCCAAGTTGTTCAATGGCCTGACTCACTCGCTCCCCGGTCGCCGTGGAGATGCGCCCTTTGCCGCTTAACACCAGCGACACGGTGGCGACCGAGACCCCCGCCGCATGCGCAACATCGTTAATGGTGACTTTTTTTGCAATGGCCATGCGCCGCTTGCCACTCCTGCGTAGCGATAAAACGTTTTATCAATGGGTTATATTTATAAACCTAATCATAGTTTGATTATGTGATTTACCTCGCACTAAAGTTAGGTAAAACGTTTTATCTTCTCGCTGCATTCTACAACTACAACAGATTTTTAAGCACAAGGAGTCGTTTAATGACGGCGAAAGCAGCACCAAAAATTAGCCTGTGGGAATTTTTCCAACAGCTCGGCAAGACCTTCATGCTGCCAGTGGCACTTCTCTCGTTCTGCGGGATCATGATGGGGATCGGCAGCTCGCTGAGCAGCCATGACGTCACCACATTGCTTCCGTGGCTGGACACCCCGTTCCTGCAGGCCGTTTTCATCTGGATGGGTAAGGTCGGCTCGTTTGCCTTCAGCTTCCTGCCGGTGATGTTCTGTATCGCAATCCCGCTGGGTCTGGCGCGTGATAACAAAGGCGTTGCCGCTTTTGCCGGTTTTGTCGGCTTCGCGGTAATGAACCTTGGCGTCAACTTCTGGCTGACGGCGCAGGGCATTCTGCCAACAACCGATGCCGCCATTCTGAAAGCCAACAACATCCAGAACGTGATTGGTATTCAGTCTATTGATACCGGTATTCTCGGCGCGGTTATCTGCGGCGTTATCGTCTGGATGCTGCACGAGCGTTTTCATTCTATTCGCCTGCCGGACGCGCTGGCGTTCTTCGGTGGCACCCGCTTCGTGCCCATCATCACCACCGTGGTGCTCGGCCTGGTCGGTCTGGTTATTCCACTGATTTGGCCTGTCTTCGCGAAAGGCATCAACGCCCTCGGTTACGTGATCAACGAAGCCGGTGAGTTTGGTCCGATGATCTTCGGCACCGGGGAGCGTCTGCTGCTGCCATTCGGCCTGCACCACATTCTGGTGGCTCTGATCCGCTTCTCCGAAGCTGGCGGTACCATGGATGTTTGCGGCCACTCGGTTAGCGGCGCACTGACCATCTTCCAGGCGCAGCTGAGCTGCCCGACCACGCAAGGCTTCTCCGAAAGCGCAACGCGCTTCCTGTCTCAGGGCAAAATGCCAGCCTTCCTTGGCGGCCTGCCGGGTGCTGCGCTGGCGATGTACCACTGCGCACGTCCAGAAAACCGTCATAAAATTAAAGGCCTGTTGATCTCCGGCGTGGTTGCCTGCGTCGTCGGCGGCACTACTGAACCACTGGAATTCCTGTTCCTGTTCGTGGCTCCGGTTCTGTATGTCATCCACGCCTTGTTGACCGGCCTTGGCTTCACCGTGATGGCAGTCCTGGGTGTGACCATTGGTAACACTGACGGCAACATCATCGACTTCGTGGTATTCGGGATCCTGCACGGTCTGGCGACCAAGTGGTATCTGGTGCCAGTAGTGGCCATCATCTGGTTCGTGGCCTACTACACCATCTTCCGCTTCGCTATCACCCGCTTTAACCTGAAAACGCCGGGCCGCGATATCGAAACCGCATCCAGCGTGGAAAAAGCAATGACCGGCACTATCGGTAAATCGGGTTACAACGTTCCGGCTATTCTGGCGGCACTCGGTGGCGCGGATAACATCACCAACCTGGATAACTGCCTGACCCGTCTGCGTCTGTCAGTTGATGACATGACCAAAGTCGACGTTGAATCTCTGAAAGCGAACCGTGCCATCGGCGTAGTACAGCTGAACCAGCACAGTTTGCAGGTCGTGATTGGCCCGCAGGTGCAGTCGGTGAAAGATGAAATGGCGACCCTGATGCACAGCGTCGAGGCGTAAATCCCCTTTCCCCCTTCGCCCTGAAGGGGGACAATGTTTCCTCACCCGTTTTGACCGAAATGGAGTTTCCGATGTTTGATTTCTCAACGGTCGTCGACCGCCACGGTACCTGGTGCACGCAGTGGGATTACGTCGCAGACCGCTTCGGCGTTGCCGATTTGCTGCCTTTCACTATCTCGGATATGGATTTCCCGACCGCGCCTTGCGTGCTTGAAGCTATCAGTCAGCGTCTGAGCCACGGCGTACTCGGCTACAGCCGCTGGAAGAATGACGAGTTTCTCGGTGCCATTCAGCACTGGTTCCAGACCCGTTTTGACAGCGTGATTAACCCCGAACACCTGGTGTACGGCCCGTCGGTTATCTACATGGTTTCCCAGATGATCCGCCAATGGTCTGACGTGGGCGACGGCATCGTGGTGCAAACCCCGGCTTATGACGCGTTCTACAAAGCGATTGAAGGCAATCATCGCACTATCGCCGCCGTGCCACTGCACCAGACGAGTAAAGGCTGGGGTTGCGATATGGCCCTGCTGGAAAGCGTGCTCGCCGAACCGCGGAACAAAGTGCTGCTGCTGTGCAGCCCGCATAACCCGACCGGGAAAGTGTGGACCCGCGAAGAATTGACTACCATCGCCGCACTGTGTCAGAAGCACGATGTGAAAGTGATCAGTGATGAAATTCATATGGATATGACGTGGAACGGACATCGACATATTCCATGGTGCGACGTCGCACAAAGTGACTGGGCGCTGTTCACGTCTGGCTCCAAGAGTTTCAACATTCCGGCGCTTACCGGCGCATATGGCCTGATTGGTAATGAAACCTCGCGCAACGATTACCTCAGCGCGTTGAAAGGCCGTGATGGGCTCTCTTCCCCCTCGATTCCCGCAGTGGTTGCGCACATTGCCGCCTATGAACACGGCGCGCCGTGGCTGGATGCGCTGCGCGATTATTTACAGGGCAACCTGCGCTTTATCGCCAGCGAACTGAACGCCGCGTTCCCGGAACTGAACTGGCAGCCGCCAGAATCAACCTATCTGGCGTGGATTGATTTACGCCCATTGCACATTGACGACAAACTATTGCAAAAAGTCCTGATTGAGCAGCAAAAAGTCGCCATCATGCCGGGCTATACCTATGGCGAAGAAGGCAATTGTTTTGTCCGTCTGAATGCAGGTTGCCCGCGCAGTAAACTTGAACTCGGTGTCCAGGGCTTGATCAACGCCATCCACGCCGTCCGCTGATCCTGTTGCGCAACGGATATTTTCGTTGCGCAAAATGGCTTTTTCATCCGCTTTGACTCTATAATACGTCGCACTTTAACTAAAAAAAGAGTGCGACCATGATTCATAAAGACCTGCCCCTGACAGACATTCACCGCCACCTTGACGGCAACATTCGCGCACAAACCATCCTTGAACTCGGTCGCCAGCATAATATCGCGCTTCCCGCTTCCACTCTGGATACTCTGCGCCCGCATGTGCAGGTCACCAGCCTTGAGCCTGACCTCGTTAGCTTCCTCAGCAAACTCGACTGGGGCGTGAAAGTGCTGGCGGATCTCGATGACTGCCGTCGCGTCGCCTACGAAAACATTGAAGACGCCGCACGTAACGGCCTGCATTACGTTGAGCTGCGTTTTTCACCGGGCTATATGGCGATGACACACAACCTGCCGGTGGCTGGCGTGGTAGAAGCGGTGATTGCCGGGGTCAAACAGGGCTGCCGTGACTTCCCGGTTCAGGCGAACCTGATTGGCATCATGAGTCGTACCTTTGGTGAAACCGCGTGCGAACAGGAGCTCAACGCCCTGCTCGCCCATCGCGACAGTATCACCGCGCTGGATTTGGCCGGTGATGAGCTGGGCTTCCCAGGCAGCCTGTTCCTTAACCATTTCAACCGCGCGCGTGACGCGGGCTGGCGTATCACCGTCCATGCAGGCGAAGCGGCTGGGCCAGAAAGCATCTGGCAGGCAATTCGTGAGCTGGGCGCCGAACGTATCGGCCACGGCGTGAAGGCGGTAGAAGACCGTGCCCTGATGGACTTCCTCGCTGAGCAGCGCATCGGGATTGAATCTTGCCTGACCTCCAACATTCAGACCAGCACCGTGCCGTCGCTTGAGCGTCATCCTCTGAAGGTTTTCCTGGAACACGGCGTGCTGGCATCGCTGAATACCGACGACCCGGCGGTTCAGGGAATCGACATTATTCACGAGTATGAGGTTGCGGCCCCGGCGGCAGGCCTTTCAGAAGTGCAGATCCGTCAGGCGCAGATTAACGGCCTGGAGATTGCGTTCCTGTCTGCGCAGGAGAAACAGGCGCTGATTGAGAAGGTGAAAGCGGCTTAAAAAAACGCCCGGCGGCGTGAGCTTGCCGGGCCTACAACAGCGAAATGTTGGCCCGGTAAGCGCCAGCGCCACCGGGCAATGAATCACGTCAGGCTCAGCGTCGAACGATGTTTCGCTGATTCAATCCCCAGCTCAATCAATTCCATAATCTGAATCGCCTGGCTAGCCGGAACCGGATTCTCGCCGCTGCCGTTCAGCGCATCGCGGATACCTGCATAGTACGCCGGATAGTTGCCCGGTACCGTCAGCCATGTTTCTTCGGTACGCTCGTCGCCGGCCACACGCGTGACAACGCCATCGCGCATGTCGTATCCCCAATCCTCTTGTGGCAGTCGTTCACCGTTTTTCAGGCGTTCTTCCTGCGGGTCGAGACCGTATTTCACGTAGCTCGCGCGGGTGCCGTGCACGATATAACGCGCAGACTCCGCCGCCGCCAGCAGCGTGCCGTGCAGAATCACGCGACGCTGCGGATAGTTTAAGACGGCATGGAAATAATCCGTGGACTGTGCGCCCGGACGCAGCTGCGCCAGATCGACCGTCAGGCTGACCGGCAGACCAAACAGATTCACCGCCTGATCGAGCAGATGTGGAGCCAAATCGTACCAGATGCCGCTGCCCGGACCGCCTTGTTCACGCCAGCGGTTACGCACTTCCGGACGATAGCGGTCGAAATGTGATTCAAAGAAGGTCACTTCCCCGAGGGTGCCGTCGGCAATCAATGCTTTAACGGTCAGGAAATCGCTGTCCCAACGGCGGTTATGGAACACGGAAAGCAGACGGCCCAGACTGCGGGCTAACGCATCCAGCTCGCGAGCTTGTGACAACGTCACGGTAAACGGCTTATCCACCACTACATGCTTACCCGCTTCCAGCGCGGCTTTGGCCAGCGGGAAATGGGTATCGTTAGGTGTAGGAATGACAATCAAATCGATGCTGGGATCGTTAAACAAATGCTTTGGCTCAGAGACGACTTTCACGCCTGGCCAGTCCACTTTCACCTTCGCTTCATCGCTACTGGAAACCGCCGCCAACTCCATGCCCGGCGTACCGCTAATCAGTGGCGCGTGGAAGGTTTTACTCGCGTAGCCATAGCCTATTAATCCGACCCGGATAGTGTCACTCATGTTATCGCCCTCATCTGTGGATGTCCGTCATTTCACAACATATGCAGGATGCTCACAACCTATTATTAACATTATCCCCCTGCCGCCTTTACGAGCGCTGTAACTTTCAGCTACTGGTGAAAAAAGCCGCAAGATTGTTCCGCAACTCCCTGGCCCGAACGCCGTGTTCCTGGTAATATTTCGCCCCTGGATAATTTTGGACATTGATTGTTATGACTATGGTATTTAATCGCATCGTCGAGCTGGTGGGTTGGATTGTGCTTGGTGTGTGCGTTTTGCTGCTTATTGCAGCGCATCATATTGATAATTACCAGCCACCAGAGCAGCCTGTTGCGGCCCAGCCGCATAAGTAAGCACCAGAAAGTGACTTCGGTCGCAACTATGTAACCGGTTTCTGAAACCGGTTGCAGACCCACATCCTCACTCCTTACACTGGACTTATCTCATCGATAAGGAGCGTGTAATGGCTGCATTTCCGAAAGACTTTCTCTGGGGCGCTGCAACCGCCGCGTATCAGGTTGAAGGCGCACACAACGAAGATGGCAAAGGACTTTCCATCTGGGACGTCTTCTCTCATCTCCCCGGTACGACCTATCAGGACACCAATGGCGACGTCGCCGTAGATCACTACCACCGCATGCAGGAAGACGTGGCGCTGATGGCCGAAATGGGCCTGCAAAGCTACCGTTTTTCAATCTCCTGGCCTCGCCTGCTGCCCAACGGCCGCGGTGCGATCAATGAAGCCGGGGTCAAGTTTTACAGTGATTTGATAGACACCCTGCTGGCGCACAATATTGTGCCGATGATTACCCTTTATCATTGGGATCTGCCGCAGGCCTTGCAGGATGAAGGCGGCTGGGAAGTACGCTCGACGGCACACGCTTTCGAAGAGTATGCCCGCCTCTGTTATTCGCGCTATGGCGACCGCGTTAAGCTGTGGGCAACCTTCAACGAAACCATCGTGTTTATCGGCCATGGCTATATTACCGGCAGCCATCCGCCTTCAGTGCGTGACCCGGCGAGAGCCGTTCAGGCCTGCCACCAGGTCTTTATCGCTCACGCGCTGGCGGTGAAAGCCTTCCGCGAAATGAACGTTCAGGGCGAAATTGGTTTTGTGAACGTGCTGCAACCGCATACCGCGCTGACCAACAGCCCGGAAGACCGTATTGCCACTGACATTGCCGATGCCATTCACACCCACTGGCTGTACGACCCGGTGTTGAAAGGCCATTACCCGGAAGCGCTGCTGGCGCAAACTCAGGCGCTGTGGGACGTGCCCCGCTTTGAGCCCGGCGATGACGAATTGCTGCGCAACAATATCTGCGACTTTATCGGGCTGAACTACTATCGCCGTGAAACCGTGGTCGCCAACCCGGGTGAAACCAAAACCGCCAGCAATCATAACGGTGAACCGAACAGCGGCACGGAATTTGGCTTTAAAGACTTGTTTAAATTCGTCCGCAATCCGGATGGCGTTTATACCGACTGGGACTGGGAAATCTGGCCGCAGGGATTAACTGACGGCATCATGATGATCAAAGAACGTTATGGCGATATTCCGATGTACATCACCGAAAATGGTCTCGGGGCAAAAGACCCGATTATTGACGGGGAAATTGTCGACGAACCACGAATTGACTATTTACGCATGCATATCGACGCAATGGAAAAAGCCATGGCGCAGGGCGCTGACGTTCGTGGATATTATCCGTGGTCATTTATCGATTTATTGAGCTGGCTGAATGGCTACAAAAAACAGTACGGTTTTGTTTATGTTGATCACCAGCAAAACCTGGCCCGTAAACGCAAAAAGAGCTTCTTCTGGTATCAAAACGTGATTGCCACTCGCGGTGAACAGCGTTAATCTTCCTCACCAGGCGCCGTCCGGCGCCTGATATTTAGCTTAGAAAATTCTTAAATTAAATTTTACAGCAACAGAATGACGTTCTGCGCTTGTTTTTGGTATTTTTAGCCTAAATAATCCCTGCACATCTTATCGCCTGACTTCCTTGCCCTGACTGGCGAAGATTGCCCTCACCAGGTTATTTTTACCTAATAAATACAACATCATAAAATGGAAGATCGCTAACATGACCGTTCAGGATTATTTATTAAAATTCCGAAAGATCAGTTCTCTGGAAAGTCTCGAAAAACTTTTTGATCATCTTAATTACTCGCTAACGGACAACCAGGAAATCGTGAATATGTATCGCGCGGCCGATCACCGTCGTGCGGAACTGGTTTCCGGCGGGCGTCTTTACGATGTCGGCCAGGTGCCAAAGACCGTCTGGCGCTACGTGCAATAAAGACTGTTTTCTCACGCGTCAGTTGCTTATACTTCTCGCCCTGCATTTTTGACTGACGCTGATTCTGGAGAAGTAATGTCCGCTGAACCGACGGAAGAACGTATTGGTGGCTGGCTACTCGCCCCGCTGGCATGGCTCATTGTGGCCTTACTCAGCGCTTCGCTGGCGGTCCTGTTGTACGCTGGCGTGCTGTTGTCGCCTGCTGCACGTTCGAATCTGGCCGCTTTAACATCGACCAATTTAAGTCTGTGGCTGCTGTCGCTGGTTTTCGCCGTTGGCATGTGGTGTTACACCCTGTGGCTGACCGCGGCATTCTTTAAACGCCGCAAGCTGGTGCCTAAGCATTACATTATCTGGCTACTGATTTCCGTGCTGCTGGCGGTGAAAGCCTTTGCCTTTGCGCCGGTGTCTGATGCCCTCGCATTACGACAGTTGCTGTTCCCGTTACTGGCCACCGCGCTGCTGGTTCCGTATTTCAAGCGTTCAGCGCGCGTGAAACGGACCTTCATCAAGCCGTAATAACCCTACAGATAATCTGTTGTCGCCTGCTGCGGTTTGACCGATAATAGGCGGCTTTTTTTTCGTTCCAGGCCCAATATGACTGATTACCTGCTGCTCTTTATCGGCACCGTCCTTGTTAATAACTTCGTTTTGGTGAAGTTCCTTGGGCTGTGTCCGTTTATGGGCGTTTCCAAAAAACTGGAAACGGCCATGGGGATGGGTCTCGCCACCACCTTCGTGATGACGCTTGCGTCGGTCTGCGCGTGGCTGATTGATACCTGGATCCTCATTCCGCTTAATCTGATTTACCTGCGCACGCTGGCCTTTATTCTGGTCATCGCCGTGGTGGTGCAGTTCACCGAAATGGTGGTGCGTAAAACCAGCCCGGCGCTTTATCGTCTGCTCGGGATTTTTCTGCCGCTGATCACCACCAACTGTGCTGTGCTCGGCGTGGCGCTGTTGAATATCAACCTTGGCCATAACTTCCTGCAATCGGCGCTGTATGGTTTCTCTGCGGCGGTCGGTTTTTCACTGGTCATGGTGCTGTTCGCAGCGATTCGTGAACGCCTCGTGGTGGCCGATGTACCTGCCCCTTTCCGCGGGAATGCCATTGCGCTCATCACCGCCGGGCTGATGTCGTTGGCCTTTATGGGCTTTAGTGGTTTGGTGAAGTTGTAATGACGTTAGTATGGATTGCCATCGCTGCCCTCAGCCTGTTAGGCCTGATTTTTGGCGGCATTCTCGGATACGCTTCGCGCCGTTTTGCGGTCGAGGACGATCCGGTGGTGGAAAAAATTGATGAAATCCTGCCGCAGAGCCAGTGCGGACAGTGCGGTTACCCTGGCTGTCGCCCATACGCAGAAGCCGTAGGCGCCCAGGGCGAGAAAATCAACCGCTGCGCGCCGGGCGGCGAAGCAGTAATGCTGAAAATCGCCACGCTGCTTAACGTAGAACCGCAGCCTATCGACGGCGATGAGCAGGCCGTTGAGCCCGTGCGCATGATTGCGGTTATCGACGAACCGAACTGTATCGGCTGCACCAAATGCATTCAGGCTTGCCCGGTCGATGCCATTGTTGGCGCCACCCGCGCGATGCACACCGTGGTCACCGATCTGTGCACCGGCTGTAATCTCTGCGTCGCCCCTTGCCCGACGCAATGTATCGAATTAATTCCGGTCGCAGAGACGACCGAGAGCTGGAAGTGGGATCTGCAAACCATTCCAGTCCGTATCATTCCAGTGGAACACCATGCTTAAGTTATTCTCCGCGTTCAGAAAGGACAAAATCTGGGACTTCGACGGGGGCATTCATCCTCCGGAAATGAAGACCCAGTCTAATGGCACGCCGCTGCGCCAGGTTCCTCTTGCGCAGCGTTATGTCATTCCGCTGAAACAGCATATTGGCGCCGAAGGCGAACTGGCCGTGAGCGCCGGCGATCGCGTTCTGCGCGGTCAACCGTTGACCCGTGGCTGGGGCCGTATGTTGCCAGTTCACGCGCCCACATCCGGCACCGTTCTCGCCATTGCGCCCCACTCCACCGCCCATCCTTCCGCGCTAGCCGAAATGAGCGTCATTATCGAAGCCGATGGAGACGACTGCTGGATTGATCGCGATGGCTGGAACGACTGGCAGAACCGCAGCCGTGAAGAACTTATCGAACGCATTCATGATTTCGGCGTAGCCGGACTCGGTGGCGCTGGTTTCCCGACCGGCACCAAGCTGAAAGGCGGCGGCGATAAAATCGACACGCTGATCATCAACGCCGCCGAATGCGAGCCTTATATCACCGCCGACGACCGCCTGATGCAGGATTGCGCGGCGCAAATCGTCGACGGTATTCGCATTCTGGCGCGTATTCTGCAGCCGAAAGAAGTGCTCATCGGCGTCGAAGACAATAAACCGCAGGCCATTTCGATGATGCGTGCGGTGCTGGCCGATGCGCATGGTATTAGCCTGCGGGTTATCCCGACCAAATATCCGTCCGGCGGCGCGAAACAGCTGACGCAGATCCTTACCGGCAAGCAGGTTCCGCACGGTGGGCGTTCGTCCGATATCGGCGTATTGATGCAAAACGTCGGGACGGCGTTTGCGGTTAAGCGCGCGGTTATCGACGGTGAACCGCTGACCGAACGCGTCGTGACCCTGACCGGTGAATCCGTTTCGCGGCCGGGTAACGTCTGGGCGCGACTGGGTACGCCGGTGCGTCATCTGCTGGAAGACGCCGGTTTCTGCCCAAGTCCTGAGCAAATGGTGATCATGGGCGGCCCGTTGATGGGCTTTACCCTGCCGTGGCTCGATGTCCCGGTGGTTAAAATCACCAACTGTCTGCTGGCCCCTTCCCCACAAGAAATGGGCGAACCGGAAGAAGAACAGAGCTGCATTCGCTGTAGCGCCTGCGCCGATTCCTGCCCGGCAGATTTGCTGCCTCAGCAGCTGTACTGGTTCAGTAAGGGCCAGCAGCACGACAAAGCCACCGCGCACAATCTGGCGGACTGCATCGAATGCGGCGCCTGTGCGTGGGTGTGTCCGAGCAATATTCCTCTGGTGCAATACTTCCGTCAGGAAAAGGCTGAGATCTCCGCCATCCAGCAGGAAGAAAAACGTGCGGCTGAAGCCAAAGCCCGTTTCGAAGCGCGTGCCGCGCGCCTCGAGCGTGATAAAGCCGCCCGCCTTGAGCGCCATAAACAATCTGCCGCTCAGCCTGCCGCCCAGGATCAGGATGCAATTAACGCCGCCCTGAACCGCGTACGAGACAAGCAACAGCAGGCGACGCAGCCGGTTGTCATTCAGGCCGGTGCGCAGCCCGATAACAGCGCGGTCATTGCCGCTCGTGAAGCACGCAAGGCGCAGGCGCGTGCCGCTCAGGCAGAAAAACGCCAGACCGATAGCGCAGTTGAAACAGTAAATGATGCCGCTGACCCGCGCAAAGCCGCTGTTGAAGCCGCCATTGCCCGAGCCAAAGCGCGTAAAGCTGAACAGCAATCGGCAGATGCACCTGCTGTCGACGCCGTCGACCCGCGCAAAGCCGCTGTAGAAGCGGCCATTGCCCGGGCCAAAGCGCGCAAAGCTGAGCAGCAATCGGCAAATGCACCTGCTGTCGACGCCGTCGACCCGCGTAAAGCCGCCGTTGAAGCCGCTATTGCCCGAGCCAAAGCGCGTAAAGCTGAGCAGCAATCGGCAAATGCACCTGCTGTCGAAGCCGTTGACCCGCGCAAAGCAGCCGTTGAAGCCGCCATTGCCCGAGCCAAAGCGCGTAAAGCGGCACAGCAGGCCGCTAACGAACCAGAGGCTGAAACCATTGATCCGCGTAAAGCCGCCGTTGAAGCGGCTATCGCCCTTGCGAAAGCACGCAAAGCAGAAAAACAGGCAGTAAACGAGGAATAAATGGTCTTTAAAATCGCAAGCTCCCCATACACCCACAACCATCGCCAGACCTCGCGCATTATGCTGCTGGTCCTGTTGGCGACCGTGCCGGGGATCGCCGTTCAGACCTGGTTTTTCGGCTGGGGCACGCTGATACAAATCCTGCTCGCCAGCGTCACCGCCTGGGTCGCAGAGGCCGCTATTTTGCGTCTGCGCAAACAGGAAATCGGTAAAACACTGGGCGACAATTCCGCCCTACTCACCGGGCTGCTGCTGGCAATCAGTATTCCGTCGATGGCGCCGTGGTGGATGGTGGTGCTCGGTACTGCCTTCGCGGTGATTATCGCCAAGCAACTGTATGGCGGCCTGGGGAATAACCCGTTTAACCCGGCGATGATTGGTTACGTGGTGCTGCTGATTTCCTTCCCGGTGCAGATGACCTCCTGGCTACCGCCGCAGGAAATCGCGATTAATACGCCGGGCCTGATGGATACACTGCAAATTATCCTCAGCGGACATACTGCCACCGGAACCGATATCAACGCGCTGCGGATTGGCGTGGACGGTATCAGCCAGGCGACGCCGCTGGACACCTTTAAAACGTCGCTGCACGCAGGCCACAGCGTGACTGACATTCTGCACTCCATGATTTATCGCGGGGCGCTGGCGGGCATTGGTTGGCAGTGGGTGAACGTCGCGTATCTGGCGGGCGGTCTTTTCCTGCTGTGGCAACGGGCCATTCGCTGGCATATTCCGGTCAGTTTCCTGGTATCGCTGGCCGTCTGCGCCACACTCGGCTGGGTATTCTCGCCAGAATCGTTGGCTTCGCCGCAGATGCATATTTTGTCCGGGGCGACGATGCTCGGTGCTTTCTTTATTCTGACCGACCCGGTGACCGCCTCTACCACCAATCGCGGTCGTTTGCTTTACGGCGCGCTGGCTGGCGTGCTGGTGTGGCTGATTCGTAGCTTCGGCGGGTATCCCGATGGCGTGGCCTTCGCGACGCTGTTGGCCAATATTACCGTGCCGCTGATCGACTATTACACGCGCCCGCGCGTTTATGGACACCGCTGAGAACGACCATGCTGACGACGATTCGCAAACACGGCATCACGCTGGCCCTTTTCGCCGCGGGAGCCACAGGAACAACGGCCATCATTAATCAGATGACCAAAAGCACCATTGATATTCAGTCGGCCAAACAACAAATGGCGCTGTTCGATCAGGTGGTGCCGCAGGGAAGCTATAATAACGACCTGCTGAAAAGCTGTTATGTGCTGGACGCCCCGGCGTTAGGCAAAGGCAGCCATAAGATTTATATCGCCCGCAAAGATGACGCGGCGGTCGCCGTGGTGATGGAAGCCACTGCCCCGGACGGTTATTCCGGTGCCATTCAATTGCTGGTCGGTGCCGATTTTAGCGGAACCGTGCTCGGATCTCGCGTGACCCAGCACCATGAAACACCGGGTCTGGGCGATAAAATCGAGCTGCGCCATTCCGACTGGATCACCCGCTTCGCCGGTAAAATCATTCACGGTGACAATGACAGCCAGTGGGCGGTGAAGAAAGATGGCGGCGAATTTGATCAGTTTACCGGGGCCACCATTACGCCTCGCGCGGTGGTGAATGCGGTAAAACGCGCCGGATTGTTTGCCGAGACGCTACCGCAGCAGATTAACGAACTTAGCCCCTGTGAAGAGTAAATCATGAGCGAAATCAAAGACGTTATTGTTCAGGGATTATGGAAAAACAACTCCTCGTTGGTGCAGCTTTTAGGGCTGTGTCCGTTGCTGGCGGTCACCTCCACGGCGACCAATGCCCTTGGGCTTGGGCTGGCGACCACGTTGGTACTGACGCTGACCAACTTGTTTGTCTCCCTGCTTCGCCGCTGGACGCCGCCTGAAATCCGTATTCCGATTTACGTGATGATCATCGCCTCGGTGGTAAGCTCGGTGCAGATGCTGATCAACGCTTATGCATTCGGCCTGTATCAGTCGCTGGGTATTTTCATCCCGCTGATTGTGACCAACTGTATTGTCGTTGGCCGCGCCGAAGCCTTCGCTGCGAAGCAAGGTCCCATGCTATCCGCGCTCGACGGTTTCGCCATCGGGATGGGTGCGACCTGCGCAATGTTTGTGCTGGGCTCCATCCGTGAAATTCTCGGCAACGGTACGCTGTTTGACGGCGCGGATGGCCTGCTGGGCAGTTGGGCCAAAGTGCTGCGTATCGAAGTGTTCCACACCGATACGCCGTTCCTGCTGGCAATGCTGCCACCGGGCGCGTTTATTGGTCTCGGGATGCTGCTGGCGGGTAAATACATTATCGATCAGCGAATGAAGCAGAAGGCGACCCGCGTACGTAACCATTGTGAAGTCGCGCCGGACGTGAAAGCCACGACAGGGAAAGCCTGATGAATAAAGAGAAGCGCCTCGAGATCCTCAGCCGGTTGCGGGACAACGACCCGCACCCGACTACAGAGCTGAATTTCACCAGCCCATTCGAGCTACTGATTGCGGTGCTGCTTTCCGCGCAAGCGACGGACGTAAGCGTCAATAAGGCCACGGCAAAGCTGTATCCGGTGGCGAATACCCCCGAAGCGATGCTGGCACTTGGCGTCGACGGCGTGAAAGAGTACATCAAGACTATCGGCCTGTTTAACAGCAAGGCCGAGAATGTGATTAAGACCTGCCGCATTCTCATCGAACAGCACGGCAGCGTGGTCCCGGAAGACAGGGCCGCGCTCGAAGCCCTGCCCGGCGTAGGACGCAAAACCGCGAATGTGGTGCTGAATACCGCGTTTGGCTGGCCAACTATCGCCGTCGATACCCATATCTTCCGCGTCTGCAACCGCACGCACTTCGCACCGGGTAAAAACGTCGAACAGGTCGAAGAGAAACTGCTGAAAGTGGTACCAGCCGAATTTAAAGTCGACTGCCACCACTGGCTGATTCTGCACGGCCGCTATACCTGCATCGCACGCAAACCTCGATGTGGCTCTTGCCTGATTGAAGACCTGTGCGAATTTAAAGAAAAAGTCGACGGCTGATCCCGTCTTAAGGCCGTGCTGTCGCGCGGCTTTCCTGCCTTCTGATTCACTCTCTTCTCTGCCTAAAACTAATGCATGATCCGGTCGTTTATCGCCCTGGCAGGTTAATCGTTTTTTTATCAGCTAAAATTTCTATACAAATGTGATCTAGATCACCTCGATAACATAACGTTACATCAATGTTATAAAAATGCTCCCAAGCCTTTGCTGATGCAGTGGTTAACTGTTTTTTAACCAGACATATCACCACTATTTTTCGGATTAATGGACCATATCACTGGGTTCAAAGCAAAACAGCAGAACATCTCGCCTTTTGGCCCGATGATGGGCTCTTTTTTAGTGTAAAAATCTGACGGAATCGAAACGACGATGTTAAACGCTGAATAACATTTAGATGAACGGACGATTATAACGATCTCGTTATGTGTAACAGAGTATTACAAACCCCTTGTGTGAACGTTCAGGATAGTGAACATTACCTCCCGTTTTCCCCTCCAAGAATAATTATAAGGCGGATGTCAAAACGAACGTCACGCCCACCACCCCCGTTAATATGGGATGTAAAAAAAGAGGTATATGTGTCTACTGCAAACAATAAACCAACTGAAGAAAGCGTAAGTCTCAACGCTTTCAAACAACCTAAAGCGTTCTATCTCATATTCTCTATCGAACTTTGGGAACGTTTTGGCTATTACGGCCTCCAGGGCATCATGGCCGTCTACCTGGTGAAACAACTGGGTATGTCCGAATCGGACTCCATTACGCTGTTCTCTTCATTCAGTGCGCTGGTATACGGTCTGGTCGCTGTTGGCGGCTGGCTGGGCGATAAAGTTCTGGGTACCAAACGCGTTATCATGCTGGGCGCCATCGTTCTGGCGATCGGTTACGCACTGGTAGCTTTCTCAGGTCATGACGCAGCTGTCGTTTATATGGGTATGGCGACCATCGCGGTCGGTAACGGCCTGTTCAAAGCGAACCCGTCTGCCCTGCTTTCTACCTGCTACGACAAAGAGGACCCGCGTCTGGACGGTGCATTCACCATGTACTACATGTCCATCAACATCGGTTCCTTCTTCTCTATGCTCGCCACACCATGGTTGGCGGCGAAATACGGCTGGAGCACAGCGTTTGCGCTGAGCGTAGTCGGTATGTGTATCACCGTGGTGAACTTCGCGTTCTGCCAGAGATGGGTGAAAAGCTACGGCTCTAAGCCTGACTTCGCGCCGGTACACGTCGGAAAACTGCTGGCAACTATCGTCGGTGTTGTGATTCTGGTTGCTATCGCCACCTGGCTGCTGCACAACCAGGGCATCGCACGCATGGTTCTGGGCGTTGTTGCTCTGGGTATCGTCTGCATCTTCGCGAAAGAAACCTTCGCTATGCAGGGTGCTGCACGTCGTAAGATGCTCGTTGCTTTCATCCTGATGGTTGAAGCTATCGTGTTCTTCGTGCTGTACAGCCAGATGCCAACGTCTCTGAACTTCTTCGCTATCCGTAACGTTGAGCATTCCATTCTGGGTATCGCGTTTGAGCCAGAACAGTTCCAGGCACTCAACCCATTCTGGATCATGATTGGTAGCCCGATTCTGGCCGCTATCTATAACAAGATGGGCGACCGTATGCCGATGCCGCATAAATTTGCCTTCGGTATGGTGCTGTGTTCTCTGGCCTTCCTGGTGCTGCCAGTGGGTGCGAAATTCGCATCTGATGCAGGTATCGTCTCTGTAAACTGGTTGATTCTGAGCTACGCGCTACAGTCCATCGGTGAGCTGATGATCTCCGGTCTGGGTCTGGCAATGGTTGCACAGCTGGTTCCACAGCGTCTGATGGGCTTCATCATGGGTAGCTGGTTCCTGACGACTGCCGGTGCTGCAATCATCGCCGGTAACGTGGCTAACCTGATGGCGGTTCCAGAAAACGTCACCGACCCTCTGATGTCCCTGCACGTCTACGGTGATGTGTTCATGAAGATTGGTATCGCGACCGCGGTTATCGCTGCACTGATGCTGCTGACCGCACCGAAACTGAATCGCATGACTCTGGATGACGAAGCAGATATCGCAAAAGCTCGCGAGGCTGCTTCCGCATAACTTTCCCGGAAAACAAATTAATTAAGCCGCTGATACGTTCAGCGGCTTTTTTTTTATCTGTTCGCGCTCTAGGATAAGGGACACATCTGTGTCCATAGGAGTTCGTCATGAAATTGTTCTACAAACCCGGCGCCTGTTCCCTTGCTTCCCACATCGCGTTGCAAGAGAGCGGGATGGATTTTTCGCTGGTCGGCGTTGACCTCGCAAAAAAGCAGCTGGAAAACGGGGAAGATTATTGGCAAGTGAACCCAAAAGGCCAGGTGCCCGCCCTGCAGCTGGATGACAACACTCTGCTGACCGAAGGCGTGGCGATTATGCAGTACATCGCCGATACCAAATCCGATCGCCAGCTGCTGGCCCCGGCCGGTAGCATTGCGCGCTACAGAACGCTGGAATGGCTGAATTACATCGCTACAGAGCTGCACAAAGGCTTTACGCCGCTGTTCCGTCCCGATACCCCTGAAGACTTCAAGCCAACCGTCCGCGCGCTGCTGGAGAAGAAAATGCAGTACGTGGACGACGCTCTGCGTGATAACGAGTGGATTTGCGGGAGCCGCTTTACGATTGCCGATGGTTATCTGTTTACCGTACTGCGCTGGGCGCGCGCGGTGAAACTGGATATTAGCGGGCTGAAGAATATTGAAGCCTACATGGCACGCGTGGCGGCCCGTCCGGGCGTCACCGCAGCGATGGCCGCAGAAGGTATTCAGTAGGCCCGATAAGCACGAGTGTCATCGAGCAATAAAAAAAGGCCGCTAAGCGGCCTTTTTAATGTGCTGGGAACGGGAAGATTACTTCCAGCACACCAGGCAGTAGTTTTTCTTACCGCGACGCAGCAGCGTGTAACGCCCGAACAGACGATCGCTTTCAGCGAAGGTGTATTCCGGGTCAATCTGCTTTTCACCGTTGATGGTGACTGCGTTAGAAGCGATAGTTTTACGCGCCTGACCACGGGACGGCTGCAGTTCAGAGTCCACCAGCGCCTGGATCAGGTCAGCACCTTTTTCCATTTCGACCATCGGCACGCCATCCTGCGCCAGTTGTTCGAAATCAGCTTCGCTTAACGCACTCAGCGTGCCGTTGAACAGGCTTTCGGTGATGCGTTTTGCTGCCACCAGACCTTCTTCACCGTGTACCAGACGGGTCACCTGCTCAGCCAGAACGTACTGGGCGCGCGGAGCTTTACCGCTGTTTTTGTCTTCTTCTTCCAGCGCATTGATTTCGGCAATGTCCATGAAGGTGAAGAATTTCAGGAAGCGGTAAACGTCCGCATCCGCGGTGTTAATCCAGAACTGGTAGAATTTGTACGGGCTGGTTTTCTTCGGATCCAGCCACACTGCGCCGCCTTCGGTCTTACCAAATTTGGTGCCGTCTGATTTGGTAATCAGCGGAACGGTCAGGCCGAACACTTGGTTCTGGTGCAGACGACGGGTCAGATCGATACCGGAGGTAATGTTGCCCCACTGATCGGAACCGCCAATCTGCAGCGCCACGCCGTGCAGTTTGTTCAGGCAAGCAAAGTCATAACCCTGCAACAGGTTGTAGGAAAACTCGGTGAAGGAAATACCCTGATCGTCACGATTCAGACGCTGTTTCACCGCTTCCTTGTTGATCATCTGGTTTACAGAGAAGTGCTTACCGATGTCGCGCAGGAAGGTCAGCACGTTCATGCTGCCGAACCAGTCGTAGTTATTCGCCGCAATGGCGGAATTGCTGCCACAATCGAAATCGAGGAACGGGGCAACCTGTTTGCGGATTTTATCCACCCACTCCTGCACGGTATCTTCGGTGTTCAGCTTACGCTCTGCCGCTTTAAAGCTTGGGTCGCCGATTAGACCGGTCGCTCCGCCTACCAGCGCCACAGGCTTGTGACCTGCTTCCTGGAAGCGTTTCAGGCATAACAGGGGAACAAGATGCCCCAAATGCAAGCTGTCAGCGGTCGGATCGAAGCCGCAATAGAGCGCGATCGGGCCCTGCGCCAGTCGCTCTGCTAACGCTTCCTCATCCGTCACCTGAGCCACAAGGCCCCGCTCTTGCAATTGTTTAATCAAGTTACTGCTCGCCATCAAAGTCTCCATGTATAAAACAGACTGCACCATAGCCGGTACACGACGTTTCGCCATTTGCGAAAGGTTCATAGAATAAAACGCCAGCCCGTGTTGTGCCAGCGCTTAAAACAACAAAATGCGCGATTACGGCGCGAGGCGGTCGATTTTCCAGGCGTCGTTTTCACGCTGGTATAAAAAACGATCGTGCAGACGGTGTTCACCACCCTGCCAGAATTCCATCGACTCAATATTGATACGATAGCCTCCCCAGAAACTCGGCAGCGGCACTTCGCCCTGCTGGAACTTCTGCTTGAGCTCGAGGAATTTGCTTTCGAGGATCCCGCGCGCCGAAATACGGCTGGATTGTTTGGAAACCCAGGCGCCAATCTGGCTATCGCGTGGACGGCTGTGGAAGTATTTCATCACATCAAGAGTAGAGAGACGTTCGGCTTTACCGGTGACCATCACCTGGCGTTCCAGCGAGTGCCAGGGGAAAAGCAGGCTGATGCGCGGGTTCTGCTCCAGATGGTGAGCCTTACGACTACCGAGGTTGGTATAGAACACCAGCCCTTTTTCGTCGTAATGCTTCAACAACACGATGCGCTGATACGGCTGACCGTTTTCGTCCACGGTTGCCACAACCATCGCGGTAGGATCGGCGAGTCGGGCCTCACAGGCCTGACCCAGCCAGCGTTCAAACAGCGCCAGCGGTTCAGCAGGAAGATCGCGACGGCGCAGGCCGCCACGGGTGTACTCACGGCGCAGATGCGCGATTTGCTGCAGGGAGTCGTTATCAGACATGGCGTTTAGGATAGTTGTCTTCAGGTGGCGCTATTGTGCGCCGCCATCAGCAAAATCTCAACGCTTGGGGTTTTGTAACTGACAGTTATTCAGCACGATACGGTCACGTTTGTAGACTGTGGCACTGTCGCCCTTGGACCAGAAAACGTAGATGCCGTCAGTGTAACGTGCGCCAGAGGCGGAGATACCCTGTGTCAACGTTTGTTGCTGATTGTCATAGATGAAGTCTACCTGCTGACGGGTGTTATTGAGATGAACGGTCAGCGGTTTTTCTTCACACTGGTATTGCAGCGTGTCGGTGTTCATTCGCTCAACGAACTGGTTGTAGTAGCTACAGCCGGAGAGCATCAGGGGGGCTATCAGTGGTACTACAGCGAGAAGAGTTTTTTTCATTGGCTTGCCTTAAGACTGTCCCGGTCCCGGAGGGCAGATGCCCTCCCTTAATACTTCCATTCTATCGGCAACAGGCACCCGCCTCAGTCAGTTAACTCTGATTATGCGCCGGGTTTGCAGGGAAAATAGCCCCTAAAATAGTAGGCTCACTGGCACCGGTAACCGACGGTAAATTGCCCGGCAGCCCTGCAAGGGTACGCCACGCGAGCCATGCGAAGGCCAGGCCTTCCATGTCGTCCCCACTGACACCAGCCTCATCGGTGGTCGAAACCTCCGTACCCGGCAACAATGCAGCCAGACGCGACATCAGCAGCGGATTACGACTGCCGCCGCCGCACACCAGCAGCCGTTCACAGCCGCCGCTCAGCAGCACCTGTTCGCTAATGGTGACGGCGGTTAATTCGGTCAGCGTGGTCATGACATCTTTCGCCGCTATGCCCGGATGCTTCGCCAACTGGCGTTCCAGCCAGCCGTAGTTGAAATATTCGCGTCCGGTACTTTTCGGTGCCGGTAGCGCAAACCACGGGTCGCTCAACATTTCCTGTAACAGTGGCAGAATGACTTTGCCGGAGTTCGCCCATTCAGCATCTTTGTCGTACGGTTTACCGCACTGACGCCAGATCCACGCGTCCATCAGCATATTACCCGGCCCGGTATCGTGCCCTTTAACCGGCAGTCCTGGGCAAAGCATCGACAGATTCGCAATCCCGCCGATGTTCAGCACGATGCGACGCTCATGCGGATTGGCCAGCAGCGCGTGATGGAACGCAGGCACCAGCGGCGCGCCCTGCCCGCCGAGGGCGATATCGCGACGGCGGAAATCACCAATCACCGTCACGCCAGTGCGTGCGGCAATAATATTGTTGTCTCCGATTTGCAGCGTATGCGGGGCGTCACCGTCCGGTTCGTGCCAGACGGTCTGACCGTGACAGCCAATGGCGACGATATCCCTGGCTGACAGTTTTTCCTGCGCCATCAGCGCCAGCACGGCATCGGCAAACAGACGGCCCAGACGCGTATCAAGCTGGCCGTACTGCGACAGCGTCAGTTGCTGTCCCTGGCAAATCGCGAGAATGTCTTCCTTCAGTGCAATGGGAATGGGATACGACAGGCTGGCCTGCTGCGCCACCATGTTATCGTCCATCGCCGCAAGCACCACGTCCACGCCATCAAGGCTGGTACCCGACATCACACCAATATAGCGACCCGAATTCATACGCCTTCCTTAGTTCACAACTGAGAGCCACACTGAAACATAAACGCTTTCTTAATACCATGATCCAATAACAAAATTTAACCAACCTGTGCGCGGGCACAATGCAGACTGAATCACACGGATGGCATAACGACCGTTTATACTTGGTTAAGCACAAAGAGATTACAATTTTGAGGAGATCCTCGGAGAACATATGACCCGTGGCACATAAATGCCATATAATTGCGGTGTAAGGATGCTCTCAAGAGCGTTTCTTGGTGAACAGGAGATTCATAAATGATGTTACGTGTATTGGCCGTTTCAATGATTGGTTTATCGCTTGCCGGTTGTGTTAATAGCAGCGGCCTGTCCGGGGACGTTTATTCCGCATCCGAAGCCAAACAGGTTCAGAATGTGACCTACGGGACCATCGTCCACACGCGTCCGGTACAGATCCAGGGCGGCAACGATTCTAACGTTATCGGCGCAATCGGCGGTGCGGTTCTCGGTGGCTTCCTCGGGAATACCGTCGGCGGTGGTACCGGTCGTTCACTCGCGACCGCAGCAGGTGCTGTTGCAGGTGGCGTAGCGGGCCAGGGCGTTCAGGGTGCCATTAACAAAACCCAGGGCGTTGAGCTGGAAATCCGTAAAGACGACGGCAACACCATTATGGTTGTGCAGAAACAGGGTGATACCCAGTTCGTCGCAGGCCAACGCGTTGTGATGGCCAGCAATGGTAGCCAGGTGACCGTTTCCCCGCGCTAATTATCAGGCGTGTGACCTTTGGGTCACACGCTTCTCTCTGCCTTCCCTTCCTGCTTTTTCTATATTTTCAATAGCATCTTGGAACCCATAAACCCCGGAAATATTTAGCCGAATGATGTTTGCGCACGCGCAACTTTTATTTTTTAAGACGATCGTAAACTTGCGCGACTCCAGGCGGGATGCCTGCTCTAAACTGTGCTTAAAATATCTTCTTCAGGAATGAATATGATTGAAAATAAAGCGTTTCCGTTTAATCGCTTGTTGATTTTTTTTGGGGCAGCCCTTTTTATCATCGGTGTTATTCATCTCTTCTCGACTCAGGTCATTTATCTTATCCCTGCAATGTCGCGGATTTTATTTCCGGTCACCACGATATTCCTGATGGTGTTTCATATCCTGATCGCCGTATTTATGCTGATGAAGTATCTCTGCGATAAGCACCGGCTATACCTGATGGCGATTGCCTTCGCCTTCCTGGGCTCGGCGGGGTTGATGCTGGGTACGCTCAGCAGCTACACTGAGGCACTCAAGTGCACGCCGTTGGCGCACGTTGATTATAACGGCGCCCTGATATTCTATATTGTCCGCAATATATTAATGGCAATATTATTCATTGTATCAATATATCTATATCGATGCCGCCACAGTGATATTCATTCGCTGCGTAATCATGCCGTTATTCTCTCGGCCATTGCCGGGTTCACCGCCACACTGCTTTTTTTAGCGTGGCTATTTGCCAGCGAGCAGACAAAATACACACTTCATTTCATTGATAATCCTACGGGGTTATTTACCTTGGGCTGGCATCACCTGTTATTTGGCGCATTGTGTGCGCTGTGGTCCCTGACGCTAACGTTTATGCTGGTTGTCACCCATTTACGGAATATTTTTTGGTTTAGCGGCTGTTTATTCTGCGCATTCTATCTGTTCACCTTGATCCTCTTGCTGCCAGCGATTTCCATCGCGGGGTATTCCTGGTACCAGTCACGCCTGTTTGAAGCTACCGCCACCCTGACGTTGATTATCATCCTGCTGGGCGATGTGTTTACGCTGTATCGGGAATCTAACAGCAAGTATCAGGACTCCTATCAAAACTCGATTCGTGATGCCATGACCCACCTGTTTAACCGCAGCTTCTTTTACGACAGCCTGACCAAACAGGTGGCGAAAGTCTCCTCGGACACGCCGGTTTCCGTCATCGTCTGCGACCTCGATCACTTCAAACACATCAACGACCGTTACGGCCATCTTGAGGGCGATAAGGTCATTCAGTTTGTGGCGAAGATCCTGCAAGAGTTCCTGAACACCGGCAGCCTGGCGGCCCGCATCGGAGGAGAAGAGTTTGCTCTGCTGCTGCCGAATACCGATGCGCAGAGCGCACGGGCAATTGCAGAACAGATCCGTGGCACCGTCAGCGAAAGCAGTCTCCTGCATTTACCTGAACAGGTGACCATCAGCATGGGGCTTTTTACAGCGTTGGACGCGCAGGAATCACCGGAAACCTACGTTAAGCGTGCAGATGAAGCGATGTATCAGGCCAAAGAAGCCGGACGTAACCGGGTGATGGCCTGGCAGGCATAAAAAAAGGCCCTGATATCAGGGCCTTTTTGTCACGATCGGCGCGAAACTCAGTCTCTGGACTGCAGTTCGTTGATGTTCTGCTCTAGCTTACGAATCAGCCCAAGCAGTAAATCCAGTTCTTCAGGAGAAATGCCCGCAAGGATTTCACCCCGCGTTTTGCGAATCACCGTCTCCATATCTTCAATCAACGGTTCGGCTTTCTCAGTCAGTTTAATACGTTTGGCACGACGGTCATTCGCACAGGTCTGACGCGAAATCAGGCCCTTCTCTTCCAGCTGATCCAAGGTACGAACCAGTGAAGGCTGCTCAATCCCAATCGCTTTAGCCAGTTGAATTTGCGACTGTTCAGGCGGCAGCTGATGAATGTTATGCAGCGTGACCCAGTGAGTCTGCGTTAATTCCAGAGGTTTCAGGCGATGGTCAATCAAAGCACGCCAGATACGCACCAGCCGTGCCAGATCAGAACCCAGTGGCGATTCCAATTTCATCTCCTTATAATTAGCTTGCTAAGTTATTATACTGATTTTAGAATAGTGTGCAGCATTTAAATGGCCAAAACAAATGTATTGCCTTGTCCCCGCAGACTGACACAATGATTTACACTCATTAAAATGATGGCGCATCGCGGTCCTCGACCCGCAACGATGCTTATGCAAAGGATTTTTGCTCGTGAAGCTGACGCTCAATACTTCGGGACTTCCCCTGCAGGACCTCATCGTCGGGGCCTCTATCTATTTCCCCCCGCTTTTCAAAGCGGTTATCCTCGGTTTTCTCATCTGGCTGCTCGCCCATCGCCTACTGCGCGACTGGATGTACGCCGGGGATGTCTGGCATCCGCTGTTAATGGATCTTTCCCTGTTCGCGCTGGCGGTATGCCTGGCGCTGGTTATGATTGTGGCGTGGTAAACTAACTTGATGAAAAAGCTAAAATATTTCTCCACGCTGTTGGTCGCAGCCCTGGCCCTGATTGCCGTGTGGCTGGTCTGGAATTACTACATGCAGTCGCCGTGGACCCGTGACGGCAAAATCCGCGCCGAACAGGTCAGTATTACGCCGCAGGTTTCGGGCAGCATCATGGAACTGAATGTGAAGGATAACCAGCAGGTTAAAGCCGGTGACGTGCTGTTTCGCCTCGACGCCACGCCATTTCATATCGCGGTGATGAATGCCCAAGCGCAGCATGCTAAGGCCCTGTCTGATATGGCAAAAGCACAATCGGATATGGACCGGGCACAGTCGGATATGGATAAAGCGCGACGTGAAGCCGATCGTCGCCGCAATTTGCCCAAAAACTTCATTTCTGCGGAAGACCTCGATACGGTTAACATCGCGCTGAAAACTGCAAAAGCCAATGCCGAAGCCGCCAAAGCCAGTGTTGCCGCAGCCAAAGCCAGTGTCGATGCCGCTAACGCCGCGCTGGAACACGCCAACTGGCAGCTGTCACAGACCGAGGTCAAAGCGCCTGTAGACGGCTGGGTGACCAACATGTCCACTCGCACAGGCGATTACGCCGCCGTCGGGCACCCGGTATTTGCCCTCGTCGATAGCCACTCGTTCTATGTTGTCGGCTACTTCGAAGAAACCAAACTCCGTCACATCAAGCCAGGCGTCAGCGCCAGCGTGGTGCTTTACAGTAATGGACAAACGTTACAGGGTCACGTCGCCAGCATTGGGCGCGCTATCTCCGATCAGAGCGTTGGCCCACAAGGCAGCCTGATTGCCGATGTTAAACCGACCATTCCGTGGGTGCGTCTGGCCCAGCGCGTGCCGGTGCGGATCGAGTTTTATAAGCTGCCAGACGATATTATTCTGGTTTCCGGCACCACCTGCACCGTGTCGATTGGCTCGCTGTAATGAACCTCCAGGCGCTCAACTGGCGGTCGCTGCCATGGATTAAAGCGACCCGACCACAATGGCGATATGCGCTCCGCAACGGCATCGCTATGTGTCTGGCCCTGAGCTTTGCGTACTACATCAATCTCGATCAGCCCTACTGGGCGATGACTTCCGCCGCCGTGGTGAGCTTCCCCACCGTCGGCGGCGTCATCAGTAAAAGCCTTGGCCGAATCGCCGGAAGCCTGCTCGGTGCCGTCGCCGCGATCCTGATTGCCGGGCACACCATGACCGACCCCTGGTTGTTCCTGCTGGCGCTATCGGCGTGGATCGCCTTCTGCACCTGGACCTGCGCGATGTACATGAACAACGCCGCGTATGCGTTCCAGCTGGCAGGCTACACCTGCGCCATCATTGCCTTCCCGATGGTCAACGTGATCGACGCCACGCATATCTGGGAAATCGCGCAGGCGCGCGTCTGTGAAGTTATTCTCGGGATTTTGTGCGGCGCGCTGATGATGATGATCCTGCCAAGCACCTCCGATGGCACCACGCTGCTCACCGCCCTGAAAAACATGCATGCGCGTATTCTGGAACACGCCAGCTTGCTCTGGCAGCCGGAAAACACCGACACCGTTCGTACCGCCCACGAAACCGTTATTGGTCAGATCCTGACCATGAACCTGCTGCGTATTCAGGCGTTCTGGAGTCACTACCGATTTCGTCGCCGTAACAGCCTGCTCAACTATCTTCTGCATCAACAGCTGCGCCTGACCAGCGTGATTTCCAGCCTGCGCCGGATGTTGCTCAACTGGCCGGAAGCGCCAGCCAATATGCGTGACGTTCTGGAGCGCCTGCTGGCCGAACTCGCCCGACCGGCCGCGGATGCCTATAGCGTCGCAAAGATTATTGCGCCGCTGGCCCCGCGTGACACCCAGGATTTTCGGCATCACGCGTTCTGGCACCGCCTGCGCTATTTTTGCCGGCTCTATCTCACGTCGAGTCGCTGGTTGAACCGGCTGGAAAACGCCTCTCCAATTACCGAATTTGAGGTTCCGGCCGCACCACCGCTGACCCGCAGGACCGATCATGCGGAAGCATTATGGAACGGCGCGCGAACCTTTTTCGCGTTAATCATGATTGGCGCGTGGTCGATCAATACGCAGTGGAGTTCCGGCCCGGCGGCGCTGACGCTCGGGGCGATTTGCTGCGTGCTGTTTTCAACCTCGCCCTCACCGTTCAATTCCCTGACGTTGCTGCTGCGCACGCTGCTCTGGTTGTCGGTGTTCAGCTTTGTGGTGAAGTTTGGCCTGATGGTGCAAATCAGCGATCTATGGCAATTCCTGCTGTTCCTGTTCCCGTTGCTAGTCACCATGCAGCTGTTCAAATTACAGATGCCGAAGTACGCGGGATTGTGGGGACAGCTGGTGGTGTTTATGGGCTCGTTTATCTCGGTCACTAACCCGCCGGTGTATGATTTTGCTGGTTTTCTCAATGATAACTTGGCAAAAATCATTGGCGTTGGGATGGCGTGGCTGGCGTTTGCGGTCCTGAAACCAGGTTCTGATGCGCGTAAAAGTCGGCGTCATATTCAGTCGTTACGGCGTCACTTTATTGACCAGTTGAGTCGCCATCCTCAGCAAAGTGAGCACGAGTTTGAATCGCTGGTTTATCACTACATCAGCCAGCTCAGCAACAGCCAGGATGCCCTGGCCCGCCGTTGGCTGCTGCGCTGGGGCGTGGTATTGCTGAATTGTTCCCACGTGGTGTGGCAGCTCAGGAGTTGGGAAACTCGGTCCGATCCGCTGGTTCAGGTGCGAGATCTGTGCATCAGCCTGCTGCGTGATGTGATGAGCGAACGCGGCGTCCAGCAGCGCCCGCTGGCCTCCACGCTGAGCGAATTAAAGCGGATTTACGAAGCCTTAGGCCATCACCACCAGCCTGCCGCCAGAGAACTGGCGGCGATAGTCTGGCGGCTTTACTGTTCGCTGTTACAGCTCGAACAGGCCCCGGTCGCGGGCTCCATTACCGAAAGGACTACTTGATAACTCCACAGGCATAGCGCACGCCGCCCCCGCCAAGCGGTTTCGGCTGATCGGACATGTTATCCCCGCCGACGTGGATCATCAGCGCTTTGCCTTTCACCTCATCGAGTTTTTTCAGACGCGGCGCCAGGACGGGCTGCGTGGCTTTCCCGTCTTTAGCCACCACCAGCACGGGCAAATCGCCTAAGTGCCCCATTCCGGCTGGCCCTTGGTGTTTACCGGTATGATCCGGGTCCAGATGGCCACCCGCAGATTCGGCCGCACTGGCTTTACCCTCTTTTATTGCAGGCTGACAGCTGCCGTTGGCATGCACATGAAAACCATGCTCGCCGGGAGGCAACGCTTTGAGGTCTGGGGAAAATTCGAGGCCTTTATCGGTTTCGGTGATTTTCACTTCACCAATGGACTGTCCGACGGCTTGCGGAGTGACAAGATTCATTTCCACTTCAGTGCTGGCAGCGTAAGCGCCGCTTGAAATGGCCAGGGTCAGTAACGTGAGCGTGATGCGCTTCATAGTACCTCCAAAAAAAAGTGTCCCTGGTAAGTCTAAACCAGGAACACTTTTTTCGTCGGAACGTCAGCGCAAAGCGTGATTACGGTACGTCGTAACCCAGCGCAGCTTTGCGGATGCGGAACCACTGCTGACGGGTCATTTCGAGGTGTTCAGCCGCGATCGCAGAACGCACGCGCTCGATTTTACCGGAGCCGATAATAGGCAGCGGCTGAGACGGCAGACGCATCACCCAGGCGTAAACCACCTGTTCAATGCTTTCCGCGTTCAGTTCTGTCGCTACTTTAGCCAGCTCTTCGCGCAGTGGAGCAAATTTGTCGTCATTGAACAGGCTACCGCCGCCCAGACACGACCACGCCATCGGACGCACCCGCAGCTGTTGCAGCTGATCGAGCGTACCGTCCAGCAGCAGCGGCTGGTGAACCGGAGAAAGCTCAACCTGGTTGGTCGCCAATGTGAACGGCAGACGTGATTGCAGCAGCGAAAACTGCGCCGGGGTAAAGTTAGACACGCCGAAATGACGCACTTTGCCGCTCTGATGCAGCTCGGTGAAGGCTTCTGCCACTTCGTCTGCATCCATCAGCGGATCGGGACGGTGGATCAGCAGCAGGTCCAGATAGTCGGTGGCCAGATTGGTCAGGGACTGCTCGGCGCTGCGAACGATGTGGGATTTATCGGTGATGTAGTGCCCGATAGCGTGTTCAGGTTTTGCAGTGGTGGCTATCCCGCATTTGCTGACCACTTCCATACGCGAACGCAGTTGCGGAGCCAATTTCAAGGCTTCGCCAAAGGCAGCTTCGCATAGATAACCGCCATAGATATCGGCGTGATCGACGGTGGTAATACCGAGGTCGAGATGCTCTTCAATAAAACTGACCAGCTGCTGCGGGGACATGTTCCAGTCCATCAGACGCCAGTAGCCCATCACGAAGCGGGAAAATTCCGGGCCATTGGGCGCGAGAGTAATACGCTGAACCATACGAGCTTCCTCAACTGAAAATTTCATCGAGTATACGCATATTTAGCGTCAAAACAGTGAAGGCTGATCAGGTTCTTCAGGTAAAGCGGATTTGTTTGCGCGGATTTTACGCAGCAGACGTTGACGGCAGAGGCGCAGCACCTCCTGCTTTTGAGCATCATTGAAATTTTGCCAGTTGAAGCGCTCGTCACGGCTGCGCATACAGCCCCGGCAATACCCGCGTTCATCGGACTGACAAATCCCCCGGCACGGACTCTGTACCGGGAAAAACTCCAGTTGTTCTGCCACGCCGCCCCCTGTTATCTGCTTACTCTCATTGAAGCCTGATAATGCGCATCCTGCAACCGGCAATCATTTATCTCTTGCATTAGACCGATCGGTCTACTACATTTAGCCCCATGAACAAACATACCGAACACGACACCCGCGAACATATCCTCGCTACCGGCGAGCGTTTATGTATGCACCGCGGCTTTACCGGAATGGGGCTCAGCGAGCTGCTCAAAACGGCAGAAGTGCCGAAGGGCTCGTTTTATCACTATTTCCGCTCTAAAGAAGCGTTCGGTGTTGCCATGCTTGAGCGCCACTACGCAGACTATCACCTTCGTCTGTCTGAGCATTTTGCCCACGGTGAAGGCAACTATCGCGACCGCCTGCTGGCCTATTACCAGCACACGCTGAACCAGTTTTGTCAGCAGGGCATTATCAGCGGTTGTCTGACAGTTAAACTCTCTGCCGAAGTCTGCGACCTCTCAGAAGTGATGCGCACAGAAATGAACAAAGGGGCCAGCCAGATTATTGTTTTGCTGTCCCATGCGCTTGAAGAAGGGCGTAAAGAAAAAAGCCTCACCATTTTCGGTGACGCCCATACCCAGGCCGAAGTGCTGTATTCGCTGTGGCTGGGGGCCAATCTTCAGGCCAAAATTTCTCGCAGTGCGACGCCGCTCGAAAGCGCGCTCGAACATGCGAAGACCATGATTGCCGCGCCTGGCTCATAACAGGCGTTTTTATTTATCGATTTACTAGACGACCGGTCTATTCAGGAGTCCTGATTTATGTCACAACACAAAATGTTTACCCCTCTCAAGGTTGGCGCTGTCACTCTGCCTAACCGCGTACTGATGGCCCCACTGACGCGTCTTCGCAGCATCGAGCCTGGCGACATCCCTACTCCACTGATGGGTGAATACTATCGCCAGCGCGCAAGCTCAGGGCTTATTATCTCTGAAGCCACGCAGGTTTCTGCTCAGGCGAAAGGCTACGCTGGCGCACCTGGCCTGCACAGCCCAGAACAGATCGCCGCGTGGAAACAAATTACCGCAGGCGTGCATGCTGAAAACGGTCATATCGCCGTTCAGTTGTGGCACACCGGTCGTATTTCGCATAACAGCCTCCAGCCTGGCGGCCAGGCGCCGGTTGCGCCATCTGCGCTGAGCGCGGGCACTCGTACTTCCCTGCGTGATGCCAACGGCAACGCCACTCGCGAAGACACTTCCCTACCGCGTGCGCTGGAACTGGAAGAAATTCCTGGTATCGTCGACGATTTCCGTCAGGCGGTAGCTAACGCTCGCGAAGCCGATTTCGACCTCGTCGAACTGCACTCTGCGCACGGCTACCTGCTGCACCAGTTCCTGTCTCCGTCAGCGAACCAGCGTACCGACCAGTACGGCGGCAGCATTGAAAACCGCGCCCGTCTGGTGCTGGAAGTGGTCGACGCCGTCAGCAAAGAGTGGAGCGCCGATCGCATCGGGATCCGTGTTTCGCCGATTGGTTCTTTCCAGAACACCGACAACGGCCCGAATGAAGAAGCCGATGCGCTGTATCTGATTGAAGAGCTGGGCAAACGCGGTATCGCTTACCTGCACATGTCTGAGCCAGACTGGGCCGGTGGTCAGCCTTATACCGAAGAATTCCGTCGTAAAGTACGCGAACGTTTCCACGGCCCGATTATCGGTGCTGGTGCGTACACCCCGGAAAAAGCAGAAGACCTGATTGCTAAAGGTCTGATTGATGCCGTGGCATTTGGTCGCGCATATATCGCGAACCCGGACCTGGTTGCACGTCTGGAACGTAAAGCTGAACTGAACCCGCAGCGCCCGGAAAGCTTCTACGGCGGCGGCGCGGAAGGCTACACCGACTACCCTACGCTCTAATCCCCGCATTGATAGCGGCGGGCATCCGCCGCTATACTGATTGTCCTGCTTTATAAACAATACGATAAGGGGAAGACTATGCGCCTACTTCACACCATGCTGCGTGTTGGCAATCTGCAACGTTCCGTCGAGTTCTACACCAACGTGCTGGGCATGAAGCTGCTGCGCACCAGCGAAAACCCGGAATACAAATATTCCCTCGCTTTCGTCGGCTACGGCCCGGAGAGTGAAGAAGCGGTCATTGAACTGACCTATAACTGGGACGTTGAAAGCTACGATCTCGGCACCGCTTACGGCCACATCGCGCTGAGCGTAGATAACGCCGCAGAAGCCTGCGAGCACATCCGCAATAATGGCGGCAACGTCACCCGCGAAGCCGGCCCGGTAAAAGGCGGCTCAACCGTTATCGCTTTTGTCGAAGATCCGGATGGTTATAAAATCGAACTGATCGAAGCCAAAGATGCCGGTAAAGGTCTTGGTCACTAAGACTCCCTGGGTGCTACGGCACCCATTTTTTTGCTCCCGCCTCTGCTGCAACCGCTGGCAAAATTTGCCATAATGCGCGCTACTTTTTGTAAGCCTAAGAGATACTGATGTCCGACAACGCTCAACGTAATGCACTGTGCGACCGCTTCCGTGGTTTTTATCCTGTAGTTATCGATGTAGAAACAGCGGGCTTTAACGCCAAAACGGATGCGCTGCTGGAAGTCGCCGCCGTGACGTTAAAAATGGACGAAGATGGCTGGTTGATGCCGGACAGCACACTGCATTTCCATGTTGAACCGTTTGAAGGCGCAAATCTGGTCCCCGAAGCGCTGGCGTTTAATGGCATCGATCCGAATGACCCTGAGCGCGGAGCCGTCAGTGAATACGACGCCCTGCACGCCATCTATAAAGAAATACGTAAAGGCATGAAGGATCAGGAGTGCAATCGGGCAATCATGGTGGCGCACAACGCGACCTTCGATCACAGCTTTATGATGGCTGCCTCTGAGCGCGCCGGGCTGAAACGCAATCCGTTCCACCCGTTTGTGACGTTTGATACCGCCGCGCTAAGCGGGCTGGCACTGGGGCAAACCGTGTTGTCGAAAGCCTGCCTGGCCGCAGGAATGGAATTTGACGGCAACAAAGCGCACTCTGCTCTGTACGACACCGAACAGACGGCGCAGCTGTTTTGCGAAATCGTCAACCGCTGGAAACGCCTGGGCGGCTGGCCGTTACCGCTGCCTGAAGGTGAAAGCGAAGAATAAAAAAAAGCGACCGATGGTCTAATGCTTGTCAGTTAAGCTTTTGAAGGAGGCCGCAACGGATAACGTTGCGGCCTCTTTTTTACAGCTCTCGGGTAATGCCGTGCTCTTCGCCCTGGTAGCACGAAGCTTGAGGCCATACTCAGTATTTCGGCCATGACCTTGGGGAGTTTCCCCGGCGCCACTCCCGGCAGTAAACGCAGGTGGCTGCACAGATATAACGCTGACTGTTTAAAGCCCATCTGATATGGCTCCACGCCTTTCAGACTGTACGCCATCTGCCCCATCATGAAGCGCAACAGATTATACGCCAGCACCACGCCCCACAGCTCCTGACGCACCAGCGCAGGCTTTTTACTCCGCAGCGTCAGTTCATTATTCAGCAGATGCTGCTTCATCTCCCTGAACCCGTGCTCTATCTCCCACCGCTGGCTGTAAAGGTCCACGATATCGGCTTTCGGGTATCTGAGCGGGTCGCACATCGACGTCAGTATCTGCACCGTCTTGCCGTTCACTTCCTTGCTGACCAGTCTTGCTGTCAGGGTTTCCGGTGCATCCTGCCATTTCTTTTTCGCCTGCGGCGACAGCGTTATTCTCACCAGTTTCTGCCCTGCGCCCAGGTTTCTCACCTCCTCATACTGCGCGCCTTTGCGTAAGGGCAGCATCCAGTGCCTTTCCGTGCCTGATGACTGCCAGCGATGCAGCAGGCCCAGGGCATAGAAGCCCTTATCCATGATGGTCAGTGAGTGGTCCGGCGTCCGGTCAATAAGCTGTGCCGCAAGGTCAGTTTCACCGGTTTCAGAGACGCTGTCGAAGGCCACCGCAGACAGCAGATGGCTGGTAACTTCCATCTGGCAGACCATGCGCAGTTGTGGCCATTCGGACTGCTTGTTCACATTGGCAGTACGGCCGAAGGCTGCGTCATTTTCTGGGGTATCAGGTGCACGCCACAACGTACCGTCCACGGCCATTAGCGTCAGGCCGTTCCAGTGAGACAGGGGTGTTTTTTCAAACCAGAGCTGACGTGTTTTTTCGAACATCAGACGGATGACATCCTCGCCGAGCCGCTGGCGGGCCTGAACAACGGCACTGGGTGCAACGAAGGGCCGGTTACCCGGCAGAAGAATGTCCATATGTGAGACCAGCTGGGTCATGGAGTGGGAGCGGAACAGGGCCATGCCGGTAACCGCCCAGACCATCATCTCCATGGAGAGGCGACGCTTACGCAGAGTGACGACGCCGGTGTCAGCCAGGCATTCATCAATCAGTTCAGGAGAAAGCAGGTCTGCAAGGGCAGCAAACTCCTGCGGAGAAAATTTATGGACGGTATCTAAGGCCTGGCTGAGTAACATAAAAAAATCCGTAATCCCTGGAGAGATTACGGATTCTTGCACAACCACCGGATCGGTCAACCGATCCTTAACTGATCGGCATTAGACCGATGGTCGCTTTTTTATTGCCAGTAAAAAACTTACTCAGCGCTGCTCTACTCGTCGTCTTTGTACTTTGCAGCCGTCTCTTTGATCAGCTGCTGCAGTTCGCCACGCTGGTACATCTCAATCAGGATGTCACAGCCGCCAACCAGCTCGCCGTCAATCCACAGCTGTGGGAAGGTCGGCCAGTTTGCATACTTAGGCAGCTCGGCGCGGATATCCGGGTTTTGCAGAATATCAACGTAAGCAAAACGTTCGCCACAGGCAGACAGTGCCTGAACCGCCTGAGCAGAGAAACCACAGCTTGGCAGTTTCGGGGAACCCTTCATATACAGAAGGATTGGGTTCTCGGCGATTTGGGTCTGGATTTTCTCAAGAGTTGTACTCATATCTTGCTTCCTTAAACTTCTTTTTATGGCTGTAGTCGCTAAGTGTAACGTCAACGACGGCTGTCAGAAAATAACATTTTGTTCACGATAATGCATTTTACCTCTGACGTTTTGAAGTTGCCTTAAAAATGTGCCTTTATCGGCCTGCCCCGCGTAAACATGAGCATTTTCCGAGCATGTTATGTCCAGTTTGACGCATTTTTTTGCAGTCGCTAACGAAACTGTGTATCAGATACAAAAACACTATTAACAATTAATGTTTTTATGCATTAGAATCGATTCGTTTTGTCAATCATACCCAGGCATGACCGTTTGCCTGCCTAACAGAGGAATGCTCAGTGGCGCGGATAAATAAAGTCTCGATCACGCTCTGTGCTTTGCTGTTCACATCGTTGTCCATTACGCCTTTGTCCCACGCATCCGAACAGGCGCGCACATCTGCATCGCAAAAGTCCCACCAGGCGAAAGCAGACCGTAAAAAGAAAACGACAAGCAACAAAACGAAATCAACGACCAAAACCTCCAGCAAAAAGAAAACCAGTACCCTTAAGAAAACAACGACCGCCAAAAGTAAAAAAACAACTGCCGTCAGTAAAACCGCCTCCACCCGCAAAATTCATAGCCCCGCGCTGAAAACCGCCTCCGTTAAAACGGCGCAGAAATGCAGTGTGCGTAAAGGCCATAAAAAGAAATGCGTTAGCGAAGACGTGAAACCGTTAACCATTGCGGATGCACACAAAGCGCGAGTGCAGAAAGCTAAAAAAACGGCGATGAACAAATTGATGGACCAGATTGGCAAACCCTACCGTTGGGGTGGCACGTCGCCGCGCACCGGTTTCGATTGCAGCGGTCTGGTTTATTACGCCTATAAAGATTTAGTGAAATTCCGTATTCCTCGTACCGCGAACGAAATGTATCACCTGCGTGATGCGCGCTCCGTTAACCGGGGTGAGCTGCAAAGCGGCGATCTGGTGTTCTTCCGCACCCGCGGTCGTGGCACTGCCGATCACGTTGGCGTTTACGTCGGCAACGGCAAATTTATTCAGTCCCCGCGCACCGGTCGCGATATCCAGATTACCTCTCTGAGCGAAGATTACTGGGCGAACCACTACGTTGGCGCACGCCGCGTGATGACGCCTAAAACGATTCGCTGATCCCTGCCCTGTCGATCTCCCGACAGGGTAAGTTCCTCTTTAGCCACATCTTTTAATTTGCTACCCTATCCTTACTCAATACAGGGTTATTGAGTCATAAAATAATAGGGAGAATAAGCAATGTCATTCGAATTACCTGCATTACCGTATGCAAAAGACGCCCTGGCGCCACACATCTCTGTAGAAACGCTGGAATACCACTACGGTAAACATCACCAGACGTATGTCACCAACCTCAACAACCTGATCAAAGGCACTGCGTTTGAAGGCAAAACGCTGGAAGAGATCGTTCGCACTTCCGAAGCGGGCGTTTTCAACAATGCTGCACAGGTGTGGAACCACACCTTTTACTGGAACTGCCTGGCACCGAATGCCGGTGGCGAGCCAACCGGTGACGTCGCAGCCGCCATCAACGCAAGCTTCGCCAGCTTTGCTGACTTCAAAGCGCAGTTTACCGATGCCGCTGTTAAAAACTTCGGCGCTGGCTGGACCTGGCTTGTGAAAAATGCAGACGGCAAACTGGCTATCGTTTCTACGTCTAACGCGGGTACGCCGCTGACGACTGACGCCAAACCGCTGCTGACCGTAGATGTGTGGGAACATGCCTACTACATTGACTACCGTAACGCCCGCCCGAACTATCTCGAGCATTTCTGGGCGTTGGTAAACTGGGAATTTGTCGCGAAGAATCTGGCGGCGTAATCTCTTGCCCGGCGAGTAATATTATCCGCCGGGCACATATCATCAATGGCTGGAATACACTTCTTCTGGCTGACGACGCCCCGTAATCAGCACCACCAGAAGCGCAACCCCGGCGATAATCGCCCCCATCACCGGCACGAAGGTGTACCCCAGACCGCCGGAAATCACCGCCCCGCCCGCCGCTGCGCCCAACGCATTACCCAGATTGAACGCCCCGATATTGACCGACGACGACAGGCCTGGCGCTTCATGTGCCACACGCATCACGCGCATTTGCAGCGGAGGTACCACCGCGAAGGTCGCCGCACCCCAGATAACCATACTCACCGCCGCGCCGATTTCGTTTTGCGCAAGCCACGGGATAGACGCCATGATCACGATCAGCACCGTCAGGAAGCCTTTTAGCGTGGCGGTCACGGAGCGGTCAGCAAACTTGCCGCCCAGATAGTTACCCAGAGAGAAGCCGATACCAATCAGCACCAGCATGGCGGTGACGAACAGCGGTGTCGCATGAGTGATGGTGTGCAGCACTGGAGAAATATAGGTGTAGAGCGTGAACATCGCTCCGGCCCCGAGCACGGTCGTCAACAGCGCCGTCAGCACCTGCGGACGCACCAGAACCGACAGTTCCTTTTTCACGTCCGGGCGTTCACCGCTGCTGCCCTTCGGCAAGGAGAACCACAGACTAACCATCGCCACCAGGCCGAGTCCGGCCGTCGCGAGAAACGACATCCGCCAGCCGATGGTTTCACCGAGCCAGGTTGCCGCCGGAACGCCGCCGATATTGGCGATCGTTAGCCCCATAAACATGGTCGCCACCGCGCTGGCCTGCTTGTGCTTAGGCACTACGCTGGCAGCCACCACCGAGCCGAGGCCGAAAAAGGCCCCGTGATTGAGACTGGTAATAATGCGCGACAGCAGCAGCGTGGTGTAATCCGGCGCAATCGCCGACAACACGTTGCCGAGCGTGAAAATGGCCATCAGGAAAATGAGCGCATTACGGCGCGCACGATGTGAAAGCAGCAGCGTCATCAACGGCGCACCGACCATCACGCCAATGGCATAGGCGCTGATCAGCATTCCGGCGGCGGGAATCGACACGTCCACACCTTTGGCGATGACGGGCAGCAGGCCCATTGGCGAAAACTCAGTGGTACCTATGCCAAATGCCCCAATAGCCAGTGCCAGCAGAGGGAAATTGATTTTCATGTAACGACTCCGGTAAGCCATCTCGATGAGACAGTGCAAAAGCAGAAGTCAAAAGCATGACATCAATCACAAAAAAACAAAAGTAAACAAAATGGCAAAAGTTTATTGCGAATTTGATAACAATAAGAAAGGAAAGTGAGAAGGAGGAAGAGAGCTCTCCCTCCGGATAAATCAGTGCAGTACAGCAGTCAGCGCGGCAGAAACGATCAGAGCCAGAGCGATAACGGTGGTCATAAGAGAGAGCTTCAGGTCGGTACTCATCAATTTTTCTCCTTTTAATCCCCACAACAAAAGTGAGCTTGCTCATTTTTGCACAAATATACGCAAAAATCTTCCAGGTTTTAAGCTCATAGCGATTTTTCTCTTTCCCTTTGCCTCAGAATCAGACAAAATTCCACGCTAATTTAAAAGCGTACCAGCCATTGACCCCCTCCCGTCGTCCTGTCTGTATCCCGGCGTACTGCAATTCAATTGAATTGTGTTAAGGGTGTGTAAAGGCAAACGTTTTCGTGTCGATAATCAGGCGTAAGGAAAGGGTCTGGAGTGAGAACGAATGGCAACTATTAAAGATGTAGCGAAGCGCGCAAACGTTTCCACTACAACTGTTTCACATGTAATTAACAAAACACGTTTTGTGGCGGAAGAGACCCGCAACGCGGTGTGGGCGGCCATTAAAGAGCTGCACTACTCCCCAAGCGCTGTGGCGCGCAGCCTGAAGGTGAATCACACCAAAACAATTGGCCTGTTGGCGACCAGCAGCGAAGCCGCCTATTTTGCTGAAATCATTGAAGCTGTTGAGAAAAACTGCTTCGAGAAAGGCTATACCCTGATCCTGGGTAACGCCTGGAACAACCTGGAAAAGCAGCGCGCATATTTGTCGATGATGGCGCAAAAGCGTGTCGATGGCCTGCTGGTGATGTGTTCCGAATACCCACAGTCGGTGCTCGAGATGCTGGAAGAGTACCGTCACATCCCGATGGTGGTGATGGACTGGGGCGAATCTAAGGCTGATTTTACCGACTCGGTGAATGATAACGCGTTCCAGGGTGGCTATCTTGCCGGACGCTATCTGGTCGAACGCGGTCATCGTGAAATCGGCGCCATTCCAGGGCCAATGGAGCGCAACACCGGCGCAGGACGTCTGGCGGGCTTCATGAAAGCCATGGAAGAAGCGCAAATCAACGTGCCTGAAAACTGGATTGTGCAGGGTGATTTCGAGCCGGAATCCGGCTATCGGGCCATGCAGCAAATTCTTGCGCAACAACCACGCCCAACGGCCGTGTTCTGCGGCGGCGATATTATGGCGATGGGTGCGTTGTGTGCCGCAGACGAAATGGGCCTGCGCGTTCCACAGGATATTTCAGTCATTGGCTACGATAACGTGCGCAACGCGCGCTTCTTTACCCCTGCCCTGACCACCATCCATCAGCCGAAGGATTCGCTGGGTGAAACGGCCTTCGATATGCTGCTGGATCGTATCGTCAATAAGCGTGAAGAGTCGCAGTCGATTGAGGTGCATCCGCGCCTAATCGAGCGCCGCTCGGTCGCCGACGGTCCGTTCCGCGACTACCGCCGTTAATGCACTCTCAGGGGCCGGTTAGTCCGGCTCCTGCAGCCACTCTTTATTCAACGTTTCACTGTCCCCTAAATACTCCAGCAGCCAGCTCAACGCCGGTGACATGTCATTTTGTTGCCAGGTCAGGCAGCACGCCGCATCCGGGAAAGGATTTTCCAGCTCCAGCGCCACCCATTCACCGCTGTCGATATACGGTCGGGCAAAATGCGTAGGCACCATTCCGGCACACAACCCGGCTGAAAGACAGGTCGCGGAAGATTCCCAGTCCGGCACCACAATCCGTTTTTGGTTATCCAGCAGCCAGGTGATGCGTTTCGGCAGCGATCGCGATGTATCTTCCCGCACCAGCGCTGGCCAGTTGCGCAACACATCATCGCTGAGCGGGCCGGACACCTGCGCCAGCGGATGCTGACTAGACACCACGCAGTTCCAGCTCAGCATCCCCATATCGCGAAACGCGTAACGTCCCCCGACCGGGATCGCCTGGGTGGCCCCGATAGCCAGTTCTACGCGACCGTCGGATAACGCATCCCATACACCGTTGAACACTTCCTGGAACACACACAATTCGACATCCTGAAAGTGGCGATAAAAATCGACAATCATCTGTCGGGTGCGTTCCGGGCGCACAATGTTGTCCACAGCGATTGCCAGACTGCCACGCCAGCCGTTGGCTATCTGCTGGCACTGTTGACGGGTGATCTGCATTTTTTTGATAACAGAGCGCCCTTCTTTCAAAAACCAGGCACCCGCGGGGGTTAACTCCACGTCGCGGTGACGCCTTTCGAACAGTGGAACCGCCAGCCATTCCTCTAGCTGACGCACGGTATAGCTGATAGCAGAAGGCACACGGTGCAACTCCTGCGCGGCTGCGCTGAAGCTCCCATTACGTGCAACGGCGTCCACGACTTCAAGAGAATATTCTGACCACATAGGCTGCCTGCAAAAAATTTGAACTCACCCGACAAATATTAGCGGTTCACAACCGAAGTTGCACTCCCTACACTCTGCTGCCATCGACACCTGTAACGAGAAAGAAAATGAATAAGCAACCTGGGAAAGGATTTTTGTGCTGGCTGGCTGGCCTGAGCGTACTCGGTTTTCTCGCAACCGATATGTATCTGCCCGCTTTTGCCGCCATTCAGAATGACCTACAAACGCCTGCCGCCGCCGTCAGCGCCAGCCTGAGCCTGTTCCTGGCCGGTTTCGCCCTCGCCCAACTGATGTGGGGCCCGCTGTCTGACCGTTACGGTCGTAAACCTATTCTGTTGACCGGCCTGGCGATATTCGCCGTTGGCTGTCTGGGCATGCTGTGGGTCCGTGATGCCACCCTGCTGCTGGTGCTGCGCTTTGTGCAGGCCGTCGGCGTTTGTGCCGCCACCGTCACCTGGCAGGCGATGGTTACCGATTATTATCCGGCCCAGCGCACCAACCGTATCTTCGCGACGATCATGCCACTGGTTGGGCTTTCCCCGGCACTGGCACCGCTGCTGGGCAGCTGGATCCTGCATCATTTCGAATGGCAGGCAATTTTTGCCACCCTGTTCGGCATTACGCTGCTGCTGATGCTGCCTGCGCTGCGTCTGCAAAAACCCTTGCGCGTTGTGCATAAAGAAGAACAGCCGCTGACCTTCCTGGCACTTCTGCGCTCGAAAGATTATCGCGGCAACGTGCTGATTTACGCCGCCTGTTCCGCCAGCTTCTTCGCGTGGCTGACCGGCTCGCCGTTTATTCTGAGCGCCATGGGTTACGGCCCGACGGTGATTGGCCTGAGTTACGTGCCGCAGACTATCGCTTTCCTGATTGGGGGCTACGGATGTCGTTCCGCCCTGCAAAAATGGGATGGACAACAGATGCTGCCGTGGCTGTTGCTGGCCTTCGCCGTAAGCGTGGCGGGCACCTTTGCTGTCGGTCTGACCGCAGGCAGCTCACTGACCACCCTGCTGATTCCTTTCTGCCTGATGGCGATGGCCAACGGCGCGATTTATCCCATCGTTGTGGCACAGGCGCTGCGCCCGTTCCCACACGCCACGGGTCGTGCGGCGGCGATGCAAAACACATTGCAGTTGGGTCTGTGTTTCCTGGCAAGCCTGGTGGTTTCTACCCTGATCTCTACCCCGCTGCTGACCACCACCAGCGTGATGCTGGCCACTGTGGTTCTGGCAGGCTGGGGTTACCGGATGCAGTTTGTTGCACAACGTGATGAAAACGCCGGTTCAAACGAAGAATCACACGCATAGTATCGTTAGCGACTATGTAACAATTCAGTGATTAGTTTGCTAAGAATTTTTTATTGAATCACTCATTTTTGCGGCCTATACTGATTTCGGTAACACATAAATACGATAAATATTAGCGATTAACGGGGGAACGGATCTCCCCCGATTAACCACGGAAGGCCTTTCGGCAAGGGTTATCTCCCTTCCTCTGTTTTACGTCGGATAGCAGACTTACGGATATTCCGTGAGAGTTCTCACACAACCAAAAAAGCGTCTACGCTGTTTTAAGGTTCTGATCACAAGCCGCGTGATGGAGAAGCTATGAGTTCATCGTGTATAGAAGAAGTAAATGTGCCTGATGATGACTGGTACCGTATTGTTAATGAATTACTGAACCGCGCCGGCGTCAGGGTGAATGGTTCTGCTCCCTCAGATATCCGGGTCAATAATCCCCTCTTTTTTAAACGCGTGCTGCAGGAAGGGTCGCTGGGATTAGGCGAAAGCTATATGGATGGCTGGTGGGAGTGCGAACGGCTCGATGTATTTTTTCATAATGTGCTTCGTGCCGGTCTGGAAAGCCAACTCCCCCACCATCTGAAAGACACGCTACGTGTGGCAGGCGCCCGTCTGCTCAATCTTCAAAGTAAAAAACGTGCCTGGATAGTAGGCAAAGAGCATTACGATTTGGGCAACGATTTATTCACTCGGATGCTCGACCCGTTTATGCAATATTCCTGCGCGTACTGGAAAGAAGCGGAAACGCTGGAGCAGGCTCAGCAGGCGAAACTGGACCTCATTTGCCAGAAGCTGCATTTGCAGCCCGGCATGCGGGTGCTGGATATCGGCTGTGGCTGGGGCGGGCTGGCGCATTTTATGGCGAAAAATTACGGTGTGAGCGTCGTCGGTGTGACCATTTCCGCTGAACAGCAGAAGTTGGCTCAGGCGCGCTGCGAAGGGCTGGACGTGCAAATCCTGTTGCAGGATTATCGAGATTTGCAGGATCAGTTCGACCGTATCGTCTCTGTCGGAATGTTTGAGCACGTTGGTCCGAAAAACTACGCCACCTATTTCGACGTGGTAGACCGTAATCTGACGCCTGACGGCCTGTTTTTACTGCACACCATCGGGTCGAAGAAAACGGATAACAATGTCGATCCGTGGATCAACAAATACATCTTCCCGAATGGCTGCCTGCCTTCTGTACGTCAGATTGCCAACGCCAGTGAACCACACTTTGTGATGGAAGACTGGCACAATTTTGGCGCCGATTACGACACCACATTGATGGCCTGGCATACGCGTTTCCTGCACACGTGGCCGGAAATTGCTGACAACTATTCAGAGCGTTTCAGAAGGATGTTCTCTTATTATCTGAACGCCTGTGCCGGGGCATTCCGTGCCCGCGACATTCAACTCTGGCAGGTGGTTTTCACCCGCGGAGCCGAAGGTGGTTTACGCGTTGCAAGATAAAACAAACCCCGGCAAGCCGTAATGCCGATCAGTTAAGGATCGGTTGACCGATCCGGTGGTTGTGCAAGAATCCGTAATCTCTCCAGGGATTACGGATTTTTTTATGTTACTCAGCCAGGCCTTAGATACCGTCCATAAATTTTCTCCGCAGGAGTTTGCTGCCCTTGCAGACCTGCTTTCTCCTGAACTGATTGATGAATGCCTGGCTGACACCGGCGTCGTCACTCTGCGTAAGCGTCGCCTCTCCATGGAGATGATGGTCTGGGCGGTTACCGGCATGGCCCTGTTCCGCTCCCACTCCATGACCCAGCTGGTCTCACATATGGACATTCTTCTGCCGGGTAACCGGCCCTTCGTTGCACCCAGTGCCGTTGTTCAGGCCCGCCAGCGGCTCGGCGAGGATGTCATCCGTCTGATGTTCGAAAAAACACGTCAGCTCTGGTTTGAAAAAACACCCCTGTCTCACTGGAACGGCCTGACGCTAATGGCCGTGGACGGTACGTTGTGGCGTGCACCTGATACCCCAGAAAATGACGCAGCCTTCGGCCGTACTGCCAATGTGAACAAGCAGTCCGAATGGCCACAACTGCGCATGGTCTGCCAGATGGAAGTTACCAGCCATCTGCTGTCTGCGGTGGCCTTCGACAGCGTCTCTGAAACCGGTGAAACTGACCTTGCGGCACAGCTTATTGACCGGACGCCGGACCACTCACTGACCATCATGGATAAGGGCTTCTATGCCCTGGGCCTGCTGCATCGCTGGCAGTCATCAGGCACGGAAAGGCACTGGATGCTGCCCTTACGCAAAGGCGCGCAGTATGAGGAGGTGAGAAACCTGGGCGCAGGGCAGAAACTGGTGAGAATAACGCTGTCGCCGCAGGCGAAAAAGAAATGGCAGGATGCACCGGAAACCCTGACAGCAAGACTGGTCAGCAAGGAAGTGAACGGCAAGACGGTGCAGATACTGACGTCGATGTGCGACCCGCTCAGATACCCGAAAGCCGATATCGTGGACCTTTACAGCCAGCGGTGGGAGATAGAGCACGGGTTCAGGGAGATGAAGCAGCATCTGCTGAATAATGAACTGACGCTGCGGAGTAAAAAGCCTGCGCTGGTGCGTCAGGAGCTGTGGGGCGTGGTGCTGGCGTATAATCTGTTGCGCTTCATGATGGGGCAGATGGCGTACAGTCTGAAAGGCGTGGAGCCATATCAGATGGGCTTTAAACAGTCAGCGTTATATCTGTGCAGCCACCTGCGTTTACTGCCGGGAGTGGCGCCGGGGAAACTCCCCAAGGTCATGGCCGAAATACTGAGTATGGCCTCAAGCTTCGTGCTACCAGGGCGAAGAGCACGGCATTACCCGAGAGCTGTAAAAAAGAGGCCGCAACGTTATCCGTTGCGGCCTCCTTCAAAAGCTTAACTGACAAGCATTACGGCAAGCCGGGGTTCTTTTTAACTGATCTGCCCTGTTACTCTTCTGCGCTGAACGTTTTAGTCGCGGCGTCTTTGGCAGCCATGACACGTTCTACCGTATCCACCACCGCCTGCGTCTGCGGGTCAATCTCAATGTTCACCTTCTCACCGAGCTTCTTCTTGCCGAGCGTCGTGCGTTCCAGCGTTTCCGGGATCAGATGAACACAGAAGCGCGTCGGGGTGACTTCTCCGACCGTCAGGCTAATACCGTCAATGCCGATAAACCCTTTGTACAGGATGTATTTCATCAGCGTCGGATCCTGGACCTTAAACCAAATCTGTCGGTTATTTTCAGAGGTCAGGATTTTAGATACGTCGGCAGTGGTCATAATATGACCCGACATTAAATGGCCGCCAATCTCATCACTAAAGCGCGCGGCACGTTCCACGTTAACCACGTCGCCCGCTTTCAATTCGCCAAGATTGGTAATGCGCAACGTCTCTTTCATCAGGTCAAAACTGATGTGATTGCCGTTAATTTCCGTAACCGTCAGGCAGCAGCCGTTGTGGGCAACGGAGGCGCCGGTTTCAATACCGTCGAGCATATGCGCTGGCATTTCAACGATATGCGTGCGGAAGTTAGGTTTTTCGTCGATGGACACAATTTTTGCCGTGCCCTGAACGATTCCAGTAAACATGCCATTAACTCCTGTCTCTAAATCATCACCGTCTTTAATACTCTGAACAATACCAGTTGCCCTTCTGCCTTGCCAGTCAGGTAGTGCTTCCTGCCATTTTTTGACTGGCTTAATACCCATTACTCGCTACAATATATTCCAAAATCCCCCTGTTCTTTTTTCTTGCTGCCCGCGTCGGCGGCTTTTTTAGTCTCTTCAACAATAAGAATCAATAAAAGGTATTTACCCGTGCAAAAGTACGTTATTGAAGCGCGCCAGCTTCTCGCGCTGGCAATCCCGGTCATCATTGCGCAGGTGGCCCAGACCGCAATGGGCTTCGTTGATACGGTCATGGCCGGTGGTTACAGCGCGACCGATATGGCAGCGGTAGCTATCGGCACCTCTATCTGGCTCCCGGCGATTTTATTTGGTCACGGCCTGCTGCTGGCCCTGACGCCTGTGGTGGCCCAACTGAACGGTTCCGGTCGTCGTGACCGCATCGGCCATCAGATTCGCCAGGGTTTCTGGCTCGCCGGTTTTGTCTCCATCCTGGTGATGGTCGTGCTGTGGAATGCAGGTTATATCATTCACGCCATGCATAATATTGACCCGCTTCTGGCCGATAAAGCCGTCGGCTATTTGCGCGCGCTGCTGTGGGGCGTTCCGGGGTATTTATTCTTCCAGGTATGCCGTAATCAGTGTGAAGGTCTGGCGAAAACCAAGCCGGGCATGGTGATGGGCTTTATCGGTCTGCTGGTGAATATTCCAGTGAACTACATCTTTATTTACGGCCATTTTGGTATGCCTGAACTCGGCGGCGTTGGTTGCGGCGTGGCGACCGCTTCCGTTTACTGGGTCATGTTCTTCGCCATGGTTTCCTATGTGAAACGCGCCCGTTCAATGCGTGATATTCGCACCTATGAAGGTTTCGGCAAGCCTGATTACGCAATCATGAAACGCCTGGTGCAGCTTGGATTACCTATCGCGCTGGCGCTTTTTTTCGAAGTGACCCTGTTTGCTGTGGTCGCCCTGCTGGTGTCTCCGTTGGGGATTATTGACGTTGCCGGACATCAGATTGCCCTGAACTTCAGCTCACTGATGTTCGTTCTGCCTATGTCGCTGGCGGCGGCGGTGACTATTCGCGTGGGGTTTCGTCTCGGCCAAGGCTCCACGCTGGAAGCGCAAACAGCCGCCAGAACGGGCCTCGGCGTCGGCATGTGCATGGCCGTGTTAACCGCGATTTTCACCGTCACGCTGCGGGAGCATATCGCCCTGCTGTACAACGACAATCCGGAAGTCGTGACGCTGGCCTCGCATCTGATGCTGCTGGCGGCTATCTATCAACTCTCCGACTCGATTCAGGTGGTGGGGAGCGGGATCCTGCGTGGCTACAAAGATACGCGTTCGATCTTCTTTATCACCTTTACCGCCTATTGGGTGCTCGGCCTGCCGTGCGGATATATTCTGGCATTAACCGATATCGTGGTGCCGCGTATGGGCCCGGCGGGCTTCTGGATGGGCTTTATCATCGGCCTGACCTCTGCCGCGATCCTGATGATGACGAGAATGCGTTTCCTGCAGCGTCAGCCGTCCGCCATTATTCTGGCTCGAGCTTCCCGATAAGTGCCTGACAGCCGCCTCAGGGCGGCTGCTTTCTCGACAGTTTGTGCAGTGTTTCCGCAATCGCGTGAAATCTGAAAGAAAAGTGGCAATTGCCTCTTGCCACTTCTCCTCCCTGCCGCTAATATTCGTCCCCGTTGTGCGTCCGTAGCTCAGTTGGTTAGAGCACCACCTTGACATGGTGGGGGTCGGTGGTTCGAGTCCACTCGGACGCACCATTGCGTTTATAGCTCAGTTGGTTAGAGCACCACCTTGACATGGTGGGGGTCGTTGGTTCGAGTCCAATTAAACGCACCATCTCTCTTTTGTGCGTCCGTAGCTCAGTTGGTTAGAGCACCACCTTGACATGGTGGGGGTCGGTGGTTCGAGTCCACTCGGACGCACCATTCAATGTTTTCCGTTATCTATCTGTTTTAATCCTCTTTCTTTCTGTTCGTTTTAAAATATTTCAGCGTAATGCATATCTCGTTGCCATAAAAAAAGGCCACAATACGTGACCTTGATGATGTTGCCGTGCCTGTTATTTGGCGCTTGCGCAACCTTCCAGGCTTTTATCCAGCAGTAAATTCCCTTCTACGCGCACACCAATCTCGCCAAAGATAAAGGCATGATTAAGCTGCGTCACCACCATGTCCGTCAGGCCAACAGCACAGCGATCCTGTTCAATGGCACGGTCGATAGCCGTTTTGACGTTCGGGATGCCGGTAGGGAACAGAATGACCGCATGCTTATCCTCTGCGGTAACGCGCTTGCCCTTCGTAAACGCCGTGCTGTTCAGATTGTAGTTTTTGGTACTGGCAACGGTTAAATCCGCAACCCGGACAGTACAGCCGCTGAGCAACAACGCCCCCACTGCGATTAACATTAATTTTTTCATGATGCGTACTCAACAAATAAATGGACCGATCCGCAGACCTGTTTTCATCATGCTATGCAACTTTCCCGCACTGCAACACTCTGTTTTTATCCAATAAAAAACTAATGCCTGAATAAATCAGGCATTCGAGTCTTATGTCTGGATGTAGATAAACGCAGAACACGTTTTTAATTGGCGCTTTCCGCCATGGCGAGCAATTTTTTCTTAAGACTTAAATCATCGCACACGCCAAGCTTACGCATGATATTACGCTTATGACTGCTGACGGTTTTTTGGCTCCGCACAATCGCGTTGGATATTTCAACGCCATTCTTGCCTTCGCGGATAAAATTCAGCACTTTGTTTTCCGCCTCCGTCAGGACCACAATGTGTTCTGCAGAAGGAACCTGCGCGGTTAATTCACGAATAAATGGGCTGAGAAAACGTTTATTGCGCATGCTGGACTCGATGACTTCACGCAGATTGAAATAATGCTCATCCACGCACAGAATCGAACAACGCTTCTGCTGCAGAGCTTTAATCAGTCTGCGCTGCGTGGCGCGCACCAGAACCATCATGCGTGAGCCCGTCACCGGAAATAACGCGACGTCCCCATCTTCTTCTGCGGTTAAATCCATCAGACATAAATTGATCGGCGTATCGGCTGCCGGCATTTCCGTCATCATCGAATACGTCCAGCCCGGATTAGTGCGCGAGAGTTGCTCCAGGCTGCAGTTGACCGCGTGAAACCACAGGGTCTGGCGGGAGAGATAAACGACATTATAGTGGGCCATAACTTTTCTCTGTCTGATACATTGAAGACAACTGTACGATTTCGGTCAGCATCTCAAGCCAGTGTGCACGGGTTTCAATCTCAAGCGCTTCACAGATATTATGCTTCCATGAAAAAATCGTTTTATAACTGCACTGACGCTTTTCAGCCATTTGACGGGAGGATAATCCTGACGCGAATTGCAGCAAGATCTCCATTTCGGTCAGGGTAATACGGCTCGGTCGTTTGTGTGTAATGCGCGGGCGAATCACCGTCGATTGCGTCCCTTCCAGCACCCGCAGTGCGGGCAGCAGCCCGTCCGGTAACAACTCTTCGTAGAGGCTCTCGCCGACATAAATGGCGCCTAATAACTTATGCATCCAGGGATACCCTTCAGGCACCCAAGCGAGTATTTTCACTTTGCCGGATTTCACCCGGCGAATGAACCGCAGCAGATCGCTCAGGGCTAACCCCGAACCAGCAATGCCTATCAGCAAGAGTTTATTATCTGAAGTATGTGTGCTCACATTTTCAATAAATGTGGGCAGCGTTTGATGTGACTGAAAGGCAGCGTTTTGTTCTTCCATAAGCTGCCCTACTACCGCCCGGGGCAACATGCGGGGTTCATAGAGAAATATCGCTGGCACCGTTTTTCATCCTTAAGTCCAAACATCCGTCGTCAGAAAATGATTACGGCGGATAATATCGGACATAAGGAAAAATGAGAAAGTGGAAAACTGTCCAATCCTGGATGCCTATTTTCCTTCCCTTCCGCGTAAAAAAATAACTCTAAATGAATATGAATTAATAAAGTCACGGTTTGAGGAAAATAGTGTCAGCAATAATCACCGGGAATGCTTCGTATCATTGATGCTCTTCACAATCCACGAAACCTGCTGCGTTTTTGTGGCCGGTTGATGCGTCCGCCGACGGTAAGAGCCCAGCTCATCCGGCGTGCAATACGTGCATTTCGCCAGCCACTCGATGTTTTCCGCGCGTATTCCGCTCGCTAGCAGTTGTAGCTGGCAAAACGCCGGTAAATCAAACCACAGACTCTTTTCTTCCCGCGCACTGGCGCTGAGGGCATTTGGCTTTTTCGGTAAGCCTGAAAACAATTCATGCTGATGCTGTCGCACAGATTCCGCAGCAGGTGACGCCAGCAGCGCTTCACGAAATGAAGCCGACACTTCATAGCAGCACGGTCGAATATGCGGCCCCACTGCCACGACGATATCTGCCGCACTCACGTCCTGAGCGGCAAACTGCTTCACACTTTGCTGCACAATCCCCTGCGCAGTCCCGCGCCAGCCAGCATGCACGCTGGCGATAACGCTTCCGTCGCGTGAGGCCATCAGCAGCGGTAAACAGTCGGCGGTGACCACACCAATACTTTGCCCGGAAAGCGCCGTCAAAACGCCATCGACGTGCGGTCGGGTTGCAGGTTGAGAGGTGAAATTAAGGATGTCGGTGCCGTGGACCTGCTTGATATCCACGAGGGTGGATTTATCAAAAGCCGCGGATTCATGCACGTCGAGAAAGGCGTGATGAACGCCGGGGATGTCTGCCAGTAAACGAGAAAAATAGGCCATGAGGTTCTGTCAGTCGAATGTCGTAGCCTTTAACCGTAATCCAGCGACGCCTTTCCGACAAGTCGGCAGGCATCGCTGGCAACGATTAATTACAACACCTTACTGAGAAACGACGCGGTACGAGGATTCTGCGGCGCGCTGAAGATCTGCTCCGGCGTGCCCTGCTCCTGAATAATGCCCTGGTCGATGAAAATGACCCGATCCGCCACTTCGCGGGCAAAGCCCATTTCGTGGGTCACGATAACCATCGTCATCCCTTCAGTAGCCAGGTTTTTCATGACTTCCAGCACGTCGCCGACCAGTTCAGGGTCAAGCGCGGACGTCGGCTCATCGAACAGCATGATCGATGGCTGCATCGCTAAAGCCCGGGCGATGGCCACGCGCTGTTGCTGCCCGCCGGACAAGCTCGATGGCCACGCATCACGCTTATCGCTCAGCCCGACTTTCGCCAGCAGCCCTTCGGTATAGGTCACGGCCTCGGCGCGAGACATGCCGCGCAGCGACATCGGCGCCATCAGCAGGTTTTCCAGCACCGTCATGTGCGGAAACAGGTTAAAGCGCTGGAACACCATGCCCACGCTCTCGCGCAGCTTATTGAGATCGGTCTTCTTATCGTGCACCGGGAAGCCGTTGACCACCACTTCGCCTTCACTCACCGATTCCAGCGCGTTCATGCAGCGCAGAAAGGTGCTTTTCCCTGAGCCGGACGGCCCAATTACGCAGACCACTTCCTGGGGCTGAATATCACAATCGATGCCGCGCAGAACGTGACTCGCCCCGAAGTGCTTATGCAGATTTTTAATGTGAATCACTTTTACCAAACCTCTTTTCCAGACGGTTAACCAGCTGCGCCAGCACGAAGGTAATCACCCAATAGACCACCGAAATGGTAAGGTACGGTTCCCAGTAAGTGGCATACGCCCCGGAAACGGTACGCGCGGCGTACGCCAGATCCGCCAGTCCAATTGCCGACGCCAGCGAAGAGTCTTTCACAATCGCAATGGCGTTATTGCCCAGCGGCGGCAGAATGCGGCGAAACGCCTGCGGCAAAATCACCTTGCGCATGGTTTTCCACCACGGCATACCCAGCGCGCGGGAGGCTTCCATCTGGCCTTTATCAATCGACTGAATACCCGCACGGAAAATCTCCGACACGTAGGCCCCGGCGTTGAGCGTAATCGCCACGATGCAGGATAAAAACGCGCCGTAGTTTGAACGCACTTCGCGGGCGAAATCGCTGCTCATCACCCCGTGAGTCACCAGTAGGCCATCACGCGGGTTGATGAACAGCGGCACCAGCGCAAAATGGACCACCATGATTTGCACGAACAGCGGCGTACCGCGAAAGGCGCTGACATAAAAGCGTACCGGGAACTGCACCAGGTAGCGCAGCACATATTTCCACGGCCCGTGTTCAGCCTTCGCCATCCGGCCCAGGCCGAGCGTCAGACCCCACAGCGTGCCGAGGATCACACAAATAATGGTGCATTTGAGGGTCATTATCGCGCCGTCAATGAACAGCGGGCCGTACTCCTCGATAATTTCCCAACGGAATCCCGTCATAGCTTATCCCTGAAAAAAACGGCGATCGTCAGCAGTGGCGATCGCCGTGAAAAATAGAAAAGAAAATATTACTGAGCTGGCAACGTCGGAACGTCTGCGTCAAACCAGGTTTGATAAATCTTGGCGTAGGTACCGTCGGCGACGATCTTTTTCAGGCCATCGTTGATTTTACCGAGCAGTTCGGTGTTGCCTTTTGCCACCGCAATACCGAAATACTGACGTTCAAATTTGGCATCTGGCACCAGTTTGAACTGTTTTTCCGGGTGCTGTTTGATGTAGTACTTGACCACACCTACGTCACCCACCGCCGCGCTCACGCCATCTTCAAACAGCTCTTGCAGCATCAGTGGCGTATTGTCGAAACGCTTGATGGCGGTGCTGTTTTTGCCGAGCACGTCAGACACCACGATGTCGCCGGTACTGGAGTTCACCACGCCGACCTTCTCGTTTTTCAGCGCTGCCAGCGAACTGACTTTGGAGTCTTTCGCCACCACGATCGACTGTTCCGCCGGGAAGTACGGCGCGGAGAAGTCGATCATCTGCTTACGCTTGTCGGTAATCGTAATCCCGGAAATGATGATGTCGCGGTCGCCGGAGTTAAGGGTGGCGAAGATGCCTTCCCACGGCGTATTGATCAGTTTGATATCGAAGTTTTCGGCTTTGGCGATGGCCTTAATCACATCGATGTCAAAACCTTCCAGTTGTTTCTGGCTGTTTTCATATTCAAACGGGCGATAGGTACCCCCCGCGCCGACGATATACGTTTGTGCTGCAACCTGAGCACTGGCCGCCAGCGCCGCTGTTAAACAAAAACCCTTCATCCATTTGCTGATCATACCATCACCTTTTTATGCATTTAATTTGCATAAAAATACATAACTTATCTGGCATATGCAACAAGCGAAGCGGGATATTCCCTCTGGTTATATCGACCTCTCCGTTGATCCATTGAGATAATCACGACGAAAGGTTTGCAACCCGCACCGCTATATAATTTAATACACAGCGATTATTTCCCTTCTCAGAGTGAATCATGTCCAGACGACACCGCCTTTATCTGTGCACTGCCCTTGCCTGCAGCGCCCTTCTCACCGCCACTGCCGCCCATGCTGACCGAACTGTGACTGACCAGCTCGGTCGTCAGGTCACGCTGCCCGATCACGTCAACCGCGTGGTCGTGCTTCAGCATCAGACGCTGAATCTGCTGGTGCAGCTCAATGCACAGGACGACATCGTCGGCGTGATGAGCAGCTGGAAAAAACAGCTCGGGCCGCAGTTCGCACGCTTTATGCCGAAAATCACCACGCTGCCGATGCCGGGCGATTTGACCCAGGCCAATATTGAAAGCCTGCTGGCGCTGCATCCGCAGGTGGTTTTCGTGGCGAATTACGCGCCGACGGAAATGATCCAACAGATTCAGAATGCTGGTATTCCGGTGGTGGCGATTTCCCTGCGCGCGGACGCCGCCGGTGAGAAAAACAAAATGAACCCGGCGATGGCCAACGAAGAACAGGCCTACAACGACGGGTTGAAACAAGGTATTCGCCTGATCGGTGACGTCGTGGAACGGCCGAAAGAAGCCGAGGCGCTAATCGACTACACCTTCCGCGCTCGCGCCAACGCTAACGCTGCGGTGGCCGATATTCCTGAGGATAAAAAAGTCCGCGTGTATATGGCCAACCCGGATCTCAACACCTACGGCGCAGGCAAATATACCGGGCTGATGATGCAACATGCCGGCGCGCTAAACGTGGCAGCGGCGACGGTCAAAGGCGCGCGTCAGGTATCGCTTGAGCAGGTTTTACAGTGGAACCCGCAGGTTATTTTTGTGCAGGACCGCTACCCGCAGGTGCTAAAAGCCATAGAAAGCGATCCGCAGTGGCAGGCCATTGATGCGGTAAAACATCATCGCGTGTGGCTGATGCCGGAATATGCCAAAGCCTGGGGCTATCCGATGCCGGAAGCGATGGCGATTGGCGAGCTGTGGATGGCGAAAAAACTCTATCCGGAACGCTATAAAAACATCAACGTGGATGCTCAGGTGCAGGATTACTATCAGCATTTTTACCGCGTGAGCTGGAAATCCAATGCCCTCTGAGGCACGGTTTCGCATGCTGCAAGCGGGGTTGATCGCCTTAACCCTGCTGCTGGCGCTAGTTTCGCTGGGTCTCGGCCAATACCATTTGCCAATCGGTGACGTTGTCACTCACCTTCTGCACCCTGATGCGCCGAATGAAATCGCCGGACAGGTGGTATGGACGGTGCGTTTACCGCGCGTGGTGATGGCCTTTCTCTGCGGCGCGGCGCTGGGGCTAAGCGGTGCCACGCTTCAGGGCGTGTTCCGCAATCCGCTGGTCGACCCGCATATTATCGGCGTGACTTCCGGCGCTGCGTTTGGCGGTACGCTGGCGATTTTGCTCGGATTAAGTCCGCTGCTCATGATGGGCTCGACCTTTGGCTTTGGCCTCGCCGCGCTTGGGCTGGTGTATCTGATTTCGACCCTGCAAGGGCGAGAAAGTACGCTGGTGCTGATCCTGTCGGGCATTATCCTCAGTGGATTTTTCGCCGCACTTGTCAGCCTGATGCAGTACCTCGCCGACACCGAAGAGGTGTTGCCCAACATCGTATTCTGGCTGCTCGGCAGTTTTGCCACCGCCAACTGGTACAAAGTCATGTTAGTCGCCGGACCAGTGCTGCTGGCAGGCGCGGTGCTGTTCGCCCTGCGCTGGCGCATTAATTTACTGTCGCTGGATGAGAAAGATGCCCGGGCGCTCGGCGTGTCGGTCAAACTGCTCCGTCGCGGGGTACTGGTCAGCTGCGCGTTGCTGGTTGCCGCGCAGGTGGCGGTCAGCGGCAGCATTGCCTGGGTCGGGCTGGTGATCCCACATCTGGCGCGGTTGCTCGTCGGGGCCGATCATCGCCGCCTGTTGCCGACCGCGTTCTGGCTCGGCGGCGGGTTTATGATGGTGGTCGACGACCTCGCCCGCACCCTGACCCAGGCTGAAATTCCCATCGGGATCATCACCGCCCTGGTGGGCGCGCCGGTCTTCACCTTTTTGCTGATTTACCGCCAACGCCGGAGTGCCCGATGATCACTGATTCGTTATCCGTCAGCGAGCTGCTGTACGGTCACGACCAGCCGCTGTTTGCGCCTCTCAGTTTTGCCTGCCAGCCGGGGGATATCTGGGCGGTGCTCGGCGCGAACGGCCGCGGAAAAAGTACCTTACTGGATACCATAACCGGGGTATTGCCCGCTCTCGGTGGGCAGTTTTCGGTTGATGGTGGCGTCAGCGTGGTGCCGCAGTCGTTTCACCCGGCCTTCGCCTGGCAGGTGCAGGACGTGGTGCTGATGGGCCGCGCTCGTCATGTGGGGCTGTTTTCACAGCCGTCGGCCGAGGATCGACAACAGGTTGCGAAGGCGCTGGCGCAGCTCAACATTTCAGCACTGGCGCAGCAACACATCGGCACGCTCTCCGGCGGCCAGCAGCAGCTGGTGATGATTGCCCGGGCGCTGGTCAGCGGCAGTCAGAATATTTTGCTTGATGAGCCCTGCTCCGCGCTGGATCTGGCTAACCAGCAGGTGGTGTTGCAGCTGATTAGCGACCTGGCGCACCGCCAGCAGCGCAGCGTGCTGTTTACTACGCACGATCCCACCCACGCGTTACAGGTGGCGAGCCACACGCTGATGCTAATGCCGGACGGGAAATGGCTGGCGGGTGAAACCGAAGCTGTGGTGACGGACCGCCATCTGTGGCAGGCCTATGGCGTACCGGTCCGGACGCTGACGCTGGAGGACTATCCGCGTCAGGTCATTGCTCCGTTATTTTCCATCGAGCGTTAAAAAACCGGCCTGACGTAAAAATGCCTGGCCTTCTGGCGCCACAATAAATTGTTCCATCGGGCGCGCGGCGTCACTGAGCCGCGCCAGCTGATATTCACAGCGCGTCTGATACGCCTCCGGCAACGCCAGAATGCGTAAGTCGTCGCTATCTCCCAGCGCCTGCGCGTAGTGCGCATAACCGATAAACACGTCGGTCAAATCCTGGCGAATTAACCACCCGCTGGCAATTTCCCCTTCCGGAACGGTTAACGACGTTCTGCCGCCCACCAGCCTGTGTGCCCGCGCGGCTAACACCACATCCGGAAAGTCCGCCTCGATTCTGGCTAACAGCTCGAAAGTGTAATCGCCAGACGGGTCACAGCCGGGCGTCGAGGTGCCGAGCCGCAGCGCCGGATTCGCCAACAGGCTGAGCCAGTCGGCGTTTTCCGTTAGCGCGGTTTTCCGTGCCGTGAGGTTCAGACGATTAAACGCAAAGGTCGCCGCCGCCTGAGCGCGTCCGCTCGCCAGCAGCGCTTGAGGGTGCTGCGTGTTGGCGGATGCAAACAGATCGCAGGGTTCACCGGCTTCAATGCGCTCGCGCAGCAGGCCCGCGGGGCCAAAATCCACGGATACAGGAATACCGGTTTGGTGGCTGAAATGCTGACACAGCGGAATAAATGCCCGTTTGAGGCTGCCCGCGGCGAGTACGTGAAGGGTTGTGGTCATCAGTGTGAAATCTTTGCCCGGTTCGAAAGCGATTATCTTAGCCGGGCAAACAGGGAACGCCAGTCGAATCCGCTTATTCCCTGATCTCAGCCCGTTCGCGCAGCTGTTCCGGGGTGGCGACCGGCAGGCCAAAGAACTTCAGATAGGCGGGGATCATTTCAAACAGCATGTCAGTGCCGCGCTGTACCTGACAATCGCGCTCCATCGCGGCCTGCAAAAACGGTGTCCAGGTCTGGCTCATGACCACTTCACCGACGTACGCGCCGGGCATCAGGCGGTCAACATCCAGCGGCAGCGGATCGCCCGGTTTCATGCCCATCGGCGTAGCGTTGACCACCAGCGAATGACCCTGCGGGTCCTTTTGCATTAGGCTGATTTCCAGCGTCGGATAATGACGCCGCAGCCGCATGGCCAGCGCCTGAGCGGTTTGCTCACGCGTATCAAACAGCGTGAGCGCGGATACGCCCGCCGCCGCCAGTGAAGCGGCAATCGCCGACCCCACGCCACCACAGCCCACCACTAACGCCCGGGCATTCTCCGCACAAAACCCTTTACGCTGAATGCCCTGCACGAACCCATCACCGTCAAACATATCCCCGGTGAGCGAGCCGTCCTCTTCACGCCGAATGGCATTGCAGGCTCCGGCAATCGCCGCCGTCGGGCTGAGGTGTTGCACCAGCCCGGCGGTGACGACCTTATGCGGCATCGTCACCAGCGCCCCCACCAGATTAGTCATCTCAAACAGCGCAGGCACGAACGCGGCAAAAGCCTCCGGGCGCACACCCATCGGCACCACTTTGACATCCACGTTTTGCGCCGCAAACCACGGGTTGTAAATCATCGGCGCTTTGAAACTTTCCGTGGGCCAGCCCAGATGCGCAATCAGTCTGGTGTTTCCGGTAATGATCATGCGTGCTCCCTAATCCTGCAGTTCCGTGAGTTCGATGCGTTTGACATCGCCGAGAATAAAGACGTACGCCACCACACCGAGCAGCGCTGCGCCACCGATGTAAATGAGCGCGTAGAAGAAACTGCCGGAGACGGCGACGATAAAGCCAATCACCAGCGGCGTGAGGATCCCCGCCAGGTTGGCGCAGAAGTTGAACAGTCCGGCGGTGAGGCCCCCAAGCCCGTTGGGTGCCATGTCGGAAATCAGCGTCCAGCCGAGGCCGACCATTCCCTGACCAAAGAAGGCGAACGACATCACCAGGATCACCGCGGTGTCGCTGTGCAGCCAGTTGGCGGTGATAATACAGCTCGCCATCAGCAGGCCGACGATAATCGGCAGCTTGCGTCCGAGATTGGCAGAGCCCGTGGCTTTCAGCAGTTTGTCCGATACCCAACCGCCGAACATCACCCCGCCCGCCGCCGCGAGGAACGGCAGAATGGCGAAGAAGCCCACTTTCAGCCACGGCATGTGACGCTCGGTGGCGAGCCATGTCGGGAACCAGGTCAGGAAGAACACCAGCACCGTGTTACCGGCAAACTGGCCGATACTCGCCCCGACAATCTGACGTTTGCTCAGCAACTGGCGCACCAGCGGCCAGCTGAACTGAGTTTTTTGCACCACAGCGGATTGGATGCCGCCGCCCGCTTCGATGTATTCACGTTCCTGCTGGCTCAAACGGCTGTCTTCGTGCGGTTCGCGGTACAGACGCCACCAGGCAATCGCGAATAATATGCCGACCACGCCGACGCTGATAAACAGTGCGCGCCAGCCAAAGCTGCCCATTATCCAGAACAACAGCGGCGAGAAGCAGGCGAGGCCAAGATATTCGCCGACGGTGTATACCGCCGTGGCTTTTGCCCTCTCCTGCTGCGGAAACCAGGCGCTGACCACCCGGCTATTGACCGGGAAGCACGGTGCTTCGCTGATCCCCAGCCCAAATCGGCACAGTAATAAGGATTTGATGCCCACCGCCATGCCGTGAAACAGCGTAAACAGCGACCACAGCGTGAGGGAGAGGAAATAGGTAATTTTGTTGCCGAAACGGTCGAGGAACAGGCCGCCGGGAATCTGCGCCAGCGCGTAGGTCCAGGCAAACGCCGAGAACACCAGGCCCATTATCGCCGCGTTGATGCCCAGCTCCTGCGTGAGCGCCGGGGCAGCGATGCCCAGCACCGTGCGGTCGAGATAGTTGATCATAGTGCCCACTGCCAGCAGGGCCAGAATACCGATCCGACGCCGGGTGCGGCGCACAGCGGTGACCGCCTCCGCGGCCACAGCGTGGTCATGGCTGTAAGTGCTCATAGAGTTTCCTGTCTTTGTAGGGTGCAGATGAATGTTGTTATTTTCACTCCGCCAGCCGAACCTTCTGGTTCAGTCTGGTTTACTCACTGTACTGCATGGCCGAAAGACGGACCGCCGCATTGACCGCGCCATATTGCGCATAGCCGTTACGTCGTTCGGTTAACTCAAAGAAAAAACGTCCGGTGCTGAATGGGCGAGTATACAGATGTAAAAACTCACCGCCGCTTCCGTCGCGATCGTACAGGATCTGCTGCTGTTGCAGAACGTCGGCCTGCTCGCTGTCGCCGAACCGCGCCCGTAGATCCTCATAATAGTTGGCCGGAATAGGCAGCGCAGACGGCAGCCCGCCGGGTAGCGTTTCAAGCACCGCGGGTAAATCCGCACAGGCAAACGCCGCATGTTGTAAACCCGCGCCCTGATAGCAGGCCACCGAGCGCGCAATCTGTGTGGCGCGGCTTTGGGATATATTCAGCGCCAGGCGAATATTGCCCTGCGGGCTGTGTACTGCCAGGCTGCGCACCAGCCCGTAAGGATCGGGCATCGTCTGCTCATGTTCGAGCGTGAAGCCAAACACGGTGCGGAAGAACATGACCCAGTTATCACGGCTGTCGGCCTCCATGCCTAACGCCAGATGATCGATGCCGAGCAGGCCGGAAGTCGAGACCGGCGCGTTGAGTTCAAAGTCGCGGGCGTAGATATCATCGCCCTCTTCTACCAGGTAAATCAGGCTGCCGTCCGGAGCGCATACTGCCGGAATCGGGCTTTCATTTGGCCCGACCTCGCCTTGCCAGGTGGCGTATCCGTAGGCTTTTGCCCGGGCGATAATCGGCTCACTGCGGCTGACGCGTAGCGCCATGGCACACAGAGAAACGCCGTGGCGCTGCCAGAAATGATCGGCCCAGCTGTGCGGCTGATGATTGACAATCACCCGCGCACCGCCGTTTTGCCACAGACTCACTTTTTTGCTGCGATGCATTCCCTGCGGCTGGAAGCCCATTTGGCTAAGGCTGATGCCGAGCTTTTTCGCTTCGGCAGGACTGGCGGCAAATTCAATAAATTCAGGCCCCTGATATTCCGGCAGCGCGGGCAGCGAACAGAGTTCGGCCTCTATTTCGGGTAGTTGCTGACGGGTTTGTTCTTCCAGCCACAGCAGCGAACGATAGCCGTCCTTCGCGGTTGCGCCGTTTGGCGAGGCGCGGAAACCATCGTTGAACACTTCCAGCGACCACGGGCCGCGATAGCCGCGACGGGTTAAATCGGTCGCAAATTCCACGACGGGCAGTTCGCCCTGACCCGGGAAGCAGCGGAAATGGCGGCTCCATTCGAGCACGTCCATTTTCATCACCGGCGCATCGGCCAGTTGCAGGAAGGTAATTTTATCGACCGGCACTTCATCCAGCCGCGCCAGCGTGTCGCCCAACGCCAGCACGTGGAAACTGTCGAGCACAATCCCCATCGCCGGGCTGTCCACCGCTTTTACGCGCTGCCACGCCTGATGCCAGCGGTTCACCTGCGTGCCCCAGGCCAGGGCTTCATAACCGACGTTGATTTTTTCACGTTCAGCCAGCTCTGCCAGCGCGCGTAGGTCGCTGATTTGCAGGTCGATATCCGGGCTGGTGTCTGGCGCTACACTGCTGCACAACAGCAAGGTGTCGCAGCCGAGCTGATGCATGAGGTCAAATTTGCGTCTGGCGCGTTCGAGATTGGCGGCAAACTGCGGGCGGCTGGCGCCTTCGAAATCACGAAAGGGCTGAAAAAGCGTGATCTGCAAACCGAGATCGGCGGCCATCTGTCGGATATCCGCCGGCGAACCGGTATAATAGAGCAGATCATTTTCAAAAATTTCAACGCCCTGATAGCCTGCATCGGCAATGGCGCTCAGTTTTTCCGGTAAGGTGCCTGATATCGAGACGGTTGCGATGGAGCGCAGCATAGTGTCACCTGTCATGATCTTCGGGAAAGTTGAATATGAATCATTTGGTTCATACGCGCCATAATTCGTTGCTAATTTGTGATCATTGTGTGTATTTTTTGTTCTCACCCGAAGCCGGAGTCGCTATGTCTGTTGTTGTTCACGATGAAGCCCAGAGCCTGAAAGAGAAGATTTTTGCCGCTGCCATCGCGGTTTTTGCCGAGCACGGCCTGGCCGGGGCGAGAATGGAACAGATAGCCGGAGAAGCGCAAACTACCAAACGGATGGTGGTCTATTACTTCAAAACCAAAGAGCAGCTGTATCAGGCGGTGCTGGAACACGTCTACGCCCGCATTCGCGAAAACGAACAGCAGCTGGGGCTGGAAAATTTACCGCCGGTTGAAGCGCTGGTGCAGTTGGTGAAATGGAGCGTGGCGTACCACGCGAGCCATGCGGATTATATGCGGGTCATATGCATGGAAAACATGCAGCGCGGGAAGTGGCTGAATGCGTCAGGTTTGCTGAAACCGCTGAACAAAAGCGCCCTGTCGATTCTGGAAAATATTCTCGATCGCGGTCAGCAACAGGACATTTTTCAGCAAGGCGTTGAGGCCCGAGACGTGCACCGGTTGATCAGCAGTTTCAGTTTTTACCAGGTGTCGAACTTTTACACCTTTAATAGCCTTTATCTGGAAGGCCCGTTGCCGGAAATTGACGACCCGGAACTCGTGGCGCATCACTCAGAAATTGCCGTGAAAGCGGTTTTACGCTTTGTGATTGCCTGATTATTGACCCGCCAGCGCAGTGATGACACGTTCCATCGCCTCGCGGGTCTGGTCACTGCGTTTAATCTTTTGGTTAGCAAGCGATGTGCGTAATACGCCAGCAATGACAATGTGTTTGGGCTCCTGTCCCAGGTCGCGCATCTCGAGTACGACCTTGCCAACCACCCGGCACATTTCCTGATACAGCGCGTCATCTTTACCTTGATTGCCCATCTGTTGCTCCTGCTAACTCATTAATTTTCAATTCATTACTGATGATAGCGTCTTTCTGGGCAACTTTCGCCATTAGATTCTGTTACAAAGTACAGATCGCCTCGTAATGATTTTGTTAAGCGCTATCGTCTTGTTCTGAAACGGCGTTTTCATTTTCCTTTTTATCCGTAACCTCGTATAATACGTACCGATTGTTTCTTGAATGGTTTCAGCGCATTGGACTGCATAAAAAATAACGTAAAACTTCATCCATCCTTCGTAGCTGAAAACCAGGCTCACTTTCCTCTGCACGCTTTTTTGATGTCACCTATCCTTATCTCGTGGCATCGCGACTTTCGTAATACAGGTTTACCTTCGTGGCAGTGCGCCCACGATCCAAATTTTCCTATTCCTTCTCTCTCAACTTAAAGACTAAGACTGTCATGAAAAAGACCAAAATTGTTTGCACCATCGGTCCAAAAACCGAATCCGAAGAGATGCTGACCAAAATGCTGGACGCCGGCATGAACGTGATGCGTCTGAACTTCTCTCACGGCGACTACGCTGAACACGGCCAGCGCATCAAGAACCTGCGCAACGTGGTGAGCAAAACCGGTAAGACTGCGGCTATCCTGCTGGATACCAAGGGCCCGGAAATCCGTACCATTAAACTGGAAGGCGGTAACGACGTCGCTCTGAAAGCAGGCCAGACCTTCACCTTCACCACGGACAAAACCGTTGTCGGTAACACCGAAACTGTGGCCGTCACCTACGAAGGTTTCACCAGCGATCTGAGCGTCGGCAACACCATTCTGGTTGATGACGGTTTGATCGGTATGGAAGTGACCGCTATCGAAGGCAACAAGGTTGTTTGTAAAGTTCTGAACAACGGCGACCTGGGCGAAAACAAAGGCGTTAACCTGCCAGGCGTTTCCATCGCTCTGCCAGCGCTGGCTGAGAAAGACAAACAGGACTTGATCTTCGGTTGCGAACAGGGCGTTGACTTCGTTGCAGCGTCCTTTATCCGTAAGCGTTCTGACGTGCTGGAAATCCGTGAGCACCTGAAAGCCCACGGCGGCGAAAACATCCAGATCATCTCCAAAATCGAAAACCAGGAAGGCCTGAACAACTTCGACGAAATCCTCGAAGCGTCTGACGGCATCATGGTTGCTCGTGGCGATATGGGCGTTGAAATCCCGGTTGAAGAAGTTATCTTCGCGCAGAAGATGATCATCGAAAAATGCGTGCGCGCACGTAAAGTAGTTATCACCGCGACCCAGATGCTGGATTCTATGATCAAGAACCCACGTCCAACCCGCGCTGAAGCCGGTGACGTTGCGAACGCCATCCTCGACGGTACCGATGCAGTTATGCTGTCCGGTGAGTCTGCGAAAGGTAAATACCCGCTGGAAGCTGTGACCATCATGGCGACCATCTGCGAACGTACTGACCGTGTAATGAGCAGCCGTCTGGACTTCAACAACGACAGCCGTAAGCTACGCATCACCGAAGCAGTTTGCCGCGGTGCGGTAGAAACTGCTGAGAAACTGGAAGCGCCACTGATTGTTGTTGCGACCCAGGGCGGTAAATCTGCTCGTGCAATCCGTAAATACTTCCCGGATGCCACCATCCTGGCGCTGACCACCAACGAACTGACTGCACGTCAGCTGGTGCTGTCTAAAGGCGTTAACGCGCAGCTGGTGAAAGAAATCTCTTCTACTGATGATTTCTACCGTCTGGGTAAAGAAGTTGCACTGCAGAGCGGTCTGGCTCAGAAAGGTGACGTTGTGGTGATGGTTTCTGGTGCGCTGGTACCAAGCGGAACCACCAATACTGCATCCGTGCACGTACTGTAATTTCGATTCAGTCGACTTAATTTGCACAAAAGCGCCCTCGCGGCGCTTTTTTTATTCCTTCGATAGACTTATTTAATAAAAATGCAAATCGGATTTCACTATTTAAACTGAGATTATCTAAGATTAATCCAATGAAATCGTACTGTTTTCACACAGCTTTTGCTTTTTGTACACCTGTTCGATGCTTCTTTGAGCGAACGATCAAAAATAAGTGTATTCCCATCAAAAAAATATTCTCAACATAAAAAACTTTGTGTAATACTTGTAACGCTACATGGAGATTAACTCAATCTAGAGGGTATTAATAATGAATCGTACTAAACTGGTACTGGGCGCGGTAATCCTGGCTTCTACTATGCTGGCAGGTTGTTCTTCTAACGCTAAAATCGATCAGCTGTCTTCTGACGTTCAGACTCTGAACGCTAAAGTTGACCAGCTGAGCAACGACGTGAACGCAATGCGTTCTGACGTTCAAGCTGCTAAAGACGACGCAGCACGCGCTAACCAGCGTCTGGACAACCAGGCTCACTCTTACCGTAAGTAAGAGTACCTGTAATAAAAATGGCGCACATTGTGCGCCATTTTTTTTTGCCTGTTAATCACCTTTCCACGTTATTGCATTACCCGCGTTTCATTCGCCGTTGCAGGCGATCCATTCTGAACCGAAAGCACCTGATTCTGCCCTGTCGCCACCGGCGTTACGCCTGACGACACAACCACCGGAATACCCGCCCGACGATACATCGCTTTATCCGCCATCACCTTGTCGGTGCCTTTATCGCTGGCGAACTGCGAATAGCCCGCCGGGAGCACGTAGGTCATGGTCTGCGGGTTCTGGGTTTCATCCTGGGTCAGCGGACGGTGTACTTCCATATAGCGCGTACCGTTCGGCTCAATCGAATATTTCACCGGCTGGTTAATCACCTGCACCGGCGTCCCGACCCTAACCTGCGCAAACAGCGCTTTGATGTCATCGGTAAACATCCGCATACAGCCGGAGCTGACACGCAGCCCGACGCTGCTCTGCGCATTGGTGCCGTGAATCAGATACTCACCGTTACCGTACGCCAGACGCAATGCGAAGCGCCCCAGCGGGTTATTAGGCCCTGCGGGTACCACCGGCGGCAGCGTGATGCCTTTCTCCAGTGAGCGCTGGCGGATGCCCGCTGTTGGCGTCCAGGTCGGATTCGGGATTTTCTGCCCGACGCGGGTGGTCATTTCAGGCGTTTCAAGCCCAAGCTGGCCGATGCCTAACGGATACACCTGCACCGTATTGCTGCCCGGTGGGAAATAATAGAGTCGCAGTTCCGCCAGATTGACCACGATCCCTTCTCGCGGGACGTCAGGCAGCAGTAATTGAAGCGGAATGACTACCTGCGTTCCCGGTTTCGGTACCGGCGCAATAGTGTTATTCGCTTCAAGGATGATCATTGCGGCGGTATCAAAGCGCCGGGCAATGGTTTGCAGGCTATTGTCGCCCTCCTGCACCGTGTAGGTCTGGTTTTGTCCAACGAGGCGGCTACCGTTAGCCGGTAAGGTGTATTCCACCGCTCTGGCGGCCTGAGACGCGCCGAGAGCACCTAAGAGCATTAATGAGATGAGAGATGCGCGTTTCATACTGAGTTTCCCTTTTAGTCACTGACAGAACGCCAGAAAGCTGAACCCACCCGCGAGGCGGAATCCCCACCTCGCGTTACAGAATGAAAGCTGTATTGTAAAATTAGTTTAGCTAAAACTCAGAGCCTGCGCGCGAATTGCGCGGATCATCGCTTCGAGCCCCTGCGAACGCGAGGGCGTAAGGTGTTGGGTCAGCGCCATTTTCTCAAACCACGGGCGCACATCAAAAGCCAGAATGTCCTGAGCGGTCATCTGATGGTAGAGAATAAAAACGACGGCAATCAGTCCCTTAACGATAGCGGCGTCACTGTCGCCCTGCAGTTCTATCCGCCCGTCGACATTGCGTTCCATCACAATCCACACCTGACTCTGGCAGCCCTGAATAATATTTTCCGGGTTATGCGCGTCTTCACTGAGTGGGGCTAAACGCTGGCCCAGCTCGATGATATACAGGTATTTGTCTTCCCAGTTGGCGCAACGATTGAAGTTACGCAACAGTTTATCTTTGTCCGGCAATGCGGCCATAGAGCCTCCCTGTCAGCCCAGTAAACGATGAATACGTTTCAATCCTGCCACCAGACGGTCCACCTCTTCAACTGTGTTGTACATCGCAAGCGATGCGCGACACATGGCGGGCACGTTATAGAACGCCATCAGCGGCATCGCGCAATGGTGTCCGGTCCGCACCGCAATACCGTAGTTATCGAGGAAACTGCCGACGTCATAGGCGTGATGTTTACCGAGATTGAAGGCGATAACGCCGAGTCGATTTTGCGGGCCGTACAGCATGATATCCGGCACCGTTGCCAGCTCAGCCAGCGCGTAATGCATTAAGGTGTGCTCGTAATCGGCAATATTATCCAGACCCAGCCCGCTGACATACTCCAGCGCGGCCCCGAGGGCGATAATCCCGCCGGTGTTTGGCGTGCCCGCTTCAAAGCGCCACGGCGCTTTCGCCCAAGTGGTGCCTTCTGTCAGACTGACGGTGGCAATCATTGAGCCTCCGCCTTCCCACGGTGGCATGTCTTGCAAAATTTCTTCTTTCGCGTACAGCACGCCGATGCCGGTCGGGCCATACAGCTTGTGCGCCGAGAAAACATAAAAATCGCAATCCAGGCTTTGCACATCCACGACGTGATGCATCACCGCCTGCGCCCCGTCGATCAACACTTTCGCGCCGTGCTGATGCGCCAGTTCGGTCAGCGCCTGCACCGGGTTTTCCGTGCCGAGCACATTCGATACTTGCGTCACCGCCAACAGCTTCGTGCGTTCGTCAAACAGACCGGGGATCGCATCCAGCTGCAGCGTGCCATCTGCGTTGAGGGGGATCACGCGCAGTTCAGCGCCAACGCGCGCACAGAGCATCTGCCACGGCACGATGTTGGCGTGGTGTTCCATTTGACTGATGACGATGTTATCGCCCTGCGCGACGTGGCTGTCGCCCCAGCTGTTTGCCACCAGGTTTATGCCTTCGGTGGTGCCGCGCACAAAGACCAGTTCTTCCGCCGAACGGGCATTGAGGAAGTGAGCGGCCTGCTGGCGCACCTGCTCCATTCGGGTTGTCGCTTCGGCGCTGAGGGTGTGAATACCCCGGTGAACCGCCGCATAACCGTGACGATAAAACTCTGCTTCGGCGTCGATCACCGCGTTGGGTTTTTGCGCGCTGGCCGCGCTGTCCAAATACGCCAGCGGTTGGCCATTGACTTCACGGGTCAGCAGCGGGAAATCAGCCCGCACCCGTTCAATGGAAAATGTCATGCTCTTCCTCCCGGTAAACGCTGGCCAATCCGCGCCAGCACTTCACGTTTGATAGTCTCATCGCTGATGGCTTCGGTCAGCTCAGCGGCAAAGGCATACATGATCATCTGCTGGGCGGCCTGTTGTTTGATCCCGCGCGAACGCAGATAGAATAGCTGTTCGTCATCGATACGCCCGATGGTCGCGCCGTGGCTGCACTTCACGTCATCGGCATAGATTTCCAGCTGCGGCTTGGTGTCCACTTCGGACAGTTTGCCGAGCAGCAGATTGTTATTGGTCATCTGCCCGTCGGTTTTAATCGCGTGCTGCGCGACGTTGATAATCCCGTTAAACACCGCCCGGCCTTTATCGCTGACAATGGTTTTATGCAGTTGACGGCTGTTGCAATAACCCTTGTTATGCTCCAGCCAGGTGCGGGTGTCGCACACTTCGTTGTTCACCGGCATCGCCAGGCTGTTAATGCGCAGCGTGGTGTTTTCGCCGTTGAGCTGAGTACTGGTGTTATGCCGCAGCACCACGCCCCCGAGCAGGAAACTGTGGCTCGCCGCACTGGCATCCTGACCAAGCTGAATGTCGTTATGACCGAAGTGATAGCTGGTCGGGTTTTCAAAGGCGAGCTTGATATGCTGCAAATGCGCATTGTCCGCGACCTGCATCGTCAGGCGCGACCCCGTAAAGTGCCGCGTGTCGTTCAGACTGACGTAATGTTCAATCACCGTGGCTTGCGCACCCTGCGCCAGTTCCAGATGATGGCGATAATGCGCGGTGTTCATCTCCTCACCGTCGGCGCCCTGAGTGATGTGCATCAACAGCAGCGGTCTGGCAGGACGTTGATTACGCGCCACCTGGATATGCGTCACCGTCTGCGCCAGGCTTTCCGTGAGGTGCAAGAACACTTCCGGCTGTACCGCCGCAGGGAGCGTCTCACGTGCGTTATCGACCGTGACCTGGAAACCGCTGTCTGCCAGCTCATCGCTCAATTCGCGCATGAATTGGCCGTTCACAAACACCATTCGCAGCGCGTCGACAGGCAACGCTAACGTGTCGCGCTGTGACGCATCAATCGTCGCCTCTGCGCTGACAAACTGGCTGTTCAGCAGCCCATCCAGCGGCGTGTATTTCCAGTTTTCCTGTTTACGCGTTGGCAAACCGAGTCGCAGCATCTGTTGCAGGTGCTGTTCCGAATGCGCCGTGCGCGCGGTACTTTGCGCCTCGAACAGGTGATGCCATTGCTGCAGCGCGTTACTGCTGTTCGGTAAGCCAGCCATAGCCCTGCTCCTCCAGCTGTTTAACCAGCGTGAAATCGCCGGATTTAACAATACGGCCCTGATACAACACGTGCACAAAGTCCGGTTTGATGTAGTCGAGAATGCGCTGGTAGTGGGTGACGATAATGAACGCCCGTTTGCCGTCGCGCAGCGCATTGACGCCGTCGGAGACAATTTTCAGCGCATCGATGTCCAGCCCCGAATCTGATTCATCAAGAATGCACAGTTCGGGCTCAAGTACCGCCATTTGCAGAATGTCGTTACGCTTTTTCTCACCGCCGGAGAAGCCGACGTTGACCGAACGGGTCAGCAAATCTTCCGGCATTTTCAGCAGTTTGATTTTCTCTTCCATCAGATCCTGAAAATCAAAGCGGTCGAGTGATTCCTGGCCGCGATATTCGCGCACCGCGTTGAGCGCCGTTTGCAGGAAGAACTGATTACTGACGCCGGGAATTTCCACCGGATACTGGAAGGCCATGAAAATGCCTTCCCCGGCGCGATCTTCCGGCGCCAGTTCCAGCAGATCTTTGCCTTTGAATTCAACCGTTCCGCCGGTCACTTCGTAATCTTCACGCCCGGCGAGCGTCGCCGACAGCGTACTTTTCCCTGAGCCGTTTGGGCCCATGATGGCGTGCACTTCGCCCGGGCGAATTTCCAGATTAAGCCCGCGCAGGATCTCTTTATCTTCTACCGCTACCTGTAAATCTTTAATGCTTAACATGTGTGTCCCTTAATGCTTAACCGACGCTGTGTTCGAGGCTGATCGCCAGCAATTTTTGTGCTTCGACCGCAAACTCCAGCGGCAGCTCTGAGAAAACATCCTTACAGAAACCGTTGACGATCATTGAAATCGCGTCGTCTTCGCTGATGCCGCGTTGCAGGCAGTAGAACAGCTGGTCTTCACCAATGCGCGAGGTCGTGGCCTCATGCTCGAGTTGGGCGCTGTTATTGCGACATTCGACGTACGGGAAGGTATGCGCCCCGCTGTCCGGGCCAATCAGCATCGAGTCACACTGGGTGAAGTTACGGGCGTTGGTCGCCGTCGGCATGATTTTGACTAAGCCGCGATAGCTGTTCTGGCTGTGTCCGGCGGAGATCCCTTTCGAGATAATGGTCGATTTGGTGTTTTTGCCGATGTGGATCATCTTGGTGCCGGTGTCGGCCTGCTGGTGTCCGGCGGTCAGCGCCACCGAGAAGAACTCACCGATGGAGTTATCGCCGCGCAAAATACAGCTCGGGTATTTCCAGGTAATGGCCGAGCCGGTTTCCGACTGGGTCCATGACATTTTGCTGTTTTCGCCTTCACACAGTGCGCGTTTGGTCACGAAGTTCAGAATGCCGCCAGTGTTGTTATCGCCCGGGAACCAGTTCTGCACCGTGGAATATTTCACTTCCGCGTCTTTGTGGATGATCACTTCCACCACCGCGGCGTGCAGCTGATAGCTGTCGCGAACCGGAGCCGAGCAGCCTTCGATATAGCTGACGTAGCTGCCTTCATCGGCCACCAAAATCGTGCGCTCAAACTGGCCGGTTTTTTCGGCGTTGATGCGGAAATAGGTCGACAGTTCCATCGGGCAACGCACGCCTTTTGGCACGTAAATAAAGGTGCCGTCGGAGGCCACCGCGGCGTTCAGCGCGGCAAAGAAGTTATCGTTGCCTGGCACTACGGTGCCGAGATATTTCTGCACCAGGTCGGGATAATCGTGGATAGCCTCGCCGAACGAACAGAAAATAATGCCCTGCTCGCCCAGTTTCTCCCGGTAGGTGGTCGCCACAGAGACGGAATCGAAAATCGCGTCGACCGCTACCTCGCGCCCTTCACGGACCGGCACACCAAGCAGGCCAAACGCATCTTCGACTTCCTGACTCAGGAACGCATTGGCCCCGGTTTGCTGAACCGCACCCGGTTCTGAAGCGCAGGTTTCATCGCAGTTACCGCAGGACGGCGCGGAGTAGTAGCTGTAATCCTGATAATTCAGCTTGTTGTAATGCGCTTTCAGCCAGTGCGGCTCTTCCATTTCGAGCCACGCCCGGAACGCGTTCAGGCGAAATTCGAGCATCCACTCCGGCTCGTTACGTTTGGCAGAAATGGCACGCACCACCTCTTCGCTGATCCCTTTTGCCAGTTCATCGGTCTGCAGGTGGGTAAAGAACCCTTCTTTATAATTGAGCTGACCACCGGCCCAGGTTTTGACATCGTCAGTTGCTTCAGTATTACGTGACATAATTACTCCGCCTGCACCCCAAAACTTTCACCACAGCCACATTCATGCTGGGCCTTCGGGTTGTGAAACTTAAAGATCTGATTTAAGCCTTCGCGCACATAATCCACTTCCGTGCCGTCGATAAAGGGCATCGCCTGTAACGACACCCACAGCTTCGCACCGTCAGACTCAAACAGCAGGTCGTCTGCTTTCGGTTCGGTAACGGTATCCAGTACGTAAGCAAAACCCGCACAGCCGGAGGTTTTCACCCCCAGACGGATCCCCTGCACGCCCTGCTTGATTGCCAGGTCGCACACGTGCGCCGCCGCCGCGGGCGTCAGGCTGATCCCGCGCCAGGAAAAATCAGCCGGGTTGAAGGTTTCTGAATGCAATTCCATAGGTCCACCTTATACGTTGAAGCCATCAGGGCATCCCTCTATGTTAGTGATAATGATTATCACTTCAACCCCTTGTCAGCAGGGGCTTTCGGCGGAATGCCTCCAACAGAGGGCTTTTACTAAGCATAGACCCTGTGCGCAGACTGGACAGGGCTATCGGGAAATGTTCAATACATTGAAAAATAAATGCTTTAACTTCAACGGCGGAGAAAAAATGCGGCAATGAAAAGATGTATAGAAAATACCAATTTATGAGATAGGAATCGCTGTCTGTGACAACAATAAAAAAGCCCCGTGGCGGATGCACACGGGGCTTTCAGAAAAAACAGGTTCGTTAGTAGAGCGACGCCTGGCCCACCGGGCGCGTTTTGAAGCGGCGGTGCACCCATAAATACTGCTCTGGTGCACGCAAGATCTCTTTCTCGATAACCTTGTTCATATAGCTTGCAGCCTTGAACTCGTCTTCGATCGGGTAATCTTTCAGCGTTTCACTAATGTACAGGTTGTAGCCACGATTGTTAGCTTTACGCACCATGGTGATGGTCAGCAGTTCGGAGCCTGACAAGCGTTGAAGCACAAACGTACCGTTAGTGGTTGCCGCCTCCGGGACGTTAAAGAACGGCGCGAAAGTACTGCCTTTCGGGCCGTAATCCTGATCCGGGGCAAACCAGACCGCTTCCCCGGCTTTCAGCGCAGTCACCAGACCCCGGAGATTGCGGCGGTCGATCATCGCTTTATTGGAACGCAGGCGCCCTTTGGTCTGCACCCACTCCATCAATTTGCTGTTATGCGGACGGTAGGTGGCCATCATCGGACGGCACAGGCCCATCGTCCTGCCACCCAGTTCCAACGACATGAAATGCACGCCGACCACCATCACGCCTTTTTTATTTTCCAGCGCTTTGGTCAGATTCTCATAGCCTTCTACATCAAACCATTTTTTAACCCGGGCATCGCTCCAGAACCAGGCCATACCGGTTTCGATTAAGCCCATGCCAAGCGAAATAAAGTTTTGTTCGATGAGCTTCTCTTTTTCCTCGTCAGTCATTTCCGGAAAACAGAGCGTAAGATTTCTTGACGCAATCTTTTCTCTTCTTTTCAAAAATGGGCGGGAGGCACGACCGAGTGATGAGCCGATGATGTATAGCAGTGGATAAGGGAGTTGGACTAGCAACCACAGCACGCCTAAACCAAACCAGGTTAACCAGTTGCGAGGGTGCAGCAGCGATTTGTCGAAGGCTTTTGCCATCGTTAATTCCTGTAAACATGTGTACCAGTAACGCATAAGGAAAAAACGAAGGAAATCATCAATCTTTAAGCGATACGTTGTGAATTTTTACGTCGGTTAAAACACGTTTTAACCAAGAGATCAGAATGCTACATCTGTCTGATAAAAGATAGTGAATTAATCTGAAGCTTTGCTTAAGTGGTCAGTAATAAATCGGAATTATTCCGATACGTTAGCGCGGTTAATTACCGCGCTAACGCTCCTTCTAATTTTCTTATTCGCTGTTCACACCACCGCCGTGGTGAGTCGGGATGTGCAGCACAATGTGCCGTGCTCATCGAAGATCTCTATCTGCCAAACCTGGTGACGGCGTCCGGCATGTAGCGCTTTACAGACGCCACGCACCCGCCCGCTCCGCACGGCGCGAATGTGATTGGCGTTCACTTCAACGCCCACTACTTTTTCATCGCCTTCGGTGCAAAGATAACCCGCCACAGAGCCCAGCGTTTCGGCCAGTACCACCGAGGCACCGCCGTGCAGCAGGCCAAACGGCTGATGAGTGCGGCTGTCCACCGGCATGGTGGCTTCCAGGCTGTCGTCGGACAGACGCTCAAAGCGAATATCCAGCAGGCCAACCATGTTCCCCTCGCCCATCGCGTTGAGCGCATCCAGCGTCGCGCTACGTTTCCAGATCATCCCATTATCTCCAGTAAAGCCTGCAACGGATGGCGCACGCCGCTGCCCTCAACGCGCTTCACCTGGCTGCGACAGGAATATCCCGTGGCCAGACAGCGGTTGCGAGGCAGACGTTGCATCGCCTGCTGCCAGGACAAAGCATAAATGCCCAATGAGTTGGCGTGATTCTTCACTTCGTGGCCATAGGTTCCGGCCATGCCACAGCAGCCCACGCTGACGCTTTCCAGTTTCGCGCCAAAGCGGGCGAAAATAGACGCCCACTGTTTGGGTGCCATCGGCAGTGCGGTCACTTCGGTACAATGACCGAACAGGTACCAGGCCTCACCGCTGACGTCTCGCATTTCGGTATTTTCCAGCGCTTTCGGCAACCACTCATGTACCAGCTGAACCTGGAAATCACCACGTTTTTCGCCGAGCGTTTGCTTGTATTCGTCGCGATAGCATAGCACCAGCGCCGGGTCGACGCCCACCATCGGCATCTCAAGCTGCGCCACACGGTTGAGGAAGTCGGCCGTTTTCTGTGCCGTTTTCGCAAAGCGCGCCAGGAAGCCTTTAATGTGCTGCGCTTTACCGTTCGGTGAGAACGGCAGGACGACAGGCTGATAGCCGACGCGCTCCACCAGCCGGACGAAATCTGCCACCACCTGCGCGTCGTAGTAGCTGGTGAACGGATCCTGCACCACCAGCACCATTTTCGCTTTTTGTTCTGAGCTCAGCGCTTCAAGCTGTTCGAGAGTCAGATTCGCCGAGCGGTGCCCCACCATCTGCTGCTGCAACGAAGGCGTCGACAGCAGCGGCAGGTCAATCATGCCGATGTGCTTCATCGACAAATTCTTCACCCACGGCTGACTAATAAAGAAGTTGAATGTTTTCGGCGCACGCGCCATTAGCGGCGCATAGCTTTCGACCGTGGCGACCACGTGATCGCGCATCGGGCGTAAATAGCGGGTGTGATACAGCTGCAGGAAGCGCGAGCGGAAATCAGGCACGTCGATTTTGATCGGACACTGCGTTGAACAGGCTTTACAGGCCAGACAGCCGGACATCGCCTCTTTCACTTCGTGCGAGAAATCGTATTCGCCTTTGTTGGCATGCCAGCTGTTGCGCGTCCGTTCAATCAGGCCCCGCAGGCTGGCGCGTTTTTCCGGCAGCTCTTTTTCAAGCTTGAGCGGATCAATGCCGCGATCGGCCAACAGACGCAGCCATTCGCGCACCAGCGTGGCGCGACCTTTTGGCGAATGCATCCGGTCGCTGGTGATTTTCATCGACGGGCACATCGGGCTGTTCACATCGAAGTTAAAGCACAGACCGTTGCCGTTGCACTCCATCGCCCCGCGCCAGGAAGTGCGCACTGAAATCGGGATTTGTCGGTCGAAGGTGCCGCGTTTGACCGCATCCACCTTCATCATCGGCGCATCCACGCCTTCTGGCGGACAAATTTTCCCTGGGTTAAGACGGTTATTAGGGTCGAACGCCGCCTTCACTTTGCGCAGCTCGCCGTACAGGGTGTCGCCAAAGAAGGCCGGGCTGTATTCCGCGCGGAAACCTTTGCCGTGTTCGCCCCACAGCAGGCCGCCATATTTTGCCGTCAACGCGACGACGTCATCGGAAATCTGTTTCATCAGGATTTCCTGCTGCGGATCGCACATGTCCAGCGCCGGGCGCACGTGCAGCACGCCCGCATCGACGTGACCAAACATGCCGTAGCTGAGGCCATGCCCGTCAAGCAGCGCGCGGAATTCGACGATGTAATCCGCCAGATGCTCCGGAGGCACGCAGGTGTCTTCGGCAAACGGAATCGGTTTGGCGGCGCCTTTGGCATTGCCGAGCAGGCCGACCGCTTTTTTGCGCATCGCGTAAATTCGCTCAATGCCGTCCAGTTCATTGCAAAGCTGCCAGCCGATCACGCCGCCCTCGCCTGCGGCGATCAGCGCATCAAGACGCTGGCACAGCGCGCTCACCTGGCCGGCGATCAGCGCTTCATCATCACCGGCAAATTCCACGATGTTCAGGCCGAGCATCTCTTTGTCCGGCACGTCGGTAATGAGTTCGTTGACGGAGTGCCAGACGATATCTTCCCGCGCCAGATTCAGCACTTTCGAATCGACGGTTTCCACCGACATCGCACGCGCATCAACCATAAATGGCGCATTACGCAGCGCCGAATCGAAGGAATCATATTTGACGTTCACCAGGCGACGCACTTTCGGCAGGCGCGTGATATCCAGGCGCGCTTCGGTAATGAATGCCAGCGTGCCTTCTGAGCCGGTCAACACGCGGGTCAGGTCAAACTCGGTCATCTCGTCATTGAAGACATGACGCAGATCGTAACCGGTGAGGAAGCGGTTCAGTTTTGGGAAGCTGTCGATAATCAGTTCGCGGTTATCTTTGCAGCGCTCATACACCGTGCGATAAATGCGCCCGCTAGCCGACTGCTCTTTGGCCAGCGTTTCCGCCAGCAACACCGGCACCGGCTGCGTATCCAGAATATCGCCGCCCAGCAGCACCGCTCGCACGCCCAGTACGTGGTCAGAGGTTTTGCCATACACCATCGACCCCTGTCCGGACGCATCGGTGTTGATCATCCCGCCAAGCGTAGCGCGGTTACTGGTTGACAGTTCGGGCGCAAAAAAATACCCGTAGGGTTTTAGAAACTGATTAAGCTGATCTTTGATAACGCCCGCTTCGACCCGCACCCAACCCTCTTCGGGATTGATTTCAATGATGCGATTCATATAGCGGGACATATCGATGACGATGCCCTGGTTTAACGATTGGCCGTTGGTGCCCGTTCCGCCGCCGCGCGGCGTAAAGACCAGCGAGCGGAAACGCTCTTCATCGGCAACGCGTGAAAGCAGCGCGACGTCAGCGGTTGAACGGGGGAAAACCACGGCATCGGGGAGGAGCTGATAGATGCTGTTATCGGTCGCCATCGTCAGCCTGTCGGCATAACGGGTGGCGGTATCGCCGGTAAAACCTTGTTGCTCCAGTGCCTGCAAATAATTCAACACCAGCTGAACAACACCGGGTGCCTGAGAAATCTGTGGGATCATGACGCTTGACCCTGCCTGACTAAGTTGTGTTGGACGGTTATTACCCAAAAGAATTCGAGTTGCATCCAGGCGGCAAGAAAGCGTAGCCCGATGAGCTTACATAAGTAAGTGATTCGGGAAAGTAAACGCAGCCAACACCGATGCAACTTGAAGTATGAAGGGTATGTTTATCGTTTGCGTATTGCCTTAACGTTGTATCACATTTTGAATGGATCAGCTTATTGGTTTTCGGCCCGAACATGGAAACGAAATAGTTGATATTATTATGAGTAAATGGATTTATCCTGTGCACCTCTTTTAGGGCGTAACTACTAAGGTACAAAACGTATGACAACCCTTTATCGGCCCCGTGATTTACCGCAAATTCTGCTGTCGGTGCTGTTTTTAGCGCTCATGATCGTAGCCTGTTTATGGATAGTAAAACCCTTCGTTCTGGGGTTTGCGTGGGCCGCGACAATCGTAATTGCCACCTGGCCGGTCCTGCTAAAACTCCAGCGTTTACTGTTTGGCCGCCGCTCACTCGCAGTGCTGGTGATGACGCTGCTGCTGTTTTTACTGTTCGTGATTCCGGTTGCGCTGCTGGTTAACAGTCTGGTCGATGGCAGCGGCCCATTGGTTCATGCCATTACTTCTGGCAATATTTCCCTGCCCGATCTCGGGTGGCTGAACAGTATTCCACTGGTCGGTAGTAAGCTGTACGCGGGCTGGCACAGTCTGCTGGACATGGGCGGCTCGGCGATTATGGCGAAAGTTCGCCCATACATCGGCACCACCACAACATGGTTTGTCGGCCAGGCGGCGCATATTGGTCGCTTTATGATGCATTGCGGTCTGATGCTGTTGTTCAGTGCACTGCTCTACTGGCAGGGCGAAAAAGTGGCGTTTGGCGTGCGGTATTTTGCCACCCGTCTGGCCGCTAAACGTGGCGATGCGGCGGTGCTGCTGGCAGGACAAGCCATTCGCGCCGTGGCGCTTGGCGTGGTCGTCACCGCGCTGGTGCAGGCGGTTTTGGGCGGTATCGGCCTGGCGATTTCCGGCGTGCCTTACGCGACGCTGCTGACCGTGGTAATGATTTTCTCCTGTCTGGTTCAGCTCGGTCCGTTGGTGGTGCTTATCCCGTCCATCATCTGGCTGTACTGGAGCGGCGACACCACCTGGGGCACGGTGCTGCTGGTGTGGAGCTGCGTGGTTGGTACCATGGATAACTTCATCCGTCCGATGCTGATTCGTATGGGTGCCGACCTGCCAATGGTGTTGATTCTCACTGGTGTTATCGGTGGCCTGATTGCGTTTGGCATGATTGGCCTGTTCATCGGCCCGGTATTGTTGGCGGTGTCCTGGCGTCTCTTTGATGCCTGGGTGCGCGAAGTGCCGCCCCCGACTGACGATCCTGAAGAAGTGCTTGAGGAACTGGAGTCTCTGGAAGCGAACCACGACAAGCTCGCTAACTGATAAAACATGGCCCGGACGCACCCATGCGCCGGGCCTAATACTTAAGCACTACTTATCGTTATTACCCCATCGCACCGCTAATCTGCTCAGAATCACCGCTAACGCCCCTTCAGGGCTCTCAAATCGTTTACCTTTTTTTAACGATTAAGACCAATCTGATCGACGCAAAAATTCTGCATGCCTACTATTAGCTCACGGTTATAAATCAACACCTTGATTTATAAGCATGGAAATCCCCTGAGTGAAACAACGAATTGCTGTGTGTAGTCTTTGCCCATCTCCCACGATGGGCTTTTTTTTATCCTTTAATTCACTTCACAACGGCTCAGCATCCGCCAGTTTTTCGCTAATTCCCGCGTGGCTCCGCTGACGTTTGCGATGACCGTGCCATGAATATCTGCCGAGGACGAACCCGCCATTAGCGTAAATTCACCCGGCTCGACAATGCGTTTCCCGTTACGGTCGGTAAAGTTCAGCATGTCGACGGGCACGTAGAAGGTCAGCGTCGCCGACTGGTTCGGCACCAACTCCACGCGCTGGAACGCTTTCAGCTCTTTCACCGGACGCACCATCGACGCCACGTTATCGCGCACATACAGCTGCACCACTTCGCTGCCGCGACGTTCGCCGATGTTGGTCAGCGTGACCTGCACAGCAATTTCGCCGTCGATAGCCACTTCAGGCGTGATAAGGGTCAGCGCGCTCCATTGGAACTGGCTCCAGCTTTTACCGAAACCAAACGGATAGCGGCTACCAAAATGGAAGGCAAACGGCGTGCCGCCGCTTTTCAGTTTGTGGTTGTAGTAATACGGCATCGCCCCGGCGCTTTTCGGCACGCTGACCACCAACCGCCCTTGCGGTTCGGCGCGTCCGGTCAGGACATCGGCAATGGCCCAGCCGCCTTCCTGCCCCGGAGCCCAGGCCATCATTAGCGCCGCCACCTTATCTTCCAGCCCTTGCAGGGTATATGGCCGCCCGCCGGTCATCACGACCACCACCGGTTTATCAGTGGCCACCAACGCTTCCAGAAGCTGTTGTTGTACGCCGGGCAGATTGAGTGAGTCGGTATCAGAGCCTTCGCCGACAGTCCCGCTCTGGAACAGTCCGGCTAAATCTCCCACGCAGGCCACAACCACGTCGCATTTCTCAGCCACACGCACCGCGTCCGCAATGAGTGAGGTATCCAAAGACACCGGTGACTGCTGGATAGATTTTCCTCGGCTGTCACCCGGGAATACTGGCGCGCCCGCCATGCGTTTTTCGATAATGTGGCAGCCTTTGGCGTAGCTGACGTGCTGTTCGCCGAGCGTCTGGCGCAGCGCGTCCAGCGGGGTCGTCACCTGCGACGTTTGCTCAAGCATGTCGCTGATGATCAGATGGACCGGGAAGCTATAGCCGCTGAGCAGCGCCAATGGATCGTCTGCCGTCGGGCCAACGACCGCCACGTGCGGTTGCCCGATAAACGGCAGCACGCCGTTGTTTTCCAGCAGCGTCAGTGAGCGCGTAGCCACATTTCGCGCCGCCTGCCGCGTTTGTGCAATTTGCAGTTCCACCGCGTTTTCATCGGCGTAAGGCTGTTCAAATAGCCCGAGGCGGAATTTCTCGGTCAGCGTTCGGGCAACGATCTCATCGACTTTGCCCATCGAGATCAGCCCGCGCTCCACGGCCTCAGCCAAATGTCGCGCACAGTCATCTTTTGGCAGCTCGACGTCCAGCCCGGCGTTGAACGCCAGCGCCGCGGATTCCGCCGCGTCATGAGACACGCCGTGATGCTGATGCAGCAGACTGATCCCGCCGTAATCGGCGACGATAATGCCGTCGAAGCCCCACTGCTCACGCAAGATTTTGGTCATCAGGAAGGCGTCACTGTGGCCCGGCTGGTTATCAATGTCGTGATAGGCGGGCATCACCGACCCGGCGTTGGCGAGTTTGACCGCCATTTCAAACGGCAGCAGGAAGGTATCATTGAGTTCACAAAAGCCCAGATGCACCGGGGCATGGTTGCGTGCGCCTTCGCTGAACGAATGCCCGACGTAGTGTTTCAGCGTCGCCAGCAGGTCGCGTTTTTCGCCCTGCAAACCGTCGACATAGGCGCAGGCCATGACCCCGACCAGCCACGGATCTTCGCCAAAGGTTTCTTCGGTGCGCCCCCAGCGCACATCGCGCGACACATCCAGCACCGGGGCCAGCCCCTGATGGCAGCCCGTCGCCCGGGCCTCATCACCAATACATGCGGCGGCGTGGCGAATGAGCTGCGGGTCCCAGGTCGAACCGTAGTTCAGCGGAGACGGAAACAGCGTCGCGTCTTTGCACAGCAGGCCGACCAGGCACTCTTCATGGAACAGCGCCGGGATCCCGAGCCGCGTCTCTTCCATCAGCATTTTTTGCAGACGGTTTGCGGCGCGTACCCCGGTTCGGGCATCGACAATGTGGGTGCCCAGCGGGCGGGTGATTTGCCCGACGCCGAGCGTCAGACGCTCATTCAACGAAGCCTGCGCGGATACGCCGGCAAATTCATCGCTCATGTCGCTGCGTTCGCGGTGGTCGCCGGTTTCACTCAGCACCAGCCAGTAGGCGTGCATCTGGGCAAACTTCTCTTCTGGCGTCATTCGCGCCAGCAAATCAGCAACGCGTTCAGCGACTGGACGCTGCGCATCCTTATACAGTGCGGTCATCAACTTCCCCTCCGTTAAGGTGTATCTGGTTGAGAAGCAGTATTCAGAACCAGACGAAGGGCGACAATTGTCGAAATTAACAGCGAAGTTATGATTTTTCGTTTTGTTTCAATTCTGTGAAGGCGCTCGACAAACCGCGCCACACATAAAAAAAGCCCCGACAGCGCAGGCTGCCGGGGCTTTGATTGAACAATTACTTACGCAATTCGGCGAGACTCAACCAAGTCTGCACCACGGTGTCCGGGTTCAACGACAAGCTGTCGATCCCTTCTTCCATCAGCCAGGCGGCGAAATCTTCGTGGTCAGATGGACCCTGACCGCAGATGCCGACGTATTTACCCTGCTTCTTCGCTGCGCGAATCGACATCGACAGCAGCGCTTTCACTGCCTCGTTGCGTTCATCGAACAGCTCAGATACCACGCCGGAGTCACGGTCCAGACCCAACGTCAGCTGAGTCATGTCGTTCGAGCCGATAGAGAAGCCGTCGAAATACTCGAGGAACTGTTCCGCTAACAACGCGTTGGATGGGATCTCGCACATCATGATGATTTTGAGACCGTTTTCGCCACGTTTCAGGCCCTGACGCGCCAGCTCATCGATCACCGCTTTCGCCTGATCCACGGTGCGTACGAACGGGATCATGATTTCCACGTTGGTGAGATCCATTTCGTTACGCACGCGTTTCACCGCGTCGCACTCCAGCGCGAAGCAGTCGCGGAAGCTGTCAGCCACGTAGCGACCCGCACCACGGAAGCCCAGCATTGGGTTCTCTTCTTCCGGCTCGTAACGCTCGCCGCCCACCAGGTTGGCATATTCGTTAGATTTAAAGTCAGAAAGACGCACAATCACGCGTTTCGGATAGAACGCCGCGCCGAGCGTGGCGATCCCTTCAGTCAGACGGCCGACATAGAACTCTTTTGGTGAGTCGTAGCCTTTCATCATTTCGCGAATTTCGTTTTGCAACTTCGCGTCCTGGTCATCAAATTCCAGCAGCGCGCGTGGGTGCACGCCGATCATCCGGTTGATGATAAATTCCAGACGCGCCAGACCGACGCCTTCGTTCGGCAGGCAGGCAAAGTCAAACGCGCGGTCCGGGTTGCCGACGTTCATCATGATTTTCAGCGGCAGATCCGGCATGGTATCGACGGTAGAGCTTTTCACGCTGAAGTCGAGCATGTCGGCATACACATAGCCGGTGTCGCCTTCGGCACAGGACACGGTGACTTTCTCGTCATCTTTCATGCGCTCGGTGGCATCGCCACAGCCCACGACGGCCGGAATGCCCAGTTCACGGGCGATAATTGCCGCGTGACAGGTACGCCCGCCACGGTTAGTGACAATCGCCGCCGCCTTTTTCATGATCGGTTCCCAGTCCGGGTCGGTCATGTCGGTGACTAATACATCACCCGGCTGAATGCGGTTCATTTCACTGATATCGTGGATCACTTTCACCGGGCCTGCGCCGATACGATGCCCAATGGCACGACCTTCGGCAATGATTTTACCCTGCGCGTGCAGCGTGTAACGCTCCGTCACCTGGCCGCGAGAACGCACGGTTTCCGGACGCGCCTGCACGATAAACAGCTTGCCGGTGTGACCGTCTTTGGCCCACTCGATGTCCATCGGGCGACCGTAGTGTTTCTCAATCTGTATCGCCTGCTTCGCCAGTTCCTGCACTTCGTCATCGGACAACGAGAAGCGGTCGCGTTCAGCCTGCGGCACATCTTCGATGCGCACCTGCTTCCCATGCTCTTGGGTTGGGGCATACACCATACGAATTTTTTTCGAGCCCATGGTGCGGCGCACGATGGACGGGCGGCCTTTTTCCAGGGTCGGTTTGTGGACGTAGAATTCGTCCGGGTTTACCGCGCCCTGCACCACCATTTCACCGAGGCCAAACGCGGAGGTGATAAACACCACCTGATCGAAGCCAGATTCGGTGTCGATGGAGAACATGACGCCAGCGGAACCGAGGTCGGAACGCACCATGCGCTGCACGCCCGCAGAGAGCGCGACGCCGCGATGGTCATAGCCCTGATGCACACGGTAGGAAATCGCGCGGTCGTTAAACAGGGAGGCGAAGACGTGCTTCACCGCCACCAGCACAGCGTCGTAACCCTGAACATTGAGGAACGTTTCCTGCTGGCCGGCGAAGGAAGCATCCGGCATATCTTCGGCAGTCGCGGAAGAACGCACGGCAAACGACGCGTCGGCGTCGTCGGTTGAAAGCTGGTTATAGGCCTGATGAATCGCCTGTTCCAGCTCTGATGTAAAGGGAGTATCGATAATCCATTGACGAATTTGTGCACCGGCTTTCGCCAGGGCGGAGACGTCGTCGATGTCGGTTTCATCCAGCAGTTGATAAATACGCTGGTTCACGCCGCTCTGGTCGAGAAACTGATTGAAAGCATCAGCCGTGGTAGCGAACCCGTTGGGTACGGAAACGCCCAAATCGGACAGATTAGTAATCATTTCACCCAGGGAGGCATTTTTGCCCCCAACGCTATCTACATCATTCATGCCGAGTTGGTTATACCAAAGCACCAGCGGTGACGAGCTATTGTTGGACATCGAAACAATTCCTTTATTTAAGAAAAGTGCCAGAACAGAACCGGCGACGTATTTATCCTGCCATAATTAACGTGACGGGAAAAAAGGTGAATCGTTCAAGCAAATTAATTTTTTGCTTTTAAAGACAGTTCCTCGAAAACCGTTAACTCCATGATTATTGAGGAATCCCACAAAAAAAGACGGTTTATAGCCTTTCGTCATGAAAATGAACACCCCATTTCAGATAAATTAAAAATACCATTTCATTTTTAAATTTGTGACAAAACCGACTCGGATGTGATTAAAATAAATATAGGCTTCATGGAATTAACTTAATTTACCGGATGGTCAAAATGGACAACAATGTAGATCGCCACGTATTTTACATTTCTGACGGCACCGCCATTACCGCCGAGGTGCTCGGGCACGCGGTGATGTCGCAATTCCCGGTATCGGTCAACAGCATTACTCTGCCGTTTGTCGAAAGCGAAAGCCGGGCGAAGGCGGTGAAGGAGCAGATTGACGCGATTTATCAGCAATCTGGCGTCCGTCCGCTGGTCTTTTATTCGATCGTCATTCCTGAAATCCGAACCATTATTTTGCAAAGCGAAGGCTTCTGTCAGGACATCGTGCAGGCGCTGGTTGCGCCATTGCAGGAAGAACTGAAACTCGACCCTACGCCAATTGCCCATCGCACTCACGGCCTTACGCCGGGAAATCTGACGAAATATGATGCCCGTATCGCCGCCATTGACTACACGTTGGCGCACGATGACGGCGTTTCGCTGCGTAATCTCGATCAGGCGCAGGTGATTTTGCTCGGCGTCTCACGCTGCGGCAAAACCCCGACCAGCCTTTACCTCGCGATGCAGTTTGGCATCCGCGCCGCCAACTATCCGTTTATCGCCGACGATATGGATAATCTGGTCCTGCCCGCCGCGCTGAAACCGTTACAGCATAAATTATTCGGGCTGACCATCGACCCGGAACGTCTGGCCGCCATTCGCGAAGAACGCCGCGAGAACAGCCGCTATGCGTCGATGCGCCAGTGCCGCATGGAAGTCACCGAAGTAGAAGCGCTGTACCGTAAGAACCAAATCCCGTGGCTCAACAGCACCAACTATTCGGTGGAAGAAATCGCCACCAAAATCCTCGACATAATGGGACTCAGTCGCCGCATGTACTAACACACTAGTACATCATTGCAAAATGCGCTATCCTCTTTTTGCAATGTATGCGCATCACATTGCTGAATAGGCGTTGAACCTTGAATTCAGCCGAGATTGGTTTATCGTGATGCGCATCACTTCCGGTATTCCTGCCGTAGAAGCCACCAAATTCTGAGAGCTCCAATGAACAAAACTGATGAACTGCGTTCGGCGCGCATCGACAGTCTGGTAACGCCTGCTGAACTGGCGCAACATTACCCTGTCACTTCCGAGGTTGCCGGTCACGTGACCGCCTCCCGCCGTCGCATTGAAAAAATCCTCAACGGCGAAGATAAACGTCTGTTAGTGGTGATTGGCCCCTGCTCCATTCATGACCTGGATGCGGCGATGGATTACGCGCATCGTCTGCAGGCGCTGCGTGAAAAGCACCAGTCGCGGCTTGAAATCGTGATGCGCACCTATTTCGAAAAACCGCGTACGGTGGTGGGTTGGAAAGGTCTGATTTCCGATCCGGATCTCAACGGCAGCTATCGCGTGAATCACGGTATCGAGCAGGCGCGCAAGCTGCTGCTGCAGGTTAATCAGCTGGGCGTTCCCACGGCTACTGAGTTTCTCGATATGGTGACCGGTCAGTTCATCGCCGATTTAATCAGCTGGGGCGCCATTGGTGCTCGCACCACCGAAAGCCAGATCCACCGTGAAATGGCCTCCGCGCTCTCCTGCCCGGTTGGGTTCAAAAACGGCACCGACGGTAACACCCGCATTGCCGTGGATGCCATCCGTGCCGCTCGTGCCAGCCATATGTTCCTGTCGCCAGACAAAAACGGGCAGATGACGATTTATCAGACCAGCGGTAATCCGTATGGTCACATCATCATGCGCGGCGGCAAAAAGCCAAACTACCACGCGTCAGACATTGCGGTCGCCTGCGATACGCTGCACGAATTCGATTTGCCGGAACAACTGGTTATCGATTTCAGCCACGGCAACTGCCAGAAGCAGCACCGCCGTCAGCTGGATGTCTGTGACGATATCTGTCAGCAAATTCGCAATGGTTCGACGGCGATTGCCGGGATCATGGCGGAAAGCTTCCTGCGCGAAGGCACGCAAAAAATCGTGGCCGGACAGCCGCTGGTGTACGGACAGTCGATCACCGATCCTTGTCTGAGCTGGGAAGACAGCGAAATTCTGCTGGATAAACTTTCTGCCGCGATCGATACCCGCTTCTGATTATGCTTTTCGTGTCGGGCAAAATCGTTGCCCGACACGCCTCCGCTTCACCCGCCTCGCCAGACAATATCCTGCTGTACTGAAACAATCTTTTTTGATCCAGTCACCTATTTTTCACAAAAGGGGTTGCCGAGCTTTTTGATTTGTTGATAATGATTATCATTGTTACATTGATTGCTATTTTTAACACTATGACATCATCGGATACATTCCTGACCGCAGGCAAAACATCCTCGACTCCGCAACCGCAGGCCGAAGACCGCCGGGTGAGTAGCAAAACCCTGCTAGGCGCGGAAGGTCGCGTCATCATTGAGCATGATGGCCAGCAGTATCTGCTGCGCCAGACCCATGCCGGAAAATTGATCCTGACTAAATAACAACCTTACACACAACATTTCGCCAGCCACCCAGGAACTCGCCGAGGCAGCCAGCACTTTTCACCTTTTATGGAGAGTTGCATGCTACACCTGCATTCCGCGTCACTGCGCCCATCGCTGGTCGCACTGGCTGTATTCGGCGCAATCACCACCCCGGCTTTCGCCGCCTCTGAACAAATGACCGTTACCGCCACCGGCAACGAACGCAGCGCGTTTGAAGCGCCGATGATGGTCACCGTTATTGATGCCGACACCCCTGAAGGTCAGACCGCCAGCTCCGCCGCGGATATGCTGCGTCAGGTCCCGGGTTTGACCCTTGACGGCACCGGCCGCACCAACGGTCAGGACGTCAATCTGCGCGGTTACGACCGTCGCGGCGTTTTGGTGATGGTCGATGGCATTCGCCAGGGTACCGATACCGGCCACCTCAACAGCACATTCCTCGACCCGGCGTTGATCAAGCGTATCGAAGTCGTGCGTGGCCCCGGCGCGATGCTGTACGGCAGCGGCGCGTTGGGCGGCGTGATTTCCTATGACACCGTGGATGCAGCCGACCTGCTGCAGCTGGGACAGAACAGCGGCTACCGCGTGTTTGGCACCGGCGGCACCGGCGATCACAGCCTCGGCATGGGCGCCAGCGCCTTTGGTCGCACCGATACGCTCGACGGGATCGTCTCCTGGTCCAGCCGTGACCGCGGCGATTTAAAACAGAGCGACGGTTTCACCGCCCCGAACGACGAAAGCATTACCAACTTCCTCGCCAAAGGTAGCTGGAAAATCGACCCGGCGCAGAAGCTGAGCGGTTCCCTGCGTTACTACAACAACGCCGCGCAGGAGCCTAAAAACCCGCAAACGCCGCAAGCGTCTGACAGCAGCAACCCGATGACCGACCGCTCCACCATTCAGCGCGACGCGCAGTTAACCTACAACATCGCGCCAGAAGGCAACGACTGGCTGAATGCTGACGTCAAGGGCTACTGGTCTGAAGTGCGCATTAACGCGCAAAATCTCGACGACTCCGGCGAGTTCCGTAAACAGACTACCAAAGGCGGGAAAGTTGAAAACCGCACGCGTCTGTTCACCGACAGCTTCGCCTCACACCTGTTGACCTACGGCGGCGAATATTACCGTCAGGAGCAAAATCCGGGCGGCATGACCACCGGTTTCCCGAACGCGCGCATTAACTTCAGTTCTGGATGGTTGCAAGATGAGATAACCCTGCGCGACCTGCCGGTGACGATCCTCGGCGGCACGCGCTACGACAACTATCGCGGCACCAGCGACGGGTATGACGACGTCGATGCGGATAAATGGTCTTCCCGGGCGGGCATGACCATCAGCCCAACCGACTGGCTGATGCTGTTTGGCTCCTACGCGCAGGCCTTCCGCGCTCCGACGATGGGCGAGATGTATAACGATTCCAAACACTTCTCCATCGGCAGTTTCTACACTAACTATTGGGTACCGAACCCGAACCTGCGCCCGGAAACCAACGAAACGCAGGAATACGGCTTTGGTCTGCGCTTTGACGACGTGATGCTGGCGAACGATGCGTTCGAGTTTAAAGCTAGCTACTTCGACACGAACGCCAAAGATTACATCACCACGTCTGTTGATTTCGCGGCGGCCTCGACTACCTCCATCAACGTGCCGAACGCCAAAATTTGGGGCTGGGACGTGATGACTAAATACACTACCGACCTGTTCAGCCTCGACGTGGCGTATAACCGGACCCGCGGTAAAGACACCGATACCGGCGACTGGCTGACCTCAATCAATCCGGATACCGTCACCTCTCGCCTCGACGTGCCGATTGCCCAGAGCGGCTTCTCGGTTGGCTGGATTGGCACCTTCGCAGAAGACACAAAGAGCATCAGCTCCACCCCGCAGGCGGGCTACGGCGTGAACGACTTCTACGTGAGCTATAAAGGCCAACAGGCGCTCAGCGGCCTGACCACCTCGCTGGTGTTTGGCAACGCCTTCGACAAAGAATATTACTCGCCGCAGGGCATCCCTCAGGATGGTCAGAACGGTAAAATTTTCGTGAGTTATCAGTGGTAATCACCCCACCCCGGTTAGCCGGGGTATTTCATCTGGAAGGAATATGACAATGAATCTCTACACACGCTGGCTGGCGTTAAAAGAAGAAAATCCGGGCAAATATGCGCGTGACATCGCCGCGATGATGCACATCAGCGAAGCGGAACTGACCTGGGCGCGCGTGGGGCACGATGCCTGGCGTTTACAGGGTGAAGTGCGCGAGGTGCTTGCCGCCCTGGAATCCGCCGGTGACGTGAAATGCATCTGCCGTAACGAATACGCCGTTCACGAACAGATCGGTAGCTTTACCAATCAGCACCTCAGCGGCCATGCCGGTCTGGTGCTCAACCCGCGCGCACTGGATTTACGCCTGTTCCTCAATCAGTGGGCCAGCGTTTTCCACATCAGCGAAACCAGCGCTCACGGGGAACGCCAAAGCATTCAGTTCTTTGACCATCAGGGTGATGCCCTGCTGAAGGTGTACACCACCGACGCCACCGACATGACCGCGTGGGCCGATATTCTGACCCGTTTTATCCATGCCGATAACCCGACGCTCGAACTGAAAACAGCCGATGCACCGGCCACCTGCGGTGAGATCGATGGCAAAACCCTCGACGGCGAATGGCGGGCGATGACCGATGTGCACCAGTTCTTCACCCTGCTCAAGCGTCATAACCTGAGCCGCCAGCAAGCTTTTCGCCTGGTCGGCGATGACCTGGCGTGTCAGGTGGATAACGAGGCAGTGGCGCGCCTGCTGGCGAATGCCCATCAGGATGCCAACGAAATTATGGTCTTCGTCGGCAACCGTGGCTGCGTGCAGATTTTCACCGGCGCAATCGAAAGAGTGGTGCCGATGAAAGGCTGGCTGAACATCTTTAATTCGGCCTTTACCCTGCACCTGCGCGAAGACACCATCGCCGAAACCTGGGTGACGCGTAAACCCACCGCCGATGGCCACGTCACCAGCCTCGAACTGTTCGCCGCCGACGGTACGCAGATTGCGCAGCTTTATGGTCAGCGCACCGAAGGCGAACCGGAGCAAACCCAGTGGCGCACGCAGGTCGAAGCGCTGATTGCCAAAGGGCTGGCGGCATGAGAGCCGTCGTCGCGTTGATGGCCGCCCTGCCTCTGTTGGCAGGTGCGGCAGCTCAAAAAGTGGTGACGCTAGGCGGCGACGTGACGGAGATTGTCTATGCCCTGGGGGCGCAGAGCGCCCTCATTGCACGAGACAGCACCAGCATGTGGCCGCCTGAAGCATTGAAATTGCCTGACGTGGGCTATCTGCGTCAGCTGAACGCTGAAGGCATTCTCGCCACGCGCCCGACGACCGTTCTCGCCAGCGTACAGGCCCAGCCGTCGCTGGCGCTGAAACAGGTCGAACAAAACGGTGTGACGGTGGTAACGGTTCCGGGCAGCAACGACGTTTCCGTGATCGACGACAAAATTCGCATCGTCGCCTCAGCAATGCACAAAGAGGCCGAAGGCGATCAGCTCCGTCAGCAGATGAAACAGGCGCTGGATGCGTTGCCTAAAACGCCACTCAATAAGCGCGTGCTGTTTATTCTCAACCACGGCGGCATGAGCGCCATGGCCGCCGGGCAGCAAACCGGCGCTGATTCAGCTATTCGTGCGGCGGGTCTGCAAAATGCGATGCAGGGCTTTAACCGTTATCAGCCGCTTTCTCAGGAAGGGGTCATCGCCAGCCAGCCGGATCTGGTGGTTATCTCTACCGACGGCGTAAAAGGCATGGGCGGCGAAAGTGGATTGTGGACATTGCCAGGTCTGGCGCAAACCCCAGCCGGGCGGAATAAACAGGTACTGCTGGTCGATGACATGGCGCTGTTGGGATTCAGCATTCGTACTCCGGAAGCGATTCAACAGCTGCGGCATAAAGCGGAGCAGCTTCCCTGATGACGCCGCGGGTTGCCCGTTCTCTGTGGTCACTTCTGGCCCTGCTGACGCTGTTAACGCTATGCGCCACCACCTTTGGCGCGCTGAAGCTGCCGCTGGATATCCTCTGGCATGGCGACAGCGCGCTGCGCCAAATCTGGTTCACCATTCGTCTGCCGCGCGTGCTTTTGGCGCTGACCATCGGCGGCTCGCTGGCGCTGGCGGGCTGCGTGATGCAAGGGCTGTTTCGCAATCCGCTGGCGGACCCTGGCCTGTTGGGGATCAGCAGCGGTGCCGCGCTGGCGGTGGCGATGTGGGTGGTTTTACCCTTCTCGCTGCCACTGATGTTGATGCTGTACGCCCCGATGCTGGCGGCGTTTCTCGGCAGCCTGGCGGTGACGATGGTGATTTTTGTCCTCAGCCAGCGCAACGATAATTCCCTGTCGCGCCTGCTGTTGGTGGGGATCGCTATTAACGCGCTGTGCGGCGCGGCGGTGGGCGTGCTGTCGTGGCTCAGCAACGACGCGCAGCTGCGTCAACTTTCGCTGTGGGGCATGGGCAGTCTCGGCCAGGCGCAGTGGTCAACGTTGCTAGCGACGGCCTCACTGATGCTGCCGACGGTGTTCATTATTTGGCGGCTGGCAAAACCGTTGAATTTGCTACAGCTGGGCGATGAAGAGGCACATTACCTCGGCGTGAACGTGCTTCAGATTCAGCGGCGTTTATTGCTGTGCAGCGCCCTGTTGGTTGCGGCGGCGGTGGCCGTCAGCGGCGTGATTGGCTTTATCGGGCTGGTGGTGCCGCATTTGCTACGCATGTGGCTCGGGGCCGATCACCGGGCGGTCATTCCCGGTTCGGTGCTGGTCGGTGCCATTTTGCTATTGGTGGCCGACACCGTGGCCCGTACGTTGGTTGCGCCTGCGGAAATGCCGGTCGGTTTGCTGACCAGCCTGTTGGGTGCGCCGTGGTTTTTATGGATGATTTTCCGTCGCGGAGGCCAGCATGGCTAATCGCTTACAGGCCGTTAAAATGTGTTATTCGCCGGTGTTACGTGACATTAATCTGACGCTAGCGCCTGGCGAACTGGTGGCGCTGATTGGCCCCAACGGCGCGGGAAAATCGACGCTGCTGCGCGCGCTGACCGGCTATTTGCCACCGGATAACGGGCACTGTCTGCTGAACGATAAACCGTTATCCGCATGGACGCCGCAGGCGCTGTCTCGTCAACGGGCGGTGATGCGCCAGCAAAGCCAGCTCGGCTTCGACTGGCCGGTGGAAGATGTGATTACCATGGGGCGCGCGCCGTGGGAACAGGGCAATAGCCGTAAAGTCGTTGAACAGGTCATGGCTCTGACCGGATGTGCTCCGTTGTCGGGCCGGAAATACAATGCGCTTTCTGGCGGAGAGCAACAGCGGGTTCAGCTGGCGCGGGCGCTGGCACAGCTGTGGGTGGCTGATGCGCCGCAGGGTTGGTTGTTTCTCGATGAGCCAACGTCGGCGCTGGATTTATATCATCAGCAGCATTTGCTGCGATTGTTGAAAACCCTGACCCAGGCCGGGAATCTTCACGTTTGCGCGGTGCTGCACGATCTCAATCTGGCCGCGCTTTGGGCCGACAGACTGATCCTGCTTCATGAAGGAGAGATTGTGGCTCAGGGTAGCGCGCAACAGGTGTTACAGGCGGATACCCTGAGCCGCTGGTACGGTGCCGAAGTGCATATTGGTCAGCACCCCGGCAGCCAGACGCCACAGGTTTTTTTAGCCCCGTAGTATCAGCTCGAACAGCTCACTTCCAGCCGTTTGCCCCACTCAGGCGGACGGCTGGCATAGTCATCAGTCCGGTCAGCAAACGGGTCACGTAACGCCTCGTGCAAACGCTCAAACTCGGCATATTCCCCGCGTTCAGCCTGCTCGATGGCGCGCTGTGCCAGCCAGTTGCGCAACACCACCGCCGGATTCACCTGCTTCATGCTGTGCTGGCGGGTGGCGTCATCCACCTCGTCCTGCTGCAAACGCGCGCGATAGTCGCTGAACCACGCATCAAACGCCGCCCGGTCGATAAACTCATCGCGCAACGGTGAACTGGCACTCTGCTGTTCCGTTATGCTCAGCATCCGGAAGGTGCGGGTATAATCGCTGCCTTCCCGCTCCATCAGGCTGAACAGTCCGTTCAGCAGTTCGTTGTCGCCCTTCTGCTCCGTAAACAGACCAAGCTTGCCGCGCATCCGCTGACCGTATTCCACCAGCAGGGCTTCCTGATAACCGTCCAGCGCATCGTTGAGCACATCCACCTTGATGAACGGCGAAAACGACTGCGCCAGGCGTTGCAGGTTCCACAGCCCTACCGCAGGCTGATTATCAAAGCTATAGCGGCCCTGATGGTCAGAGTGATTGCAGATAAAGCCTGGCTGATAATCATCGAGGAAACCGTACGGACCGTAGTCCATGGTCAAGCCCAGAATCGACATATTGTCGGTGTTCATCACCCCGTGGCAGAAGCCAACGGTTTGCCAGCGGGCAATCAGACGTGCGGTTCGGCTGACAACGTCACGGAACCACAGCGTGTATTTTTCGGCTTCGCTCTCAAGCTGCGGCCAGTGATGACGAATCACATAATCCGCCAGCTCGCGGACCTTTTCCGGCTCGCGGCGATAGTAGAAATGTTCGAAATGGCCGAAACGCACGTGGCTTTCCGCCAGACGCATCAGCATTGCGCCCTGCTCAACCGTTTCGCGGTACACCGGCGTGTCGCTGGTGGCCACCGATAACGCACGCGTGGTCGGAATCCCGAGCGCGAACATCGCCTCAGACGCCAGACTTTCACGCAGCGTGGAGCGTAACACCGCGCGCCCGTCGCCCATTCGGGAATACGGCGTCAGTCCTGCGCCTTTCAGGTGCCAGTCGTAACGACGCCCGTCGGCCAGTTGCTGTTCGCCGAGCAAAATGCCGCGCCCGTCGCCAAGCTGACCGGCCCAGACGCCAAATTGATGGCCGCTGTAGACCTGCGCCAGCGGCAGCATACCGGGCAGCAGCGTTTCGCCGCCCCAGACGCCCGCGCCTTTTTCAGGGCTGAACAGCGTTTCAGGCAGCTCGAGGCTTTGCGCCAACGTCGCGTTGTGCCAAATCAGGCGTGCGTTGGCCAGCGGCGTCGGTGACAGTTCGGTATAAAAACCTGGCAGTTCATCGCGCCAGTGATGGGTAAAAGACAGGGTCATGGTTCCTCCTGTCTGTAGTGTAGTGCCTGTGAGGGCAGATAAATACGGGCTGGCTACAGGGTTATTGCTGCATCAGGCGGGTAAGCGATGCGCTATCGACGGCGGGCCACAGTAATCCCTGATAGGCGCTCAGGCCCCAGGGCTCCAGGCGTTCAAGGATCTGGAGGTTGTCCACGCCCGCCGCCATTATCGCGGTGCAGCAGGGCTGAACCTGGGCGATTATTGCCCGCATGAAGGGATCAAACGATAATAATAACGCCTGCTGCTGAATAAAGTTTTTATCCAGCGTAACGCGTTTGAACAAGCCGCTGAAAACAGCCTGAGTCGATGCGTCTCCGGCACCAAAATTGGCCAGCGCCAGTGGGAAAAGATTCGCCAGTTGTACCAGTAAATGATTTTTGTCGGTGGCATTCAATTCTGGGAAGTTTTCATTGACCGTAAACTCCAGAAAGGAAAATCGCCCGGCCTCTTCCGCTAACATTTTTTGTGTTAACAACGCAAAGGCAATTGCTGGCGTTATATTAATCCACGCAATTAATTGCTGCTGAATAAAAAAGATTTGGCAGGTTTCGAGTAACGCGAGTTTTTCACGAAACAGCATCACTTCCTGTTCATCGCTCAGACGAGATGTCACCAGCGTGGTTGGCGTGCGGACCGCATCATCCACGCCGACAAAGTTCGCGATTAATTCTAATCCCACAAGTTGCCCCCCACCATTTCTGGCAGGCAAGAATAACAATTCGGTTTTCCAGGCTTTATCAAGAGTAACTATCATTGCGTCCACCCTTGTTCAAGGGAGCTCCCTGGTCGCTGCTGCATGGTTCCAGTCGAAAACAAAATCTTTGATTTTAAAAAGATTAATTTCATTCGTTCCTTTGTAATTCAGGAATTCCTTTGCTTTATCATTGGGATGATTGTAATCCATATTCGTGCAATCGCACAATCCAGAGATTCATTAGCTGAATGCAATGACAACTGATAATTATTCCGTAGTGATTTTTTATATTTATCTGCCAACAAAAAAGGGCCATTAGGCCCTTTTGTTTTTCCTGCTAAATACGCCTGGCTTGCCAGAAGTGCTTTCGCCAGTAGACATTATCCAGCGAGGATCGCGTGACGCCCTGGCTGGTTGAGGCATGAATAAATTGATTATCTGTGTCGTAGATGCCGACATGCAGACCATTTCCGCCCGAACCGGTGTTGAAGAATACCAGGTCGCCCGGCAATAAATCGCCTTTATCAATTTCGGTGCCGATTTTCGACTGCTGTTTAGTATCGCGCGGCAGTTGCAAATCAAACTGATCGCGGAAGGTCATCATTACGAACGCGGAACAATCCACGCCACCACGAGTACTTCCCCCGTAGCGATAAGGCGTGCCGCGCCAATTTGCCAGCTGATCGTTGAGATTGGCAATGACGGTGATGGAGTCCGAAAGCCGTGGGTTAGGCGGCGGCGCACGATGGCTGCTGCACCCGGCTAAAATTAACGCTGCCACTAAAATAAATAAGAGACGCATATCCTGGCGTTTCCTCTGATATTTTTTATAAGAATAATTTAGCCTGCGAATTTGCAAAGTTGCAAGAAACCTTAGGGTTACAGCGCAGAAATTAAAATCTGTACGCCATCAGCATTGAGCTTTTTGAACGGCATATCATACGCAGCCGTCAGATTTTCGATCGTCAAAACGTGCGGCGTGTCACCGCTGGCCAGCATTTGGCCCCGACATAACAGCCACGTCTGGCTGGCAAAGCGTAACGTGTGGTTCAAATCATGGCTGCTCATGACCACCGTCACGCCGGCAAGCCTGAGCTCCGTCAACAGCTTGTCCAGCCCGCTCTGCTGGGCCACATCTAGGCTGTTCATCGGCTCATCAAGCAACAACAGCTGACCGTCCGGGTTTCCCTTCGGGTGAATTTGCAGCACTACCGCCGCGAGGCGAACGCGCTGCCATTCACCGCCGGAAAGCTGATTGACCGGGCGGGCAAGCTTATCCGCCAGACCCAACTTTTCGGCGATTTCTTGCTGTAATGCAAGCTGCGTTTTGTCGGGCTGATGCAGCGTCAGGTAATGCCACACCGGCATCGCAAAGGGCGGCGTCTGATGTTGCGTCAGATACGCCCGATGTCGTGCCAGTTCCGGTGCAGGCCAGTCGGTCACCGCTCTTCCGTTCAGCTTAACCTGCCCTGCGCCCTGGCTTAAGCCCGCCATTCTGGCGAGCAGCGTGCTTTTCCCTGCGCCGTTGGGGCCGACAAGATGCACTATCTCGCCCTGACGGACCTCAGCGCTGACCGGGTGCAATCGTCCCGGTTCTGCCACGCCCTGCAACTGCATCAGCGGCACGATTACTTCGCCAGTGCCAGCTTGATGGATTCCATCACGATCGGATCTTCCGGCGTCATGTCCGGGGAGAAGCGCTGAATGACTTCGCCCTCACGGCCAATCAGGAATTTTTCAAAATTCCACAGAATATCGCCTTCCACCTTCGGCGCGCGGCCTTTGCTGGCCATACGCTCGTAGAAACCGCTGCTTTCTGGCGCCACGGCGACCGGGGCGGCATCCGTCAGCTTCTGGTACAGCGGATGGCGCTGTTCGCCGTTGACGTCGATTTTGCTGAACATTGGGAACGTCACACCGTAGGTGGTGCTACAGAAGGTTTTAATTTCTTCGTCGCTGCCCGGTTCCTGGCCGAGGAACTGGTTGCACGGGAACCCCAGCACGGCGAAACCGTCTTTGCTCCAGGCTTCATGAATGTTTTCAAGCTGCTCGTACTGTGCCGTCAGCCCGCACTGGGAGGCGACATTCACCACCAGCAGTACTTTGCCTTTGAACTGTTCGAGATTGACGTTTTCACCGTCGATGGTCGTGACATTTGTGTTGAGAATATTGTGTTGCATAGCGTCCTCTTGGGTTATCAGCCGGCGCTTAGCGGCCAGCCCTTAATAATAGCCAGATAAAAACGGGTGCGCCCAGGGTGGCGGTAACGACGCCAATAGGCAATTCTGCTGAAGCCAGCGCCAGACGGGCCACAATATCGGCGAACAGCAGCGTTGCGCCCCCAGCCAGCACACAGGCAGGCAGAAGCACACGATGGTCGGTGAGGCCACACAGCCGCAGCATATGGGGAATCACCAGCCCGATAAAGCCAATGGCACCAGAGAGCGCCACGCTGACGCCTACCAGCCAGCCCGTCGCCAGCACCAGAAGCCGGCGCCACAGCCAGAGCGGTAGCCCCAACTGGCGGGCGGACGTTTCGCCGAGCGACAATAAATTCAGCGGCTGCGATTGCAGGCAAACCCAGCCCATCGCGGGCACAAGTGCCAACATGAGCCAGCCCTGATGCCAGTCCACGCCGCCAAACCCGCCCATCATCCAGTACATCAGTTGGCGCAGGTCAAACGACGTCGAAAAATAAACAGCCCAGGTCATCGCCGCGCTGCAAATAATGCCCAGCGCCACGCCCGCAAGCAGCAAGCGACTGGTCGATAAGTGACGGCGTGCAAAGCGCAGTAATATCACGGTGATGATCAGTGCCCCGGCAATGGCACTCAGGCCAAGCGCCCAGTTTGGTAGCCCTTTTCCCAGCAATACGGCGGCAATCAGCCCGACGCCCGCGCCGTTAGATACGCCCAGCAAGCCCGGCTCCGCCAACGGGTTCTCAAATAACGCCTGCATAATCGCCCCGGACACCGCCAGCGCCGCACCCACCAGCACCACCGCCACGGTACGCGGCAGGCGAATCTGCCAGACAAACAGCTCACCGCGCGCGGTAAACCATTCACCCGGCGCAATCCACGCTTCACCCGCACAGAGGCTGATGAACACCGCGAGCATAAGGAGCAACAGCAGGAGTCCCAGCCATCGCTGGTTTCGTTGCTGTTGACGTTGGGCAAGTCGTTGCATGAGTTCCAAGTTCGGTATAGGTCAGGTCAATGATTTTAGTGAGGTTAGTGTGCGCTGGAAAGAAAAAGCATCAGTACTTAGGAACTATCGCCCCAGTCAGAAGCCGAAGGTGAAGGACCGGGTTTGAAAATTTCCCGAATTCATCCAGGTATCAACATGAATGAACTTTTGGTAGGTATGCGAATTATCCACCGGGTTCTACCAACCATAGAGCGTTTAGAGCAAAGTGTGAACATCGGTACCTCTGCCTTAAACGCTCAAAGAAATTCAAAATGTACTGGATTCTGCGCATCTGAAGAATATCGAGCTCTGTAAGTGACACCCCTTCCGGAGGAAAAACATAGGATCGCATCGACTTACCAGAACCGTGGCTCACTTTAAGGGTATGAAGACTTTCGATGTACTCACTGTCTTTTCGGCTTTCGAAGAGGAAGGTGGCTGTCTGCGTCTTACGGGCCATTTTAATGTTATAGCGAATGGTCAGGATCGCAGCGCAGATCCCACCGAAAACCAGAGTATTGCTAATGATCGGCCACACCGTCGGGTTGATTGTCATGACATGATCCCTGTCAAAAGACCAAAAAAAAGCGGAGCAATCGCTCCGCGTGTAAGAAGGTTGTTTAGAAACCGTCGAATTCGTCTAACTTGTTCATAGGAACCTCCGTTACTGCGCATCATTGTTGGAGACTACGTCGCCTTAGTCTGTAGAAAGATGCTACAGCAGGAATCTATGCCAATCAACATACGCAGCTACGCTTGTTTGATACGGAATCAGAGCCTTCATCAAACAAATTAACGAATCTGGAAAAGAAAAAAGGCCGCAAGAGCGGCCTTTTTGGTTAATCAGAAATTATTCTGCTTTGGGCGAAGCGTTTTCGACACGGCTTTTCAACTTCTGGCCGGGTCTGAAGGTCACCACGCGCCGGGCTGTAATGGGAATATCTTCGCCCGTCTTCGGGTTGCGCCCGGGGCGTTGATTCTTATCGCGCAAATCGAAGTTACCAAAACCGGAGAGTTTTACCTGCTCACCGTTTTCAAGAGCGCGACGAATCTCTTCGAAAAACAACTCTACCAGTTCTTTGGCATCCCGTTTGCTAAGCCCAAGCTTATCAAACAGATATTCTGACATTTCAGCTTTTGTAAGCGCCATAGGTTCAATCCCTCAATGATGCCTGGAATCGCTCTTTTAATGCCTCTACACATTTGGCAACGGTAGCGGCAATCTCCTCTTCTTCGAGTGTACGGCTGGTATCCTGAAGGATCAGGCTGATAGCGAGGCTCTTGAAACCTTCCGCTACGCCCTTACCGCGGTACACGTCAAACAAGTTTACGCCAACTACCTGATTTACGCCAACTTTCTTACACTCATTGAGAATATCGGCTGCAGGAACGTTTTCTGCCACGACCACAGCGATGTCACGACGGTTCGCAGGGAAGCGAGAAATCTCTTTCGCCTGAGGAACCACGCGGTCTGCGAGCTTATTCCACTCGAGTTCAAACACCATCGTACGACCGTTCAAATCCAGTTTACGTTCTAGCTCAGGATGAACAACCCCAATGAAACCAATACGTTCGCCTTTCAGATAAATCGCCGCAGACTGTCCCGGATGCAGCGCTGGATTGCCTTCGGCTTTGAACTGGATATCGCCCAGTTTGCCGGTCAAGTCCAGAACGGATTCGAGATCGCCTTTTATATCATAGAAATCAACTGTCTCTTTCGCCAGATTCCAGTGCTCTTCATAGCGGTTACCGCAGATAACGCCGCTCAGCATCACGTCCTGACGGATGCCCAATGGCGCCTGGGTGTCCGGCACGAAACGCAGACCGCTTTCGAAGATACGCACGCGGCTCTGCTGACGGTTCTGGTTGTAGACCACGGTGCCCAGCAGGCCAGTCCACAGAGAAAGACGCATAGCGGACATTTCGCTGGAGATTGGGCTTGGCAGGATCAGCGCTTCTTCACCCGGGTGGATCAACTGCTGCACTTTCGGATCAACGAAGCTGTAAGTGATCACTTCCTGGTAGCCTTTGTCATTCAGCATGGTTTTCACACGCTTGAGAGACAGGTTAGCTTCCTGGTGATGACCCATGATCAAACCCGCCTGAACTGGCGCATCCGGGATATTGTTGTAGCCGTATACGCGGGCCACTTCTTCCACCAGATCTTCTTCGATTGAAATATCGAAACGCCAGCTTGGCGCGACGGCCTGCCACTGGTCCTGACCTTCAGTTACTTCACAGCCCAGACGGCGCAGGATATCGCTAACCTGCTCATCGGCAATGTGATGGCCAATCAGACGGTCCAGTTTGCTACGACGCAGCGTAATAGTGGCACGCTTCGGCAGAGTGGCTTCGTTGGTCACATCAATGACCGGGCCCGCTTCGCCGCCGCAAAGGTCCAGAAGCAGACGTGTGGCACGTTCCATCGCTTTGTACTGCAGCGCCGGATCCACGCCACGCTCGTAACGGTGCGAAGCATCGGTGTGCAGACCCTGACGACGCGCGCGACCAGTGATGGACAGCGGATTGAAGAATGCACATTCCAGCAGCACGTTCTGGGTTTCGTCATTCACGCCGGAATGCTCGCCACCAAAGATGCCGCCCATTGCCAGGGCTTTGTTGTGGTCAGCGATGACCAGCGTATCCGCACTCAGTTTGGCTTCGTTGCCGTCCAGCAGAACCAGGGCTTCACCCTCTTTCGCCATACGCACCACGATGCCGCCGTCGATGCGGTCGAGGTCGAACGCGTGCATCGGCTGACCCAGTTCCAGCAATACGTAGTTGGTCACATCAACTACGGCATCGATAGAACGGATGCCACAGCGGCGCAGTTTTTCTTTCATCCACAGCGGCGTAGGTGCCTTAACGTTGATGCCTTTCACGACGCGACCCAGATAACGTGGGCACGCTTCGACAGCTTCGACGTTGATGGGGAAAGTGTCATTGATGGTTGCGGCAACTGGCGCCATTTCTGGCACGTTCAGCGGCTGTTGGTTCAGGACCGCGACGTCACGCGCCACGCCGATGATGCCTAAGCAGTCAGCACGGTTCGGGGTGACGCTGATTTCGATGGTGTTGTCATCGAGCTTCAGGTATTCGCGGATGTCGGTTCCCAGCGGGGCATCAGCAGGCAGTTCGATAATGCCGTCATGATCGTCGGAAATACCCAGCTCAGAGAACGAACACAGCATGCCTTCAGACGGTTCGCCGCGCAGTTTCGCTGCTTTGATTTTAAAATCGCCAGGCAGAACGGCACCGATGGTCGCAACGGCCACTTTCAGGCCCTGACGACAGTTCGGCGCACCGCAGACGATATCCAGCAGACGCTCACCGCCAACGTTAATTTTGGTTACGCGCAGTTTATCAGCGTTCGGATGCTGGCCGCATTCAACCACTTCACCCACTACGACGCCATTGAACACGCCTGCAACCGGCTCAACGCCGTCCACTTCCAGGCCTGCCATGGTGATTTGGCCAGACAGCGCTTCGCTGTCAATCGCCGGGTTAACCCATTCGCGTAACCACAGTTCACTGAATTTCATTGTTCTGTCCTGCCCTTATTTAAACTGTTTGAGGAAACGCAGATCGTTTTCGAAGAATGCACGCAGGTCGGTGACGCCGTAGCGCAGCATGGTCAGACGCTCCATACCCATACCGAAGGCGAAGCCGGAGTAAACTTCCGGATCGATGCCGACATTACGCAGTACGTTCGGGTGAACCATGCCGCAGCCAAGTACTTCGAGCCATTTGCCATTTTTACCCATGACGTCAACTTCTGCGGACGGTTCGGTGAACGGGAAATAGGACGGACGGAAACGAATCTGCAAATCTTCTTCAAAGAAGTTACGCAGGAAGTCGTGCAGCGTGCCTTTCAGGTTGGTGAAGCTGATGTTGGTATCAACAATCAGGCCTTCCATCTGATGGAACATAGGGGTGTGGGTCTGATCGTAGTCGTTACGATAGACGCGGCCCGGCGCAATGATGCGGATAGGCGGCTGCTGGTTTTTCATGGTGCGGATCTGTACGCCAGAGGTCTGGGTGCGCAGCAGACGCGTTGCATCGAACCAGAAAGTGTCGTGGTCAGCACGTGCCGGGTGGTGGCCAGGAATATTCAGGGCATCGAAGTTGTGATAGTCATCTTCGATTTCCGGGCCAGTCGCCACGGTAAAGCCGAGCTCACCGAAGAAACTTTCAATGCGATCGATAGTGCGGGTTACCGGGTGCAAACCACCGGTTTCACCACGACGACCTGGCAGAGAAACATCGATGGTTTCTGCGGCCAGACGTGCATTCAGGGCTGCCCCTTCCAGAGCGGCTTTACGCTCGTTCAGCGCCTGCTGAACCTGCTCTTTGGCTTCGTTGATAACGGCACCTGCGGCCGGGCGTTCTTCCGCCGGCAATTCACGCAGGGTTGTCATCTGAAGGGTCAGATGCCCTTTTTTACCCAGATATTCGACACGCACGTTATCCAGCGCGGCGACATCTGAAGCTTCATTAATAGCTGCCCTGGCACTGGCAACCAGCTCTGCGAGATGTGACATGGTTTTCCTCAATAATGTCGGTGCAAACACCCGTTTGCGGACTTAATCTCTTGAATTCTATATACGAAAAAAGCCTCCCTGGGGAGGCTTTCTGGCGCTGTTTTTCGTTTCGTCTTTCACGCGCTAGCCTCCTGGATTCAGGTGCTAAAGTAAAAAAAGAAGCGGAAAATAGCAGCATTCATGCTTGCGTTACCTTGTCTGATAAGGGCTGTGAAGAACTTATTGGAAAGTTTTCACTCTGAAAAGTCAATGTCTTACTGATTTTTAACGATAATTTGAAAGAGAAGAGGGAGGCAAGCCTCCCTCTTCAACTGGCTTATGCCAGTGCAGATTTCGCTTTTTCGACCAGAGCGGTGAACGCTACTTTGTCGAATACTGCGATGTCAGCCAGAATCTTACGGTCAATTTCAACAGAGGCTTTTTTCAGGCCGTTGATGAATTTGCTGTAAGAAATACCGTTCTGACGTGCTGCTGCGTTGATACGCGCAATCCACAGTTGACGGAACTGACGCTTACGTTGACGACGGTCACGGTAAGCATACTGACCTGCTTTGATAACTGCCTGGAAGGCAACGCGGTATACGCGTGAACGCGCACCGTAGTAGCCTTTGGCTTGTTTCAAAATTTTCTTGTGACGTGCACGGGCAACTACACCACGTTTTACGCGAGCCATATGAGCTCTCCTGTTCTATATTCTTGATTAATAAAAGTTAAACGTTAACGACTTATGCGTACGGAAGGCACGCGATTACCAGACCCAGATCGCCTTTAGAAACCATGGCTTTCGGGCGCAGGTGACGTTTACGCTTAGTAGCTTTTTTGGTCAGAATATGACGCAGGTTAGCGTGCTTGTGCTTAAAACCACCTTTACCGGTTTTTTTGAAGCGCTTAGCAGCACCGCGTACGGTCTTAATTTTTGGCATCTTAATAACTTCCACTTCGCATTGTTGAAAAATGAAACGTAGGCGAACAAAGACTGTGAGACCCGAGGGTCCCACGATCAATGCTACTTGAAGGCCTTACTGTTTCTTCTTAGGAGCGAGCACCATGATCATCTGACGGCCTTCGATCCTTGTTGGGAAGGATTCGACTACTGCCAGTTCACTCAGATCGTCACGGACGCGGTTAAGCACTTCCATACCGATCTGCTGGTGGGCCATTTCACGTCCGCGGAAACGCAGAGTGATTTTGGCCTTATCGCCCTCTTCGAGAAAGCGTACCAGGCTGCGGAGTTTTACCTGGTAATCGCCATCGTCGGTGCCAGGACGGAATTTAATTTCCTTAACCTGAACAATCTTTTGCTTTTTCTTCTGTTCCTTAGAAGATTTGCTTTTTTCATAGAGGAATTTGCCGTAGTCCATGATTCGGCAAACTGGCGGTTCGGCGTTAGGGCTGATCTCTACCAGATCCACTCCTGCTTCTTCAGCTTTTTCCAGAGCTTCTCTCAGACTCACTATACCAAGCTGTTCGCCTTCCAGACCTGTTAAGCGAACTTCCTGAACTCGAATCTCGCCATTTATACGATTCGGACGTGCCGTTTGTACTCGTTTTCCGCCTTTAATACTTTATTCCTCCAGTTGTTGAAGACTGCGGCTGCGTATTTCATTCAGCAGCTTCTCGATCACTTCGTTTACGTCCACAGTGCCGAGGTCTTTTCCGCGACGGGTGCGCACGGCTACTTTGCCTGCTTCAACCTCTTTGTCGCCACAAACCAGCATATACGGGACACGACGCAATGTGTGCTCGCGGATTTTAAAGCCAATCTTCTCATTTCTCAAGTCTGCTTTTACGCGAATGCCCGCATTTTGCAGTTTACGCGTCAATTCGTTGACGTATTCAGCCTGAGAATCAGTGATATTCATCACCACGACCTGCACAGGTGCAATCCAGGTTGGGAAGAACCCAGCGAACTCTTCGGTAAGAATACCGATGAAGCGTTCGATGGAACCCAAAATGGCGCGGTGAATCATCACCGGCACCTGACGCTCGTTACTTTCGCCTACATAAGAGGCGTTAAGACGCTGCGGCAGAGAGAAGTCCAGCTGTACTGTTCCGCACTGCCATGCACGATCGAGGCAGTCATACAGTGTAAATTCAATTTTCGGGCCGTAGAAGGCACCTTCACCCAGTTGATACTCAAACGGGATGTTGTTCTCTTCCAGAGCCACGGCCAGATCGGCTTCCGCACGATCCCATGTTTCATCGCTACCAATGCGTTTTTCAGGACGCGTAGACAGCTTGACGACGATTTTCTCGAAGCCAAAGGTGCTATACATATCGTAGACCATACGAATGCAGGCGTTGACTTCATCACGCACCTGGTCTTCAGTACAGAAGATATGTGCGTCATCCTGGGTAAACCCACGAACGCGCATCAGGCCATGCAGCGCGCCTGACGGCTCGTTACGATGGCAGCTACCGAACTCCGCCATACGCAACGGCAGATCGCGATAGGATTTAAGACCCTGGTTGAAAATCTGCACGTGACCTGGGCAGTTCATCGGCTTGATGCAGTATTCACGGTTCTCAGAAGAGGTGGTGAACATCGCATCTTTGTAGTTGTCCCAGTGCCCGGTTCTCTCCCACAGCACACGGTCCATCATGAACGGGCCTTTCACTTCCTGATACTGATACTCTTTCAGCTTAGAGCGCACGAAAGTTTCCAGTTCACGGAAGATAGTCCAGCCATCGTTATGCCAGAACACCATACCCGGCGCTTCTTCCTGCATGTGATACAGGTCAAGCTGCTTACCGATTTTACGGTGGTCACGCTTTGCCGCTTCTTCAAGACGCAGCAGATAGGCGTTCAGCGCTTTCTTATCGGTCCATGCGGTACCGTAGATACGCTGCAGCATTTTATTACTGCTGTCGCCACGCCAGTAGGCGCCTGCTGTTTTCATCAGTTTGAAGTAATGACAAAAACGCATGTTCGGCACGTGCGGACCGCGGCACATGTCGACGTATTCTTCGTGATGATACAAGCCAGGCTTGTCATCATGGGCGATGTTTTCATCGAGAATGGAGACTTTATAGCTCTCACCGCGGTTCACAAATGTTTCACGCGCTTCGTGCCAGCTCACCTTTTTCTTGATGACATCGTAGTTCTTCTCCGCCAGCTCGTGCATCCGCTTTTCGAGGGCGTCGATATCTTCCTGGGTCAGAGTGTGGTCGAGGTCAACGTCGTAGTAAAAACCGTTATCAATGACCGGACCGATAGCCATTTTGGTATGCGGCCACAACTGTTTGATAGCGTGTCCCAGCAGGTGTGCGCATGAGTGACGAATGATCTCCAGACCGTCAGCGTCTTTCGCGGTAATCAGCGACAGGGTAGCGTCTTGTTCAATGAGATCGGAAGCATCAACCAGCTCACCGTTAACACGGCCAGCAATGGTGGCTTTCGCCAGACCTGGACCAATGTCCAGAGCAACATCCATGGGGCTTACAGCGTGATCGAACTGGCGTTGACTGCCATCAGGAAGAGTAATTACAGGCATTTCATATCCTTATTCACAGTGGTGCCCCACACGAAAGAGCACATGCAAAAATAATTTATTTAGTCATATCAACAGCGTTAAAGGCTTTATTTGCTTCACTCTGCAAACTGGGTACATCAGGGTGTACAAAACCAAAATGTACATACCTTCACTTGCTGATAACGAACGGTCATAGTACACGGCATTTGGAATTTATTAAAGCCAATGAAGAATATGGGCTTTTACCCCGCCTGGGCTCGCAGCTTGTATACAATAAAAAAACCGCCCGTAGGCGGTTGATTAGCCGTTAACGCCGCTTATTTGGCGTACCCCTGAAATTGTCCTTCTTTCATCACGGCGACCTTGCCTGTTTTATAGGCGATTATCGTGAACAACCCTTGGGAATACGCCGTCGCGTCGGCCGTTACCTCATCCTGAGCTGCTGGTTTTCCGTCAACCGTCAGAATGCCTAACGTATCGCGTTTGATGGTCATGCCATCAAAGTGCCTGGTGAAGGCAAGAGATTTTTTGGCTGCCTGAGCTTTTTGCGGATAGAGCGCCTGAGCATTCTCCAGCGCCTGCTTTTCCGCCGCGCTGTTCATGGTGGCTTGTCGATTCTGTTCTGCAATATAACAGGCATCCCGGCTGACGCCTTTCGCTTCACAATTGGCCATACGTGACGCTTCGCTGGAACAGCCAGCCAATATGGTCACCACTGATGCTATTACCATTAACTTTTTCATGCATACCTCATTAACATATTTTCAATTTTAGATGTCGGCTCTGATGGCCTGTTAATCCCGGAGCGAATATCGGCTATATGAAAAATTCGTTAGTTGACTTACATCATGAATAAAGAGTGATCCCTTTAGGAGTATTCTGCAATTGGGTGCGCCTGTAACAATCCCGGCCTTTCACTGAAATTTAATAAAAGACTTGAAACACCCTTTGGATTGCCATCACTGGCGCTTTCCCACAGCATACGCGCCTTTGCCCGGAGCGTTTATGCGTCACCTACTGGCCTTCTTACAGCGATATGGCATCGATCTGAACAACCCCTCTTCACTCTTTATCGTGTTCGGTTATATTTTCCTGACCGCACTCGTGGCGCATTTTATTCTCCGGATCATTCTGCGAAAAATAGAAAAACACGCGGAGCAAGGCAACCGTCCGTGGCTGAAGATCTTCACGCAAAATAAGTTATTCCACCGCATTTCGCTGACATTGCAGGGGATTCTGGTCAGCGTGCAGCTCAGTTTCTATCTCGAAACCGGCAGCCACGTGGGGCTGTTTTTCAACATCTGTGTGCAACTGTGGATCCTGTTGTTCGCCCTGCTCTCCTTCTTCTCACTGCTGGATGTGATCCTCAAACTGTCACACCAGTACAAGTTTTCCGTGCAATTACCGCTGCGTGGAATTTTCCAGGGTGTGAAGCTGGTTGCCGCGTCGATTGTCGCTATTCTGATGATTTCCCTGTTGATTGGTAAATCTCCTGCCATTCTGTTTAGCGGCCTGGGTGCTATGGCAGCAGTATTGATGTTGGTGTTTAAAGACCCACTGCTCGGCCTGGTCGCCGGGATCCAGCTGTCCGCCAATACCATGCTGCATATGGGTGACTGGCTCGAAATGCCAAAATACGGCGCAGACGGCACGGTCATTGATATCGGCTTGACGACCGTAAAAGTGCAGAACTGGGATAATACCATCACCACCATCCCGACCTATGCGCTGGTCTCTGATGCCTTTAAAAACTGGAGCTATATGTCGGCTTCCGGCGGCCGTCGTATCAAGCGTAGCGTATTCATCGACAGCACCAGCATTCACTTCATGTCAGCCGATGAGCTGCAGCGTCTGGGTCAGGTTGATTTGCTCAAGCCGTGGATTAAAGAACAGAGCCAGAAAGTAGCGAACGGCAATGCCGCGCAGAGCGTTCTCAATGGGGAAAGCATGACTAACATCGGCGCGTTCCGTGCCTGGTTGACGGAATACCTGCATCAGCATCCGAAAATCCGCAAAGACATGACGCTAATGGTTCGCCAGCTGCCGCCGGGCGCTGAAGGCCTGCCGCTGGAGATTTACGCCTTTACCAACACCGTTGAATGGCTGAAATATGAGGCGATTCAGGCCGATATTTTCGACCATATTTATGCGGTAATTGAAGAGTTTGGCCTGCGCATTTATCAGCGCCCTTCCGGCAACGATCTTCGTCCGCAGGCCCTCGTCTGCTGACAACCACAGGGCGCGTTATGCGCCCTGCTTAAATCCCCTGACCACAATCCCTTCTGCATCCAGTCTCTGACGTATCTGCCGCGTCATTTCCACTGCCCCCGGGCTGTCGCCGTGTACGCAAATGGAATCTGCATGAATTGCGGTGAACTCGCCTTCAATGGACATCACCCCGCCGTCGATAATCATCCGTACCACGCGTTCAGCCACCTCATTCGCATCGTGAATGACGGCTCCCGGTTCACGTCGGGAAACCAGCGTGCCATCACGGTGATAAGCGCGATCCGCAAAGGCTTCCGCCACGGTATGGATTCCCGCGTCCTGCGCCCACTCGATAAGCGCTGAACCCGCGAGTGCCACCAGCGATAACGACGCGTCTACTGCCCGCAAACCGGCGATGACCGCCATCGCCTGATGCTTGTCATGCGCAATGGTGTTATACAGCGCCCCGTGCGGCTTAACGTAACGTACTCGCGTCCCTGCCGGCGTGGCTAACCCCTGCAAAGCGCCAATTTGATAAATCACGTCGGCGGTCAATTCATCGCTGGCGATATCCATATTGCGGCGGCCAAAGCCCACCAAATCAGGGTAGGACACATGCGCCCCGACGTTTACGCCCAGGCGTTGTGCGGCACGCAGCGTTTCAAGAATGCCCGCCGGTGAACCCGCGTGAAACCCGCAGGCCACGTTGGCACTGCTGACCAGAGGCAATATTGCGGCGTCATCGCCCATGGTCCACTGGCCGTAGCTTTCGCCTAAATCGCTATTTAAATCAATGCTTGGCGCAACGGGCATGTCGGGGATCTCCTGGCTGTTAGTCTTTCGTTAAGGTCTCACGGTGTATCACTGTTCCATCCGTTTTACTACGAGGGACACCAAATGGACTTCACGGGATTGATACAGAGCACCACTGATTTTATCAGCGCTCACCCGCAACTGGCACTCGGTGTGATTTTTTTATTAGCCTTTGGCGAGTCACTGGCCTTTATCTCGCTGTTACTGCCTGCGACAGTGATCCTGCTGGCAACCGGGGCGCTCATCGGTGAAAGCGAACTGTCGTTTCTGCCGGTGTGGCTGGCTGCGGCTATTGGCGCCGTTATCGGAGACTGGCTCTCATGGTGGATTGGCTATCATTACAGCCACCGGGCAGTCACCGTCTGGCCGCTCTCGCGCAAACCGCTGCTGGTCCAGCGCGGGCATCTCTTTTTTGAACGATGGGGAGCGTGGGGCGTATTCATTGGCCGGTTTTTTGGGCCGCTGCGGGCCGTGGTACCGCTGGTCGCGGGTATTTGCAGAATGCCATCGGGGAAATTTCAGTTAGCCAACATCACCTCGGCGGCGGTGTGGGCCTTCGGTATCCTCGCGCCGGGCGCATTGGGCATTCCGTGGCTGGCGGAGCTGTTTTCGTAATACGATAATAATCAGGCCGGATTGCTCCGGCCTGAAAAAATTACATCTTATAACCCAACGTCACCGTCGTACGGCGGTCCGTATGCTCTGGTGCCGATGATGGCGGCTCAGAGTTCCAGGTGATGTTGTAAGCCACTTTCAGACCGAAGTTGTCGTTAATGGCAACGTCCAGCGCCGTCTCGGAGTTGACGGTGGTGTCATCTGCACCAAACACCGAGAGACCCTGCGTAAATTTGGTGGTGTCGGTCATCTGCCAGGCGTAGGTGCCGGAAGCATAACCCAGCGGCTGAGTTTTGGTTTCATCGTTGGTGTATTCGTCGTAACGCACACCAGGACCGAATTCAAAACGCAGGCTGTGGACCGGCCCGTTGAGGATCTGACGACCGTAACCGGCCGTGAACACATCGCGCTGACGATAGCCGTTATAGCGGTCGGTCAACCAGCTTGCCTGGCCGAACAGGTAGTCAGCGTCGGTGATGTTGTAACGCGAACGGCCGCCGACTGAATAGGTTTCAGACGAGCGTTCATCGTTAGAAGACGTGTTGCTGGCGTTCCCCCACAGCGACCATGCTGTGGTATCGCCGTACCAGGTCAGGGTGGAATCAGCAGTCAGGGAAGAACTTTTAGTATTGCCAGACTGTGCCAGGTAACCGCCGTTGATTTTACCTTCAAACGGTTTCTTCGCTGTGGAAGGGTCGTCCATGACAGTAAAAACGGTATTATCGGCCACGGCGTGCAGCGACGCAAAAAGGCCCCCCGCCAGAACAACTACTGCGGGTACTGTCTTGAAAAGCTTCATTTATTATGAGTCCGTACAACAAAAAAAGAGACCATTACGGTCCCGGAAACTTTCGCGAGGATCAACAACAGGCGGTCCTAAGAAAGGTAACAAATTATAAAAAGGCGTGAATAACATAGCAATGAATTCTTGTTTCATTTTTTGAATAAGAACGATCTCAAATGACATTTAATTTCATATATAAACGCGGTCATTAGGGATTGTAAATTTGCGAAAAATCATATCCTTGTCACTTTCTTAACCCCTTTTAAGGTGCCAGGCTTATCGCTGACCATAAAATCGGCGACTCGTCAGGGTCATAAATGGAGGTAATCGAATGGTTAATATCTATACGCTTACGCTGGCACCCTCTCTCGACAGCGCAACGCTGACTCCGCAAATCTATCCTGAAGGCAAATTACGCTGTAGCGCCCCGGTATTTGAGCCTGGCGGCGGTGGAATAAACGTTGCCCGCGCCATCACGTTTCTCGGCGGTAAATCCACGGCCATTTTCCCGGCCGGTGGCGCCTCCGGCGAGCATCTGATATCCCTTCTTGCAGATGAGCAAGTGCCTGTGCAAACGGTCACCGCCCACGACTGGACGCGTCAAAATCTTCACGTACATGTCGAAACCAGCGGCGAGCAGTATCGCTTTGTGATGCCCGGTGCGGCATTAAATGAAGACGAATTCCGCCAGCTTGAACGGAAAGCCCTGCAAATCGAAGTCGGCGCAATTTTGGTGATCAGCGGCAGTCTGCCGCCCGGCGTAGATGTGGCGAAGCTAGTAGAGCTTATCAAATCAGCCCAACAGCACGGTATTCGCTGTGTGGTGGACAGCTCCGGTGACGCCCTTTCCGCCGCACTGGACGTCGGCGGTATTGAGCTGGTGAAACCAAATCAGAAAGAACTCAGCGCACTCGTGCAGCGGGAATTGACGCAGCCTGATGACGTACGCAAAGCGGCCGAAGAGATTGTCCGCAGCGGAAAAGCGCGGCGTGTGGTTGTCTCATTGGGGCCACAGGGTGCATTAGGCGTCGATGCCGATGGCAGCGTGCAGGTTGTGCCGCCGCCGGTTAAAAGCCAGAGCACGGTCGGAGCCGGTGACAGCATGGTCGGCGCTATGGTGCTTAAACTGGCGGAGAACGCATCGCTCGACGAAATGGTGCGCTACGGCGTGGCCGCCGGCAGTGCCGCCACCATCAACCAGGGTACGCGTTTGTGCTCATTAGAAAACACGCGAAATATTTACGATTATTTGTGCCGACGCTGAACGTTGCTCCCGCTGAAACCGCGGCGGGAGTCGAAAATTGACGGTAATCGGCTATGCTATAAAACTCCATGCTTAACAACGAGGTTCCCGATGAGCGGAGAAATCACGCGTTACGTGGTGACGGTCAGTTTTCATGAACAGACGCTGACCGAAATCAATGAGCTCAATAACCATCTGACCCGCGCCGGATTTACGCTGACACTGACCGACGACGACGGCAAAGTGCATGATTTGGGCACCAATACGTTTGGGCTGGTCAGCCCGCAAAGTGAAGACGATATCAAAGCCCTGACTACCGGCCTGGCGGAAACTGCACTCGGTCACCAGCCCGATGTCAGCGTAGTGACCTTTGAACACTGGCTGCAGGACAACGCAACCAATACGACACGTTAAAACGCACAGTTGTGCGTCAGTTCGAGTTTTTCCACCGCATTTATGCGCTAACCTTATGATCTGGCAGAAAACATGGGGAGAGATAGCATGTGGCAAGCGATCTGTAGCCTGTTGAAAGAGCACGGAGACGGCGAAATCGAGCTGCGCAACGAACTGCCCGGCGGAGAAATCCACGCCGCATGGCATTTACGCGTTAGCGGTCAGGACTATTTCGTTAAATGCGATGAGCGAGAAATGCTGCCCATCTTCACCGCGGAAGCCGATCAGCTCGACCTGCTGGCGCGCAGCGAGACCGTTGCCGTACCTGAGGTGTACGCCGTTGGCAGTGACCGTGATTATAGCTTTGTGGTGATGGAGTTTCTCCCTCCCCGACCGCTGGATGCACACAACGCCTTCCTGCTCGGCCAGCAGCTGGCTCGTCTTCATCAGTGGAGTGAGCAGCCGCAGTTTGGCCTCGACTTCGACAATGACCTTTCTACTACTCCCCAACCCAACGCCTGGCAGCGCCGCTGGTCCACGTTCTTTGCCGAACAGCGCATTGGCTGGCAGCTCGAACTCGCGGCCGAAAAAGGTCTCGCGTTCGGTAATATTGATGCCATCGTCGAGCACATCCACCAGCGTCTAAGTTCGCACCAGCCGCAACCGTCATTATTGCACGGTGATTTATGGTCAGGTAACTGTGCGCTTGGGCCATCCGGGCCGTATATCTTTGACCCCGCCTGTTATTGGGGTGACAGAGAGTGTGATTTAGCGATGCTGCCGCTACACCCGGAACAGCCCCCGCAAATTTATGATGGCTATCAGTCGGTGTCACCGCTGCCGCCGGACTTCCTCGAACGCCAGCCGGTCTATCAGCTCTATACCCTGCTTAACCGCGCCATTCTGTTTGGTGGGCAGCATCTTGTGAATGCGCAAAAAGCGCTGGACCGAGTATTGGCCGCATAAACATCGTGCCAGGCACTGTACGTTCTCATAATGAGGCCTTTTCGGAGGCCTCACGGTAGCTCGTACGGAGCGGATTCCCGACTAAACCATTGATACCATCAATGTATACACCAGTTCAAAAAACAGCCGTTACGTGCTGATTTTATTACGTAAACGGACATTTTATTTTTGCATACGCAATATCCCTCACTTTTATTAAATTAACTGTATTATTCATTAAGTATCCAGTAATAAGACATTGATAGCAAAAACATTTCCGCAACATTTATTCCACTCGCTAAAAATAATCGTTACCATTCATTGTGATAAGAATATTATATTGTTATAAATATTATTTCCCTTCGCCATTGCTTTGGCTTTATTGCTGCCAAGGATAAATACAAGCACTTCCCTAAGTCATGTTAGATATGTATGATTCATCTCACACAACGGACTGACCCATAATTCAAAGCATTTCCCCACTCGACATAAAGAGTGTTATTAGTAAGCGAAACGCATCCTGAATTAATATGGTTAACACACCAGAATGGACTTACTAATTATCTTATAATGAGTGCAATCCAAAAATGAACAAATTTTTCCGTTTAACGTCTCTTGCCGCTATGACTGGATTATTAATATCCTCTTCCGCATTTTCTGCCGTTACCGTTTATCCGATGTCGGTAAAAATGAATCAGCAAGGCGCAGGGCAAATTAAAATCATCTCTGGTTCTAAACAAACTGAATATGTCAAAGCAACGGTCAAGAAGATTGAAAATCCCGGAACAAAACAAGAAAAAGAAAGAGTACTCAGCCAGAGTGAAAGCAAAAATTTGATTATCACCCCCTCTAAGTTTGGCCTGGCATCGGGTACTACTCGGATTACGCGCCTTGTAAACATGATACCGCCAACTAAAGAACAGGTGTATCGGGTGTACTTCGATCCTATCCAGGGGCTTGATAATGAAAAGGCACCGGATTCCCCCAACTCCAGCAGTAAAGTGGGTATCAATATCTCTTGGGGAGCGCTGATCTTCGTACCTCCGGTCACTCCAGAGATTAATTTCACGCTGGATGCTCAGAAAAAAGCCATCACAAATACCGGTAATCTTCACATTGAATTAACCCGGATCGGTGTTTGTCCAGAAAAAAATAGTGATGCAGGATGTACTTGGGAAGCCATCACTAAAAAAATATACCCAGATCAGACATTCACACTTCCGGCATCTTTTAAAACATCACTCAAAGGAGTCGTTAAAGTGGAATATAGAAACTGGGTAGATAAAAAAATGACAAGCAAAGTATTTTCATTGTCATAATTCAAAAGCAGTCTGTCACTCTCAACCTTAATAACTTGCGCAAATCATTGTGCAGCCAAACTCTGTCTAAAGGTCTATTAATTATGAATATCGTATTTAAATCTGTTGTAACTGCAATGGTTCTTGGCGTCGCTGTTAATGCCTTCGCGATCGAAAAAGATATTACTGTTAACGCAACAGTAGATGCCACCCTGGATATCACACAATCTGACGGTGAAGCTCTGCCATCCAGTATTGATATGCAGTATATCCCTGGCGTAGGTCTTTCTCCTTACTCTATTGATACCAAAATCTGGTCTAACGATGCGGAAAAAGATATCAACGCCAGCATTACTGCAAACCCAACACTGAACAATACCACCGGCGCCGGCGCGACCACTCTGGATGTAAAATTGGGCGGTAAAGTACTGACTGCAACACCTCAGGCATTTGCAGGTACCGAACTGTTCCCTACTGCAGAAACCAAACAGGGTTCAATCACTCTGCCACTGGTTATTCAGCAGACTGTTACTCAGGCAATTCCTACTGGCCAGTACACCGGCATGGTTTCCCTGATCCTGACCCAGGCTACCGAATAAGTTTGTACTGAATTTATTGGCATCCAACCTGCCCCCTTATCGATTTGGGGTGGCAGGTTTTTTTTGAATTTTTTCTGATAAGGGGAAGTGTATGAAATCATGGAAAGCATCCGTTTGCTGCCTGGCTATTCATTTCGCCTTATTCGGTTCCACAGCATTCGCGGCATCTGAAGTGCCTGCTGGTTTTGAAGAACTGGTCACCGGCCAAAAAGTTTGGATTGACGTCAGCTTGCTGGGCCAATCGGCTGGCCTGTTTGAAGCGAACGTCACCCTCGACAGCGTGCAGTTTGTCAAACCACTTGACGTGTTGAATGCCTTAAATTTACCGCTTAAAAAAGAGAGTCAGGAATATACACAACTGGCCGACCAAATCTCACACCCCCTTACGCGTAATGGCAATCTTTCCTGCAGCAGCAACAACAATGCAGCGGGTTGTGGCTTTCTCACCACTGACAAACTGGCAATCATTTACGATGAAAACGATTCAAAAGTCAGTGTGTTTCTCGACAAAAAACTGTTACCAGAAGGGGATAAACATGCGCTTTATTATACCCCCACTCGCGAAACTGAAAACGCGTTTATACACCAGCAGATCCTCAACGTGGTCGCTGAGAAAGATTACAGCAATATCTCGCTGCAGGGCGCAGGTGCGCTTGGCGTTCTGACCAATGGCTATGTCGGTTTTGACTGGTCACTCAATGCGTATCGCAGCGACGACACGACGGAACAAGCCGTCAATGTTGATGATTTTTACTATCGCCAGAGCCTTGGCCAGCGCCATTACGTGCAGGTCGGTCGAATGGACTCCCGCGATTTATCCAGCAATCTGGGCGGGAATATCAATTTCACTATGCTGCCCCTCGGCGCTATCGACGGCGTACGAGCAGGGAGTTCATTGAGCTACCTGAACCGGGAAGAAGCCAGTAAAGGCTCACCTGTTGTCATTCTGTTGTCGCGTAAATCCCGCGTGGATGCTTACCGTGGCAATCAACTCCTCGGCACGTTTTATTTAAACAGCGGCTCCAATACCCTCGATACCGGTAATTTCCCGGCCGGGAGCTACAGCGTTACGCTAAAAGTGTACGAAGATAACAATCTCGCGCGTACCGAAGTGCAGCCTTATACCCGCACCGGCGGAATTGGCGATGGTCATATGCAATGGTTTATCCAGGGCGGCAAAGTCGCCAACCAGGTCAGCGGCAGCGGCAACACCCACGATGACACACAGAATGAGACTGCGTTCCAGGCTGGCGCTCGCCTGCCCGTTGGAAGTTCGACTACGTTAACCGCTGGGGTGGCGAAAATAGCCGATCAGCATTTTATGGAAGGCGGTGTCGAGTGGACGCACGGCTTTGATAATCGATTTCTTGACGGTGTGCTGGATGTCCAGACCAACCTGCTGACAGGCAGCGACGGTACGAAAGGTGATTCTGAACAGCTCAGTTATAACGACGGTTTCTCACTGAGCGTTTACCGCAACGCGGCCTATGGCAACGAATGTGCGACGGACACTGACCGTCAGGATTATGCCGACATTGGCTGCTATAAGACCTTGAATGCCACGATTGCAGTGCCCGTGAAAGCATGGTCGGTATCACTGGGTTATACATTCAATACCAACACCAGCCTGACGAATGATAACTACGATGCCTCACGCTCTTTTGAAGACAATATGGCCAATGCAACCCAGGCTGACTCCTCATCCAGGACGGTACAACTTACGCTTAACCGCAGCTTTCTGTGGAAAGGGATGTCGGTCAGCACACGCTTTGGTGCCTATAACCGCACCAGCGATGATGAGGCCAATGAAGATAAGGGACTTTATCTTGGCTTCACATTGACCCGCAGCACACCTGCCAATAACACCGGAAGGGCCAGCCATACGTCAGTCAGTACCGATTACCAGGGCAGCAAATCCGGTGATGCTCAGTTTAATTATTCGGCAAGTCAGGACTGGAACTGGGGCGAAGCAAATCAACGACAGTTCGGCGTCACCGTCGGGGGCAACAACAGTACCAATATGAATGCCGATGTGCACGGGCATATGAATGGCCAATATGGTGATGCTTCGGCTACGTTGTCCGATAGTTACGATCGCACACAGCAAACGCACCAGACGGCCCTCAGCGGTACTTACAGTTCCTCTATGGCCTTATCACACTCAGGTTTTTACTGGGGTCCGGCAGGGACGGGTTCGCCAGGTGCGGCAGTCGCAGTCCGGGTCAATGGCGATGAGGACGCAAATAAGGACAATGAAGCGCTAGTCAATGTTGCGGTCGACGGCGGCGGTTCAGCCCAAATGAGCCAGGGCAGTAAAGCCTTATTCCCGGTCAATGGTTTCGAGGCGGATAAAGTCTCGGTGAATGAGAACAGCGACGTACGCCAGACCAGTATGGCCGATATCACCCGTGGGGCGGGCAATCAGTCGGTGTTCCTGCTGCCGGGTAAGATGAAGGTGCGCGAGGTTAAAATGGAATCACACTATACTTATATTGGTACCTTGCTTACCGCGACAGGTCAGCCGCTTAGTGAAGGCAAACTCCTTAATGCCCACTCTTTTATTGCCGAAGAAGACGGTGGTTTCACCGCAGAACTGACCCAACAACCGAAAAATCTGTATCTGGAAAATTCCAGCGCTATTTATCAGTGTCCGGTGAAGGTTGAGTCTAAACGCGACGTCGTGCGCTTCGTAGGTGAAACACACTGCACGCCAATTACCCCTGCCCAACTTCCTGAAGAGTTACGTCATCAGGCTTCATCTGCTTCCCGAGATTAATATGCAAAACTTTGTTCGTACCTTCCTCATCTGCCTGGCGATGAGCCTGGTCTTAATATTCTCCTGTACTCAGGCAAAAGCTGAAAGCATTGCACCAGCCGGACGGGATACCACTATTACGGCAGATTTTGACAAAAGTGCGTTGCCCGCACAGGTCGACATCTGGATTAATGAAAATGGCGGTTATGACACATCTAACCCAGGATTATGGGCAAGAAACAACTGGCGCTGTTTATCAAATTCGAAGCCGGACACTGGGCAGTGTAAAAGTGGTGAAGCACATAACAATGAAGGGGATTGGGATGATTATGGAATAACGTCTATTCCCTTGTTATTTATCGAGAAACGTAGTGGATTACATGCGGTTATAAATGTTATGGGCTATCACACGCAAGGTAGCAGTAAATTCGAGGTCACTTCTGCTGAATCGGCTGGCTCAGGCGTGGCAGGCAGCGGCACAAATCTCTATATGTATATTACCCCGGATCAGTTAGCAGCCTTGCCCGTCGGCGGAATCTGGCAAGCCAATATGACTCTGGAGTTATGGCAATGGTCTCCGGGTAAAAAACTGGCTAACTGGAACGCCCATATCACGCTAAACGTCACTGACAATAATAATCAGCAAATATACCTTCCCGAATTTGGCACCGCCGCCCCCCATGTGGATTTAAACCTGCGCCCTCTGCCAGGTACATCTGGCAACCAGGCCATGCTGAGCGGAACGGCATCACTGGACATGTGCCTCTATGATGGTTATAACGCCAACAGCAGTACATTTACTCTGAACGCACATGACCAGACATCCTTCGCAGATGGCCGTGAGGCTTCAATGTTCTCTGTTTATAATCAAGGCCAAGGGGACGAAGGTCATCGCATTGACTACCATCTTGAAATCCTTGACCCCACAACGAACGCTTACAGCACAATGGTCAACATGCAGGATTACGTCATTCGGGACATTCAGCACGTTCCACTCAGATCGGTCTATCTGCCGGGCATTCCGCAACCTGTAGTCTGTGTCCCTTCCCGACTGCGCTTTACCACACCGGAATTTGCCATTGCCAGTAAGCAAGCCGGACAGTACACCGCCAGGCTCAGACTCTTTTTGACCACCCAGATGTAGGAGTCGATAAATGACTTTCAAACGTGCCTCCCTGAGTGGCTTGTTGCTCCTTAGCCTGATGAGCCTCGCACCTGCATACGCAAACGTGACGGTGTTCCCGATGCGGGTCATGCTCACTCCGCAGGGTAACGGCGTCGTGCATGTGATCTCTAAAAGCACGGAAACTCGCTTCATGGCAGTGGACGTCAGGCGCGTTGAGCACCCCGCCACGGCGCAAGAGCACGAAGTGAAAGTGAAGATGGGCAGTGCTGACAGTCTGGTGGTGACCCCTGCACGCTTTGCGCTCCCTGCCGGTGCAACACAGTCATTACGCTTTGTGAGCCTCAAACCACTGCAAAAAGAAGTTTCTTATCGGGTGTGGATCAATGCCGTTCCCGGTTCAACGCCGGACGTGACCGTTCCGGCAGGCAACGATGATGTCAGCACTGCGGTTGGTATTGAAATGAGTTGGGGTGTGGTGGTTAACGTGCCGCCGGAGCATCCGCAGGTCAAACTGGTGATAGATACCGCTGCACAGCGCGTTGCCAATCAAGGCAATATTCACGCCGTCATCGCGCGTGTCGGTGACTGTACCGATAGCAGCCACTGTCGATGGACCGATATCAACAAAAGCGTTTATGCCGACGAAACCCTGGATATTAGCGCCGCCCATATTCAGGGTAAGTCATTGCAAAATATCAAACTGGAATACATCGACCCTGTCACCCACAAAACGGTGACAACGCCAGGCGAATAGCCCCCGCCCCATAGACCGGGGCGAGGTTGACGGGAGTGTTAGTTGACCTGAATGCCTTTCATATTGAACACGAAATTCATGATCAAGCCTTTCCCCGGTTTGCCGGGTTCATAGCGCCATTTGCGCATCGCGGATTTCACTTCACGTTCAAACATGTTGGAAGGCTGCGCGGAGAGGATTTCAACGTTTTCCACCCGACCGTCTCCGGTCACGTCAAATTTAACCCGCACTTTGCCTTCAATACGTAACGCATAGGCGCGAGCCGGATATTGCGGTTCGCCACGGCTCAGTGCACGCGGGCCGGCCGGGGCCACCGCCACAGGTTTACTGGTGGCTGGCGCGGTACTTGCTGGCGGACGACTCTGCGTCGTGGAATTCTCAAACGGCGACGCCGGACGCGGCTCAACCGGTTTGGTCTCGCGCTTCGGCTGCTCGACTTTCTTCACCGGTTTCGGCTTAGGCTTAGGTTTTGGCTTCGGTTTAGGCTTGGACTCAGGTTTATGAATCACCACCGGCGCTTCTTTCGGCGGCTCTGGCACGACTTCGGGCTCAGGCTCTGGCTCAGGTTCAACCACCGGCTGTGGAGGCGGTTGTACCGCCTGCGGCGGCTCCAGATCAGCTGGCGCGACCATCGTCACTGTAATAGGCTGCGCAGGTGCGGGCAGTTCAATAACCTGATGTACCGAGGTATAAAGCAAACCCGCCACTAAGGCTCCGTGAATGACCACGGAGAGCAACGTGGGCCACGGAAAACGACGAGGTATATCGAGGGTCATTGAAGTCATAATCGCTGCAGTTGAAAAATGATGCCCCGATTTTAAATGCAAATAGCAATCATATTCAATAAGCCATCTTATCTTGGGTCAACTTTCTGCCGCTGTTGGCGAAAAAAAGCACACTTGTCGCGCCCTGTCAGGCCTCCAGGAATCTTTGCATTGCAGTCATCCGCGCTTTCAAATAACGTGTTTCGACAATTTACCGATAAGGACTGTACCCGTGCTTTACGTGATTTATGCTGAAGATGTCGCCGACTCTCTGGAAAAACGTTCGTCGGTTCGCCCTGCTCATCTTGCCCGCCTGCAGTTGCTGCATGACGAAGGCCGTCTGCTGACCGCGGGTCCAATGCCCGCGGTGGACAGTAACGATCCTGGCGCAGCCGGTTTTAGCGGTTCGACGGTGATTGCAGAGTTTGAGTCGCTGGAAGCGGCACAGGCCTGGGCTGAAGCCGATCCGTACGTTGCTGCGGCGGTGTACGAGAATGTGAAAGTGCGTCCGTACAAGAAAGTGTTCTGATAGCGCCCCAAAAAACAAGAGGCACCGCATGCGGTGCCTTTTTTGTCATCAGAATTCGTAGATTGCGAAGAGCAGTGAATTTCGCTGCCGCGCGCCCAAACATTTTCTGATTGAGTGGATACGCATGTTGCGGCGCGACTGACCTTCCAGCCAACGCGCTTTGCGACGGCTGGCTTGTCTTAGCATCCGCCAGCGCCCCACTTCGTTTCTGCTACGCTTCATTTCAACATCTCAGAGATGAAAGAGCGCATATTATAAACCCTTGCGCCCGGCTGACCAGTGCTTTTGCCGCCTGTTTTTATTTGCCAGATGAATCCGTACGCGTAAACTCATAACGACAGGCTTTCAAAAGGATTTTTTATGACAACCTTCTACACCGTGGTGAGTTGGCTGGTCATTCTGGGGTACTGGTTGTTAATCGCGGGCGTGACGTTACGTATCCTGATGAAACGACGCGCGGTACCTTCAGCGATGGCATGGTTGCTGATCATTTATATTCTGCCGTTGGTCGGGATCATCGCCTATCTTTCGTTCGGAGAACTGCATCTGGGGAAGCGACGCGCCGAACGCGCCCGCGCAATGTGGCCGTCCACCGCCAAGTGGCTCAACGATCTTAAAGCCTGCAATCATATTTTTGCCGAATCCAACAGCCCAGTGGCAAGCTCACTGTTCAAGTTGTGCGAACGCCGCCAGGGGATTGCCGGGGTTAAAGGCAATCAGCTCCAACTGCTGACCGAATCGGATGACGTCATGCAGGCACTGATTCGCGACATTCAGCTCGCGCGTCACAATATAGAAATGGTTTTCTATATCTGGCACCCGGGCGGCATGGCCGATCAGGTCGCAGAATCACTGATGGCCGCAGCGCGCCGGGGCGTGCACTGCCGGTTAATGCTGGACTCTGCCGGTAGCGTCGACTTTTTCCGCAGCCCGTGGGCGGCGATGATGCGTAACGCCGGAATCGAAGTGGTGGAAGCGTTGAAGGTTAATCTGATGCGTGTGTTTCTGCGCCGCATGGACCTGCGTCAGCATCGCAAAATGGTAATGATCGACAACTATATTGCCTACACCGGCAGTATGAATATGGTCGACCCGCGCTTCTTCAAACAAGAATCGGGCGTGGGGCAATGGATCGATTTGATGGCCCGTATGGAAGGCCCAATCGCCACCTCAATGGGGATTGTGTACTCCTGCGACTGGGAAATCGAAACCGGCAAACGCATTCTGCCCCCTGCCCCGGACGCCAATATTATGCCGTTCGAAGAAGCGAGCGGACACACCATCCATACCATCGCTTCTGGCCCCGGTTTCCCGGAAGATTTGATTCATCAGGCGTTACTCACTGCCGCATATTCTGCGCGTGAATACCTGATAATGACCACGCCGTATTTTGTGCCGAGCGACGACCTGCTGCACGCAATTTGCACCGCCGCCCAGCGTGGGGTGGATGTGAGCATTATTATGCCGCGCAAGAACGATTCGGTATTAGTTGGCTGGGCGAGCCGCGCCTTCTTCACTGAACTATTAGCCGCTGGCGTTAAGATTTATCAGTTCGAAGGCGGCCTGCTACACACCAAGAGCGTGCTGGTCGATGGCGAACTGAGCCTGGTCGGCACGGTGAACCTGGACATGCGTAGCCTGTGGCTGAACTTTGAAATCACCCTGGCGATTGATGACGCGGGTTTTGGCGGCGATTTGGCGGCGGTTCAGGACGATTACATATCCCGTTCGCGTCTGCTGGATGCGCAGCGCTGGTTAAAACGTCCACTTTGGCAGCGCGTCACCGAGCGACTGTTTTACTTCTTTAGTCCGTTGCTGTAAAACGTGCCCATTAGCTGAAAATCTAGGTGTCATCATGGAAATGGATTTAAATAATCGCCTGACCGAAGACGAAACGCTCGAGCAGGCCTACGATATTTTTCTCGAACTGGCGGGTGATAACCTCGATCCTGCGGATATCATTATCTTTAACTTGCAGTTTGAAGAGCGTGGCGGTGCCGAGCTGTTTGACCCGGCCGAAGACTGGCAGGAACATGTCGATTTCGATTTGAACCCTGATTTCTTCGCCGAAGTGGTTATCGGTCTGGCCGATACCGACGGCGGCGAATTAAACGATATCTTTGCCCGCGTGCTGCTGTGTCGTGATAAAGACCACAAGATTTGCCATATTCTGTGGCGTGAATAACCCTTAAGCTGTTTATTGCCGATAGCGCTGACGCTTATCGGGCAATAAACACAAAATGTAGGCCCGGCAAGCTCAGCGCTGCCGGGCTTTTTCATTTGAACAGAGGCAATTCCGTTCCACAGGTGCTGCAATAATGGGCATTTTTTTCATGCCCGGTATGCTTACATCTGGGGCATACACGCGTACTGCGACGGTTCTGATATTCATTACTCATATGGGTCGTAATTAAGCCTGTTGGGATAGCGATAACCGAGTAACCAATCAAGATGAGCAACGACGCCACTAAACGTCCAACCGCGGTATGCGGGGTGATATCACCGTAGCCCACGGTGGTAGCGGTCACCACCGCCCAGTACACCGAAGCCCCTAAGGTGGCAAAGCCATTCTCGGGCCCTTCGATGCCGTACATCAGCGAGCCAAAGACCACCATCACAATCGCGATTAAGAAATAGAACACCATTAATTGGTGGCGGGCGCTGACAATCGCCAGCCAGAAGACCCGCAACGATGACATATAACGCAGCAGTTTCAGCACCCGCAGAACACGAATAGTCCTTAATGCCCGCCAGGCGAAAACATAATTCACGCCAATTTCCGGCCACAACCACAGCACATACATCGGCAGCACGGTGATTAAATCGATGATGCCCCAGAAACTGAAGACATATTTCGCGGGTTGCGGCCAGCACAGCACGCGAAGAAGATACTCGGCGGTGAAGACGGCAGTGATAATAAATTCGAGATAGACGAAGGTATGCCACTGATCGAAGGTCAGATGGTAGCGAGTGTCTAAAGCCGACTCGACGAAAATAATAATAACGCTGAATAACGCAAAACAGCCGCAAAACGCCTCGACGCGACGTCCGCAGCGGGTACTTTGATCAAACAGAATGCGGTAAAGACGCTGGCGGAGTAAAACCGGGGCAACGGGCACAATAACCTCACAAAAAAAAGGGCTGACAGTTGTCAGCCCGGGAGATTATAGCGGGTCCACCTTCAGACAGGAAACGGCGTGTCGGAAGCTGCCCTCCAGAACCGGTCGCGTTTTCGCGCATTCCGGCCCGGCAATCGGGCAACGGGTGCGGAATACGCAGCCTGACGGCGGGTTGATAGGTGACGGTAACTCACCTTCCAATAATTGTATCTTTTTGTTCTTTTCCAGATCCGGGTCTGGAATGGGCACCGCTGACATCAGCGCTTTGGTATAGGGGTGCAGCGGATTGTGGTAAACCTGATCATAAGTTCCCAGTTCCACCGCATGACCCAGATACATCACCAGCACGCGATCGGAGATGTGTTTTACCACCGCCAGGTCGTGGGCAATGAAAATCAGCGACAGGCCCATTTCACGTTGCAGTTGCTGGAGCAGGTTTACCACCTGCGCCTGAATCGACACGTCCAGCGCCGAAACCGGTTCATCACAGATAATCAGCTTTGGCTCAAGAATCAACGCGCGCGCAATACCGATACGCTGACACTGACCGCCGGAAAATTCATGCGGGTAACGGTTGACGAGGTTAGGCAGAAGGCCCACTTTCATCATCATCGCCTTCACGCGGTCACGCACTTCCTGACGCGGCATTTTCGGATGGTAGGTGCGCAGCGGCTCGGCGATGATATCGCCAATGTTCATACGCGGGTTCAGAGAAGCCAGTGGATCCTGGAAAATCATCTGAATGTCGCTGCGCACGGCGCGCCATTCATCTGGTTTCATGCCCAGTAAATCTTTACCCAGCCACGCGACACGCCCTTCGGTGGCTTTCACCAGACCGATAATGGCGCGGGCAAAAGTCGATTTGCCACAGCCAGATTCCCCGACCACGCCCAGCGTTTCGCCTTCATACAGTCGCAGCGTGACGCCATCGACTGCTTTCAGGGTTTTCGAGGGCTGCCAGAACCACTGTTTACCGTCTTTGATGTCAAAGTGCACTTTCAGATCGGCAATTTCGAGCAGAACTTTTTTATCTTCAGTCACGGCGTTCATACCAGATCCCCCACCGGTTTAAAGCAGGCGCGTAAACGGCCAGGCGCGAAAGCCTCCAGAGGCGGAGCCGTGTGGCAGATTTCCATCGCATGCGGACAGCGCGGCTGGAACGGACAGCCTTTCGGCAGACGCATCAGGTTTGGCGGGTTGCCTGGAATGGTCAACAGCGATTCACCTTCGGCATCCAGACGCGGCACCGCGTTGAGCAGCCCCATCGAATACGGGTGCGCCGGGTGATAAAACACGTCGCGCGCATTGCCATATTCCATGGTGCGTCCGGCGTACATCACCAGCACTTTGTCGCAGATCCCGGCCACAACACCAAGATCGTGCGTGATCATGATGATGGCGGTGTTGAATTCGCTTTTCAGTTCATTCAACAGGGTCATGATTTGCGCCTGAACGGTAACGTCCAAAGCGGTCGTCGGCTCATCCGCAATCAGCAGTTTCGGCCGACACAGCAGCGCCATGGCGATCATCACACGCTGACGCATGCCGCCAGAAAACTCGTGCGGGTACATGCGCATACGCTTACGCGCTTCCGGCATTTTCACCGCATCCAGCATCCGTACTGACTCTTCAAAGGCTTCGGCTTTGCCCATGCCTTTATGCAGCATCAGCACTTCCATCAGCTGTTCGCCCACCCGCATGTACGGGTTAAGGGACGTCATCGGGTCCTGGAAAATCATCGAAATCTGTTCGGCGCGCAGGCGGTTAAGCTCTTTCTCCGGCAGATTCAGGATCTGACGGCCGTTGAAAGACGCGACGCCGTCAATGCGACCGTTTTTCGCCAGCAAGCCCATCAGCGCAAACGCGGTCTGGGATTTCCCGGAACCGGATTCACCGACGATCCCCAGCGTTTCGCCTGCTTTCAGGCTGAAGTTCAGATCGTTCACCGCCGTCACGTCGCCGTCTGCCGTGGCAAACGTTACGCGTAAATCTTTTACGTCCAGCAGCAGGCCAGATTGTTGCTGCTGCGGGGCGTTAACCATTTCAATCGTGCTCATGGCATCACTCCTTAGCGGTCTTTCGGGTCGAGGGCATCACGCAGGCCATCGCCGATAAAGTTGAAACAAAACAGGGTTACCACCAGGAAACCTGCCGGATACAGCAGCAGCCATGGAGAGACTTCCATGGAGTTGGCGCCATCACTCAGTAATGCGCCCCAGCTGCTGAGCGGCTCCTGGGTACCCAGACCGAGGAAGCTCAGGAACGATTCAAACAGGATCATGCTTGGCACCAGCAGTGAAGCATAAACCACCACCACGCCCAGCACGTTCGGTACGATATGACGCACAACGATATTCGCGGTAGAGACGCCACCGACCTGTGCCGCTTCGATAAACTCTTTGCGCTTCAGGCTTAAGGTCTGGCCGCGCACGATACGCGCCATATCCAGCCAGGAAACCATCCCGATTGCCACGAAGATAAGCAGGATGTTTTGACCGAAGAACGTCACCAGCAAAATAACGAAGAACATGAACGGGAAGGAGTTCAGGATCTCCAGCAGACGCATCATCACCGAGTCCACTTTGCCGCCAAGGTAGCCGGAAAGCGAGCCGTACAGCGTCCCAAGGATGACAGCGACCAACGCCGCGGCGATCCCTACCATCAGCGAGATACGACCACCAATCGCGACGCGCACTAATAAATCACGGCCGGATGAATCGGTCCCGAAATAGTGCCCGGAAGGCATATCGGGTGCGCTGGACATCATGTTCCAGTCGGTATCGAAGTAGCTGAACTGCGACAACATCGGTGCCAGCGTGACGAACAGGGCGATAACCACCAGCACAATCAGGCTGGCGACCGCCGCACGGTTATGCATAAAACGACGGCGGGCGTCCTGCCAAAGGCTGCGGCCTTCGACTTCCAGTTTTTCACTGAAGTGTTCCAGCGCCTCGCTGTTTTTCTTACTCAACATCATGGCGAACTCCAGTGTCAGTAACGGATTTTCGGATCGATAACGGCATACAGCACATCGACGATCGCGTTAAACAGAATGGTCAGCGCACCAACCAGAATGGTCAGGCTCAGTACCAGGGAATAATCGCGGTTCAGTGCGCCATTCACGAACAGCTGACCGATACCCGGCAGGCCGTAAATGGTTTCGATGACCATTGAACCGGTGATGATGCCCACGAACGCTGGCCCCATGTACGAGAGCACTGGCAGCAGCGCCGGTTTCAGCGCGTGACGCAGAATAATCCGGCGCATCGGCAACCCTTTCGCCTTTGCGGTACGAATGAAGTTGGAGTGCAGGACTTCAATCATCGAACCACGGGTGATACGCGCGATACTGGCGATGTAGGCCAGAGAGAGCGCCACCATCGGCAGGATCATGTATTGCAGCGCCCCGCCGTTCCAGCCACCGCCCGGCAACCAGTGCAGCGTGATGGCAAAGATCATCACCAGCAATGGCGCGACCACGAAGCTCGGGATAACCACCCCGGTCATCGCCACCCCCATGACGGCGTAATCCCATTTGGTATTTTGATTCAGCGCGGCAATCACCCCGGCACTGACGCCCAGGATAACGGCGAGGAAGAATGCAGCAAAACCTAATTTGGCTGACACTGGGAAGCTCGCGGCCACCAGGTCGTTCACGGAATAATCTTTATATTTGAATGATGGCCCAAAATCGCCGTGCGCCAGTTGCTTCAAATAATTGAAGTACTGGACCCCGATAGGATCGTTCAGGTGATATTTGGCTTCAATGTTCGCCATGACTTCTGGCGGCAGCGTACGTTCACCGGTAAAGGGACTGCCCGGCGCAAGACGCATCATAAAGAAGGAAATCGTAATAAGGATAAAGAGTGTCGGAATTGCTTCCAGACAGCGGCGTAAAATAAATTTCAACATTGCCCGTACCTTCTGGCGTGTGCCTTTACATGTCGCAATTCAGCGTGGCTGATGCAGTCATGTGATAGTGCGTGAAATAAGACACAGTGGGGCAACCCTATGTTGCCCCACGGATTGCCATTAATGCTTAATGATGTACAAGTCTTTGGTGTAGATATTGTCCATCGGATCTTTACCGGTGTAACCGCCAATCCATGGTTTCACCAGACGGGCATTCACATAGTAATAGACCGGAACAATAGCGGAGTCTTTGCCCAGCTGCTGTTCAGCTTTGTCGTACAGCGCAACACGCTGTGCTTCGTCGGTCGCCTGCAGGGTCTGCTTCATGATCGCATCAAACGCCGGGCTCTTATAGTGCGCGGTATTCATTGAGCTATCAGACAGCATGGTGTTCAGGAAGGACGTCGGTTCGTTGTAGTCCGCACACCAGCCGGCACGCGCTACGTCGTAAGTCCCCTGGTGACGGGTATCCAGGAAGGTTTTCCACTCCTGGTTAACCAGCTTCACGTTCACGCCGAGGTTTTTCTTCCAGATAGACGCGGCAGCGATGGCCAGTTTCTTGTGCAGATCAGAGGTGTTGTACAGCAGTTCGAAGGTCAGCGGCTTATCAGCGGTGTAGCCTGCTTCGGCCAGCAGTTTCTTCGCTTCTTCGTTACGCTTTTCCTGAGTCCAGGTGAACCACTCTGGTTTGGTCAGCTTCGCGCCATCGGTGTACGGAGGGGTGTAACCGTAAGCTGGCAGGTCGCCCTGCGCTTTCACTTTGTTAACGATGATGTCGCGGTCCAGACCCAGTTTCAGTGCGGTACGGACACGCTCATCAGTGAACGGAGCTTTCTGGTTGTTGATTTCGTAGTAGTAGGTGCACAGGTACGGGTCAACGTGAACTTCGGTTGGGATCTCTTTCTTCAGCTTCTGGAACAGCTCGATCGGCAGGTTGTTATAGGTCATGTCGATTTCGCCGCTGCGGTAGCGGTTTACGTCGGTGACTTCAGAAGAAATTGGCAGATAGGTAATCTGGTCAACAATGGTGTCTTTGTTATCCCAGTAGTTGGTGTTGCGCTCCATGACGATGCGCTCGTTCACCACCCAGTCTTTCAGTTTATACGCGCCGTTGGTGACGATATTGGCAGGCTGAGTCCACTTTTCACCGAATTTATCGATGGCGGTTTTATTAACCGGGGACATCGCCGGGTTCACCAGCAGCTTGTAGAAATAAGGAACCGGCTCGCTCAGAGTGACTTCCAGAGTGTGATCGTCGATGGCTTTCACGCCGAGATCGGAGGTCGGTTTTTTGCCGTCGATGATTTCATCAACGTTCAGGATATGGCCGTACTGCGGGTAGCTTGCATACGGGGACGCGGTTTTCGGGTCCACCAGACGCTGCCAGCTATATACGAAATCTTGCGCCGTTACCGGCTCGCCGTTGGACCATTTTGCGTCTTTACGCAGATGGAAGGTCCACACTTTGAAATCTTTGTTGTCCCAGCTTTCGGCAACGCCCGGGATCGGGTGACCGTCTTTGGTAGACGTGATAAGCAGGCCTTCGAACAGGTCACGGCTCACGTTTGCTTCTGGAACACCTTCAATTTTATTTGGATCCAGCGACTGCGGCTCAGCGCCGTTGTTACGGATCATGGTTTGCTTATCTGCCAGCTTAACACCTGCAGGAACGTCTGCAGCCATTGCACTTCCTGCGATAAGTGCAGCTACTACACCCGCTGCGATGAAGCTTTTTTTTGTGATGATGGACATTGTGTTGATACTCCGCTCATTATAATTACTGGCTGTGCCAGCCTGTTTTGTTTAATCCCCTAAGGGTTCCCATACAGCGCAGGAGTGAATGCGTCTGTCGGGCTTTACTGCTGCTATCACCGACTTCTTTTATTACGGTCACTCTTTATTCGGCAACCTTTCGTCGATTCTTTAGGTCTTCCCCCCTGTCGGGATGACCAATGTACTTTTTCGCGTCAGGAGATTTATTTGAAAATTATTCTCATCTCCACTTTTTGTATCGCGAAATGTCAGGGCGGAAAGTACCAAAAGCATTTCGCCCCCGCCAATACAATTTGCAAATTTGTTAACCAATTCTCTTTTGTTGAAGCAGCTCCGAATGAAACAGTTCATTTTTCGCCGTTGCATTCAAGAATTAATCTTTAAGTATCATTGCGTTAATCAAAAAGTGGTACCGAGTGCGGGTCGCACGTCGCCGATGACGGCTTTTTGCACAATAATTTAACAATTGATTATTATTTAGCACATTACTCTGTGCGAACGGTGAAATTACTAATAACATTTCAATTATCCCACGGCAAGCGCAAGAGTATCATGTTAGTGAAATAACATTATTGCCCAGGGTACTACGTGGGGCTTCGCAGGTTAATTGCCTGATAATAATGGAGTTAGCGAGAAATAGCAGAAGGTTATTACAGCGGGCTAATTCACATTTATTGATATGTTTTGCTAATAGATGAAAGAGAAAACGAGGCGCGTACGCCCCGTTTCAGAACAGCGTCAGGCAAGCAAGCCGGGGAAGATGGATTTGATACCGGCCACGATAAACTCAATTCCAAGCGCCATCAGCAGCAAACCCATGATACGGGTGATAACGTTGATACCCGTCTGCCCCAGTAAGCGTACCAGCCAGGGCGCAATGCGGAACAGCCCCCAGCAGCATCCAGCAAATATCGCGATTGCGACAGAGAAGCCAATCAAATGCGCAATATTATGGTATCGCGTGCCCCAGACAATCGTGGAGCTGATGGCCCCCGGTCCGGCCATTAAGGGCAATGCCAGAGGGACAACGCCAACGCTTTCACGAATTGCCGTCTCTGATTTTTCCTGCTTGTTCTGTTTATCCTCACCGAGCTTTCCACTGATCATCGACATCGCAATCGTCACCACCAGAATGCCGCCGGCAATACGGAACGAGTCGATAGAGATCCCGAAGAGTTGCAGAATGCCGTCGCCAAGAAACAGTGAAGTCCACAAGATGATGGCTACCGAAAGGTTTGCCGTCAGGTTGGTTTTATTGCGCGCAGGCGCCGACTGGTAGCTGGTCATGCTGATGAACACGGGGATGATACCCACCGGGTTTACCAGTGCAAATAAGCCAATGAAAAATTTGATATAAGTTGGAAAATCGAACAGCGATAGAATCACGGTATCCCGCGGCCTCATCAATTGTAGTAGTTGACGTACAGTAATCATGAAAAACGCGCTGAAGATACGCTGTTTAACGGCATTCTTCACCACAAATCTGCTGTTTAGCGCTACCAATACGCGTTGTTATGTATCTGTTTAAATTATGCTAATGTTACCGCAGTCCGAAATTACGATCATTTAACACTTGATACAAACCGCTAAAATCGGCCTGCTGAAAGGAGTCAGCTTGGTGTAATCTTGATTTAGATCACACAATTCATACTCAGAAGTGGGTAATCTTGATATCGCACCAGGGAGTAGCCCGGTACCTCTACCGGGTGTAATGGAAGGCTCTTTTAGTAAATCAGTGGATGAAGGTCGTTAAGTAACCTGTTGTTTTTATGGCTCTTACGCAAGCTGCTTGTGGTCTGTCTATACTGACGTATCGCGCAGCTGATTTACTAAAAAAGTTTAACATTATCCAGGAGAGCATTTATGGCTGTTACTAATGTCGCTGAACTGAACGCACTCGTCGAGCGCGTAAAAAAAGCTCAGCGTGAATATGCCAACTTCACCCAAGAACAGGTTGATAAAATCTTCCGCGCGGCCGCACTGGCTGCTGCAGATGCTCGAATCCCTCTCGCGAAACTGGCTGTTGCCGAATCTGGCATGGGTATCGTGGAAGATAAAGTGATCAAAAACCACTTTGCTTCTGAGTATATCTACAACGCCTATAAAGATGAGAAAACCTGTGGTGTCCTGTCTGAAGACGACACTTTCGGTACTATCACCATCGCTGAACCTATCGGCATCATCTGCGGTATCGTACCGACTACCAACCCAACTTCTACCGCTATCTTCAAGTCTCTTATTAGCCTGAAGACACGTAACGCCATCATCTTCTCCCCACACCCACGTGCGAAAGACGCGACTAACAAAGCCGCTGATATCGTTCTCCAGGCTGCCATCGCAGCGGGTGCGCCGAAAGATCTGATTGGTTGGATTGATCAGCCTTCCGTAGAGCTGTCCAACGCGCTGATGCATCACCCAGATATCAACATGATCCTCGCCACTGGTGGCCCGGGCATGGTTAAAGCAGCATACAGCTCCGGTAAACCTGCCATCGGCGTAGGTGCGGGTAACACCCCTGTTGTTGTTGATGAAACTGCTGATGTGAAACGCGTTGTGGCGTCCATCCTGATGTCTAAAACCTTCGACAACGGCGTAATCTGTGCATCTGAACAGTCCGTTATCGTGGTTGACTCTGCGTACGCTGCAGTACGTGAGCGTTTCGCGTCCCACGGCGGCTACATGCTGCAGGGCAAAGAGCTGAAAGCCGTTCAGGACATCATCCTGAAAAATGGCGGTCTGAACGCCGCTATCGTTGGTCAGCCAGCAACCAAAATTGCTGAACTGGCAGGCTTCACCGTACCATCAGACACCAAAATTCTGATTGGTGAAGTGACCGTAGTTGACGAATCCGAGCCGTTCGCTCATGAAAAACTGTCTCCGACTCTGGCAATGTACCGTGCTAAGAACTTCGAAGACGCAGTTGTTAAAGCGGAAAAACTGGTTGAGATGGGCGGCATCGGCCATACCTCTTGCCTGTACACCGACCAGGACAATCAGCCAGAGCGCGTTAAGCACTTCGGCGACAAAATGAAGACTGCTCGTATTCTGATTAACACCCCGGCATCTCAGGGTGGTATCGGTGACCTCTACAACTTCAAACTCGCGCCTTCCCTGACTCTGGGTTGTGGTTCCTGGGGTGGTAACTCCATCTCTGAGAACGTGGGTCCTAAGCACCTGATCAACAAGAAAACCGTTGCTAAGCGAGCTGAAAACATGTTGTGGCACAAACTTCCGAAATCCATCTACTTCCGTCGTGGCTCACTGCCAATTGCGCTGGATGAAGTGATTACCGATGGTCACAAACGTGCGATGATCGTGACTGACCGTTTCCTGTTCAACAACGGCTATGCAGACCAGATCACCTCTGTTCTGAAAGCTGCTGGCGTTGAAACTGAAGTGTTCTTTGAAGTTGAAGCTGACCCAACGCTGACCGTTGTCCGTAAAGGTGCAGAGCTGGCGAACTCCTTCAAACCAGACGTGATTATCGCGCTGGGCGGCGGTTCCCCGATGGATGCTGCGAAAATCATGTGGGTCATGTACGAGCACCCAGAAACGCACTTCGAAGAACTGGCGCTGCGCTTTATGGATATCCGTAAACGTATCTACAAGTTCCCGAAAATGGGTGTGAAAGCGAAGATGATTGCTGTCACCACCACTTCCGGTACCGGTTCTGAAGTTACCCCGTTTGCGGTGGTTACCGATGATGCAACAGGTCAGAAATATCCACTGGCTGACTACGCGCTGACGCCGGACATGGCTATCGTTGATGCCAACCTCGTGATGGATATGCCGAAATCACTGTGTGCATTCGGTGGTCTGGATGCGGTAACGCACGCTCTGGAAGCTTACGTGTCTGTACTGGCATCTGAGTTCTCCGACGGTCAGGCTCTGCAGGCTCTGAAACTGCTGAAAGAAAACCTGCCAGCGTCTTACCACGAAGGTTCTAAGAACCCAGTGGCGCGTGAACGCGTTCACAACGCAGCGACTATCGCCGGTATCGCGTTTGCTAACGCCTTCCTCGGTGTGTGTCACTCCATGGCGCATAAACTGGGCTCCCAGTTCCACATTCCACACGGTCTGGCCAACGCCCTGCTGATCAGCAACGTTATTCGCTATAACGCGAACGACAACCCGACTAAGCAGACTGCATTCAGCCAGTACGACCGTCCGCAGGCTCGTCGTCGTTACGCAGAAATCGCAGACCACCTGGGTCTGACTTCTTCCAGCGACCGTACTGCTGCGAAAATCGAGAAACTGCTGGCATGGCTGGACAGCATCAAAGCTGAACTGGGTATTCCTAAATCAATCCGCGAAGCGGGTGTTCAGGAAGCTGACTTCCTGGCACACGTCGACAAACTGTCTGAAGATGCGTTTGATGACCAGTGTACCGGTGCGAACCCACGTTACCCGCTGATTGCTGAACTGAAGCAAATCCTGATGGACACTTACTACGGCCGCGAATTTAGCGAAGGCGACGTAGCTGAGAAGAAAGCAGCAGCTCCAGTTAAAGCTGACAAAAAAGCGAAGAAAACCGCTTAAGTTGAAAGCCTAATAAAAAACCCGCCTGATGGCGGGTTTTTTTATGTCTATAGCGCGCTAAAAGCGTTGGGAGATTAATCCTCCATCTTCCCTCGCACTCGCTGCTGAATAGCGCTCAGAGAGCCCTCCAGAAGCGCTTCTTTGTAATGCTTACGACACACAGAGACATAGCGTTCATTCCCGCCGATAACCACCTGTGCGCCTTCGTGGTACGGACGCCCTTCCTGATCCAGCCTCAGCACCATACTCGCCTTTCGACCACAGAAGCAGATGGTTTTTAGTTCCACGAGTTTATCGGACCAGCACAGCAAATATTGGCTGCCGATAAATAGCTCGCCGCGAAAATCCGTACGCAGACCGTAACACAGCACCGGGATATCCAGCTCATCTACAACCTCTGACAGCGCGTAGACCTGCTCGCGGGTCAGGAACTGACTCTCATCCACCAGCACGCAGTGAAGCGGCGCCTGCGCGTGCTCAGCAGCGATATCGTCAAACAGCGACGTCTGTTGGTTGAAGAGCTTCGCCGGCGAGGACAATCCGATGCGGGAACTGACTTTTCCTGCGCCGAATCTGTCATCAATTTCTGCGGTATAAACCAGCGTTCGCATTCCGCGTTCCTGGTAATTATATGAGGACTGTAACAAAGCTGTAGACTTCCCTGCATTCATCGCAGAGTAGTAAAAATAAAGTTGTGCCATTCGCAGCATCACCCCAATCACGTGATTTAACGGCACGAATTGTACCATAGCCCCAGCAAATTTCAGCGCTCACGCCGCGCATAATCCAGTGCTACTTCATGTAAAATATTAAGTTATTCTTATCTATAATAACAATCAGCAACAGCCCGCTATTCCTATAACGCCTTAAGATTATCCCGAGTTATCAGCCAGCTAATCCCTTACCTGGCGCCCCAGCGCTTTCGTGTCGTTATGATTCAGCTTCTATTGATAACCAGGAAATTCTCCCCTGGCCCGCGAGTAATACGAAAGGTTGATATTTGTGTTCCTCTTATATATGCCACGCTGTAACAGCGAAAAAGGCATACTTTGTAAGGGTGTTTTTATGATTAGTGCCTTGCAATAAGCATTCAGGATGTGAACTGGCGCGTCAAATTTAACTTTATCTAATTATTAATTTCGGCAAATAACACGATATTTTGACTTCCTTACAAACCACCCTATTGCACATCTGAAATTAACGCTCTATTATTACCTCAACAAACCACCCCACAATATAAGTTTGAGAATACGAAAATGAGCGAAGCACTTAAAATTTTGAACAACATCCGTACTCTTCGTGCGCAGGCAAGAGAATGCACTCTCGAAACTCTCGAAGAAATGCTGGAAAAATTAGAAGTTGTTGTTAACGAACGTCGCGAAGAAGATAATGCGGCCGCTGCCGAAGTTGAAGAGCGCACTCGTAAACTGCAACAATACCGTGAAATGCTGATTGCTGATGGCATTGACCCAAATGAACTGCTGAACAGCATTGCTGCAGCAAGCAAATCTGGTGCTAAAGCTAAACGTGCAGCTCGCCCGGCTAAATATAGCTACGTTGACGAAAACGGCGAAACTAAAACCTGGACCGGCCAGGGTCGTACCCCGGCAATCATCAAAAAAGCAATGGATGAGCAAGGTAAATCTCTGGACGACTTCCTGATTTAATCTTTCTTATTTGTTTGAAAATCCCGCTCTGCGGGATTTTTTTTATCCTGAAATCGACTCAGTCATTCTCAATACTGCCTGGTTTTAACTCAATGCTGACAAACAGGCAATAAAAAACCGGGGTCTTTTCAGAACCCCGGTCGTTACAGCAGGTGAGCAAATTACTTGCCAGCGCCCACTGTTTCTTCCAGCCAGGCTTTAAAATCCGCACCCAGTGAATTATGGCGAATGCCATATTCAACAAACGCACGCATATAGCCCAGTTTATTACCGCAGTCGTGGCTTTTGCCTTTCATATGATAGGCTTCAACGGTTTCTTTCTCGATCAGCATATCGATAGCATCGGTCAGCTGGATCTCGTCACCGGCACCTGGAGGGGTCTTCGCCAGCAGAGGCCAAATTTCTGAACTCAGAACATAACGGCCTACAACAGCGAGGTTAGACGGCGCCACGTCGGCTTTAGGTTTCTCAACCACACCCACCATTGGCACGCTGTCACCCGGATTCAGGGCTTCACCTTTGCAATCCACAACACCGTATGCGGTAACGTCATCAACCGGCTCAACCATGATCTGGCTGGCACCTGTTTCATCAAAACGCTTAATCATATCGGCAAGGTTGTCACGGGACAGATCGGATTCATATTCATCAAGAATCACGTCTGGCAGAATAACCGCGACAGGCTCATCACCCACAACCGGATGCGCACACAGAACAGCGTGGCCCAGACCTTTAGCCAGACCCTGACGGACCTGCATAATGGTCACGTGTGGCGGACAAATAGACTGCACTTCTTCCAGCAGCTGGCGCTTAACGCGTTTTTCCAGCATGGCTTCAAGTTCAAAACTGGTATCGAAATGGTTTTCGATAGAGTTTTTAGAAGAATGCGTAACCAGAACAATTTCAGTAATGCCTGCAGCGATGCATTCATTGACAACATACTGAATTAATGGCTTGTCGACCAGCGGCAGCATTTCCTTTGGAATCGCTTTAGTGGCGGGCAACATCCTGGTACCCAATCCCGCTACCGGGATTACGGCCTTAGTGACTTTCGAATTTAATGCAGCCATTGAAATCTCCTGAACTGTTCAACTTATGAACGTGCTCGTTAATTAATAACGCGTTGAGTATATCAGTACCGATTGCTCAATCTGGTCTGAAAAGGACACGTTAACCTTGAATTAGGATTTTTACGTATAAATCCTACTGATAGTACCACTACCGTCTGAAAGCTGAGACTTCAATAACCCGAGATTCAGACTAATTGTTCATTCCGCAGACAACATCAGGCGCAGGCGCCCCCCTGCTCCCCAAATTTGGCACTGCCAGGATTCGCAGCGCTGGCTGATTTGATTTAAATAAGTATTACCTAAAGTGCCCAACGGAACACCGTTGCTGATCTGTATTTGGTGCTCACCGGTGTTAAGCGATCCGTTGAGTCCAGCAGAAACGAGGATCAGATTTTTAATACCACTGTGGTAATACCCAACCAGTAACGGGAATTGTCCTGGTAAATTGGCCTGACGCAGCAATTGATTGACCTGTTTAAGCAAACTGCCTAATTCAGGCAGACGCTGTCCTTCGTGCGAAAGCTGCTCTTGTAACAAACCGTTAAATAACGCACGCAGCAAAAGTGCGGCCAAAACGCCATTATCACCCGCTCGCGTAACGTCGAGACAATAAAACGCCAGATCTTTATCTGAGAGTGGTGCAATATCGAGCACCAGGCCGTGATTATCGGCGGAGACCAGCTGACGATAATTTATTCGGCAATGAGATATAACCTGCTTCACCGGCGGTTGAAGTTCCTGCAGTAATTTTGCCGCAGCGGATGGATTAGTGACCAGCGCATCCCAATCCTCAAATAAACGTTCTTCTTCCTCAACGCGGGAATTGAACATATTGGGATAGAGGCAGGCGAAAACGGTTTCACGCAGGCGGTTGAGATCTTTGACCGGTTTAAGCAGCACATCCTGCACGCCGAGACGCAGCGCTTTGGCGATGTCTGCCATATTTTCCGTTGCGGATATGACCAGAATCGGAAGCTGATGACCATTGTTGCGTAAGAACTCGACCAGTTTAAGGCCATTCATTCTTGGCATCGCGATATCGCAAATCATCAGATCGGGGTTGAGCCTGGCCATTTTTTCGAGGGCATCCACACCGTCGTCAGCCAGGGCCGTTTCTGCACCCAGCGATGAAAGCCACGAATCCAACAGTGAGCGGAAAACGGGTTCGTCCTCGACGATAAGAATCTGTTTTCCCGCCAATGGCTGCGTCATGATATCTCCCCTGGCAGACGATAAGTAAATAGTGGCACGCTATTCGTGCTAACGCCTGTCAGATTTTGCTGAAGTAATCGAAAAATGCCCTAACCCATGCTGCGGACTAACGGTATAAGCTCGTCCATCTTTTTCTCAACCGACAATTGTCCTGCGGCGATGGCCGCGGGCGCACGGTGGAAATCAAGCGTAGATATCTGTGGGCAAAAAGGTTGCAACAGGATGTCAGGCGGATCGCCTGCCATACGATTGCGCTTTAATCGGTTTTCCAGCACCTGAATAGAGGTCGTCATGATCTCCATGGCCGTGGGTGTCATTGCCGTCCGGCGTGATGTCATGCGCCCTAACCTTGCGCGAAAACGTTCGTGCCAGGTGAGCGATTCATCATTGTCTAAAGACTGTGGATCGGGCTGAAGGTTCACCGACAGCAGATCCTGTTGCATTAAATGGGCGTCATGCTGCAAATCGACCGCAATCACGATGTCCGCACCCAACGCACGGGTGAGCGAAACAGGGACAGGGTTCACCACCGCGCCGTCCACCAGCCAGTAACCGTTATGCATCACGGGGGACATTAACCCGGGAATACTGCACGAGGCGCGGACGGCCATATGAAGGTCACCTTCGGTAAACCAAAGTTCACGTCCAGTGCTGAGATTGGTCGCGACGGTCGCAAAACGACGTTCGCAGGATTCGATAGTATCGACGGGGAGAAGCTGGCGGAAATGACTGAACACGCGTTCGCCGCGCAGCAGTCCACCGCGCCGCCAGGAGAGATCCATCAGACGTAACACGTCCCATGAACTGAAAGAGCAAACCCACTTTTCCAGCACCGGAAGACGGTCGCAGGCATAAGCCGCACCCACCAGCGAACCAATGGAACACCCTGCAACGATATCAATCTCAATGCCCATTTTCTGTAGCGCTTTAATGACGCCGATGTGTGACCATCCTCGCGCCGCGCCCGAACCCAGGGCTAATCCTACTTTAAGCTTTCTCATCCTGACTGTACTGAACCCTATTCCCAACGTAGCAACATTGCCACTGCTCGGTTAACATATTTGCCGCCGGCGCAATTGCGCCTTTCTTTATTGACTCAACGGGAAGGCATTTATGCATTCACTTTGCCCCTGCGGCAGCGCTCTGGAGTATAGCCTATGTTGCCAGCGATATCTGTCAGGCAGCGAGCTTGCGCCAACGCCGTCACAGCTCATGCGTTCGCGCTATAGCGCCTTTGTGATGAAGGACGCAGATTATCTGGTGAAAACCTGGCATCCGTCCTGCGAACCCGAAGCATTTCGTGCCGACCTCGAAAAGAGTTTTGCCGGAACGGAATGGCTTGGTCTGACACTTTTTGCCGCCGATAGCGGGAAACACGCCGACGAAGGCTATGTCAGCTTTGTCGCCCGCTTTCGTGAACATAGCAAGACAAGCGCCCTGATTGAGCGTTCAAGATTCTTAAAAGAAAATGGACAATGGTATTATATTGATGGTACACGTCCGTTAATCGGCCGCAACGACCCATGCCCGTGCGGATCGGGTAAAAAATTTAAAAAGTGCTGCGGTCAATAAGACCGCCACACAGAAACAGCAAACACCTCAACAGGATTTCCCCCGCAATGCACTCATTACAACGAAAAGTGTTGCGTACAATCTGCCCCGATCAAAAAGGGCTGATCGCACGTATTACCAATATTTGCTACAAGCACGAACTGAACATCGTGCAGAACAATGAATTTGTCGATCATCGCACCGGGCGTTTCTTCATGCGCACCGAGCTGGAAGGCATCTTCAACGACGCCACGCTGCTGGCCGATCTCGATGGCGCATTGCCGGAAGGCTCTATTCGCGAGCTGACCCCTGCGGGCCGTCGTCGCGTCGTGATTCTGGTCACCAAAGAAGCACACTGCCTGGGCGACCTGTTAATGAAAGCCAATTATGGCGGCCTGGATGTCGACATCGCCGCGGTTATCGGCAACCACGACACATTGCGCGCGCTGGTTGAGAAATTCGATATCCCGTTTGAGCTGGTCAGTCATGAAGGCCATACCCGCGAAGAGCATGACGCCCTCATGGCGGATGCCATCGACAAGCACGCGCCGGATTACGTGGTATTGGCGAAATATATGCGCGTCCTGACGCCGGCCTTCGTGTCACGCTTCCCGAATAAAATCATCAATATTCACCACTCGTTCCTGCCTGCCTTTATCGGCGCACGACCTTATCAGCAGGCTTACGATCGCGGCGTGAAAATCATCGGTGCCACCGCGCACTACGTGAACGATAATCTGGATGAAGGCCCGATCATCATGCAGGACGTGATTCACGTCGATCACACCTACACCGCAGAAGACATGATGCGTGCCGGTCGTGACGTAGAGAAAAACGTCCTCAGCCGTGCGTTGTATCAGGTTCTCGCCCAGCGTGTGTTTGTGTACGGTAATCGGACAATTATTCTGTAAGGCGGATGAGCGTTGCAGTGCTTTTAAACGTAATGGGCAAAAAGCACGCAAACGGTTCATTTTCCTGAAAGGAAGTCTTTACAGCGGCGCGTCATTTGATATGATGCGCCCCGCTTCCCAAAAGGGAGCAGGCTAGTAAAAGCATTACCCCTGGCGGGGTTCCCGAGCGGCCAAAGGGAGCAGACTGTAAATCTGTCGTCATCGACTTCGAAGGTTCGAATCCTTCCCCCGCCACCACGAATTTCGGTCAGTACCAGCATCACATCATACCCCTGGCGGGGTTCCCGAGCGGCCAAAGGGAGCAGACTGTAAATCTGTCGTCATCGACTTCGAAGGTTCGAATCCTTCCCCCGCCACCATCCTCCAGAATTCCCAAATTATCCAAACTCGCACTACCTTCATTACTCAAATCACAGGCAAACGCCGTTTCACGGGCGAGCTCTTCACGATCGACGTATTGCACTGTGCAAACTCAGCCAGCCCATCGAGCAGCGTGTCCAGCTGCGCAATGTCCTTCACGACTAATCGCATCACGAAGCAGTCTTCCCCGGTCACCTTGTCGCACTCAATACATTCCGGCATCGCCTGAATATATTTATCCACCTTTTGTAGCAGCCCCGGCAGCGGTCTGACCCGGACCAGCGCCTGCAAGGTATAACCGAGCGCTGACAGATTCACTCTGGTGCCATAGCCCTGAATGACGCCCCGCTCCTCCAGTCGCTTTAAGCGTTCCGCTGTACTGGGCGATGTCAGCCCCACGCGCGCACTCAGCACCTTTAATGAAAGCCGCGCATCCTCTGCCAGCGCCGCCACGATCGCCCGATCGATATCATCAATAAGGACTTCCATCACATCCACCTTATTTTAAAAAGAAAAAACCACTTTTCACCTTATAACAAGTATGTAACACATTCAGCCTCTCCCCCACAATATGTCCATCTAATTGTGGAGGTGTGTATGCGTGAACGTAACATTGGCGTCTGGCACATGAGCCTGGCGATGTTGATTTCTGGCTCTATCGGCGCGTTTGTGCTGCTCTCGGGTTTGCCCGTTATCGACGTCGTTTTCTGGCGCTGTGCCATTGGCGCGCTCGCATTAGGCGCATTTATTCTTTTGAGTCGGCAACCCTTCAGCCGACTGTCGCGTACGATGTGGCTGCTGGCGGTGGCTGGCGGTATCGCCCTGGTCATTAACTGGCTACTTCTGTTTGCGGCCTACGACAAGATTTCGATTGGGATGTCGACGGTGGTCTACAACACTCAGCCGTTTATGCTGGTGTTAATGGGAATGCTAACCGGCGAGCGGGTTTCGCGGGTGAAATGGGCCTGGCTGTTGCTGGCGTTCAGCGGCGTCGTGGTGTTGTTATCCAGCGAACTCCGCGGTGGGCATCACACCGATTTACTGACTGGGATGATGCTGGCGTTAAGTGCAGCCTTTTTCTATGCGCTGACGGCCATCATCGCCCGGAAATTACGCCCGCTCCCTCCGCAGCATATCGCGTTTATCCAGGTGTTAACCGGGGTGGTGATGCTGCTCCCGCTGGCGCATTTCACCTCGATGTCTGCCACCTTCCCGTGGGGAATTTTGCTCACCCTCGGCATTGTCCACACCGGGGTGATGTATCAACTGCTCTACAGCGCAATTCAGAAATTGCCAACGCCCATTATCGGCTCGCTCTCGTTTATTTATCCGTTAGTGGCGATTGTGGTCGATAGCCTGGCGTTTGGTCATTCGCTGAGCGCGATACAGTGGCTTGGCGGGATACTGATTCTGTTTGCGGCGGCGGGGAATAATCTGGGCTGGGGCACAAAAGAAAAGGCCCCGCATCAGCAGGGCCTTGAACAGAAAGCGCGGTAATTAGCGACGTGCGCGAACAATCTGGTATTTGCGTGTCAGGTATTCCACCGGCACGCTCCAGATATGCACCAGGCGCGAGAACGGGAACAACAGGAACAACGTCATACCCAGCACCAGGTGAACACGGAAAATAAACGCCACACCGTCCAGGTACGCAGATGCACCACCGTGGAAGGTCACCACCGACTGCGCCCAGCCAACCAGTTTCATCATTTCGCTGCCGTCCATATGCTGCGCAGAGAACGGAATGGTCAGCAGGCCCAGCGCACACTGGATAACCAGCACTGACAGCACCAGAATGTCGGCCCCGGTGGTGGTCGCACGCACACGCGGGTTAAACAGACGGCGTTTGAGCAGCAGAATACCGCCGACCAGACACATCAGTCCGGCAGCACCGCCGCCGAACATTGCCATTTTCTGTTTCACTTCCAGCGGCAGGAACGATTCATACATCCAGTGCGGCGTCAGCATCCCGAAGGCATGACCGGCAATTACGCCGAGGATCCCGAGGTGGAACAGGTTCGACGCCAGGTTCATGCCTTTCTTGTCCAGCATCTGGCTGGAGCCCGCTTGCCAGGTGTATTGTCCATAGTCGTAACGCAGCCAGCTGCCAACCAGGAATACCGCGCCGGCAATGTACGGGTAGATGTCAAAGAAGAACATATTCAGGAAATGCATTAGCGCTCCCCTCCAGTGGAAATATTCAGATACTGCGGCGCAACGGCACCGGCAAAACGACGCTGATGGGCGGCGATATCCGACTCAGCGCATCCCGGGTCTGCAAAGAATTTAACCTGCTCTTCTTCCCAGACCGCATCCAGCGCCTGCGGGGTATCATCGCGGGCTTCGTCCGCAATTTTTTCCGCCAATTTCTCGCTATCCACATCGGTGCTCGCCAGCTTCAGCAGCACGTCGAACAGCACCGCATACTGACTTTCACGCTGTTGCAGACGCGCACTCAGCAGCGCCAGAATCGGCGCGATATCCTGCAAACCACCCTGCGCTTCTTCACGCGGCAGCTGCGCCAGATATTCCAGATACAGCGGCAGGTGATCCGGCAGTTCGCGGCTGTCGAGTTCTAAACCGTGCTGCTCATACTGCGCCATCAGGTCGACCATCGCCTGGCCACGGTCACGCGATTCACCGTGAACGTGTTCGAACAGCAGCAGCGACGTCGCGCGGCCACGGTCGAACAGTTCGCTATAGGCCGACTGAACGTCGAGCACGTCTTTCTGCGTCTGGTCACGCACGAATACGCACAGCGACTGGGCGTCTTCTTTACTCAGTACATTAGACTCCGCCAGCGCGTCGTAAACTTCCTGCTGATGCTGCCACAGGGCAGCATCCGGGTATTCCAGAAGACGGGAGACAATCACCAGTTCTTTCATGATTTGCGCTCCGTTTTGCTGGTCACATCAATCGCGTCGATACGACGGCTGTTGAACAGGTTGAACGAGCTGTCGGAACCGCTGCAACCGTCGCCAAAGCTAAAGCCACAGCCGCTTTTTTCCGGGAATGCGTCGCGAGCCAGTTCACGGTGGCTGCTTGGCACCACGAAGCGGTCTTCGTAGTTAGCGATCGCCAGGTAACGGTACATTTCCTGCGCCTGGGCTTCGGTCAGACCCACTTCGTCCAGCGCAGTCGTGTCGTTCACGCCATCGACGGTTTCGGCACGCTTGTAGTGACGCATCGCCAGCATACGTTTCAGTGCACGCAGCACCGGCGCGGTGTCGCCCGCCGTCAGCATGTTCGCCAGATACTGCACAGGAATGCGCAGGCTATCGACGTCCGGCAGAATGCCGTTGCTGCCAATCTCACCGGCATCCGCCGCAGACTGAATTGGTGACAGCGGTGGCACGTACCAGACCATCGGCAGCGTGCGGTATTCCGGATGCAGCGGCAGTGCCAGCTTCCAGTCCATCGCCATTTTATATACCGGTGACTGCTGCGCGGCGTCGATCACGCTCTGCGGAATGCCGTCTTTCAGCGCCTGCTCGATAACCTTCGGATCGTTCGGATCGAGGAACACGTCCAGCTGACGCTGGTACAGATCTTTCTCGCTCTCGGTGCTCGCCGCTTGCTCGATGGCATCTGCGTCATACAGCAGCACACCGAGGTAGCGAATACGGCCCACGCAGGTTTCGGAGCACACGGTCGGCTGACCGGCTTCGATACGCGGGTAGCAGAAAATGCACTTCTCGGATTTGCCGCTCTTCCAGTTGAAGTAGATTTTTTTGTACGGACAACCGGTGATGCACATGCGCCAGCCGCGGCACTTATCCTGATCGATAAGCACAATGCCGTCTTCTTCGCGCTTGTAAATCGCGCCGCTCGGACAGGTCGCCACACACGCCGGGTTCAGGCAGTGTTCGCACAGACGCGGCATATACATCATGAAGGTGTTTTCGAACTGGCCGTACATTTCCTTCTGGATGTTCTCGAAGTTTTTGTCACGGGACAGTTTGGAAAACTCGCCGCCCAAATCATCTTCCCAGTTCGGGCCGGCGGTGATTTTGTCCATACGCTGGCCGGTGATCAGCGAGCGCGGACGTGCAATCGGCTGATGCTTACTTTCACCGGCTTTGTGCAGGGTCTGGTAGTCAAAATCAAACGGTTCGTAGTAATCGTCGATGCCCGGCAGATGCGGGTTAGCGAAGATTTTACCCAGCAGCAGCGCTTTGTTACCCATGCGCGGCACCAGTTTGCCGTTGATTTTACGGATCCAGCCGCCCTTCCATTTCTCCTGGTTTTCCCAGTCGTTAGGGAAGCCGACGCCCGGCTTGGTTTCCACGTTGTTGAACCACGCGTACTCCACGCCTTCACGGCTGGTCCAGACGTTTTTACAGGTGACTGAGCAGGTGTGGCAGCCGATGCATTTGTCGAGATTCAGCACCATGCCGACTTGTGAACGAATTTTCATTTTACGCTCTCCTGTACCTGGTCGTTACCTTCACCGTCTAACCAGTCAATGTTCTTCATCTTGCGGACGACCACGAACTCATCACGGTTCGAGCCAACGGTGCCGTAGTAGTTAAAGCCGTATGCCAGTTGCGCATAACCGCCAATCATATGGGTCGGTTTCGGGCTGATACGGGTCACAGAGTTGTGAATACCGCCGCGCTGGCCGGTAATTTCCGAACCTGGCAGGTTCACGATACGTTCCTGGGCGTGATACATCATGGTCATCCCCGCCGGAACGCGCTGGCTCACGACCGCTCGCGCCGTCAGGGAACCGTTACTGTTGAACACTTCAATCCAGTCGTTATCTTCGATACCCAGATCTTTGGCATCGGCTTCGCTCATCCAGACAATCGGGCCGCCGCGTGACAGGGTCAGCATCAGCAGGTTGTCGCTGTAGGTTGAGTGAATGCCCCATTTCTGGTGCGGCGTCAGGAAGTTCAGCGCCTTCTCAGGGTTGCCGTTGGACTTCTGGCCCATCACCGCTTTCACCGAACGGGTGTCAATCGGCGGACGGTACACCAGCAGGCTTTCACCGAAATCACGCATCCACTGGTGATCCTGATAGAGCTGCTGACGGCCGGACAGCGTACGCCACGGGATCAGCTCGTGAACGTTGGTGTAACCGGCGTTATAAGAAACGTGCTCATCTTCAAGGCCAGACCAGGTCGGGCTGGAGATGATTTTGCGCGGCTGGGCCTGAATGTCGCGGAAGCGAATTTTCTCGTCTTCTTTATTCAGCGCCAGATGCGTGTGGTCGCGACCGGTGATTTCACTCAGCGCGGCCCAGGCTTTCACTGCCACCTGACCGTTAGTTTCCGGGGCCAGGGTCAGGATCATCTCTGCGGCATCAATCGCCGTGTTGATCATCGGCTGGCCTTTCGCCGGGCCTTCGGCCTTGGTGTAGTTCAGCTTACGCAGCAGCTCGACTTCGCTGTCGGTGTTCCAGGCAATGCCTTTCCCGCCGTTGCCGATTTTCTCCAGCAGCGGTCCGATTGAGGTAAAGCGTTCCCAGGTGGCTGGGTAGTCGCGTTCCACAGTCATGATGTGCGGTGCGGTTTTGCCTGGAATCAGGTCACATTCACCTTTCTTCCAGTCCTTCACGTCCATCGCCTGCGCCATTTCGGCCGGGGAATCGTGCTGGATTGGCAGCGTCACCACGTCAGTTTCTTTACCCAGATGACCCACGCAGACTTCGGAGAATTTCTTGGCGATGTCTTTGTAGATATCCCAGTCGCTTTTCGATTCCCACGCCGGATCGACAGCCGCAGACAGCGGGTGAATAAACGGATGCATATCCGAGGTATTCATGTCGTCTTTTTCATACCAGGTGGCGGTCGGCAGCACGATATCGGAGAACAGACAGGTGCTCGACAGACGGAAGTCCAGCGTCACCACCAGATCCAGTTTGCCGTCGAGACCGTTATCCACCCATTCCACTTCTTCTGGCTTCACGCCGCCCTGCACGCCCAGATCTTTGCCCTGAATGCCGTGCTCAGTACCCAGCAGGTACTTCAGCATGTATTCGTGGCCTTTACCGGAGGAGCCCAGCAGGTTAGAACGCCAGATGAACATGTTACGCGGGTGGTTTTTGCCGTTGTCCGGACGCTCAGACGCAAAGTGCATCGAACCGTCTTTCAGGGATTTAACGGTGTAATCCACCGCTGACATCCCGGCTTTCTCGGCGTCAGCCGCAATGTGCAGTGGGTTAGTGCCCAGCTGCGGCGCGGACGGCAGCCAGCCCATGCGTTCAGCACGCACGTTGAAGTCAACCAGATGTCCGGTGTAGCGGGATTTATCCGCCATCGGCGACAGCAGTTCCTGCGCGGTCAGCGTTTCATAACGCCACTGGCTGGAGTGGTTGTAGAAATAAGAGGTGCTGTTCATGTGACGTGGTGGACGGTTCCAGTCCAGCGCGAACGCCAGCGGAGTCCAGCCAGTCTGCGGACGCAGTTTTTCCTGGCCCACATAGTGTGCCCAACCGCCGCCGCTCTGACCTACACAGCCACAGAAAATCAGCATATTGATAATCCCACGATAGTTCATATCGAGGTGATACCAGTGGTTCAGGCCCGCGCCGACGATGATCATCGAACGACCGTGGGTCTTATCGGCGTTGTCTGCAAATTCACGCGCAGTACGGATGATCTGCGCGCGGGATACGCCGGTGATTTTCTCAGCCCATGCCGGGGTATACGCTTTGATGTCGTCGTAACTGTTGGCACAGTTTTCATCGTTCAGACCGCGCTCCAGGCCGTAGTTGGCCATGGTCAGGTCATAAACGGTGGTCACCAGCTGAGTGGAACCGTCTGCCATCTGCACGCGTTTCACCGGCAGTTTGTGCAGCAGAATGTTTTCCAGCTCTACGTTGGTGAAATGTTCGGTGCCGTCGCCGCCGAAATACGGGAAGCCGACTTCAGCGATATCGTCGTGGCTGCCGAGCATGCTCAGGCGCAGCTGAACTTCTTCGCCGCTTTGGCCGTCGCGCTGTTCGAGGTTCCACTTGCCTTTATCGCCCCAGCGGAAACCGATCGAGCCGTTCGGCACGGTCATTTCGCCGTTATCGTCAAAGGCAACGGTTTTCCATTCTGGATTCTGTTCCTGGCCCAGACCGTCAACGAGGTCTGACGCACGCAGCATACGGCCTGCAGCGTAGTAGCCGTCACGTTCTTCCAGCGCCACCAGCATTGGCATGTCGGTATAACGACGCACGTAGTCGGTGAAGTACTGGCTCGGTTTGTCGAGGTGGAATTCGCGCAGCATGACGTGGCCCATCGCCAGCGCCATTGCAGCATCGGTACCCTGTTTCGGGGCCAGCCACAGATCGCACAGCTTGGCGATTTCAGCGTAGTCCGGGGTCACCGCGACGGTTTTGGTCCCTTTGTAACGCACTTCGGTAAAGAAGTGAGCGTCTGGGGTACGCGTCTGTGGCACGTTAGAGCCCCAGGCGATGATGTACGAGGAGTTATACCAATCGGCCGATTCCGGCACGTCAGTTTGCTCGCCCCAGGTCTGCGGAGACGCAGGAGGCAAGTCGCAGTACCAGTCGTAGAAGCTCAGGCAGGTACCGCCGAGCAGAGAAAGGTAACGTGCGCCCGCGGCGTAGGAAACCATCGACATCGCCGGGATCGGCGAGAAGCCTGCCACGCGGTCAGGGCCGTAGGTTTTGATGGTGTAGACGTTCGACGCCGCAATCAGCTCGTTCACTTCCTGCCAGGAAGAACGCACGAAGCCGCCGCGACCACGAGCCTGTTTGAAGCTTTTGGCTTTGTCGGAGTCTTCAATGATGGAAGCCCAGGCATCAACCGGATCCGGATGCTGAACTTTCGCTTCACGCCACATTTTCATCAGGCGTTTGCGCATCAATGGATATTTCAAACGGTTAGCGCTGTAGAGATACCAAGAGTAACTGGCGCCACGTGGGCAGCCGCGCGGCTCGTGGTTAGGCATATCCGGACGGGTACGCGGGTAGTCAGTCTGCTGGGTTTCCCAGGTTACCAGGCCGTTTTTCACGTAAATCTTCCAGCTACATGAACCCGTGCAGTTTACGCCGTGGGTAGAACGCACCACTTTGTCATGCTGCCAGCGTTGGCGGTATCCATCTTCCCAGTCCCGGTTAGTTTCCATAAGCTGACCATGCCCATCGGCAAAGGTTTCGCCCTTCTGCTTGAAGTAGCGAAACCGGTCCAGAAATTTGCTCATCGGGTTTCTCCTGTATGGAGCCTGTCGGCTCTCTGATAAATCGACATTGCAACAATTGCGGCGAAAGTAACCTTATGAAAGGAGATGGGAATTGATGGCGATCAAGGTGGGATTTGTTAACAATCGGATGCAAAACAGCAAATACCACCAAAGTATTATCTATTTTTAGTTTTTAAATCATTGTTTTGTAGGTATTTATTGAGAAATGTCCGACTTTTTCCGCGCCCGAAGCGCGTCGTGAGGTATTAAGGGGTAGATGCCTGCTCACGCGCCTTTTACGCATCAACATGCACAGGCCGATAACACGGCAAAATCAGATAGTATGTTGTAACTAAATGCGGATAAAAAAATGGCGCGATCTCTCGCGCCATGATAATCAAAAAGTAACGCTTATTTTTTTGTTTTACGTCCGTATACCACCCAGGTGATCAACACACAGGCGATGTAGAACACGAGGAATACTTTCATTGCGCCCGCCGGAGAACCGGTCATCTCCAGCGAAATACCAAAGGATTTCGGGATGAAGAAGCCGCCAATCGCGCCGATTGCAGAGATGAAGCCCAGAGCAGCTGCCGTGTCGGTGGCTGCTTCACGCAGAGCATGTTCTTCGCTACCGCCTTCAGCCTTCACTTTATCCATGGTCAGCTTACGGAAAATAACGGAGATCATCTGGAAGGTGGAAGCACTTCCCAGACCGGCCGTCAGGAACAGGCCCATGAATACCGCGAAGAAGGCGATGAAGTTACCGCCCTGGCCGTTGGTTGGCAGCGTCAGGAACAGCAGCGCAGAGAAGATTGCCATCGCGATGAAGTTAATCAGCGTGACGCGCGTTCCGCCCAGACGGTCAGAAATGCCGCCGCCCAGTGAACGGGCCAGCGCACCAATAAATGGACCGAAGAACGCGAAGTGCAGGATCTGCACGTCCGGGAACTGGGTTTTCGACAGCATCGCAAAACCGGCAGAGAAGCCGATGAACGAGCCGAAGGTTGCCAGATACAGTACCGCCATGATCCACAGGTGACCGCGTTTCAGGACTGGCAGCTGCTCTTTCAGAGAGGCTTTCGACGCCGCTAGGTCGTTCATGAAGAACCAGGCTGCGAGGGTGAAGATGATCAGGAACGGAACCCAAATCCACGCCGCGTTCTCGAGGAACAGCGAAGAACCGTCTGGCTGAGCCACACCGTCGCCGCCAAACATCGCGAATACGGAGACGGAGATTACCAGCGGAGCCACCAGCTGCATCACGCTCACGCCCATGTTACCCAGACCGCCGTTCAGGCCCAGCGCCCCGCCCTGCTTCACTTTCGGGAAGAAGAAGCTGATGTTCGCCATACTTGAAGCAAAGTTTGCCCCGGCGAAACCGCACAGCAGCGCGATGGTCATGAAGACGCTAAACGGCGTGGAGGTATCCTGCACCGCAAAGCCCAGCCACACGCACGGAATAATCATGATCCCGGTGCTGAATGCAGTCCAGCGACGGCCGCCGAATACCGGCACCATAAAGGCGTAAGGCACGCGCAGCAGTGCGCCAGACAGCGCAGGCAGTGCGGTCAGCATGAACAACTGATCCGTTGTGAAGTTGAAACCGACTTTATTGAGGTTTACCGCAACGGCGCTGAACAACATCCAGACGCAAAATGCGAGCAGCAGGCAGGGAACCGAAATCCACAGGTTGCGACTGGCAACACGATGGCCACGGGACTGCCAGAAAGCCGGGTCTTCTGGGCGCCAGTCAGTGATGACCGCGCCTTTATCCTTTTCCGATGCGGAAGTGTGACTCATATAAACCTCAAATGATGGAGTTAGTTGCCGCCACATTAGGGTTTACCAGCCGGGGTAAGTTGATATAAATCAAAGGAAAAGAGAACATATTTTTGGGCGAAAAACGGGCATTACCCTTAGTGAGTAGGTCTAATCACTCAAAAAACTGTGGTTTTTCACGTTGCTCAGGCAGGGATTACCCCTTTACACCCTTGCCCTGCTACCCTTGGCAATTAAGGAGTAATCCTTTTTGAGTATATGTATACTCCGGTTGATCTCCCAGAATAAGCCGCACTCCCGGATTGCATCCCAGGTCAGGAGCCAGACTGTCGATGTTTAAACGTCTTTTTACCCCGCTTACGCTGGTCAATCAACTGGCGCTTATCGTTCTGCTGTCCACCGCTATCGGTGTGACGGGCATGGCGATTTCTGCCCGTCTGGTCCACGGCGTGCAGGGCAGCGCACACGCTATTAATAAAGCGGGTTCCCTGCGAATGCAGAGTTACCGCCTGCTGGCGGCGATCCCGCTCAATGCCAACGATCAGACCCTGCTCGATGAAATGAATCAGACCGTGAGCAGCCCGGAACTGATTGAATCCGCGCGCCGCGACGGCCAGCGTCAACAGCTCGAAGCCCTGCAACGCTACTGGAAGTCAGAGCTTGCACCGAACCTGAAACAGGCTACCCGTCAGGAACAAGTTTCCGGTGAGGTCGCGGCCTTCGTGAACCGCATCGACAAACTGGTCACCGCATTTGACCATACCACTGAAAAACGCATTCAACACGTGGTGTGGGTACACAGCATGATGGCGCTGTGTATGGCGCTGCTGTTCCTGTTTACCATCGTTTGGCTGCGCGCGCGGCTGTTGCATCCGTGGGAACAACTGCTGAGCATGGCGCGGGCAGTGAGCCAGCGTGATTTCAGCAAACGCGCGAAAATCAGCGGCCGTAACGAAATGGCGACGCTGGGGATGGCGCTGAACAACATGTCAAAAGAGCTGGCCGAAAGCTACGCCGTGCTGGAACAGCGCGTGCAGGAAAAGACCGCCAATCTCGAACAAAAGAACGAAATTCTCGCCTTCCTCTGGCAGGCCAACCGCCGACTGCATTCCCAGGCGCCGCTGTGTGAACGTATTTCCCCGGTGCTGAATGGCCTGCAGGGTTTGACCCTGCTGCGCGATATCGAAGTGCGGGTTTACGATATGGAAGACGAGGAAAACCATCAGGAGTTCAGCTGTCATTCTGAACTGAATTGTGACGACAAAGGGTGTTACCTCTGCCCTCGCAATCTACCGGATCTACCGGGCAGCGGCACGACGCTAAAATGGCGGATGACCGATGCCCATAATCAGTACGGTATTCTGCTGGCGACGCTGCCCGCAGGCCGCCATTTGAGCCACGATCAGCAGCAACTGGTGGATACGCTGGTTGAACAACTGACCGCCACACTGGCCCTCGACCGCCAGCAGGAGCGTCAGCATCAGCTGATCGTCATGGAAGAACGCGCCACCATCGCCCGCGAACTGCATGATTCGATTGCCCAATCACTGTCGTGCCTGAAGATGCAGGTCAGCTGTTTGCAAATGCAGGGCGAAAAACTGCCGGAAGACAGCCGGGTTCTGCTGAGCCAGATGCGTAACGAGCTGAATACCTCATGGGTGCAGCTGCGCGAGCTTCTGACGACCTTCCGACTACAATTAACCGAACCGGGGCTGCGCCCTGCACTGGAAGCGAGTTGTGCTGAATACAGCGCCCGCTTTGGCTTTACGGTGCATCTGGATTACCAGCTCCCCCCGCGCTTTGTTCCTTCGCATCAGGCTATTCATGCATTACAGATTGCCCGTGAAGCGTTGAGCAATGCGCTTAAACATTCTGAAGCAACTGAAGTCACCGTGACGGTGATCCAAAACGACAATCAGGTTCGTCTCACCGTGGCCGATAACGGCCTCGGCGTTCCGGACCACGCCGAACGGAATAACCACTACGGCTTAATCATCATGCGCGATCGGGCGCAGAGTCTGCGTGGCGATTGCCAGGTCAGACGCCGTGATACCGGTGGCACTGAAGTTGTCGTCTCTTTCATTCCCGAAAAACCGCTTCCACAACCGCAAGGACTTCATCATGAATAATCAGGAACGGGCCACTATCCTGTTAATTGACGACCACCCAATGCTGCGCACCGGCGTCAGACAGCTAATCAGCATGGCCCCTGATCTTCTGGTGGTGGGCGAAGCCAGCAATGGCGAACAAGGCATCGAACTCGCAGAATCTCTCGACCCGGATCTGGTGCTGCTCGATTTGAACATGCCAGGTATGAACGGCCTCGAGACTCTCGACAAGCTGCGCGAAAGATCCCTCTCCGGACGCGTGGTGGTGTTCAGCGTATCCAATCACGAAGAAGACGTGGTGACGGCGCTGAAACGCGGTGCGGATGGCTATCTGCTGAAAGATATGGAGCCGGAAGATTTGCTGAAGGCGCTGCATCAGGCCGCCGCCGGGGAAATGGTATTAAGCGAAGCGTTGACGCCGGTGCTCGCTGCCAGCCTGCGTGCGAACCGGGCAACGTCCGACCGCGATATCAATCAGCTGACGCCGCGCGAGCGCGATATTCTGAAGCTGATTGCTCAGGGTTTACCGAACAAAATGATCGCCCGTCGACTCGATATCACCGAAAGCACGGTGAAGGTTCACGTGAAGCACATGCTGAAAAAAATGAAGCTCAAATCCCGCGTCGAAGCAGCGGTCTGGGTTCATCAGGAACGTATTTTTTAAGGCATCAACAGCGAATCTGACGACGCCGCCGGGAAGGTGACCAGCGGCTCAGTCAGCGCCAGCGTAATCTCATTGGACGAGACGCGTTGACCCTTCTCATCTTCCACCACTACCGACAGATGCCAGCGGTTATTTGCGCCATCACTGTAATCCCACGCCGGCATAATGACGGTCCAGCCATCAGGGCTGCTGTGATTCACCGGCGGCGTCAGGCTCAGCGCCTGCGAATCGCCCTGCCAGGTCAATGACTTAATCGTATACCGCCCACGCACTTGCAACTTCAAAGATACGGTTTCACCCGGCTGCAAATCCCACGGCGGTGTGGCGAGGAAAACGGACAGCGTTTTACGCTGGCGATACTCGACCACCGGCAGATTGCTGCGTTCCGGGCTGTCGTACCGACTGCCGCGCAGCGAGGTAAACGCCGCCACTTCGCTGGACTCCAGCTGTTTCTTCAGCGGCACGCCGAAACGGTAGTTGAGCTTCATGCCCAAATTATTCTGGCTGACGCCGCTTTCCCCCTGCTTATGCGCGGCGGAAATCGTCACCAGCGGCACCGGGGTGTAAGCCAGCCCCAGCGAAACCGCCATCGGGTTGTGATATCCGGTGCCGGTATGGAACAGGTCGACGCTGTCACCAAAATAGCGCTCAAAGCTGATGCTGGTATTAATGAAGCGGTAAAACGGTAGCCGCGCCTGAGCTGTGAGATCGTACCCGCGCGCCATTCGACTTTCGACCGTATCGCTGTCATCGCGCCAGCTGTTGAACGGCTGATAGAAGTTTGCCGAGAGGCGTAAATACTCGCCCCAGGCTTCAGCCCCTAAACCGCCACGTTGCAGGCTTTCACCCATCAGGGTGTCGTAGAAAGCGTTATAGCCGAGCAGCCAGTCGCCCGCCACCCAGCGCTGTCCGACCCCGAGATTGCTCACCAGCCCGTCGTCCTGCTGCGTCAAACCCACCTGAGTCCATGTCAGATAACGATTGTTATCTTCCAGCGGTACAAACCAGTTGCCGTGGCTGCCGGTAAACTTGCCTTCGCTGTTCACCAGCAGCTCCGCCGAGGCATTCCCCCAGGGAGAAAGCCAGTAATCGAGCTGCTGATTGACTTCGGAATTGAGCTGATGGCTGAGTTTTTCGATGGCAAAAAGCCGCGCCTGATCGCCGGTATCCAGGCCGTTGTCCTGCATGCTGGCTTCACCAAACGCCTTCATCATTTCTGCGAGGCGTTTTTCACTTTCGTGATTATCCGGGGCGATACCCAGATTCGGCAGGTTATCGGCGCTTTCATCAAACGGATGTTCGGCCTGATCGACAAAGGTCTGGCGGGCACCTGCGGCACCTCCTGCCAGGGGCAAGAGTAACAACAACAGCAGACGTGGACGTGACAGCAAATACCTCAAAACGAAGCGGGATCCCTCAATAAATCAATATCGTGCCGGACGGCATGTCTTCTTATTTTAACGGTTTTGCCCCTCTCTTTCAGCTTTGGCGCAAATTTCAGGAAGATCCTTAAGCATCGGCTACAGTTAAACCACCTTTCCAGCGTGAGAAGCTCCCATGAAAACCCTCCCCTGCACCATCGTCTGCGCGGCCCTGTTCGGCAGTATCGGCAACGTCTGTGCGGAGGGGCTGTTCATTGTCCAGTCCCCGGCTTTTGCGGATAACGGCATGCTCGACAGCCAGTACGCAGGTAATGATGCCAAAAACGCCAACTGCACCGGCAAAAATAGCTCGCCGCCGCTGGTCTGGAGCAACGTTCCACCGCAGACGCAGAGCCTGGCGCTGATTGTTCACGATCCTGAAGGCAACAAAGGACTCGGCGTCACGCATTTGGTGGCCTACAACATTTCGCCAGCGGCCACCGGATTTGGCCCCGACGCCCTGCGCGATGCGAAAGGCTATACCGGCGGCAAAAACACGCCGGGCACCGCCAGTTGGTATGGACCGTGTCCACCGCCCGGCTCTGGTGCGCATCATTACACCTTCACGCTGATTGCGACCGACCTGCCGCCCACGCTGTCTGCGGGCTTAACTCGCGAAGCACTGTTTGAAAAACTGAAAGGGCATCAGCTGGCCGCCGCCGGGCTGATTGGACGTTTCGGGCAGTAACGTTACGCCATGTCATCAAAACCGTAGGCCCGTGCAAGCGTTGCGCCGCCGGGCATTTTTTCACGCTGAGCGCGGCAGGTTTTCACCGTTGAGGAGATGGCGGACCTTCCCGACCAGCTCGTTTAAGCACTCATCCTGCATCCCAAGCTTCACCAGTTCCTGCTCGAGCGAGAAGAGATACTGCGCATTGGTGCCGAGCGGCCCGCTGGCGGCGGCGATCAGCGGGGCAATCACCTTCACGCTGGTGTCGGATTCATACAGCGGATGGCGCGGGTCCATGATGAACACCAGCGCGTTAACCGTGCGACTGTCGTCGAGTTCCAGCTTGCACCAGGTCGGCAAGTAGCAGCCAGTGATCATCTCGCGCTTCCACAGCAACGACAATTCTTCATCCAGCGCACTTTCTCGCAGACGATAGGCCACCCCGGTGGTGCGTCCGCCCTCTTTTAGTGCAAGCATCCGCCCAGGTTGACAGGCGCTACCGCGTCCTGCCGTCAGGCGTAAACAGAAGGCACGGTGCCAGCCGACAAGCGTGCCGGTGAAGGATTCACTGTAATCCAGCGCCGGGTTCCACATCAGCGAACCGTAACCAAAGATCCATACCGGGCCACTATCCGGTCGACAGGCGAGCGTCGCGGCCAGTGAGGCGGCGCGTTGTTCCGGCGACCAGAGTAGCGATTCCTCGATTGCACCAAACGCCGTTTTGCAATCGGCTTTCAGCAAGAAATCACGTGTTAACACTTTATACCTCCACCACTGCACACTTCCCTGTAACCCCATTCCCTTCTAATTTGCTGAAATAGTATCCAGCTTCCTCAGACAATATGCAATGAACGGGCCGCTTGCAACCGAACCAGAGTTCAATAAAGTGCAAATAAACGATACGTGATTAACCTTACTTAAATAAGGCCTTCAATTTATTTCTTTTTATGCCACTTATCATCCTCGCCTTTTTGATAATCATTCTTCACTGCCGCCCACGCGACTTTATGTGCCGTCTCTTCGCGGCTGGCATCATCCCGCCGGTCCTCTTTGTGCTTATACTGATCCCAGGCGCTATTAAAGGCTTCTTTATAAATGTCCTGCGCATGGGCAGGCAGAACATGTTGAACGCTGTCGGGTAATTCACTGCGGCTGCTGTAAGGCATTTTCACCTCCTGATTAACGACAAACAGTAAGTGTGGCTGAGGATGCTGGGGGCTGCAAATCCAGAGGAATATTGCATAAAAATGACAATCAATCCTCTGTAATATAAACAGAAAATAAACATAAGATGGTTTTTATTAGGCTTAATGGCAGGATTAAGGAATAGAGGTAAATTTCAGTAAAAATACAAAGAAAAAACCGATCGGTCTGCTATGTTATGTCCTTATGTTAACTATAATTATCGCACCTGCTTAAACGGAGATGGTTCATGACCCAAGTACATGAGGCGGTAAAAACCCGCCACAAGGAGACATCCCTTATTTTCCCGGTAGTGGCACTGGCGGTGCTGGTGTTCTTTGGTAACAGCCAGTCACTGCCAGTGGTTATCGGTATTAACGCCCTGGCCCTGGTCGGTATTCTGAGCAGTGCATTTAGCGTCGTTCGTCACGCTGACGTACTCGCTCACCGCCTCGGCGAACCGTACGGCTCACTGATTTTGAGCCTCTCGGTGGTTATTCTTGAAGTGAGCCTTATTTCCGCATTAATGGCGACGGGCGATGCGGCCCCAACACTGATGCGTGACACCCTCTATTCCATCATCATGATTGTCACCGGCGGCCTGGTCGGCTTTTCGCTATTAATGGGCGGGCGCAAATTTGCCACCCAATACGTGAATCTGTTTGGCATCAAACAGTATCTGATCGCGCTGTTCCCGCTGGCGATAATCGTGCTGGTGTTCCCGATGGCACTACCGGACGCGAACTTCTCCACCAGCCAGGCGCTGCTAGTTGCCCTGATTTCCGCCGCGATGTACGGCGTATTCCTGCTGATTCAGACCAAAACTCACCAGAGCCTGTTCGTGTATGAGCATGAAGATGAAGCGGACGATGATGACCCCCATCACGGCAAACCATCCGCGCACAGCAGCCTGTGGCACGCGGTATGGCTGATCGTCCATCTGATTGCGGTTATCGCGGTGACCAAAATGAATGCCGGTCCGCTGGAGATGCTGCTTGGCACCATGAATGCCCCTGTGGCCTTCACCGGCTTCCTGATTGCATTGCTGATTTTGTCCCCTGAAGGTCTCGGGGCGCTGCGTGCGGTGCTGAATAATCAGGTACAGCGTGCCATGAACCTGTTCTTTGGTTCGGTGCTGGCGACTATCTCGCTGACGGTGCCTGTTGTGACGCTGATCGCTTTCGCCACCGGCAATCACCTGGTGTTCGCGCTGGGTGCGCCGGAAATGATTGTGATGGTCACGTCACTGGTGCTGTGCCAGATTTCGTTCTCAACCGGGCGCACCAATGTGCTTAACGGCTCTGCGCACCTGGCCCTGTTTGTGGCGTATCTGATGACGATATTTGCGTGATGTGTGCAGCCTGATGCCCGGCGGCGCTGATGCTTGCCGGGCCTACATATTCTGCTCGTTACCGGGCACAAAAGTTCAGGCATCAAATAACGCCCATAAAAAAACCCGCTGCGGCGGGTTTTTGTTTTTAACGAGCGAACAGATTAGTGGCTGGTATCCAGCGGCTCGAAGTTCTTCACCAGATCGTCAATCGCTTTGATCTGTTTCAGGAACGGTTCCAGCTTAGCCAGCGGCAGCGCGGACGGGCCGTCGCATTTCGCGTTTTCTGGGTCTGGGTGCGCTTCGATGAACAGACCTGCCAGACCGGTTGCCATACCGGCACGTGCCAGTTCGGTAACCTGACCACGACGACCGCTGGATGCAGCGCCAAACGGGTCGCGGCATTGCAGAGCGTGGGTCACGTCGAAAATCACCGGAGAGTTGCCAGAAACGGCCTTCATCACGCTGAAGCCCAGCATATCAACAATCAGGTTGTCGTAGCCGAACTGGGTGCCACGGTCGCACAAGATAACTTTATCGTTGCCGCCTTCAGCGAACTTATCAACGATGTTACCCATCTGCCCAGGGCTGACGAACTGGGGTTTTTTGACGTTGATAACCGCGCCGGTTTTCGCCATGGCTTCCACCAGATCGGTCTGGCGAGCAAGGAACGCGGGCAGCTGAATCACGTCAACCACTTCGGAAACAGGCTGAGCCTGGTCGGCTTCATGTACGTCGGTGATCAGTTTCACGCCGAACGTCTGCTTCAGTTCCTGGAAAATCTTCATCCCTTCTTCGAGGCCCGGGCCACGGTAGGATTTGATGGATGAGCGGTTGGCTTTATCAAAAGAGGCTTTGAACACGTATGGGATACCCAGTTTCTGGGTCACGGTCACGTAGTGCTCACAGATGCGCATTGCGAGGTCACGGGACTCCAGCACGTTCATGCCGCCGAACAGCACAAACGGCAGGTCGTTTGCGACGTTGATATCGCCAATGCTAACCACTTTTTCTTTCATAGGATCGCCTTATCAGGGGTTAATCGGATTCTTTCCGGATTAATGCAAGGTAATGTGTTTGCTCGCGATGTTGTTGATCTGCGCGCGAATAATTTCGCTGATCGGATCTTCCGGGCACTGCTCTACGAAATAGCTCAAATCGCTGAGCGCGACATGTTCGCACTCCAGCTGGGCGTAGATCAGGCCACGATCGCGGATTTCATACGGATCTTCTGGATTAAACTGCAGCAGCGCTTCGCTGACGCGCAGCGCCAGCTCCATCTGCCGCTCTTCCATCAGGGCAGATTTCAGGGTATCGAGCAGTTTGCGGATCACCTCTGCGTTTTCTGCTTCATCCAGATCTTCGTTAAACAGTTCCGCTACCGGGCTGATATTGCCTTTCAGCCACACTTCCAGAGTGTGTTCATCGAGGGTATCGCCGGTAAATGGGTTAATCAGCCACATTTCGCCGGTTTCAACATCCGCGCGCAGCAGCAGCTGCGTCGGGAAAATCACCGGCATCATTGGAATGGAGAGTTGGCGGGCGATCCACAGCATGATGGCACCGAGGGACACGGCGCTGCCTTCGCGGTTTTTCAGCACGGTATCGAGCCACAGTGCATCAGAAAGACGGTAAATGCCGTGTGCGGAGCTGAAGCCCCACTCCCCGTAGAACAGCTCAATTAAGCGTTCCACCTGGCGGGTTTCGGTCCACGACGGGCTAATCTCCTCGCGTGCCAGACTCACCAGTTGCTCCAGTTCGTCTATCACATACTGGGCCTGAAAATCGTCGCGGATCAGTTCAGTAATGAGGATCATGCCGTCGCACAAAGGTGCTTTGTTAAATTCAAAATCTGCTAATGACCTCATGACCTACCCCAACTGCGGGTTACCGAATGGCAACCAGATGACTTCAAAATGATGCTAATAATAACGCTAAACGCACTTTCAGTCAGCATTACGTCTCCCGACGGTTAAGCGCTCGTTGCCGCCATAGTCACGACAGGTTTCCACCTCGTCATAACCGGCCTGAATATAAAGCTCTCTTACCGCGGGGCCCTGCTTCCAGCCGTGCTCCAGCAACATCCAGCCACCGGGCAACAGAAAACGTCGCCCTTCTTGAATGATATGCGCCAAATCGGCCAGCCCTTCATCAGCAGCAACCAGCGCACTGAGCGGCTCGAAGCGCACATCGCCCTCGGCCAGGTGCGGGTCCTGCTCATCAATGTACGGCGGATTGCTGACAATCATGCCAAACGTTTTGCCTTCCAGCGCGCTAAACCAGTTACTCTGGGCAATCGTGACGTTGTTGATACCCAGACTGCGGGCATTACGCGTCGCAAGCGCCACCGCATCGGCGACAAAATCAACGGCAGTCACCCGGCAATCCGGGCGTTCACTCGCCAGCGCCAGAGCGATTGCCCCGGTACCGGTGCCTAAATCGAGAATATCGCAAGGCGATTCGGGCAAACGGCCCAGCGCCTGTTCGGCCAGACACTCCGTGTCCGGGCGAGGGATCAGCGTCGCAGGGGTGACTTCCAGCGGCAGCGACCAGAACTCACGCATCCCCACCAGATGCGCTACCGGCTCGCCGTTAACCCGACGGCTAAGCAGCGTCTCAAGTTGAGCGCCCTCTTCCGTCGTTAACGTCGTTTCGTCGAAGGCCAGAATATAGGTCCGCGTTTTACCCGTGACGTGACCGAGTAAAATCTCGGCGTCACGACGCGGGCTTTCGCTGTTGGCGAGACGTTCAATTGCCTGAGCCAGCCACTGCTTAAAACTCATCATTCCTGATCGGACAACGCCGCCAGCTGATCGGCCTGGTATTCCTGCACGATCGGTTCAATGAGCATATCCAGTTTGCCTTCCATGGTTTCATCCAGACGGTACAGCGTCAGGTTGATACGGTGGTCGGTCACGCGGCCCTGTGGGAAGTTATAGGTGCGGTTACGGTCGCTGCGGTCGCCGCTGCCCAACAGGTTACGGCGGGTGGAGGCTTCTGCCTGCTGGCGTTTTGCGATTTCAGCGGCACGAATACGCGCGCCCAGCACGGATAACGCTTTGGCTTTGTTTTTATGCTGTGAACGCTCGTCCTGACACTCCACCACAATGCCGGTCGGCAAGTGGGTAATACGGATCGCGGAATCGGTGGTGTTAACGTGCTGACCACCCGCGCCCGAGGAGCGGAAGGTATCAATACGCAAATCGGCCGGGCTGATGTCCGGCATTTCCGCTTCCGGCAATTCTGGCATCACCGCGACGGTGCAGGCGGAGGTATGAATACGGCCCTGAGATTCCGTGGCTGGAACGCGCTGGACGCGATGGCCGCCGGATTCAAACTTCAGACGACCGTAAACGCCGTCGCCGCTGACTTTGGCGATCACTTCTTTGAAGCCACCGTGTTCGCCTTCGTTGGCGCTCATGATTTCTACGCGCCAGCGACGCGCTTCGGCATAACGGCTGTACATGCGGAACAGATCGCCCGCAAACAGCGCCGCTTCATCCCCGCCGGTCCCGGCGCGGACTTCGACAAACGCGCTGCGCTCATCGTCAGGATCTTTCGGCAGCAGCAGAACCTGAAGCTCCTGCTCCAGTTGTTCACTTTTGGCTTTTGCTTCCTGCAACTCTTCCTGCGCCATTTCGCGCATTTCCGGGTCGTCGAGCATCATCTGTGCGGTTTCAATGTCTTCCTGGACTTGCTGCCAGTCGGTAAAACATTTCGCGACATCGCTGAGCTGCGCATATTCCCGCGACAGCGCGCGGAAACGGTCCTGATCGGCGATGGTTCCGGCATCACCCAGCAGCGCCTGGACTTCTTCATGGCGCTCATGCAGCGCTTGCAGTTTGGCAACAATAGACGGCTTCATAGGCGTGTAAAATTCACCCTGTAATTAAAATTTGAGAGAGCAGCGCTATTCCAGCCCGAGGCTGTCGCGCAGAATATTCAGGCGTTCATCATCCCCGTCACGGGCGGCCTGCTGAAGTGATTTGGTTGGAGTGTGGATCAGGCGATTGGTTAATTTACGCGCCAGATCCTGCATGATGGCTTCGGCATCGCCACCCTGCTGCAACGCGGCCAATGCGCGGGTGGTGAGTTCATCACGCACCTGATCGGCCTGCGAGCGGTAATCACGAATCGTCTCGCTGACGCTTTGCGCGCGCAGCCAGGCCATAAATTCACTGGTTTCCTGCTCGACTATCGTTTCAGCCTGCTGTGCAGCGGCCTGGCGCTGCGCCATATTGTGCTGAATGATGTTTTGCAGGTCGTCGACGCTGTAAAGATACGCGTTGGCGAGTTTGCTGACGTCTGGCTCGACGTCGCGCGGGACGGCGATATCCACCAGCAGCATCGGCTGATTGCGGCGCGCTTTCAACGCACGTTCCACCATGCCTTTACCGATGATCGGCAGCGGGCTGGCGGTGGAACTGATAATGATGTCGGCCTCTTTCAGGCGTTCATCGACGTCGCTCAACGCAATCACTTCCGCCCCGACCTCATCGGCCAGCACCTGCGCACGTTCGCGCGTACGGTTGGCGATCAGCATCTTTTTGACGCGATGTTCACGCAAATGACGGGCAACCAGTTCGATAGTCTCCCCGGCGCCGACCAATAGCACGGTGACGGACGACAGAGATTCAAAAATTTGACGGGCCAGCGTACAGGCCGCGAAGGCGACGGAAACGGCGCTGGCGCCGATGTCGGTTTCGGTACGCACCCGTTTGGCCACTGAGAAGGATTTCTGGAACATGCGTTCCAGTTCACTGGCATGCAAATGACCGCGGCTGGAATCGGCAAACGCTTTTTTCACCTGACCGAGGATTTGCGGTTCACCGAGGATCAGCGAGTCCAGACCGCTGGCAACGCGCATCAGATGGCTGACCGCGTCGTTATCCTGATGCCAGTAAAGGCTGTTGCGCAGGTCTTCTTCATTAAGCTGGTGATAATCACACAGCCAGCGAATCAACGATTCCTGCAAATTACCTTCTTCTTCAACGCTGAGATACAGCTCGGTGCGGTTACACGTCGACAGCACCACACCGCCCTGCACCATTGGCTGGGACAGAAGACTTTCCAGCGCCTTGTCGAGCGTATCCGGCGAAAACGTAACACGTTCTCGCAGCGCGACCGGAGCGGTTTTATGGTTGATGCCAAGTGCCAGGAGCGTCATGAATGCAGGAGTAGTACCAGCGTTGATAAGGTTAGTCTGAGCGCATCATACAGGATGCGTAAGGTCAATAAAAGGGAGACCCCCCTTTCGGAGTAATCGGTAATTTTGTGATTTGAGACAACTTGAACGTAGACGGTATTGACCTACGGCGCTAGCATTGGGGCTATAACTGCAACGTATATCAAGGATTTTTATGAACCTGACCCGTGTATTACGCCTGATGCCCCTGGCGGCGTTGGTATTAACCGCCTGCTCCATCAACGCGCCGAAGGGACCAGGCAAAAGCCCGGATTCGCCGCAGTGGCAACAACATCAGCAGCAAGTCCGCCAGTTGAGCCAGTATCAGACGCGCGGTGCGTTCGCGTTCCTGTCTGATGATCAAAAGGTGTATGCCCGCTTCTTCTGGCAGCAGACCGGTAAAGATAACTATCGTCTGCTGCTGACTAACCCGCTCGGTAGCACTGAACTGTCGCTCACCGCAAGCCCAGGCAGCGTGACGCTGATTGATAATAAAGGTCAATCTTACACCTCCACCGATGCCGAAGAGATGATTGGCAAGCTGACCGGGATGCCTATTCCGTTGAACAGCCTGCGCCAGTGGATCCTCGGCCTGCCGGGCGACGCGACCAACTACAAACTTGATGACCAGTATCGCCTGAGTGAAGTCAACTACACTGAAAACGGTAAAGACTGGAAAGTGGTGTACAGCGGCTACGACAGCAAAACCCAGCCATCACTGCCGACCAACATGGAGCTGACTGAAGGCAGCGAGCGCATCAAACTGAAAATGGACAGCTGGATCGTTAAATGAGCACCCGTTGGCCTTCTCCGGCGAAACTGAATCTTTTTCTTTATATCACCGGCCAGCGCGCCGATGGCTATCACACGTTGCAGACGCTGTTTCAGTTTCTTGATTACGGCGACACGATAACCATCGACGTGCGTCACGACGGCGAACTGCGGTTGCTGACCCCCGTCGACGGCGTGCCAAATGAAGAGAATCTGATTATTCGCGCGGCTCGGATGCTGATGCGTGCGGCTGCGGAAAGCGGTCGCCTGCCGCAAGGCGCCGGGGCGGACATGAGTATCGACAAGCGTTTGCCGATGGGCGGCGGTCTTGGCGGCGGTTCCTCGAATGCCGCGACCGTGTTAGTGGCGCTGAACCATTTATGGCGCTGCGGGCTGTCGGTGGATGAACTGGCAACGATGGGCCTGACCCTTGGCGCGGACGTGCCGGTATTTGTCCGCGGTCATGCGGCCTTCGCCGAAGGGGTTGGCGAAGTGCTGACGCCGGTCACGGTGCCGGAAAAATGGTACCTGGTCGCACACCCTGGCGTGAGCATTCCGACGCCGGTTATTTTTAGCGACCCCGAATTGCCCAGAAATTCGCCGCACAGGTCAATTGAAACGTTATTAAAATGTGAATTCAGCAACGATTGCGAGGTTATCGCAAGAAAACGTTTTCGTAAGGTTGATGCAGCGCTTTCCTGGCTGTTAGAATACGCCCCGTCGCGCCTGACTGGCACAGGGGCCTGTGTGTTTGCTGAATTTGACACCGAATCCGCTGCCCGCCAGGTGCTTGAGCAAGCCCCGGAATGGTTGCAGGGCTTTATTGCCCGCGGTGTGAACATCTCACCGTTAATGCTGACTTTCGAAGGGGCAAACTGAGTTTTGGTGACAACGTCACCCCGTTCCAGACGTTGCATCGTGCTCATTAATACACCGCCTGGATGAAATGCGCCTGGCCCGCACAGTTTTTGGCCCATTCATCCACCACTGGACGCATGCCTGAGGTTCTTCTCGTGCCTGATATGAAGCTTTTTGCTGGTAACGCTACCCCGGAACTAGCACAACGTATTGCCAACCGCCTGTACACTTCTCTTGGTGACGCCGCCGTAGGTCGTTTTAGCGACGGTGAAGTCAGCGTACAAATTAACGAAAACGTACGCGGTGGTGATATTTTCATCATCCAGTCCACTTGTGCCCCAACCAATGACAACCTGATGGAATTGGTTGTAATGGTCGATGCCCTGCGCCGTGCTTCCGCAGGCCGTATCACCGCCGTTATCCCTTACTTTGGTTATGCCCGTCAGGATCGTCGCGTACGTTCCGCTCGTGTGCCAATCACTGCCAAAGTTGTCGCGGACTTCCTGTCCAGCGTCGGCGTTGACCGCGTTCTGACCGTAGACCTGCATGCTGAACAGATTCAGGGCTTCTTCGATGTGCCGGTAGACAACGTGTTCGGTAGTCCAATCCTGTTAGAAGACATGCTGCAGCTGAAACTGGAAAATCCAATCGTGGTTTCTCCGGACATCGGCGGCGTAGTACGTGCACGTGCTATCGCTAAGCTGCTGAACGATACCGACATGGCTATCATCGACAAACGTCGTCCACGTGCTAACGTTTCACAGGTGATGCACATCATCGGTGATGTTGCTGGCCGTGACTGCGTACTCGTTGATGACATGATCGACACCGGTGGCACTCTGTGCAAAGCCGCCGAAGCGCTGAAAGAACGTGGTGCGAAACGCGTATTTGCTTACGCAACTCACCCGATCTTCTCTGGCAATGCGGCAAGTAACCTGCGCGGCTCCGTCATCGACGAAGTTATTGTCTGCGATACCATCCCGCTGTCGGATGAAATCAAAGCGCTGCCAAACGTTCGTACCCTGACGCTGTCAGGAATGCTGGCCGAAGCGATTCGTCGTATCAGCAACGAAGAATCTATCTCTGCCATGTTCGAGCATTAATCGAGCCCGGTACAAAAACCCGCTCCGGCGGGTTTTTTTGTTTTAATCAACCATTTGTATGACTAATGCCTCCTTCGTTTGCTATTCATACAGCAAATGATGCGCTCCTGGATAAAGACCACTGTGAACAAAGCCACACTCGCAGATATCTTACCGTTTCGCGCCCTTATCGACGCCTGCTGGAAAGAAAAATACACCGTTAACCGCTTTACCCGCGATCTGATCGCCGGGATAACCGTCGGCATTATTGCCATTCCGCTGGCGATGGCGCTGGCGATTGGCAGCGGCGTTGCGCCGCAGTACGGCCTTTATACCTCGGCCGTCGCAGGGATAATCATCGCCCTGACCGGCGGCTCGCGCTTCAGCGTCTCCGGCCCGACCGCCGCGTTCGTGGTTATCCTCTACCCGGTTTCCCAACAGTTCGGCCTTGCCGGTTTACTGGTGGCGACCCTGCTTTCCGGCGTCTTCCTGGTGCTGTTCGGCCTCGCCCGTTTTGGCCGTCTGATTGAATATATTCCGATCTCGGTGACGCTCGGCTTTACCTCCGGGATTGGCATCACCATCGCCACCATGCAGATAAAAGATTTCTTCGGCCTGTCGTTAACACACATGCCGGAACATTACTGGCAGAAAGTGGGTGCGCTGGTAATGGCCCTGCCGACGCTAAACCCGGGCGATGCCGCCATTGGCGTCGTGACGCTGGCTATCCTGATTTTCTGGCCGCGTCTGGGTATTCGTTTGCCGGGGCATTTACCGGCGCTGCTGGCAGGCTGCGCGGTGATGGGTATCGTCAATATGCTGGGTGGACACGTGGCGACCATCGGCTCCCAGTTCCACTATATTCTGGGCGATGGCACGCAAGGTAACGGGATCCCGCAGCTTTTGCCGCAGCTGGTGCTGCCGTGGAAAATGCCCGACTCCGACTTTACCCTGAGCTGGGATTCCCTGCAGGCGCTGCTGCCCGCCGCATTTTCGATGGCGATGCTCGGCGCAATTGAATCGCTGCTCTGCGCGGTGGTACTCGACGGCATGACCGGCACGCGTCACAAAGCCAACAACGAGCTGATCGGTCAGGGCCTCGGCAACATGATTGCGCCATTCTTCGGCGGCATCACCGCCACCGCCGCCATTGCCCGTTCTGCCGCCAACGTGCGCGCCGGAGCCACCTCGCCAATGGCGGCGGTGATCCACGCGATACTGGTGATCATGGCGCTGCTGGTGCTGGCGCCGCTGCTCTCCTGGCTGCCGCTTTCCGCAATGGCCGCCCTGCTGCTGATGGTGGCATGGAACATGAGCGAAGCGCACAAGGTCGTTCATCTGCTGCGCCGAGCGCCTATTGATGACATCGTGGTGATGCTGATTTGTATGTCGCTCACGGTGCTGTTTGATATGGTGGTCGCCATCAGCGTCGGCATTGTGCTGGCGTCTTTGTTATTCATGCGTCGAATCGCCAGAATGACGCATCTCGCGCCGGTGAATGTTTCCGTACCCGATGACGTTCTGGTGATTCGGGTGATCGGTCCTCTGTTTTTCGCCGCCGCCGAAAACGTGTTCCTCGATTTGCAGTCCCGCATCGAGGGAAAACGCATTGTGGTGCTGAAATGGGACGCCGTGCCGGTGCTGGACGCCGGTGGCCTGGAAGCGTTTCAACGCTTTGTCAGTCGCTTGCCGGAAGGCTGCGAGCTGCGGGTGTCGAATCTGGAGTTTCAGCCGCTGCGCACGCTAGCCCGCGCAGGCGTCCAGCCGATCCCTGGCCGACTGGCGTTTTACCCGGACCGCGATGCGGCCTTGTTGGACCTACGCGATAATCAAACGACCCACCCATAAGGAAGATTATGCTCACTCAAGCCCCGCATCTGGAAACCGAACGGCTGGTTTTACGCCATTTTACCGTTGATGATTTTGATGACCTGGCGTCCTTCTGGGCCGATCCGCAAGTGGTGAAATTTATTGGCGGTGAGCCGCAAAGTGCAGAGGTCAGCTGGAGCCGACTGCTGCGCTATATCGGCCACTGGCAGGTACTGGGTTACGGTTACTGGGCGGCATTTGAGAAACAAAGCGGACGCTATATCGGTTCGTTTGGCTTGCAGGAAGCGAAGCGTAATCTGACCCCAGCGCTGGACTGCCCGGAAGCGGGCTGGGCGCTTATCCCGGCGGTGCACGGAATGGGCTATGCCAAAGAAGCGTTAGAGGCGATGCTGCAATGGGCTGACCGCGAGCTCGGCGGGCCACTGTGCTGCATCATTGATGAAGAGAATCAGCGTTCCGTGCATCTTGCGGAACGGTTTGGTTTTCAGTTCCAGCATGAGGTCATCTATCACGGCAGCCCGGTGCGGATGTTTACCCGCCCTGCGCCCTGAACGCATAAATGGAAACGGCTCCCAATGGGAGCCGTTTTGCTGAATATGACGATTAGCTGTGGCGATGGCTGTCTCGGCGACAGCGTTTATCATAGTGGCGCACCCACCAATATCTGTCGCTCACCTGTTCGTGGCCGCTAACGCGAGCCCCCGCCAGCCAAAGGACTGCACCGAGGAAGATGCTGAGCACTGCGCCGTGCGCAAAGTACTGCGGCAGGTCAAGTTGCGGAAGCTGGTTTAAAATAGAGTAACCGACCCCGACGACCATGACAGTTAACCCTAAACCCATGAGCACGTTACCGAGTCGTGAAGCGTTTCTGCGTTTCATATGTCACCTCCGGAACTTTGGGTTGACAGGGAATATCCCTGGTCCTTGTGTGTAAAGTATAGACAACACTTTTGCCGGTTAGTGCGTATGCGATCACAATTACGAACATCTGGGCAACATAACTTTACAAATAACAGCCTGAACTATATAAATTTCTAATGGTTCAGCGCCGCAACGATTCCCCTCACCCCGTCTGGCTTGCAGAATTTTGTCTCCCGCAGCGATTACAGTACACTACGCGCCAGATATCGACGCACTCAGGAATAAAAACGTGACGATTAAACTGATTGTCGGCCTTGCCAATCCAGGGGCTGAATATGCCGCGACCCGTCATAACGCCGGGGCCTGGTATGTGGATTTACTGGCCGACCGCTGCCGCGCGCCGCTGCGCGAAGAAAGCAAATTCTTTGGTTATACCTCGCGCATCAACTTAGCGGGCGAAGATGTGCGCCTGCTGGTGCCCACCACCTTCATGAACCTCAGCGGTAAATCCGTTGCCGCGATGGCAACCTTTTTCCGCATCGCCCCGGACGAAATTCTGGTCGCCCATGACGAACTGGACCTGCCACCCGGCGTGGCGAAGTTCAAACTCGGTGGCGGACACGGCGGTCATAACGGTCTGAAGGACATCATCAGCAAACTCGGTAACAACCCTAATTTTCATCGGTTACGCGTGGGAATCGGTCATCCGGGCGATAAAAACAAAGTTGTTGGTTTTGTTCTGGGGAAACCACCGATGTCGGAACAGAAGCTGATAGACGAAGCGGTTGACGAAGCGGCACGCTGTACCGAGGTGTGGCTGAAAGACGGGCTGACCAAAGCGACCAACCGCTTACACGCTTTTAAAGCACAATAACGCCCGGCAGGCGGCAATTTTGCCCCGCGCCGTGTATAATAGGCGAAGTTGTTTACTTTTATGCAATCTGTTCAACGTAACAGGTTGATTACCAAAGATTAAGGTGATTTACATCATGGGATTTAAATGCGGTATCGTCGGCCTGCCTAACGTCGGCAAATCCACCCTGTTCAACGCGCTCACCAAAGCCGGTATCGAAGCGGCCAACTTCCCGTTCTGTACCATCGAGCCGAACACCGGTGTCGTGCCGATGCCCGATCCGCGTCTGGATGCGCTGGCTGAAATCGTCAAGCCACAGCGTATTCTGCCGACCACCATGGAATTCGTCGACATCGCCGGTCTGGTGAAAGGCGCGTCCAAAGGTGAAGGCCTGGGCAACCAGTTCCTGACCAACATCCGTGAAACCGAAGCTATCGGCCACGTGGTGCGCTGCTTTGAAAACGACAACATCATCCACGTTAATAACAAAGTCGACCCGGCTGATGATATTGACGTTATCAATACCGAGCTGGCGCTGTCTGACCTCGATACCTGCGAACGTGCTATCCACCGCGTACAAAAACGCGCGAAAGGCGGCGACAAAGACGCGAAAGCTGAACTGGTCGCACTGGAAAAATGCCTGCCACAGCTGGAAAACGCCGGTATGCTGCGCGCGCTGGATCTGTCTGAAGAAGATAAAGCCGCCATCAAATACCTGAGCTTCCTGACCCTGAAGCCAACCATGTACATCGCGAACGTCAACGAAGACGGTTTCGAAAACAACCCGTACCTCGACCAGGTGCGTAAAATCGCCGAAGCTGAAGGTTCTGTGGTGGTTGCCGTGTGCGCCGCAGTTGAATCCGACATCGCTGAACTGGACGACGCTGACCGTGACGAATTCATGGCAGAGCTGGGCATCGAAGAGCCGGGTCTGAACCGCGTTATCCGCGCCGGTTACGAACTGCTGAACCTGCAAACCTACTTCACCGCTGGCGTGAAAGAAGTTCGCGCGTGGACCATCCCTGTCGGCGCGACCGCTCCACAGGCAGCGGGTAAAATCCACACCGACTTCGAAAAAGGCTTCATCCGTGCGCAGACCATCGCCTACGAAGACTTCATCACTTTCAAGGGTGAGCAAGGTGCAAAAGAAGCCGGTAAAATGCGCGCTGAAGGCAAAGACTACATCGTTAAAGATGGCGACGTGATGAACTTCCTGTTCAACGTCTAAGTTCTGGCTTTCGCAGTATCCCGAGAAAATCCACGCTTTGGCGTGGATTTTTTTATGGCCGTTTTAGCTGGCATGGATGTAAGGTTGAGCATCGCCGTCGAGTAAAGCGCTGACTGGCAATCTTGACGACAACCTGAATCCGCGTTGAGGACGCCGACATGACCCCTTTTCATCAACTTTCTGCCACCAGCCTGCGTGGCGAGCCTGTCTCTATGGCTGACTATGCGGGCAAGCTGGTTCTGGTAGTTAACACCGCCAGCCATTGTGGATTCACGCCACAATACGCCGGCCTCGAAGCGCTCTATACAAAGTACGCCGCTCAGGGTCTGGTGGTGCTTGGCTTCCCCTGCAACCAGTTCGGTAAACAGGAACCCGGCGACGCCGACGACATCGCGCAGACCTGTCACATCAACTATGGCGTAAGTTTCCCGATGTTCGAGAAAGTGGCGGTCAACGGCCCCACATCGCACCCGGTGTTTCATTACCTGAAAGCGGAATTGCCCGGCGTGCTGGGTGGACGGATCAAGTGGAACTTCACTAAATTCCTGATCGGACGCGACGGTAAACCGCTCAAGCGTTTTGCACCGTTTACTACTCCAGAGAAAATGGAAACCGTCATCCTCGCGGCACTTGAAAGCTAAACCGTTAACTCAGCAACGGTGGCTATCGGTCCACGCTTTACCGCGATAAACGTAAAAAAAGGCAGTGCCCCAAAGGACACTGCCTGTTATTCCATGCCTACTACCCTACTCGATTACTTCTTTTTGCCTTTCGCTTTCACAGTGGCATTTTCAATCGTTTTAACGGCTTTGGCCGCAGGCGGCGTTACCTTCGCCCCGGTCGCCTGAACAAACAATTGATAATACTCTTCTGCCAGTTTGCGTATCGCTTTACCGATATTGGCATAGTCATATTCATTCAGGTTGGCCAGCGAAACGCGCCATGACGGGTCGGTGGTGCCGAACCCTTTACCTGGCAGCAGAATGACACCTGTCTCCTCGGCCAGGCGGAACAACGCCTGATTCGGTTTCATCTGGCTTATCATCCACTTGGTAAAATCTTTACCGTACATTTCTTCAGCCAGCTCTTGCAGATCCAGCAGGTGGTAATAACGTACCGAGTTGGCGTCATACGGCATTGGCAGACCCAGCTCACGGTAAAGCGCTTCTTTACGACGCAATACGATACGTTTCATTTCTGCTTTATACGCATCCGGCTCATCCATCAGACAGAAGAGCGAGAACAGCGTCATCTGCGCCTGAATTGGCGTTGAAAGCCCGGCGGTATGGTTCAGGGCGACGGTACGACTATCCGCCACCAGACGGTCGATAAACTTCAGACTGCGTGGCGTAGTGGTGATAGATGAATAGCGTTTATCCAGCTGCTTCTGTTTGGCTTCAGGTAACGCCGCGATCGCCGCATCAATGATGTTGTTTTCGTGGGTTGCTACAATCCCCATACGCCAGCCCGTTGCGCCGAAGTATTTGGAGAAGGAGTACACCAGGATGGTGTTATAAGGGCAAATCGCAAACAACGAAACAAAGTTATCGGCAAAGGTGGCGTAAACATCGTCCGTCAGGATGATCAGGTCTGGGCGTTTTTTCACGATTTCGGCGATATAACGCAGCGAATCGTCGTCAATTTTAACCGATGGCGGGTTGCTCGGGTTCACCAGGAAGAAGGCTTTCACCTTCGGATCCAGCAACTTATCCAGCTCTTCTCGCGTGTACTGCCAGTTGTTCGACTGCGGCGCGTCGATATGAATCGTTTTGAGGTTGTAATCACTCAGCTCAGGGATCTCGATGTATGGCGTGAAGATCGGCATCCCGAGCGCAATGGTATCGCCTTCATTGATGACATGGTTCGATTTCAGGCTGGCGAACAGATAGGTCATCGCCGCCGTACCGCCTTCCAGCGCATACATATCGAATTTGCCGACGAAAGGATAATTACCAATCATTTCTTTGTGGATGTACTTGCCGACAATTTCTTCACTCATCGTCAGCATGCGGTCCGGCACCGGGTAGTTACAGCCCAGAATCGCTTCGCACATCTCGTAGATGAAGTCGCCCGCGTTGAGCCCCATCTGGTCGCGGATATACGACACGGCGGATTCAATAAATCGTACTCCAGGAACCGTTTCATGCTGTTTGGCGAACAGTTCGAAGCGTGCCTCAATTCCTTCACGCTGAGGGAATCCGCCGACATGTTCCATGTAGCGGTAAGAACGCTCGGCTTCTGTCATCGCAAACAGGCCAAACTGGAAAAAGCCATGGCGTGGGGTGGTGGCGAGGAAGTTCGGGTTCCCACGGCCTGCGTTTAACATCAACTGATTGCTTTGAACGGCACGCTGCATCAGTGCATCTTTCAGTTCAAAAGGGCTTAATAGCGCGAGTTTTTCCGAATCGCTAAAATCCATGTCACTACTCCTGAATCATTGACAGATTAACCTGCCAGCCCGCGTTGCTCAGGGCTGGCGACCATTTTGACGAAACTGCATTAAACCAATGCCACGACCAGCGGCCCCAACAGCGTCAAAAAGACGTTGGCGAGGGCGTAGGTGATGGCAAAGGGAACGGTTGGGACTGAGTTTTCAGCTTTATCGAGAATTTCACCGAAGGCAGGGTTAGCACTGCGGGTCCCACTCAACGCCCCGGCGAAAATGGCGGTGTTATCGTAGCGAAGGACATAGCGGCCAAATAACATGGTGAGAATCAACGGCAGAATAGTCACCACCACGCCGATGATGAGGATTTTCAGGCCCTGGCTTTCGACGGTTTGCACCGCTTGCAGGCCGGAAGAAATCCCCACCACCACTACGAAGGCCGCCAGGCCCAGATCTTTCAGAATTTGTACAGCGCCCGACGGCATGTAGCCGAACGACTGACGGCGAGAACGGAACCAGCCGAACAGCAAACCAGACAGCAATGCACCGCCGCCGCTGCCGAGGGTCAACGGAATAGAACCAATTTTTGCGGTCAACATCCCGACCAGTAACCCGACCACCAGGCCTGCGCCCATATACACAAAGTCGGTTTTGGCGCTCGGCACAATGGCATGGCCGACCAGGTCTACCACGCGTTTAACGTCATTCTCTGCGCCAAACACGGTGACCATATCGCCCAACGCCAGTTCAGTTTCCGGCTCCAGCGGCAAAATTTTACCCTGACGCGAAATCTGCGAGACATACACGCCGTGACGCACATCGTGTGCCACTTCCGCCCGAATCTCGCCAAACGCCCTTTTATCGAGCGTCTTGTTGGTGATCACCACATCCCGGCGCTGCATGGTCAATTCCATGCCTTCTTCGTCGTGCATCTCCTTGCCTAATTTATCGGCAACGGAGACCACTGCGTTACGACGCCCCACCACCAGCACGATATCGCCAGGCAGTAACTGCATATCCGGACTCGGCTCGAGAATTTGTTTCTCGCGCTTAACACGCTCAATGGTGATAGGCACTTCGGTGTTGTTTTCGAGGGCCTGCACGCTGGTTGCGATCCCGGCAGGCAGCTTGAAAATCCTGCCCACTAAATCAGGTGCCGCCGCTTCCTGGCCCGGCCCAAACACGTTCGCCCCGGCCTGAATCTCGTTCTCGGCCTTCAGGGCATCGTCTTTAATGCTTCGACCCATAAATTTCGGCAGCAAATTCACACACACCAAAATGGCACCGAATGACCCGAACACGTAGGTCACGGCGTAGCCAATCGCCACGTTACCTTGCAGGCGCTGAACCTCATCGGCCCCGAGGCCCAGTTTGGTAATTGCGTCACCCGCCGTACCGATGATCGCCGACTGGGTCAGTGCCCCCGCGGCAACCCCTGCGGCCAGACCTTTATCCAGATCAAACCAGCGCGCCAACAGCACCACGGTCGCCAGGGCGGTAATGGAAAGCACCATCGCGAGAATGATTTCTTTGACGGATTGCTTGCCCAGCGAGCGGAAGAAATCTGGCCCGCTCTCATACCCGACGGCATAAATAAACAGGGCAAACATCACCGATTTCACTTCGGGATCGATCTGAACCCCGACCTGGCTGACTATTACGGCCACCAGTAACGAGCCTGCTACCCCACCTAACTGAAACTTCCCAAATTTAATCTTGCCGATGTAATACCCGGCAGCAATCGAGAAAAACAGTGCGATCTCGGGAGACTTTTGAAACAAATCGTGCAACCAGTTCATGGGTTAACCTCAGTTACATGGATGAAAAGTCCTGACAGCTATAAGGGCTGGAATGAACTCGCCAGACCGACAATCAACGGCCCCATCAATGGGAGCACGACGTTGGAAATTGCGTAGGTGATGGTGTAACCCAGCAGCGGCGTGGAGTTTCCACACGCGTTCTGAATTGCACTCAATGCGGGTGTACTGCACTGCTGCCCAGCGATGGCACCCAATAACACGGGTGGGCTGAGCTTGAGCAAAAAATGGCCGACTAACAGGGACAGCGAGGCAGGAATGACGGCAATCGCCACGCCAAGCACCGGCAAGGTAAAGCCATATTGTTCAATCAGCGCCAGCGCCTGTGGCCCGGATGACAGGCCAACACCGGCAATGAACCCGGCGAGGCCCAAATCTTTAAGCAGCGACAGCGCATCCGAATTGACCGTATGCAGGTCGGCGCGACGGGCGTGATACCAGCCGAGGATCAAACCGACAACCAGCACGCCGCCACCGGTTCCTGCGGAGAAGGGAATCCCGCCAATTTTGAGGGTGAAGCTGCCGAGGATGGTGCCCAGCGCAATCGCCACCCCGGCAATGCCGAGATTGCTGGCCAGTTTGTCCGGCAACAATTTGCCGATAACGCCTAATTGCGGGGCTGACGTGCGACCGCCGCCGGGGCTGGCGTCGTAAATCTGCAAAATATCGTGTTTCTGCAACAGCGTGCCAGGCAGCGAAGGGAGCGTGGCATCACCCCGCAGAATGGAGGCGACATGCACACCCGGCGGTAACGTCAGCGATTTAAGCGGCTGGTTGAACATCGCGGGCGCGAGAAGCACAACGCTGTAGGTATCAAGCCCGACGCTCAGCGAGGTGGTATCGGGCATTTCTCTGCCCAGCATCTTCGAGATATCAATCATCGAACCGCGATAACCTACCACCAGCACTTCATCGCCACGACGCAGCTTGAGACCCGGCGACAGCGCCACCTGCCGGCCACGACGCTGAACGCGGATAATACTGCTTTGCTGGCCCAGCGTCGCCAGGAGGGATGAGACGGTTTGACCTGCCCCGCCCTCCACAATGTAAGCGCGCCCGACGACCGCAGGCAGAGCAGAAACCCCTTCGGTATCAATGCGCCCGCCCATGCTCACCCACAGTTTGTCGGCTTCTTCACGCAGATTGACGCGCAGGAAAAGGGGGAATAGCTGGCTGGTCACGATAACAATGGTGATCAGGCCGCAGATGTAAGTGATGGAATAGGCCGTGACGACATTGCCCTGCAAGCGAATGATTTCATGGTCGGGCAAGTCGAGACGCGAAATCGCATCCGTCGCGGTTCCGACAACGGCTGATTCGGTCGCAGCCCCGGCCATCATTCCTGCCGCGGTACCGGGGTCCAGATGCATTACCACCGTCGCGGCCAACACCAGCGCCAGTACCGCCACCACTTCAATCAGGCAAAAAATACCCAACTGCAGGCCTCTGGCATTGAGATTGGCAAAGAATTGTGGGCCGCCGCTGTAACCTAAGGCGAAGATAAACAACATGAAAAAGACATTCTTAATTCCCGACTCAACCGGGATATTAAGCTGACCAATCAACAAGGCGGCGATCAGGGTGCCGCAGACACCGCCCAGTTGAATAGGCCCGAGGCGTATCTGGCCAATTCCATAGCCAAAGGTCAGGGCCAGAAAAATCGCCAGTCCTGGAGTCGTCTGCAACGCATGTGTGACATCGGCGATCAACGTAGCCAACATTCTGTATCCCCGGTCATTGAGTTGAACCTAACGCAGCGCAAAAGAAGCGGGTTATCCGCAATGCCCAATAATCAACACTTTGATGAACCCGCAATAAACCCAGGGACATAACATCCCGATAGATAAATGCCAGCAAAAACCCGACGAAAGGATTTTCATCAGAAAGAAACACGGTTTACGAAAATATAGCAGACGATTCAATCATCAACGGATACGCGTGGGATTCCGGGGCCGACTCAAACTGTTGGCGCATTGACAATATATTGTCTGTGTTATACCGGGGTTCTCGTCGGTTTCTCCGTATCACCCGCCTGTGGGTTATTGCTAAATAGATAACAACAATGCTTTTTTAATTAATCAGCAGCACCCGAGCCCCATGACTAGCCGCCACAAAACCTGATTTTTAATCTGAATGTTTAATTTTCAGCAGTGTTATTACGCATACAAAATTAAAAAATCACAATAATAAACTGGCTTAATTCATCAAATCGCATGAAGCCCTAAACAACCAAAGGACATTCAAATAACCGCTTCGCTTGGTGATTAACGTAATAACACTTGAAAAACAACCCACCAAAAATAAGAGGAAAATTAATGCAAAATAAACGAATCGGTGCAATAAAAACCCTCACAACATTAAGCGTTAAATATCCCCCTACACTCCGTGAGTCTTATTTCAAAGTATTGGATATAAACCATAATAAAGAGACATAACGACCTGCCAATTCCCTGCCCTGGCGACGTCACCTTTTCGCGGAGTCATCCTTAAAAAGCATCACCATTGGCTTCAGTGCCCGCTTCTCCTCACAATTTGTTCCTCTTTTGTCGTTAACCGTTAACGCCAGCAGTGTAGAATTGTTCCAGTAAACCACCCAGCAGGAGCGAATATGAACAACAAACGACGCGCAGTACCCGGGATCAGACACTATGACGGGCCTGCCGGCGGCTGGGGAGCATTGAAAGCCACGGCGATTGCCGTGCGCACGCAGATGGATACCTTTGACGCGCCCCCGACGCTGCTGCGCACCAACCAGCCTGATGGGTTTGACTGCCCAGGCTGCGCGTGGCCGGATAAAGAACACAAATCCACCTTCCAGTTTTGCGAGAACGGCGCGAAAGCCGTGACCTGGGAAGCCACCAACAAACGCGTCACGCCAGAGTTTCTGGCGGCCAATACTGTGACCTCGCTGCTGGCGAAAAGTGATTTCGAGCTGGAAGGCTATGGCCGTTTAACGCATCCGCTGGTATACGACAAAGCCAGCGACACCCTGCGCCCAGTAGAATGGGACGCCGCCTTTGCGCGCATTGGCGAAGTCCTGCGCGGACTGGCCCCGGATGAAGTCGAGTTTTACACCTCCGGTCGTGCCTCGAACGAAGCGGCTTATTTATTCCAGCTGTTCGCCCGTGAACTGGGCACCAATAATTTCCCCGACTGTTCCAATATGTGCCACGAAGCCACCAGCACCGGCCTGCCGCGTTCTATTGGCATCGGGAAAGGCACGGTCTCGCTCGATGATTTTGAGAAAACCGAGCTGGTGCTGTCCATTGGCCATAATCCGGGTACCAACCACCCGCGCATGATGGGCACCCTGCACGAACTGGCCCGTCGCGGTGTGCCGATTATCGTCTTTAACCCGCTGCGCGAGCGCGCGCTGGAACGTTTTGCCGATCCACAGAGCGTGGTCGAAATGGCGACCTACAGCTCAACCGATATCGCCTCAACCTATTTCCAGGTCAAAGCGGGCGGCGACGCGGCGGCGTTAAAAGGCATCGCCAAACACCTGCTCGCCCTTGAGGCCGAGCACGGCCAGGTGCTGGACGGGGAATTTATTGCCGCGCACACCGAAGGTTTTGCCGATTTCTCTGCGGATATTCGCGCAACCTCATGGGAATCTATCGAACAGGAATCGGGTCTGACGCGCGCCGAACTGGAAAGCGTCGCCATCGCGTACGCCAAATCCAACGCCACCATCATTACCTACGGCATGGGCGTCACCCAGCACAATAAAGGCACCGCCAACGTCCGTTTAATTGCGGATTTACTGCTGATGCGCGGCAATATTGGCAAACCCGGCGCAGGCATTTGTCCGTTGCGCGGGCACTCCAACGTGCAGGGCAACCGCACGGTCGGCATCACCGAAAAACCGACCGCCGCCTTCCTGTCAAAAATTGAAGAAGTATTCGGTTTTGTGCCGCCGTCTAAGCACGGTCACGATGCCGTGGCGGCGACGCAGGCGATGATTGACGGCGATTCCAAAGCGATGATTTGCCTCGGGGGCAACTTTGCCGTGGCGATGCCCGACCATGAGCAGGCGTTCCCGGCGATGCAAAAGCTCGACCTCAGCGTTCACGTCGGCACCAAGCTCAACCGCACCCATTTGCTGGTCGCCAAAGAGACGTTTATTTTCCCGTGTCTGGGCCGCACCGAGCTGGATATGCAGCAGAGCGGCAAGCAGTCGATTACCGTGGAAGATTCGATGTCGATGGTTCACGCCTCTTCCGGCAAGCTGAAACCGGCGTCCGCGCAGCTGCTGTCCGAACCGGCGATTGTCGCAGGCATGGCTAAAGCAACGCTGAAGAACACCAAAGTGGCGTGGACGGAGTTGGTCGCCGATTACGACCGGATCCGCAGCTTGATTGAGCAAACCCTGCCCGGCTTCACCGATTACAACGCGCGTATCCGCGTGCCAGGCGGTTTCCGCATGCCGCTGCCGCCAACGGAGCGCGTGTGGCCGACGGCGACCGGCAAAGCGATGTTTTCGGTATTCAACGGCGTGGATGAGAACGTCAAAGGCGAAGGCGACAACACCTTACGGATGATCACCCTGCGCAGTCACGATCAGTACAACACCACCATTTACGCGCTGGACGACCGCTATCGCGGCGTGTTTGGCCGTCGTGATGTGCTGTTTATGAACGAAGAGGATATGGCGCAGTTGGGGCTGGAGCACGGCGACCGGGTGGATATTTCCACCGCGCTGCCCGACAGCCATCAGCGGCTGGAAGATATCACCGTGGTGGCGTACAGCATCGCTTCCGGCTCGGTCGGGGCCTATTACCCGGAAGCCAACGTGCTGATTCCGCTCAGTTATCGTGATGAAGACAGCGGCACGCCGTCGTATAAATCGGTGCCAGTGCGGGTGACGCTGCGCTCGAAAGAGATCCGCAGCCTGTAACGCGTCATGGCAGGGCAGCCTGAAAACTGCCCTGCTTTTTCCTTATTCCTTCACGCGCGCACGTTTCACCCTTTCCTCTTCGCTGCTTTCATGGGTCGCCACCAGCGAGAAATCAAAACTCACTTCGGTATGCGGGGCGGGAATATCGCGCTGCTGCGCCAGACTTGGGTCGGTGATGTTGACCGGATCGGCAATCAACTCTTCGCGGGTCGCAAAGGCAAAGTCATCCCACAAATATTCATCCCCACTGAGGTTGATCTGCGTGGTCAGATGCTTAAAGCCCGGGGCGGACACGAAGAAATGCACGTGCGCCGGGCGATTGCCGTGACGGCCTAATCCGTTCAGCAGTTTTTGCGTCGGGCCATCCGGCGGACAACCATAGCCGCACGGCACAATGCTGCGTACCGCATAGCGCCCGTCAGCCCCGGTTTCGACCCGGCGGCGTAAGTTGTATTCGCTTTGCGACGGGTCGAAGAACGAGTATCCACCCATCGTGTTGGCATGCCAGATATCGACCACCGCGCCCGCCACCGGCTGGCCATTAATATCGGTCACCTGCCCGTGCAGCCACATGGCTTCGGCTTTTTCACTGCCGTCATCCATGCGCGCAAAACCCTTGCTCAGCGGCGCATTGGCCACGTACAGCGGCCCTTCGATGGTACGAGGCGTACCGGTTTCATTCCCGGAGGCGGCCTCTTTTTCATCGGCACGCATATCCAGATAATGTTCCAGTCCCAGGCCCGCCGCCAACAGCGCCGCCTCTTTGCGCTCCCCCAGTTCGTTGAGATAGTTCACCGCCAGCCAGAACTCTTCATCGGTGATATCGAACTTTTTGATGGTCTGACACAGGTCGCCGAGCACCTGATGCATGATGGCTTTAAACCGCTCGCTGCCCTGCGCTGAATTTAAGCCGCTGCTGATGGCGAGTAACGTTTCCAGTTCTGTTTGTTTTGCCGGATTGACTGACATTGCAACTTCCTCTTGTAGGGTAAGGGTTGTTTTCGTTATGTAATTACTGCTCGTTATGAATTGACGACGGGTGTTCACACAGCGGCTGCACGCTGATCTCCATGTACGGATAGAGCGGCAGCGCCGTTAAAAGGGTGTGCAGCTCCTGGTTGTCCGCCACGTCAAAAATGCTGACGTTGGCGTACTGACCCACCACGCGCCAGATGTGCGGCCACTTACCGTCGCGCTGCAATTGCTGTGAATAGGCTTTCTCTTTGGCTTTGATTTCATCCGCCTGCGCTTTCGGTAACGACGACGGAATGTTGACCTGCATTTCAACTTTAAAAAGCATGCTGATGTCCTTTATGTTCTGGCGTAATGACGAAGTTTGTCGGGGTCGATATCCACACCCAGGCCGGGGCCCTGCGGCAGCGTGACCTGTCCGTGACTGAAATCGAGCGGGCGCACCACGATGTCGTCTTTCAGCAGCAGCGGGCCGAACATCTCGGTGCCCCACTGCATGTTTATCGTCGACCAGGCGTGTAAAGAGGCCACGGTGCCGAGGGTGCCTTCGAGCATGGTGCCGCCGTACAGCGCCACTCCGGCTGCCTGTGCGACCTGCGCCAGTTTCAGCGCCTGCACAGGTCCGCCCGCTTTGGCGATTTTCAACGCGTACGCGCCAGTGAAACCGCCGCTCGCCAGGGCGTAGCCGTCATGTGCCGTCGCCACCGCTTCATCGGCCAGGATCGGCACGGCAAAACGCTGGCTGAGCGTGATTAATCCGCGTTGATCCCACAGCGGGATCGGCTGTTCGACCAGGTCGATGCCGCCCGCCTGCAGTTCGGTCATGCCTTTGATGGCGGTGGTCACGTCCCACGCCTGATTGACGTCGACCCGAATGCTGACCTCATCGCCGAGAGCGGCTTTAATCGCCAGTGCGTGGCGGATATCGGTTTTCAGCTCGCGGGCACCAACTTTGAGTTTGAAGGTATCGTGCCGCCCTTCCGCCAGCAGGCGCTTGCCCTCGTCGATATCCTTTTCGGTATCGCCGCTCGCCAGCGTCCACAGCACCGGCTGACGTTCGGTTAATGCCCCGCCGAGCAGCGCACTGACCGGCAGGCCGAGCATTTTCCCCTGCACGTCGAGGAACGCGGTTTCTAGGGCCGATTTCGCAAAGGTATTGCCCTTCACGCTGGCGTTCATTTTCGCGGCGAGCGCGGCCACACCGCTGAACGTCTGCCCACACAGCAACGGCGAGAGATAGGTTTCAATCGCTGACTTAATCGACTCCGGGCTTTCTGAGCCGTAACTTAAGCCGCCGATGGTGGTGGCTTCGCCCCAGCCCACGCCCTGCGCGCAGGTCATGCGCACGATGGTCAGGGTCTGACAGCCCATGGTGGTCATCGACAGCTTATGCGGGCGAATGGTCGGGATATCCACCAGCCAGCAAGCGATGGACTCAATGGTGATGCTCATTATTCACTCCTGTGTTGGTATTTTGTCGGCCCGACGGCAGGCTGCGCAGCGCCACCCAGGCCAGTAAGGCGTACGCCACCAGCAGCAACGACACCGGCCAGGAGGCGTTAAATTCCATGAGCAGCGCCACCGCCAGCATCGGCCCCAGGCCGCCGGAAAATATCGACCCGACTTCATGCCCGAGCGCCAATCCGGAATAGCGCACCCGCACCGGGAACAGGTCGCTCATGATGCAGGGCTGAGTGCCGATCATCGCCCCGTGACACACCGGTAAACCGAGCATCATCGCCAGCATCACCCAGCCGTAGTTGCCGGTGGAAAGCAGCCAGAAGAACGGAAACGCCATCACCAACAGGCCAATCACACCGATGTAATAAACCGGCTTCAGCCCGATGCGATCCGACAATGCGCCCCAGAACAGAATCGAGAAAAACTCCACCAGCATCGCCAGCGTCACGGCGCTGATGATTTCCCCGGTGCCGATGCCAATGTGTTTGGCGTACACCACCGAAAAGGTGAAGAAAATATACGATGCGCCGTTTTCCGGCAGGCGCAGGGCTATGGCCTGCAACAGCGCTTTCGGGTGATCGCGCATCAAGGTAATCAGTGGGATTTTTTCGTGTTTGTCTTCCGGTTTGGCTTGCGTAAAGGCTTTGCTCTCACGGATGTTTTTGCGGATATACACGCCGACCAAAAAGATGACGATGCTCAGCAGGAACGGCACGCGCCAGCCCCAACTCATGAAATCCGCTTCCGGCAGTTGCTGCACCAGATAAAAGGCGAAGGCCGACAACACGAAGCCGCCGGAGACGCCCATCTGGCTCCAGGCGGTATAAAAACCACGGCGTGACGCGGGGGCGCTTTCGCTGAGCATCAGCACCCCGCCGCCCCATTCACCGCCCGAGGCCACGCCCTGCAAGAAGCGCAGCGTAATCAGCGAAATCGGCGCCCAGATACCCACCTGCGAATAGACCGGCAGCAGGCCAATCACAAACGTCGTCGCGCCCATCAGCGTTAAGGTCATGATCAGGGTCATTTTGCGGCTGTAGCGATCGCCAATATGCCCAAAGGCGATCCCGCCCAGCGGACGGGCCAGAAAGCCGACCGCAAAGCCAGAAAACGCCAGCAGCGTGCCCTGTAACGGATCGCCGCCGACCGGGAAAAACAGCGGGCCAAACACCAGCGCCGCCGCGGTGCCGTACAGGAAAAAGTCATACCATTCGAGTGCATTGCCCAACACCGAGGCCAGCACCAGTTTGCGCATCTGCTGCGCGTCCTGGGGCACGGCCCCGGCGGTTACGTTATTTTCGGTTGCCACATTGCTCATCACGCGTTGCCCTTTTTATCGGAAGGAGTGGGTTTACGCCTCGACGTCATGCCCGATGGCATGGTAACGACGATTGAAATAGACCAGCCCGCGCGGCTGCTCGCTGATGCGGATCGCCTGCACCTGACAGTAAAAGACCGAGTGGCTGCCCACTTCGTGACAGTCGGCAATCAGGCAGTCGAAGCAGGCCACCGCCGAACTCAGTACCGGCGCGCCGCTGCTCAACACCTGCCAGTTGTCATGCCCAAAACGTTCCTCCGAACGCAGGCTGGCGTTAGCAAACACGCCCGACAGCGCCTGGTGATCGCTCGATAACACGTTCACGCAGAGCGTGCCGTTGCGTTTGAAGTGCTCATGGGCGAAGGAGTTGCGGTTCATGCACACCAGCAGGGTTGGCGGCTGGTCGGTCACGCTACAGACGGCGGACGCCGTGAAGCCAAATTTACCCGCCGGGCCGTCGGTGGTGATCACCGACACCGCGCTCCCCAGCTGGGCCATCGCATTACGAAATTCAGTTTGCAGAGTCATGGGATATTCCTTACAAGTCGATAACCAGGCGGCCGCACTTCGACCGGGAACAGCACAGCAAAATCTGGTCGCCGTCGGCCTTTTCTTCGTCAGTGAGATAGCTGTCGCGATGGTCCGGCTCGCCCTCCAGCACATCGGTCAGGCAGCTGCCGCAAATGCCCTGCTTGCAGGAGACGTTGACCTTCAGCCCCGCCTGCGCCAGCGCTTCGACAATGGTCTGATCTTCCAGCACCTGAACGGTGATCCCGCTGGTTGCCGCCACCACTTCAAACGCCGCGCCGCCGGTTTGCACCTCGGCGCTGAAACACTCCTGATGGACGTTTTCTGCCGCATAGCCGAGGCGCTTTGCCCCGTCATTGACCGCGTCCATCAGCCGCGTCGGGCCGCAAACGTACACATGCGTATTCGGCGGCACGTCGCTCAGCACCGCGTCCAGGTTCAGGCGCTGCTGGTCGCTGAAATGCAGATGCACCTGCCCGGCGTAGCGCGCACTTTCCAGCTGCGCCACGAATGCCGCTTGACCACGTGACCGGGCGCAGTAGTGCAGCGTGAATGAACGTCCGGCGGCGTGCAGTTCGGCGGCCATCGCCAGCATCGGCGTGATGCCAATCCCGCCGCCAATCAGCAGGCTATGCCCGGCACGTTCATCGAGGGTAAATAGATTGCGCGGTTCACTGACGGTTATCGCGTCACCTTCGCGCAGGGCATGGACCGCCAGCGAACCTCCCTGCGAATTGCCGTCCTTGAGAATGCCAAGCTGATAATGCTGGCGGTCCTGCGGGTCACCGCATAGCGAGTAAGGCCGAATAAGGTCCTCGGTCAGATGCAGGTCGATATGCGCCCCCGCGCTGAACGCGGGCAGCACGATCCCGTCCGCATGGGCCAGCGTCAGCAGGACCACCTCGCCCTGCAACTCTCGCCGGATAACCTGAAGTGTCAGCATGTTTTGCTCCTCAACGCATGAACAGGCCGCCGTTGATGTCCCAGGTTGCCCCGGTGACAAACGACGCCTGCGGTGAAGCCAGCAACGCCACGGCCTGTGCGACAAACTCCGCATCGCCGAGGGTGCCCACCGGGATCATCTGCAACAGCCCCGCCATTTTCTCTTCCGGGACGATGGCGTGGACTGCCGGGGAATCCATCGGGCCCGGCGCGATGGCGTTGACCGTCACGCCGGATTTGCTCAGTTCGCGGGCGAATATTTTGGTCAGGGTCAGAATGCCGCCCTTCGACGCCGCGTAGTGCGCGCCCGAGGCGGTCCCGCCGTTTTGCCCGGCGAGTGAAGCCAGATTGATGATTCGCCCGTAGCCAAGGCTGGCGAAGTAGCGGCCCAGAGTCTGGCAGCCGACAAACGTGCCGCGCAGATTGGTGGTCATCACCCGGTCGAACTCATCGACCTCAATCTCCATCACCGGCGTCGCCAGGGTCAGCGCGGCGTTATTGACCAGCACCTCGAGGCGGCCAAAGCGGTCGATTGTCGCCTTCAGCGCCTGCTCAAAATCCTGTGGCTGACGAATGTCCAGCGCCAGCGCCAGCACCTTGCCCTGCCCGTTATCGATCCGGTCAGCGGCCTGCTGCACGCGGGCGGCATCCACGTCGGTCATCACCACCTGGAAACCTTGCGCCAGCAAATGCGTAGCAATAACGTTGCCCAGCCCGGCGGCAGCGCCGGTGACTAATGCGGTTTGGGTCATAACGCGCTCCTTAAAGGATGTAGCCGATGCTGTGCAGCACATCGTCGCTGTTGACCAGGCGGATAACCTTTTGCTCAATCAGCCAGCTTTCGCCGTGGCGTTGCAGCTGCCAGGTAATATCCGCCGCGTAATGGCGACTGTGGCCTTTGCGGTGTTCCCACAAGGATTGCGCCCCACGGACCACAATCCGCTCGTCGCTCGCGTCGAGTACCCGAAAGCGCGACAGCGTGCGCAGGGTTCTGGCGCGCGGCGTGGTGGAAATGGACTCCCCGCTGTACAGGCGCTTCACCCGTTTTTCGCGCATGTGGTGATCGTCACAGGCGTAGTTCAGGGTGTTTTTAAAATCGGTTTCCTGCGGGTCAATCGGCACCACGTACAGGCCGTCCGGCTGCCACAGCGACAGCCAGGTCGTAAATTCGCCCTGGTCGAGCAAATCACCTTCAAGATTGACCACCGCCATCGCGGTAAACAGGGCAGAATCTGGGGTCATCATTGTTCTGTCTCCGTCATCAATTTTTTCCACTGCTGGTAGGCGGCACGCATCCCGGTTTCGGCGCTGACGTCGCTGCGCAGCCCGTCGTCGGTACGATATTCCCCCGCCAGCCCGCGGTTAAGCATGATCCACAGGTCATCGCCCGCGGTGGCCCCGCGCTGTACGCGCTCCCACGCCTCGGAGTCATCCGGCGTGCCGAAGCCCATCGGCCCCTGGAAATGTTCGTGCAAACGCAGACGCGCCTGGTTGGCTATTTCCGGCCCGCCGTCCATGGTGATCACCGCATGGTGAATTTCGGTTTCTTGTACCGACACTGGCTGCAAGACGCGGAAGAACGCCATCGAACAGGCGATGTTTGGGAAAATATTGAGGTTAAAACCGGAGCCACCAACCGCACGCACGATGCGTCGGACCTGCTCTTCGTCGTGATCGGCGCGCAGCGCATCGGCCAGCTCAGCGAAGCGTTCAGGGATCGGCGCGTCGAGATTGGCGTCTAAATCCACCAGTTCCGGGATCATCACCATCACGCTGTGACCGTTGCCCAAATCCTCAACGTAGCCGCTGCCGTCAACGAAGTTGAGCATCTCTTCGGTTTGCTTATCGACCGAGCTTAAAAACGAGCGGTGAACCACCGGGAAGTGATAGCCGTCGGTGGTGTTTTCGAGCTGAATCTTCCAGTTGCCGGGGAAGCGGAACCGGTGCGCAGGCCCGGTTTTAATCGGATATCCCGCGCCCTGCTTCATGAACAGATCCATCCATTTTTTGGCGACACCGAGGAAATCTTCCAGCGGTTCAATCTGCTCATTAAAGGTGGCGAAAATCATCCCGGCGTATTGTTCAGTGCGCAATGACACCAGCCCCAGTTCGCCTTTTTCCAGCTGATCGGCGTAGCTTTCCGGGTGCGGCACGCCACGCAGACTGCCGTCCAGGGCGTAGCCCCAGCCGTGATACGGGCAGACAAAGCTGTTGGTTTTGCCGCTGCGGTGTTCACACACCGTGGCGGCGCGGTGGCGGCAGCGGTTGAGTAAGGTATGCACCGTGCCTTTGCGGTCACGCACCACAATCACCGGCTGGGTGCCGATTTCGGTGGTCTTAAAGCTGCCGGTGTCCGGGATTTCGCTGGCGTGCGCCACCCACACCCAGGTTTTACTGAAGATACGCTCCAGTTCGAGCTGGAACAGCGCTTCCGAGGTGTACAGCGAAGTGTGTACCCGGTCAGATTTCACCAGCGCCGCAATCTCCGTACTCGTCAGCGTCGGTGGCGTCGCGGGATCGATATTCTTCACATTGATGGTGTGATCACATTGCATGTCCATTCTCCTGCACGTCTTTGTTTTTATCAGGAACCGGTAAGGCATCCGCCGCGTGCCAGTGGTCTACCGGGCGGCTGAACAGGTTGCGGGTGGTGAAATGGCGCATCACCATTTCGCCCGCCTCGCGCACAAAGTTCACGTTGAGTTCTGCGGCGTTGAGATGCGCACCGCCTGCGGTAAACGCCGAGGTTTGCAACATCAGCCAGCGGCCGCGCAGTTCACTGTTCGCCGTATGCCACAGCGCTTCGGAACAGAGGAAGTGCGCGTTCATCGCGAAATGCGCCGGTTGCCGTACGTAACCCGCCATCATTTTCACAATGGCCTCGCGCCCCACATGACGCCCGAGGCGCGTGGCGTAAGGTTCGCCGACGCCCTCCCAGCAGGCATCCACGCTGAACAATGCGCCAATCGCCTGCACCGTTTCTGCGGTGTCGAGCACATCACACAGGCGCATGTAATCGCTGATACAGACCCGCGCCGCCTGATAGTCTTCGAGCTGCTGCAACCGCAGCGCATCCTGGGCGTTCATCGTCAGCTCCGTCAGTTCTGGATAATCAGTTCACGGCCAACGCGGGCCTCGATTTTGCAGTACTTCCACAGCTTGCTGCCGCCGTCGCCGACCGGGGTGCTGCGGAACAGGTTGCAGACCGCGGCGACGTTTTCCAGACGCTCAGCGTCGGCTAACACGTAGGTGGTCCACGGCGCGGAGGTGGACGGGCCGACCATCAGCTGGTCGTCATCCATGTTGCCGATGACGGTGATGCCCGGCGTTTCATCAATGCCTTTCATCATCACGCCGAATGCGCCCCACACCTGCTTGGCTTCCGCCGGGCTGGCATCGAAAAAGTTCTGGTTCACGCCGATGCAAAACAGCACGCGTAAGGTTGTTGACTGGCTCATCTGTTGCTCCTTTCAAAAATCACAAGTAACCCGGCAGCGGTTTGCCACCAAAGAAGACCGTACCGGCATTGAGGTACGAGAGGTCGCCCATAAAGGCATGTTGGGTAATCACCATCGTGTCGCGCACGTAGCGCTGTAGCGGGCTGGTCATGGTCACGCCGCCCATGCCGTTGAGGGCCAGCGCCTGACGCGCCACGTCGGCGGAAACGCGGGTGACGTGCGTCGATGAAAGCCGCAGCGCGTTAATTTGCTCGCAGCTCGCGTCATCCCCCGCCAGCAGGCGCTGCCAGACATCGTCGATGGCGTCGTAAAACCAGGCCCGGGCGGAGCGCAATTCAGCTTCGCAGTGGGCAATTTGCATCTGCGCCTGCGGCCTGTCGGCCAGACGCGGTGCGCCGGTCACGGACTGCTGACGATGGGCGATGGCGTAGATTTCATTCAGTGCGGCGCGGGCCACGCCGAGGGCGACGACGGACAGCACCTGGGTCGCCAGCGACAACACCGGATAGCGGTACAGCGGCCCTTCCAGATTCAGCGCCCCGCCACGAATAAAGGTCCATTCATGCGGCACAAACGCGTCGTTGACCACCAGGTCATGACTGCCGGTGCCGGCGAGGCCCACGGTGTCCCACACCGGATCGATATGCACATTTTCACGCGGCAGTACCGCCATGCGTGGCAGCGCCTGCTCGCCGTCGGGCAGAATGCCGACGCCTAATACCGACGCGCCCATGCTGCCGCTGGCGAAGCTCCAGCGGCCGCTGACGCGATAGCCGCCGTCGGCCTGCTGCGCTTTTTGCGTCGGGAAAATGCCCCCGGCAAACACCACGTCCGGGCCGTCGCGATAGAGTTCTTTCAGGGTGTCCGGCGGCAGTGCGCCGAGATAGAACGGGCTCATGCCGAAGCTGGCGACCCAGCCCGCCGACCCGTCGGCGGTGGCGATTTGCTCGACCAGTTCGCAGAACGCTGCCGGGGAACATTCGTCGCCGCCGTACATTTTTGGCACCAGCGCGCGGTACACGCCCACCTGTTTGAAGCGGACGATCACGTCGTCAGAAATATGGCGCTGATGCTCAAAATCGGCGCTGCGAGTGGCAACGTCACTCAACAGCGGAACCAGCTCTTCACGAATCAGTACGGCAGACATAGCTTCCTCCGGTTTTTGTTATTTGCGGCGCGTTCAGGACGCACGAGGCCGCAATGAGTCGTACTCACTGAGTCATCAGGAAATGAAAAAACGAAATTAAGGCGTTAGTGACGTCGTCGCGAGGTCAGCCATTCGGCGGCCTGCACCAGAAAACCGTCGTGGCCTTTGGCTGCAACCAACTGGAGTGCCACCGGGCGACCGTGAAGTTCTCCCACCGGCAGCGACAGCGCCGGGTGTCCACTCAGGTTGAAGGGCCGTACCAGCCGGGTGAGATTGACCACGCTCAGCGGGTCCTGCGCCTCGCTCAGCGTCGGCGGCAGTTCCGGCAAGGTCGCCAGCGCCAGCAGCGGGGTTTGCGCCAGTAAGGCATCAAGCTGGACACTGAAATCACGGCGAATGTGTTCGGCCGCCTCGAGCGCTTCTGGGCTGACGTCTGCCCCCGAACGAATGCGGGACGCCACGTCGGTGGAGACCTGCCCGCTTGCCAGCAACGGATTCAGCGCCAGCCAGTTTTCGCGGCTGATGATCGCCAGCCCGGCGCGGTGCGCGTCGGCAAACAGCGGCAGCTCTGCATCGCGTGGCTGAACGGAATGTTGCTCGAGGAACGCCCGCAGGCAGGCATCAATTTCAGGGGTAGCCACGGAGAGGAACGACAAAGCCGGCAACGCAGACAAGGGTTCGTCGACGGGCACGCCGAGTCGGGTCATCGCCTGGCGCAGTACTGCCGCATCGCGGGTGAATACACCGACGCAGTCCAGCGAGCTTTCCGCCGGCATGACGCCTTTGCGGCTCAGGACGTCGTAACCGGGCTTGAGGCCGATAACCCCGCAGCAGGCCGCAGGCATTCGCACCGAGCCGCCGGTGTCGGTGCCGAGGGAAAAATCGACTTCGCCCGAGGCCACCACCGCCGCCGAACCGCTGGACGAGCCGCCGGGGATCACGTCAGGAAAGTGTGTGTTGAGCGGAGTCCCGCTCCAGGCATTGATGCCCGTCACGCCAAACGCCAGCTCATGCAGCGTGGTTTTGCCGGTCAGGACGCAGTTCTTGCCCAGCAGCGTGGCGACCACGCTGGCATGGCGTTCTGCAGCCGGGGCATTTTCCAGCGCCCGACAGCCTGCCCGGGTCGGGAAACCGGCCACGTCCAGGGTGTCTTTTACTGCAAACCGAAGCTCGCCCTCACCGAGGATAAACTGTTCGACAAAACCTTTGCTCACAGAAACTGGTTTCATGATTAACACCTTGACCAGAAAAAACGAATCATATTCAGGGGAGTCGTCAACGCGACCTTTTGTCCTGACTAACGTTAGGTCAATCATGGAAGATTTAGATGAAAATTCAAGTAATATTTCACGTTATTTTTACCAGCAGGCAACAATTTATTAACCTTTAAGAGTAAAAGGCTATTGCGTCAGGCTGATGAAAAATAAAACAAAAATGGCGGGGTTGGGGCAGAAAGCCGTCATACGGACAGATGACGGCATTGCTTTAAAAAACGTGGTTTTACAGGAGGTTATAAGAAATTTCTAAGCGGATCACAAATTTATCATTACGCGGTTCAGGGTCAAAGTTCGTTGAGGTTATCCAGCACTTTTGACAGCGACAGATTCATTTTTGCGACCTGACTGCTGGTCATGCCCTTGAACCCTTTTTCAAACACTTTACTGGCCTGGGCGTAGGCTTCTTCCACTTTTTGCCGCCCGAGTTCAGTGAGTATCACTTCGGTTACGCGGGCGTCACTTTCGCTACTGGCGGTGGTCACCAGACCGTCTTCACGCAGGCGGCCGACGATTTTAGTCACCGTCGGCATTTTGGCCATCGCGTATTCCGCAATCTGCGAAATGCTGGCCTTGCCGTACTGGTGCGTCACCATCAACACCCGGAAGCCAGAAACATCGAGCTGCGCTTTTTTCAGTGTAATTTCCATGATTTGCGTGTAACGCGCGTAAACATTCACGATCCAGTAGAACGGAAATTCTTCACGATGGAAGCCGGGATCGGCGGCTGTGTCCTCAGCGGTTTTTTTTATGTTACTCATGCGTTTCCTTACCAGAAAAAAGCAGCAGATAACGCGATTATACCTGCGAATCCGTGACGGCTATAGCGTCAATCCGCCACCGGATGCGGGTTTGAAGCGGGTCATAAGAAAAATGCGCGATCACCGTCGCATTATGATTCATAAATGATATATCACCTGCAATTACGTATCGTTTTTCACGTATTACATTGACGTTTCCAGTGGCTATTTTCTATACGTTTAGCCGACCTGCACACTCATACTAATAAACGCAATGTGGAGTTTTCATGACTGATACGTCTGCACAACGACCTCTGGACCCGCCGCTGGACCCGCGCCAACAGGCTGTTATCAAGAAGCTGTTCCGTCGCCTGATCGTGTTTTTATTTATCCTGTTTGTTTTCTCCTATCTCGACCGCATCAACATTGGTTTTGCCGGGCTGACGATGGGTAAAGATCTCGGTCTGACCAGCACCATGTTTGGCCTCGCCACCACCCTGTTTTATGTGATGTACGTCATCTGCGGCATTCCGAGCAATATCATGCTGAGCATCGTCGGCGCACGCCGCTGGATTGCGATGCTGATGGTGATCTGGGGCATTGCGTCTACCGCCACCATGTTCGCTACCGGGCCGAGCAGCCTGTATGTGTTACGGATGCTGGTCGGGATCGCGGAAGCCGGGTTCCTGCCGGGCCTGCTGCTGTATTTAACCTACTGGTTCCCGGCGCAATATCGCGCTCGCGCCAATGCCCTGTTTATGATTGCGATGCCGGTCACCATGGCGCTCGGGTCGCTGGCCTCGGGGTACATTTTGAACATGGACGGCCTACTGAATCTGAAGGGCTGGCAGTGGCTGTTCCTGCTGGAAGGTTTCCCGTCAGTGCTGCTGGGACTGGTGGTGTGGTTCTGGCTGGATGACAGTCCGTCGAAGGCGAAATGGCTGACCGAAGACGACAAAGCCTGTCTGAACGAGATGCTGGAAGCGGACAAAATCGCACTGCAAAAAACGCAGCTGGCCGCCAGTGCGTCGCTGTTGCCGCCGCGCAGCATGGCGCGCGAACTGTTCACCCCGGTGATCATTCTCTACACGCTGGCCTATTTTTGCCTGACCAATACTCTGAGCGCGTTGAGCGTCTGGACGCCGCTTATCCTGCGCAGTTTTAACGAAACCAGCAGCAATGTGACCATCGGCCTGCTGAGCGCCATTCCGCAGGTGTGCACCATCGTGGGGATGGTGTGGTGGAGCAAGCGTTCGGATCGGATGAACGAGCGTAAATTCCACACCCTGCTGCCGTATTTGTTTGCCGCCGCAGGCTGGATGCTGACCGCCTCCAGCACTAATCCGCTGTGGCAGTTCAGCGGCATTGTGATGGCGTCGGCGGGCGCGTTTGCGGCGATGGTCATTTTCTGGACCACGCCGGACCGCTACATTTCCCTGCGCGCTCGCGCGGTGGGCATTGCGGTGATTAACGCCACCGGGATGACCGGCGCGGCGCTCGGGCCGCTGCTGATGGGCTGGATGAAAGATGTCACCGGCAACTTCAACGCCGGGATCTTTATGGTCGCCGGATTCCTGGTGCTGGGGGCGATGATCATTGCCGTTATCCCAATGAAAAAAGCGACCCCACGCGAAGCCGCCGCGTCACTGCCAACTTGACTTAATATGTGTGAGGTGTACTTTTCAGGACATGAAGAAAATCCTGATTATCGTCCCCGACGGCGGCATGCTGTTTGAGTCCGCCGGTATTGCCGACATTCTGATGCAGGCCAACCGCCTGCATCCGGAAGGTATGGCGCAGCCTCGTTATCACGTGGCGCTCGCGACCACTCAACCGCATCAGGTGATCCACGGCCAGTCAGGGTTAAATCTGCTGGCCGATCACCGTTTGCATGAGCTGGACCCGCGCGAACCGCTGGATACCATTATCATCACCGGTCGCGGGCAAGACCCGCTCGAATCCATCGCGGTGGTCGACTGGCTGCACCTCGCGGCTCCGCACGCCCGACGCGTTGCCTCCGTGTGCGGTGGTGCGCTTTTGCTGGCGCAGGCCGGGTTGCTTGACGGCAGACGCGCCACCACCCACTGGAAATTGCTCGATACGCTGAAAGCCGAATACCCGCAGGTAAACGTCGAAGCCGGGCCGCTGTATGTTCAGGACGGCCACGTCTGGACCTCGGGCGGCGTCAGCACAGGCTTCGACCTCACGCTGGCGCTGGTCGAAGAAGATTATGGCTTCACGCTCGCCCGCGATATCGCTCAGGACATGGTGATGTACCTGCGCCGTCCCGGCGGCCAGCTCCAGTTCAGCCGCTATAACCTGAAGCAGTCCGACGGCCACGGCCCGATGAACGACCTGCTGACCTGGATCCTCGACAACATTACTGCCGACCTGTGCGTGGAAAAGCTGGCAGAAAAAGCCGCCATGAGCCCGCGAAACTTTACCCGGGTGTTTACCCGTGAGACCGGCGCGTCTCCCGCCCGCTACGTGGCCGAAGCGCGTCTGGCCGCGGCTCGTCAGCGCCTCGAACAAACCAACGATCCGCTCGAACGTATTGCCGAACAGACCGGATTTGGCAGCAGCATCAACCTGCGTCGTCTGTTTGAAAAACAATTGCACCTGACGCCGGGTGAATACCGCCAGCGCTTCCACTGTCGCAAAATGGCGTAATGTGATCCTTTTTTGTCGTTTACGCCAAAACCTTGCCCGCCTACAGTGAGACCATAGACAACAAAGAAGGAGTTGATCATGGTTAAGGTCGGTATTAATGGTTTCGGCAGGATTGGTCGCAACGTTTTACGCGCGGCGTTCGGCAACCCCAATTTACAGATTGTGGCGATCAATGATTTAACGGACAGCAAAACGCTGGCGCATTTGTTGAAATACGATTCGCTGCTCGGCACGTTCTCCGCCAGCGTTGAAGCCGTCGAGGGCGGTCTGCGGGTCGATGGCCAGACGATAACCGTGTTCAGCGAACGCGACCCGGCAAACATTCCGTGGCGTGACGTTGAGGTGGATATCGTGATTGAAGCCACCGGTTTCTTCACCGATCGTGAAAAAGCGGCGGTGCACATCCACAGCGGCGGCGCGAAGCGCGTCATCATTTCCGCGCCGGGTAAGAATGACGACTTAACGGTGGTAATGGGCGTCAACCATCAGCTGTACGATCCGCAAAAACACAGCGTGGTGAGTAACGGCAGCTGCACTACCAACGGCCTCGCCCCGGCGGCGCAGGTGTTGCACCAGCATTTCGGCATTCAGCATGGCCTGATGAACACCACCCACGCCTACACCAACAGCCAGGTTCTGCACGACCAGCCGGAGAAAGACCTGCGCGGGGCGCGCGCCGCGGCGCTGTCCATCGTGCCCTACTCCAGCGGCGCGGCAAAAGCGCTCGGCAAAGTTATCCCTGAGCTTGACGGGCGTTTGACCGGCTATTCGCTGCGTGTCCCGGTTCCGGTGGTGTCGATTGTCGACCTGACCGTCACCCTCGAGCGTGACGTTACCGCGGAAGAAGTGAATGAGGCGTTCCGTCAGGCCGCGGCATCCGGACCGCTGAAAGGCATTCTCGGCTACAGCGATGAGCCGTTAGTCTCCAGCGATTACCAGGGCGACCCGCGCTCGTCGATTATTGATGGCCTGTCGACACTGGTGATTGGTGGCAATATGGTGAAAATCCTCGCCTGGTATGACAACGAATGGGGCTTCTCCAATCGCTTAGTCGACCTCGCGCTGCTGATGGCGCAGCAGGAACGTTAATCGGCATCATCACGACTCCCGGGCAACCGGGGGTCAAATCCGGCCCCTTTCCCCCCTCACACGATCCCCACAAAATTCGCTGCTAACGCGTGCCTATGCTTATAAATCAATCCGATGTGCTAAAAATATCCGTGTAATCAGCATTGTATTGTTAAACAGGCTATGTAAAATCAGACAATCCGTGCTAAACACTTGTTAATTATTTAGTGGAATCCCGGGTCAGGATGTTGTTTGCTCGGTGACTATCTCTGTGCGTGGTCTACGCCATGAGTCATCCCTGCTCCGCATGCAGCATCTGACCATTGGGCCTAACCCCGATTTGCAGGGAACGTCAGAATGAAATTGCGAAACCTCTTGCCACTGTTGATAGTGACCGTGCTGGTCGGCTGTAAAGCCCCTGCACCAACGATGACCGACGACACGATGGTCACAAGTCAGGTCAATGGCGTCACGCTTACCCACCGTTATATCGTTGCCGTCCCGACCGAATTCACGCCGGTTAATGCCAGCTATCGCGCGCTGTACGCCGGTTCGGTCATGAATACCCCTGATTTTGGCGGTAAGGTGCTGAGTGAGCTGGAAAACGGTAAAACCTATACCGTACTCGGCAGCGTCCAGAACAACTGGCTGGCGATTGCCGAAGAAGACCAACCGGAACTGATTGGCTACGTGCCGCCGCGCGCGCTGGTCAAAAGCGAGCTGTATGCGCAGACCCTGAAAAAAGACCGCCCACGCGCCCGCAAGTCGAGCAATAAAAAAGCCACCTGCGTCAACGTGGACAGCAACAGCAAGGCATGTCAGAACGCGAACAGCGGAACCTGGATAATTAACTAATCTTTATCCTGTTCCCTCGCTTGGGTTTACCCGTTTTTGAGACGCATAAAGGAAATCTATGAAACTCTGGCTTTCAGGTGTGGCGTTGCTGCTGGCATCTTCGACCGTATGGGCAGAGAACTACCGTTTTGTACAGTCTCCTTCGCAGAAGCTGGATATCTGGATTGATAACATCAAGAGCAATTCGCCGCAGAGCTGGTGTGCGAAAGAGCTTCCGCTGCGCATTGTCGCCAACGGCGATAAATCCCCGTCGATCCTGACCGGCTTTATGCCGCGTCTCGGTACGCTGCTGGAAAGCCAGTGCTCCACCCTGCAACGCGTACACTGGCGACTCGAAGATCCACAGGGCGCGACACTGGCCTTTGGTACCGCCGACCGCGCAAGCGACTGGGATGTGAAAGTCACTCCGGTGATGGCCGACGGTCCAGTCACCGCGACGCAAACTGAGGATAAATCGGCCCCGGCAGATCGCACGCCGTGGCAGGAGTTTACCCTGCAAGATGGCTGTCGCCTGCGCACCTTCTGGGCCGCTAACGCGGGGGCTTCTGCGCTGTTTATTCCTGAAGGTCAGTGCGAAAAAGGCGGTTGGTTAAGCGGTCGCAGTGAAGTTATTCAGAGCGGTAGCGCGGGCGAAAAACGTCTGCCGATGACCTTCGTGCACGGTTTCCCGGTGAGCGGCCTGCGTGACGGTATTGATGCCGATAACCTGCTGATCACCACGCTGAACAACGAGCGCATGGTGGTCAGCAACGAACAGGCACCGCAAAGCTGGATGATCCTGCCGTACAAACCTGAGCTTAACGCGTGGGCGGCCAGCGGCACCATTGCGGTCAAAGTGCCGCGCGAAATGGCGATGGACGAAGCCAATCTGCAAAAACAGCTCAATCAGGTGCGCAAAGCCTGGGCCAGCTGGCTGGCGCCTGATAGCCCGGTCACCCTGCTGTTGATTGACTCCCTGCAAACGCAGCTGCGCGACCCGGCGGTCGGTGCATGGCGCACACAGAATTGATCTTGTCACTTTTTGAGCAGAGATCCGTAGCATGACAGATAACGATTACACACAGCGCCCGCCCGACGCTTTGCCGTCCGGTTATCGTTTTGATGAGTTTGAAATTCAGGATGTCATTGACGCCAGTAACGACAACATCGTTTATCGCGCCCTCGATCATCAGCTTGAACGCCAGGTCGCCATTCGCGAATTTCTGCCGCGTACCCTGACGGTTCGCAGTGAAACGCAGCGCCTGGTGCCGCGCAGCAAGCTGGACCAGTCGGCGTTTAGTGTCGGTCTCGACGGGTTTATTCAGGAAGCGCGTCAGCTTGCGCGGCTGAATCACCCGAACGTGGTGCAAATTCTGCGTTTCTGGACCTACAACGAAACCGCCTATGCCGCGACCCCGGTGTACAGCGGCATGACGCTGGCCGAACTTTTCCAGCATCATCCGGAACGCATTAATGAAGCGTGGATCCGCCAGATACTGCCAATGCTCTGCGGGGCGCTCGCCGCGCTGCATGAGAAAGGCTTTATCCACTGCCGCTTGTCGCTGAACAGCATTCTGATTCAGGACAACGGCCTGCCGCTGCTGCTGGAATTTGGCGCTCTGCGCCAGAGCGGGGCGGAAAGTGGCGAAGTGAATAAAACCCTGCTGCATCCGGGCTTTACGCCGCTGGAACAGTATTCTGACGATGTTGATAACCCGTCCGGGCCGTGGACCGATATTTATTCGTTGGGTGCGATTCTGTACACGCTGGTCACCGGCAATCGGCCACCTGCCAGCGTCACGCGCAGCATTCAGGACAACTGCGTTCCGCTGACGGAAAGTCGCCCGGAAGGTTATTCGCCTGAGCTGTTACAGGCTATCGACAGCACTCTGGCGCTGCGCCCGGAAGACCGTCCGCAGACCATCGCCGAATTTGCCGCGCTGGCGGGCATTAGCCTGAATGAGACTCACACCTTGCCCGCAGAGAGCCAGACCGGCTCGATGCTGATGGCGATTGACCAGGAGCCGGAGGCCGACACCGCCGCGCATCCGTGGTGGAAATCGTTCCGCACGCCGTTGCAGATTGCCGGTGGCGTCGTCGTTGGTTTGATTGCCGGCGGGCTGCTGTTTGGACAACACGGGTCGACGGAAGTCGCCTCTAAAGCGCCAATGACGGGCACCGTGACCGCTGAATCTACGGCAAAACCGGTCGCCGCCGGTACCGCGCTCGCCCGGGTGTATATTCGTGTGGATGAAGGTGACGAGCTGGAAGTGAACGGTAAGGCGCAGAAAACGCCGAACCCGGTGAATGGCTATGCCTCGGTACAGCTTTCGTCCGGCCAGTACGTGATTACGTTGCGTAACGCCAAACAGTCCCGCAGCGTCAGTATCACCGTCGATAAGCCCGGTACCTGGTTGTTAAACCCGCAGGCGTAACCCCTTCCTTTGCAACGCCCGGCGGCGCAAGCTTGCCGGGCCTACAAAATTCATAAAATCGAAACGTTATTGGAATGCCTTACGGCGGATAAACGGTCTGCGCGGGCAAGGCGCGACGAATATTGCCCGGATTACCCTTCGACCACGTTCCGCGATGACGTCGCCGATTGTGCCTGTTTTGCCGATTGCATCGACACCAGCTTGTAGACGGCAAATGCGCTCAATGCGCAGCATACCCCGAGGAACACCGCCACGTAGGTTGGTTTCCCGCCAGCCATTTCAACCAGGAAGGCGCTGATCAGTGGTGTCGGTCCGGCCACCAGCATTCCGTTCATTTCACGCGCCACACTTATTCCGGAATAACGGTATTGCGTCGGGAAGACCCGGGCCAGCAGAAGCCCTTGCGGTCCGGCCATGGCGCCGTAGCTGATGATAAACGCCACCGACATGCCGAGAGTGATAATCAGCAAATTGCCACTGTCGATAAACATGAATAACGGGAAAGCATAGACCACGGTAAACAGCGCGGCAGCGGCATAAATCTTAGCCGGATTATATTTATCCGCCAGCCAGCCCATGATGGGCGCACTGATAACCGCACACCAGGCCGAAATAAACAGCGCGCTCAGTGCGGTAGTTTTCGGTAGATGCAAGGTGTTGGTCATGTAACTGATGCTGAAGGCACTCAGAATATAGACGTTGGCGTTGTGACCCGACATCATCAGGAAGCTCCAGAACAACTCACGTGGATAGCGGGTCAGGACCACTTTCAATGGCAGCTTATGCGCTTTCTTCTCCTGCTCCGCCTGTTTCATGGCCTGAACATATTCCGGCGTTTCATCCAGATGACGGCGGATGTATATGGCGATCACGAACAGCACCGCCGACGAAATAAACGGCACACGCCAGCCCCAGCTGATCATCATATCCGCAGGCATCAAGGACACGCCCCAGAAAGCCAGACTGGCAAAGATAATCCCAATCACCGTGGCTGATTGCAGCAGCGCGGTATAAAACCCACGCAGATGCTTCGGCGAGTATTCATACAGCAGCGTCAGCGCCCCGGCATATTCTGCTCCGGCACCAAATCCCTGCGCCATACGCATGACAACCAGCAGCACAGGCGCCATCAGTCCTATCTCCTGGTAGCCAGGCAGCAATCCAATAGCCACCGTCCCGATGCCCATTAAGGTAATGGAAAACACCAGCGCAGGCTTACGCCCATAGCGATCACCGATATGGGAAATGACCATGCCACCCAGCGGACGAACAAAAAAGCCTACTGCGAATGTGGCAAAGGCTGCCAGCACGCCAGCAACCGCCGAAAGATCGGGGAAGAAGATTTTATTTATGATTAATCCTGCGGCGGCGCCGTACAACGCGTAGTCGAACCACTCAATGATGGTTCCGACGACTGACGCCGTAACAGCCTTTCTTAACCCTGGTGTTGGTTTTTGCTGCATGGTCTTCTCCTGTACAGAGGCAGATGTTGCCAAGCATTACGTTATTGTTGTGTTCTCTTTGTGTTATTGAAATGTATTTGCAGTTGAGTGATTATTCAAAAGTAAATTTTAGATTTATATATGAAGATCACATTCGAACCCCTTCCGCATCAACAAAGAGGGAGCTGCTTCGCAAAATCAGGAGAAAAAATAAGCGGCCAGAGTAGCCGCTTAGGAGAGAGCCTCAGCGCAGACTACGCATCTACGCCGCCGCTACGAATGTTTTCTGCGGTGGTGAACAGCAGTTGAAGTACCGCATCACAGGAAGGATTGTTCATATGATCCAGATGCTTAACCCACGGGCACGCCAGTGCCGCTATGGCCTGTCCACCGCTGTTTAACAAGGGTACGGCGATGTTGTACACGCCTTCGACCTGCTGACTCGGCATAATTTCATACCCCTGCTCGCGGATTTCGGCCAGCTTGTTAACCATCGCCTCGCTGAGAGTGCCATCCGATTGTTCGCTCTGTTGCAGCATAAATTGCTGATCCTGTGGGGAAGCAAACGCCAACAGGACATGCCCCGAGCTGGAATCTCTCACCGCGAAACGTGCCCCAACCCGAATACCAAAACCCCAGTATCCCGGGGCATCGACCTGGGCGATGGCCGTCAGCCCGCCGCGTTCATACAACGCAATGTGACAGCCCTGCTGGGCCGCTTCGGCGAAAGTGCGCAGATGAGGAATTGACTGAGCCACCAGTCGCCGCATCGGGGACTGACGATGCGCTAGCTCGAACAGCTTCAGGGAAAGCTGGTACTGATCGACGCTGGTGCGCACCACATAACCGCGCTTCACCAGTCTGTCGAGCATGCGGTAAATTTCATTGGGCTTGCGTTCTAACGCAGCGGCGATTTCTGCCTGCGAAAGCCCTTCTTCCAGTTCTGCCAGCTTCTCAAGAATATCCAGACCTTTGTCCAGCGCCGGTGCGCGATAGCGATCCTCGGCCGATTCCACTTCAGGCTTGTTTTCCGCCATACCTTCCTCATGCCTGTGCGTTAGTAACACGTTGTTTTTCGTCGTGACATCTTAGCACTTCTGCGGCATTTGCCATGAAAGGTGCGCAAGATGAAATGTGACGCGCATATATAAATTATAAATTCATATTTGAATTAAACAGCCATGTGTTTACAGTGTATTAACAAACCGCTTGCTGACCACCGGAGAAAAACATGACGCAGCAGAAGACCGTTTTGATCACTGCCGCCGCGCAAGGTATTGGCCACACCACCGCCCTCAGGATGGCAAAAGCCGGATTTAAGGTGATTGCCACCGATATCAATGAAGAAAAACTGGAAGCGCTGTCGTGGGTAGATAACATCCGCACCGCACGTCTCGACGTGACCAATGCGGCAGAAATTCACGATTTCATCGCCAGACAAACCGCTATTGATGTGCTGTTCAACTGCGCGGGAATTGTTCATAGCGGCGATGTACTGACCGTCAGCGATGAACACTTAAATCAGGCCTGGCAGCTTAATGTGATGTCGCAGGTTCACCTGATTCAGGCGGTTCTGCCGGGAATGTTAGCGCGTCGTGACGGCTGCATTATCAATATGTCTTCGGTGGCCTCGAGCGTGAAAAGCGTGCCGAACCGCTGTGCGTACAGCGTCAGTAAAGCGGCGGTCATTGGTCTGACAAAATCAGTTGCGGCGGACTACATCACCCAGGGCGTTCGCTGCAACGCCATCTGCCCAGGCACGGTTGAAACGCCGTCACTCCAGCAGCGTCTCAGCGATACCGGTGATTACGATGCGGCGCGCGCTGACTTCATTCGCCGCCAGCCGATGGGACGCATTGGCAAACCGGACGAAATCGCCGATCTGGTGCTGTATCTCAGCAATGCCACTTTCACCACCGGACACATTCATAATATCGATGGCGGCTGGTCTGCCTGAGATTTTCATGCTCAAAGGAGCCTGTTATGCGCTTACTTCGCTTTGGTCAGCCGGGTCAGGAACGTCCCGGACTTCTCGACGGTCAGGGAAACATTCGTGACCTTTCCGCGTGGATTGACGACATCAGTGCCGATACGCTGTCACCCGAAATGCTTGCCCGTCTGGCCTCGCTTTCACCGGATGAACTGCCGTTGGTGGAAGGTAATCCGCGCCTCGGTTCCTGCGTCGGCGGCAGCCGCAAGTTTATCTGTGTTGGCCTGAACTATTCCGATCACGCGGCAGAAACCAATGCCGTGGTTCCTCCCGAACCCATTCTGTTTATGAAATCCCCTCACGCTATCGTTGGACCAAACGACGAGGTGGAGATCCCGCGCGGTTCACAGAAAACGGACTGGGAAGTGGAGCTGGGGGTCGTCATTGGGAAAAAGGCAAAATACGTCAGCGAGGCCGAGGCCATGGAACATATCGCCGGTTACTGCGTGATCAACGATTTGTCCGAACGCGCATTTCAGATTGAACGCCAGGGTCAGTGGGTAAAAGGCAAAAGCTGCGACACCTTCGGCCCAACCGGTCCGTGGCTGGTGACGCAAGATGAAATCCCCGACCCGCAAAATCTCAACATGTGGCTTGAGGTGGACGGTCATCGCTATCAGCAAGGTTCCACGGCAACCATGGTGTATGGCGTGCGCTACCTAATTGCCTACATTTCACAATTTATGACGCTGTATCCCGGCGACATTATTTCAACCGGTACGCCGCCCGGCGTTGGCATGGGGCAGACGCCTCCCGTGTATCTGAAGCCCGGCCAGACCCTGCGTCTTGGCATTGAAGGGCTGGGTGAACAGCAGCAGCTGACCCGCGCCGAATCTGGCTCAACACAGTAAGGAAATCTGTCATGGCAGTCATTACATCAGTTGAAGTCTTTATGGTGATGCTGGAGCCAAAAGTTCGGCGTGAAGATGCTATCCAGGCGTTTGTGTGCCAGGAAACACCGTTTGTCCGTATTACCGATTCCGACGGCGCGCAAGGGCTGGGTTACAGCTATACCATCGGCACCGGCGGCCCTGCAGTTCTGTCACTGCTGGAGAAAACGCTGGCACCCGCCCTTCTCGGCAAAGAGGCAGACGCGATTGAACAGCGCTGGCGCGAATTGCTTTTTCTGACCCATGCCACCTCTGTCGGGGCGATAACCTCGCTGGCGCTGGCAACTATCGATACCGCGCTGTGGGATCTGCGCTGCAAACGGAGCAATCAACCGCTGTGGATCGCCGCTGGCGGTGCACAGTCGCGTATCCCGCTTTATAACACCGAAGGCGGCTGGCTCAATTTATCTACCAGTGAACTGGTTGAAAATGCGCTGGAATGTCAGGCAAACGGCTTTGCCGCCACTAAAATGAAAGTCGGCCTGTCGATTAAAGACGATATGTCTCGTCTTCGCGCCGTACGCGAGGCGGTGGGCGATAATTTCGAGATTTTCACCGATGCCAATCAGGCCTTCCGGGTCGATGAAGCCATTCGTCGGGCGCATCATTATGAAGAACTTGATATCGGCTGGCTGGAAGAACCCCTCCCCGCCGACGATTTACAGGGGCATATTCGCCTGAGCCAGCAGACCAGCGTGCCCATCGCCGTCGGGGAGAGTATCTACAGCGCCCTGCACTTCCGCGAGTATCTGCAGCAGAATGCCTGCTCTGTGGTGCAGGTCGACGTGGCGCGCATCGGCGGCATTACGCCCTGGCTGAAAGTCGCGCATTTGGCTGAGTGTTTTAATATCGTGGTTTGTCCGCATTTCCTGATGGAACTCCACGTTTCGCTGTGTGCAGCAGTACCAAACGCCCGCTGGCTGGAATATATTCCTCAGCTTGATACGCTGACCCATCAGCCGATGCAAGTGGAAAACGGTTATGGGTTACCGCCGTCCTCCCCAGGGCTGGGTATTGACTGGGATCTTCGCGCCCTTGAGCGCCACACGCTGCCAGGCAGTTATCAACGTCTGACTCGCTGACCCCGAAGACAGGGTTAAAAAAACCACGCCGAAGCGTGGTTTTTTCACTGGCAGGCGGTTACTTAAACAACCGCACCTTCACCGATTTGCCTTTAATTTTGCCCTGTTGGAGCTGTTTCCAGGCATGGCGGGCCACACTCTGTTTCACTGCGACAAACGCGTGGATTGGGTGAATATCGATTTTGCCGATATCTGCACCGTCGAGGCCCATATCACCGGTCAACGCCCCAAGAATATCGCCCGGACGCATTTTGGCTTTTTTACCGCCATCGATGCACAACGTCGCCATGGTGGCTTCCAGCGGGGTGATGGTGACGCTGGTCGGTGCCTGCTGCCAGTGCACCTTCATGTTCAGCATCTCTTCCAGCGCGGCGGCACGCTGGCCTTCATCCGGCGCACAGAAGCTGATCGCCAGCCCGCTCTGCCCGGCGCGCGCGGTACGACCGATGCGGTGCACATGCACTTCCGGGTCCCACGCCAGCTCGAAGTTAATCACCATTTCCAGCGCTTTGATGTCCAGCCCGCGAGCGGCAACGTCAGTCGCCACCAGCACACGGCTGCTGCCGTTGGCAAAACGCACCAGCGTCTGATCGCGGTCGCGCTGTTCCATGTCGCCATGCAGGGCCAGCACGCTTTGGTTGCTTTCGCTTAATGCGTCGCACACCGCCTGGCAATCTTTTTTGGTGTTACAGAACACCACGCAGGACGCTGGCTGATGTTTGCTCAGCAGCTTTTGCAGCAGGCTGATTTTGCCGTTGCGTGACACTTCATAGAACTGTTGTTCAACGGCGGGCAGTTCGTCGACGGTGCCAATTTCCACCGTCAGCGGCTCGTGCTGAATACGGGTACTGATGGCGGCAATCGCGCTCGGCCAAGTGGCGGAGAACAGCAGCGTCTGGCGTTTGGCCGGCGCGTGGCTGATGACTTCGTCGATAGCCTCGGCGAAGCCCATATCCAGCATACGGTCAGCTTCATCCAGCACCAGCGTTTGCAGGGCTTCGAGGCTGACAGTCTCTTTTTTCAGGTGATCGAGCAGACGGCCAGGCGTCGCCACAATGATATGTGGGGCATGGATCAGGGAGTCGCGCTGAACGCTGAACGGCAGGCCGCCGCACAGGGTCAACACTTTGATATTCGGCATGTAGCGTGCCAGACGACGCAGCTCTTTGGCGACCTGGTCAGCCAGCTCGCGCGTGGGGCACAGCACCAGCGACTGAGTAATAAACTGGCTGGCATCAATGTGTTGCAGCACACCCAGACCAAACGCTGCCGTTTTGCCGCTGCCGGTTTTCGCCTGAGCGCGGACGTCTTTCCCCGCAAGAATGGCCGGTAACGCCGCCGCCTGCACCGGGGTCATGTTCAGATAGCCCAGCTCATTGAGGTTCTCGAGTTGTTCTGCAGGAAGCGCGTTTAATTCAGCAAAAGAGGTCACGGTCATTATTCCGGTAAAGATATCGGTATCAGCCTGTGGCTGACGTACAGGGGCGTAATCATACCATTGCTGAGGGTCACGGCGGGAGTTTTTCGGGCGGGAAATGACAGCTCCCCGCCCGGGGGTAATCTCTTCTGCGCGGATAAGCTGAATTAGCTGACGGGGGCGAACTCGCAGTTGAGCAGGGCTTCAAGCGGGCGATACAGCTCTGGCATAAACATCGTGCGCGACAGCAGCAGTTGGTCAGCCGGAATGCGGACCACCTGGAGGGCCATGCCTTCACGCACATGCGCAGAAACAACCGGCTTGCCCTGACCATCGAAGGTCATCAGCAAATCTGGGAAACGCGCGCCGAGCTGATCGTTTTGCTCAATCAGCATGTATTCATTAATAAAGCGCAGCGTGGTTTCCATCCCATCATCGAGGGTTATGAAGCCTACATCCAGCCCCCCTTGCTGCTCGCACTGATAGCGGGAAACCGTCCCGCGTGCCACTTCGCGCCCTTGCAGCAGCGACAGCACGCCATCTACGCCGTGATCCAGCCAGGCACGTCCCACGCGGATGGCCTGGCTAATCGCCCCGGGGGCACCGTGCTGACAGGCATAACTCACGGGGACAGGGTTACGGGCTACGGCGACCATTCCGCCCGCTTCGACGGACGCGCGACGGACAATGCCAGCCACTTGCTCCAGCCCGCCTTGCGATACCCCTTCCACGTAGCGCTCCGCCGCACCACCCGCCCACGCCTGATACGAGCGGAAATTCGCGTCGGCGTGCAGCCCCAGTGATCCCATGGTTCCGGTGGGATGTGCGCGCCCATTGCAGGCGAGGTCAATCAGCGGCAGGCCACACATCGCCGCATGGAACCAACCATTGACCGTAGCTTCTGCGCCGTTTTCATTGGTATTGAGTGCCACCAGAGTTTGCCCTGATGGAAGCGCATTACGCAGTAATTCAATGCTGCGCATGAGATGAGCCGGTTTCAGGCAAGGGTTGGGCGCGGCCGGCGCCCCCACCAGCGCCACCGTAGCGGTCAAATCGTCGGCGGCAAACTCATCCGCACTCCACAAATTGACATCGCCCACGCTGAGCGCCAGCTGCGCGGCTTTTTCACCCGCTGCCAGCAGCCCACCGCCGCCACCGCCGAGAATGGCCCCGCCCCAAATAGCCGCCTGGATATCATCTGTGGTCAGTTTACGTTTCATGGTTCTGTTCCCTGTGCTGAAAAGGTTATTTACGTAATGCGCCGATCGCGCCGCTAAAGAAATTCAGGAGTGCATCGCCGGCAATCACGCCCCCGGCGAAGACTTCAATCTGTTCGCGCAATCGGGTGCCCGCGAGACGGGAAACCACGATGCGGAATACCACGCCTGCGGCAACCATCCAGCCCGCCGCGGGACTGCTGATCAATAACCCTGTGGCAAACAGCACGCCGAGCTGCCGCTTAGCCCCACCGACCAGCTGAAGCAGTGCGCCAGGAATCGCCCATAGCGCCAGATTTTTTGCCGCATCGGCAGAGATCCCGGCTTTGATGGCGGCGACATAGGCCGCATTAATCGGGGCAAACTGGTGGGCCGAAAAATAGAAGCGATGACTGACCGCGACCACGATAATGGCAGCGACAAATCCGATCATGCCCGCAATAAGCTGTTCGCGGCGGCCCTGCAGTTCAAATTCGGGCGACGCATTTTCCCCTTTCCGCAACAGATAACCGGCTTTCAAATCGAAGCCCATGTCCGCAAAGGCCGGCCCCGTTGCCGTAGAAAAGCCGGAAAGCACCACCAGTGCTTCCGGGGGAAAACCGAGCAGCATGCCGATCAGCAAGGTGATCAGCGCCACCGCAAAAGCAGGAAACCAGCCCGAGTGCATGGCGGCAATGCCGACGATAATTTCATGGACGAAGGCAACAAAAGCGCCATACAACACGAAGCACACCAGCATCAGCGGCGACATGTGGCTATACAGGCCGGTACCCAGCGTTAGCAGCAGCATGATCGCCAGATAGCCCAGGCCACCGACGCGGAATGCCTGCCCGAGACGCCCGTCATTTCGGTGCTCCGTTCGGCGTCCGCCCTGACGGAAAATAATCCGAGAAACCTGTAACAGCGCCATTAACCCAGCACCGATCATCATCCCGTGCGGCAAATACAGCGCGTTGATATCAATTCCGGTCAGGATCTGCGCGTAACCGCGAACCAACAAACCCACACCAAATGCGGCCATGGCCGCGAAACCGCCAATCAACGCCACGCCAAACGCCGACATCGGGAGATGCAGCAGTGCCCCGATAGCCCCGGTGCAGAGCCCGCCCAGCAGCGTCCAGGCCTGTTTCCCGCCCTTATCCCCTGCTTTGATCGCTTCAGCCGCGGCGACTCCCGGCGGCCACGGGTGACTGGCAGGAAACACCGGCGTATCAAACATCCGGTACAACAGCCAGGCATCCAGCAGCATCGCCAGGCTGACGCCGATCAGCATCGGCGTGACCATTTCTGGAAGCCCAAATAACCAGGGGATGCCTATCGGCAGAAACAGGCTGTTTGCAGCGCCAAAGGTCGCTGATGAAATACTGGTTTGCGCCAGGTTTTGCGCGTGTATCGAGCGGAAACCGCGAAAACCCGGGAGTGGGATCCGCGACAGCGCCATGGCTGCGAGCGCGCCAATCAGTGAGGTACTGGGCGTGATCCCCAGACTTGCCAACATCTGAATACCAATCATCGCCCCGATGAGGCTTAACAGACTGACCAGCAGAAAATTCGCGGGTGCGAGGGCTTTAGGATGCGTATAGGGAGGATCTTCCACGCCTACGGGCTCCTCAATCGAGGAGGATGAGTGGGTCATGATGCGGCTCCTGCAAGTGAACATCGCCAGGCGTTGTTCTTGTTGTTGTTTTTGCATTTGTTCCATAATATGGAACTATGTTGTAATATTTAGAACACCAATATGTTGCCCTCTTGTTAAATTGTCAAGCGCAGGGCACCATGAATGTCGGTTGATACTGCCCGCCTTTAAGGATGAAAGAATGAGCACACTTGCCAACGCGCGAGATGTCTTACTGCTAATTGCCCGTTTGCAGCGCGATGTAACGGTGACGGATGTCGCTACCGAGCTGAATTTGCCCAAAAGTTCTGTCTCAAGAACCCTGAGCATGATGGCGGAATATGGCTTTCTTGAACGCGACGTGATGACCCGAGCCTACCGACCCGGGCATGTGGTAATGGAGGCCTCATGGCAGTTTCGGGCCGCACACTCGACCTCTTCCCTGCTCGAGGAGTCGTTGGCGGGCCTGGTACGGCAGTCGGGTTATACCGGTTATATCAATGTGCTGGATAACGCCGACGCGCTGGTTATCCATATGCGTACCGGCTCCCGGTCGCTTCAGGTTTACACGCCTCCTGGCAGCCGCGCCCCGGCGTGGTCCAGCGCCGCAGGCCGTGCACTCATGGCCGGGCTTAAAAGCAGCGAGTTATTGGCTATTTTGCCGGACCATTTTAACGATGCCAGAGGCCACGCCCCCCGTTCGCTGAGCGAATTGTCTGCACGCATTGAAGAGATTAAATCGAACGGATGGTCGCTATCGCGGGGGGAGTACATTTCGGATACGGCCGGGATTTCAGCGGCGGTCGTCGATCCCGCCACCGGGCAAGGTTATGGCTTCGGCCTCGCCATTCCGCGGGATGAACTCAACGACAGCCTGGTGGCCCAACTGGGGATAGCAGTAAGAGATGCCGCCAGCCAGGTCGGAAAACGGGTGGGCGATCCATTCTGGCTGGCGTTTAAAACGGCGGATTGAAAGGGCCTTATTGTTTGATCTGCTTAAACAGTGGCACCGTTGCCCCGGTGATATAACGGCGACGCAGCCACGACGACAGCGCATCCATGGTCATCACCACCGCCACCAGCAGCAGGGTGATAAACATCACCACGTCCCAGTTCCACAGGCGCATGTTTTCAGCGTAAATAAGACCGATGCCGCCCGCGCCGACGAAGCCCAATACCGCCGCCGAGCGGGTGTTGGATTCCAGCTGATAGAGGCTCAAGGCGAGGAACGTCGGGAACGATTGGGTGAAGATACCGAAGCGGTGTTTTTGCAGCCCGTTGGCGCCCACCGCCGTCAGACCACGGCCTGGCGAACGTTCTACCGCCTCGTGCCCTTCGGCGTATAACCGCCCGAGCAAGCCAGTATCCTGCATGATGATCGCCAGCACCCCGGCGAGCGGACCAAGGCCGACGGCACGCACAAATATCAGACCCCAGATTGCCATGTCGATCCCGCGCAGCAGATCAAACAGCCGACGCATAAACATCGCCACAAACCGCGTCACCGGGCCACGCATAACGTTCCGCGCCGCGAGGAACGACAGCAGCAGGGCAATCACCGTGGCGGTAATGGTGCCGGAAAAGACGATCGCCAGCGTGATGCCAATCTGGCGGAAGTAGTAGCCAAACGGCCAGTTAAGAAAATCATGCCAGACGAACATACGGAAGAAGTAGCGCCCAAGCTGCTGCATCCCGGTGGTCAACTGTTCGTAGCTGATACCAAACTGGATGAAGAACCAAACGTAATACAGCCCGACCGCCAGCGCCACAATCGCCAGATGGCGCAGATATCGACGCTGGGAGCGAAACAGCGCCGGATGCGCTTCGCGATAATGTTCGGTATCGGTCACCGCTTGCCCGTTTATCATTTTTTCCCCTCCAGCACTCGCTGACGCAGGCGGCCAGACAGCGTATCCAGCAGCGAAACCACGATGACAATCAGCAGCAGCGTCATGCTCACCTGGTCGTAGCGGTCGAGTTTGATGTTGGTCATCAGCTCCTGACCAATCCCGCCCGCGCCGACCAACCCAAGAATGGTCGACGAACGGAAGTTAATTTCAAGACGCATGAAACCGTATGAAAGAAATATCGGTTTGACCTGCGGCCACAGCGCGAAACGCATCCGCTGTATCGGCGAGGCACCACAGGCCGTCAGGCCGCGCACCGGTTTATCCTGCGCACTTTCGATCGCCTCGTAGAACAGCTTGGTCAGGCTGCCGATGGTGTGCAGCGTCAGCGCCAGAAAACCCGGAATTGCGCCAATCCCAAAGGCCATGACAAAAATCACCGCCCACGCCAGCTCCGGCATGGTGCGCAAAAATGCCACCAGCGCGCGAATGCCAAAGCGCAAACCCGCCGGTGCCCAGGCATTACGCGCCGCCAGAAACGCGAGGATCGTCGCTATCGCCACCGCCACCAGCGTGGAAGCCAGCGCCAGCTGGAGCGTTTCCCAGATCAGTGGCAGCTGAATCGGCAAACGGTAGCCCCAGTAGGCCAGCGATCCTTTGGTGTGCACATCGCCGAACAGCACTCCGCCGTGTAGCGTCGGCACGGTTTCGATCATGTAATCGAGGAAGTTCGGCAGCGAGTGCCAGATGGTGAGAAGATTAAACTCGGCGGCTTGTCCCGCCGCGATGTAGAGCACCAGCAGCAGCGCCGACCAGGTGAACGTGTCACGCGTCTGGCGCATTTTCACCTGCTGGTAGTAACGTTCAAATTCAGTATTCTGCATGTTCACTCGCGGAATGGACTCTCCCCCGCTGGCTGCGCGGGGGAGTGAAAAGGTCTGATTAACGGGCGTTAACCAGTTCGCGTTTCATGTCAATAATCTGCTGGAAATCCGCCACGGTCGCCGGGCCGATGTGCTGGGTGCCGCCCATCGCTTTGATAAAGCATGCGTGATCTTCTTTATCCAGTTTCTTCACCGCATCGACCACTTTGGTTTTGAATTCTGGCGGCAGGCTGTTGCTCACCAGGATGGGACCGTTCGGGATCAGCGGCGACTGCCAGATGATGCGAATGTCTTTCATCAGGTCCGGGTGATCCATGCGGATCAGGCGGTTGAACGCCCCGGCGGAGTAACCGTCGTTATAGTCACCGACCATCGACGCCCAGGTCACCGCACCTGCAAACTGACCGTTCAGCACGCCGAGAATGTCCTGCTCGTGGCCGCCGGAGAAGGTGACGCTGGAGAAGAAGTTGTTGTACTTGTTATCGGTGGTGCCGCCGAATTTCTTCTTGAACGCCTGGTTCGGGATCAGGAAGCCGGAGGTCGAATCCGGGTCCGCCATGCCGAAAGATTTGCCTTTCAGATCGTCGAGGGTTTTGTACGGGCTGTCGGCTTTGACGATAACCACCGAGTGGTAGCCGCGCGACTGATCTTTGTCATCCACCGCGATGCCGACAATATCCACCGCTTTCGGATTATTGATGTACACCGACGCATACGACGACGGCGACATGCTCAGCACCACGTCGACTTTGCCGCCGAGCAGACCCTGAATCACGCCAGAGTAGTCAGAAGAGTTACGCAGCTTGGTGTCGACGCTCAGTTCCTTGTCGAGAAAATCCTTCACGCACTGGTTATCGCCAATCTGTTGGGTGGCGTTTTGACCGCCCAGAATCCCCAGATTCAGCTCTTTCGGTTGTTCCGCCGTGGCCTGCCATGCCACCAGCAGCCCTGCCATCATCGCGGAAAAACGTAATGCGCTTGTCATGTGCTTATTCATTCATATCGCCCGTTTAATGTTGAAGTCGCTGTGAAGTGATTACTAAAACTCAATGTAATTGGCTGATTTCGTCGCCATATAGTTCTTGCAGGACATCCGGGCTTAAGTCATCTGGATGTCCGTCAAACACGATTTGCCCCTGCGCGATGCCTATCACGCGGGTGCAGTAATTTTTCACCAGCTCAATTGAGTGCAGGTTGACCATCACGCTGATGCCCTGCTCGCTGACTTCACGCAGGACCGTCATGATGCGCTGGGTGTTTTTCGGGTCGAGCGAGGCCACCGGCTCGTCGGCCAGCAGAATCGAGGGATTCTGGATAAGCGCCCGGCAAATCGCCACGCGCTGCATCTGCCCGCCGGAGAGGTTTTCTGCACGCTGTAGCGCATGAGGCAACATGTTCATCCATTCGAGCAGCGCGATGGCGCGAGCGCGGTCATCGTCCGAGAACACTTTGAACAGGGATTTGAAGGTTGAAGTCTGGCTCAGTCGACCGAGCAAAACGTTGGTCAGCACGTCGAGACGCGGGACCAGGCAGAAGTCCTGGAAAATCATGCCGCATTCGCTGCGCCACGCATTGAGCGCGCGTCCGCTGATGCCGGAGACATCATGCGGGAGACCGACTTCCGGGTAGCTGAGCAGTTCGCCAGAGGTGGCGGAGTGAGTGCCGTTGAGCACGTGCAGCAGCGTGGATTTCCCCGCTCCCGAACGCCCGACGATCCCGACCATTTCACCCGCATGCAGGTCAAAATTGATGTCGTTCAGCACCTTTTGCTGGGCGTTGTACGACTTGCATAAGTTTTTCACGCTCAGCACTTTGCGCTGTGGGGCGTGAAGAATCTGCGGTTGAAGCGGATAATCGTTCAGGGAAAAGAGTGCGCGAGCGTTGTTCATAAGAGTTCCACGTTGCTTGTTTTCGCCGTGGGTTATTAACAACGCTGCGCATTACGCTTTAATGACAGAAAAACGATAAACAGATGAACATCACGACTTAAGGCGCGACAGAAGAGGTTTCCCGCGCCGCTTCCGATTCGGCAAACACGCCGTGATTCAGGTCAGTCACAATCGCATTCATCCGGGCTTCAGTCAGGCCGTAATATCTAATGGCGATGGCGGTCAACAGATAGAACACCGACGGGATAACCGAGAACAGTAACACGATGCCGTACAGGGCTTCGGCCGACTGCACACGGCTGCTTGACGCATAGCCATAATACGCCAGCACCCAACCGAGAATTGCCCCACCGACTGCGACGCCCAGCTTGATGACAAAGATATTGGCCGCCACGTTCATGCCGGTAATACGACGTTGGGTTTTCCATTCACCGTAGTTGTTGGCGTCAGTGATCATTGACCACTGAATGGCCGCATTCCCGCCCTGCACCAGCTGGATCAGGACATGCGCGAAAAGCGGAATTACCCAGTAATTCATCGGCAACATGAAGCACACCACGCCCAATGCCGCATTGATGAGGTTTATCCAGAACGAGAGTTTCACTTTGCAGAAACGGGTGCCAAACGGTTTGGCCAGCACAGAGCCAAACATCGAGGCAAACATGCCACCGAGCATAAACCAGCTGATGATATCCGCCCCTTCGCGCAGCACGCTATTCACGAAATAAACCACTGCCCCGCCGCGAATAACCACCGCCACCAGCATTGTGAAGTTATACACCGACAATATCCGCCACTGATCGTTACGGAATAGAATTTTAACATCCCGGGCAATATTCAGGTTTTCTTCTTTAATCGGTTGAACACGCTCTTTGGTGGTAAAGAAACAGACGATAAACATCAGACAGCCAATGACGCCAAATATCGCCATGGCGACCTGAACCCCGGTTGCCCTGTCAGCCGGATAAAGATAATCCGCCAGCGGTAAAATTAACGCGGTGCCTAATGCGCCCCCAATTGGGGTAATCGCAAAACGCCAGGATTGCAGGGACAGACTTTCCTGTGGATCAGTGGTCAACGCCGCGCCTAATGAGCAATAGGGAATATTAATGGCGGTGTACATCAGTGTCATAAATATATATGCCGCAACGGCATAGACGACCTTTCCGCTGTCTGAGAAACTGGGAATAGAATAAACCAGCACACAGCTCACGGCGAATGGGATACAGATAGCCAACAGCCACGGGCGGAACCGTCCCCAGCGGGTGGCGGTCGCATCCGCAATGGCCCCCATTATCGGATCGGTAATCGCATCTAATATGCGAACCAGTAAAAACATGGTGCCCATTACCGCCGGAGGTAATCCGTAAATATCGGTATAATACCAGGCGAGAATAGCGACCGATGAATCAAAAACGATATGACTGGCGGCATCACCAAGGCTATAGCCGACTTTTTCTCTGACAGATAACTTTACTCCTGCCACAATAGCACTCCCCTTCAGTATTAAACTGTGTAACCGGTTTCTTATGTGGCGTTATTTTTTGCACAGCCGGTGAAAGGCGGTCCATTATGTTTTTTTGCTAGTTTCTTATGTTTTTTGCTTTATGTGATCTCAGAGGGATCAAGGAGATATATTCTCGATTTTTTTGTTTTATTGCTCACACAACCTCGGAACGGGAAATTGTCTGGAAAGGCGCAAAATGTTAACCCCGACACGCGCCGGAGCTGATATTCGTCTATGGTTGTAAACAGCGGAATTTGCGCAACTAAAAGGAGAATCAACGATGAGAAAACCCGCTTTGCGCCGCCCTGATACGCTTTCCCTCGCCTTACAACTCGCCCTCGGGGGTGCCCTGCTCTCACTGAGTCTGACGTCGGCTCAGGCTGATGACGCTCTCGCCGCCACACCGCAGCCGCCGGATATTTTATTGGGTCCGCTGTTTAATGATGTGCAGAGCGCGAAGCTGTTCCCGGATCAGAAAACCTTTGCCGATGCGGTGCCTAAGAGCGATCCGTTGATGATCCTGGCGGACTACCGGATGCAGCGCAATCAGTCGAGCTTTGACCTGCGCCATTTCGTGCAAGTGAATTTCTCTCTGCCGCAGGAAAAGGACAAGTACGTGCCGCCTGCGGGCCAGAGCCTGCGTGAGCATATCGACGGCCTGTGGCCGGTGCTGACGCGTACCACTGACAGCGCCGCGAAGTGGGATTCCCTGCTGCCGCTGCCGAAACCTTATGTCGTGCCCGGCGGGCGTTTCCGCGAAGTGTATTACTGGGATAGCTATTTCACCATGCTGGGTCTGGCGGAGAGCGGCCACTGGGACAAAATCGAAGATATGGTCGCCAACTTCGCTTATGAAATTGACACCTGGGGCCATATTCCTAACGGCAACCGAACCTATTATCTGAGCCGCTCGCAGCCGCCGTTCTTCTCGTTGATGGTTGAACTGTTGGCGAAACATGACAGCGACGCGCTGAAAAAATACCTGCCGCAGATGGAAAAAGAGCACGCCTACTGGATGGACGGTCAGGACGCGCTGCAAAACGGCGAGGCCAATAAACGCGTGGTCAAACTCACTGACGGCGCGCTGCTCAACCGTTATTGGGATGATAAAGACACGCCGCGCCCGGAATCGTGGCTTGACGATGTGAATACCGCCAAAAGCAATCCGAATCGTCCGGCGACGGAAATTTACCGTGACCTGCGATCTGCCGCCGCGTCAGGTTGGGATTTCAGTTCACGCTGGATGGATGACCCGCAAAAGCTCAGCACTATTCGGACCACCAGCATTGTGCCGGTCGACCTTAACGCCCTGATGTTTAAGATGGAAAAAATTATCGCCAGCGCCAGTAAAGCTGCGGGCGATGATGCCAAAGCCACCCGCTACGATACGCTGGCAAACGACCGTCAGAAGGCGATGGAGCATTATCTGTGGAACGACAAAGAGGGCTGGTACGCGGATTACGATCTGAAAACGCACAAGGTGCGTAATCAGCTGACCGCCGCCGCGCTGTTCCCGCTGTACGTTAATGCGGCTTCGAACGACAGAGCGGCGAAAATGGCGACGGCAACGGAATCGCGGCTGCTGAAAGCAGGCGGGATTGCGACCACCACCATCAACAGCGGTCAGCAGTGGGATTCCCCGAACGGCTGGGCACCGCTGCAATGGGTCGCCACCGAAGGGCTGCAAAACTACGGCAAGGATAAAATCGCGATGGACGTTTCCTGGCGATTCCTGACCAACGTGCAGCACACCTACGACAGCCAGCAAAAACTGGTGGAGAAATATGACATCACCTCCACCGGTACGGGCGGCGGCGGAGGCGAATATCCCCTGCAGGACGGTTTCGGCTGGAGTAACGGCGTGACGCTGAAAATGCTCGATTTGATTTGCCCGAAAGAAAAACCGTGCGACAACGTGCCCAAAACACGTCCGAATCCTGCGGCCAGTACGCCTGCCGCAACAAACACTCCCGAACCTGCCCCTGCGACAACATCGCAATAACCCTACTTCAGCCTGCTACCAGAAATGGTAGCAGGTCTGCTCTGTCCTTTGCTTGACCTCACAAACGCAAACAATAATAATTCGCATTCTTTTTTACGAAAAATGACATTTTCGCACGTTTTGACACGGTGGCGCACAGGAGTGCCAGGCCGGGTTTCTTAGGATTATGCGATGAATAACACACTGCGCCTCAAACGTTCGTCAGCTCTTTGCGCTCTGGCGCTGGCGTTCCCCTGCTCCTCTTTCGCCGAAGAAACGGTGGTGGTTACCGCTCAACCGGCTGAATCCGCGACCGCGCCGACCCAAGGCTATACGGTTAAATCCTCAACCGGTGCCACCAAAACCGATCAGCCGCTGATCACCACCGCCCAGTCGGTGTCCGTAGTGACCCGTCAGCAGATGGAAGATCAGGGCGCGACCAACGTCAGCCAGGCGCTGAGCTATACGCCGGGCGTGTACAGCACCTTTGGCGGGTCGGCGACGCGCTTCGACGCCATTTCCCTTCGTGGCTACCACGGCGGCGACGTGGACAACATCTTCCTCGACGGCATGCGCCTGATGAGCGATGGCGGCAGCCACAACGTCATTCAGGTTGACCCGTGGTTCCTCGACCGTATTGATGTGATCAAAGGCCCCTCTTCCGCGCTGTACGGCCAAAGCGTACCCGGCGGACTGGTGAACCTGACCTCCAAGCGTCCACAGTTTACCTCCGAAGGCCACATTCAGGCGTTCGGCGGCACCCAGGGCACGAAAGGCGCGGCGTTCGATTACACCGACGCGATTAACGATCAATGGGCGTATCGCGTGGTGGGCATCACCCGGAACACCGATACCCAGGTCGACAACACCCGCGAAGAACGTTACGCCATTTCCCCGTCGCTGCTGTGGCAGCCGGATACTGACACCAGCCTGTTGCTGCGCGCGTATCTGCAAAAAGATCCATCGGGCGGCTATCACGGCTCGCTGCCGCTGGACGGCACTCGCTATGAACACAACGGTCGCAAGCTCAGCAACCACACCAACGAAGGCGACCCGAGCGACGGCTATCAGCGCCGCGAGCAGATTTACAGCTACGAATTCAATCACCAGTTCAATGATATTTGGTCCGTGTATTCAAGCGGCAGCTATACCCATTCCGATGTGAACCTCGACCAGGTTTATCAGGTGGGTTGGGTGGACGACAGCGATATGCTGGCCCGTGGCTACAGCGGTTCAACCGGTTCCCTAGACGGCTGGTCGACCGATAACCGCATTAAAGCGGATTTCAATACTGGCGACGTGTCACACACCGTGGTGCTGGGTGGCGAATATCACCGCTTCCGCAACGACCTGTGGAGCCGTGCAGGCGGCGCGTCTCCGCTCGATCCGTGGAGCGGCTATACCGCGCAGAACGGACATACCCTGACCTACAGCGACTATAACAATCGCCGCTATTACCAGGCTGGCCTGTATTTGCAGGATGAAATGGTGTGGAACCGCTGGCATGCAGATCTTTCCGCGCGCTATGACCGCATTGTTTCCGAGCAGGTGAGCGATACATTTGGTACCTCTTCGCGTCGTTCCGATGACCACATCAGCAGCCGCGCGTCCTTGCTGTACGCCTTTGAAAACGGTCTGTCGCCGTACATCAGCTACAGCCAGGCGATTACCCCTGCCATGCTGGCAGGCCCGGACGGTCAGTTGCTGAAGCCGACCACCGCCGAGCAGTACGAAGCCGGGCTGAAATTCCAGCCACCGGGCACGGCGGATATGTACAGCATCGCGATGTATGACCTGACGCAGAAAGACGTGGCCACGCGTGATACCAATATCGCCACCGCCACCTTCCTGCCCGCCGGGAAAGTGCATTCTCAGGGTGTTGAACTGGAAGCGCGCAATCAGCTGACGCCGCGTCTGAGCACCATCGCGGGCTACACCTGGAACCGTCTGCGCTTTGCTGATACCAAAGACGGCACCGACGACAATACGCCGCAGCTGACGCCGGATCAGATGGCCTCATTCTGGGCACACTATAAGTTTGATTACGGGATTAGCGCGGGCGCGGGTGTGCGTTATATCGGCAAACAGTGGGCCGATGACGCGAATACCGAACGTCTGCCGTCGACGACGCTGCTGGATGCGATGATCCGTGCGGATCTGGGCGCGTGGACATCGACCCTGAAAGGCGCGTATTTGCAGGTCAATGCGAATAACCTGACTGACAGAGAGTATGTTTCCGGCTGCTACGGCACCAATAACTGCTACTGGGGTGCTGAGCGTTCAGTGATTGCCACCGTCGGATATGATTTCTGATGCGTCGTTAGAAAAGTTATAAAAACGCCCGGTGGCGCTTCGCTGACCGGGCCTACCGTTTAAAAGTAGGCCCGGCAAGCGTGCGCCGCCGGGCAGTCATATTTATGCGTTGCGACGTACTAATCTGAATACCAGCAGCACCACAATGGCACCCACAACCGCCACCAGGAAGCTGTGCATATTAAAGCCGGACACGCTGCCGATACCAAACATGGTAGCCAGCCAGCCGCCCACTACGGCACCGACGATCCCCAGAATACAGGTGAGAATAAAACCGCCGCCGTCACGACCCGGCATAATCAGTTTCGCAATAATGCCCGCAATCAGTCCAAAAATAATCCAGGTCAGAATACCCATTTTAACCACCCTCCAAAATAAACAAAAATAACCACACTTTAAACGCGACTATTGTGCGCTTTGGTTCACTTAAGTATAGGTAAACATTCCCAAAAAGAAGGGAATCGACTAAAAATTTTATCCGTTTAAAAATTTTCACCCGTTTGTATTAAGTTCTGTTTGGCGCTGCCGATAGTTTATCGAATCTCTGTCGATAAGGAGCACCCTGGCGTGAGTCATTACAATGAACAATTCCTTAAACAAAATCCTCTGGCAGTGTTAAACGTTCTTCGTGATTTGCACCGCGACCACGTCCCTTTGCTTGTCTCGTGGGGTACGTCGCAATTTATTACCCGCATTCTCGATATTTCTTCTCAGGCGTTAATCGTAGATTACGGCAGTCAGGAATATGAAAACCGCGCCGTTCAGCGTGCGGAAAACATTACGCTCTCCGCCGAAACGCAAGGGGCGAAAATTGAATTTACGGTGCCGAAGATAACGCCCGGCCAGTTCCTCGATTTGCCCGCCTTCACGATGCCCGTGCCGCCGTCGCTGTGGTTTGTTCAGCGTCGTGAGTTTTTCCGCATTTCCGCCCCGCTGCATCCGGTGTACTACTGCAAGGCGAAACTGCCCGATAACAGTGAAGTGCGTTTTCGTTTGTGTGATTTGTCACTCGGTGGCATGGGCGCATTGCTGGAAGGCGCGCCATCAGCGGCCCTGAAATCTGGGGTGATGCTTCCACAGATGGAGCTGGATATGGGGGAATGGGGGAAATTTCATTTCGACGCGCAGTTGCTTTCACTGAGCGAGCGTAAGGTGGTCGACAGCAAAAATGAAACGATCAGCACGCCGCGCCTGAGCTTTCGTTTTCTCAACGTCAGCCCGGCGATTGAGCGCACGCTCCAGCGAATTATCTTCTCTCTGGAGCGTGAGGCTCGCGAACGCGCGAATAAAGTACGTTAGTTAATCGCGTCCATGGCTTTCTGTACTTTCCAGATATAGCGCGGCGCTTGTGATGAAGGGTGATTCTCGACGATATACTCGAAGAACTCATCCTTATCCATACGGTTAATCTTGTTGATCGCCGTTTTACGGTCCGAGGAGAAGGTTCGCAGCAGCGCGCCCGCGCCGTTAACGTAGGAGGTGACCAGTGCATACTGCATAACTTCCGGGTCCTCAATGCCCGCCAGCACGCCGTGTTCAAGGATGCTGAAGTACGCGGTGCCCATCGAGATGTTACGTTCCGGGTTTTTCAGCTCGCTGACAGACGGGTCACCCTTCCAGCCCATATAGCGGTATACTTCACGCCCGGCGGTGGAAGGTTTGAGCTGCATCAGGCCCACAGCGCCAGATTTACTGACCACATTCGGGTTACCGCCTGATTCAACCGCGATAATAGCGGTGATGAATTTAGGGTCGAGTCCCCACGCCGCACCGGCCTTCTGGCTAATGGGCATCCACTGCATCGCCCGCTGAACGGGTACCGTCGGGTTGTACGGTGGATTGCGGTAATCGTTTTTCGGTTTTGAACTACATCCGGCAAGCAAGACAAATAAAACTACAAACCATCTCAATTTCACGCTTCTATCCTTTTCACTGAAGTGTGCTGCGCTAATGACAACGCGATGTTCAGGCGGCATGATAACTGTTTCATTCTCTGCAAGGAATTGCCATGACTCTGTTTCATCTGATTGCTCCCTCGGGCTATTGCATTAACCAACAGGCTGCCACCCGCGGGATTGCGCGCCTGGAGCAGGCCGGATACCAGGTCAATAATCAGCGCATTCTCACGCGTCGCCAGCAGCGTTTTGCCGGTACGGAAGCGGAACGCGCGGGCGATATCAATGCGCTGGCGACACTTTCTGGTCGCGATAACCTCGTTTTAGCGGTGCGCGGCGGCTACGGCGCCAACCGTATAATGGACATGATTGACTGGAAAGCCATCGCGTTACGCCAGCAAAATGATCCGCTGCTGATTTGTGGCCATAGCGATTTCACCGCCATTCAGATGGCGCTGCTGTGCGAAGGCGTTATCACCTTCAGCGGACCCATGCTGGCAGGTAATTTCGGCGCTGAAACGCTCAATGAATTTACCCTCGAGCACTACTGGCGCGCGATTCGAAACGGCGCGTTCTCCGTGGAATGGCAGGGTAACGGTCAGGCCTGCGACGTGAACGGCACACTGTGGGGCGGTAATCTGGCGATGCTGGTGTCGCTTATCGGCACGCCGTGGCTGCCGCAAATCGACGACGGCATTCTGGTGCTGGAAGACATTAACGAACACCCGTTCCGCGTCGAGCGTATGCTCCTGCAACTGTTCCATGCCGGTATTCTGGGCCGTCAGCGGGCGATTGTGCTTGGCAGCTTTAGTGGCGCGGAACCGAACGACTACGATGCGGGTTACGATTTGCCGGTGATGATCGACTATCTGCAATCGCGGCTAACTATCCCGGTCATCAGCGGACTCGATTTTGGTCACGAACAGCGCACGGTGACGCTGCCGCTGGGTTCCCAAGCGCGTCTGGTGCATAACGCGAAGTCCACCACGCTGTCGATGACGGGGCATCCGATCATCAGTGGAGAAAAAAAACATTGATTGCTCTTATAAATCCGTCGCTTTACATACATGTATGATAACGTTTTACCATTAAGTCACGCGATATAGGGAGTACGTGAACGTTGGATGCCGGGGCAATAATCAGTCTGTTTATTCTGGGGTCGGTGCTGGTCACCTTCAGTATTTTACTCAGTTCCTTTTCTTCACGACTCGGTATCCCGATTCTGGTGATCTTCCTTGCTATCGGCATGCTGGCCGGTATCGATGGCATTGGCGGCATTCCGTTTGATAATTACCCCTTCGCGTACATGGTCAGTAACCTCGCTCTGGCGGTTATCCTGCTCGATGGCGGGATGCGTACTCAAGCAAGTTCGTTCCGTGTCGCACTCGGCCCGGCGCTGTCGCTGGCGACGGTGGGCGTGCTGATCACCTCCGGACTCACCGGGATGATGGCCGCGTGGCTGTTCCACCTCGATTTAATTGAAGGCATGCTGATCGGCGCCATTGTCGGCTCGACGGATGCGGCGGCGGTGTTCTCTCTGCTTGGCGGCAAAGGGCTGAACGAACGTGTTGGCTCGACGCTGGAAATTGAATCCGGCAGCAATGACCCGATGGCGGTGTTTCTCACCATCACCCTGATTGAGATGATCCAGCAGCACGAAACCGGGCTGAGCTGGATGTTCGCGGTACACATCATTCAGCAGTTCGGGCTGGGGATCCTGATTGGCCTTGGCGGCGGCTACCTGGTGTTGCAGATGATCAACCGCATTTCCCTGCCTGCTGGGCTGTATCCGCTGTTAGCGCTGAGCGGCGGGATCATGATTTTCGCGGTCACGACGACGCTCGACGGCAGCGGCATTCTGGCGGTGTATCTGTGCGGTTTTCTGCTCGGTAACCGCCCTATTCGCAACCGTTACGCGATTTTGCAGAACTTTGACGGCCTGGCCTGGCTGGCGCAAATCGGCATGTTCCTGGTACTCGGCCTGCTGGTGACGCCGTCTGATTTATTACCGATCGCCATCCCGGCGCTGATGCTGTCCGCGGGGATGATTTTCTTCGCCCGTCCACTGTCGGTGTTTATCGGCCTGCTGCCGTTCCGTGGCTTTAACCTGCGCGAACGTGTGTTTATCAGCTGGGTTGGCCTGCGCGGCGCGGTGCCTATCATCCTCGCGGTGTTCCCGATGATGGCCGGGCTGGAGAACGCGCGATTGTTCTTCAACGTCGCCTTCTTCGTGGTGCTGATTTCGTTGCTGTTGCAGGGGACGTCGCTCTCCTGGGCGGCGAAAAAAGCCAAAGTGGTGGTCCCGCCGGTCGGCTGGCCGGTGTCGCGCGTGGGGCTTGATATTCACCCTGAAAACCCGTGGGAGCAGTTTGTGTATCAGCTGAGCGCCGATAAATGGTGCGTTGGCGCTGCGCTGCGGGATTTGCATATGCCGCGCGATACGCGTATTGCCGCGCTGTTCCGCGACAATGTGCTGCTGCACCCGACGGGCAGCACCCGTTTGCGCGAAGGCGATGTGCTGTGCGTGATTGGCCGCGAACGGGATTTACCGTTGCTGGGCAAGCTGTTCAGCCAGTCGCCGCCAGTGGCGTTGGACCAGCGATTCTTTGGCGACTTTATTCTTGAGGCCAGCGCCAAGTTTGCCGACGTGGCGATGGTTTATGGTCTCGATGTCGAGGAAGAGTTCCGCGATAACCAGCAGTCGCTGGGCGAAATTGTGCAGCATCTTTTGGGCGCGGCGCCGGTCGTCGGTGACCAGGTGGAGTTTGCCGGGATGATCTGGACCGTAGCGGAGAAACAGGACAACGCGGTGCTGAAAGTCGGTGTTCGCGTGGCGGAAGAGGAAGTGGAGTAGTTTCACGTTTATACAGTGTGCGGCCTGATGCCCTCTCCCCGACCCTCTCCCACTGGGAGAGGGAGAAAAGAAAAACCAACCGGGCGAGGACAACGGTGCCGGACAATTCCCTCTCCCTGTGGGAGAGGGTTAGGGAGAGGGGAAATACACGTCACTCAATCACAACCGGTACGCGCATCGCCAAAGCACACATCAACTCATAGCCCACAGTGCCGCAACGGCTCGCCACGTCGTCGATTTTAATCTCTTTACCCCACAGCTCGACCGGCGTGCCAATCCCGGCCTGCGGGCACGGCGTTAAATCCACCGCCAGCATATCCATCGACACTCGCCCTACCGTGCCGGTTCGAACTCCATCCACCAGCACCGGCGTACCGTCTGGGGCATTGCGCGGATAACCATCGGCGTAGCCGCAGGCCACAATCCCGATGCGCTGTTCCTGCTGGGCTTTGTACAAACGCCCATAGCCCACAGTGTCGCCCGCTTTAAGATTCTGCACCGCAATGATCTCGCTGTTCAGGGTCATGACCGGTTTCAGCCCACTGTTGGCAATATCCTGCCATTTGCCGGACGGCGACGCGCCGTAAAGCACAATGCCCGGACGAACCCAGTCGAAATGCGCTTCCGGGTGCCACAGCGTCGCCGCTGAGTTGGCGAGGGAACGCGGACAGTCCAGCCCTTCCGCCGCCTGTTCTATCTTTTGCATTGCCTCGGTGATGCCGTCGGGATTTTCCGCGTCGGCGAAGTGAGACATCAGCGTCATGTCGCTGATATTGCTCATCGCACGCAGCTGCTGCCAGACGGTATGCACCTTATCAGGGGTAAATCCGAGACGATTCATACCGCTGTTCACTTTGACGTAGACATCCAGCGGCGCTTTCAGCCTGGCGTTTTGCAGCGCTTTCAGCTGCCAGTTGCTGTGCACGGTGGTGGTGAGTCGATACTGGTCATACAGCGGTAAATCGTCAGCGTGGAAAAAGCCTTCCAGCATCAGAATCGGCCCTTTCCAGCCGCGTTCGCGCAGCAGGACAGCCTCTTCCAGATTGAGCAGCGCAAAACCATCCGTATCGTTCAGCGCACTCCAGATTCGTTCGATTCCATGACCATAGCCGTTCGCTTTAACCACCGACCAGACGCGGGAATCCGGTGCCGCAGATCGCACCACTACTAGGTTCTGCCGCAGCGCCTTTAAATCGAGGCTGGCTACAACGGGACGTGACATAACGGCTCCTTAATTGTGCGCGCCGTGCAAATGCTGAGGGCGCGAAGGCGTATAACCTGACTGATAACGGGCCACGCCCAAATCCTCGTATGGAATCGCAGGCGTGCGCCCAGAAAGCAAATCACTGAGTAGCTGTCCGGAGCCGCAGGCCATGGTCCAGCCCAGCGTGCCGTGCCCGGTGTTCAGCCATAAATTTTTATACGGTGTGCGTCCCACAATCGGCGTGCCGTCCGGCGTCATTGGCCGCAGCCCGGTCCAGAAGGTAGCCTGTTCGACGTGACCCCCACGCGGGAACAGGTCGCGGACAACCATTTCCAGCGTCTCGCGGCGCGCGCGCAGCAGTTCGGTGTTAAAGCCGACAATCTCTGCCATGCCGCCAACGCGGATCCGGTTATCGAATCGTGTTATCGCAATTTTGTATGTTTCATCAAGAATAGTCGATACCGGCGCGCCATCGTCCTCTTTGACCGGGATAGTCAACGAGTAGCCTTTCAGCGGGTAGACCGGGATATCAACGATGCCTTTCAGCATTGAGGTGGAATACGAGCCAAACGCCATAACGTAGGCATCGGCTTTGATGATTTCATCGCCGCATTTCACGCCATAAATCTGGCCGCCTTCCGACAGCAATTTGTCCACCGGCGTGTTGTAGCGGAACACCACCCCCGCCTCTTCCGCCATTTTCGCCAAACGCTGGGTAAAGAGCTGACAGTCGCCGGTTTCATCGTTAGGCAAGCGCAGGCCGCCAGTGAGCTTGTGCGCCACTTCCGCCAGCGCAGGCTCCACTTCCGCCAGACGGCTGGCTTCCAGCAGCTGATACGGCACACCAGCGTCCTGTAGTACCGCGATGTCGCGGGTGGCGTTTTCATACTGCTGTTCGGTGCGGAAAAGTTGCAGCGTGCCGCCCTGACGGCCTTCGTACTCGATGCCCGTGCTGTCGCGCAGCGCCATCAGGCAGTCGCGGCTGTATTCCGCCAGCCGCACCATGCGGCCTTTGTTTTCCATGTAGTGGCGGGTGTCGCAGTTGCGCAGCATCTGCCACATCCATTTCAGCTGGGTCGAGGTGCCGTCGAGGCTGATGGCCAGCGGCGCATGGCGCTGGAACATCCATTTAATCGCCTTCAGCGGCACGCCCGGTGCGGCCCACGGCGCAGCGTAGCCGGGAGAAATTTGTCCGGCGTTGGCGGCACTGGTTTCCAGCGCCGGGCCCGGATCCCGGTCGATGACCGTCACATCGTGTCCAGCCTGACGCAAATACCAGGCGCTGGCCACGCCCACTACCCCACTTCCGAGGATAACCACTCGCATAGCGACTCCAGATTCGTAAAAGAACAATCTTCTGATTACAAATTGATAACTCAGACGAAAATATTATTCAACATACGCTTTTTTTATGGTGACTTACCTCACACATGCCCATATCACAAAGGTATGCGCGGTTTTGAAATCTCCTGCTGTGGCGTTATTTTCGTCAGCACAATATTCTGGTAATTGTGATTTTTGTCGCCGTTGACGCAGGGAAATCTCGAAGAAAAATATTTGCTGTTCGCGCGTTCAGGCGGCGGTGTTCTATTCTTGATAGTGAGGCTCTCCACACAGAGAGGGCCGCCAACAATGAGGGCGCGCTAATGGCTACGATTGACTCCATGAATAAGGACACCACACGTCTGAGCGATGGACCCGACTGGACCTTCGAGCTGCTGGATACCTATCTGGCGGAAATCGACCGGGTGGCGAAGCTCTACCGCCTCGACACTTATCCCCATCAAATCGAAGTCATTACCTCCGAGCAGATGATGGATGCCTATTCCAGCGTCGGGATGCCTATTAACTATACCCACTGGTCGTTTGGCAAAAAGTTCATCGAAACCGAGCGGCTCTACAAACACGGCCAACAGGGGCTGGCGTACGAAATCGTCATTAACTCCAACCCGTGTATCGCCTATCTGATGGAAGAGAACACCATGACCATGCAGGCGCTGGTCATGGCGCACGCGTGCTACGGGCACAACTCTTTCTTCAAAAATAACTACCTGTTCCGCAGTTGGACCGACGCCAGTTCGATTGTCGATTACCTGATTTTCGCGCGTAAATACATTACCGAGTGCGAAGAGCGCTACGGCGTTGACGAGGTAGAAAAACTGCTCGACTCCTGTCATGCGCTGATGAACTACGGCGTTGATCGCTACAAACGTCCGCAGAAAATTTCGCTACAAGAAGAGAAAGCGCGACAGAAAAGCCGCGAGGAATATCTGCAAAGCCAGGTGAATACCCTGTGGCGTACGCTGCCGAAGAAAGAAGAAGAGAAAACCGTGGCTGAGGCCCGGCGCTATCCGTCCGAAGCGCAGGAAAACCTGCTCTACTTTATGGAAAAAAATGCCCCGCTGCTCGAATCCTGGCAGCGTGAGATCCTGCGCATTGTGCGTAAGGTCAGCCAGTATTTTTATCCGCAGAAACAGACTCAGGTGATGAACGAAGGCTGGGCGACATTCTGGCACTACACCATCCTGAATCATCTGTATGACGAAGGGAAAGTGACTGAGCGGTTTATGCTGGAGTTTTTGCACAGCCACACCAACGTGGTGTTCCAGCCGCCGTACAACAGCCCGTGGTACAGCGGCATTAACCCGTACGCACTCGGTTTTGCGATGTTCCAGGACATCAAACGCATCTGCCAGTCGCCGACGGAAGAGGATAAATATTGGTTCCCGGACATCGCCGGCTCCGACTGGCTCGAGACGCTGCATTTTGCGATGCGCGACTTTAAAGATGAGAGCTTCATCAGCCAGTTCCTGTCACCGAAAGTGATGCGTGATTTCCGCCTGTTTACCGTGCTCGATGATGATCACAATAACTTTTTGGAAATTGCCGCGATCCACAATGAGGAAGGCTATCGGGAGATTCGTAACCGGCTGTCCTCCCAGTACAACCTGAGTAATCTGGAGCCGAATATTCAGGTCTGGAATGTAGATCTGCGCGGGGATCGTTCTCTGACGCTGCGCTACGTGCCGCATAACCGCGCACCGCTGGATATGGGCCGTCGCGAGGTGCTCAAGCACGTGCACCGCCTGTGGGGCTTTGATGTGATGCTGGAACAGCAGAATGCCGACGGCAGCGTCGAACTGCTGGAACGCTGCCCGCCGCGACAAAATCTCCTGTGACAGAAACGCAAAAGCCGGGTTTTCACCCGGCTTTTTACTGACTGCGTTGTGATTAACGGCCGTGAATGGCCAAATCACCTGGCAGTGTTTTCTGCATTTTGTGCCAGACCAGGCCGGACTCGTGGCCGTAACGACGCACGGTTTCATACACCTGCTCGTGATCGCCCTGCTCACACACTTTCGTCAGCTGGTGATAGAAGCCCAGCGCCAGGCTGCGCGCTTCTGGATTGGCAAAATAGTGGCGACCAATACGGGTATACAGCCCTTTCATGCCGTTGAGGATCAGGCCATAAATCGGGTTGCCGGAGGCAAACGCCAGACCGCGGAAAATGCTGTAGTCGAGCTCGGCAAACGCGTCGGCGTGGTCTTCCACTTCACGTGCGGTGGCCAGCACTTTCAGCGCGTCTTCCGGATGCTGACGGAACGCGGTGCGGATAAAGATGGTCGCGATGTTGGTACGCACAGAGAGCAGATTGTCGATCAGCTGCGGCACGCGGTCGTGATCGAGGCGCGCCAGCGTTTCGAGAATATTTAAGCCCGAGGTTTCCCAGAAATTGTTCACTTTGGTCGGTTTACCATGCTGAATGGTCAACCAGCCGTCGCGTGCCAGACGCTGTAATACTTCGCGAAGGGTGGTGCGTGTGACGCCGATCAGTTCAGAAAGCTCACGCTCTGCGGGGAGAATAGTGCCTGGGGCAAAACGGTTATTCCAGATACTTTCAATGATGTACTCTTCCGCGAAACCCGCCGGGCTCTGCGCCTTAATGACCATAGTGAGATTTCCATTATACAGCGTTGCTAATAATGAACTCATCATACCAGAGCCGATAAGGGGCAGATAGCGCATCGCCGCAATTAAAAGGGGATCGCTGTTTTATTTTAAAATTTAGTTCTCCCCGGCTTTGCTTGCTTGCAGCGGCTTCAGGGCGGATACTTCATGGTTCACTTCCAGTAATTTGCTTACTTTTGACGGGATCGGAAATCTGTCGTGGATATATCAACCTCTCGTGCGCTATGGCGCAATTTTCTCGGTCAGTCACCGAACTGGTACAAACTGACACTCCTGCTGTTTTTGGTTATCAACCCTGTAGTCTTTTTCATTGATCCGTTTGTCGCGGGTTGGTTACTGGTGGCGGAGTTTATCTTTACGCTGGCAATGGCGCTGAAATGCTATCCCCTTCTTCCCGGCGGCCTGCTGGCGATTGAAGGCGTGATGGTGGGCATGACTAGCGCCGAACACGTGCGTGAAGAAATTGCCAGTAACCTCGAAGTGCTGCTTTTGCTGATCTTCATGGTTGCGGGCATCTATTTTATGAAGCAGCTGTTGCTGTTCATTTTCACCCGCCTGTTGCTGACTATTCAAAGCAAGATGCTGCTGTCGGTAGCCTTCTGCCTCGCTTCCGCATTTTTATCGGCGTTCCTGGATGCGTTGACCGTGGTGGCGGTGATCATCAGCGTCGCGGTCGGGTTTTACGGCATCTATCATCGGGTGGCGTCAGCGCGTCCGACCGATAGCGACATGCTCGATGACAGCCATATCGACATCCACAATAAAGAAGTGCTCGAGCAGTTCCGCAGTTTCCTGCGAAGCCTGATGATGCACGCCGGTGTGGGTACGGCGCTCGGTGGCGTGATGACGATGGTGGGTGAACCGCAAAACCTGATTATCGCCAAAGCCGTGGGTTGGCATTTTGGCGAGTTCTTCCTGCGTATGCTGCCGGTCACGCTGCCGGTGTTCTTCTGTGGCCTGTTAACCTGCCTGCTGGTCGAAAAATTCAAACTGTTCGGCTATGGCGAACAACTGCCAACCAGCGTGCGCGCCGTACTGAAAGATTTTGACGTGAAAAGCAGCGAGGAGCGTACGCGTCAGGAAACGCTCAAGCTTGTGATTCAAGGCATTATCGGCGTCTGGCTGGTTATCGCCCTGGCGCTGCATCTGGCGGAAGTGGGCCTGATTGGCCTGACGGTGATTATCTTTGCGACCTCGCTGACCGGCGTGACCGATGAACATGCCATCGGCAAAGCGTTCACCGAAGCCCTGCCGTTTACCGCCCTGCTGACCGTATTTTTTGCCGTAGTGGCGGTGATTATCGACCAGCATCTGTTTGAGCCGATCATCAGCTACGTATTGCAGGCGTCACCGCACGCGCAGCTGTCGCTGTTTTATCTGTTCAATGGCTTGCTCTCGTCAATTTCCGATAATGTGTTTGTCGGTACGGTGTATATCAACGAGGCGAAATCCGCGCTGGAGAACGGGGCGATTTCTCTGCCGCAGTTTGAAATGCTGGCGGTGGCGATTAACACTGGCACCAATCTGCCTTCGGTGGCGACACCGAACGGTCAGGCGGCATTCCTGTTCCTGCTGACGTCGGCCCTCGCGCCGCTGATTCGCCTCTCGTATGGCCGGATGGTGTGGATGGCGCTGCCTTACACCATCGTGCTGACGATTGTTGGCCTGCTGTGCGTAGAGATGACGCTGATGCCTTTCACCGACTGGATGACGGCCCACGGCTGGATATCGAGCGCCTCTCTGCCTGTCCATTAAACGCCCTCTGAATAACGCCCGGACCCTTTTCCGGGCGATTCATTCCCTTTTACTTAATTATTCACACCTGCATAGTGGCGCGGTAAATGTTTTCGTTTACACTGCGGTGTCTTAGCATGTTCCAGGGAAATGATTATGTTGCGATTTTTAAACCAGTGCTCACGCGGTCGCGGAGCGTGGTTATTACTGGCGTTAACTGCGTTTGCGCTGGAGATGGTGGCGCTGTGGTTCCAGCACGTGATGCTGCTGAAGCCTTGCGTACTGTGTATCTATGAGCGCAGCGCATTGTTCGGCGTGATGGGTGCAGGCATTGTCGGTGCCATCGCCCCGCAATCACCGCTGCGTTATGCCGGTATTTTGATTTGGATTTACAGCGCCTGGCGTGGCGTTCAGCTGGCGTGGGAACACACCATGATCCAGCTCCATCCGTCCCCGTTCCAGACCTGCGACTTTGCCGCTCGCTTCCCGAGCTGGCTGCCGCTGGATAAGTGGCTGCCGCAGGTGTTTGTGGCGTCTGGTGATTGCGCCGAGCGTCAGTGGTCATTCCTGACCCTGGAAATGCCACAATGGCTGGTGGGGATTTTTGTCGTCTTCCTGGTCATCGGCCTTCTGGTGTTGATTGCCCAGCCGTTCAAACCGAAAAAGCGCGACCTCTTCGGAAGGTAAACGCAAAACGGCAATCCTGAGATTGCCGTTTTAGTGTCGGCTCCCTCTCCTCTAGGGAGAGGGAGCCGATGGAAAAGGGAATCCAGTTGGAATCCCTTTTTGCATATTCATAGAGTTATGCGGTCGCTCTTTCGTTCCAGGCATCTTTGAAGATTATATGCCCATCAATATTTAACCACGTAATAGTCTCATAACGTATCTGAATTTCTTCAATATGAGTGCTGACATTTCCAGTTGGTGCAAGCAAAGGTGTTGCGGATACTATTTTAACGTTCTCCATACTTATGTTGAAGTATTCAACTTCTATCCCTGCCTCAACGATATGATACATTTTTATTGTGGCGCTCTTTAAAATTCTTCCTTGGCACAATGCGCGGTATAGTAAAGGTGTTGCTCTATCAAATTCTTTCTCAAAAGTAATGGGCCGGTGGATTCGTGTACCTGTTAGCTTTCCGGTATTACTGTCCGTTGGTATCCATATATTATGAGAGAATGACTTAAGTTCAAATGATCCCAACCGAGTCGGCATTACGCAAGGACCAACAATAGGGGAATTATTTTCGTCTGTCAGCCACATATATGCTGGAATTGTTACTTTTTTTCCTTCTTATTTCATTCGGATATGAATATATAGCGCTACAGCATTAACCACAACAGCGATAGCGCCAATAATTGAAATGGCTGTGATTACATTTTCGATATAACTTGCAATAACTACCGCTATAATTAAAACTATAAAATTTGCGCCATAAGTCATCATGAAATCAACGCATTCATGTTTAGCCCATCTTCGGAGAAATGCTTTCATTATCGCATCATCCTTGATATAGCATAGGCAATATCGGTATTGGTTGCATTAGTTTCTTTTATATATCTACTTTTTTCTATAACAGGCTCAATTAAAAAATACATCATTTCAAGATCATGTAAACATAATGCCTTATAATATTGCGGAGCTAATCTCTTTAATCTATTTGCACTTTCCGAAGCTTGCTGAACTATACCGTACAACCCAAAGGCAGTGACAGCGGCAGAACTGGCTTTGGCTATCATTTTTGTTATTGCCATATCAATTGAAGCATTCAGGCTTAAACTATAACAAATAGCGCTGGTTGTTGAGTAAATAAGTCCAGCTTTTGTTAGTTGCCCTTTTGAAATATGAACATTTAAATTCAGGAGATTTCTTTGTATTGATGTTATGTTCTCAGGGCTTCTTTTTTTCAATAATTCATCAATATAAATTTTTATCATATCTGATATTATTTTTCGTTTCTTAATAAGTTGAGCTATACCATAGAGAAAACGAATATCTTCCTCAGCCATAGTCGTGCATACATCTTTATAGTTATCAGTTAGACATGAGGCGTAATAACTCAATCGTTTTAGTCCGTCGCCAATTGTACTAAATTGTTGCTCTACGCCTTCCATTACCCCAGTGAAAGCATGATCCAGCTTTAGAGCTAGCGCTCTGTCTGACTCAATCCTACTGATAATCAAATTGCTGTGATACATGTAATATCCCTATGCCACATTTAATATTAGTGACATACGTGTATATTACATGATGGTTATAATTTGTGATGGCGGTCATGCTTTTATCAATCAATCATTGGGAACCCAAAAAACCTCCTATTTCTATAATGATAGAAGATAGGAGGCTCTCTTTTATTGATTGTGTGAATAATTACTTTTTGTCCGCGTTATTTATTTTGCGATAGCGTCTAATATTATCACTCAATATTGATGCGACATAAAAGGATTAGGTTTTTCGGAGTTCTCTTTTTGTGTCCCGGCCTATTTTTTCGCTCCAGTTTGCCAACTACATTTCATAACGCACATCCGGGAAAATGTGAGGTCCATTCTTCAGCATGAGCGTATCGACTATTTTTTCTCAACAAGGCAATAAAGACGTTAAAAAATCAATACCTTATTTCTTATATTTTCTCACATCAACTTCAATTTATTTGATATTTCCCCCTGTGGGAGAGGGCCGGGATGAGGGCATCAGGCTGCAGGAATCTTTATATGCCCGGCGGCGCTCTGCTTGCCAGGCCTACAATGTCTCGTCATGCCCTTCCCTGCGCCCAGTACGCCATAAAGCTCGCACACTCTCGGTTGAGCTGCTGTTTCTCAATCAGGCTGCGACGCAGGTTTTTCACCAGCGTTGATTCCGCCGCCACCCAGGCCTGAAAACCCGCGGCCTCACTCGCCCTTTCCCACAGCAGCGATCCATCCAGACTGTGCTCTTCCGTCGACTGCTCGCCCGCCAGCGCATACGCCGGGAGCGTCACTTCACGTTCTACCGTACTCAGCAAATCATCCTGCCTGTCGCGCGCCAGCCAGCGTACGTCGGCGAATGGGAACACCTGCGGTTGAAAATCCGCCTCATGCGGCACCGTGAAAAAGGCGTGCACGCACGGCGGATTCGGTTTTTTCGCCAGCTGCTCCAGAATCCCCATTGCCGCAGGCAGCGCCGTTTCGTCAGCAATCAGCAGTGCCTGCCGCAGGCTGTCGTTGTCCAGCCATTCATATCCGCCGCTGTTCTCGTCAGAGGCACCATTCGGGGCCACCATTTGCAGTGCATCACCCGGCGTGGCGTGCGTTGCCCAACGTGACGCTGGCCCGCCGTCACCGTGCAGTACAAATTCCACGTCCACTTCCTGCGCATCCAGCCGCAGTTCGCGCAGCGTGTAGGTGCGCATCACCGGGCGTTTCGCTTTCGGCAGCGCCAGATAATCCTGATACCAGCTGTCGCTCACCGACATGGTGGCCGTTTCTTCCCCCTCAGCGGCGAAGAGCAGTTTGATGCGTTGATCCGGCGATTCATGTTTCATCTGCGCCACATCACGCCCGGTAAACACGCAGCGTAAAAGTGATGGCGAAATCTGAATCCGTCGCGCTAAGACGACGTTAAAAATACGATAGCCCGCGGCCATATCACGACTCCTGTCGAGGGAAACGGCGTTCCAGTGCTGTCTGACGACGCGCGGAATACCGCCACAAAGTGTGGGTAAATCATGGAGATAATGAAAACAAATATGACAAAATGAGTTGCCAGTGTAAACAGAATGAATATCATAACGATAATTATTATCAATATTGACACATTATTACCTTCTGTTACGACTATCGGGAAATGGATAACGATGAAGCGCAGCACTCTTTGGATGTTGAACCCTTGTTTACTGGCTATGCTTTCCGCCTCGGCCTGGGCTGAAACGCAAAAGGAAGACACGCTGGTGGTGTCCGCCAGCCGGGCCAATCACGCCGTGGCCGATATGGCACAAACCACGTGGGTTATTGAACAAGCGGACATTGAGCAGCAGGTCCAGGGCGGCAAAGAGTTGAAAGAGGTGCTGGCGCAGCTGATCCCGGGCATGGACGTCAGCAGCCAGGGGCGCACCAACTACGGCATGAATATGCGCGGACGCTCGATGATGGTGATGGTGGACGGCGTGCGCCTGAACTCTTCCCGCAGCGACAGCCGTCAACTGGATTCCATCGATCCGTTCAACATTTCACGCATTGAAGTCATTTCCGGGGCCACTTCGCTGTACGGCGGCGGCAGTACCGGCGGGTTGATTAATATCGTCACCAAAAAAGGCCAGCCGGAAACTGAAGTGGAATTCCAGACCGGTGGGAAAAGCGGTTTTAACAGCCATAACGATCATGATGAAAATATCGCGGCGGCGGTAAGCGGCGGCAACGATAACGCCTCCGGTCGTCTGTCCGTGGCGTATCAGCGTTACGGCGGCTGGTATGACGGCAACGGCGATGAGGTGATTATCGATAACACCCAAACCGGCCTGCAGTATTCCGACCGTCTGGACATCATGGGCACTGGCACAATTAACATCGATGACCACCAGCAGCTCCAACTAACGACGCAGTATTACAAGAGCCAGTCAGACGGTAAACACGGCCTGTTCCTCGGGGAAAACTTCTCGGCGGTGACCGGTGACGCCGACGCGTATAACAAGGGCAACCTTGATTCCGACCGCCTGCCGGGCACGGAACGTCATCTGATTAACCTGCAATATTCCAATACCGACGTCTGGGGGCAGGATCTGGTGGCGCAAATTTACTATCGCGACGAAAGCTTGACGTTCTACCCCTTCCCAACGCTGAGCAAAGGCGCCGTCACCAGCATTGGCGCATCCCAGCAAAAAACCGATTTTTATGGCGGGAAGCTGACGCTGAACAGTAAGCCGGTGGACGACTTGAATTTGACCTGGGGCGTCGATGTCGATCATGAATCGTTTAACGCTAACCAGCAGTTCTTCGATCTCGACAAAGCCGCAGCCAGTGGCGGGATGAAGCTCGACAACGCCTATAACGTCGGCCGTTATCCAGGCTACAGCATCACGAATCTCGCCCCGTTCCTGCAGGCGAGCTATGACATTAGCGCCATCACCTTAACCGGCGGGGTGCGTTATCAGTACACCGAAAACAAGGTCGACGACTTTATCGGTTACACGCAGCAACAGGCAATCGCCAACGGGAAAGCGACCTCCGCTGATGCGGTGCCGGGCGGTAAAACCGACTACAACAACCTGCTGTTCAACGCCGGGATCCTCGGCCACCTTACCGACCGTCAGCAACTGTGGTTTAACTTCTCACAGGGCTTTGAAATCCCTGACCTGGCGAAGTATTACGGCTCCGGGAATTACACCCTGGTTGACGGCCATTACCGCCTGAACAACAGCGTGAACGTTAATGATTCCAGGCTCGACGGGATTAAAGTCAATGCGTACGAGCTGGGCTGGCGTTTAACCGGCGACAACCTGCGCACTCAGGTTGCGGCGTATTATTCGCTGTCCGATAAAACCATCAACATCAATAAATCCGACATGACCATCTCGTTGGAAGACGATAAGCGTCGTATTTACGGGGTCGAAGGTCAGGTGGATTATTTCTTTACCGCCAGCGACTGGAGTCTCGGTTCGAACTTTAACGCCATCAAGTCGGAAACCCGTGAGAACGGCAAATGGGAGAAGCTGACGGTAGACAGCGCCAGCCCGTCGAAGGTGAGCGCATGGGTTAACTGGGCGCCGGGAGACTGGGGTTTACGCGTGCAGAGCACCCAGACGTTTGAGGTGTCGGACAACGACGGTAATAAGATTGACGGCTATAACACCGTCGATTTCCTCGGGAGCTACACCCTGCCAGTCGGTAAAGTCAGCTTCAGCGTGGAAAACCTGCTGGATGAAGAGTACACCACCGTGTGGGGCCAGCGCGCTCCGGGACTGTACAGCCCAACCTACGGCGCACCGGGTTTGTACACTTACAAAGGCCGTGGTCGTACTTTTGGCCTGAATTACTCCGTACTTTTCTGAGACCCATAAAAAAACGCCACCGGCATGACTGCGGGTGGCGTTTTCTTCATCTGACGGTTAGCCGCGATTTGGGTGATTCAGAATATGATCTTCCCAGTCGCGCACTTCCGATTCTTGCACCGCAATATGGCGCACTGAAATACGTTCACCGTGCATCGCCGCTTTTGAACCCGTCAGCAGCGGGTGCCACGTCGGCAGCGGTTTGCCTTCCGCCAGCAGGCGGTACGCGCAGGTGTGCGGCAACCATTCAAAGGTCGGCAGATTATCGCGGGTCAGTTTGATGCAGTCCGCTTCATATTCAAAACGACGCTCGTAGTTGCGGCACTGGCAGGTTTTGATGTTCAGCTGGCGACAGGCGACGTTGGTGAAGTAAATTTCATCACTGTCTTCATCCATCAGCTTATGCAGACAACATTGACCGCAGCCATCGCACAAAGACTCCCACTCGACGTCGGTCATTTGCTCGAGAGTTTTGCTTTGCCAGAAGGGTGTGTCGCTCATAGGAATGTCCGCCATTGAAAACCAGGGTGCACCTTATAACCAGTCTGGCAGACGGATGCAAGTTTTGCCGCCCGAGAGGGGCGGCAATTGATGCTTACAGCACGCGGGTCGTGAGCGAATTACCGTTGAAGGAGACTTCCAGCTCATCACCACTGCTCAGCGGGCCAACGCCTTCCGGCGTACCGGTCAGGATAACGTCCCCGCTTTTCAGGGTGAAGAAGCGGCTCATGTAGGCAATCAGCGGCACAATTTTGTGGATCATGTCAGCCGTGGTGCCCTGCTGGCGCACTTCACCGTTGATTTTCAGGCCCAGCGGCGTGTTCTGCGGGTCACTGTGGAACTCGCTTGCCGGAATAAACCCGGAGATGGGGCAGGAATTATCAAACCCTTTTGCTTTTTCCCACGGCTGCCCTGCTTTCTTCATCTTGCCCTGAAGGTCACGCAGCGTGAGATCCAGCGCTACGCCATAGCCGGCAATCGCTTTCAATACGTGTTCTTCAGTCGCCTGACGCAGCGTGCCGCCAATCAGCACAGCCAGTTCAACTTCATGATGCACAGAACCCAGACCTTCCGGTAACACCAGCGGCTGGCGAATATCGCACAGCGCGGTTTCGGGCTTAATAAACAGTACCGGCTCTTCCGGCGTGGCACTGCCCATTTCCTGAATGTGTTTCGCGTAATTACTGCCTACACAAACCACTTTACTGACCGGGTAATCCAGTAGCGCGCCCTGCCAGTTATGATGTTGATACATGCCTGCTCCTGTCGTTGCGTTATTGTTTCCCGCTCGCCTGGAGATGTTGCTTGAGTAAATTTTCCGGCGGAGGGGGGATTTGCAGATAATAGCCTTGGTCGACTAAGGCCTGTTTGACCTTTTCCAGGTCGGCATTGACCAGTTTTTTACGCCCATCCAGGGGCAGAATCATTGCAAGTTTCGGCTGACCAAATCCCTTCATTAATTCTTCCGGAACGCGGGAGAAATCGTCCTTTTTTTCGACATATAAGTAAGTTTGATCGCGCTTGGTACTTTTATAGACAACACAAAACATGACTTTTACTCTGAATTAGACTGCGGCGACTTGCCTCTCTATATTAGTGACTATAACATGCCCTGTAGTCTTCGGAATATCACCGCAGCTGTGCGGCCGATAAATTGAAAATTGAGTAAGGCCAGGATGTCAAACACGCCAATCGAACTTAAAGGCAGTAGCTTCACGTTATCAGTGGTTCATTTGCACGAGGCAAAACCCGAGGTTATTCGTCAGGCGTTAGAAGACAAAATCGCCCAGGCTCCTGCTTTTTTGCGACACGCTCCGGTTGTGGTGAATATCAGCAGTCTGGCTGAGGTCACCCAATGGAAACCGCTGCAACAGGCAATTGCCTCCACCGGCTTACGCATCATGGGCGTGAGCGGCTGTAAAAATCCGGAATTAAAAGCGGAGATTGACCGCGCGGGCATTCCCTTACTGACTGAAGGGAAAGAGAAAGTCACCCGTGTCGCGCCTGTCGAAGCCCCTGCTCCCGCTCCAATTGTTACCCCTGTCACAAAAACGCGATTGATTGATACGCCGGTTCGTTCCGGTCAGCGCATTTATGCACCAAACTGTGATCTGATTGTCACAAGTCATGTGAGTGCGGGCGCTGAACTCATCGCCGACGGGAACATTCACATCTATGGCATGATGCGTGGACGTGCGCTGGCGGGTGCCAGTGGCGACAGAGAAGCACAAATATTTTGTACCCATCTTGCGGCAGAACTGGTTTCTATCGCAGGTGAATACTGGCTGAGTGAGAACATCACCGCCGAATATTATGGCAAAGCGGTGCGTCTGAGACTGGACGACGCGGCTTTGACAATTGAACCGTTAAACTAATCCCTTTTAACAAGGAATTTTTATGGCACGCATTATTGTTGTGACTTCGGGTAAAGGGGGCGTTGGCAAGACCACCTCCAGCGCGGCCATCGCTACTGGTTTGGCCCAGAAGGGAAAGAAAACTGTCGTTATCGATTTTGACATCGGCCTGCGTAACCTTGACTTGATCATGGGCTGCGAACGCCGTGTGGTTTACGATTTCGTCAACGTGATTCAGGGTGATGCCACGCTGAATCAGGCGCTGATTAAAGATAAGCGTACCGAAAATCTCTATATTCTTCCGGCTTCTCAGACCCGCGACAAAGACGCCCTGACCTACGAAGGCGTTGAAAAAGTGCTGGAAGAGCTGAAGAAGATGGACTTCGACTTCATCGTCTGCGATTCCCCTGCAGGTATTGAAACCGGTGCGCTGATGGCGCTGTACTTCGCTGACGAAGCGGTTATCACCACCAACCCGGAAGTCTCGTCCGTGCGTGACTCCGACCGTATTCTCGGCATTCTGGCGTCCAAATCCCGCCGTGCTGAGAAAGGTGAAGACCCAATTAAAGAACATCTTCTGTTGACCCGTTACAATCCGGGCCGCGTCAGCAGAGGCGACATGCTTAGCATGGAAGATGTGCTGGAAATTCTGCGCATTAAACTGGTTGGCGTGATCCCGGAGGATCAGTCAGTACTTCGCGCCTCAAACCAGGGGGAACCGGTTATTCTGGATGCCGAAGCCGACGCGGGCAAAGCCTACGCCGACACGGTAGATCGTCTGCTGGGAGAAGAACGTCCTTTCCGCTTCATCGAAGAAGAGAAGAAAGGTTTCCTCAAACGCCTGTTCGGAGGATAAGTTATGGCATTACTCGACTTTTTTCTCTCACGAAAAAAGAACACCGCCAACATCGCGAAAGAACGTTTACAGATTATTGTTGCGGAGCGCCGTCGCAGTGACGCTGAACCGCATTATTTGCCGCAGCTCAGGAAGGATATTCTTGATGTTATCTGCAAATACATTCAGATCGATCCCGAAATGGTGACAGTACAGCTTGAGCAAAAAGACGGGGATATCTCGATACTTGAGCTCAACGTGACGCTGCCAGAAGCGGAAGAATCGAAATCGTAATATTGGTGTGCTAATACAGAAAACCCCGGAAATCCGGGGTTTTTTATTGGGTTCGGTTTGGGTTTTGCCTTGGCGGACGCCCTCTCCCACAGGGAGAGGGCGAAAAACCTAGCAGCATCGAACGGTTCCCTCTCCCTGTGGGAGAGGGTTAGGGAGAGGGAAATTGTGCGGCCTGATGCCCTCTCCTCGGTCCTCTCCCACCGGGAGAGGATGCAAACCCTAAAAGCCTTCTCCACTGAGAAGGCTTTGCTGTTTATACTCGCGGATACTTTTCCAGCAACGCTTTCAGGCTCTCGGCCATCATTTCGCCGCGCCAGCCGGATACCAGTTCCGGTAATCCGCTCTGCGGTTTCAGCTGCCAGTGCCAGTTAAGCAACTGGTTAATCTGACGACGAGACGCCATCAGCTCGACGCTGACGCCCTTCTCTTTGCTCACTTCCTGCACCAGCGCTTTAATCTCTTTGAACAGCGTACGGTAACCCGGCATGTCCATCAGGTTCAGCAGCGGCTCCGGCAATGCGTCATCCGGCAATTCTTTGGCTTTTTCGACCAGGCTCAACAGCGTTTTACCGTGGAAACGGATTTCGCTGCCCGAAAGCCCGAGGCTGTCGAGTTCACCCATGCTGCCCGGCATGTATCGCGCCACGGCCCACAGATGCTCTTCACGCACCACGAAATTCACCGCCATGTCGCGATCGCGCGCTTTGCGCAAGCGCCATTCCGCCAGCAGCTTCAGGCACGCTAACTGACGCGTACGCAGCTGCCAGGCGTTGGTGATATCGCGCCAGGCTTCTGCCGGGTCAACCACTTCCTGACGACGCTGCTGCATCAGACGGCATTCGTCCAGCGCCGCAGGCAGCCAGCCGCTGGTATCCGTTTCGGCCAGCAGTTTGATGGCGATCGGCAGCAGATACCAGACATCCGCCGCCGCATAGTCGCACTGACGTTCCGTCAGTGGGCGCGCCAGCCAGTCAGTACGGGATTCACTTTTGTCGATAGCAATGCCGGTAAATTCCTCGACCATCGCCGCAAAGCCCCATGACATCGGGCGACCGCAGAAGGCAGCCAGAATTTGCGTGTCGATGAGCGGCTCGGGCAACTTGCCGAAGGTGTTGAGAAACACTTCGAGATCTTCACTGCCCGCATGCAAATATTTGGTGACATTTTTGTTGAGCATCAGCTCTTTGAATGGACGCCAGTCGGTGATGGCCAGGGGGTCAATCAGCACCACCGTTTCGCCATCGAACATCTGGATCAGGCCCAACTGCGGGTAATAGGTTCGGGTACGGACAAATTCGGTGTCCAGCGCAATGGCAGGCGCGTTGCGGGCCTCGTCACAGGCGGCCTTGAGCGCAGCGTCCTCGGTGATCATCTGATAATTCAATCTGTATTCTCTATGGTTTGCGCCCATAAAAAACGCCGGCTTAACCGGCGTCTGAAGGCGACTCACGCGTAGTTCAGGCTTTATTGTCGCTTTTACCGCGCGCTTCGTCACGTAGTTCTCGTCGCAAAATCTTTCCGACGTTGGATTTCGGCAGCTCGGTGCGGAACTCCACCAGCTTCGGCACCTTGTAACCGGTCAGGTGGCGACGACAGAAGGTAATCAGCGCGTCATCGGTTAACGACGGGTCCTTTTTGACCACGAAGATTTTAACCGCTTCGCCGCTGCTGCCGGACGGTACGCCGACCGCGGCCACTTCCTGCACGCCAGAATGCTGCATCACCACGTCTTCGATTTCGTTCGGATAGACGTTAAAACCAGAGACCAGAATCATGTCTTTCTTGCGATCGACGATGCGCAGGAAGCCCTCTTCGTCCATTACCGCGATATCCCCGGTATACAGCCAGCCATCTTTGATGATTTCGTCGGTGGCATCCGGGCGCTGCCAGTAACCGAGCATCACCTGCGGGCCTTTCACGCACAGTTCGCCCGGCTCACCCGGCGCGACTTCGTTGTTATCGTCATCCACCAGCTTCACTTCAGTGGACGGCACCGGCAGGCCAATGCTGCCGCTGTGATAATCGATGTCGTGCGGATTGACGCTTACCAGCGGCGCGCACTCGGTCAGGCCGTAGCCTTCCAGCAAATAACGCCCGGTGAGTTTGACCCAGCGCTCGGCAACCGCTTGTTGCACCGGCATCCCACCGCCCGCCGACAGACGCAGGGTGGAGAAATCCAGCTGTTGGAACTCTTTGTTATTCAGCAACGCGTTGAACAGGGTATTTACCCCGGTCATGGCGGTGAACGGATATTTCGCCAGCTCTTTTACCAGCCCCGGAATATCACGCGGGTTGGTGATCAGCAGGTTTTGTCCACCAAGTTCAATAAACAGCAGGCAATTCATGGTCAGCGCGAATATGTGATACAGCGGCAGCGCGGTAACCACCACTTCCTTGCCCGGGCGGAACAGCGGCCCGTAGGTGGCGTGCACCTGGGCTAGGTTCGCCAGCATGTTACGGTGGGTCAGCATCGCGCCTTTGGCAACGCCCGTGGTGCCGCCGGTATATTGCAGGAAGGCTAAATCGTCCGACACCACCACCGGTTTGATGTACTGCATCCGGTAGCCCTGCTGCAATGCGCTGCGGAAAGAGAGCGCATCCGGCAGATGGTATTTCGGCACCAGACGTTTGACGTATTTGACGACAAAGTTAACCAGCGTACCTTTGGCGGTAGAAAGCTGATCACCCATGCGGGTGAGAATGACGTGCTTCACCAGGGTTTTCTCGACAACTTTTTCCAGCGTGTGGGCAAAGTTGGAGACAATCACAATCGCGCTGGCACCGCTGTCGTTGAGCTGGTGTTCCAGTTCGCGCGGCGTATACAGCGGGTTGACGTTAACCACAATCATCCCCGCACGCAGTATGCCGAACAGCGCCACCGGGTACTGCAACAGGTTAGGCATCATCAGTGCGACGCGGTCGCCCTTTTGTAGGCCCAGGCCCTGCTGGAGGTACGCGGCGAAGGCGCGGCTGCGCTCTTCGAGCTTACGAAACGTCATCACCTCGCCCATGTTAATAAACGCGGGCTGGTCAGCGTAGCGGGTTGTCGCCTGTTCGAACAAATCTACCAGGGATTGATAACGGTCAGGATCAATCTCCGCCGGAACATCGGCGGGATAGCGGTTAAGCCAAACCTTTTTCAATGCATCACCTCTGAAATGAGAATTCGTCGTCATCACAACCCCTGTCAATAAACAAGTTATTAACAACATCTTAACTTATCGTACCAGTTTATTAATTATACGAATTTAAGGTTGCGAAGCGCGTCACTATTTATTTTTATGACTCTCGGGAGTCCATTCCTGGAAAAAGAAACAGCGGACTCGCCGCTGTTAATTTAATTATTTAAAACAACAGGTTATTCGGTGACGATAGTCTGCACCTGAGCTGGGCCTGGGTTATACCAGCCCCAACCGCCGTAGCCATAACCATGACGCCATGGACGCGGGCCGCCCCAGTACGGGTCGATCGGTTGCGGCGGCATCACCACCTGTTGGGCCACGCGCCAGCGTTTAAAACCGTTAGCCTGCATCACCATGTAGGTGTAATTGCTGTCGCCAATTTTCCCTTTCGCGGTGCCGGTAATAGGCCCGACGACGGTTACTAACTGGTTACGGAAATCGACAGGATCGAGGAAGCCATTCACATCGGCGTAAATACGGCCCCGGGAAGGGTCGCTCAGACTTGGGCGTGCGCCTTCGTCCAGCGGCACGGTCGCAATTTCGAGACGGGTTTTACCCTGCTCGTTTTTGACGTTAACCACTTTGCCGCCAAAACGGGCTTCCTGGCCGACGTACAGCTGCGGGGCAGCCATCACGCGGGATAAATCCTGCTGCGGCGTTGGGCTGGTGCCCTTAATGGCGTCCGGTACTGTGACGCATCCGCTCAGCGCGGCGATGACCACTCCAGCCAGTAAACCTTGTACGACCTGTATGCGACTCGCCATGAAGCGACTCCTTAATTCTCAGTTATATAAACTAAGATTCATTCCCGGCCCGGAAGTTTCTTCCATGCCACTGTGTTACGCAAATAAACCGGTTCGGCCTGCTCTACAACAACGGTTTTGTGCTCAGCGAACAGCTGGCAGGCCAGCGGCAGCATATCTTCTGCGGCTGGCAACAGCACATCGCCCTCGACCAGCGTCACCGGGGTGTCGTTTGCCATGTCAGGCCACGCCTGCCAGCCCGTACCCACAGTAGCCCACTCCCCGTCGAGTTGTTTCAACCGGTCGTTAACGGCTTCGGGTTTCAGCACCGCTTCCGTCTCTTCGCCGTGCCAGATGCCCTGCGCATCACGCTGATATTCCGCCCAGTAAACCTCGCCCATGCGCGCGTCGATAGCCGCCAGCACGCGCGTTGCACCGGTTTTGCGCCATGCGCCCTGCGCCATGGTGGCCAGCGTCGATACACCGATCATTGGCAGATCCGCACCCAGGGCCAGACCCTGCGCAATACCAATGCCGATACGCACGCCGGTAAAGCTGCCTGGCCCACGGCCATACGCCAGCGCGTCGAGTTCGGTCAGGGCGGTGCCGGTTTCAGTCAGAATATCCTGCACAATGGGCAGAATACGTTGGGTGTGTTCGCGTGGACAAAGCTCGAAATGAGCCGTCGTCGTACCGTCGTGCCACAAAGCCGCAGAACAGGCTTCTGTGGCGGTATCAATAGCCAGAATTCGCATAGGACGTTGCGCTCTTGCAATAGGGGGTCAACAAAATGGCGCGCATCTTACCACAGTTCGTCACACATTACGTCAGTGACAGCCCTGCAAGAAAACGCACGGCCCGGCTGATATCACGGGTGCGCGGGGTTGGCGGCAAGCTGGATAAGAACACCGCGCCGTAAGGGCGCATTACCAGACGGTTGTCGCAAATCACCAGCACGCCGCGATCGTCGACGTCACGAATGAGTCGCCCGACCCCCTGTTTGAGGGTGATTACCGCATCCGGCAACTGGACTTCATCAAACGGATCGCCGCCGCGCAGACGGCAGTCTTCCATTCGCGCTTTTAACAACGGATCGTCCGGGGAGGTAAAGGGCAGCTTGTCGATAATGACCAGTGACAGCGCATCGCCGCGCACGTCCACCCCTTCCCAGAAACTACTGGTCGCCACCAGTAAGGCGTTCCCGGCGCTGACAAACTGCTGTAACAACTGGCCTTTGCTGGTTTCGCCCTGCAACAGCACCGGCAGATCGAGCATTCCGCGGAACTGTTCGGCCAGGTCACGCATCATGGCGTGCGAAGTACAAAGCATAAAGCAGCGGCCATTGTTGGCTTCAATCAATGGGCGCAGCATGGTGGCCAGCTGACGCGCACCGCCAGGCTGGTTCGGCAGCGGCAGATTACGCGGCACGCACAGCAGCGCCTGTGTGCTGTAGTCAAACGGGCTCGGCAGCAGCAGCGATTCGGCCTCTTCAATGCCCAGTCGCGCGGTAAAGTGGTGCAGATCGTCATTCACCGACAGCGTGGCAGAGGTGAAAATCCAGCTGCCCGGCTTCTGCGCCATCACTTCTTTGAATTTATCGGCCACCGTCAACGGCGTCAGCGCCAGGGTAAAGTGACGAGAAGTACACTCGTACCAGTAGCTGAAGCCCGGCTGGTTGATCTCTTTCAGCCGCTTCAGGCGGCCGCGGTAAATTGTCGCGCGCTCAAACGCGGCATCCAACAGAGCCGAACGACCGAGGGAGAGTTTCGCCACGTCGTAGCACAGCTCCAGCGCATCATCGAGCAACAGCAGTGCACGCTGAATGCCGTTGTCAGCCAGCAGTTCGCGCAGGTTGCCGCGATAGCCCGGCTCGCCAAGCTGTAAGCGGAAATCTTGTGTTGCCTGCGCCAGTCGGTCAGCGCATTTCTGTAATTGTTGGGTGTCTTTCAGTTCGGTACGGTAGGCAATAGTGATGTCTTTTGCCATGTCCAGCAGCTGTCGGCTGGAGAGCGACTGGCCGAAATACTGGCTGGCGATATCCGGCAGCTGATGGGCTTCATCGAAGATCATCACTTCCGCCTCCGGGATAAGCTCACCGAAACCGCCCTCTTTCACTACCATATCGGCGAGGAACAGGTGATGGTTGACCACCACCACGTCGGCATCCATCGCTTTTTTACGCGCTTTAACCACGAAACAGTCTTTGTATAACGGGCAATCGCTACCCAGACAGTTGTCGTTGGTGCTGGTGACCAGCGGCCAGGCGTGTGAATCTTCCGCCACGCTGACGCAGGTGCTGATATCGCCATCAACGGTTTGGTTGGCCCAGCTGCGCAGCATGATGACGTCACTGAGGGTCTGAACCGGAAGGTCGCCGCCAGCAATGGCCTGCTGTTCGAGGCGTTCCAGACACAAATAGTTGGAGCGCCCTTTGAGCAGCGCCAGTCGGCCAGTAAATTTCAGTGCGGTGGCGACGGTCGGCAGATCGCGGCTGTATAGCTGATCCTGCAACGCTTTCGAGCCAGTTGAGATGATGACCTTTTTCTTTGCGCGCAGCGCAGGGGCCAGGTAGGCGTACGTTTTGCCCGTGCCGGTACCGGCTTCCACCACCAGCGGCCGCGTTTCATCGATGGCTTTCGCCACCGCGTGCGCCATCTGGCGCTGCGGTTCGCGGGGTTTGAACCCGGGTATCGCTTTGGCTAACTGCCCGTCTGTTGCAAAATCGTCCGTCACACTACCCCCTGTAAATCTGGACAGTGATTATGTCAGTGCGGGGGACGTTGTGCCAGCCAAAGTGATGACGAGCCGTCGACGATGTGGCACTCTTTCGGCGTTAAATAAAATAAGATTAAGGAAACTGAGATGACAATCGTCCGTATTGATGCTGAAGCCCGCTGGTCAGATGTGGTTATCCACAACGAGACAATCTACTACACTGGCGTGCCGGAAAATCTGGATGCCGACGCGTTTGAGCAGACCGCCAATACGCTGGCGCAGATTGACGTGATTCTGGAAAAACAGGGCAGCGACAAATCACGCATTCTCGATGCCACGATTTTCCTCGCCGATAAAGCTGATTTTGCCGCGATGAATAAAGCCTGGGATGCGTGGGTGGTTGCCGGACATGCGCCGGTGCGTTGCACCGTGCAGGCCGGACTGATGAAGCCGCAGTATAAGGTTGAGATTAAAATCGTCGCTGCGGTTTAATCGAGATAAACCCTGAATCATTCGGGTTGCAGGCATTGCACCTGCGGCTCGAATCAGGACGGGTTTACTCTTCCTCGTCTTCATCCTCGAATCGGGCCACGATCATTTCGCCGGTGTGGCTGGCGCGAATTTCTTTGGCTACCAGCTGGATAGCTTCCCCGCTACTCAGGCCTTGCGTCATCAATTCCTGAATGCGCTCAACCGCGTTTTGCTGCTGGTCGTGGCTCAGTGAAGGTAAACCTGAAATCATGGTGAACTCCTGCTACATTGTGGACGCTTATTATTTCACGCCGCCTGCACATTAGCCAGCGGGCGGCTTCAGACAGATTGAGGTCGAAGTTGTCCCCTGCTGTGATTACGCTGCCCTGGCGTGCTGACGCCGCTGAACACTATTTCACTCCCCTCTCCGCCGCCCCCTGGGCGATGCTGCTGCACTCCGGCTTTGCCGAACACACTCATAATCGCTTTGATATCCTGGTGGCCGACCCAGCCGTTACTCTGGAAACCAGAGGCGAAACCACGCGAATCTGTCGTCCCGAGGGTGATTTCGACTCAGATGGCGACCCGCTCGCACTGCTTAAGCGTGCTTTGGATGATTGTAATCTGACTGTGGCTTCGCATCCTGACCTGCCTTTTCAGGGCGGTGCATTAGGGTTATTTGGCTATGATCTCGGGCGACGCTTTGAAACGCTGCCGGAACGCGCGCTGAAAGATATTCACCTGCCGGATATGGCAGTGGGTATTTATCGCTGGGCGCTGATCGTCGACCACCAGCGACAAACCGTTTCGCTGCTCAGTCATGACGACCCGCATCAGCGGCTGGAGTGGCTTGAAACCCAACGGGCCGCGGCCACCGAACCGTTTACTTTGACAGCACCGTGGCGCTCGAACATGACCCGCGCAGAGTACGGCGAGAAATTCCGTCAGGTGCAGGCGTATCTGCACAGCGGCGATTGTTACCAGGTCAATCTGGCCCAGCGTTTTCAGGCCCGTTATTCCGGCGATGAGTGGCAGGCGTTTTGTCAGCTCAATCAGGCCAATCGTGCACCGTTCAGCGCCTTCATTCGCCTGAAAGAGAGCGCGGTGCTGAGCCTGTCGCCGGAGCGCTTTATCCAGCTCAACGGGAATAACATTCAGACCCGGCCCATCAAAGGCACGCTGCCACGACTCACTGACCCGCAACAGGATGCAGAGCAGGCCGAAAAGCTCCGCACGTCACCCAAGGACAGAGCGGAAAATTTAATGATAGTCGACCTTATGCGCAATGATATTGGCCGCGTGGCGGTGCCGGGTAGCGTGCGCGTGCCAGAACTGTTCGTGGTCGAGCCATTCCCGGCGGTGCATCACCTGGTGAGCACCATTACGGCTGAACTGCCCACCAGCCTGCACGCCACCGATTTGCTGCGCGCGGCGTTTCCCGGCGGCTCGATAACCGGCGCGCCAAAAGTACGCGCGATGGAAATCATCGACGAACTTGAACCGCATCGCCGCAATGCCTGGTGCGGCAGCATTGGCTACATCAGTCTGTGCGGCAATATGGACACCAGCATTACCATCCGCACACTCACGGCGGCGGACGGCAAAATTGTCTGTTCCGCAGGCGGAGGCGTTGTTGCCGATAGCGACGAGCAAGCGGAATATCAGGAAACCTTTGATAAAGTAAACAGAATCCTGCAGCAACTGGAGCGTTAACCGATGCAGTCCCCGGACATCAATCTTGACGATTTCATCTCCCGATTTCAGCTGTTACGCCCGCAGCCGACGCGCACGGCGCTGAATCAGCGGCAGGCGGCGGTGCTGATCCCCATTGTGCGTCGTGATGAACCCGGCTTGTTGCTGACTCAACGTTCCCCTCGTCTGCGTAAACACGCGGGTCAGGTCGCATTTCCCGGTGGCGCGGTCGACAGCAGCGATGCGTCGCTGATTGCCGCCGCGCTGCGTGAAGCACAGGAAGAAGTGGCTATTCCCCCGTCCTCAGTTGAAATCCTCGGCATGCTACCGCCCGTGGACAGCGTGACCGGTTTTCAGGTGACGCCGGTAGTCGGCATTATTCCGCCCGATTTGCACTATCACGCCAGTGAAGATGAAGTTGCGGCGGTGTTTGAAATGCCGCTGGCCGAAGCCCTGCGCCTCGGGCGCTACCACCCGCTTGATATCCACCGTCGCGGTAATTCGCACCGTGTATGGCTCTCCTGGTATCAGCATTATTTTGTCTGGGGAATGACCGCAGGCATTATTCGTGAGCTGGCCTTACAAATTGGCGTGAAGCCTTAGCTATACTGTGTATTAAAGATGCTGTGCTCCACTTCACGCTATTAGTAAAATCGAAGTGAAGCATTAGTTTAATTCATGTGAATAGTTAAGCTGCGTTACCAGTTCCCTCTTACACTATGCGCAGTTTTAACATCGTTATCGGAACTTTCCGGTAACCCTGTCAGGAGTGTTAGCGTGATTAGTATATTCGACATGTTCAAGGTGGGGATTGGTCCCTCTTCCTCCCACACTGTAGGCCCGATGAAGGCCGGTAAGCAGTTCGTCGATGACCTGGTCGAAAAGGGAATGATCGATGATGTGACCCGCGTGGCGGTGGACGTTTACGGTTCACTGTCATTAACCGGTAAGGGCCACCATACCGATATCGCGATCATCATGGGTCTGGCGGGCAATATGCCGGATACCGTCGATATCGATGCGATCCCGGCGTTTATCCGCGATGTACAAACCCGCGGACGTCTGTTGCTGGCGCACGGTCGCCGCGAAGTGGATTTCCCGCAGGACGACGGCATGCGTTTTCGTAGTGACAATCTGTCACTGCATGAAAACGGGATGTCTATCCATGCGTTTGCCGGTGACGCCGTCATCTACAGCAAAACCTATTACTCCATCGGCGGTGGTTTTATCGTCGATGAGGAGCATTTCGGCCAGGACATGAGCGGCGACGTCAACGTCCCGTATCCGTTCAAATCGGCAAAAGAGATGCTCGACTACTGCAAAGAAACCGGCCTGTCACTTTCCGGCATGGTGATGCAGAACGAGCTGGCGCTGCACAGCAAAAAAGAGATTGAAGACTATTTTGCCAACGTCTGGCAGGCCATGCGCGCCTGTATCGATCGCGGTATGAACACCGAAGGCGTGTTGCCGGGTCCACTGCGTGTTCCGCGCCGGGCTGCTGCTCTACGCCGTATGCTGGTAAGCCAGGACAAAACCAACAGCGACCCGATGACGGTAGTGGATTGGGTGAACATGTTCGCGCTGGCGGTTAACGAAGAAAACGCCGCCGGTGGACGCGTCGTCACCGCGCCAACTAACGGTGCGTGCGGTATCGTTCCGGCGGTGCTGGCGTATTACGATCACTTCATCGAACCGGTGAGCCCAGAAAGCTATATTCGTTACTTCCTGGCTTCTGGCGCGATTGGCGCTCTGTATAAGATGAACGCGTCTATTTCAGGTGCGGAAGTCGGCTGTCAGGGTGAAGTCGGCGTGGCCTGTTCAATGGCAGCCGCAGGTCTTGCCGAACTGCTGGGCGCAAGTCCTGAGCAAGTGTGCGTGGCGGCAGAAATCGGTATGGAGCATAACCTCGGCCTGACATGTGACCCGGTTGCCGGCCAGGTTCAGGTGCCGTGCATCGAACGTAACGCCATTGCCTCGGTGAAAGCTATCAACGCCACGCGTATGGCGATGCGCCGTACCAGCGAGCCGCGCGTTTCTCTCGATAAAGTGATTGAAACCATGTACGAGACCGGCAAAGACATGAACGCCAAATACCGTGAAACTTCGCGGGGCGGTCTGGCCATCAAAGTACAATGTGACTAATACTCTCTCGCCCATCTCCTACTGATGGGCGATTTTTACTTGTTCTGACCGCAATTTATCCACAGGGCACTACAATTGGTCTGTTGACGCTAACAATCTGGTTGGCGACTGCCGAGTGAGCGTCATTCATGCAAACAGCCCAAAAACTGATTAAGAGATACCGCCGTAAGCGGATCATTGTCTGTCTGATAGTTGCTGTTGCTACCCTCCTTGTCACCTTCGGCCTGCGATTTATTTCACAGCGCGATTTAAATCAGCGACGCATCGATGCCTACGCGATTCATGCGGTAGAAAGTCTCGATAAAATTTTAATGCCTATGGCAGGAAAGCGGGATGAATTGGTCAGTCTCGTGGGTCAGCCTTGCGAAGTGGCGCATTTGCCTATCCGCAAACAGGCCGCCGCGTTGCAGACGCTGCGCTCTATTGCGCTGGTCAAATCCGGGATACTCTACTGTTCCAGCGTTTTTGGCGATCGGAACGTGGCTTTACGTCAGCGCCAGTCCTCACTTCCCGCTCCTCAGCCACAGCTGATGCTGTCCACGGATCAAACCCTGCTGAAAGGCTCGCCCATTCTGATTCAGTGGTATCCCGCGTCGCAGGACGGGGAAGACGGCGTACTGCTGACTATTAATATCGATTTACTCAGCTCACTGCTGCTGGAGCCGCAGGAGCCTCTGATCCGGCGAGTGGTCGTCTCCGTCGGGAACCGTTATTACAGCGAGTCGCAGGGCATCAGCGATAACCTGCAGCTGGACGACGATGAAAAACTTGTCAGTCGACAATCCGGGCTTTTCCCTTTTAGCGTTAGCGTTTCCACGCCAGGTGCATCTATGCTGGCGCTGAAAGATCTGCCTTCACAAGTGCCGCTGGCGGCGATCCTGACTCTGGTTCTAACCGCCGTCGCGTGGATTGCCACCGCCGGCCGCATGAGTTTTTCGCGCGAAATCACCCTCGGCATAGCCCGTCGTGAGTTTGAACTTTACTGCCAGCCGCAGCTCGATACGCGTACGCAGCAATGCACCGGGGTGGAAATTTTACTGCGCTGGAATAACCCGCGGCTGGGGCGGATTTCGCCCGAAGTGTTTATCCCGGTGGCCGAGCGGGAAAATCTTATCGCCCCGCTGACGCGCTACGTCATCACCGAAACCATCCGTCAGATTGAATATTTCCCCGCCAGCCAGCAGTTTCATATCAGCATTAACGTTTCTTCCAGCCATTTCCTGCAGGGCGCTTTGCTGAGGGATGTAAATCAGTATTGGTTCGCCGCGCGACCGCTACAGCAGTTGGTGCTGGAAATCACCGAGCGGGACAATTTGCAGGGCGTGGATTATCGGCTGGTACGCGAACTGCACCGCAAAGGCGTGCGGCTGGCAATTGACGATTTCGGGACCGGCAGTAGCACCCTTTCATGGCTTGAACAGTTGCATCCGGACATCCTGAAAATCGATAAATCCTTCACCAACGCCATCGGTACCGATGCGGTGAATTCGACGGTGACGGATATTATTATCGCGCTGGGTCAGCGGCTAAACATTGAACTGGTGGCGGAAGGCGTGGAAACCCCGCAACAGGCGCATTATCTGCGTCGGCATGGGGTGCATATTTTGCAGGGTTTTTTGTATGCGAAGCCGATGCCGCTGGCTGAATTCCCGCGCTGGCTGTCAGGGGGAAACCCTCCGCCAAAAGAACATAACGGGCATGTACTGCCCGTTATTCTGTGAGGATTATTGGTCTTCGTCGTTAAGCGAAGGTTGTTTCACGACCCGAACCAGGTCCACGCGATACGCATTGGCTTCGACGATAGTGATGTCCAGCGGCTGAACATGCAGAACGTCACCGGCCCGCGGGATATGTCCGTTAACCGCAATCACCAGTCCGGCCACAGTGGCAATATCATCGTCATTACCGATCAGAAGACTTTCCATGCCCAGCGCCTGCTGGAGAGCATGCAGATCGGTGGAACCTTTTACCAGCCAACCATCACCATCGGCAATGATTTCCGGCGTTTCATCGGCATCCGGGAACTCACCTGCAATCGCTTCCAGGACGTCCAATGGCGTCACCAGGCCCTGCACCATACCAAACTCGTTGGTCACGATGACGAAGCTGCCGCGCGCGCGACGCAGCACACCCAGCAGATTGATGGGGTCCAGCGTTTCTGGCACTACAATCGCAGGGGAAGCCGACGCCATCGCGGCCACGTCCTCACCGGATTCCAGCGCCACCAGCATCTCTTTGGCGCGCACGATACCGATAATTTCATCCAGCTCTCCGCGACACACCGGGAACAAGCTGTGCGGCGATGACAGCAGCTGCTGGCGGATTTCATCCACGCTGAGGTTAGCGTCCACCCAGCTGATTTCGCCGCGCGGGGTCATGATGCTGCGTAATGAACGCGATGCCAGGGTCAGCACGCCGTTGATCATATAGCGTTCTTCATCCGCAAACGCGCCTTCGGGTACCGGAACGGCAACCGGGTTTTCAGCATCGTGCTGAACCACGTTCTGCTTGCGGCCGCCCATCAGACGCAGGATCGCATCGGCGGTACGGGCGCGCAGCGGCACATTAGACTGATGGCGAATGAAGTTGCGACGGGCAATCTGGTTAAACAGCTCGATGATGATCGAGAAGCCAATTGCGGCGTACAGGTAGCCTTTAGGAATATGGAAGCCGAAACCTTCTGCGACGAGGCTCAGGCCAATCATCAGCAAGAAGCTCAGACACAGTACCACCACCGTCGGATGCTGGTTGACGAAGTTGGTCAACGGCTTCGACGCCAGTAACATCACCGCCATCGCAATCACCACTGCGGCCATCATCACCGGCAGATGGTTCACCATGCCCACGGCGGTAATCACCGCATCGAGGGAGAACACGGCGTCCAGCACCACAATTTGCAGCACTACGACCCAGAAGCTGGCATAGCCTTTCCCGTGACCGTCATCATGCTGGCGGTTTTCAAGCCGCTCATGCAGTTCGGTCGTCGCTTTGAACAGCAGGAAGATCCCCCCCAGCAGCATGATCAAATCACGTCCGGAGAAGGCATAGTCCATTACGCTGAACAACGGCTGAGTCAGCGTCACCATCCACGAGATAACCGACAGCAGTCCCAGACGCATAAACAGCGCCAGCGACAGGCCAATCAGACGTGCTTTATCACGTTGTTTTGGCGGCAGTTTATCGGCGAGGATGGCGATGAACACCAGGTTATCAATACCGAGAACAATTTCGAGCACAACAAGCGTCAGCAAGCCGACCCAAATCGAAGGATCCATTAAGAGTTCCATGCACAGCTCCTGCAAACGGCACAGTCTGTCATCGCCATGTCAAAGACGGGCGAGACTATCTCGGGGTGATAAAAAAGTGGGGAAGTGGCGGCAGCAAAGTGCCAGGGGGTGAACTGACGTCGGTGACGGTCCATACTTGGGCTATGCCCTATACTCCTGAGTAATTAAACGGGAAATAAACATATCAGACGCAAATGGGATCTGGCAAAAATTTACGTCTCTTTGCACTTTTTCGATGATTTTTTGCGCTCCAAAATTATTCCGTGTGGATGAGTAAATTACGGATCTTCATCACATTAATTATTTTTTCACTATCTAAAATAATTCACGGAAGTTATTAGAATTTTAACTCTAACCCCTATCTGAATCGATTCGGTGAAAATCGACGGTTCATAAAACGGCAGTGGTCTTGTCGTAACGATAATAAAGGAGGTAGCAAGTGACGATTGCTATTGTAATAGGCACACATGGTTGGGCTGCAGAACAGCTGCTGAAAACAGCAGAAATGCTGTTGGGCGAGCAGGAAAACGTCGGCTGGATCGATTTCGTGCCAGGCGAGAATGCAGAAACACTTATCGAAAAATACAACGCACAGCTTGCGAAACTGGACACCACTCAAGGTGTGCTCTTTCTCGTCGATACATGGGGTGGTAGCCCGTTCAACGCTGCCAGCCGCATTGTCGTCGATAAAGAGAATTATGAAGTTATCGCCGGCGTTAACGTTCCGATGCTGGTCGAGACCTTCATGGGTCGCGACGACAACCCGAGCTTTGACGAACTGGTCGCAGTGGCCGTTGAGACTGGTCGTGAAGGCGTGAAAGCGCTGAAAGCGAAACCTGTTGAAAAAGCCGCTCCGGCTGCTGTGGCCGCAGCACCGAAAGCCAACGTTCCAGCAAAACCAATGGGCCCGAATGACTATATGGTTATCGGCCTGGCGCGTATCGATGACCGTCTGATTCACGGCCAGGTCGCGACTCGCTGGACGAAAGAAACCAACGTTACCCGCATTATCGTCGTCAGTGATGAAGTCGCAGCAGATACCGTCCGTAAAACTCTGCTGACTCAGGTTGCGCCTCCAGGGGTTACCGCACACGTTGTTGATGTGGCCAAAATGATCCGCGTTTACAACAACCCGCAATATGCGGGTGACCGTGTGATGCTGCTGTTTACCAACCCAACGGACGTTGAACGTATCGTTGAACAAGGCGTGAAAATTACCACGGTAAATATCGGTGGTATGGCCTTCCGTCAGGGTAAGACCCAGGTAAACAACGCGATTTCAGTCGACGAAAAAGATATCGAAGCCTTCAAAAAATTGAATGCACGCGGTATTGAACTGGAAGCACGTAAAGTTTCTACCGACCAGAGACTGAAAATGATGGATTTGATCAGCAAAGTCGGGAAATAACCCCACCCTGCTGCTTACTGAATTTTCACACTTAAGGCTTATGTTATAGGAGAAGTACAATGGAGATTACCACTCTTCAGATTGTGCTGGTGTTCATCGTCGCGTGTATTGCGGGTATGGAATCCGTACTCGATGAATTTCAGTTCCACCGTCCGCTGGTGGCTTGTACCCTGATTGGTGCAGTCCTTGGCGACATGAAAACCGGTATTATCATCGGTGGTACCCTGGAAATGATCGCCCTGGGCTGGATGAACATCGGTGCAGCCGTTGCACCTGATGCGGCACTGGCATCCATCATTTCTACCGTTCTGGTTATCGCGGGCCATCAAAGCATCGGTGCCGGTATCGCACTGGCAATCCCGCTGGCAGCAGCAGGCCAGGTTCTGACCATCATCGTTCGTACTATCACCGTGGCATTCCAGCACGCGGCGGATAAGGCGGCCGATACGGGCAACCTGACGGCGCTCTCCTGGCTGCACGTTTCTTCACTGTTCCTGCAAGCAATGCGTATCGCAATCCCAGCGGTTATCGTGGCTATCTCTGTCGGCACCAGCGAAGTACAGAGCATGCTGAACGCTATCCCTGAAGTGGTGACCGGCGGTCTGAATATCGCAGGCGGCATGATCGTGGTTGTGGGTTACGCAATGGTTATCAACATGATGCGTGCTGGCTACCTGATGCCATTCTTCTACCTTGGCTTCGTTACCGCAGCATTCACCAACTTCAACCTGGTCGCCCTGGGTGTGATTGGTGCAGTTATGGCAATTCTGTATATCCAGCTGAGCCCTAAATACAATCGTGTTGCGGGTGGCCAGGTACAGGCTGCTAACAACGATCTCGATAACCAACTGGACTAACAGGTGAGCGAAATGGTTGATATTACAAAAACAACTCAAGAGAAAAAACTCACTCAGAGCGACATCCGTGCCGTATTCCTGCGTTCTAACCTGTTCCAGGGTTCATGGAACTTCGAACGTATGCAGGCGCTGGGCTTCTGCTTCTCTATGGTGCCGGCAATTAGACGCCTGTATCCGGAAAACAACGAGGCACGCCGCCAGGCGATTAAACGTCACCTGGAATTCTTCAACACCCATCCGTACGTTGCGGCGCCAGTTCTCGGCGTAACGTTGGCGATGGAAGAGCAGCGTGCTAACGGCGCAGAGATTGACGATGGTGCCATCAACGGTATCAAAGTCGGTCTGATGGGTCCGCTGGCCGGTGTGGGTGACCCCATTTTCTGGGGTACCGTACGTCCAGTATTTGCCGCTCTCGGCGCTGGTATCGCGATGAGCGGTAGCCTGCTCGGCCCACTGCTGTTCTTCATCCTGTTCAACGCCGTGCGTCTGGCAACCCGTTACTACGGCGTCGCTTACGGTTACCGCAAAGGTGTGGACATCGTTAAGGACATGGGCGGCGGCTTCCTGCAGAAACTGACTGAGGGGGCGTCAATCCTCGGCCTGTTTGTCATGGGGGCCCTGGTTAACAAGTGGACGCACGTGAACATTCCGTTGGTGGTGTCGAAAATCACCGGTTCCGACGGTCAGGTTCACGTGACCACCGTGCAGACTATCCTTGACCAGCTGATGCCAGGTCTGGTGCCACTGCTGTTGACCTTCGCCTGTATGTGGCTGCTGCGTAAGAAAGTTAACCCGCTGTGGATCATCGTTGGCTTCTTCGTCATCGGTATCGCCGGTTATGCGGTTGGCCTGCTGGGCCTGTAATTACACGATTAACACTCGTATGACGCCGGGGGCTTGCCCCCGGTTTTTATTTCTGGAGGTTTAATGGCTATCACGGATTGGGTGCTGGTGCTGTTCATTGTGGCCCTGCTAGCCTACGCGATTTACGATCAATTCATCATGCCGCACCTGAACGGCCCCGTGCTGCTTGCTATCCCCCTGCTCCGCCGTGGTCGTGTCGATGGGATAATCTTTGTCGGACTGGTGGCGATTCTTATTTATCAAAACGTTAATGCCAACGGCCAATTAATAACCACATGGTTATTATGTGCGCTGGCGCTAATGGGCTTATATCTGTTCTGGATCCGAACCCCAAAAATTATTTTTAAACCAGAAGGCTTTTTCTTCACCAATGTGTGGATTGCCTGGCCCCGTATTAAAGAAATGAATTTATCTGAAGACGGTGTACTGGTAATGCAATTAGAAAAACGTCGCCTTCTTGTACGCGTACGAAATATCGACGATCTTGAGAGAATCTACAAACTTGTTTCGTCTTCTCAATGAGTTACAATTATAGCCATTGCTATATATGAAGTTATTTTAGACAAATGATTTTATAGCACTGGCTATATTCACCCGATTTTTACCTCATATTTATTAACGTTTTTATCACCCCTTAATCCAAATGAAAATCGTTATCAATTAGTGGTTGATATACCCGTTTTTTGTTATTGTTTTATTTTCTCAAATTATGTTAAGGTTGCGCCCGTCGTTGGGGAGTAGCCGATTTCCTTTCCCGGAAATGTACGTGTCAACATACTCGTTGCAAAACGTGGTGCGTACGGTTTATCAGCATGATGAACAGGCGAGACCATAGACATATCACTGCTATACGTTGGAATGACGTATGTTTACTGGGGGCAGCGGTATGTCATATGGATATTACCCCGGTCAGGACAAGCGATGAATCTCTCAGCCACTATCCTACTCGCCTTTGGTATGTCGATGGACGCATTTGCCGTCTCGATAAGCAAAGGTGCATCCCTGCACAAACCAAAATTCTCTGAAGCACTGCGTACCGGTCTCATTTTTGGCTGCGTTGAAGCGATCACCCCGCTTATCGGTTGGGGGATGGGCATGCTCGCCAGCCAGTTCGTGCTGGAATGGAACCACTGGATTGCCTTCGTACTGTTAGTCTTCCTTGGCGGACGTATGCTGATTGAAGGCTGGCGCGGGAATGAAGAAGGTGAAGAAAAAGCCCCAAATCGCCACGGTTTCTGGCTGCTGGTGACGACTGCCATTGCCACTAGCCTTGATGCGATGGCAGTAGGTGTGGGTCTTGCCTTCTTACAGGTGAATATCATTTACACTGCGTTGGCCATTGGCTGCGCAACGCTTGTAATGACGACGATTGGGATGATGGTCGGCCGCTTTATTGGGCCACTGTTGGGCAAACGCGCCGAGATGCTCGGCGGTATTGTGCTGATAGGAATTGGCGTCCAGATCCTCTGGAGCCACTTCGCCGGTTAATTGTTCCGCTGCCAGACCTGAATAAGGAAATCGGTCTGGCAGTCAAAAGTTTCAAATCCTGCCAGTTTTTCCCACACTTCCGGTTTTGCGCGCCAGGCAAATGGCGTCATTTGCAGCAGCGCCACGGCTTCACTTCCCGACAATGTCATCGGATACGCCAGCTGCTTTTGCTCCACTTTCTCAAAGCCCGGTAACGCTTCGCTGTTCGCCTCATGCAGACGAATTTCGTCGTAGATAAGCCCTTTCAGCTCCATCAAATGTCGTGGCCCTGGCGTCGCGGTGATCACCACGCCCCCCGGCTTGACGACTCTTTCCAGCTCCTGCGGGTTACACGGAGCGTAAATTCGCACGACCGCGTCCATACAGGCATCGCTAAAAGGCAGACGCTGGCTGGAAGCCACGCAAAATTCCACCTGCGAATAACGCTTCGCGCCATAACGCACGGCGGTTTTGGAGACGTCCAGGCCCCAGGTGTGTTCGGCGAGCGCCGCAAAAGCGTGGGTGTAATAACCTTCGCCACAGCCAATATCGAGGATATTTTTCGGGGCCGTCTGCTGGAGGATGTCGCAGATGGTATCGCGTAGCGGCTGATAATGCCCCGCATCAAGAAAGGCGCGACGTGCCTGCATCATTTCCGCGCTGTCACCCGGATCGCGCGACCGCTTGTGCTGCACCGGCAACAGATTAATGTACCCTTCTTTCGCCAGATCGAACTGGTGGCGCTGCGGGCAAATGTAGCTGTTGTTGTGGCGCTCAAGCGGCGCATGACAGAGAGGACAACTCCAGGACATGATGACTCCGATATCATTGAAAGGGCGAAAGTGTAACGCTATTCGCCCTTCAGGTGAATGGATTACCGCGCGGGAGTGAATGTGTCTTTGTGATGCGTGACGATTAAGTTCGGCGAGCCCGGAGCGAGACCGTCCGGCATCACGTTTTCGAGACGCAAAACGTCACCCATAATTTGGCTGAATACCGGCGCGGCAACCGCACCACCGTAGTATTTGCCGTTTTCAGGATCATTTATCACCACCACCAGCGCATATTTTGGATTACTGGCCGGGGCGACACCTGCAGTGTAGGCAATATATTTGTCGATATATTTGCCATCAGGACCAATTTTTTTCGCCGTCCCGGTTTTCACTGCCACGCGATAGTCATTAACCGCAGCTTTGATCCCGCCGCCGCCAGGCAGCGCGACGCTTTCCATCATGTGCTCGACCTGATGCACAATGACATCAGACATTACCCGATGGCCCATCACCGGTGGATCGATACGTGTAATAGACAAGGGGCGAGAGATCCCGAAGCCACCGATCGTCGCGTAAACGTGCGCCAACTGAAGCGGCGTGATCATCAGACCGTAACCGAATGAGAAGGTCGCCCTGTCGAGCTTTCCCCAGGCACGACGTTTCGGCAGAAAACCCTGGCTTTCACCGGTCAAACCCAAGCCAGTCGGTTGGCCGAAACCAAAGCCTTTGTAGGTATCAAGCAGACGCTGAATCGGCATCGCCAGTGAAAGATGCGACACGCCGGTATCACTCGATTTTTGCAGAATACCGGTGAGGCTCAGCTCAGGATAGTAGCCCACGTCACGAATGCGGTGACCATCCAGCGTGTACGGATGGGTGTCGACCACGCTGTCAGGGCGGACAATGCCTTGCTGCAATGCGGTCATGATCACCAGAGGTTTAACCGTGGAGCCCGGCTCGAAGGTATCGCTGATCGCGCGGTTTCGGAAGTCGTCCAGTGTGGCTTTTTCACGGTTATTCGGGTTGAAGTCCGGATAGCTTGCCATCGACAAAATTTCACCGGTATCAATTCGAATCAGCACAGACGCGCCGGACTCGGCCTTATTCCAGCGAACGGCGTTGTCCAGCGCATCTTCAGTGACCGTCTGCAGACGCTCATCGATGCTGAGTTGCAGATTATGCGCTGGCACCGCGGCCTGTTCGGTCAGGTTTTCAATCACGTTTCCGTGACGGTCTTTTCGCACCAGACGCAAGCCCGGTTTGCCCTGCATTTGCGCGTTAAAACTTTTCTCAACGCCTTCAATGCCCTGGTCATCAATGTTGGTGAAGCCGATAAGGTTGGCAGCAACGTGACCGGCCGGATAAAAACGGCGTGACTCTTCGCGAAGATTAATGCCTGGCAGATGCAGTTTATCAATCCAGGCTGCCTGCTGGGGATCGACCTGACGCGCAAGATAAAGGAAACGGGAATGCGGATGCTGAGTGATTTTCGAGGTCAGGTCAGACAATGAGGTGTTCAATGCCTTGGCCAATGCCTGCCAGCGCGCACTATAGCCAACGCCACCTTTCGAAAGCAGCGTTTGTGGATCAACCCAGATTGCGCTGACGGGTACGCTCACCGCCAACGGACGCCCTTCTCTATCGATGATCATCCCACGAGGAACATCGATGGGCTCTTCGCGTAAGGAACGCATATCTTCTTGTTTTACCAGATTATCTGGCGAAATTATTTGTAGCCAACCTACGCGGGCCAACAACAGCCCCAGACAACAACAAATACCTAAACACACCAGGCCAAAACGGACTGGGGTGAAGTGACGGCGATGGTTTTGCACTCCGGCTCCCGATTATGATTTACAACCCAATGATTTAACGTGAAAAGGGGTCGGGATGAGCGATAAACAATGCTAATAACGATGTGGTTTTGCAACAAAGCGCGACTGTAGGGGGCTGACGGACATAATCAGAAACAAATGTAAAAAGCCCCGCTAATGCGAGGCTTTATGGCTGATGTCAAATGAGATCAGTGTTTTCGAATCAGATAGCAGTTACGTTAACTGCAGCTGGGCCTTTCTGGCCGTCCTGAATTTCGAACTCAACGTTCTGGCCTTCAGCCAGAGTTTTGAAGCCGTTACCCTGGATTGCAGAGAAATGTACGAATACATCTTTGCTGCCGTCTGCAGGAGTAATGAAGCCAAAACCTTTAGACTCGTTGAACCACTTAACTTGACCTTTAATCTTTGCCATTTGCAAAATTCCTTAGAGTGTTTTCTTCGCCCGAGGGCACTTACATAGCTAAAACTGAGACATTACTGCATGAGGCACTAATATAAGGTTCGGCAGAGAAGCGGTATTCAACGACAACGTGTTTACTCAGGACTTCTTTACTGAAAATGCCACACATAGACAGAACTGTACCTCGTTTAACTCAAAACGTGTTATCACATACTACGTAAATAATGGCAAGCCATTTTTAAACATGTCTCGATCGGTCGCACATAACATCGCATTAAGCGACGATCATCTGCACAATTATGCGAACTTTTATCACTAATCCGACCAACGACACAACCGCTACAGGCCCGTCAGGACTGCATATTTTTACGACTTTTTTACCATAGCTCAACGTGTTTACTTCTGCCAGGCTGCCAGCATGCATACGCAACATTTTCCTATAGTTAGACAATTTTGTGCATAAATATGCTTCTATTATGGCCACCCTCACTTATAAAACGCAGATTCATTATCAATATTAAATATTATTGATGCTGCACCTTAATAATGAAAATTTGATGACAGTGCTTCACGGTGGGGCAATAAAAACGTTTCGATGAATTGTGGATACCGTTCTTAACGGATCACATAAAAGAATTAAAATTTTTGAAGGGGGCTCGGACAAATAGCAAGAAGAGATTAAGTTCGAAAAGTGATAAAGCATAATAATAAGTTATAGCAATGCATTACGAATTGAGCATCCCGGCAGTCAATCTGTTCAACCACCGGGAAGTCTATCAGCGTTCCGCCACCAGACGGATAAAATCATCATCGCTGTCCTGCGGCTCTGCCTGGACTTGTTCTGCAGGTTTCACCGGCGTTTCTTTCTCCGGTTCATTTGCTTCACACAGGCGACGCAGTAATGCGTTTTGACGCTTTTGCTGATCCAGCAGCGCTTCCAGAAGTTCTATCTGTTCGTTTGCCCTGGAACTGGCGCGGTTAACGAAAAACCACAGGGCCAGCCCGATGACCAGAACCAGCAGGGAGACTGCCAGGGAGGCCAAATTCAGCATTCCGGAATTCATTAAATCAACCATTTCACCACCTCAAATTGGAGCCGTCATTCTACCACTCGACGGCATGAGGAAGGAAACCTCCTAAGAGAAAAACTTTTACCAGGGAATGAATTTATTGATGGTGCAAATACCGCTGAAAAACTGCACATCCTGATCGCACAACACGTTAATCATCTGAGTCCACAGTAATAGACAGGCAATCAGAAAGATAACCGCCAGGATGACCCACCGTAACTTTTTCACTCCACTCTCCGGGTAACTCTATTTGTTAACAGATTAGCACGCTAACCTTAAACCGCGGCTAACTGTAATGGAGTCTCTTCATTTTAGGAATCATCGACTTGTTTCAGTCCGTGAACGAACTACTCTATTGTACAGGAAGAACTAATAACGAGGCATATGATGCGTTTTACAATTCGTGCAATTATTGTACTGGCGATTATTTGGATTGCTTTGCTTTCAACCGGCTACGGTGTGCTGATGGGCAGCACTGAAAACGTAGGCGGATTAGGATTACAGTGTAAATACCTCACCGCGCGGGGTACCAGCACGGCGCAATATGTTCACACTGACAGCGGGATTATCGGCATTACTGACTGCCCTCTTCTGCGCAAAAGCACAACGGTTGTCGATAAGGGATAATCGGACACCACAAACAAAAAACGCCGCTGATTGCGTAATGCTTGTCAGTTAAGCTTTTGAAGGAGGCCGCAACGGATAACGTTGCGGCCTCTTTTTTACAGCTCTCGGGTAATGCCGTGCTCTTCGCCCTGGTAGCACGAAGCTTGAGGCCATACTCAGTATTTCGGCCATGACCTTGGGGAGTTTCCCCGGCGCCACTCCCGGCAGTAAACGCAGGTGGCTGCACAGATATAACGCTGACTGTTTAAAGCCCATCTGATATGGCTCCACGCCTTTCAGACTGTACGCCATCTGCCCCATCATGAAGCGCAACAGATTATACGCCAGCACCACGCCCCACAGCTCCTGACGCACCAGCGCAGGCTTTTTACTCCGCAGCGTCAGTTCATTATTCAGCAGATGCTGCTTCATCTCCCTGAACCCGTGCTCTATCTCCCACCGCTGGCTGTAAAGGTCCACGATATCGGCTTTCGGGTATCTGAGCGGGTCGCACATCGACGTCAGTATCTGCACCGTCTTGCCGTTCACTTCCTTGCTGACCAGTCTTGCTGTCAGGGTTTCCGGTGCATCCTGCCATTTCTTTTTCGCCTGCGGCGACAGCGTTATTCTCACCAGTTTCTGCCCTGCGCCCAGGTTTCTCACCTCCTCATACTGCGCGCCTTTGCGTAAGGGCAGCATCCAGTGCCTTTCCGTGCCTGATGACTGCCAGCGATGCAGCAGGCCCAGGGCATAGAAGCCCTTATCCATGATGGTCAGTGAGTGGTCCGGCGTCCGGTCAATAAGCTGTGCCGCAAGGTCAGTTTCACCGGTTTCAGAGACGCTGTCGAAGGCCACCGCAGACAGCAGATGGCTGGTGACTTCCATCTGGCAGACCATGCGCAGTTGTGGCCATTCGGACTGCTTGTTCACATTGGCAGTACGGCCGAAGGCTGCGTCATTTTCTGGGGTATCAGGTGCACGCCACAACGTACCGTCCACGGCCATTAGCGTCAGGCCGTTCCAGTGAGACAGGGGTGTTTTTTCAAACCAGAGCTGACGTGTTTTTTCGAACATCAGACGGATGACATCCTCGCCGAGCCGCTGGCGGGCCTGAACAACGGCACTGGGTGCAACGAAGGGCCGGTTACCCGGCAGAAGAATGTCCATATGTGAGACCAGCTGGGTCATGGAGTGGGAGCGGAACAGGGCCATGCCGGTAACCGCCCAGACCATCATCTCCATGGAGAGGCGACGCTTACGCAGAGTGACGACGCCGGTGTCAGCCAGGCATTCATCAATCAGTTCAGGAGAAAGCAGGTCTGCAAGGGCAGCAAACTCCTGCGGAGAAAATTTATGGACGGTATCTAAGGCCTGGCTGAGTAACATAAAAAAATCCGTAATCCCTGGAGAGATTACGGATTCTTGCACAACCACCGGATCGGTCAACCGATCCTTAACTGATCGGCATTACGCTGATTGCGGCGTTTTTTTATGGCAACGTATCTCAGAACGGATAGTCGTTGTAACCCATCTGCTCAGAAATTTTACGTGCCGCCGTATGCAGCATGCTGACGTACTCGTGCAAACGCTCTTCAGAGAAACGCAGAGTCGGGAAGGAAATACTCAGTCCCGCAATCACCACGCCGAAGCGGTCAAACACCGGCACGCCGATGCAACGCAGACCTTCTTCCTGCTCTTCATTGTCTTCGCCATAACCCTGTTCACGCACCACATCCAGCAGCGGAAGCAGCTCGTCGGTATCGGCGATAGTCCGCTCGGTGCTGCGCTTATACTCAACGTGCTCGAGGATCTGTTTAACTTCCTCACGATCACGCCATGCCAGCAGCACTTTACCAATCGCCGTGCTGTACAGCGGATTGCGACGGCCGATGCGCGAGTACATACGCAGGTTATACATTGAGTCAATTTTATGGATGTAGACGATGCTGTCTTCATCCAACGCGCCCAGGTGAATGGTTTCTTTCGTCAGACGAGAAAGTTCACGCATCTGGATATCTGCACTGCGAATAAGATCGATGTTTTGCAGTGAACGAGCGCCCAGCTCAAACAGCTTCAGCGTCAGAGAGTATTTCTCTGATTCGCCTTCCTGTGCCACGTAGCCCAACGATTTCATGGTCTGTAAAAAGCGATAAACCGTGCTTTTTGACATCATCACGCGCTGTGAAAGCTCAGTAATTCCTATCTCACGCTCTTCGCCAAGCGCCTGCAAAATGCCAAAAACCTTCAACACCGAAGAGACAGAATCTGGCTGTTTATCCAAATCTGCAACTGCCATTTATCACCTCATCGCGACTGTTTTATAAAATTCAGAACTGTTTTTTATTATAATTTCGCGCGCCTTCCGCCGCAATCACTCTTCTGCATCTTCGTTACAAATCTGCGACATACTGCCGAATAATCAATGCTAAAATCATTACCTGCATAATGATTTCATTAAAGACATACTTTTCTCATGGAAAAAACAGCTCCTGATGGTTTGCCATTGCCGCAACGCTATGGTGCCATTCTGACGATCGTCCTTGGTATTTCGATGGCCGTACTTGATGGCGCCATTGCCAACGTTGCGCTTCCCACTATTGCTTCCGACCTTAACGCCTCCCCCGCCGCGTCTATCTGGATAGTTAATGCCTACCAAATCGCGATTGTTATCTCGCTACTGACCCTGGCCTTTCTTGGCGACATGTTCGGCTATCGACGAATTTATAAATGCGGCCTGGTGGTCTTCACCTGTACATCGCTGATTTGCGCGCTCTCACACTCGCTGGAAATGCTGACGCTGGCCCGCGTGGCGCAGGGCCTGGGGGGCGCGGCGCTAATGAGCGTCAACACGGCTTTGATACGTCTCATTTATCCGCAGCGTTTTCTTGGTCGCGGGATGGGGATCAACTCGTTTATCGTGGCCGTATCCTCTGCCGCCGGGCCGACTATCGCCGCCGCCATTTTATCCGTGGCATCCTGGCAGTGGCTGTTCCTGATTAACGTCCCGCTCGGGATCGTGGCGTTCGTTTTAGCCATGCGCTATCTGCCGCCTAATGGGGCCCGCAGCCAGGCGTCGCGTTTCGATCTGCCAAGTGCGGTCATGAATGCCTTAACCTTCGGTTTATTGATAACCGCACTCAGCAGCTTTGCTCAAGGGCAGTCTCTGCAACTGGTGCTCTGTGAAGTGGTGGCGATGTTGGTCATCGGCTTTTTCTTTGTTCGTCGCCAGCTGAAGCTGCCGGTTCCGCTGCTGCCGGTCGATTTGCTGCGTATTCCGCTCTTTTCGCTGTCTATCTGTACATCGATTTGTTCCTTCTGCGCCCAAATGCTGGCCATGGTCTCACTGCCCTTCTTCCTGCAATCGGTGATGGGACGCAGTGAAGTTGAAACCGGTCTGCTGCTCACGCCGTGGCCATTGGCTACCATGGTGATGGCTCCGATTGCGGGCTATCTCATCGAAAAAGTCCACGCCGGTTTTCTTGGTGCTCTGGGCCTGGCGGTGATGGCATGCGGTCTGTTCGCGTTAGCGCTGCTGCCTTCCTCGCCACAGGACATCGACATTGTCTGGCGCATGATGCTGTGCGGTGCCGGTTTTGGTTTGTTCCAGTCGCCAAACAACCACACCATTGTGTCGTCTGCACCGCGTAACCGTAGCGGTGGCGCCAGCGGAATGTTAGGTACGGCCCGTCTTCTGGGGCAAAGTACCGGTGCGGCGCTAGTCGCATTGTTGTTTAACCTGTTTGGTACGCACGGGACACACACTTCACTTTTACTGGCAGGATCCCTCGCGGTTATCGCCGCCATCATCAGTGGCCTTCGCGTCACCCAGCCTCGTGCTGTCTCCTGATCCGGGCATAAAAAAAGCGCCTCTGAGAGGCGCTTTGCTTTAAGGGTCGTGCTGTGAATTCGTTATTTCAGATACTCGCCGCTGCGCAGCGCTTCGATACGTTTGTCCAGCGGTGGGTGCGTCATGAACAGTTCGCTCATGGATTTCGCTTTACCGTTGATACAAAACGCCATCATGCTGCTGGCTTCCTGCGGCTCGTAACTGGTTTTAAGGCGCTGCAGCGCCGCAATCATTTTCTCGCGGCCCACCAGTTTGGCTGAACCGGCATCGGCGTGGAACTCACGATGACGGGAGAACCACATGGTGATGATGCTGGCAAGAATACCAAATACCAGCTCCAGCACGGTCGCTACCGCAAAGTAAATCAGCGGATTACCGTTGCTGCTTTCACCTTCATCGCGGTTGCCGCCCAGGAAACCGGCTGCAATTTGCGCGATAACGCGAGAAATAAAGATAACAAAGGTGTTCACAATGCCCTGAATCAGGGTCATGGTCACCATGTCACCGTTGGCGATGTGGCTGATTTCGTGCGCGATGACGGCTTCGGCCTCGTCACGGCTCATGTTCTGCAACAGGCCAGTACTCACGGCAACCAACGACGCATCACGGCGTGCACCGGTCGCGAAGGCGTTGATATCCGGCGCGTGATAGACCGCAACCTGCGGCATGGCAATACCCGCCTGACGGGACTGCTGTGCGACGGTGTTCATCAGCCAGCGCTCAGTTTCATTGCGCGGCTGTTCAATAACCTCACCACCTACCGATTTCAGCGCCATCCATTTCGACATTAATAGCGACACAATCGAGCCACCAAAACCGAAAAGCAGCGCCATGATAAGCAGGCCTGTCATGCTGCTAGACTGAATTCCTGTCAGGCTTAGCACCAGCCCAAACACGACCATAACCGCCAGGTTGGTCATCAGGAAGAGCGCGATTCGCATCATAATTTTCTTTAACCTCGTTGTAACAAAACGCACTATGCGATTACCCATATGGTATGGGTCTTACGCTGATTTTCAACTATCAGAGGTCGCTAAGTCACGAGAAAAACACAACTTTACATTGTGTTGCCTCTCGCTGACGCACGCTTGAGAAAGGAAAAAAAACAGGCACAATTTCTTGTGCCTGTTGGGGGGTTATTTGCTGGCGGTTGGTGTTACCGCGGGCCGGTCTTTTTCCATATTCGCCAGGTCATTAGCGATATGGACCGTTTCATCCAGATACGGATCGGGCTCCTGATAATCCTTCGGCAGATCGTCCAGTTTCTTCAGCGGTGGCTTGCCTTCACGTTTATAACGATCGTTGATGCGGGCCAGGCGCGTCGCGTCATCTTCCTCATTCTCTTTCTCACGCTGTGCGTAATTCAGTGAGGCGATATTGCGGCGCTCTTTCAGCGCATTGAAACGGGCAATATCTTTGGCGATGTACTGGAATTCCGGATCTTTTGCGATACGGTCATTGTGGTCTTTCAACAGCTCAGGACCAAACGGCATCATATCGCCCGTTTTGACGAAGGTCGCGGCATTGATGCTGTCCCACGGCAGAGCGTTATCTTCAAACTTCTCGCCGGTTTCCGTCTCTTCGTTGCCAGTTGGCATCATGATATCCGGCGTCACACCTTTACGTTGAGTACTGCCGCCGTTGATGCGGTAGAACTTCTGAATGGTGTACTGCACAGAACCCAGCGCTGGCCACTCAGGACGCAGCATCTGATCGTAGATGCGGTTCAGGGAGCGATACTGCTGCACGGTGCCTTTACCAAAGGTAGGTTCACCGACAATCAGCGCACGACCGTAGTCCTGCATAGCCGCCGCGAAGATTTCAGATGCAGACGCACTGAAGCGGTCTACCAGCACCACCAGAGGGCCTTTGTAATACACAACGCCGTCGGTATCGCTGTCTTCGCGTACCTTGCCATTGTTATCACGCACCTGCACAACCGGGCCAGACGGGATAAACAGACCAGAAAGCGAAACCGCTTCGGTCAGTGCACCGCCGCCGTTGCTGCGCAGATCGATAACGACACTGGTGACGTTTTGTTTTTCCAGTTTCTGCAGCTGCACCTTCACATCATCGGTCAGACCCACGTAGAAACCAGGGATATCCAGCACGCCCACTTTTTCTTTGCCGACGTTTTTCACCGACATCTTCACGGCGCGGTCTTCGAGGCGAATGCGCTCGCGAGTCAGCGTGATGGTGCGGGTTTTGGTACCTTTACCGGCAGGCAGAATTTCCAGGCGCACTTTGCTGCCCTTCGGCCCTTTGATCAAGGCGACAACGTCATCCAGACGCCAGCCAATAACATCAACCATTCCTTTACCGGTCTGGCCAACGCCGACGATACGATCGCCAACGCTAATGGCTTTACTCTTCGCCGCAGGACCGCCTGCCACCATGGAATTAATCATGGTGTAGTCGTCGTCCATTTGCAGCACCGCACCGATACCTTCCAGAGAAAGGCTCATTTCGGTATTGAATTGTTCGGTGTTACGCGGGGAAAGGTAGTTGGTGTGCGGATCGATTTCGTGCGCAAACGCGGTCATCGCCAGAGAGAACACATCTTCGCTGTTGGTCTGAGCCAGACGGCGAATCGCGAACTTGTAGCGACGGGTCAGCGTTTCACGAATTTCTTTTTCGTCTTTACCGGCAAGCTTCAGGCTCAGTTCGTCATATTTGACTTTGCCATCCCACAGCGCATTCAGCTCGGCTTCATCTTTTGGCCACGGTGATTTGGTGCGGTCAAGATTGTAGGTGTCGTTGCCGGTAAAATCCATCGGACGCTCTAGCACTTTGAGCGCGTATTGATAGCGCTCAAAGCGGCGTTTTTGCGCCAGATTATAAAGATCGTAGAAAACATCCAGTTTGCCACTGCGCAGTTCGTCACCGACCTGCGATTTACGGGCATCATACTGGGAAACATCGCTGGCCAGCAGCACGTTGTGGCTGTAGTCCAGGAGGTTAAGGAAGCGGTCGAAAATTTTCGCCGAGAACGCGTTGTCGAGATCGAACTGGCGATAATGAGAACGGGTAAAGCGAGACGTGACACGCTCGCTTACCGTTGCATGCTGGGCCTCTTCCTTAAGAACAGGAATCTGGTTAGCACGTGTAATATCGTCCACAGCGAACGACTGGCCTGCCATTACTAGCATGCCAGCGAGCGCGGTGACCTTAAAAAAATTGTTCATGCCAGGCCCGGCCTCCGTTTCAGAACATCAAGTGTTCTGTGCGTACAATCATTGACATACCAGAAGTCAGCTGTACACGAACGCCATCTTTGGTGATTTCCAGTACAGTGGCGTCCATTGCGTTGTTACCCGCTTTGACTTTCAGAGACTGGCCAACGCTCAGCTCAGAAATGTCAGATACCGGGGTAAGACGCTCTTCACGTGCTGGACGTGGTGCTTTTGCCGCCGCAGGTTTAGCAGCTGGACGCGGTTTATTCGCGCCAGCCTCTTTGCGTGGGGCAGCTGGACGCGGTTTGCGCTCACGACGTGGGGCATCAACCGGCTCACCTGCCGCAATGGCAGCTTCACGTTTTTTAGCCTGCTGTTCTGCACGCTGTGCCTGCACACGGGCCTTCGCTTCTTCAAGCTGCTGACGCGCGTGAGTCACATGCTGCTCATCCAGCTCGCCGCACGGGTTTCCGTCGAGATCAACACGGGTTGCACCCGCTTTGATGCCGTACAGATAGCGCCAGCTGGACGTATAAAGACGTAAGGCGGAACGAAGCTGGGTTTTGCTGAGGTTCATTTCACCCTCAACGCGTGTTACCAGATCCTGAAAAATACCAATTTTCAGTGGGCGTGCTTCACCTTCAGCGCTGAAACACTGTGGGAATCGTTCGGCCAGAAATGCGATAACTTCTTTACTGCTATTCAACTTAGGTTGATTTTCCATGAAATTTCCTGATTACAACGGACGTAGCCAACATACCGCGGGCATGAACAGGCGTCATTATAATGACGCCATCGGTAAATGCTACGTTATCCGTTGATTATCCTGCGACAGGCTGAAAGTATTTGTGATAATCGGTGGCCGCAAGCAGCTTTTCAAGGTGATCAACCAGCTCACGGAGCCCCTGTTCATCTTCAGTACTGAAGCGGGAATACTCTGGGCTGTCGATATCCAGCACGCCGATAATTTTTCCGTTAACCACCAGAGGGAGCACGATTTCGGAGTTGCTTGCCGCGTCACAGGCGATATGACCGGCAAAGGCGTGGACGTCTTCCACACGCTGTACGCGATTTTCCGACACCGCCGTGCCGCAAACGCCACGACCGACCGGGATACGAACGCAGGCAATTTTGCCCTGGAACGGACCCAGAACCAGCGTTTCGCCCTCGAGCAGATAAAAACCGGCCCAGTTAACGTCGGTCAGACGCTCATACAACAGCGCGCTGGTATTAGAGAGTGTGGCTAAAAAACTGGTTTCACCTGCCATTAATGCCTGAAAATCACGGTTAAGATCCGCGTAAAACTCTGATTCGCTCATTATTCAATCACTTATTGTACTTAATTCGAAGCCGGTCAGTGCCGACGCATAGCCTAATAAAATAAGCATTAAATGCGTTCGGGCTCAAGATGAATCCGTTCATAGGTTAAGATAGAGTTATACATTCATTTCAAAAGCTAATAAATGGCACTAAGAGCTTCTCAAATCTCGCCGGGCAAAAAAATCACCGTCCATGCGATTGGAAACCCACTGACGTCTGTGGAGTATCACCGCTGTCCGCAGTGTGACACGCTTTTTACCCTGCCCGTGGTCAAAGCGTCACAAAGCGCATATTGCCCTCGCTGCGACGCAAAAATTCGTGACGGGCGCGACTGGTCTTTAACACGCCTGGCGGCAATGGCGGTGACCATGCTGCTGCTGATGCCTTTTGCATGGAGCGAACCGCTGTTGCGTTTGCATCTGCTCGGCGTGCGTATCGACGCCAACCTGTTGCAGGGTATCTGGCAGATGACCGATCAGGGCGACCCTATCCCTGCCGCGATGGTGCTATTTTGCAGCGTCGGTGCGCCGCTGGTACTGGTTATCGCCATCGCCTATTTGTGGCTGGGTAATATTCTCGGCATGAATCTTCGCCCAGTTCTGCTGATGCTCGAAAAACTCAAAGAATGGGTGATGCTCGATATCTACCTGGTTGGTGTGGGTGTGGCGTCCATTAAGGTTCAGGATTACGCGTTTCTCCAGCCGGGTGTTGGCCTGATAGCATTCATCTCGCTGGTGCTGCTGAGTATTCTGACGCTCATCCACCTCAATGTGGAACAGCTGTGGGACCGCTTTTACCCGCAGCGCCCTGCCCAACGAGCGGACCCGGGTTTGCAGGTTTGTCTGGGTTGCCACCACACCGGGTTCGCAGATTCCCGCGGGCGTTGCCGCCGTTGCCATATTCCGCTGCGCCACCGCCGGGCTAACAGCCTACAAAAGTGCTGGGCCGCGCTGATTGCCTCGATGATTTTCCTGCTTCCCGCGAACCTGTTGCCTATCTCCATCATTTATGTGAACGGCGCGCGTCAGGAAGACACCATTCTTTCCGGCATCATCTCGCTCGGCAGCAGCAACATTCCGGTGGCGGCCGTGGTTTTCATTGCCAGTATCCTTGTGCCCTTTACCAAAGTGCTGGTGATGCTTACCCTGTTGATATCAATTCACTTCAAATGTGAACAAGGGCTCAGAACCCGAATACTTCTGTTGCGCTTTGTCACCTGGATTGGTCGCTGGTCGATGCTCGATTTGTTCGTCATCTCGCTGATGATGTCACTTATCAATCGCGATCAGTTACTTGCTTTTACAATGGGACCCGCTGCGTTTTATTTCGGTGCTGCGGTAATATTGACTATTCTTGCTGTTGAATGGCTGGACAGCCGCTTACTTTGGGATGCACATGAGTCAGGAAACGCCCGCTTCACCGACTGAAGCGAGAATTAAAACAAAACGCCGTATTTCCCCTTTCTGGCTGCTGCCGGTAATCGCCCTGCTCATTGCTGGCTGGCTTATCTGGAACAGTTTTGAAGATCGTGGCACAACGGTCACTATCGATTTCATCTCAGCCGACGGTATTGTCCCCGGCCGCACCCCTGTTCGTTATCAGGGCGTCGAGGTGGGAACCGTTCAGGAAATTAGCCTGGCCAAAAATCTCAATCACATTGAGGTCAAAGCCAGCATCAAAGGCGACATGAAAGATGCGCTGCGGGAAGAAACGCAGTTCTGGCTCGTCACGCCTAAGGCGTCGCTGGCAGGCGTGTCCGGTCTGGATGCGCTGGTCGGCGGGAACTATATCGGCATGATGCCCGGTAAAGGTGAGAAGAAAGATCACTTTACCGCACTGGATACCCAGCCGAAATATCGCCTGAACAATGGCGAACTGATGATCCATCTTCACGCTCCGGATTTAGGCTCGCTCAATAGCGGCTCGCTGGTGTACTTCCGCAAAATCCCGGTCGGGCGCGTGTATGACTACGCGATTAACGCCAATAAGCAGGGTGTCACCATTGATATCCTGATCGACCGCCGCTTTACCAATCTGGTGAAAAAAGGCAGCCGTTTCTGGAATGTCTCCGGTATTAAAGCCGACGTTGGGCTGAGCGGGGCGAAAGTCCAGCTTGAAAGCCTGGCGGCGCTGGTGAATGGCGCGATTGCTTTTGACTCACCGGAAGATTCGAAAACCGCAACTCAGAACGATGAGTTTGGACTGTACGCCGATTTGGCCCACAGCCAACGTGGGGTAATCGTCAAACTGGACCTGCCGGACGGCACGGGTCTGAAAGCCGGTTCGACGGCGTTGATGTATCAGGGCCTGGAAGTCGGACAGCTGACCAAACTGGACCTCAATCCTGGCGGGGCGGTGAGCGGTGAAATGACCGTCGATCCGAGCGTGGTGAATTTGCTGCGCGACAAAACCCGTATCGAGCTACGTAACCCGAAACTGTCGCTTGAGAATACCAATCTCAGCGCCTTGCTCACTGGCAGCACTTTTGAACTGGTACCCGGCGAAGGCGAACCGCGCAAACATTTCGTGGTCGTCCCTGCCGATAAAACACTGTTGCAGGAACCAGGCGTTGCCACGCTCACCCTGAATGCGCCAGAATCTTACGGCGTCGAGGCCGGGCAGCCCATTATTCTGCACGGCATTAAAATTGGTCAGGTGCTTGAACGCACGCTGAACAATAAAGGGGTTTCCTTCTCCATCGCCATCGATCCGCAATATCGCGACCTGGTCCACGGCGACAGCAAATTCGTGGTCAACAGCCGCGTGGACGTCAAAGTTGGGCTCGACGGTATTGAATTCCTCGGTGCCAGCGCCAGCGAATGGCTCAGCGGCGGCATTCGCATTCTACCGGGTGAAAAAGGCCCGATGAAGCAGAACTACCCACTGTTTGCCAATCTTGAAAAAGCGATTGAAAACAGTCTGGGCGAACTGCCAACGACAACGATGACGCTGACCGCCGACACCTTGCCGGACGTCCAGGCCGGTTCTGTCGTGCTGTACCGTAAATTTGAAGTCGGGGAAGTGATCACTGTTCGCCCACGCGCGAATGCGTTTGATATCGAGCTGCACGTCAAACCGGAATACCGTAAGCTTCTGACGCAAAACAGTGTGTTCTGGGCCGAAGGCGGAGCAAAAGTGCAGCTAAACGGCAGCGGGCTGACGGTTCAGGCCGCCCCACTCTCCCGTGCGCTGCGCGGCGCTATCAGCTTCGACAATCTGAGCGGCGCAGGTGCTGGCGCACGTAAAGGCGATAAACGTATTCTGTATCCTTCCGAGACTGCGGCCCGCGCGGTGGGTGGTCAAATTACCCTGCACACCTTCGATGCCGGGAAGCTTGCCGAAGGGATGCCGATTCGCTATCTGGGCATTGATATCGGCCAGATCCAGACCCTGACGCTGATTACTGCCCGCAACGAAGTGCAGGCGAAAGCGGTGCTGTATCCGGAATACGTGAACACCTTTGCCCGTAGCGGCACCCGCTTCTCGGTAGTCACACCTCAGATATCCGCGGCAGGCGTTGAGCACCTGGATACCATCCTGCAGCCGTACATTAACGTTGAACCCGGCCGCGGCAGCAATCCACGCCGCGATTTTGAGTTGCAGGAAGCGACCATCACCGACTCCCGTTACCTCGACGGCCTGAGCATCATCGTCGAAGCGCCGGAAGCCGGATCGCTGAGCATCGGCACACCGGTTCTGTTCCGCGGCATTGAAGTGGGTACGGTGACCGGCCTGCATCTGGGTTCGCTCTCAGACCGCGTGATGGTGGGCCTGCGTATCAGCCAGCGTTATCAGCATCTGGTGCGCAATAACTCGGTATTCTGGCTGGCATCAGGCTACAGCCTCGATTTCGGTATCATCGGCGGCGTCGTGAAAACCGGGACCTTCAATCAGTTCATTCGCGGCGGCATAGCCTTTGCCACGCCGCCAGGCACCCCGCTCGCGCCGAAAGCGCAGGAAAATAAACACTTCCTGTTGCAGGACGCAGAACCAAAAGAGTGGCGTGAATGGGGCACCGCGCTGCCACGCTAAACCCGAAGCGACTCCGGCTGTAAGAAGCCGGAGTCGCTGTGCTAAACTGCGCACCCGTTTATGAATCTGGTGCGTTTAGTGGCTTATCTTCCTGACTCCTTTCTTGAGGTGATGCGTGCAGCAATGCCGACTCATCTCTCCTTCGACGATTTCATCGCCGCCTGCCAGCGCCCGCTGCGCCGCAGTATCCGTGTTAACACACTCAAAATTTCTGTCCCGGATTTTCTGCAGCTGGTTGCCCCTTATGGCTGGCAACTCACGCCTATACCGTGGTGCGAAGAAGGTTTCTGGATTGAACGCGAAGACGAAGATGCCCTGCCGCTCGGCAGCACGGCCGAACACCTGAGCGGCCTGTTTTACATTCAGGAAGCGAGCTCGATGCTGCCGGTCACGGCGCTGTTTGCTGGTGACAATCATCCTCAACGGGTGATGGACGTTGCCGCCGCACCGGGTTCAAAAACGACGCAGATTGCCGCGCGAATGGGGAACCAAGGCGCTATTTTAGCCAACGAATTTTCCGCCAGCCGGGTTAAAGTACTGCACGCCAATATCAGCCGCTGCGGGATCAACAACGTTGCCCTCACCCATTTTGATGGCCGGGTATTCGGCGCCGCGCTGCCAGAATCCTTCGACGCCATTTTGCTCGACGCCCCTTGCTCCGGCGAAGGCGTGGTGCGCAAAGATCCCGATGCGCTGAAGAACTGGTCCCAGGAAAGCAATCTCGACATAGCCCAGACCCAACGCGAGCTCATCGACAGCGCGTTTCATGCGCTGCGCCCCGGCGGCACGCTGGTGTATTCCACCTGCACGCTGAACCGTGACGAAAACGAGGACGTGTTGAGCTGGTTACTGGCCCGCTATCCGCAGGCGGTCGAAATCATGCCGCTCGACACACTATTCGACGGTGCAACCCAGGCCCTGACGCCGGAAGGTTTCCTGCACGTCTTCCCGCAGATTTTCGATTGCGAAGGATTCTTTGTCGCACGGCTGAAAAAAACCGCGGCCATTGAAGCCCTGCCCGCACCGGGCTACAAAGTCGGCAAGTTCCCCTTCCTGCCGATGCGAACCCGTGAGTCTTTGGCGGTGAAACAGGCTGCTGCCGCCGTGGGTTTGCATTGGGAAGACAATCTGAATCTCTGGCAGCGCGATAAAGAGATTTGGCTGTTCCCGGCAGAGATTGAGCCGTTGCTGGGCAAGGTCCGTTTTTCCCGCATCGGCCTGCGTCTGGCCGAGACTTTCAATAAAGGGTTCCGCTGGCAGCACGAAGCCGTTATCGCTCTGGCGGGCGAGAAAAGTGCACGCTTCGAACTGACGCAGGCGGAAGCCGAAGAGTGGTATCGCGGACGGGATGTCTGGCCGGAAACGCCACCCGCGCGCGATGATGTTATCGTGACCTTTCAGGGACATCCGTTGGGCCTGGCAAAAAAAGTCGGTTCGCGCATCAAGAATAGCTATCCACGTGAACTGGTCCGGGATGGCAAATTGTTCGCTGGCAAAGCGTAACGCTGAGCCAAAATTAAGCACGTTCTGACTGGCAAAATGCTCGCCCTTGTCTACGCTAAAAAATGGGAAGACCTAACTGGTCATACCACAACGAAGCAGATAACCGGAGAGCATTATGACCAAAACCAGCGTACGAATCGGCGCCTTTGAAATTGATGACGGCGAGCTGCATGGCGAGCAGCAAGGGGAGCGAACGTTAAGCATTCCCTGTAAATCTGACCCTGATTTATGCATGCAACTCGATGCCTGGGATGCCGAAACCAGCGTTCCCGCCATTCTCGATGGGGAACACTCTGTTCTATACCGCAAACACTATGACAGTAAGTCCGATGCCTGGGTCATGCGCTTAGCCTGATTCAAAAGGAACCCGCCCAATTTTAGGCGGGTTATTTATTTTCGCATTTCGCTTATTTCTCTTACACTTAAGGCAACGCGCAAGAGTGTGAGGATGCGATGTTCGCTCTGGTTTTGTTTATTTGTTATCTCGATGGCGGCTGCGAAGACATTGTGGTGGACGTCTATAACACCGAGCCGCAGTGCGTACGGGCTATGGACGCGCAGCGAATAAGGCAAGGCGGTTGCTTCCCGGTTGAGGATTTTATTGACGGTTTCTGGCGTCCGGCGCAGGAATACAGCGATTTGTAACTACTGAAGCTGGACCAGCGTCAGCTCACCGCCAAATACTGCACCGGTATCGATGTAATGCTGATTGAGCACATCATAACGGTGCTTTAAGGGCGTGTGCCCAAACCAGAAGTGATCCGCGCCATCAATATGAGAATGATTCCCTGCCAGATGGTCGCTCAGCCGCTGACGGTCCCACAGTACGCGATGCCAGTCGACGTCCTGTTGCCACTGATAATGCGCGGCCGGATAATCGGCATGAGCCACGACATGCACACCTGAATCGGTGTCCACTTCGATGACATACGGCAGTTCATGACAGGCCTGTAGTAGACGTTGGGCCTCAGCCTGCTCATTCACCGTACAGTGTTCGAACCACGCTCCCCCATTCAATTCCCACAGCGATAATTGCTGATGCTCAAGCGCGTCCATCGCCATTTGTTCGTGATTTCCACGAATAGCGAAAAACCATTTTTGATGAATAAGCTCGAGACATTTGAGACTGTCGGGTCCCCGATCAATCAGGTCGCCAACGGAGATGAGTACATCCTGATAAGGATTAAATTCGTGGGCCCGGAGTTTAGGCATCAGCAAATTAAAGCAACCATGCAGGTCGCCAATGAGCCATATATGCCGCCAGGCTTTGCCGTCAATGTGTTGATACATAGCGTTGCCCCCTAGTTTAAGTATAGGGGATACACGGATTGCCTTACGCTTTTTGTAAAACGTAAATCAAGTATAAACGAACGCGGAATAAAGTCTGTGCGTGCATTAAGATTAACCGCACCGGCCGTTAGAATAGCCTCAGAACAATGATGAGGTTATTATCATGTCGGACAACCCCCTGAACTCCGCCTATTCACCTGAACCGCGCTCGCATCTTATTTCTGAACTGGTCAGCGGCAAACTTGCCCCTTCGCCAATCTGGAAAAAAGCGGACTACCGTCTGAAGTTTTTGCTGCGTACGATGATTTTTTATCGCTCAACCCGACTGATGCTCGACACTCTCGGCCAGCGCCCAGACTTCATGCGTCTGTTGAACGCGCAGGTCACACTGCCCAGCAAAACCCATCGCCAGTATCTGGCGCGGGGTTTGTCGTCAACGCAGCGTGCGCAAGCGATTGTCGGCCATTATCAGTTTATCGACTCGCTTAAAGGCACCCGACTCGCCGCAGCATTAACCGCCACCGAGCCTACGGAGCTGCTGAGCTTTGAGGGCAAAGACGGTGCCCAGTTTACGCTGTACGCCTCCTGCGCGCACAAGGCCGAACGTGAAGGCGAAAGCACACTGTGGTTTTGCGGCGCCGACGATACGGTTCTGGCCAGCACAACATTCAGCGTTGCCCGGAGCCATGACGGCTGGGAGCTGATCGTCGGTGGTCTGCAGGGACCCCGTCGCAACGTCTCTCATGACGTCATTAAGCACGCCACCCGCGCCTGTTATGGGCTGTTCCCGAAACGTATTCTGGTTGAATGCTTTGGCCTGATGGCCGGAGAGTGCGGGATAACCACACTCTCCGGCGTCAGTGATAATGGCCACGTATTCCGCGCCCTGCGTTATCGTTTCAGCAAAGGCCGTCATTTCCATGCCAGCTACGACGAGTTTTGGGCATCGTTAGACGGCGTTAAACGCGACGCATTCCGGTGGCAGCTACCGCTGGCGCAAGAACGTAAATCTCTGGAAGACATTGCCAGCAAAAAACGCGCAGAGTACCGCCGCCGTTTTGCGCTGCTCGACGAGATGGCAGCCCAGTTCAACGCGCTTTTCCCGCGCGCGTAAGCGCAACTGCGTTGGCCTCTGCTGTACACATTGGCAGAGGCTTTCTCGCATCACAATTGCACAAGCCCCTGATGTTTCGCTATCATCATGAGGTATTCCTCTGATACCTCGCTGGCGGTACTTCCTGGCTATGAGCAAAATCGAAATTGCCCTGACAATTCTCGTTCTGGTTTTACTTGGGCTGGGCATCTGGTTCATTTTGAGCGATCAAATTTGGGTGCTGGTCAGCTATCTTGAAACCCTTCTCTATCCCGATATCGTCACGCCTGAATAATCCCTTTGGTTTCGCATATTCAAAATTAAACAAGATGGCATTTGAATCAAACCACCGTGATGCATACCATTCTGAGCGAAACATAGCGCGGCGGGCTGCTTCTTCCTGACAGCACGTGGCATTACGTTTCAGGTCTGACTGACTCCACATCCCTGGACGCGCAACTTTCAGACCAAACCACCTCGCGGCGCTGCATATCCCTGTAAAGCCGTAAAAGTGAGTCCGAAAATATAATATTCATTGCAAGCTTTTCCCCTTTGCCCTGCGAAGCGAAGGGGTTTTTTTTATGCTTTTTTCGCCTATATATGTCCCCTCCCTGCTGACATAACGACGTAACTCGCGGTCGCGAGGATCTGCATTTTTCGTGTAAAAAAAATGTTAAGACCGATTTTGATGTGATATAAAAGAAAACAGGTTGGTCGTGGAAGTGTGGGAAATTTTCAGGCCGATGCTGTAAGTTGCTGATATCACTTGCAGATAAAAAGAGACCGAATACGATTCCTGTATTCGGTCCAGGGAAATGGCTCTTGGGAGAGAGCCGTGCGCTAAAAGTTGGCATTAATGCAGGCTAAAGTCGCCTTGCCCTTTAAGAATAGATGACCATGCCAGGTTTTCCAGTCCGCGACAAAAGTGGTCAGAAAAAAACCGTGAGCAAAGCGTCACAAAAAGCAAAAACCGCAAGCTTTCGTCAGAGAAACTTGCGGTTTTTTATTGTCTGTCAATCAGTTAACGTTGCGTCTTAGCAAAGCTTTTCAGCGCGGGCGATAAACGGCGCCAGGCTCATTTTTTGATCCAAATGCTCAGGATCGTCGACCTGGATCACAGAAATCGGCTGGGCGTTGGTCTTCCCTTCCTTCACTTCCTGCTCGGCAACGGCATTTAACGGATATTGCATCAGCGTGCTGGGGTTAATGGCATATAGCGCATTGCCCGGACGGCAGGTCAACATCACCTCTTCACGATTAAATGCCCACTGTTCTTTACCCATCTCAAAACGACTGACGGTGATAATTTGCGGTGCCGCCAGGGCGGTTCCAGTTGTTGCCAGTAACAACATTGATAAAACGAGTTTTTTCATGATTCTGCCACTTAATTCAGAACGGTTCCCAGGTTGCGAAGAGGCTTACCGCCGCCAGCACCAGAGCCCCTAAAATCATTTCCGCCTGCGTCGTGCGCACAAACAGCCGCTGTATGTGCTGTCTGTCTGTCGCCATTCGCGGCACCAGAACATACCTGTTCACCAGGGCGATTACCACCATCAGCGCCACGAACGCACATTTCACCAACAGCAGACGTCCATAGGCCGTATCCGTCACCAGCTGCCCCTGAATCAACCAGGCGTTAGCCAGCCCGCTCAGGATCACCCCAATGACCGCCAGATGGCCCCAACGAGAAAAACGCATCATGGTATTGATGGCCGAGGTGCGCCAAGGGCCATTCGCCAGGCGCAGGCAATAAAGAAACGGCAGCAGGCCACCAAACCAGGCCCCCGCGCACAGAAGATGCACGCCGTGATTCATCCGCTGCAACGCGCCAATGATGCCATCGCGCATTGCCGCGTGCCCTACACCCGCCATAAGTAAAAACTGTGCGATGCACAGAATCAGCAACAGCGGTGCCAGCCGATGCGGTTTCAGGCAGACGACAATCAGCGCAATCCACGTCAGCAGAATTTGCCACAGCCAGACGCTACCAAAACGCGTACCCGCCACGGCGAGCCAGACCTCAGGTTGCAGGACATCGCCCCAGCCGTTGCCCATTTGTCCGCCCTGCAGCATCAGCATTAACGTTGCCGTTATAGCGTTCACCAGCAACGCGACGCGCAGAAACGGCAGGAAGCGTTGCATCATCAACCGACGCAGCTGGGGCGTTGCCCACCAGGCACCATACAGCACGCAGCCGAAGGCGAGCATGACGGCAATGAAATGCAGGCCTCGCAGCCCGACATAGACCGACGCCAGCACGGTTATTTCACGCTGAAATGGTACTGGCCTTTGGTTTTGTGACCGTCCACCGACACCACGTGCCAGTCAACGGTGTAATCGCCGGGTTTGAGAGATTGCTCGACCGGGACGATAAGCTGGGTGTTGTCTTTTTCATTGAGCTTCACTGCGCCAACAGGTATCTGCGCCTGCTGTGGGCCCGTCAGCGTGATGCCACTGAATTTTACCTCAACCCCTTCCGAGAAATTGAGAGTCAGCGCCTGGGGAGCCGCCGTAACTTGGGCATCAGCCGCAGGATATTGATGTTTAAGATGGGCGTGGGCGAAGGCCGCGGAAGTGGTTAAAACGCAGGTCAGGAAAACACCGGTGCGCAGCGCGCGGGAGGCGATACGGTTCATTCTCTACATTCCCTTTTGTTATATATCTGTGGGAGAGAATAACCTCGTATAATGTTTACGTCGAGATTCACCGCCGTTGGTCTTGCTATTTCGCGACACTCTTAGTACTTTCAGCCCCGATATCAGAAGGAGCCCAAGATGAACACCAATCTGGCAAAACTTCCCCAGGACGAGATGGACAAAATTAACGTCGATTTGGCCGCCGCCGGGGTTGCATTTAAAGAGCGCTACAATATGCCTATCGTGGCTGAAGTGGTGGAGCGTGAACAGCCGACGCACCTTCGCGACTGGTTCCGCGAGCGCCTGATCGCGCATCGACTAGCGTCGGTAAACTTGTCCCGCCTGCCATACGAACCGAAACAAAAGTAAGACTTACTCACTGTTACACTTCCTTACACTGCCGCGGCTACAATCTTGAGAAGATTCTCATGTGTGACTCAGGGACTCTGAGTCAAGAAAAGTGATAAGGAAGCCACTATGCCTGCATGGACGATTGCTGCTGCACAGTACACGGCACGCAACAGGAGCGTTGCGGAAAATATTGACCATCATCTACGTTTTATCGAAGCGGCGGCGAAGCTGACCTGCCAGCTGATTGTGTTCCCGGAAATGTCGTTGACGGGACCGGACACCGATTCTCCCCTTCCCCCCTGTCCCACCAATGAACTCCTGCAACCGCTTTGCGCTGCGGCGAAACGTCACGGGATGACTATCATTGCGGGTTTACCGGTCGACATGAACGGCGAACGTCAAAAGGGTGTAGCCATTTTTGTGCCCGGTGCGTCCTCACCGCTCACGATGCATCAGGGACAAGGCACCTGTCTGACGCCACTGACGCAACACATCAGCGTGCTGGCCCCCGAAGCGGGCGCTATCGAACTCGATCCGAATGCCTCACTGCTGGCCACCGGAACCTGTACCTGCGAATTTCAGCAACAACAGTCGGTGCAGCGGCTTCAGCGCCTGGCCCACCGCTACGCTATCGCAGTATTAAAATCTAACTATTCCGTGGGTAGCGCGCTGTGGGATGAAAACGGTCAATTAATCGTGCGCGCCGACAGCGGGGACCTTTTGTTGACCGGTCGCAAATACGAAGGCGGCTGGGAAGGCGACATTATTCCGCTGCGCGAAAGCCTCTGTTGACGAAAGCCTCTGTGGCGCATAACCTGCCTCTTTTCAGCCGGGAGAGCACAATGTTACGCGTTATCGATACGGAAACCTGCGGTTTACAGGGAGGCGTGGTTGAAATCGCCTCGGTGGACATCGTTGACGGCAAGATAACTAATCCCATGAGCCATCTCGTGCGCCCGGACAGACCGATTAGCCCACAGGCGATGGCCATCCATCGCATCACCGAAGAGATGGTCGCTGATAAGCCGTGGATTGAGGACGTTGTACCGCATTATCAGGGCAGCACCTGGTACGTGGCGCACAACGCCAGCTTTGACCGCCGCGTATTGCCTGAAATGAACGGCGAGTGGATTTGCACCATGAAGCTTGCCCGCCGCCTGTGGCCGGGCATCAAGTACAGCAATATGGCGCTCTACAAATCCCGCAAGCTGAGCGTGACCACCCCGCCCGGTCTGCATCATCACCGGGCGTTGTATGACTGCTACATTACCGCCGCATTGCTGATTGATATTATGAACGTCTCCGGCTGGACCGCCGATCAGATGGCCGACATCACCGGGCGTCCGGCGCTGATGACCACTTTCACCTTCGGCAAATACCGTGGGAAGCCGGTGTCAGAAGTGGCCGAGAAAGATCCCGGCTACCTCCGCTGGTTGTTCAATAATCTCAATTCGATGAGCCCGGAACTGCGCTTAACCCTCAAGCACTGGCTGGGCGAATAACTATCGTGTTGCCTGGCCCGGCAGCGTACCCTGGGCCAGCGCAATCAGGAATGTAAACTCCAGCGCCACACCCTCATAGCTTTTGAATCGCCCCGACTTCCCGCCGTGCCCGGAATCCATATCGGTACAAAGCAGCAGCAGATTATCGTCAGTTTTCAGCTCTCTGAGCTTCGCCACCCATTTGGCCGGTTCCCAGTATTGCACCTGAGAATCGTGCAACCCGGTGGTGACCAGCAGGTGCGGATAGGCTTGTTTCCCGACGTTGTCATAAGGGCTGTAGCCTTTCATGTAATGATAATACTCAGGCTCCTGCGGGTTGCCCCACTCCTCAAACTCGCCGGTCGTCAGCGGGATCGACTCATCGAGCATCGTCGTCACCACATCGACGAATGGCACCTGAGCAATCACCCCGTGGAACAGCTCTGGACGCTGATTGACAACGGTGCCCATCAGCATTCCGCCTGCGCTGCCGCCCATTCCATAACAAAGCTCAGGATTGCCGTAGCCCTGCGCCAGCAGCGCATCGCAAACATCAAGATAATCGTTGAAAGTGTTGTTCTTTAGCAGGAACTTGCCGTCTTCATACCACTGCTGGCCTAATTCGCCGCCGCCGCGAATATGAGCGATGGCAAACACGAACCCACGGTCAAGCAGGCTCAGACGGCTGCTGCTGAAATCAGCGTCCATGCTGGCGCCGTATGAGCCGTAGCCGTACACCAACAACGGATTATTCCCTTTGCGGAAATGCTCGCGATGATAAACCAGCGAAACCGGCACTTCAGCGCCATCCCGCGCTTTAACCCACAGATGCTCGCTGCGATAGCGACTGGCATCAAAGCCCTTCACTTCCTGCTGCTTCAGCACCTTCCGTTCGCCAGTATCCATATTCAGCTCAAACAACGTGTCCGGCGTTGTCATCGAGGAATAACCGTAACGCAGGCGCGCGGTATCGGGCTCTGGGTTATACGCCAGCCAGGTCACATACGCCGGATCGTCAAACGCAATCCCGGTGGATTCCCGGGTTTTACGATTGATCTGCCGCAGGCTGGTCAGGCCGTGCTGACGCTCTTCGACCACCAGCCAGTCGGTAAACAGGGTAAAGCCTTCGAGCATCACTTCAGCGCGCGGAGGGATCAGCGCTTCCCAGCGGTTTTCGTCGCGGACGGGCGAGCGGTAAAGCCCAAAGTTTTTACCTTCACGGTTGGAGCGCAGATAAAAATTATGCTGGAAATGATCAACGCTGTATTCGTGATCTTTGCGGCGCGGCAGGAAGCGCAGCGGCTGAGCATCAGGCAGTTCAGCATCCAGAAGCAGCACTTCACTGGTGGTGGCGCTGGCCAGATGAATAATCACGTAATGCTTCGAACTGGTTTTGTGCAGGCTGACGTAGAAAGTGTCGTCCTGCTCTTCGTACACCAGTTCGTCGGCGCTGACCGGCATACCTACGGTGTGGCGCCACACCTGATGCGGCAACAGCGTCGTCGGATGTTTTCGTACGTAGTACAGCGTTTGCGAATCATTGCCCCAGACGAAGCCCGGCTCGACGTTTTCCAGCGTCTCAGGATACCAGTTATCGTTTTCCAGGCTGCGGATACGCAGGCCGTACTGGCGGCGCGAGAGATAGTCTTCCGTCAGCGCCATCAGCGCGTTATCTGGCGAAACACCTAACCCGCCGAGGGTATAAAACTCGCTGTGCGCCGCGCGCTGATTGCCGTCGAGCAGCACTTCCCAGTCGTCCCACTCTTCTTTCTGCACCGACTGGCGCTGATAAATGGCGTACTCGCAGCCCGGCTCGTAAATTTGCCGGTAGCGGTAGCCATTTTTGCTGTAGGGCGCAGAGACTTCGCGCTGCGGAATGCGATCGACAATCTCTTTGAGGATTTTATCCTGCAGGTTTTGCTGCAACGCCATGACCTCGCGGCCATAGTCGTTTTCCTGCTTGAGGTAGTCGAGCACCGCGGGCTGCGTGCGGTCGTCGTCACGCAGCCAGTAGTAGTTGTCGACCCGGGTATCACCATGAAGCGTCATGGTGTGGGGAATGCGTTTTGCTTTTGGTGGCATGTCGTTGTTCTTCTGCAAGTTACCTACCCTAAGGGTGGCAAATGTGCACAGCGATGCAAGCGAAACATGCCAACTTGAGGTTAAAGTGCCTGTTTTTGCGCCTTTAAATCGTTTTCAATGCCTTCCCGCACCTCTTGCGGAATATTCAGCGCATCGCCAAGCGCGTTCAGATAGCTACGTTCCATAAAGTGATCGACATCGATAGCCGCACAGCTCAGGAAATAAAGCTCGAGCGCTTCCTCTTCATTGCGCACATCCTTGGCCAGAAGCTGCGGGTCCAGCGGCTGGGCGATCGCTTTATCCACCAGCTGACGCCCCTGCGCTTCCACGCCCGCTTCACGTAGCTGCGAATCAATCACCGCCCGTTCTTTATCATCGATATGCCCGTCGCTTTTTGCAGCAAACACCAGCGCCAGGATCAGGCGTTCGGTGCGCATATCCACCGGGCTGATTTGCTGCCCGTACTGCGGTTCGCCCTGATGGGCCGTACGAATTTTGTCTTTGTACTTGTTCCACAACACGCTGCCCGCCACGGCCCCGCCGCCGACAAGCAGCGCCCCGGTTCCGTATTTGGTCAGCAGTTTGCGCGATGATTTGCTGGACACCAGCAGCCCGGCAAGACCGCCGAGCGCACCGGGAACCAGCAATTTACTGAGTCCCTGCTCGCCGGATGGCTGAGCAGAAGACGATGATTGACCGAGAAGGGATTGAATCTGATTAAGCCAGTTTGCCATTGTTTCCTCGCCATACTGAGATGAATGCTCTCAGCCTAAGCGAGACGATGTCAGGAAACGTCTGGTCTGGCTAAAGATGCGAAAATTACTGCGCGCGATAGGTGGCGCTGCCTGCTGCACAATCCACTGTCACGACGTAATGCAAATCGGTATTTGTCCCGCGCACCGTGAGCGGCACTTTCCATTTATCCTTTTTCCCGGTCACGTCATGGGGATTAATCCACGCCACGGGATCAATCTGCCCCAGTGTTTTCTGGTCATCCGCCCACTGATTAATCCGGTTTTGGGTGTAATCCTGCTTCACCGTCGCGGCGATGCCGTCGGCGTCCAGTCCTTCACACTTACTAATTGACACCGTTTTCTCACTGGCAGCCTGGACCGCAACGCTACTCATCAGCAGCAAAACTGCCGTCATTACTGTTCTCTTTTTCATAGGTTTTTTCTCTCACGCCTGATAACCCTAAAAAGCATGGTACAAAACACCGACAACGCAAGTAAGCGTCTGTTATTTATCACGTCGTTTCTCATCCGAGACAGACGCAAACGTTTTCGTATATACTGGCGTCCATTTTTTTACTGTGGAATTTCGTTATGACTGTACTAGGCACAGCGCTGCGTCCGGCGGCAACCCGCGTGATGTTATTGGGCTCTGGCGAGCTGGGTAAGGAAGTGGCCATTGAATGCCAGCGTCTGGGGATCGAAGTGATTGCCGTCGATCGCTATGCGGACGCTCCGGCGATGCACGTTGCCCATCGCAGCCACGTCATTAATATGCTGGACGGCCAGGCGCTGAAGGCGCTGGTTGAGCAGGAAAAACCTGCTTTTATCGTCCCGGAAATTGAAGCCATCGCCACCGATATGCTCATTGAACTGGAACAGGCCGGTCAGCACGTGGTGCCTTGCGCTCGCGCGACAAAGCTCACCATGAACCGGGAAGGTATTCGCCGCCTGGCTGCGGAAGAACTCAAACTGCCAACCTCGAGTTACCGTTTTGCCGACAGCGAGCAAAGCTTCCGCGACGCCGTCAGCGAAATCGGCCTGCCCTGCATCATCAAACCGGTGATGAGTTCATCCGGCAAGGGCCAGAGTTTTATCCGTAGCGAAGAGCAGCTCTCTGCCGCCTGGCAATATGCCCAACAGGGCGGCCGTGCCGGAGCGGGACGAGTGATCGTCGAAGGCGTGGTGAACTTTGATTTTGAAATCACGCTGCTGACCGTCAGCGCCGTAGACGGCGTACATTTCTGCGCCCCGGTCGGTCATCGCCAGGAAGATGGCGACTACCGCGAATCCTGGCAGCCACAGCAAATGAGCCCGCTGGCGATCGAGCGTGCCGAAGCAGTCGCCCGTGACGTGGTGCTGGCCCTCGGTGGCTATGGCCTGTTTGGCGTAGAGCTGTTTGTGTGCGGCGATGAGGTAATTTTCAGCGAAGTGTCGCCGCGTCCGCATGATACCGGCATGGTGACGCTGATTTCGCAGGACCTGTCCGAGTTTGCGCTGCACGTCCGTGCGTTTCTGGGCTTGCCAATCGGTGCGATTCGCCAGTACGGTCCCTCCGCTTCGGCCGTCATTTTGCCGCAGTTAACCAGCCGCAACGTCAGCTTTGGCAACGTGGAATCCGCGGTCGGGGCTGGCGTTCAGCTGCGTTTGTTTGGCAAACCGGAAATCGAAGGCTCACGTAGCCTGGGCGTGGCGCTGGCAACGGCTGATGACGTCGAAACAGCGGTTGAGCGGGCGAAAACCGCCGCCGCAACCGTCTTCGTTAAGGGATAAAAAAAGGCGGGAGGCGCATGCGCACTCCCACCTTTATTTTCATTTCGCCGGGCAAATATCAGGCCCGGCAACTAAGTCTTACTTCGCGCCTTCTACGGCTTCGCGTGCAATTTTGGTGATGCGATCGTAATCACCGCTTTCCAGCGCATCCGCCGGAACCAGCCATGAACCACCGATACACAGCACGCTTTTCAGTGCCAGGTAATCGCGATAGTTCGCCGGAGAGATGCCACCAGTCGGGCAGAAACGGATATGCGCGAATGGGCCTGCAATCGCCTGCAGCGCTTTGGTGCCGCCGTTAGCTTCTGCCGGGAAGAATTTGAACTCTTTCAGACCGTAGTCCATGCCCAGCATCAGTTCAGACACTGTGCTGATGCCTGGAATCAGGGGAATAGTGCCTTCGGTTGCGGCTTTCAGCAGCGGCTCGGTCAGGCCCGGGCTGATGGCGAACTGTGCGCCCGCTTCGGTCACTTCTTTCAACTGCTGGACGTTAGTCACGGTACCGGCACCGACGATAGCATCGGGGACTTCTTTCGCGATGGCGCGGATAGCGTCCATGGCACACGCGGTACGCAGGGTCACTTCCAGCACGCGTACGCCACCGGCAACCAGCGCTTTCGCCATGGGTACAGCGTGTTCCAGTTTATTAACAACGATAACCGGGACAACCGGGCCGTTGGTCAGGATTGCTTCTGCACTTGTTTTCCAGTTTTTCATCAGAGTTTTTCTCTCGCCAGAATGAGTAATTTCGTCGTATTAAAAAGTGATGCAGGTTGCGCCCTGCTCTGCACCGGAAAGATTCTCACGCAGTGCACTGAACAGTTCGCGACCACTCCCAACCCGTGATGCGCGCAGGTCAGGTAAATGCGGTTTACGGGCGGCCAGTTCGGCTTCGTCCACCAGCAGCGTCAGCTCGCCGGTTTGTCCATTCACGCGGATCATATCGCCGTCATGGACTTTCGCCAGCAGCCCACCGTCGTACGCTTCAGGCGTGACGTGGATAGCGGATGGCACTTTACCGGATGCGCCAGAAAGCCGTCCATCGGTGACCAATGCAATTTTGAAACAACGGTCCAATAATACACCTAATGGCGGCATAAGTTTATGCAATTCTGGCATGCCGTTAGCTTTAGGTCCCTGAAGACGCACGACAACCACGCAATCTTTATCCAGCAGACCCGCTTCGAAGGCCGGCAACACGTCATGCTGGCTCTCAAATACCACCGCTGGGGCTTCGATAATCTGATTCTCAACCGGCACGGCGGACGTCTTCATTACTGCACGACCAAGGTTGCCGCTCAGCACTTTGGTGCCACCGTGATGGGAGAACGGTTTGTCGATGGTCGCAATGACCGCTTCATCCAGCGAGGCCTGTGCGCCTTCGCGCCAGTCCAGTTCGCCGTTGTTCAGCCACGGTTCCATGGTGTAGCGAGAGAGGCCGTGACCGGCGACGGTTTCTACGTCTTCGTGCAGCAAACCGCCTTTCAGCAGTTCGCGCACCAGCACCGGTACGCCACCCGCCGCCTGGAAGTGGTTGATATCCGCCGGGCCGTTCGGGTACAGGCGCGCCATCAGCGGCACCACGTCGGAAATATCAGAGAAGTCATCCCAGTTGATGATAATACCCGCCGCACGCGCCATCGCCACCAGATGCATCGTGTGGTTGGTTGAACCGCCGGTGGCCAGCAGCGCCACGATCCCGTTCACCACGGCTTTCTCGTCGATCATTTTACCGAGCGGCATCCACTCGTTGCCGTTGCCGGTCATGCGAGTAACCTGACGAGCGGCGGCGGCGGTCAGCGCTTCACGCATTGGCGCATCCGGATGCACGAACGAGGAGCCCGGCAGCTGCATGCCCATAAATTCGATAACCATCTGGTTGGTATTGGCAGTGCCGTAAAACGTGCAGGTGCCCGGCGCGTGATAGGACGCAGCTTCCGATTCCAGCAGCGCCATGCGGTCAACTTTACCTTCAGCAAACAGCTGGCGAATGCGCACTTTTTCTTTGTTCGGCAAGCCGCTGGACATCGGGCCTGACGGGATGAAAATCGACGGCAGATGACCAAATGACAGCGCGGCCATGGCCAGGCCCGGAACGATTTTGTCGCACACACCGAGATACAGCGCGCCGTCGAACATATTGTGAGACAGCCCAACGGCCGCAGACAAGGCGATCACTTCGCGGCTCAGCAGCGACAGCTCCATTCCGTCCTGCCCTTGCGTGACGCCATCGCACATCGCAGGCACACCACCGGCGACCTGAGCCACCGCGTTCACGCTGTGCAGCGCTTTACGGATAACGTCCGGGTAGTGCTCGTAAGGCTGGTGCGCGGAAAGCATGTCGTTGTAGGAGGTGATGATGGCGATGTTGTTACGCAGCATGCTTTTCAGCGACGCTTTGTCATCCGGTTGGCAGGCCGCGAAGCCGTGCGCCAGATTACCGCAGGCCAGACGCGAACGCTGGACGGTGTCGGATTTGGCTTGATTGATGCGGGCGAGGTAGGCGCGGCGGGTATCTTTAGAGCGCTCAATAATACGATTTGTTACGCGTAACAGTGCAGGATTCATAAAATCTCCTCAAACTCTGAGTGTCTGGGCTCATGCATTAACACGAAGTTCAGGAGTCATTAACAATGCTGAAACGCGCGTCTGCTGTAGCTCAGGGGCAAATTCATCTCCCGTAATTGTAATGAAAAAAGCCCCGGGGGTGAACCTCCCGGGGCTTAAAAGTGCAAATTTCGCACGAGATGCTGTGTCAGATCATGTTACCGGTAAAGTCACCTGTTCGGAGTAGCGCGTCACATCCTACTCAAATTCGTTCCAGGAGCGCCCATCACGGGTAATCATCGCCACGGAAGCGACCGGACCCCAGGTGCCTGCCTGATACGGTTTTGGCGCATCCTGATCGGCGGCCCAAGCTTCGGTGATTGAGTCGACCCATTTCCACGCTTCTTCCACTTCGTCACGACGCACGAACAGCGCCTGGATGCCGCGCATGGTTTCCAGCAGCAGACGCTCGTAAGCATCGGCCAGGTGCGTTTCGTTGAAGGTTTCGGAATAGCTCAGATCAAGCTTGGTGGTTTGCAGATTGTGCTTGTGATCCAGACCCGGCACTTTGTTGAGGATCTGAATATCCACGCCTTCGTCTGGCTGCAGACGAATGGTCAGCTTGTTCTGCGGCAGTTCCTGCCAGGACTCTTTGAACAGGTTCAGTTCAGGGGTCTTGAAGTACACAACCACTTCGGAACATTTGGTCGGCAGTCGCTTCCCGGTACGCAGGTAGAACGGCACGCCAGCCCAGCGCCAGTCATCGATATCAACGCGGATCGCCACGAAGGTTTCGGTGTTGCTACTCTTGTTCGCGCCCTCTTCTTCGAGGTAGCCAGGCACTTTTTTGCCCTGCGCAAAGCCGGAGGTGTACTGGCCGCGCACGGTTTTATCCCGCACGTTGGAGCGGTCGATACGACGCAGTGATTTAAGCACTTTGACTTTGGCATCACGAATGCTGTCGGCGCTCAGATCAGACGGCGGCGACATCGCAATCATGCAAAGAATTTGCAGCAGGTGGTTCTGGATCATGTCGCGCATCTGCCCGGCCTGATCGAAGTAACCCCAACGTCCTTCGATACCCACTTCTTCCGCCACGGTAATTTCTACGTGGTCGATCGTGCGGGAATCCCAGTTGTTGATGAACAGGGAGTTGGCAAAACGCAGCGCCAGCAGGTTGAGTACAGTCTCTTTACCGAGATAGTGGTCAATGCGGTAGACCTGGCACTCTTCGAAATATTCGCCGACCTGGTCGTTGATTTCGCGGGAGGTCGCCAGCGAGGTGCCCAGCGGTTTTTCCATCACGACGCGTGCCGGTTTAGCGTTCAGTTTCGCTTCGCCCAGACCTTTGCAGATCGCACCAAAGGTGCTCGGTGGCATCGCAAAATAGTTGATAGTGGTGCGTTCTTTCTGATCGAGCATTTTGCCAAGGCGGGTGAAGGATTTGGTGTCGTTGACATCCAGATTGCAGAAGTCCAGGCGCCCACTCAGGCTGTCCCACAGGCTCTCATCAATCTTCTCCTTCATGAAGGTTTCCAGCGCCTCGCGCACCACTTTGGTGTATGCATCTTTGTCCCAATCGGCACGTCCTACCCCAAGGATACGCGTGTCCGGATGGATCTGGCCTGCTTTCTCCAGTTGATACAGGGAAGGCAGCAGTTTACGACGCGCCAGGTCACCCTTCGCGCCGAAAATGACCAGATCACATGCCTGGGCCGTTTGCGTTACCGCCATGTCATTCTCCTCAGTTGGATTGCCTGGTGCTTCTGCCAGGCGCTATTTGTAATTTTCTTACGCTGCACTGTACTGTGTTTACGTTAATGCCGAAACCCCTTCCCCCCGCCGACGCCAGATAAACGCATTTCTGGAATAAAAACCCCGGCAGGAATGGGCCAACAGCTTATTTTTGCTCGTCATTTCGCCAAAACTTGATCGGCAAAAGTCGACTGTGATCATGTAATGAAAAAAAACAACGTAAATTGTCCTCTTTCTTCTGCATTGCAGGATCCACAGGGGTATATTCTCACTAAATTGCCCGGCGATTTCACCCATTAATGGAATCGCTTTCACCGATGAGCGCCTGTTAACCATGAACATGCTGGAAAAAATCCAGTCCCATCTGGAAAACCTTAGCAAATCCGAACGTAAAGTGGCGGAAGTGATCCTCGCCTCCCCTTCTCAGGCTATCCACTCAAGTATCGCGACGCTGGCATTACAGGCTTCGGTCAGTGAGCCGACCGTAAACCGTTTTTGTCGCAGCATGGACACTCGGGGCTTTCCTGATTTTAAGCTGCATCTGGCACAAAGTCTCGCAAACGGCACGCCTTACGTGAATCGTAACGTCGATGAAGACGACAGCGTGGAAGCGTACACCGGTAAAATATTTGAATCGGCGATGGCGAGCCTCGATCACGTGCGCCAGTCGCTGGACATGGCCGCCGTCAATCGCGCCGTGGATCTGCTGACGCAAGCGAAAAAAATCGCCTTCTTCGGACTAGGCTCTTCCGCCGCCGTGGCGCATGATGCGATGAATAAATTTTTCCGCTTCAATGTGCCAGTGGTGTATTCCGATGACATCGTACTGCAACGCATGAGCTGTATGAATTGCAGCGATGGCGACGTTGTGGTGCTGATTTCTCACACCGGGCGCACCAAGAGCCTGGTCGAACTGGCACAACTGGCGCGTGAAAACGATGCCATGGTGATTGCGCTCACCACCGCGGGAACGCCGCTGGCACGAGAGGCTTCTTTAGCCATCACCCTCGACGTACCCGAAGATACTGACATTTATATGCCGATGGTTTCCCGGCTGGCCCAGCTCACGGTGATTGACGTACTCGCGACCGGGTTTACCCTGCGCCGTGGGGCAAAATTCCGGGATAACTTGAAGCGGGTCAAGGAAGCGTTGAAGGAATCGCGCTTTGATAAGGAACTGCAGGTTAGCAGTGATAATCATTAAAATTCTATAACAAGCTTGTAACCTATTTGTACATTCGGTTAAGTTCCAGCATTAGACTATGCACAGGTGGAACGTCCGAATTCCTGTTCACGCAACACCAAAATTGTTTCAGCAATGGAGTATTACATGTCCAGAAGACTTCGCAGAACCAAAATCGTGACCACGTTAGGCCCGGCTACTGACCGCGATAATAACCTCGAGAAGGTGATAGCGGCTGGCGCTAACGTTGTTCGCATGAATTTCTCCCATGGCAGCGCCGAAGACCATAAACTTCGTGCCGATAAAGTGCGCGAAATCGCCGCCAGACTGGGACGCCACGTCGGGATCCTCGGCGATCTGCAGGGTCCAAAAATCCGTGTATCCACCTTTAAGGAAGGCAAAGTCTTCCTCAATATCGGTGATAAATTCCTGCTGGACGCCAACCTCGGTAAAGGCGAAGGCGACAAAGAAAAAGTCGGTATCGACTATAAAGGTCTGCCTGCCGACGTCGTGCCAGGCGACATCCTGCTGCTCGACGATGGCCGCGTACAGCTGAAAGTGCTGGATGTTAAAGGCATGCAGGTATTCACCGAAGTGACCGTTGGCGGCCCGCTGTCCAACAACAAAGGCATTAACAAACTCGGCGGCGGCCTTTCTGCCGAAGCGCTGACTGAAAAAGACAAAGCTGATATCCAGACCGCCGCTCTGATTGGCGTCGATTATCTGGCCGTCTCCTTCCCGCGCTGCGGCGAAGACCTGAATTATGCTCGCCGTCTGGCGCGTGACGCAGGCTGCGATGCCAAAATCGTCGCAAAAGTCGAACGTGCAGAAGCCGTGTGCAGCCAGGACGCGATGGACGACATCATTCTCGCCTCTGACGTGGTGATGGTTGCCCGTGGCGATCTCGGCGTTGAAATCGGTGACCCAGAACTGGTCGGCATTCAGAAAGCCCTAATCCGTCGCGCACGTCAGCTGAACCGCTCGGTTATCACCGCGACTCAGATGATGGAATCGATGATCACCAACCCGATGCCAACCCGCGCCGAAGTCATGGACGTGGCGAACGCCGTGCTGGATGGTACCGATGCGGTAATGCTATCCGCGGAAACCGCAGCCGGTCAGTATCCGTCTGAAACGGTCGCCGCGATGGCGCGCGTGTGTCTGGGTGCAGAAAAAATCCCAAGCATCAACGTTTCCAAACACCGTCTGGATGTGCAGTTCGATAACGTGGAAGAAGCGATCGCGATGTCAGCGATGTATGCCGCAAACCACCTGAAAGGCGTGTCGGCGATTATCACCATGACCGAATCCGGCCGTACCGCGCTGATGACTTCGCGTATCAGCTCCGGCCTGCCAATTTTCGCGCTCTCCCGTCACGAACGCACCCTGAACCTGACGTCCCTGTACCGTGGCGTGACTCCGGTTCACTTCGACAGCGCGTCCGACGGCGTGGCCGCGGCGAGCGATGCGGTGAATCTGCTGCGTGATAAAGGCTATCTGGTGTCTGGCGACCTGGTTATCGTCACCCAGGGCGATGTGATGAGTACTGTGGGCACAACCAACACCACACGTATTCTGACCGTCGAATAACCCCGTTTGTGGGTAAAAAAACGCCCGATTGGGCGTTTTTTTTATTTCTTCTTCGGGAACAGCTCGTTGCGCTTATACGGTTCGATATCACCGGGTTTACGCGTTTTGAGCAACTTGAGGATCCAGGTGTACTGTTCTTTATGCGGGGTGACAAACACCTCGACCTCTTCGTTCATGCGCCGTGCGATGGTGGTGTCGTCCGCCTTCAGCAGGTCGTCCATTGGCGGGCGAATTTCTACCGTCAGGCGATGCGTTTTACCGTCGTACACCGGGAACAGGGGCACAACGCGCGCCCGGCAAACTTTCATCAGGCGACCGATAGCCGGTAACGTGGCTTTGTACGTCGCAAAGAAATCAACAAACTCGCTGTGCTCTTCGCCGTGGTCCTGATCGGGCAAATAGTAGCCCCAGTACCCCTGACGCACCGACTGAATAAACGGCTTAATGCCGTCGTTGCGCGCATGCATACGGCCGCCAAAACGACGGCGCACGGTGTTCCAGATGTAGTCGAAGACGGGGTTGCCCTGGTTGTGGAACATGGCTGCCATCTTCTGCCCTTTCGAGGCCATCAGCATTGCCGGAATATCCACGCCCCAGCCGTGCGGCACGAGGAAAATCACCTTCTCGTTATTACGCTGCAGCTCTTCGATAATTTCGATGCCATGCCAGTCGACACGTTTCAGGATTTTCTTCGGATCACGCAGGCCCAGCTCCGCCATCATCACCATCGCCTGCGGCGCAGTGGCATACATTTCATCAATGATGGCTTCACGCTCGGCGTCGGATTTTTCCGGGAAGCAGTAAAGCAGATTAATTTGCGCGCGGCGGCGAGAGCTTTTTGCCAGTCGCCCGACTTTTTTACCCAGCGCGCCGAGGATAGGATCGCGGAAAGACGCAGGGGTCAGCGCAATACCGGCGAAAGCCAGAACGCCCAACCAGGAGCCCCAATAGCGCGGCTGTAAGAAGGATTTTTCGAACTGAGGAATAAACTCAATGTTATTTTTTTTCGTTTCCATGCCTGTTCCAGAGTCGTGCCGGAAAAAGAGAAAGATGCTGATAGTTTAGCGACGTGCCCGGCTTCATACAAAAGAAAAAGCCGATGCCCGGTCAGGCATCGGCTTTTAAGGTCATTTAACCGTCAATGGCTAGTCGATATGCAGCTGTGGAGCCACCTCTTTGACCTGCGCCAGATAATCACGACGATCGGAGCCGCTCAACCCTTCGGTGCGTGGCAGTTTCGCCGTTAACGGGTTAACCGCCTGCTGGTTGATCCACACCTCGTAATGCAGGTGCGGGCCGGTAGAGCGTCCGGTATTGCCGGAGAGCGCGATACGGTCACCACGTTTCACCTTCTGCCCCGGTTTCACCAGCAGCTTACGCAAGTGCATATAGCGCGTGGTGTAGGTGCGACCATGACGCACCGCGACGTAATAACCCGCCGCACCACTGCGCTTCGCCACGACCACTTCGCCATCACCGACAGCCAACACTGGCGTGCCCTGTGGCATTGCGAAATCGACGCCTTTATGCGGCGCAACGCGTCCGGTCACCGGATTCAGGCGACGCGGATTGAAGTTTGAGGAGACGCGGAACTGACGCGAGGTTGGGAAGCGCAGGAAACCTTTCGCCAGCCCAGTACCGTTTTTGTCATAAAACTTGCCGTCTTCGGCGCGAATCGCGTAATAATCTTTGCCGTCAGAACGCAGACGCACGCCCAGCAGCTGACTCTGCTCACGCTTGCCGTCCAGCATTTCGCGGGACATCAGCACCGAGAATTCATCGCCTTTCTTGAGCTTGCGGAAGTCCATTTGCCACTGCATCGCCTTGATAACCGCGCCGACTTCACTGCTGGTTAATCCGGCATTACGCGCGCTGGTTACGAAGCTGCCGCCAACGGTGCCTTTCAGCACGCTGTTGACCCAGTCGCCCTGCTGCGTTTCGCTGCTCATTTTGAAACCGTTCGCTGCTTTATCGTAGGTTCGGGTTTCGCGGCGTGACATTTCCCAAGTCAGACGCTGCAAATCACCATCGGCGGTAAGCGTCCATGAGAGCTGTTGACCGATTTTCAAGTTACGCAGCTCTTTATCTGCGGAGGCCAGCTGGCTGATATCACCCATATCAATACCATACTGATTAAGAATGCTGCTGAGCGTATCGCCCGTTGACACCACGTATTCGTGTACACCGGCTTCGTTGTCCACTTTGTCGTCCAGCTCATCCTGCGGGATAGCTTCATCTTCCTGCGCCGCCTGATCGATAGGCTCACTGGCTTCAGGCAGAAGGGAACGGATCTCGCTCTTTTCGAGCTCAATGGTTCTGACAATAGGGGCTGAATCGGGATGGTACACATACGGTCGCCATACGGCGACCGCTAAGGTGAGAACGGTCAACGACCCCAGCATAACGCGGTGGGGTCGCGGCAAATTATTAAATGCCAGGGCGACAGAGCGGGCTATCTGTTGCACGTATTCACTTCCTCGTTAATCTCCTTTCAGGCAGCTCGAATACTGGTTCGCCAGTTGGGTCAGGAAAGCGGGATAACTCGCTTTGCCCAACGGGATGTTGGTGCCAAGCGGATCCAGTGTTCCCATTCGAACGGAGGTTCCGCGGGCTACCGCTTCCACCACTGCCGGCCTGAATTGTGGCTCAGCAAAAACGCAGGTCGCTTTTTGCTCAACCAACTGTGTTCTTATTTCGTGTAAACGCTGCGCACCGGGTTGGATCTCAGGATTGACGGTAAAATGCCCCAGTGAGGTCATTCCGTAGTGTTTTTCGAAGTACCCGTAGGCGTCATGAAAAACGAAATATCCTTTCCCTTTCAACGGTGCCAGCTCGTTACCCACCTGCTTATCGGTCGCGGCGAGATTCGCCTCGAAATCCTTCAGGTTGGCGTCAAGTTTGGCTCGACTTTGCGGCATAAGTTCCACTAATTTATCGTGGATTGCAACCGCTGACAGGCGCGCTATCTCTGGCGAGAGCCATAAATGCATGTTGTATTCACCATGATGGTGATCTTCGTCACCTTTTTCTGCTGCGCCATGGTTATGACCGTGATCGTCATCATCATCGTCAGTCCCTTTCATAAGCAGCGGTTTCACACCGGGTAGCGTTGAAATGGTAACCTTTTTCGCATCAGGAAACGCAGTCGCTGTCTTGTCCATAAATGCTTCCATCTCAGGACCAATCCACACCACTAAGTCGGCGTTTTGTAAGCGTTTTGCGTCACTCGGACGTAATGAGTAGTCGTGCTCGGAGGCGCCGTCAGGCAGTAAAACCTCAGTGGGTGTTACGCCGTCGGCGATAGCTGAAGCGATAAATCCAAGGGGTTTCAGCGAGGCAACGACCGCGGCACTCGCCTGCGTAGCGGCAGCGCCCCAAAGTACGGTGGATAATGCTGCGAAAAGAAGCGTCTTTTTATGTAACATAATGCGTCTTATCATCGTATTGAATAAAAGAAGTGTGATATTATAACATTCACTGACTTGTGCAACCTCAAATTGTGATGACGAATCTTGTAACGCTCGAAAATGTTTCCGTCTCCTTCGGCCAGCGCCGTGTCCTGTCTGATATTTCGCTGACGCTGAAGCCTGGCAAAATTCTTACGCTTCTTGGGCCAAATGGCGCAGGAAAGTCGACGCTCGTCCGTGTGGTTCTTGGGCTGGTAGCACCGGATTCCGGTGTCATCAAGCGTGAGGGCAAACTGCAGATTGGCTATGTCCCGCAGAAAATACACCTCGATTCCACCCTGCCCTTAACCGTCAGCCGCTTTTTACGGCTGCGCCCCGGTACGCGTAAAGACGACATTCTCCCGGCGCTGAAACGCGTACAGGCGGGCCATCTGATGGATGCTCCGATGCAGAAGCTGTCCGGTGGTGAAACGCAGCGCGTGCTGCTGGCCCGTGCTCTGTTGAATAAGCCGCAGTTATTGGTGCTCGACGAGCCGACTCAGGGTGTGGATGTCAACGGTCAGGTGGCGCTGTACGACCTTATCGACCAGTTGCGCAGTGAACTGAATTGCGCAGTACTGATGGTATCCCACGACCTGCATCTGGTGATGGCGAAAACGGATGAGGTGCTGTGTCTCAATCACCACATTTGTTGTTCCGGCACGCCAGAAGTGGTGTCGATGCACCCTGAATTTATTTCGATGTTCGGCCCTCGCGGCGCGCAACAGCTGGGTATTTATCGCCACCAGCACAACCATCGCCACGATTTACAGGGACGTATAGTTCTGCGCAGAGGGAACGACCGCTCATGATTGAATTACTGTTTCCCGGCTGGCTGGCCGGTGTGATGCTGGCCTGCGCCGCCGGGCCGCTGGGCTCGTTTGTGGTCTGGCGTCGGATGTCCTATTTCGGCGATACCCTCGCCCATGCTTCACTGCTTGGCGTGGCGTTCGGCCTGCTGCTGAATGTGAATCCGTTTTATGCGGTCATCGCCGTGACGCTGATGCTGGCGGGTGGCCTGGTGTGGCTGGAGCGCCGTCCTCACCTCGCCATCGATACGCTGCTCGGGATTATGGCCCACAGTGCGTTGTCGCTGGGTCTGGTGGTGGTCAGCCTGATGTCCAATGTGCGGGTGGATTTGATGGCCTATCTGTTCGGTGATTTGCTGGCCGTGACGCCTGAAGATTTGATTTCGATTGGCCTGGGCGTTGCCGTGGTGGTGGCGATTCTGCTGTGGCAATGGCGCAATCTGCTGTCGATGACCATCAGCCCGGATCTGGCCTTCGTTGACGGCGTGAAGCTGCAACGCGTCAAACTGCTGCTGATGCTGGTCACCGCGTTGACTATTGGCGTGGCGATGAAATTTGTCGGGGCGTTGATCATCACGTCGCTGTTAATTATCCCTGCCGCCACCGCGCGCCGCTTTGCCCGCACGCCGGAGCAAATGGCCGGTATCGCCGTCGGCATCGGCATGGTTGCCGTCACCGGTGGCCTGACGTTCTCCGCCTTCTACGACACCCCCGCAGGCCCGTCAGTGGTGCTCTGCTCCGCAGTGCTGTTTATCTTCAGCATGATGAAAAAAAACGCCCAATAGGGCGTTTTTTTATGCAGCAGAGTGGCGCTTAAGGCATTGCCGGCGGTGTGATACCGAAATGGTTCCAGGCTCGCACCGTCGCCATTCGCCCGCGCGGGGTACGCTGCAAAAAGCCCTGCTGAATCAGATACGGCTCCAGCACGTCTTCAATGGTTTCGCGCTCTTCGCCAATCGCTGCCGCCAGGTTATCCAGCCCGACCGGGCCGCCGAAGAATTTGTCGATAACCGCTAACAGCAACTTACGGTCCATGTAATCAAAGCCTTCCGCATCGACATTGAGCATATCCAGCGCCTGTGACGCGATATCCGCAGAAATAGTGCCGTCGTGGCGCACTTCGGAGAAATCGCGTACGCGGCGCAGCAGACGGTTGGCGATACGCGGCGTACCACGTGCGCGACGCGCCACTTCCAGCGCGCCCTCTTCGCTCATCTCCAGTCCCATGTAACGCGCGCTGCGCCCGACAATGTGCTGGAGATCAGGCACCTGATAGAACTCTAGGCGCTGCACGATACCGAAACGGTCACGTAACGGCGAGGTCAATGAACCGGCGCGCGTGGTGGCGCCAATCAACGTAAACGGCGGCAGGTCGATTTTAATCGAGCGCGCGGCCGGACCTTCGCCAATCATAATATCCAACTGATAGTCTTCCATCGCCGGATACAGCACTTCTTCAACCACCGGCGACAAACGGTGGATTTCATCAATGAACAGCACGTCATGCGGTTCTAGGTTGGTCAGCATCGCCGCCAGGTCACCCGCTTTTTCCAACACCGGGCCGGAAGTGGTGCGCAGGTTAACGCCCATTTCGTTGGCGACAATATTCGCCAGCGTCGTTTTCCCGAGCCCTGGCGGGCCGAAAATCAGCAGATGATCGAGCGCTTCACCGCGCAACTTCGCCGCCTGTATAAAGATTTCCATCTGCGAGCGCACCTGCGGCTGGCCGATGTATTCCTCCAGCAGCTTCGGGCGAATAGCACGGTCAACCACATCTTCGGGTACGACAGTTTCTGCAGAGACCAGGCGGTCAGCTTCAATCATCCGTTACCTCACATCGCGGCGCGTAGCGCGTCGCGGATTAGCGTTTCACTGCTGGCATTCGGGCTGGCGATTTTGCTCACCATCCGGCTGGCTTCCTGTGGTTTATAGCCCAGCGCCACCAGCGCAGCAACCGCTTCCTGCTCGGCGTCGTCGGTCGCCTGGCTGGCCGGAGAGGTCAGCACCAGATCGGACGCCGGGGTAAACAGGTCGCCGTGCAGGCCTTTGAAGCGGTCTTTCATTTCGACCACCAGACGTTCGGCGGTTTTTTTGCCGATGCCTGGCAGCTTCACCAGCGCCACGGAGTCTTCACGCTCAACGGCATTGACGAACTGCGCCGCCGACATGCCAGAAAGTATAGCCAGAGCCAGCTTAGGCCCTACGCCGTTGGTTTTGATAAGCTCGCGGAACAGGGTGCGTTCCTGCTTATTATTGAAGCCGTACAGCAGCTGCGCGTCTTCACGTACCACGAATTGCGTGAAGACAGTGGCCTCATTGCCCTGCTCCGGCAGTTCGTAGAAACAGGTCATTGGCATATGCACTTCATAGCCCACGCCGCCCACTTCCAGTAATACCAGTGGGGGTTGTTTTTCCAGAATGATGCCTCTGAGTCTGCCGATCACGTGACGCTCCTGCGTTGGGGACAAAGTTCGAATGCTATATCATAAAAAAAGACTGGATAAATATCCAGCGAGATTTCTGCTGGGGTGAGGAAATCTCGTGACAGCGGACAAATTAACGCTTTTCCACGATTCTGTTGTTGCTACTTTCGGTTAAAAAAATAATATACCTAATAATTATTTTTAATCTTTATCATTATTTAAAGGAATATAATAATGCCTAAACATTACCCAGAAAAATATGAGGTTGGTGATGTCGTATTTACCTGTATCGGTACGACGCTTTTCGGACAAATTTCTGCCGCCTCAAAATGCTGGAGCAATCATGTTGGAATAATTATAGGACATGATGGTGAGGATTATGTCGTTGCCGAAAGCCGTGTTCCCCTTTCTACAACTACCTCTCTCAGCCGCTTCATCAAGCGTTCTGCCTGCGAGCGGTATTGCATCAAGCGGTTGGCGGAAGGATTATCACCCACCCAGAAAGACGCATTGCTGGAACAGGTTCCCACAAGATTACACAAAATTTATCATACCGGATTTGATTATGATTCTTCGAAGCAGTTTTGTTCTAAATTTGTTTTTGATATTTATAAAGAAGCATTATCAGTAAATATTGGCAACGTCGAAACATTCAGCGAATTATTAAATAGCAATCCTGCTGCGAAATTAAATTTCTGGAAATTTTGGTTTTTAGGTGCCATTCCATGGGAACGGAAAACGGTGACTCCCGCCAGTCTGTGGCACCATTGTTCGCTGTCGATGGTTTATGCGAGCCATCCACAAGAGATGAATCAACCGTAAACGACGTTTACGGTTGATTTGATAGATCTAGCGTAATCTTCCGCGCGCCAGATTCAGCCGCGTGTCGCTTATCTGCATCGCGTTCTGATTGACGTGGCAATGCGTGATAGCAATCGCCAACGCATCGGCGGCATCCGCCTGCGGGTTGGCCGGCAGTTTGAGCAGGGTTCGCACCATGTGCTGCACCTGCGTTTTATCCGCGCCGCCGTTCCCTACCACGGTTTGTTTCACCTGACGTGCCGCGTATTCAAATACCGGCAAATCCTGGTTTACTGCCGCCACAATCGCCACCCCGCGCGCCTGGCCCAGTTTGAGGGCCGAGTCGGCGTTTTTCGCCATGAATACCTGCTCTATCGCAAAAATATCCGGCTGAAACTGGGTGATGATTTCCGATACGCCTGCGTAAATCAGCTTCAGTCGCGACGGCAAATCATCCACCTTGGTGCGGATGCATCCGCTACCCAGGTAAGAAAGTTGCCGTCCGACCTGGCGAATGACGCCGTATCCGGTGATGCGCGAGCCCGGGTCAATGCCGAGAATAATGGACATCACGCGCCTCCAGAGGGGGTGTTAAGCAGACTCATTAGAGAGTCGCTGCAACCTCATCAGAGATCTCACCGTTGTGATAAACTTCCTGCACGTCGTCGCAGTCTTCCAGCATATCGATCAGACGCAGCAATTTCGGTGCCGTTTCTGCATCCATGTCCGCTTTGGTGGACGGGATCATCGATACTTCCGCGTTGTCCGCTTTCAGGTCAGCCGCTTCCAGTGCATCACGTACCGCGCCCATTTCTTCCCAGGCGGTGTAGACGTCGATGGCGCCATCGTCGAAGGTCACAACGTCTTCAGCACCAGCTTCCAGAGCGGCTTCCATGATCACATCTTCATCGCCCGCTTCGAAGGAAATCACGCCTTTTTTGCTGAACAGATATGCCACGGAACCGTCGGTGCCGAGGTTGCCCCCGGTTTTGGTGAAGGCATGACGCACTTCAGCCACGGTACGGTTGCGGTTGTCGGACAGGCATTCCACCATCACCGCCGTGCCGCCAGGACCGTAACCTTCATAAATGATGGTTTCCATGTTCGAATCTTCATCACCACCGACGCCACGCGCGATGGCGCGGTTCAGGGTGTCACGCGTCATGTTGTTCGACAGGGCTTTGTCGATAGCCGCGCGCAGACGTGGGTTAGAACCCGCATCGCCGCCACCCAGACGCGCTGCAGTGACCAGCTCGCGGATGATTTTGGTAAAGATCTTACCGCGCTTGGCATCCTGTGCCGCTTTGCGGTGTTTGGTGTTGGCCCACTTACTATGACCTGCCATAAATAATTCTCCACTTCCCGTCGTCTTTACGCCCTCAAGCGTGAGCGGACTGGCCGCTTTCCTGAGAACGCAAATGCTTGGGAAAACTAATTAAGGTTAATTACAAATTCTTCAATCGCCTGCCGGTTGCTCCACGACTTGGTGAGCGCAGCCGCTTCAGGGGCAGCAACCCAGTGCCAGGCGAGATGTTCACTTATCTCAATCTGGCGTTCATGGGGCAGCGCAAGACAGAACCACGATTCCGTATTGCGCTCAATACCCGGCGCGTAGCGATGACGTAAATGCGAAAAAATCTCAAATTCCACCGTGCGCTGACAGTCAATTAAGGCCAGAGGCTCTGAGGCCACGTCAATGGCGACCTCTTCCTTTACTTCGCGCGCGGCGGCTTGCAATGCGGTTTCCCCCTCTTCCAGGCTGCCGGTTACCGACTGCCAGAAATCAGGGTCATCGCGTCGCTGCAACATCAGCACCCGTTTCGTATCCTGCGCGTAAATTACGACCAGAACTGAGACGGGACGCTTGAAGGGCATATTACTTGTTCTCCGCAGACTCTTTTGGCTCTTTCGCCACAACCTGAATACCCAGCTCAGTCAGCGAAGCAGGATTTGCGAAGCTTGGGGCTTCGGTCATCAGGCACGCGGCAGCGGTGGTTTTCGGGAAGGCGATAACGTCACGGATGTTATCGGTGCCGGTCAGCAGCATGGTCAGACGATCCAGACCAAACGCCAGGCCCGCGTGTGGCGGAGTACCGTATTTCAGGGCGTCGAGCAGGAAGCCGAATTTCTCGCGCTGTTCCTGTTCGTTGATGCCGAGAATACCGAACACGGTCTGCTGCATTTCACCGCTGTGAATACGCACGGAACCACCGCCGACTTCATAGCCGTTGATGACCATATCGTAGGCGTTCGCGACGGCGTCTTCTGGAGAAGCTTTCAGCTCTGCCGCGGTCATCTCTTTCGCCGAAGTGAACGGGTGGTGCATTGCGGTCAGGCCGCCTTCACCGTCGTCTTCAAACATCGGGAAGTCGATAACCCACAGCGGTGCCCATTTGGACTCGTCTGTGATGCTCAGGTCTTTACCGAGCTTCAGACGTAGCGCGCCCATTGAATCGGCAACCACTTTCTTGTTATCCGCGCCGAAGAAGATCATGTCGCCGTCTTGGGCACCGGTACGGGCAAGAATGGCTTCCACGATGTCAGCGTTAAGGAATTTAGCTACCGGGCTGGTGATACCTTCCAGACCTTTCGCACGCTCGGTGACTTTAATGTAAGCCAGGCCTTTCGCGCCGTAGATTTTGATGAAGTTACCGTAGTCGTCGATCTGCTTACGGCTCAGGGCAGCACCGCCAGGAACGCGCAGGGCAGCTACGCGGCCTTTGGCATCATTTGCCGGGCCAGCAAACACGGCGAACTCAACGCTTTTCAGAAGGTCAGCAACGTCAACCAGCTCCATCGGGTTACGCAGATCCGGCTTATCGGAACCGTAACGACGTTCGGCTTCGGCGAAGGTCATGATTGGGAAATCGCCCAGGTCCACGCCTTTGATTTCCTGCCACAACTGACGAACCAGCGCTTCCATCACTTCGCGCACCTGTGGAGCGGTCATGAAGGAGGTTTCGACGTCGATCTGGGTAAATTCAGGCTGACGGTCAGCGCGCAAGTCTTCGTCACGGAAGCATTTAACAATCTGATAGTAGCGGTCAAAACCGGACATCATCAGCAGCTGTTTGAACAGCTGTGGAGATTGTGGCAGCGCGTAGAATTTGCCTTTATGCACGCGACTCGGAACCAGATAGTCACGGGCACCTTCCGGCGTGGCTTTGGTCAGCATCGGGGTTTCGATGTCGAGGAAATCGTGCTCATCCATGAAGCGGCGTACGAAGCTGGTGATCTTCGCACGGGTTTTCAGGCGGTTCGCCATTTCAGGGCGACGCAGGTCGAGGTAGCGGTACTTCAGACGCGCTTCTTCGGTGTTGACGTGATTGGAGTCAAGCGGCAGCGCTTCTGAACGGTTGATGATAACCAGGTCAGACGCCAGCACTTCGATTTCGCCGGTCGGCATGTCGGTGTTGACGTTTTTGGCGTCACGCGCACGCACGGTCCCGGTGATTTGAATGCAAAATTCATTGCGCAGTTCAGACGCCAGTTTTAAGGCCTCTGCGCGATCCGGATCGAAAAAGACCTGCACGATACCTTCGCGGTCACGCATATCGATGAAAATAAGGCTGCCGAGATCACGGCGACGGTTAACCCAACCACACAGCGTCACCTGCTGCCCAACGTGGGACTGACGCAGCTGCCCGCAATATTCTGTACGCATGAGAGTTCCCTTAACTTAGCCGCAGGCACACTTGTCGCAGCTTTATCTGAATGTCACAACTGGATGAAAAAAGGGGGCTATTATACTAGAAATTCTCGCCCACGATAAGACCGTCGCGCACCGGCCGCACGTTTGCTGTACGCTTATTACGGGTACTCACAAAAATTAACAAAAATTGTGACGCACATACAGCGCAACTCAGCGTATGGTTAGCCACCTAATTATGTGATTTAACGGGGATAAATATGTTGGAACTGAACGCAAAAAAAACAGCACTGGTAGTCATCGATCTTCAGGAAGGCATTCTCCCGTATGCTGGCGGCCCGCACACATCCACTGACGTGGTAACAAAATCTGCTAAGTTAGCGGCCAAATGTCGTGAACAAGGTTCACCAGTAGTCATGGTTCGCGTGGGCTGGTCAGCTGACGGCGGCGACGCGGTGAACACGCTGGTCGATGCTCAGGTTCCTGCGCATACACTGCCAGAAAACTGGATGACCTACCCGACTGCGCTCGGCAAAAAAGACACTGACATTGAAGTCACCAAACGCCAGTGGGGCGCGTTTTACGGCACCGAGCTGGAACTTCAGCTACGTCGTCGTGGCGTAGACACCATCATTCTGTGCGGCATCGCCACCAATATCGGTGTGGAATCCACTGCACGTAATGCCTGGGAGCTGGGCTTCAACCTGGTTATCGCCGAAGATGCGTGCAGCGCCGCAGATGCAGAACAGCATCAGGGCAGCTTTACCAACATCTTCCCACGCATCGCCCGCATTCGCAGCACTGAGGAAATCCTCGCTGCGCTATGACAGACGCTAAGCATTTCGCGTTGCAGGCAGGCGAAAAGCGACGAGTTTATATAGGATTGCCGCAATGGTCGCACCCCAAGTGGGTGCGTCTTGGCATTACCGGTCTTGAAGAATATGCCCGCCACTTTAACTGCGTGGAGGGTAATACCACGCTGTACGCCCTGCCCCGCGCCGAAATCGTTCAGCGCTGGCATGCGCAGACCACCGATGATTTTCGTTTCTGTTTTAAATTCCCGTCGACCATCAGCCATCAGGCAGCGCTTCGCCACTGCGACGATCTCACCGCCGAGTTTTTCAGCCGAATGGCTCCGCTGGATCAGCGCATCGGTCAATACTGGCTGCAGCTCCCCGCCACTTTTTCGCCAGCCGATTTGCCCGCGCTGTGGCACTTTCTCGACGGTTTACCCGAGGCGTTTTCCTACGGCGTCGAAGTGCGTCATCCCCTCTTTTTCGACAAGGGTGACGCGGAGTTACAGTTTAATCGCGGGCTGCATGAGCGCGGTGTGAATCGCGTAATCCTCGACAGTCGCCCGGTACACAGCGCCATTGCGCACAGCGAAGCGGTCATTGACGCCCAGCGTAAAAAACCGAAAGTGCCGGTGCACGCCGTCATCACGGCCAGTCACCCGATGGTACGGTTTATCGGCAGCGATAACATGGCGCAGAATCGTGAATTTTTTGCCGTCTGGCTTAAAGCCCTGCCGAAATGGTCACAGACCACCACCCCTTTCCTTTTCCTGCATACGCCGGACATCGCCCAGGCGCCTGAGCTGGTCGACACGCTGTGGAACAGTCTGCGTGACGTCCTGCCCGAGATTGGCCCCGCGCCTGCTATCCCACAGCAAAATTCGCTTTTTTGAGTTATCCTTCCTCGCAGAGTCAGTGTCATCTGCAGGTCCATGCTCTACATAATACGTGTTGCAGGAAGGCGGCAAGCCTGTGTGCAACTTGACGTATGACGGGCATAAAAGGGAGTTTGTATGGTTAGCGCGTTGTACGCCGTGCTGGGTGCATTATTGTTGATTAAGTTTTCTTTCGATGTTGTTCGGCTGCGCTTGCAGTACCGCGTGGCCTATGGCGACGGTGGTTTCAATGAACTGCAAAGTGCTATCCGCATTCACGGCAATGCGGTGGAGTACATTCCGATTGGCCTGCTGCTGTTACTGTTCATGGAGATGAACGGGGCGGAAACGTGGATGGTGCACGTCTGCGGTCTGCTGCTCATCGCCGGACGCCTGATGCATTACTGGGGTTTTCACCACCGACTGTTCCGCTGGCGTCGTTCAGCAATGAGCGCCACCTGGTGTTCGCTGTTGCTAATGGTGCTGGCAAACCTGTGGTATCTGCCTTGGGAGTTGGTTTTCTCCCTGCGTTAGCGCACAATATGCCGTTTTTTATTTTCTGGAATCACGTTATGCCCCATCGCGACACGCTTTTTTCTGCCCCGATCGCAAGCCTGGGTGACTGGACCTTTGATGAACGGGTGGCTGAAGTTTTCCCCGACATGATCCAGCGCTCGGTGCCCGGTTATTCCAATATCATCTCAATGATTGGCATGCTGGCAGAGCGCTTTGTGCAACCCGACACACAGGTTTATGACCTCGGCTGCTCGCTCGGCGCGGCAACACTGTCGATTCGCCGCAATATCGTCCACGAAGGCTGCAAAATTATCGGCGTGGATAACTCCCCGGCGATGGTTGAACGCTGCCGTCGACATATCGACGCGTATAAAGCGCCGACACCGGTCGAAATTATTGAGGGCGATATTCGCGATATTAAGATTGAGAACGCCTCGATGGTGGTGCTCAACTTTACGATGCAGTTTATTGAGCCGCCGGAGCGCCAGGCGCTGCTGGAAAAAATCCACAAAGGCTTGAATCCGGGCGGCGCGCTGGTGCTGTCAGAAAAATTCAGCTTTGAAGATCAGAAAGTCGGCGAACTCCTGTTCAACATGCATCACGACTTCAAGCGTGCCAACGGTTACAGCGAGCTGGAAATCAGCCAGAAGCGCAGCATGCTGGAAAACGTGATGCTGACCGATTCGGTCGAAGCCCATAAAGCGCGCCTGCGCGCCGCTGGCTTTGCGCATAGCGAACTGTGGTTCCAGTGCTTTAACTTCGGCTCACTGGTCGCCCTGAAAGCTGGGGCTGACGAATGATCGAGTTTGGCAATTTTTATCAGCTGATCGCCAAAGATCCGCTGCTCTCTCGTTGGCTTGAAACCCTGCCCGCGCAGATTGGCGCCTGGCAGCGTGACGCGCTGCACGGACAGTTTAAACAGTGGTCTCGTGCAGTGGAATTCATGCCTGAAATTCAGCCATGGAAACTCGACCTGCTGCACAGCGTCACCGCCGAGAGCGAACAGCCGCTCGGCGAAGGCCCGCTGATCCGCATCGACAAACTGCTGCGTAACCTGATGCCATGGCGCAAAGGGCCGTTTTCGCTGTATGGCGTGAACATCGACACAGAATGGCGTTCCGACTGGAAGTGGGATCGCGTTCTGCCACACCTGTCAGATTTAACCGGGCGCACCATTCTCGACGTCGGCTGTGGCAGCGGATATCACATGTGGCGCATGATTGGCGCGGGTGCGAAGCTGGCGGTCGGTATCGACCCGACGCAGCTGTTCTTGTGCCAGTTCGAAGCGGTTCGTAAGCTGCTCGGCAACGATCAGCGCGCGCACCTGCTGCCGCTTGGTATTGAGCAAATGCCAGTGCTGAACGCGTTCGATACCGTGTTTTCGATGGGCGTGCTGTATCACCGTCGTTCCCCGCTGGAACATCTGTGGCAGCTGAAAGATCAGTTAGTCAGTGAAGGTGAGCTGGTACTGGAAACACTGGTTGTTGAAGGCGATGAAAACACCGTCCTGGTGCCAGGCGACCGCTACGCGCAAATGCGAAATGTGTACTTTATCCCGTCCGCGCCTGCGCTAAAGCAGTGGCTGGAAAAATGCGGGTTTGTCGACGTACGCATTGTTGACATGAACGTCACCAGCACCGAAGAACAGCGCCGCACCGAGTGGATGACCACCGAATCGCTGGCCGAATTCCTCGACCCGAACGACAGCAGCAAAACTATCGAAGGCTACCCCGCCCCGCTGCGTGCAGTGCTGGTCGCCAAAAAGCCGTAAGTGTCTTTGTCAAAATGGCACTGTTTATCCAAACTATTTCAGGTTGCAGCAAGGCGGCAACGCAGCGAATCCCCGGGAGCTTACACGAGTAAGTGACCGGGGTGAGCGAGGCAGCCAACACCGCTGCGGCCTGAAATAGGAAGGATAAAAAAAAGAGGCCCCTGTTAATGGCAGGGGCCTGGTACAAATACGCATCACATTGGGCGACATGATGCACGGTAAAAAACGCTATTTGCTGTAACGGTCAACTATCGCCTTCATCTCCGCTACCGATTCGCCATTCACGGCGTATCGTGAGTATTCGTCTGCCGTCGGGTCGGTCGACATCGACAGCCCCGGGTTTCGGTATTGCATCACCGACGGAACCCAGTGTCCGGCTGAGCTGTGAAGCTCTTTTACGCCTGCATCGAGGAACAACGCCAGGTTGTTCGCTCGCACGCCTGCTCCGGCCATAATGATTGGAACATCACCTCGGGTAATTAGTTCCCCAAGAAGTGAAAGACCTTTTTCCGCCGTCTGCTGTTGGCCGGATGTCAGAATGCGCGCCACACCCAGTTCTGCGAGATTATCAAAGGCCTGCTGCGGATTGACGCACATATCAAACGCCCGGTGAAACGTGACGGCAAGCGGACCGGCAGCGGCCATGATTTCACGCATCCGTGGCATATCGACCTGACCATGGGCATCGAGAATACCGATTACCAGCCCCGGAAAACCGAGTTCACGCACCGTGTGCACATCGTCCAGCATCGCGGCAAACTCACCGTCGGTGTAGCAAAAATCTCCGCCGCGTGGGCGAATGATCGGATGCACCGGGATAGTTACCTGCTGGCGCGTCGTTTTCAGTACGCCAATTGAAGGCGTTAAGCCGCCTTCCAGCGGTGCGGCGCACAGTTCAATTCGGTCAGCGCCTCTTTCCTGCGCCTCACGCGCACACTCCATGCTGTAACAGCACACTTCCAACAAAGCCATTACCTTCTCCTTTTCGTTCGGGTGCGTCATCATGACACAGTCTCAAAACGCAGATCCCGAGTAAGCTCACATTGTCGCGTCGCCTGCTTCGCTCGCCACAATGTCTTCGATAGTCCAGGGGTGAAATTTAATCGTGACCTTGCCGTCAGTGACCGCCAGCGTCGGGTTAGGCAGACGTTCGCGCTCGCCTTTTGGCGAACTGGTTTTGACGAATATCCCCGGCTGGCTTAATCCGTCGTCGGACAGCAGCGCCAGCGCGCGGGCATTCAGCGTTTCAGGGTCGCCCGGCAGAACGATTTCAATATGTTCCCAGCCTTCGTGCGGGTAACGTTTTTCACCCGGCCACGGCAGCTCCACCACGCTGAATTGCCAGTGCGCGACGCACACCGGTTCATGCAGTTTGAACAGGCAAATTGGACGACCGTTAATGATGTTTTCCGACAGCAGTTCGCCGCACTGCTCTAACCCGCTGCGCCAGCGCTCTGCGGTGGCATTCTGGTGGCAGCGCAGGGAAATATGATCGGCATTCAGCGGGGCAATGTGCAGACCCAGATGGTCAGCAAGGTCCGTCAGCGCGTGCGTAAAACGCGGCAGATCCGCCTCTATATCCTGTAATGCTTCGATAGTTTTCCAGTTCACGTTTCGCCCTCAGTCCGGTTTTTGCAGGCCGTTAATTTACCCTGTTGGCCCGGTACAACCAACTGCTGATTAACGCGCCGCTCCAGGGCTGACGGGCCGCCGCAAATGCAGTATACTGACCGGCTTAATTTGTCCCCAATTCGGCGTTGTTCCGGCAAACGTACAGCGCCATAAACGTAAGGTATTCCGGTGAATATTCAGGCTCTTCTCTCAGAAAAAGTCAGTCAGGCCCTGATTGCGGCAGGTGCGCCTGCCGATTGCGAACCGCAGGTTCGTCAGTCAGCAAAAGTACAGTTTGGTGACTATCAGGCCAACGGCGTGATGGCTGTTGCCAAAAAACTGGGCATGGCGCCGCGACAACTCGCAGAGCAGGTTCTGTCTCATCTCAGCCTCGACGGCATCGCCAATAAGGTCGAAATCGCCGGTCCTGGCTTTATCAATATCTTCCTCGACCCGGCGTTTCTGGCGCAGGGCGTGAACGATGCGCTGAAATCTGACCGTCTCGGCGTCGCGCAGCCTGAAGCGCAAACTATCGTTATCGATTACTCCGCGCCAAACGTGGCGAAAGAGATGCACGTCGGCCACCTGCGTTCCACCATCATTGGTGATGCCGCGGTGCGTACCCAGGAATTCCTGGGCCATAAAGTTATCCGCGCGAACCACGTCGGTGACTGGGGTACCCAGTTCGGGATGCTGATTGCGTATCTGGAAAAACAGCAGCAGGAAAACACCGGTGAAATGGCGCTGGCAGACCTCGAAGGTTTCTATCGCCAGGCGAAACAGCATTACGACGAAGACGCAGCCTTCGCCGAGCGCGCACGTAGCTACGTGGTGAAACTGCAGGGCGGCGACCCGTACTTCCTCGAGATGTGGCGCAAGCTGGTCGACATCACCATGGAACAAAACCAGATTACTTACGACCGTCTGAATGTCACCCTGACCCGCGACGACGTTATGGGTGAAAGCCTGTACAACCCGATGCTGCCGGGCATCGTGGCAGACCTGAAAGATCAGGGTCTGGCGACCGAGAGCGAAGGCGCAACCGTGGTGTTCCTTGATGAGTACAAAAACAAGGACGGCGAACCGATGGGCGTCATCATCCAGAAAAAGGATGGCGGCTACCTCTACACCACGACCGATATCGCCTGCGCGAAATACCGTTTCGAAACCCTGTGCGCCGACCGCGTGCTCTATTACATCGACTCCCGTCAACACCAGCACCTGATGCAGGCGTGGACCATCGTGCGTAAGGCCGGTTACGTGCCTGATTCGGTTCCGCTGGAACACCATATGTTCGGCATGATGCTGGGTAAAGACGGCAAGCCGTTCAAAACTCGCGCCGGTGGCACCGTGAAACTGTCTGACCTGCTGGATGAAGCGCTGGAACGCGCCCGTCGTCTGGTGGCAGAAAAGAACCCGGACATGCCTGCCGACGAGCTGGAAAAACTGGCCAATACCGTGGGTATCGGTGCGGTGAAATACGCGGATCTCTCCAAGAACCGTACCACCGACTACGTATTCGACTGGGACAACATGCTGGCGTTTGAAGGCAACACCGCGCCGTATATGCAATATGCATATACCCGCGTGCTGTCCGTGTTCCGCAAAGCCGGTCTGGAAGAGAACGCTATAGTCAATGCGCCGGTGGTGATTAATGAAGATCGCGAAGCCCAGCTGGCAGCGCGTCTGCTGCAGTTCGAAGAAACCGTAAACGTGGTTGCACGTGAAGGCACGCCGCACGTGATGTGTTCGTACCTGTACGACCTCGCGGGCCTGTTCTCCGGCTTCTACGAGCACTGCCCTATTCTGAGCGCCGAAAGCGAAGAGATTCGCAACAGTCGCCTGAAACTGGCGCTGCTGACCTCGAAGACGCTGAAACTGGGTCTGGATATGCTTGGGATTGAAACCGTAGAGCGTATGTAATCACAAAAGGCTCGTCACTCTCGGTGACGAGCCTTCTCAACTCGCATTAACGAACAATTCCCCGCGCAGAACGCGCAAAGAACCTGTCAAAAATCCCAATCACCGGGAAATCACTTTCCTGGATTTTTAGCATCTTTTTCACTTCATCAATTGCCAGCGCCTGCTTGTAGACACACTGATACAGCTCATGAATGAGATTCTGCTGCTCTTTGTTTAACGCCTGGAACACGCTGGACGCTTCGTTCACGCCCAACGGAACCGCATGATTTCCGCCCGCGGTCACAAACGGCGGCACATCCTGAACGACCCCGGACTGGTCAACGATGCTGGCGCCACTGCCCAGCAAACAGAACTGATGGATGGCACACATAAAGCCAACCTGAGCACCATCATCCAGCACAACATGGCCGGCAAGTCCGCTATTGTCGCCAATCATTGTCCCGTTACCCACCACACAATCGTGGCCGATATGCACGCCGTTGAGAAACCGATTGTCATCACCAATAACGGTGGTACTCAGCCCTTGCACGGTCCCCCGATGAATCGTGGCATTTTTGCCTATCTGATTTCGATCGCCGATAACGACCGTCGTGGGTTCATTCGCGTATTTGAGATCCTGATTGCTTTCACCGATAGAAGCGTACTGGCCGAAGGTATTGTCGCGACCAATCGTGGTCAGCCCGTTAATCACCGAAAAAGCCCCGACAACGGTGCCTTCGCCGATCACAACGCCTGAAGAAATTACACAAAACGGGCCAATGCTGACGTACGCACCGATAACAGCCCCGGGCTCCACCAGACTGCTGGCGGCGATGCGGGACAAGGGCGAAATGGACAAGGGATGATCCTGGTGGGGGGCAAACTACGATGCGGCAGCATAATGAATTGCGCTGCACTTTACGTCATTTATTTATTATTAAATTTGAACGGTAATGCCATTACTGCCGGCAGGGTTGATTTAGCTGGAGTTTACAGGCCTGGTCAACCAGGCCTGTCGGATTCACTTAGAAGTATTTCCGCAAATATTCCGTTAAACAGAGGATCGCCATCGCCTGGCCATAAGGCATTGAGGTCAGCGGTATCAGGCGGTAGAACTCCAGATTACTGCCCATGCCAGTGCCAAACGACGTTTGCAGCAGCTCTCCTTCCGGCGAGATATTTGCCACAATGCCCTGAATCGCTTTCTCCGCCACTTCTGCATAATCTGCTGCAACGTAGCGTTTGCGTACCGCTTTCAGAATGCCGTAGGCAAAACCGGCGGTAGCCGAGGCTTCCAGATAGGAGTGCGGGTCATCCAGCAGCGTGTGCCACAGGCCGCTGTCGTCCTGACATTTTGCCAGCGCGGCAACCTGTGCGTTCAGCACCTGCACCAGATAGCGGCGCACGGCGTTGTTCTCCGGCAGGTCCACCAGCTCGAGGAAATCCGGAATTACGATAGTCAGCCAGCTATTGCCGCGTGCCCAACGTGCATTAGCAAAGTTATGATTGCCTTCGTAATTCCAGCCGTGGAACCACAATCCGGTCTGACGGTCCATCAGGTTCTGCACGTGTAGCAGGAACTGATAAATCGCCTCTTCCACGTATTCAGGGCGGTCGAGCAGCTTGCCGATTTTCGCCAACGGCATTACGGTCATCATCAGCGTATCGTCCCACATCTGCTGATGGTTCTCTTCCGCCAGCGTGATGTGCTGCATCCCGCCGTGTTCCGTGCGCGGCATGTCGTGCATCGCCCACTCCGCCCAGCTTTCGAGCCACGGCAGATATTCCGGGTTACGCGTTTCTTCGTAGCGATACGCCAGAGTCAGGAACGGCGCCATGGTGTTCACATTTTTGGTGGTCGCCCCTTCGGCAAAGCGGTCGGCAAACCAGCCATCAATGATGTCGCGCATTTGAACATCACCGGTCTGCTGGAAATACTGGTGAATGCCGTACAGCCCCACGCCGTGCGTCCACTCCCAGCCCGCCCATCCTTTAGTATCAATCACGCGCCCGTCGTCCAGCCGCAGCAGGAATTCTCCACTCTGATCCTTGATATTGACCAGATTGTGCGTCACTTTCTGGATCAACGCTTTCAGTTCGTCCCGGGCGATGAAGCGCTCCGGTTGACACAGTAATGGGCTATGTTTGACAGGCCAGACTTTCATTTCATAAACCTCCGTTATACGTCGTATTCAGTGGTGCATCCTGCTTCAGCGGGGGTGCCGCTGGCTTATTGCGATTCAGATAACCGATATTGTTGTTGCCCCACAGCGTCTCGAACGGCATACCGGCGAGCATTTCCACGGTGGCTTTTGCCTCTGGCGTCGCTGCCTCGGCAAACGCGTGTCCGGATGCGCGCATTTTGGCGGTCTCGTCACGCAGAATGCTATGGGTTTGCAGATTGAGCTTGAAGCGCAGCGAAACCAGGAACCCGCAGATCAACACCACAACCGTCCCGACGCTAAGAATAAGCAGAATGGTATGGCTGACTTCTTCAGGCTGGATTTTCTGCCCGGAGACAAAACCGGACATCTGCATAATAATTCCGACCAGCATCACCGCCCCTGCCTGAGACGCCTTGCGCGTCAGGGTCATGATCCCGGCAAAAATCCCTTCCCGGCGTTGCCCGGTGATCACTTCGTCCACATCGGCGATGTAGGTATACGTGTTCCACGGCACATAGTTGATACCACCACGCCCCAGTCCCGCGACGGCAGATAACAGAAGCATCAGACTCCAGATATCGCTTAAGCCCGCGTAGTAGAGCAGCGCATACGAAATTGAACTCAGGCCAAACAGCACCACCACTACCCGGTACGACGGCGCAGGTCCGAAGCGAATGCACAGCGGCATCATCGCAATCACCGCGATGAACTGAAATATCGCCATCGTGCCCATCAGGTTTGAGGCAAATGAGGCTTCCTGCATCAGCACGAACACCACGTAATAGGTGAACACCGCGTTGAACACGTCCTGTGCAATGTAACCGCCGAGGTACATGCCCAAATGCTGGCGGAATATCTTGATACGCAGCGTCGAACTCAGTTCGATTATCAGCCGATTAAGACTCTGCGCCAGTGTCAGCTGTTTCTTCTCTTCTTCAGCACGCAGAGCGGCTTCGCTCCAGTTTTCACGCGGACGTTCCCAGGTGAAGAACCAAACGAAGGTCAGCATTAATGCGCACAGGACCGAGAACACCAGGCTTGCGTAGAAAAAGGAAACGGCGTTGTCCTTACCGAAATGACTCAGCAACACGCCGGGCAAGAAAGAAGCGAGGATCGCCGACATCTGCGCCATGGCGATACGCGCGCCGGAGAATTTGGTCTTCTGTTTGAAATCGTCGGTCATTTCCGGCACCAGCGTTTCGTACGGCACCAGAATCATGGTGTAGACGATATCAAACAGCAGATAGGTCAGCAGGTAGTACCAGAATCCCATGTCGCCAACCCACATAAAGGAGTAGCTGAACACGCACGGGATCCCCAACATGATGAAGAATTTGCGACGGCCAAAGCGCTTGCCCAGCCAGGTTGAACCGAAGTTGTCCGTCAGGAAACCCATCAGTGGGCTGACAACAGCATCGGCCACCCTTGCCGCAGCGAAGATAAAGGTGGCTTCAATCGGAGAGAGTCCGCAGAAGGTGGTGTAGAAGTATAAAAGCCAGGCGGCGGTGAGCGCGGTGGTTCCTGCGCCGAGAAAATCTCCCGAGCCATAGGCAAGATAATTTGCTAATCCGATTTTACGTGTTTTCATTGCCGTAAATCCCGTGTTTTTATCAGGAAAGCCCGCCTCATCTGGTACAGAGAAGGCCCTTACACGGCTACAGTAGAGTGATGCCGACGGTTAAACCTTTTCGTTTCTGCCAGTTAGTCGTTGGAGATGGCAAAAACACAAAGAGTCAGACTACGTGCTTCACTGATTTATAAAACAACGTTTTGATTGATTCAAAAGGAGAGGTCAAAATTGCGAACCTGCCAGCAGATTGCAGACAGGTCAGAGGGTTGAGAAGGAAAGGGTTTGCATTAGCGGTAATTGACAATAACCTGGTTGCTCTGAACATTGAGCGCGGGAATCAGTCGTCCACCGCCCGGCACTTCCCAGACGAAACGCAGCGGTTCCGACGCCGGGATATTCTGTAACCCCCACGTATTACCGCTTTGGCCGTCGAGTTCAACGCAGCGAGTTTGCGAGCATAAACGCACCCGCAGCCCGGCGGGTGTAGGGCCAATCAGCGTGTAACGCCAGGCGATCATCGTCACCAGCCCGCTGGCCGGTTGCGATGACACCAGCGGTGAGGACGACATAGATTCGCCCCGATGACTGAGCATCACGCCTCTGCTGCTGGCCTGCCAGGCGCCCTCACCTGCCGCCTGTGCCATCAACGGTAGCGCCAGAAGCCATAATAAATGACGCATTATTTGCCTCCGATGGTCGCGGTCATACGGATCTGACGGTTGTCCGACAGCTCTAGATTCGACAGTACTACCAGCTGCGGCAGATTACGACGCAGGAAGCGCGACAGCAGCGGACGCAAGGCATGATTCACCAGCAGCACCGGCGGTGCACCGAGCATTTCCTGACGAGAAAGCGCTTCCTGCGTCTGCGCTAACAGTCGGTCAGCCAGACCTGGTTCCAGCCCGCCACCGTTTTGTAATGCCTGAAGCAGCAGGCGTTCCAGCGGTGTATCGAGGCCAATCACCTGCACTTCACCGTTCCCCGGGAACCACTGCTGCGTGATAGCCCGGCCGAGCGCCACACGCACCACGTTGGTCAGTTCATGCGGATCGGTCTGCACCGGCGCATGTTCCGCCAGCGTTTCAAGAATGGTGCGCATATCGCGAATCGGGACTTTCTCATCCAGCAGATTTTGCAGCACTTTGTGCAGCGTGGTCAGATTCACCACGCCCGGCACCAGATCTTCGGTCAGCTTCGGCATTTCCTGCGTGACCCTGTCGAGCAGCTGCTGCGCTTCCTGACGACCAAACAATTCAGCCGAGTGGAGACTAATCAGATGGTTGAGATGGGTGGCAACCACGGTACTGGCTTCCACCACCGTAAAGCCCTGGATTTGCGCCTGCTCTTTCAGCGCGCTCTCAATCCAGATAGCGGCCAGACCAAACGCCGGATCGACCGTCGGCTCACCGGGAAGTGTGCCTGCCGCAGTGCCCGGGTTAATCGCCAGCCAGCGTCCCGGATAGGCATCGCCGCTGCCGATATCCACGCCTTTTAACAGAATACGGTAGCGCGCAGGCGGTAAATCCATGTTGTCGCGGATGTGAACCACCGGCGGCAGAAAACCCATCTCCTGTGCGAATTTCTTACGAATAGAACGGATGCGGCCCAACAGCTCCCCGTCCTGCTGAGAATCCACCATCGGGATCAGGCGATAACCCACTTCCATGCCCAGCGTATCTTCCAGCTGCACGTCGTTCCATGTCGCTTCGACGGCCTGCGGATTTTCCTGCGTGCGCACCGGAGCCGCTTCCGCTGGCGCCTGCTGTTCACGACCGCGTAACCACCAGGCCAGGCCGAGCAGTGCGGCGGTAAACAGCAGGAACACAAAGTTCGGCATGCCCGGCACCAGGCCGAGCAGGCCCAGTACCGCAGCACTCAGCATCATGACGCGCGGATTGCTGAACAGCTGGCCCACCATCTGCTCGCCGACGTCCTGATCGGTGGCCACGCGGGTGACGATCACGCCCGCTGCGGTAGAGATTACCAGCGCCGGGATCTGCGCCACCAGGCCGTCACCGATAGTCAGCAGCGTGTAGGATTCTGCGGCTTTATCCAGCGACAAACCGTGCTGCAACACGCCCACCAACAGGCCGCCGATCACGTTAATCACCATGATCAAAATACCGGCGACGGCATCACCACGAACAAACTTACTCGCGCCGTCCATAGAGCCGTAGAAGTCCGCTTCCTGGGTCACTTCCGAGCGGCGACGTTTGGCATCTTCTTCACCAATCAGCCCGGCGTTAAGGTCAGCGTCGATTGCCATCTGTTTGCCTGGCATCCCGTCCAGCACAAAACGCGCGCCCACTTCGGCAATACGCCCAGCCCCTTTGGTGATAACCATGAAGTTGATGATCACGAGGATCACGAACACCACGATACCGATGGCAAAGTTACCGCCGACCAGGAAGTGGCCAAAGGCCTCCACCACTTTCCCCGCCGCAGCGGCCCCGGTATGTCCGTCCATCAAAATGATACGGGTCGACGCAACGTTCAGCGCCAGGCGTAACAGCGTGGTAAACAGCAAGATCGTCGGGAACGCGGCAAATTCGAGGGTGCGCTGGGTAAACATCGCCACCAGCAGCACCATGATCGACAGCGCAATATTGAAGGTAAACAACAGGTCGAGGATGAATGCCGGAAGCGGCAGAACCATCATCGACAGGATCAGCAGGATGAGGATCGGCCCGGCAAGCACTTGCCATTGGGTCGATTTGAAGCTTGTGGGCAGACGCAGCATTGCGACTAAATTAGCCATCAGTGTCATTCTCATTCAAAAAATCCAGTGCTTCAGGCACCGGCAAATTATCAGGTTTCTTCGGAGGCATGCCGCCCGCCAGACGCCAGCGTTTGAGTTGCCAGACCCAGGCCAGCACTTCAGCCACTGCGGCGTACAGCGTGCCGGGGATCTGTTGACCAATTTCAGCATGGCGATAGAGCGCTCGTGCCAGCGGCGGAGCCTGTAAAACCGGGATACGGTTTTCTTCGCCAAGCTCACGAATGCGCAGCGCCACCAACCCCGCGCCCTTCGCCACTACTTTTGGCGCACTCATTTTGTTTTCTTCATATTTTAACGCGACCGCGTAATGCGTCGGGTTGGTCACAATCACGTCCGCTTTCGGCACATCCGTCATCATGCGACGCCGTGCCGCCGCGCGCTGCATCTGACGTATACGCCCCTTAACGTGCGGGTCGCCTTCGCTCTGTTTAAATTCGTCACGGATATCCTGGCGAGACATGCGCAATTTTTTGATGTGGCTAAAAATCTGGAAGAAGACGTCGAACCCGACCATCGGGATCACGCCCAACGCCACCAGTAAGGCGCATAATCCGACCAGATTCAGCGCGTTGCCCATCGCCGTCATCGGCGACTCGCTGATAAGGCGCATCATGTCTGGCCAGTGCACCCAGACAAATATTCCCGCGACGCAACCCACCAGCACCGATTTGAGTATCGCCTTCAGCAATTCTGCGGCCGACTGCGCAGAAAACATCTTTGCAATGCCCGGAAACGGATTCAGTTTATCGAATTTAAAGGCCAGCGATTTGGGGCTAAACACCAGGCCGCCCAGCATTACCGGGCCGAGGATCGCCACCACGACCACGCCCACAATCAGCGGCAGCAGCGCCAGCATCGCCTGCTTGAGCAGCAAAATGATTTGGCCCAGGATAAGGTTGGGATCGTTAACAATGCTGTGGTCAAAATGCAGCCCGGACGACAACAAACCCGCCAGCCTGCGCGCCAACGATTCTCCACCAAACCACAGCACACACACACCAACCAGCAAAATCAGGAAGGAGGTCAGCTCGCGCGAGCGCGGGATCTGCCCGTCTTCTCGCGCCTTTTCGAGTCGTTGGGGTGTGGGGGCTTCTGTTTTGTCGTCGTTATCGCTTTCGTCTGCCACGTGGCCTGCCCCGGTACGGTGAGTGCTGCCATCATGCCAGAGCGCCGGGCGACCAATGGGTGGAAAAGCCCCTCAATTCGGTGCTTTTTAGGCTGTTTGTCTGGCTCAACAACGCATTGTTTCGGGGCGGTTATTTCCGGGTCGATCTTCACGTTATATTTTGAACGGTGAAGTTTCGACCAGACAATAACAAAAAGTTACATTAATGACTTTCGTATATAAGATTCCTGCTTAACATGGCTCAAAACAGATCTATTAATTATATAATTAATGAGTAATACATTCATCGCGCAGATCATTAAATCACATACTTCTTAACATGTCTGGCAACGTCAAAATACAAACCACCTCTTTTGCAGAATCACTCGTTTACTCCTGCAATTTTATTAGCCTATAATCAGCGCGATTTTATGGGTGAATCATTTCATTTATTTCACAAAAGGGATTTCCATGAACATAATATTCAAACCAGCAATAGTATTAACCACACTACTAACACTGAGCGGTATAAATGCCCATGCAGCACAAAATAATGCAGGCATTATTCATTTTACGGGTGAAATAATTGAACCAAGTTGTGAAATTCAAGGCACCGACGGGACTGACAGTACGGTACCTTTGGGCACCTATATCACCACCGCTTTTGATGCCTCGGGTGCTGAAAGTGACCTCACACCGTTTACAATCACTCTCGCCGACTGCCCTGTTACCAGTACGGGCCTGCCCGCCGTCCAGTTGACGTTTACCGGCGTCACCACCCTAACCAACTCAACGTCCTTGTTAGATGTCAGCACCATCACGACCACCGGTACCACTGCTGCTACGGGTGTCGGCATTGCCGTATCACCGGAAGGAAAAGACAGTCAGCATCTGACGTTTGATGGCGCCGAGGGTCAAGTCTATGTTGACCTCCCTAGCGTTGCCGGCAATATAGTGAAGGCAAAGTTTAATGCCCGATATCAGTCGTTTGCCGATGTTGTGACGGCAGGTCCAGCTGATGCTGATATGACAGTAAATATTGTTTATCGTTAATTTTCTGTTGTCGGCAATCATTTACCCGCCCGCGACTTACTCATAAAAACCAGGTTTACTTAATAATATATTAAGCCAGGTACCACCCTGGCTTATTGCTATCGCAAATAGTTCGCTATTGATTTATCAGAGGTGAAAATACTATGCGTGTTTTTTTATCTGCGGCATTATGCTTTTTACTGTCGTTTATTTCATCAAGCCATGCCGCGGGTATTCAGGTTGGGCGAACGCGCATTATTTATGATGCCAAAAAAAAAGAAGTGGCATTGCCATTGATCAACCAGGAGAAAGAATTGCCCTGGTTGATCCAGTCATGGACAGATACTGGCGATGGTAAAACCCGCGGCCCCTTTATTGTTACCCCGCCACTGTTCCGTCTTGACCCACAAAAAGAGCAAAATCTACGTATTGCCTGGTTCGGGGCATCGCTTCCTGAAGACAGAGAATCCCTATTTTGGCTGAACGTACGCACTATTCCGGCCGTCGCTAAGGACGACGAGAGCAAAAACGTGCTGCGGCTGATCTACAAAACCCGTCTGAAGCTGTTCTGGCGACCAAAAGGCTTAAAAGGCCTTGCCGGCGAGAACTGCAAAAATCTGCGTTTTACCCGTCAGGGCACGATGCTGCAAGTGGTCAACAAAGGCGAATATTACAGCGTGTTTGATAACGTGCATGTGGGGAGCATAGCCGTAAAAGAGGCCGATATCGTTGCCCCTAAAAGTACCATCAGTCTGCCACTACCATCCTCAGCCAGTGGGCAAAACGTAAACTGGCGGTGCATTACTGACTACGGTAACGCGACGGAAAAATATAGCGTGGAGATCGGTCAAGGATGAATCGCGACATAATCTTTGGACGCCCGTTATTGCCTATTCTCGTGAGAAAGCCCGCTTCTCACCTGCACTATCTTGCAGGGGTGCTGCTGCTGACCTCCGTCGACGCAGGCGCGCGCGATTACTATTTCTCCCCCTCCTCGCTTGAAGGTGATGCGCAGTCCCAGGCAGACGTCGACCTTTCGTTGTTCTCCAAGAGCAACGCGCAGCTACCGGGTGTTTACCCCACTGTCATTATGATGAACAAACAAAAGATTGAGGAGACATCGCTTTCATATACTAACGATGAAGATGGGGCTTTAATCCCTTCACTCTCCCCTGACCAGCTAAGAAAATGGGGGATCAGAATTGATGCCTATCCCGAGCTTGCCAAACAACCTGCGGACAAACCGTTAACGAAACCACTCGGCGATTTTATTCCGGCTGCATCGGCCAGTTTTGATTTTAACAGCATGAGTTTAAACATCAGTATGCCGCAGGCGGCGATCAGCAATGAGGGCCGTGACTACATTGACCCTTCAAGCTGGGAAGACGGTGTTCCAAGCGCCTTTGCTGATTATTCCTTTTCCGGAACCCAGCAGACCGACAGCGACAATGAAACCGACGCCAACCAGTACCTTAATCTTCGTAGTGGTGCAAACTTGGGTGGCTGGCGGATGCGCAACTATTCGACCTGGAGCCAATCTGAGGACTCGAGCACGTGGCAAAGCATTAACAGCTGGGTGGCGCATGATATCGATATTCTCAAAGCACAGTTTACCGCCGGGGAAAACAATACCCGAGGCGATGTGTTTGACAGCATTCAGTACAACGGGGTCAATATCGCCACCGATGAAGATATGCTTCCCTTCAGCCAGCGTGGCTTTGCCCCAACGATCCGTGGCACTGCAACCAGTAATGCGGAAATTTCGGTTCGCCAGAACGGCTATCTGATCTATCAGGCCAGTGTCGCACCAGGCGCCTTCGAAATTAAGGACCTCTACTCGACCACCAACAGCGGCGATTTGGAAGTGACTGTCAAAGAGGCCGATGGCACCGAGCATAAATTCACGCAGCCTTATTCCAGCCTGGCGCTGATGCTGCGTCCCGGGCAAATCAAGTATGAGGCAACCGTCGCGCGCTATCGCGCGGATGACGGGACTGACGCCAATGAACCGCTGTTTTCTCAGGGGAGCGTTGTTTATGGTCTGAATAATATTTCGACGTTGTATGGGGGGGTTACTGCATCAGAAGATTATTATGCGGCCAACGCCGGAACGGGCCTCGCGCTGGGATCCTTAGGATCGGTCTCCGGCGATATTACTCTGTCACATGCCCGTCTCGACAACGACGAGACCAGCACCGGTCACTCCTTGCGTCTGATGTATACCGGTAAAGTTGACACCACCGATACCAACTTCACCCTCGCGGGCTATCGCTATTCGACGCAGGGTTATTACAATTTCGCCGATGCAAATCAGAAATATGACGCCAGCGACGAAGATTTGCAGTTTCGTTATAACAAGCAAAATCGATTGCAGCTCAGCGTGAGTCAGAACGTGCTCGGCAGTAGCCTTTACCTGAGCGGCTACCAGCAAGATTACTGGAACACCAGTCAAAAAGAACGCAGCCTGTCAGCCGGTCTCAACCGAACGCTGTATGGCATGAGTTTTCATCTCGCATACACCTACAATAAAATCGATGACGACGACACTGACCAGATGGTGTCGTTTGGCTTTAGCGTACCGCTCAGCAAGTGGCTGCCGAACAGTTGGGCCAGTTATAATATCAGCAGTAGCAAAGGGGGCGATACCCGGCAAAACGTGGGTGTCAACGGCACACTTTTAGACGATCAGCGGTTGAGCTACTCGCTGCAGCAGAGTCGCAGTAATCACGATGGAGAGAGCAGCAGCAGCGTCTATGGCAGCTACCGTTCACAATATGCCAACCTTAACAGCGGCTACTATTATTCCTCTGACAATTCTCAGCAGCTGAGCTATGGAATAAGCGGCGCAATCGTCGCTCACCCTCATGGCGTAACGCTGTCCCAACCGCTGGGTGACACCTTTGCGATTGTTAATGCTGGGGGCGCCTCGGGTATTCGCTTCCAGAATCAGCGCGGTGTATCAACGGATACCTTTGGCAACGCCATTATTCCGTCGCTGACGCCCTATCAAATCAATAATATCCGCGTAGATACCACCAGCTTACCTGACGACGTTGATACCAACGCGACCACCCTTACCGCCATTCCCAGCCGTAGTGCTGCGGTTGCTGCCACGCTTGAGGCCCGCGTCGGCTATCGGGCGCTGATTACACTTTCACGATCCCAGAACCGGCCAGTTCCCTTTGGCGCCATCGCCAGTGCCAATGTTCAGGGTGTCACCGGTATTGTCGACGACACCAGCACCCTCTATTTGGCGGGGATTGGCGAAAATACGCAGCTGTTGATCAAATGGGGAGATGCGCCGACTCAACAATGCACCGCACATATCACCATTGATGCCACGCAACCCCTCACTAATCCGACGGGCATCCGCACGGTCAATGCCCATTGCCAACAGGTCACCGCTCATGCTGAATAAACCTACCCTCATCATCCTGGCCAGTTGTGCGCTCTTCCCAGCCACCCACGCCAAGGCGGCCACGGCAACGGTCCTGCAAAACTGCTTTGCTGGCCCAATGCCTTACACCATTAACTATGGCTATGAGATACCCAGCGGTGAAAATATCGTTGGTCGCGTCATTGATGACCATCGACATTTCACCGGCGATCAGACAGTCATGGAAGCAAACTGTGAATGTCCTGGTAATATGAGATCAACGTCTGAAGTCACAGAGCTCACCGCTGCAGGTAGCCCTCTGGCTGCAGGGGTAAGCGGATATGGTTATTTAACCGAACATGTCGACGTTGATGTATCCGGTTATAGTGAGGCCATCCGTTCCCCGGATGGCAGTAACCTGTATGAACTTAAAATAAATGAATATCCGACCAGTCCGGCCAACAGAACCGAAACGGAGGAAGGCAACTTTAATACAACTGAAGCGTCAGCCAGCGTTTGCAGTGACAGTTCGCGTCCCGATGGCGGCACCAGCAACAAACGCCAGTTTCGTTGGAACGTGATCTCTATGAAGTTGTACATCAAAAAACCGATTCTCGGTGAAGAAGTGATTCCGATGCAGACCGTGGTCGAGAACTTTGCCTGTCTTTCATTTGGGTCGGGCGCGGGCTGTAACAGCAGTAATGCCGTTCCGGTTTCCACGATTTCACTCTCTGGCTCGATCACCGCCCCGCTCAGCTGCGTGATTAATGCCGGAAGCACCATTGAAGTCGAAATGGGCAACATCGTCAGTTCACAATTTACCGCCCAAGGGCAGCCGCCTGGCGGATATACACTGAAAAACGTCGACATTGATTATCACTGCGATGCGCCTGCGGTGAGCAACAGCAGCAAAATACGGTTGTCTTTCAGCGCCGATCAGGGTGTCAGCGACACGGACAACCGGGTTATCGCTAAAATGTTGGACCGGGATGATATTGGTGTACGCATGTTCGATGAAAGTAGCAAGAGTGTCCTCATGGACGGAACGGCAGATTTTGACGTGCCGCTGGACAGCGACGGTAATGGCAGTATCCATTTGAAAGCGGCGCCGGTCAGTACCACTAACAAAAAACCTGAGCCGGGAAAATTCGAAGGCAACGTGACCATAAAAATGGATTTACGCTAGTCACCCGAAAAAGAGAATGGCCCGCAACGGGCCATTTTTTATCAAAAACCTAAGCTATCCAATAAGTCATCCACCTGGTCCTGGCTGGCAACCACGCCTGCCTTGCTGGTGTCCACCTGCGGACCGTTGAGCAAACTGTCGCTCTCACGTTTCTGTCGGGTTGATGCGTCCGGCATATTTTCCAGCAGCACCATCAGCAACTGACGTTCTATCTCCTGGATAACATCCATCATCCGCTTGATCACCTGCCCGGTCAGATCCTGGAAATCCTGCGCCATCATGATTTCCAGCAGTTGGGCATTGGTGAAGCTGGTGTGTTTCGGCACATCCGATAAATAGCTACGGGTGTCGGTCACCAGCTCACGCGCATCGCTCAGTTCGACAGGATTTTCAAACCACTGATCCCAGCGGCCTGACAGCGCTTTGGCTTCTTTTTCCATCTGGTTCTGATGCGGCTGCGACAGCTCGACGCAGTTCAGCGCACGCTCTGCCGCCTGGGCCGTCATCTGGACCACGTAATCCAGGCGGTCGCGAGCATCCGGAATGGCTTCTGCCGCTTCGGCAATCGCCTGATCCAGGCCAAGCTCGCGCAGGCTGTCACGCAGCATACGGGTCAGACTGCCGATCCGGGCGATAATATCGCCCGCTGAATGCTCGTCAGTCGGTTTAACGGGGTGTTGGGTCATCGTCATCGCCTCACATACCGAGCTTTTCGAAGATTTTGTTCAGCTTCTCCTCGAGGATAGCTGCCGTAAACGGTTTCACGACATACCCGCTGGCCCCGGCCTGAGCGGCAGCGATGATATTCTCTTTCTTCGCTTCCGCCGTCACCATCAGCACCGGTAATGCTGACATCGCGCCATCGCCGCGAATGGTTTTCAGCAGGTCCAGCCCGTCCATGTTCGGCATGTTCCAGTCTGAAATCACGAAACCATATCCACCCGTCTGAAGTTTATTCAGCGCATCTACGCCATCTTCAGCTTCTTCAACGTTGTTGAAACCCAGCTCTTTCAGCAGGTTACGCACGATGCGACGCATGGTGGAAAAGTCATCCACAACCAGAAACTTAAGCTCTTTATCCGCCATTTAACTTCACTCCTCTTAAATACGTATTGCCTGTCCGGCACTGATTTTCGCCAGCATCTGCTGGCTTACCTGGCTAAGATCGACCACTTCGCTGACGCCACCCATATTGATGGCCTCACGCGGCATGCCGAACACCACACAACTTGCTTCGTTTTGCGCGATGGTCCAGGCGCCAGCCTGGTGCATCGCTAACATTCCGGCGGCGCCGTCGTTGCCCATTCCGGTGAGGATCACCCCCACCGCATTGCGCCCGGCGTATTTCGCCACCGAATGAAACAGCACATCCACTGACGGACGGTGCCGGTTAACCGGCGGCCCGTCATGAATTTTGATTTGATAGTTGGCCCCGCTGCGCGCCAGCTCCATATGTTTATCACCCGGCGCGATGTAGGCGTGGCCCGGCAATACGCGCTCGCCGTCTTCGGCCTCTTTCACTGCAATCTGACACAGCTTGTTCAGGCGTTCGGCGAACGAACGGGTGAAACCCGGTGGCATGTGCTGGGTGATTAAAATCGCCGGGCTGGTCAACGGCAGCGGTTGCAGCACGTGACGAATCGCTTCGGTGCCGCCCGTTGAGGCGCCAATCACCAGTAGCTTTTCAGAACTGAGCATCGGCCCGGCCTTCAGCGCCACCGGCGCGGCCAGTGTTTTATGCGCGCTAATCTGTGCCCGCGAAGCAGCCCGCACTTTGTCGGCAATCATTTCACTGTAGGCCAGCATCCCTTCGCGAATGCCAATCTGCGGTTTGGTGACGAAATCCACCGCCCCCAACTCCAGCGCGCGTAACGTCACCTCAGACCCTTTGCCGGTCAGTGAAGACACCATCACCACCGGCATCGGCCGCAGGCGCATCAGTTTTTCCAGAAAGTCGAGGCCGTCCATACGCGGCATTTCGACATCCAGCGTCAGCACGTCCGGGTTATATTTTTTGATCAAATCCCGGGCAACCAGCGGGTCCGGCGCCGTTGCCACCATCTCCATATCGCTGTGGCTGTTGATAATTTCCGTCATTATCTGGCGCATCAAAGCCGAATCATCTACAGACAACACCCTGATTTTACTCATGCTTTATCCTTACTCAGCGCGTACACCGTCTGCCCCCGCAGACTGAACTCGCGCACGAGGTTGCTGAAGTTCTCTGAGTGCCCGGCAAACAGTAATCCGTCAGGCTTAAGCAGGGGGACAAAGCGGCGCAGGATCTCTTGCTGCGTCGTCTTGTCGAAGTAAATCATCACATTGCGACAAAAAATCGCATCGAATGGCCCCGGCACGTTGTAGTTTTTCTCCAGCAAATTCACCGGAGCAAAATCAACATAGTTCGCCAGCTCCTGGCGCACGCGCACCAGCCCGCTATGTGGCCCGGTGCCACGCATGAAATAGTGCTGTAGCTGCTGCTGAGACAGCGTTTTCAGCTCATCCTGGCGATACACGCCGTTCTGCGCCTTGTTCAGAACTTCAGTGTCGATGTCGCTGGCAAAAACCTTCCAGCGACCCGGCGCGGTGCCCAGCGTGTCGGCGAGCGTGATAGCAATCGAATACGGTTCTTCGCCGGTTGATGCCGCCGCACTCCAGACGCGATACTCACCCTGACGCCGCTTCGCGTGCTCGGCCAGCGTCGGAAAATGGTGTGCCTCGCGGAAAAACGCCGTGAGGTTAGTGGTCAGCGAGTTAATGAATGCCTGCCACTCGGCGTTATCCTGATTGGCCTCCAGCATTGCCAGATAGCGGCCAAAATCATCGAGCCCGAGCTGGCGCAAGCGTCGCACCAGCCGGTTGTACACCATGTCGCGCTTGTGATCGGCCAGCACAATACCTGCGCGCTGGTAGATCAGTTGGCATATCCGACGAAACTGCGCGTCGGACAGCGCCAGGCGCTGTGTCATCTGCGTGAGTAATGACGATTGCCCGTTGGGCAGAGTTGCAGTCATAGCGCCTTCTTCTTACGTCCTTTCAGGAAACCACAGGCACGGCAACTGGCGGTGCCCCTTCTTGATGATGCGATACTCTTTTTTCTTCAAGTTCAAACAACGACACCAGCGCGGTCAGGCTGTCCGCCTGCCCTGCCAGCTGTTCGGTCGCCGCCGCCGCTTCTTCCACCAGCGAGGCGTTTTGCTGCGTGACCTGGTCCATCTGGCTCACCGCCAGCGCCACCTGTTCGATGCCACGTCGCTGTTCGTCAGACGCCGACGCAATCTCACCCATGATGTCGTTCACCTGGGTGACGGAGCGGACGATCTCATTCATGGTGTTGGCGGCGGTGTCCACCAGCGCAGAACCTTCCTGCACTCGGGAAACCGACTCTTCAATCAGGCCTTTAATCTCTTTTGCCGCCTGAGCGCTGCGGCTGGCGAGATTGCGCACTTCCCCGGCAACCACTGCAAATCCACGGCCCTGCTCGCCTGCGCGTGCCGCTTCGACCGCCGCGTTGAGCGCCAGAATGTTGGTCTGGAAGGCAATGCCGTCGATAACGCTGATAATGTCGCCAATTTTGCGCGAACTGGTGGCGATACCGTGCATGGTCTGCGCCACATGCGACGCCTGCTCGCCGCCGCGTTTGGCGGTCGATGCCGCGGTACTCGCCAGGCCCGATGCCTGACGGGCGTTGTCGGCGTTCTGCCCGACGGTGGCGGTCAGTTGCTCCATGCTCGCTGCGGTTTCTGCCAGCGAAGCCGCCTGCTGTTCGGTGCGCGACGAGAGATCGTTGTTGCCTGCGGCAATCTCCGAAATCCCGGTATGCATCGCATGACTGCCCTGCCGCACCTGGCTTACGGTGTCGCGCAGCGCGGTTTGCATCGCTTTCAGTCCGGCAAAAATGGCTGAAATTTCGTTCTTGCCGAACACCGACACCGGCCGCGCCAGGTTGCCCTGCGCAATGCTGGTGAAGTGGCTGCTAATAATGTTGAGCGGCTGAACGATCATTCGGCGTGTCCACAGCAGTGCCCCGCTGGTGATCAGCGCGGCGAGCACCACCATGGCGATGAAAATCGCCGCCGAACGGTGATAATTCGCCTCGCTGGCGTGACGCGCATTTTGTACATACGCCCCGATATTCTTCTGCCAGGTCCGGTAGTTGGCGTCGAACGCGTCCTGGGCCGTTTGCACCGGGGCGGTCATAAAGTCTGAAAGCTGATTGCTTTCAAGCCAGGTCGCCTGGTGATCGAGCGCGGCGTGCAGGTCGGCATAGGTTTGCTTGCTTTGCGCCTGCAACACGTTGGCTTCGTCATTCACCGGCGGGATCGCCATAAACTCAGCAAACTCTTTGTCCGCCTGTTTCAAATCCCGGCGCGCGCTGGTCATCAGCTTTTTGATATCTTCCGGCGGATAGCTCAACGCAGTCAGCGTTCCGGCTTTATTCAGCGCGGTGCTGGCCTGAAGCAACACCACACGGGCGTCCATCAGACTGCTTAACTGCACATTCCCTTGCTCAACCTGACTGAGGTTTTTCTGTCCATCACGAAACGCCCAAAACGACAGCCCGTTACTGCCCACCTGTAACAGGCCACACACCACCAGAATCAGAAACAAGGTGGTCGAGATACGAATTCGATTGAACATCACCACTCCCGATATACGGCAACAGGCCGCGTAAAGTTAAAAAGTTTCCCAGTTATCATCGGTTCCGGCGGCGGCAACGCGCGGGCGCAGTGGCTCGCGGCTGGCCGATGGAACGCTTGTCGTTTTACTCACTGCACGGTTGCTGACGGTGGCAATCTGAAACGCGGAAACGGCGCGGGCCAGACTGCCTGACTGCTCTTCAAGTGCCGCAGCGGCGGCAGCGGACTGCTGCACCAGCGCGGCGTTTTGTTGGGTGACACGATCCATTTCAGAGACGGCGAGCGCGACCTGATCGATACCGCGGCTCTGCTCGTCGGAGGCCGAGGAAATCTCGCCCATGATGTCGGTGACGCGGGTGACGGCGTTAACGATATCGCTCATGGTTTCGCCCGCGCTTTCCACCAGCACGGAACCGGTGTCCACTTTCGACACCGAGTCTTCAATCAGACCTTTGATCTCTTTTGCCGCCTGGGCGCTGCGGCTGGCGAGGTTACGCACCTCCCCGGCGACCACGGCAAAACCACGGCCCTGTTCCCCGGCGCGCGCGGCTTCGACCGCGGCGTTAAGCGCCAGAATGTTGGTCTGGAAGGCAATCCCGTCGATAACACCGGTAATATCTGAAATCTTCTGTGAACTGGCGGCGATGTCGTGCATGGTTTTCACAACACCATCCACCACTTTGCCGCCGCGCTGGGCGGTTTCGGAGGCGCTGAGCGCCAGCTGCGACGCCTGACGGGCGTTCTCGGCATTCTGCTTCACGGTGGCAGTCAGCTCTTCCATGCTGGCGGCGGTTTGCTCGAGGGCAGAAGCCTGTTCTTCGGTGCGGGAAGAGAGATCGTTATTGCCGAGCGCGATTTCGCTGGTGCCGCTATAAATGGCGTCGGAACCTTGGCGCACGTGGGTAACGGTGTCGATCAGCGACTGCTGCATCTGGTTAACGGTTTCGGCCAGCGCGGCAATTTCGTTACGGCCGCGCACGTTTACCGGCTGCGTCAAATCGCCCTGCGCGATACGGCGCAAATGGCCCATTACGCCCGCCAGCGGGTTAAGCAGAATGTGGCGAATGCCGTACCACGCTGCGGCGAGAATCATCACCAGCACAATGGCGATCGCCGCCAGCTGCCACTGGGCAAATTGATAATCACGTTTGCTGGTGCTGAAGGCATGCTGATAAAGGGTTTCACTCTGCGACGCATACTGGGTCATCGCGTCGCTCAGGCCGTTTTGCATCCCCTGCGTAGGCTGGGCGAAATAGGCATCCATATTGCCGTTTTGCAGGAAACCGACCAGTTCGGTCAGCCCGGCGAAATATTTTTGGTAGCTCGCATCCACCGTGGCGCTGACATCCGCCAGCTCAGGCTGGGCGGTTTGCTCGGTGAAAGCCGCGTAGTGTTTTGCCGCCTCTGCCAACGAGGTTTTAGCGTTGTTGAGCAGGTCCGTTTTGGCGCTGCTTTGCTGATTGGCGGTATCCATCATCATGCGCGCCGATGAGCGGCTCAGGTTGATGCGCGTTTGTAGCATCAGTTCCCAGGTTTTGCTCAGTTCGGTCTGACGGGTACGCAGCTCATTCGAGAGGGAAAAACTGTGCTGGTTTTGCTGCAGGGACGAAAACAGAAAGCCACCGGATAGCAGCTGAAGCAGTGCGAAGACGACCAGCACCAACATCAACAGGGTGACAACGCGGATACGGTTCAACATACAACACCTTTTCAATAACGTGATAGCGGTGTTATCGGCACGTATCCACAGAACTTTACGTTAAGTCACGCGACGCCATCAGAAGGTGATATCCACCACCAGCGTGTCGGTGTAATTCCCGGCGGGCGGCGTGGCCTGCCCGCTCAGCATTTTGGCGGTGTAGTTGTAGGTGTTCACCGTTCCGTCCGCGCTGACAGAACTGGCGGCGCTGCTCGCCCAGCGTTCGCTACCGCTCGGCCCCCAACGGCTGCTGGTGCTGCCTTTATAGATGTCGTAGCTCATCGAATTGGTACCGCTGACCATTTTTCGTACTGTGCCGCTGCCCGCGTTCGCGCCGTTGTTGATGCCCACGGTGTAGACGCTGCCTTTGGTGCAGGTGATGGCCACGGATTGCGACACCGGCAGGAAATTACTCACCAGCGGCGCGCTGCCGAAGTTCACATCCGGCGCGCTGATAGTGATGCAGTCGGTGGTGACGGTCATGTTTAACAGCGTCGTCACCACCACGGTGCCGGTTTGTGGCGTGCCGAGACAAATCCCCAGCAGCCCCGTTGGGCAAACGCTGTAGCTGATACTCAGGTTGACGCTGACCTGATAACTCCCGGCGCGAACGCTCTGCCCCGACACCGTGCGGAAGTAAATCGGCAAGGTGTAGCTTTTGGAGGTCAGCAGGCCGAGCAGCGTATTCCCGCTCCAGGAATAGGTTTGTGCGATGGCCGTTTCCGTCGTGTTGCTGCACGAAGAGGTCCCGCAGACCCTGACTGGTACCACATCGGCGGCGGCGGTGTTTTTCAGCGCCGGGCGCGTGCCCGACGTGGCGGTGGCGCTGACCACGTTCATGGAGACCGTATCGCTGGTCAGCAGATTCAGGACCGTGTCGCAGTTAACGATCAAATTGGCCGACGTTTGCTGTTCGGTGTTCTTGACCGTGAATGACGAGAGGCTGCCAAATGACGCATTCGCCATGCTGACCGTACAGGCCGCGTGCCCTGGCAGACTCACCCACCAGAGCAGGACCAACAACCCTAAAGCGCGACGCATTATTTCGTCTCCCGGCAGATGAGCGGCCCGTAGGTCAGCAGTTTGTGGTCTGGGTTGGGCTGCGTCACGAAATTGACCGCGCAGCGTTTGCCGTCCGGCGTGGTGACGGTCAGCGGGTTGTTGTCATTCAGGCTTTCAAGCCAGGCGATGCCGTCGTAGCCCACCGGCGCGTCCGCTTTTCCGGCACGCGAAACAATGCTGGCGACAGGCAGTGGTTTTCCGGCCTCATCATGGAGGATGACGCTCGCCACGCGCTCTTCTTCCATTGGAAATTCAAGCAGATATCCGCTGTTACGGCGTAACGCAATGCGTCTTTCCGTCTGTTTGAGTTGGGTATCCGCAGGCAGATTCAGGGCGTTAATGCTGTAGTTGGCGGGATACCAGGCCGAAACGCCGCTTATCAACAGATAACCTTTGTCGTTGGTTTCACCCACCGGCTGATGCTCGTAGTTCACTGGCACCGACGGCTGTCCATCGGTGCTGACCACCACAAACGCATCGTTGATTTTATTGGCAGCGAACATCTGCCCGTCCATTAGCACCAGCGATCCCATCGCTTCGCCCCACCAGGTCATTTCGTCTTCTTCTCCGTAGCCGCCGCCCTGCAGTTCGATATTGTTGTTGCGCCAGCCCAGCGTCGCCTGCTGATAGTTGCTCGACTGAGACTGCTGCGCCCAGGCCAGATTCCAGCTAAAGCCGCCGTCGGACGGCATGGTGTGGTTGTAGCTCACCCGTTGGGTATTGCCGTAATCCGGCGTATTTTCAGTGCTGACCGCCACGCTGTCCCTGTCGCCAAGCGGGATTTGCAGCGACATCGCCAGCGTCCAGTCGCCGCGCTGCTGGTCGCGACTGGCCGCCAGATAAATGCTACTGCTGCCCCACAGGTTGCGGCTCCAGGAGAGATTCAGCAGCTCGGTTTTTTGGCTGTCAAAGCTCTGAACGCCGATCCACGCCGCGCCGATGTTGCCGTAATTGCCCATATTCAGCGACAGTGAATACTGGTCGCTGCGCTGGCTGAGGCTGGCAATCGGATTATGATCGTCGTCGTACAGACGCGGGGTGTCATACAGGGCGAGGTTGCCGAAGGTTTTATCCCGATGGGTATGTTGGGTAATGAAACTGAATGCGCCGGTGCTGTACTGGTAGCCCCAGTTAAGCTGCTGCCCGCCTTCGCCGTCCATCTGGCTGTGAGTGTAACTGCCGTTGACGATGCCAAACTGGCCGAGTTTCACCAGCGCGCCTGCCCCGCCGAGCGCCAGTGATTCCGCGCCTTCCGCGTGGCCTTCCAGGGTCAGATAATCATTCACGCCGTAGCGATAGGTGCCGCTGCCCACCGCCGGGCCGTAGTCAAAATTTTCGATGCCATAGTTACGCCGCAATGCACCGAAGGTCGCCGCGCCGTCGCTGAGTCCGGGTTTGAGCATTTCGCTGGCGACGTAAAACGGCAGCGTGGTGCTGACCTGTCGGCCCAGCGCATCGGTGGTGACCAGCACCGCGTTGCCCGCACCGTTGATGTACGGCAGGTTGGTCAGTGTAAACGGTCCCGGCTGGAGCTGGGTCGAGCCTGCGCGATAGCCATCAATGAACAAGTCTACCGACGTCGGCACCGCCGCATCGCCGGTAAAGGTCGGCAGCGGCCAGGTGACGAGGTCAGGACGCAACGAAAAATCACGCCCAATTCGCACCCCACCGACGCGCACGCTGTTGCTCCAGCTCAGGGCGTCGCTGATGGTGTCGCCTAAATCCCACTCCAGAGCGTTGTCGTCATCGGTGTAGCTTAACGTGGTGTCGTAGCGCATATAGCCGTCGGCGAGCTGGCTATCGCCGCTGATATTTTGCCGGACGTAACCGGTCGAAGAGAGGCTATTCTTGCCGCTGAAAAAACGCAGCTCATGCCAGATGGCCGCCTGGCTCGCGCCATGCTGGGTCTGGCTGGTGTAGACATCGTAATTGAGCAGCGCGCCTGTGCCGTCCAGCGGAATAGCGCGCTTGATCCCGCTCTGAAAGGTGGCTTCTTTAGCGGCAAACCAGTCGGACGGCACGGTGAGCAACAGCCGCTGGCCGTTGCCGTCGTACTCCGTTTTGACCTCGCGCAGCGCTGACACGTCGACGTCGCCCGCCGGCAGTTTATCCTTCGGCAGCCCGGCGCGTTGCAGGTCGGCGCTGGCGATAAACCAGTGGTTATCCCGCTGGGTTACGGGCACCACGGTTTCAGTATCGTAGTGGTTGATAATCAGCCCAAGCTGATAAACCGACTGCTGGTTAATCTCGCGTGCATCCGGCGGCGGAGGCAGCAGATCGTCGCCCGATTCTGCCCGACAAAGACCTGAGCTGGTTAGCAATATGCACATGGCAAGTTTCGTCAGTTGCCCGGTGCGGACTGCCATTTCGCGTCCTGTGCATTGATGGTCGCGCTAATCTGGTCCGGACGCGTCACCCCCGGCGGCAGCGGCCAGCTTCGGCTTTCGCCGGGCAGGACATACCCCAGCAGGCCGGGCGCGATTTGCCGTTCACTGCCACCCTGGCGCAGTGAAACGTCACTTAATCGCACATGAACCAGGTCACGGTTGCGCACTTCAATCGCCGGTTTTCCATCGAGAGTGGTGTTACTCCAGCTCAGATTGCGGCCGTCGACCAGCACATGATTGTCCCCTTCGGCTTCCACCGGCACGCCCTGACCGTAAACGAACAGCGGGATCGAGTAGCGCATTTGCAGCTTGAGGCCCATTTGCGGTTTGGTGTCCGCCGCCGGCTGGGGAATTTCATCGATGATAATTCGGTAGGCGAACTCTTTTCCCTGCGGCACCGGGCTCTGTTTGATCAGGCGGATCAGCTGCTTCCCGCCGCGGTCAATGCGTAAAATCGGCGGACTCGCCACCACATCCTGCTGCTGCTGATAGCGCTCATGCCCCCGCTCCTGCTGCCAGCGGACAATGCGCACCTGCATGGTGGTGGCGCTCGCCCCTTGATTTTCAATCCACAGTTCGGTGGCTTTTTTATCCGCAGCCAGAAAAGGATCGATAGGCCAGATCAGCACCGTCCCAGCGGCATATGCGCCAGTCGGTGCCAGAAAGAGTCCGCTCAGACAAACCAGCGCGGACAACGCACGCGGCAGACAGCTCTGATTCATGGTGTTTCTCCCTGTATTACCATGACAATGTCACGGTGAGTTGGTCAGTGTAATTTCCTGCCGGGCTAAAGCCGGTCAACTGCGCGGCGCCATAAAGGGTGAGCGCGATACTGTCGCCGTTGGTGTAGGCCACGGAGACATTCTGATTGACCCCAATTTCACTGTTGGCCGCCAGGCTACTGCTGGTGTAAAGCCGGTAAGGCACCCGTTCGGTGCCGCCGGAACGCTGCATATTGCGCACCGTGGTGTAATTCTGCCCGCCGTTAATGCTCATGCTCAGCGCGACGCCCGGCGTACAGGCCAGCGTGAACGAGGCGTTCGGCACAAACTGGGTGCTGACCTGGCCAGACTTCACCCCGCTGTAGCTACCAAAATTCAGCGAACCCATCGCCCCGCCGGTGCCCGTGGCCACAGAACAGCCCGGCGTGATGGTGGCGTTAACCTTGAATGACTGGGTGGAGACCGTCAGCGCCTGCACCGGAAAGCCCATACTCAGCAGCGCAACCAGTCCCAAAAGGCGTAGCCGTTCCCGGACTTCCCGCAGGAAGCCTGACGCACCCCATGTCATTCGCGGGTTTAGTAATTGACGCTGACGTTAATCGTGTCGGTGTAAGTTCCCGGCACGACGGTCACGCTGTTGCCGCCGCCCTGAATACGTCCGTACAGGGTGTAACTGTCCACGCCCCCGGTGGTGGAGGCTATCGGCAACGCGGTGTTATTAGTGATCACGTTGTTGTAACCGCTATCGCTGTAGAGGCTGTATGCCACCCCCTGCGTAGCATTGGTGGTGCTGATCAGATAGCGGCCCGGCGTGCCTGGCGTACCGACGACTGTTCCCGGCGCGGTGCTGTTGGCATTCCCGGTGATGGTAACGGTGTAAGTATCGGTGGTGCACTGTACGGTAAAGCTGTTCCCGCCGCTGGCCCCCGAAAGCTGGGTGGTGAGCGTGGCGAAGGTCGCCGGATGCGTACCAAAATCGAGACTACCGAAGTTGATCCCGCTTTGGCTGGGTGAGCCGTTTATCAGACAACCGTTGGTCAGGGTTAAGGTTGCACCAATTGTGCCAAGACTGGTGACAGCCTGGGCGCCTGAGGACACCAGCGCCAGCAAACCGGCGGAGGTAATAAGAAGACGTATTCTGTTCATCGGGTCGTCTCCAGAGTCAGAAGTCCTGGCGCTTTTTTGTTTTGCGTCAGACGGTTAACAGGTCACCGTTGCGGGAACCTTAACTGAAATCTAGTTCAGGGGATTTCATTAAACCAACTTAGGGAGGTAAATTAAGTCTTTTGCCGTATTTACGTTTTTACGCGTTATAAATCATAAGATTAAAAGCATAACGGCAGAGGGAAATGACACGATGCAAACAATATATTCCCTCTATTGTGATGTAAATCACACAACGTTAACGGGGATATATTAGCGTGACTAACCAGTAGTTAAGCGTGATTAAATAATTACGCCATGCTGCAATATCGCAACGGAAAATTTTGCACCGAATAATTCACTGCATTTATTAATTAACTAAATAGATTAATTTGAATTATCAGTCGAAAAAATATTGTCATCAAATCCATCATTGGCACTTTTTTTATCAGGATTTCACTGTAGTCTTCTGTATTTCACATCTACAAGGAATCATGTGATGGCAGAAGAAAATAATACGGACAATGCAGATAGTCAGTCCGTCACCTGGCATAAACCAGAATGGAACGAACAAGGTAAATGCAGCTGGGAAGGTATCCAGACACAGCATGTTTCAAAAAATGCCAAGGCAATGCTTATTCTTCCTCCCACAAAAGTGATACCAGTGATTTTTCTACCCGGGGTAATGGGGACGAATTTGAGTTCTTCTAAAAGTTCGATTGAAGAAACGATATGGCGTGGGGATAATGATATTTCAGTGTTCATAGAATGGGCGTCTAAAACTGGCAATGAACGGCGAAAATTATTAGATCCCGACACTACAAAAGTCGATAATCGAGGAAAAATTAGCGACGACATTATCTCTCCCATCACAGATGATGGACACTTGCTTCCTACCCGTAAATCTCGAGGTTGGGGTGAGGTACTGCACTTCAGTTACGGGAAATTTCTTAGCGTCTTTCAAGGCGCGCTACTTGATGACTGGCAAAAAGCAGTCAAAACGGTCAGCAGTCTACAGGGAAATGTAGAAATACCAGAGCCTGTCGGCGGCGTATTAAGTCACCTCACCGAGGCTATTCTGGGAACTGAAGATGAAAATGAATCCCCAATGACGGCCGACGAATTGAAGCACTTCAGACAATTTCTTTTCCCGCTCCATGTCTTTGGGTACAACTGGTTGCAGGATAATAAAACATCGGCGTCACTGCTGGGAATATATATCGATAAGGTACTGGAACTCTATCGTTGCAAACACGGACATGGGCTTGCTATTGAAAAAGTGATCCTGGTTACTCACTCGATGGGTGGACTGGTTGCCCGCTACGTCTCGCAGGTTCTGGGCTATGAGGATAAAATTCTCGGAATTGTGCACGGAGTGATTCCAGATCTGGGCTCGCCGGCAGCATACCGAAGAATGAAAGTAGGGGCCGCGCAGGAAGGGCCTGCTGGGGCGGTTATGGGAAAATCTGCGGAAGAGTTAATGCCTGTCCTGGCGAGAGCACCTGCGCCCCTACAACTTCTGCCATCAGGCAAATATTGTAACGGTGCCTCCTGGCTAACGATTAAAGGGGGTGACGCAAATGGCGGTGACCTCAGACTTCCTCAGAATCAGGACCCATTTGGTGAGATATACCTCAATAAATCGCTGTGGTGGCGTTTATATGAGGCGGATATTATTGATAAGGACAAAAAGGCAGTAGAAAGTAATTGGGATAGCTACTTCAAATTAGTAGACACCAGTGTGCGTAGATTTATGAATGAGATTAATAAAGGGGGCTATCATCCGAATACATTTGCTTTCTATGGGAATAAGATCGATTCAGATGGTTCACTATTATGGAACAAAACCTCCGTGACCTATCCTAAAAACATGGCTGAAGGTGACAGAAAACTCAAAAACAACTTCAGAGAAATCAAACTTCCCTATAGTCGCTCTGACATCTATACACTCATATCTTCAAAAACGCCCGGAGACGGAACGGTACCCGTAGAATCTCTGAACACTATCCGCCATCTCCCGGCGCTAAAGAGCTCACTGGCCACCAAGGTCGAACACCAGGGCGCATATGAGGTAGACAGCTTTAAAGATATTGAGAGGCGCCCCGCTATCCGGTTTACGTTGCGTGCTATCGTGAAAATGGTTCAGGGGGTATCGTCGCCTTGCTAACAATAATACAGCAAAAATATATGCATACCACAAGAGTAGTAATTGCGGTCACTTTTATTATTTTTAATTCCGCCCTGATGGCAGCAACACCCATTCAAAAGGATACAGTTATGACAGAAGCTTTATTCTCCCGGACAAAACCTCAGTGCGTTGGTCGCTACCTTATTGACGTGCCGGAGTCGTTTAACAATAAACTCAAAGATATGGTTTTTATTGATGACTTTAAAATAGAAAGCAAACCTCAGTACCGCCCTCCATTTGAGCAACGTATACAACGCAGAGAGAAAGAACTTCGAGCTACCGAGACCTCTCCGGGCAACACAGTCGAAAATGCCCCATTTATCAAGCAGGTCATCCAGTTGCCGAATAATACCGGTGTTATTTTTGACCGAAATATTTCGAATGAAGACGATTTATCAAGAATGCTTGAAGCGTATGTATATGTGGATGGGATAACGTTTGCTATCACTACTAAAATTTTAGACCTGTCCGCTGCAAAATATGCAGAGAGAAAAAAAACCTATCTGGCCGCTGGTTTTACTGAAACACAAACAAATGAAAAACCCGCCAAAATGACAGCATTGCAGTCTCTGATATCAAGGCTCAGTGGCCGCCAGGATGAAGAAGTCCCTGTTGGGAAAGGTCTCTGTATTCCTAATGGGTTTGTTCGTGATGACGGTTCACCTCATCGCGAACAATTAACTTTCAGATATGCAGGTAATGATTTCACTTTCGGTCTTGAAACCAATAATACTACACTGGGTTCCTCTGACACGCTTTTTAAGCGCAGTGATGATATCAATGAAGCTCTAAAATTATCCCATTATAAATATACAATCAGTAAAAAAGAACTATCCCCTGATGGCATACCAGCACAGGAATGGCTTTTTGGTGGTAAACGTAGTATGACTGATGAAATGACAGGAAAAAATGAGAAAGTAGCTATTTATGACTTCATATTTTATGCAAATGAAGAGACGGCATCACCTCAAAGACCATGGATGAATATAAGGCTCAACAGTGAGTATAACGATACAGTTTACAGTGAGGCTCAAATGATATCTATCTGGGACAAACTTGTCGGTTCATTACGCTATCGCCCGGGTGCATTCTGAATCCAATACACTAGACGTTTAATACTCTTCTCTCAATCATCTGAGGGAAGGGAATAACAGGGAGGTTGGTATGTCATATCAGACAGTTGTCTCAAAGTGGTTATTTTTAATCGCGTGGGGACTCATCGCTGGCAGCACCTTTGCTATTGCGGGTGAAAGAGCCGAACTTAAGCCCTCGCAGCATCGCGAAATGGAAGTTCTATTCTCCCGGACAAAACATCAGTGCGTTGGTCGCTACCTGATTGACGTGCCGGAGTCGTTTAACAATAAACTCAAAGATATGGTTTTTATTGATGACTTTAAAATAGAAAGCAAACCTCAGTACCGCCCTCCTTTTGAACAACGTATACAACGCAGAGAGAAAGAACTTCGAGCTACCGAGACCTCTCCGGGCAACACAGTCGAAAATGCCCCATTTATCAAGCAGGTCATCCAGTTGCCGAATAATACTGGTGTTATTTTTGACCGAAATATTTCGAATGAAGACGATTTATCAAGAATGCTTGAAGCGTATGTATATGTGGATGGGATAACGTTTGCTATCACTACTAAAATTTTAGACCTGTCCGCTGCAAAATATGCAGAGAGAAAAAAAACCTATCTGGCCGCTGGTTTTACTGAAACACAAACAAATGAAAAACCCGCCAAAATGACAGCATTGCAGTCTCTGATATCAAGGCTCAGTGGCCGCCAGGATGAAGAAGTCCCTGTTGGGAAAGGTCTCTGTATTCCTAATGGGTTTGTTCGGGATGATGGACTGAAGCATTCAGAGAAAGTGTCGTTCAGCTACGAAAATGATGATTTTATTTTCGCGCTTGACACTGACAATACTATAAAAGGTTCAAATGATATATTATTGAACCGAAGTTCAGAAATTAACGAAGCAATAGATAGCGCTCACTATCGAACTATAAAAAGGGATGAAGCTATTCGTAACTCAATACGCACTCAGGAATGGCTTATCACAAGGATGCAAGAAAGCAATTCTATAAAAAGCAGCTTTCCTTTATTCGACTTCACCCTTTATGCTAACGAAGCTAATGCGGGAATAGAATCACCTTTAATGTCTATTGCATATAACAATAGAGATAAATTATCTAAATATAATCAAACAGAAATGATCTATATCTGGGATAGACTGACACGTACCTTACGATATCATTAGGGCCTGTAATACTTAATATTTTAGTATTCTTGAACGGAGACTCATCTTTAATAACAGAGTCTCCGCTCAATCATTACGCGGCGCTGATGGCAGCGCTGTCGAGCAGGGACATTTCTTCGCTGTTGAGCAGCTTTTCGATATTCACCAGAATGAGCATCCGTTCATCGAGCGCGCCGAGACCGGTGAGATATTCGGTCGACAGCGTGACAGCGAATTCCGGTGCCGGGCGAATCTGGTCCGACGCCAGCGACAGCACGTCGGAGACGCCGTCGACCACAATCCCTACCACGCGCTGGCTGAGATTCAGGACAATCACCACCGTGTTGTCGTTGTATTCCACATCTTCCTGGCTGAACTTCACGCGCAGGTCGACGATCGGCACAATCACACCGCGCAGGTTGGTCACGCCTTTGATGAACGACGGGGTGTTGGCAATGCGCGTTACCTGATCGTAGCCGCGAATTTCCTGCACCTTCAGGATATCAATCCCGTACTCTTCATTCCCCAACGTGAAGACCAGGAACTCCTGGCCCGAGGGTTCGCCCGCCAGTTTTGCTACATTCGTCATACCGGTCATTTTTTTCCCTTCTTCTTGCCATCAGGCGGCGGTGTACGCCACACGTTGCTCACGATTCAAACCCTGCAAAGCCTGAACATCGACAATCAGCGCCACGCTGCCATCCCCGAGGATGGTGGCGGCTGAAATGCCCGGCACTTTGCGGTAGTTGCTTTCCAGATTTTTCACCACCACCTGGTGCTGGCCGATCAGCTGATCCACCAACAGCGCATAGCGGCGGCCTGCGCTTTGCAGGATAACTACGATGCCCTGAGTGGCTTCGGTTTTGGCCCCCTGAACATCGAAAACTTTCCACAGTTCTACCAGCGGCAGGTATTCGCCGCGCACTTCCAGCACGCGCTCGCCGCCCGCCAGCGGATGCAAATCTTCATCACGCGGCTGTAAGGATTCCATCACCGCATTCAGCGGCAGAATGAAGACCTCACCGCTCACTTTCACTGACATTCCGTCGAGAATAGCCAGCGTCAGCGGCAGCAGAATGCGGATCGTGGTGCCCGCGCCCTGCTTCGATTTGATCTCAACGTGGCCGCCCATCTCCTGGATGTTCCGTTTCACCACGTCCATGCCGACACCGCGTCCGGAGACATCAGTTACCTGCTCGGCGGTTGAGAAGCCCGGCGCGAAAATCAGCATTCCGACGTCTTCGTCAGTCATGTTTTCGCTGACCGCCATACCCTGCGACATCGCCTTCGCCAGAATACGTTCGCGGTTCAGGCCAGCGCCGTCATCGGTGACTTCGATGCAGATGTTTCCGCCCTGGTGCTCCGCCGAGAGAATCAGGTTGCCGACCGCAGATTTCCCCGCCGCCATGCGGTTTTCTGGCGATTCGATGCCATGATCGAGACTGTTACGCACCAGGTGCGTCAACGGGTCGATAATGCGTTCGATCAAACTTTTATCCAGTTCGGTGGAGCTGCCCATCAGGGTCAGTTCCACCTGCTTATTCAGTTTGCCCGCCAGGTCACGCACCAGGCGCGGGAAGCGGCTGAAAACGTATTCCATCGGCATCATACGAATCGACATCACCGATTCTTGCAGGTCGCGCGCGTTACGCTCCAGCTGACCCATGCTGGTAATCAAATCGCCGTGCTCAACCGGGTCCAGTTCGTTAGAACGCTGGGCCAGCATCGACTGGGTGATCACCAGTTCGCCGACCAGGTTAATCAGCTGATCGACCTTCTCAACCGCCACGCGGATACTGGTAGATTCACTGGCTTTCGCCGGTTTTTCACGCTCAACACGCGGGGGAGCCGCCGTCTCTTTCGGCACGGCTTTGAGTACTGGCGCGTTGACCGCCGCAGGCACCGCGACCGCGGGGGCGTCCACTTCCGCAACCGCCGCCGTTTCGGTCACCGCGGTTGTCGTCGCGGTTTCAAAGGCAATCTGATCGGCTTCAATCACGAAGCACAGCACCGCCACGATGTCGTCCTGCGAAACCGCACCATCGAGGTTGGCGCTGAGGGAATCAGCAGTTTTCACCACGTGGCTAATCTGCGCGAGATTGCTGAGTTCTTCCTGCAACATCTCCGGCTCACCGGCTTTCAGACGCGACAGCACGATACGGGTTTGACCCGCGCTGTGCTCTGGGGCAATCGCCACCTCGCTTTCGCCATCTTCGCTGTCGACCACGGTCAGTTTTGCGCCCGCCGCCGGAGGTACCGCCTCACCTTTTGCTTCTAAGGCCAGTTGGCGCAGAGCGTGACAGATGTATTCAAAGCTGGCAGCGTCCGGCTCCTGCGAGCTTTTATAGGCATCGAGCTGTTCCTGCATAATGTCTTTCGTTTCCAAAAACAGGTTGATAATGTCGGTATTGAGCTGCATCTCACCGCGCCGTGCGTCGTCCAGCAGGTTTTCCATCAGGTGCGTGGTTTCCTGCAAAACGCTAAAACCGAAGGTGCCCGCGCCGCCCTTTATCGAGTGCGCCGCACGAAAAATGGCGTTCAGTTGCTCTGAGTCCGGGGCTTCTGGAACGAGATCCAGCAGGTGCTGCTCCATATCCGCCAACAATTCGTCGGCTTCATCAAAAAATGTCTGATAAAAATCGCTGATATCCATGCTCACGCTATCACCTCTGGAAGGATTGTGGCGCTGTGGGACTGGCCGCCGGAGGCAGCGCCGCCGGTTGCTGTAATACGCTTAACGGTTCGTTCTGGCTGGCGGCGTTTTCATGAAGAATGGCCTGCTCAGTCTGAGTGTTCAGCACCAGTAAACTGATGCGGCGGTTGATAGCGTCATCACCGCCGTGCGGCTTTAACTTCATGGTGTTGGCCATGCCGATAACGCGCAGCACTTTGCCGTCGTCCAGACCACCGGCCACCAGCTCCCGGCGCGAGGCGTTGGCGCGATCGGCAGAGAGTTCCCAGTTGCTGTATCCGCGATCGCCGTTGGCGTACGGGTAATCGTCGGTGTGGCCTGAAAGACTGATTTTGTTGGGTACTTCGTTCAGCACCGGGGCAATCGCACGCAGGATATCGCGCATGTATGATTCGACGTCCGCGCTGCCGGTTTTAAACATCGGGCGGTTCTGGCTGTCGATAATCTGAATGCGCAGCCCTTCCTGCACTAAATCGATTTTCAGATACTGGCGCAGCGCGCGTAGTTTCGGGTCAGACTCAATCAGCTGATCCAGTTCGCCGCGAACTTTCTTCAGCCGGTTCTGCTCCATGCGCTTTTTCAGCTCATCGATGTTCGGCTCTTTTTTCACTTCGCCCTGCTGCTGGGTGTAATCGTCCCCGCCGCCGGGAATGGGGCTGTCGCTGTTTGAAATACGCGGCCCGCCGGTGACCGCGGTGGCCAGTGGCGTGCGGAAGTACTCGGCAATCTGAATCAGCTCTTTCGGGCTGGAAATAGAGATGAGCCACATCACCAGAAAGAAGGCCATCATCGCGGTCATAAAGTCGGCGTAAGCAATCTTCCACGAGCCGTGTCCGGCGCTGCTGTGGTTTTTATGCTTACGTCGCTTAACGATGACGATTGGGTGGGCCTGATTTTTCATGCGTCCTCGGTGGTCGTCTGTTGTGCCGTTGGATTGCGCACCGCACGAACGTGCTCTTCCAGCTCAATGAACGATGGACGTTCGCTGGAGTACAGCGTCTTACGACCAAACTCCACCGCAATTGGCGGGGCGTAGCCGTTGAGGTTCGACAGCAGCGTGATTTTTACGCACTGCATCATCTTGGTGGTTTCCGCACTTTTCTGACGCAGCACCGTGGCCAGCGGGGAAATGAATCCGTAGGCCAGCAAAATACCGAGGAAAGTACCGACCATCGCGTGGGCAATCATCGCCCCGAGCTCCGCCGCCGGACGGTCCGCCGAGCCGAGCGCGTGAACCACGCCCATCACCGCCGCCACGATCCCGAACGCAGGCAGTGAATCGCCCACCAGCGCGAGGCTGTTGGCCGGGACTTCGGATTCGCTTTCGTGGGTTTCAATTTCTTCGTCCATCAGCGCTTCAATTTCGAAGGTGTTCATGTTGCCGCTGATGATGAGACGCAGATAATCGACGATGAATTCCAGCATGATTTTGTCCGCCAGAATGCGCGGGTAGCTGGCAAAGATTTCGCTTTCGGTCGGGTTTTCAATATCACGTTCGAGCGAGAACATGCCCTGCTGGCGTGACTTAGCCATTAGCCGGTACAGCAGCGCCAGCAGATCCATGTACATACTTTTGGTGTACTTCGAACGACGAAACAGTAATGGCAGCGCCCTCAGCGTTCCCTTGATGGCCTTACCATTGTTGCCAACGATAAATGCCCCTATGCCCGCGCCGCCAATAATAATCAGTTCAGCAGGCTGATAGAGTGCCCCAAGGTGTCCGCCGGTGAACGCATACCCGCCGAAAACTGTACCAAGAACAACCAGGTAACCTAATAAGATAAGCACGACATCATCCTTCCGCTATTGATAAGCCCGGGATGAACGGATGAGCATGTCACCGAAACGGCGGCAAAAAAAAAGCAGCGGACCTGCGTCCGCTGCTGGAGTGTTTTGCCACACCTGATCGTCGGTTAAACAGCTTGCTCTATCTGTTCATCCAGCAGTTGAGGTGTTATATCGGCAGGAACGCCGGAAAGTTTACGTCTTTTTACTGCACGTGACGGCGGCTGGCAGAGACTGCACACAAAGCTCCCCACGGGTTGGTGAGCATGGGTGATAAAATTGCCGCCGCAGCTATAGCAGCCGCTGAGCTCAAGCATACCGCTCTCAACAAAACGTACCAGGGTCCACGCACGGGTCAGCGCCAAAATTGGCCCACTTTCCTGCTGCGGACACTGCTCGAGATACAGGCGGTAAGCCCTGATGACCGCATCAACGCCGTTGCACAGACCGGTTTTAAGTAAATACTGCCAGGCATTACAGAACATCGATGAATGGATGTTCTGTTCCCAGGTCATAAACCAGTCGGTAGAGAACGGCAGCATGCCTTTCGGCGGCGGACTACCGCGCAGCTCTTTGTACAACTTAATGAGGCGACCGCGACTCAGCTGTGTTTCGCTTTCGAGCATCTGCAAACGAGCTCCCAGCGTAATCAGTTCCATTGCCAGTTGTATGTCGCGGGCTTCCTGAACAATGCTTTTTTCACTCATGGTCAGGCCCTTTTTTTCCGTGCAGAGCCATCTGCAAGGCTAGCTTCCTTCAGTAAGCGAGTAGAAAGCAGAATTCCGGTATGAATTTGTTGCAGATCATCAACCCGTGACTCTTGCGTGAGTTGGGTGATGGTCTGGTGGCTGTCAAAGCGGAACTGACAAACCAACTGGTTGGTTTCCGCTAATTTCACCATCTGTGGAAGGGTCAGAGAGCCCAAAGTTGTCGCCATCTCTTCGTTGATTCCGAGACGGAACATGGCAGAGGCTTTATCCTGACTTATCAAACGCTGTGCAAGTAATAAATAAGACAAATTAATGTCGTAAATATGCTTTAGCAACTCGGATGTATGCATTTTTCCCATCCCGAATAACCAACCATTATTGTATGCGGCAAGGCCGCACCCCGTGATGTCGCCGGGTAAATACCCGGTAAAAAAAAGAAAGGCCAAAAAAATGCATAGCTGACTTAGGTGCTGCGTCCATGCGGATCGTACGGTCATCTCATGCTAATCAGGTTAACCCTACAATTTTAATATTTCTTACAATTGACTAAGATTTTTCCTAATTCGAGGCAACTCTACTCGCCAGTTCTGACACATACAACGTGGCTTTACATGAAATTTGAAAATTATGTGATACGTGTCACATAAATCGGGTGAATCATAGCAGCAAACCCATCAGTTACAATGGTGATTTGTGTAAATTTCACCCAGTCGGCGTATTTTTCTATTCCATATAACTGAATAATTCCAATGAACACGTTCTGTTGCTCTTTTTTTAGACCAATCAGAAAAGTCTCTGAACAAAAGGATAATGGTCCTCTACCCCACCGGGAGTAGACTCATTATTACCATTTAAAAACAGTGAGTTATGAAACTTCAAATTGATTATAATTTCGAATGAAAATTATGAGGATTTTGTTAATTATGGTTAGAAATGAGTTACGGACATATTATCAACATTCGAAGTTTAAGATAAATGCGTAAAAAGTCACTCAAAGTTGTTGTCAAGCGATATTCTTAATATAAGAATAATTAATGAATATTAGAGGGCCCTCACATTTCATGCCTTTGCAGCCCCTTGCGACGGCTTACAAAACAGGGTAATAGGAATGAATGGGCGTTTTTCCGTCCCCATTTAAGGAGGCACAATGACCTACACTCACTTGTTAGTTGCTGTCGCACCGACACCGGAAAGTCATAAGCTGGTCAGTAAAGCGGTCTCGATTGCGCGGCCGGTCAATGCGCGTATCAGCCTCATTACCTCGGCAACCGATCCGGAAATGTATAACCAGTTCGCAGCGCCGATGCTCGAAAACCTGCGCGAGCTGATGCAGGAAGAAACCCGACAGTTTCTCGACGAACTGACAGCCCGGGCCGACTACCCGATTGCCAATGCCAACATTGCCTGCGGTGAATTAAGTGAACACATCAAAGATTTTTGCCTAAAGCAGCAGGTCGATTTGGTTATCTGCGGCAATCACAACAAAAGCTTCTTTGCCCGCGCCACCAGTAGCGCGAAAAGTGTGGTAGGAAACAGCGGTGTCGATGTGCTACTGGTATCGCTGGAAGACGAATAAAAAAATAGCCCGGTTTTCACACCGGGCTTTCTGCTATTTTCACGGCGGTTATCTATCACGCCAGTTTCGGAAACGCCGCGACTTTATTCTGCAGCCGACTTTCCGCCGTACGCGGGGTTATCTGCTTTAGGTCGTCAATGAAACGCTCCTGCCAGTGGTAGATATCATTCTTCTTAATCACCTCCAGCATCTCAGCATGACGCGACACTCTCTCGGTGAGCGGCATTGTCAGCGCCCTGTTCATCGCCGCAGCCACCTCATCTCGATCATAAGGATTAACGATCAGTGCCGAGGTTAATTCATTCGCCGCTCCGGCAAATTGTGACAGGACCAGTACGCCAGGGTTAGCAGGATCTTGTGCTGCGACATACTCCTTCGCCACCAGATTCATCCCGTCACGCAACGGCGTCACCAGCCCGACGTCCGAATAGCGGAACACCTTCATTAATAGCTTTCGGTCGAAGTGCTGATTGAGGTAATAAAGTGGCGTCCAGCCCAGCTGTCCGTAATGACCGTTGATGCGTCCGGCAGCGTTTTCCAGCTGATGACGAATATCCTGATAGGCCTGCACATCGCCGCGCGAGGTCGGCGCAATCTGGGTATAACGGATTTTACCGTGATGTTGCGGATAATTCTCCAGCAGCGCCTCATAGGCCTGGAAACGCTCCGGCAGACCTTTGGAATAATCCAGTCGCTCCACCGAGAATATATTCTGCACACCTTTCAGTTCCGCTTTCAGCTGCGCCAGTTTCGGCGGCAGCGGCCCCTGTGCCTGAGTGGCTATCTCTTTCGGGTCGATACCAATCGGATACACTTCGGTGCGGAACGTGTGGCCCCAGGCGCTGTGCGTTTTACTGCCGCGGCTGGTCAGACGCGTTTTGCTGGAGATGCAGTCGAGAAACGCCAGACGGTCGTTCTCGGTCTGGAAGCCCAGCAAATCGTAGTCACACATTTGTTCGAGCAGCTCCGCGTGTGTCGGCAGCGCGTTGAAGATTTCCGGCGTCGGGAATGGAATGTGCAGGAAAAAGCCGATGCGGTTATTCACCCCGCGCTGACGCAACTCGCTGGCGAACGGCAACAGGTGATAATCGTGCACCCACAGCGTGTCGTCTTCCTTTATCAGCGGCAGCAATTTGTCTGCCAGCGTCGCGTTGACGCGCAGATAACCTTCCCAGGCCTCACGCTGGAAGTTGACTAAATCCAGACGGTAGTGAAATGCGGGCCACAGTACAGCGTTGGAAAACTGGTTGTAATACAGGTCATGATCCTGCTCATTGAGATTGAAGGACGCCCAGGTAATGTCACCGCGTGTCACTTTCTTTAGCGGCTTGTCTTCATCCCCAGTTTCCCCACTCCAGCCAAACCACAGCCCACCTGCGGCTTTAAGCGCCCCCAGTACACCTACCGCCAGCCCACCTGCACTCGATTTTTTGTCATCCGGCGGGGCAATACGATTAGATACTACGACCAAGCGACTCATAGCCTTCTCTCCTGTCAGTTAGCGCGTGTTGTTGTTGTGCGAGCTCGAGCAACCATTGATGGGTGTCCGCTACGCTTGCCAAACGAAAATGCGCGTGCGTCTCTCCCGGCCCGACTTTTACCGTGACTCCCCCGGCAAGATTGACCACGTCGAATCCTGCCTCATCGGTCAGGTCATCGCCGATAAATACCGGCTGTCGGCCCAGGAACGGCGCTTCCTGCATAAAGGCCGAAATGGCGGCCCCTTTATTAATTCCTGTTGGTTTAATTTCCACCACGCATTTCCCCGGCTGCAGCGCCAGCCCCTCAAAACGGGACACGGCCTGCGCCGCCAGCTGTTCAACCGCCTGCTGGTGCTGCGGGGCCTGGCGATAATGCAGCGCAAAGGCCATCCCTTTGTTTTCCACTTCACAGCCTGTCAGCGGAGCCATGCCTGCGGTCAGCCACTCAAGAAGCGCGTCGGCAAGCGTGGCGGGCAATCTCACAATGTGCGTTTGGCCCTTGATATCACGGCGTTCAGCCCCGTGCACTCCCGCCAGTGGGAAGTGATATGGCGCCGCGAGCGCATCCAGCTCAGACATTGAGCGCCCTGAAATCAATGCCAATGCCCCGGCCTGCTGCTCAGCCAGTTGCTGCAGCGTCATACGGATGGGCCCGGGAATAATGACCTGATCGGGATGTGGCTTGATGTCTGCCAGCGTGCCATCCAAATCAAAGAAAAATGCGTAGTTTCCGCGCAAAACCGGCGGAGCGGTTAACGGGTCTGTCACCCTGTTTACCTCCTCAAGCATATAAAACATACTCTAAATAATTCGAGTTGCAGGAAGGCGGCAAGCCTGTGAGACCCCAGGAGCTTACTCAAGTAAGTGACTGGGGCGAACAGGTGTAGCCAACGCACCTGCAACTTGAAGTATGACGAGTATAAACATTAGCAGTGTAAGTATAGGCAGTGTGACCAGGCTCGCCATTTTCGAATGAAAACGCCAGGGAAATTACCCCCTGGCGCGATGAGATCTTACACTTAAAAGTTGGAGAGAAATCAGACTGCCCGTTTCGCTTTTTGCTTGTAACGGTCGAAGATGACCGCCGCCAGTAAAATCAGTCCACGCACCACATATTGCGAGAACGGAGAAATGTTTAACAGGTTCATGGCATTTTCTACTGTTCCCAGGATTAAAATCCCCGCTACAACGTAGGAAATCTTGCCAATCCCCCCTTTCAAAGATACGCCGCCGAGCACGCAGGCCGAGATAACAATCAGCTCATAGCCCATCGAGGTCATCGGCTGTCCGCTGGTCATACGTGAAGCGAGGATGATTCCCGCCGCCGCTGAGACTAATCCGGAAAGTACAAAAATGATGATTTTGGTGCGCACCACCGGCACACCGGCCAGCCGCGCTGCTTCTTCATTACCGCCAATCGCCAGAGTATTTCGGCCAAACGTGGTTTTATTGAGCAGCAGGCCAAACACAATCAGGCACGCCACCGTCAGCCAGATGGGCGCAGGCAGGCCCAGCCAGTTGGCGTAGCCAAGCGTAAAGAAGCGCTCGTCTTCGATGCCCACCGCTTTACCATCAGAAATGATATACGCCAGGCCGCGCACAATTTGCATGGTGGCCAGCGTCGTGATCAGGGCGTTGATTTTCAGACGCGCAATCACGAAGCCGTTCACCAGGCCGCTCAGTGCCCCGAGCAGCAGCCCGGCAAACACCCCGAGCCACAGACTTTCCGACAGGTTAATAACCACGGCGGTGGTGACGCCTGCGCAGGCAATCACCGATGCGACCGACAGGTCGAAATCTCCCGATGCCAGGCAGAACAGCATCCCACAGGCCACCATCCCGGACATCGAAATCGCCAGCAGCAGCCCTTTCATGTTCACGAAGCTGGCAAAGTTCGGCACAAAAATGGCGCAGGCAAGGAACAGCACGGCGAACACCACCAGCATGCCGTACTGATCCCAGATGCGCCCCACGCTAAAGGTATTCCGGCGTGGGCCGGAGGTTGTCACAGCGGACATAATTGACTCCTTGGTCAGGCTTTCAGGCAACGGCCTGAGTGGTTTTCGGCATCGCCAGGCTCAACGCCTGCTGTTCATTCGCGCTTTCGTGCAGCAGCTCGCCTGCTATTTCTCCCTCACGCATCACAATGATGCGGTCGGCCACGCCGAGCACTTCTGGCAGGTCGCTGGAGGCAAACAGCACCGCCACGCCCGATCTCGCCAGCGCATAAATAACGTTATAGATTTCGTGCTTGGCGCCCACATCAATGCCGCGCGTCGGCTCATCGAGCAAAATGACTTTCATATCCTCGGACAGCCAGCGCCCCAGAATGGCTTTCTGTTGATTGCCGCCGGAGAGGTTCATGATCAGTTGCTCCGCGCCGGGAGTTTTGATATTCAGCGATTGAATATGGTGCTCGGCATTGCGGGCTTCCCAGGCGTTATTGATCAGGCATCCGGCGCGGATGTGCCTGCGACGGGCGCTGATATTGATGTTGTCGCGTACCGAGTGCACCGGGATTATCCCGTCGGCTTTCCTGTCTTCCGGGCATAGCATCATTCCGGCGCGAATGGCGTGGGCCGGCTTGCGAATATCCACCGACTGACCGTCAATCGTCACCTGGCCGCCAGTAATTCGGGTGCCGCCAAACAGCCCTTTCATTAATTCGCTGCGCCCGGCCCCCACCAGCCCAAACAGGCCGACGATTTCACCACTTTTCACCGACAGGCTGATCGGCTGACGTACGCCCGGCGCTTTGACGTTATCCAGACGCAGGCGCTCCGCGCCGTATTCGCGCGGCTGCCAGCCGTAGATATCGCCGATTTCACGGCCAACCATCGCCTGCACCAGTTGGTCGTGATTCACCAGTTTGGTGTCATCAAACGTACGAACGTAGCGCCCGTCTTTAAACACGGTGATCGCATCGCTGAGGGCAAAAATCTCCTCCATACGGTGCGAAACATAAATAATGACCCGACCTTCGTTACGCAGTTCGCGGATAACCCGGAACAGGTTGTCAATTTCACGTGCCGAGAGCGAGCTGGTCGGCTCATCAAAGGCGATGACCTTCGCGTTACGCGCCAGTGCCTTAGCAATTTCCACCATCTGCCACTGGCCGATGGAGAGATATTTGAGCGGCGTCTGTGGGTCGATATCCAGCCCAAGGTGTTGCAGCTGGAGACCCGCCTCGTAGTTAAGCAGCGTTCGGTTAACGATCCCGCCCTTGTGCGGCATCTGCCCAAGATAAATGTTTTCCGCCACCGTCATTTCAGGCACCAGATGCAGCTCCTGATAAATGATTGCCACCCCGGCGTTGAGCGCCGCGGTGGTATCGGCAAAACTGACCTCCTCGCCGCGGAGTGCCAGCGTGCCGCCCGTCGGGGCGTAGTTACCGCTGAGGATTTTCAGCAGCGTCGATTTTCCGGCACCGTTTTCGCCCATCAGCGCATGCACCTGTCCGGCATAGCAGTTGAAGCTAATGTCGGTGAGGGCTTTCACGCCGGGGAAGGTTTTGCTGATACCGCGAAATGAGAGGTAAGGCTGTGACTGTTGCATAAGCACTCCACATTCTTTTCTGCCCCCGGCGCGAGTGCCGGGGGCGACTGCGTCAGGCCTTACAGCCCTTTCTTCGCCAGCTCTGCTTTAAAGTTGTCGCGAGTGATCAGCACCACGTCGGTCACCGCTGTGAATTTCGGTGGCTCCGCGTCTTTGGTCACCCAGTTGTAGAGCATCTGGCTGGTTTTGTAGCCGTGAACGTCCGGGCTTGGCAACAGTGAACCGTAGAACCCGGTCGGCTGCGCTTTGGAAAGTTCATTCACCGCATCCACACCGTTGATGCCGATCCCGATAACGTCCGGCGCTTTAAAGCCCTGACCTTCTGTCGCACGCACGCCACCCAATACGGTGTTGTCGTTCATGCCCAGCACCAGCCAGTGTTTCACGCCCGGATGCTGAACCAGCAGGGAGTTACCGGCGTCGAAAGCGCCAGGGATGTCGTTAGATTTGGTTGGCACCTGATAGATTTGCGCGGCAGGGAAACCGGCTTTTTTCAGCGCGTCCATCGAACCGGTGGTGCGACGGCGGGCGGTGTCGAGCTCGTCGGCGGTGATAGCCATCACACCGGTCTCTTTCACATCCCAACCGCGTTTTTGCATTTCTTTATACAGCTCATCACCCTGACGGGCGCCGATTTCGCTGGCCGCCATCATCACCAATGGCACGGTGTCCATCGGTTTGCCTTTGGCGTTGACGAACTGATCGTCGACGGTGATGACTTTCATGTCATAGCTGCGCGCTTTGGCCATGATCGCCGGCCCCAGTTTTGGGTCAGGCGTACAGATGACGAAGCCTTTCGCGCCGTTAGCCGCCAGGCTATCAATGGCGTTCAGCGTTTTCTCACCGTCCGGCACAGCAATTTTGATGACGTCAAAACCTAAATCTTTCCCGGCCTTGTCAGCGAAACGCCATTCGGTCTGGAACCATGGCTCTTCTGGCTGCTTCACCAGAAAACCGAGTTTCATGGTTTCAGCGATAGCTGATTGTGACATAACCGCTGTCAGGCCGATGACCGCCAGCGCTTTAGTGAATTTGTGCATGGTTAACTCCAGCTTTAATGTTCTTTTTTGTAAGGGAAATCGGAACAACTTATTTTTATCAGCAGTAAAACAATGCATTAGCGGCTTCGTTTGAAATCGCTATTACGCTGAACCATTAATAGCGGGAAATTAATTATCCATAAGAGAGCGCCATCACACCGCAGAATTACAGTAATTGCGTGCATACATTCAGCGAGAAATGACATAAAAAAAGGGCGAATTGTCAGACAATTCACCCCGGGGTTAGCAGAATAATCTATAGCGGCGGTCTGTAAATCCTTATCTCACCAGCGATAATAAATATGCTCTGCGTGTTCACGCACGGGCGCTTCGTCGCCGAGTAATCGGGCGGCGACGGTAAAGGCGAAATCAAATACGTGCCCAAAGCCTTTGCCGCTGATCAAATTGCCGTCTTCCACCACCGGCGCATCGACATAATTGCCGTCTTTTACGTCCTGCCAGAGATCGCCCGAGCACACGTAGTTGCGCCCTTTTAACAGGCCGTTGCCGCCCAAAACACGTGCCGCCGCAGAGCAGATGGGGCAAATCAATTTGCCTGCCGCATCGTGCGTCGCCACAAAATCTATCACCTGTGGGTTGGCCGCCAGATTGACGCTCCCCTGCGGGCCGCCGGGCAGAACCACCGCATCGTACAGGACGCCGCTGCGCTCAGTGAGCGTGCTGTCGGCCACCATTGGGATCCCGTGATAGCTGGTCACCCCGCGGCTGGTGGTGCAGGCCAGCAGTTCCACATCCAGATCCAAACGACGCAGAATATCAATGGTGACGATGGCCTCACCTTCCTCAAATCCAGGTGCCAGCAGCACCGCAACTTTTTTCATTTCGTTCTCCTTAAACTCAAATTTTTGCTTGCGGGAATTACCGCTAATATTGTCCAAAAATATATATACTTGAAAGCAATAATAACGATCAATGCAAAGCAGATCGCAGTTTTATCTTTTAAGCACAGAATATAATTGCATTGAACATCATGCCGTTAACATCGACCACAGCAGATTTTTAGACCGGTAATATCGAATATTCACAACATCATGTAACGAAGCGTAAATAATAATGGTCACAACGCTAAATAAGGATATTGCTATGACAGTCCCTGGAATGGTTCAGAAACTCAACGCGCAAATGAATCTGGAGTTTTGTGCCTCCAACTTTTATCTGCATCTGAGCGACTGGTGCAGTGAACATAAGCTCCCGGGAACCGCAACGTTCCTGCGGTCACAGGCGCAATCCAACGTCACTCAAATGATGCGCGTTTTTGATTTCATGAAAAAAGCCGGTGCCTATCCGGTGGTTAAAGAATCTACACCCTGCGACGACAGCTGCAACACCCTCGAAGACCTGTTCTTGAAAACCCTTGAAGAACACCAGCAGCGGATCAGCACGCTCGAGGCATTGACGCTTGAAGCCAAAGCGCTTCGTGACGATGGTACCCTGCACTTCCTGAATACTCTGGAAAAAGAGCAGCTGCAGGATGGCATTCTGCTACAGACCCTTCTCGATGAAGTGCGCTGTGCCAGAAAAGCCGGGCTTGGCATGCATCAAACCGATCAGCACCTGCTGAATGTGATGGCTCATCGCCATCATTAATCTGTTTCGGGCGGCTGAGTCCGCCCCATCCGCTTTCTCATTTGTTAAATAAATGTACACAACAGACTGTTTTTACAGCTGTTTATAAATCCGATCTGCCTCCCAACCAAAAACACTACAAAGTGTAATGATTTACCCCTTCTTTATGGATGAGACAGGTGAGAAATGATTACGCTTGAGTTTGCAGTCATTATTTTATGCTTGCTGGTGGGAACCCGCTTTGGCGGGATGGGCCTGGGGCTAATTAGCGGTATCGGCTTATTTATTCTGTGCTTTGTTTTTGGGCTCGAGCCAGGCAAACCGCCGGTAGAGGTGATGCTGACCATTCTGGCGGTGATCGGCTGTGCGGCCACGCTGCAAACCGCGGGCGGGCTGAATGTGATGATGCAATTCGCCGAAAAGCTGCTGCGTAAGCACCCGCAGCACATCACACTGTTAGCCCCTTTCACCACCTGGACGCTGACCTTTCTTTGCGGCACCGGGCACGTGGTCTACACCATGTTTCCCATCATCGCCGATATAGCACTGAAAAAAGGGATTCGCCCGGAACGTCCGATGGCGGTGGCGTCGGTGGCCTCGCAAATGGCGATTACCGCCTCGCCGGTATCAGTGGCGGTCGTGTCACTGGTGTCGATTCTCGGCGCGCAGCATGGGATCGGTCACGCATGGAGCATTCTCGACATTCTGGCGGTATCGGTTCCGGCATCATTATTCGGCGTGGCGATTGCGGCGTTATGGAGCCTACGTCGCGGTAAAGACCTGGCCGACGATATGGAGTTTCAGACCAAACTGAGGGACCCGAAACAACGTGAGTTCATCTACGGCAGCACCGAAACGCTGCTCAACCAACGCTTTTCGCGCGAAGCCTATTTGTCAACGTGGATCTTCTTCGCCGGGATATTCGTGGTGGTGCTGCTCGGCGCTCTGCCGGAACTGCGCCCGTCGTTCGAAGTGAAAGGCAAACTCGCGCCGCTGTCGATGAACCTGGTCATTCAGATGATGATGCTGATTGCCGGGGCGGTGATGCTGATGGTTTGCAAAGTGAACGCCGCCGCAATTTCCAACGGGGCGGTTTTCAAGGCCGGAATGGTGGCGATATTCTCGGTGTTTGGCGTGGCATGGATGAGCGATACCTTTTTCCAGTCGCATTTGCCCGAGCTGAAAATGGCGCTGGAAGGCGTGGTGCAAGAGCATCCATGGACCTACGCGATTGTGCTGTTCCTGGTCTCAAAACTGGTTAACAGCCAGGCCGCCGCGCTGACCGCCGTCGCCCCGATGGGGCTGATGCTTGGCGTGGAGCCGAAAATGCTGATCGCTTTCTTCCCGGCGGCATACGGCTATTTCGTCTTACCGACCTACCCGAGCGATTTGGCCTGTATCGGCTTCGACCGTTCCGGCACCACCCGCATTGGCAAATTCATTATCAACCACAGCTTTATTCTGCCGGGTCTGATTTCTGTGAGCTGCGCCTGTGTGGCGAGTTATTTGTTGGTTGAAGCGCTGTATTGATAAGCGATAAATGTCCGGCGGCGTATTGAGGCATATCTCCCTGACTTATGCAGAACTTATTTACGGCAGTCAGGGAGCTTCAGGCGATGCATAGCGGATGATGTGGTTAATCGATGAGGTGTTGATCGTTAATTTCGCTCAGTAACTTACGACCTTGTTCAGATACGCGATAATAATCCATTCCGCCAGTTGTACTTGGAATAATATCCACTAAACCAGCGACAGACAGGCTCCTTACAAGCCTCACTACGTTACCAATACCATCCATTTCTCTGTTGGTCATAGCTCGGTCAAGGTTGTACCAGGTCCAATTCACATCGTCTCTGGAAGCTAATAACTTCAGGATATTCAATTCTGTATTATTTACCATAATGGTGCATCCGGGTGATATAGGTCTTTTGTCTTGCCCTCTAACTTGTAGTCTTCAAGAGTGGCAGTATGTGTATTGTTCCAAAGAATATAGGCTTCATCGTCATCGATTGGCCTACCTGTAACCCAGCCAACATTGCAGTAACGTTGATATTCTCGGCATTCATGTGTGTAGAAATTTAAATCTACCTGTTCTGGTAACATTTCTCCATTGACGATTTTCTTTAGCCTATCAACCATAAATTCGTTACCTGGATCAGGGTCAAAACGCGAGATGTGCTTCTCTACTGTTGCGATCCCTTCGTGAGTAATATCAACACCGTCAGTTGTCAGGTTTTTAATCGCCCCCCCGGCCAACTCAGGATCAAACGGTCGGCCTGATGATGCACCTCTGGCTCCGAAGTGTTCTAACTCTTCCAGTGCGGGGATCTTCATTCTTCCCATCATTAACCCGGCAGCAACCGACGCACCTGCAATGAGCACCCCTTTGTTATCCATGACCTGATCGTAGCCTGCCAGCGAGTCACCGCCAAGCTGCTGTGCGGCCTCATGAAATCCTTCGATGTTGCCGTTATAAATCCCGCCAGCAGCCAGAAGTCGCCCTGCGGCTTTACTGTTAATGGCTTTCCCTGCCTGCGCCTGCTGTATTGGGGCATCGGAATAGTGCTGCTTAATGGTCGGCTCCGGCTTCCTGCCCTGATGAGCGTTCAGGGTGTCTTCGTACAGACTCCTGACCTCATTCCTGAAACTCTCTCCGTAGTGGTCCATAAAGCAGTCATACACCAGATTACTGTCTTTATCGAAATAGAACGGATTACGAAAACGGTCCCAGTCTTCCAGGGTGTCCACACCCACCATCCAGCCAATATCAAGAAACATTCTGACATCGTCATAGACGTTGTCAGAAAAAGGGCGTCGCTTTCGCTTGTAGGGTTGCGCAGAAAATCGATGGGAAACCCCATGTTTTCGATCAGGAACCTGTTGTGGAATGATGCTTCTGCGGTAATTACGGTAATCCAGTTCGTAAAAAATGCATGCCAGTTCCATGGCACTATCAGGCGTGAGAATGAACTGAATATCCTGGGGTGCCAGTGCCATACGGGCATCCGACTTCATGTAGAGCGTAAACATCCGATGTTTACCTTTTCCATAATAGAAGTAAGGATAATCCGCAAGATTTGATTGAAAATCAAGCTATTTGGCAAAGGAAGTTTAATCCCCGTATGGCGTATGCACCAGAGAACGGGGAGGAGAGCGATAGGTGTTAATGCGTGCTGCCTTCCTGCGGCGTGAACTTCAGTTCAATCAGCGCGATGGCTTTCAGAATGGCCCGCTGGGTCACCGGATCGGCTCCCGCCGGGTGAGCGCTAAAATCAATGGCGCGCAGCTGGTTGGCCATTTTTTCACGGACTTCAACCGGGGCGATAACGTCGATAACGTCGAGAATTTGTTTGATGACCAGTTGGCAGGCGACAACGTCGGAAACCAGTTCATCATTGGCGGTCAGATTCTGGGACATGCTTTTCTCCTTTTTTCAGGGGCGCCATACTAACCTGAATTTTCTGACCAGAAATCAAAAAACCTGCTGAAACCCGCATTTTCTTGCGCTATGGTCATTTGAAACAATGATTCATTTTTATATGGCAACTTTATCATGAGTGAAAATATCTCCGCGCAGGAGAGCCGTGGTCTGTCACCCGCAGCGCTATTGGTGGCGGGTGCATTCTTTATGGAGTTTCTCGACGGGACGGTGATCGCCACCGCGCTGCCGGATATGGCGAAGAGTTTTGGCGTGGAGGCCGTCGCCCTTAACATCGGTATCAGCGCCTATCTCATCACCCTCGCGGTGCTGATCCCCGCCAGTGGTTGGATTGCCGATCGCTTCGGCGCTCGCAAAGTATTTACCCTCGCACTGTTAATTTTCACCCTCGCGTCTGTTTTCTGCGGGCTGGCGACCAGCGTGGACAGTTTTGTGGCGATGCGTATTTTACAGGGCGTCGGCGGTGCGCTGATGGTGCCGGTCGGTCGTCTGGCAGTTCTGCGCACCACGCCGAAACACCAACTGATCACCGCGATCGCGACGCTGACCTGGCCCGCGTTAGTGGCCCCGATCATCGGCCCACCATTAGGCGGATTCATTACCAGTTTTGCTAACTGGCGTTGGATTTTCTTTATTAATGTGCCGCTTGGGCTGGTCGCGATTTTCCTGGCGCTGCGCATCATTCCGGATATTCGCGATGACGAACGCCGTCCGTTTGACCTACCGGGTTTCCTCGCCACGGCGATTGCGATGGTAAGCCTGGTGTACGCGATGGAAGCGTTTGGCGCGGAACATAGCCGAAGCTGGCTGCCGTTTGCGCTGCTGGCGCTGGGTGCGGCGACGTTTATGTTTGCCCTGCGTCATTTCAAACGCGTCGAATGGCCAATGATACGTCTCGATGCGCTGAAAGTGCCGACGTTCAGAGTCACGATGTACGGTGGCTCACTGTTTCGTGCCTCGATCAGTGCGGTGCCGTTCCTGCTGCCGCTGCTTTTCCAGGTCGGTTTTGGGATGGACCCTTTCCATGCCGGGCTACTGGTGCTGGCGGTATTTGTTGGCAATCTGACGATTAAGCCCGCCACCACGCCGCTGATCCGCTGGCTGGGTTTTCGTAAGCTGTTGCTGATTAACGGCGCGCTGAACGTGCTGGCGCTGCTGGCCTGCGCCTTCCTTACGCCGCACACGCCGCTATGGGTGACGCTGCTGATATTGTATCTCGGCGGCGTTTTCCGTTCAGTGCAGTTTACCTGCGTGAGCACCCTCGCCTTCGCCGACGTGCCGTCTGCGCAGATGAGTTACGCCAACACGCTGTTCAGCACCGCGACACAGCTCGCCGTTGGGCTGGGCATTACGCTTGGCGCGATTGGCATTCGTCTGGGCGAGAAGATGAGTGACTGGTTACAGCTCGGCGCGATTCCTGGGGCAAGCTTCCGGCTGGCATTTGTGTTTATCGCGTTGATTTGTCTGGTGGGAATGTTTGATACGTTACAGCTGACGCGGGATGCGGGAAGTTCGGTGTCGAACCGTAAGAAGTAACATTATCCGGCGGCGCGATGCCGCCGGACGCTACATCGTTACGCTAAAACCTGGCGCACGAAGGCTTCAATTTCTTTATCCTGGCAGTTTTCGAAGAAGCACTGCTGGAAGCGCTGACCGGAAACGGCAGTTTTCACCAGTTCCGGATCGATAGCGCGCAGGGTGTCGAGGTAATTTTCCTTCACCACCGCCGCTTTCACCTGATTCAGAATGCCCGCGTTACGCACCTGCGGTTCTTTACGCTCCGGCGGATACCCTTCGCCGTTACGACCGGTGAACGCTTTTTCAAAGATAAAGCGCACGTTCAGTTCCGCACCCCAGCCAAAGCCTTTAGCGAACGGCAGAGACAGCGCGTTGCCGTTGTTGATTTGCGCGAACAGGAATGCATCCGCCGGGTCGATACAATATCCGCAAACCACGCCCGGGTGAATGTTCAGCGACATCAGCGCGCCCTGTCCGGTACCGCAGCCGGTCACGACAAAATCAACCGCTTTGGCATTGAGCAGGATGCTGGCCATGATCCCAAGGTGGATGTAGGTCAGGTGATGATCCTGTTCATCGCTCATGCCGACGTTGTAGACCGGGAAACCTTTCTCATCGGCTACGCCTTTGAGCTCGCGATGGATCACCGCATTTTTGGCGGCCTGGCTGTTTTCCATCATCAGTGCAATTTTCATTCTTTCATCTCCTGAAATCGGTGCGGAAGACTCCGCAGTGAACAAGGGTGTTACATTCACCTTAACGCGCATCAAACGCACATTCAAATTTAATGAAATATTGTTTCATTAATTATCGTTGGGCTCACAGTTTTCTACGTCAATCACGATAATGAATGCTTAGTCACAAAATCACTCAATCCCTATCCGGGTTTATGGCAGCCAGGCCGACTGGCAATAGCAGTGACGAAAACTGAGGGCGATTTTGTCGGTTATTCAGGGCATTGCCTTTACGCCTGCGCGCTAAGATGTGACGCAGGACTATTACGCAGAGTGAGCCATGAACAAACTCATCCCTGTCGCCGCGGCGATAGCGCTTTCCGCCTGTACGGTGCACCGTCAGGCAAATGTCACCGATGTGGATGCCACCAGCGGCATCGTGCGTCTTACTTACGGCCAGGCGCCGTTGCAGTCTGCCACCACCGACGATTATGTCGCCAATGGCACCGCCACCAAACAGTGCCAGCAGATGGGTTATGCCACCGCCTTTGCCTACGGCCAGCCGGTGACTACCTGCACCGTCACCAGCGGATCGCTGTGCATGAACCAAAGCGTTACCCTCCAATATCAGTGCCGCGGCATTGCTGTTACCCAAACCCCCGCTACAAATTATTGGTAATGAAATCTGCCGGAGAAATAACGCCGGCAGTGAATTATAATTATTCTCATTTCATTATTTAATAGCTGCAATGCGTTTTATTCCCATTTGCATTTAACATTATTTATTTTTTATTTTACCTTTTGCAAATAAGTTAATTACAAATTATAGTTTCGGCGTATTTCCCCTGAGCCTAATATGACGGAGCACCCATGCTAAAAACGGAAATGATCGACCAACTCAATGAGCAAATGAATCTGGAACTCTCCTCCTCTCTGCTGTATCAGCAGATGAGCGCATGGTGCAGCTATCATAGCTTTGAGGGTGCCGCCGCGTTTCTGCGCCGTCACGCCCAGGAGGAGATGACCCATATGCAGCGCCTGTTCGATTATCTCACCGATACCGGCAGCCTGCCGCGTATTAGCACTATCGAATCTCCGTTTGCGGAATATGCATCACTGGATGAATTATTCCGTGCGACCTATGAACACGAGCAGCTGATCACCCGCAAAATTAACGAGCTGGCCCATGCGGCAATGACCAATCAGGATTATCCAACCTTTAATTTCCTGCAATGGTACGTGGCCGAGCAGCACGAAGAAGAGAAGTTGTTTAAATCCGTTCTCGATAAACTCTCTCTGGTCGGTAAAAGCGGTGAAGGCCTGTACTTCATTGATAAAGAGCTGGCGACCCTCGATACACAAAATTAATTTTATAGAGGCAGCGGCCATCGCTGCCTCCGCTTTTCTGCTCATCTCTTCGCCTTCCCCCTTTTTCACTGTAAACATTACATTACATTCACTGTAATTCAGATTTGACGCAGTGCGGGTTTTCCCCTACCCTGCGCGGCATAATTAGCCGTCTCTATTCTGAATAACAGAGGAAAGCGTGAAGAACCGCACCGTTGGGAGTATTTTAATCGTCGCCGGAACCACGATCGGCGCAGGGATGTTGGCAATGCCGCTGGCCTCTGCGGGCGTTGGCTTTGGCGTCACTCTGGTTTTACTGCTGAGCCTGTGGGCGCTGATGTGCTACACCGCACTGCTGCTGCTGGAAGTGTATCAGCACGTGCCTGCCGATACCGGTCTCGGTTCGCTGGCGTTGCGTTACCTTGGGCGTTACGGGCAATGGCTGACGGGCTTCAGTATGCTTTTCCTGATGTATGCCCTGACCGCAGCGTATGTCAGCGGTGCCGGTGAACTGCTGGCCTCGAGCCTCAGCCAGTGGCTGAACATCGAACTACCGCCAGCCGGGGGCGTGCTACTGTTTACCGCCATCGGCGGCGGCGTGATTTGCATGGGCACGGCGCTGGTAGATTTGTTTAACCGCTTCCTGTTCAGTGCCAAAATCGTGTTCCTGATCCTGATGCTGACGCTGCTGCTGCCACATATTCATCAGATGAACCTGCTGACACTGCCGCTACAACAGGGCCTGGCACTTTCTGCGATCCCGGTAATTTTCACCTCGTTTGGCTTCCACGGCAGCGTGCCGAGTATCGTCAGCTATATGAATGGCGATGTACGTAAGCTGCGCCGAATTTTCGTGATTGGCAGCTTCATTCCGCTGGTCGCCTACATCTTCTGGCAGCTGGCGACACTCGGCAGCATTGAATCGCCGGTCTTCAACGCCTTGCTGGGTAATCACGCTGGACTGAATGGTTTGCTGCAAGCGATCCGCGAAGTGGTGGCAACACCACATGTGGAACTGGCGGTGCATCTGTTTGCCGACTTAGCGCTGGCGACCTCTTTCCTCGGCGTCGCGCTGGGGCTGTTTGATTATCTGGCGGATCTGTTCCAGCGTAAAAACAGCATCAGCGGCCGTCTTCAGACCGGGGCGGTGACCTTCCTGCCACCGCTGGCGTTTGCGCTGTTTTATCCAAAGGGCTTCGTGATGGCGCTCGGCTACGCGGGTGTGGCGCTGGCCGTGCTGGCGCTGATTATTCCTTCACTGCTGACGATGAAAAGCCGTCAACAGCATCCGCAGGCGGCGTATCGGGTTATTGGCGGAACGCCTGCATTGTGGCTGGTCTTTGGCTGCGGCGTGGCGGTGATTTTGGTGCAAATCGCCATTGCGCTGGGAATACTGCCTTCGGTCGGCTAATCTTCGACGAAAAAATCTGGTGCTCCGGCACCAGATCCTTCCATGTATTAACAAACTCATTTCATCTCAATATTTTTTTGCTCATCTATTTAAACATAGTTAAATAAATCCCCAATCACTCTTCCATCATCGCCGGTCATTAAGATTTTTCCTGTACAGCTTAATTTCACCTGGCGTAATCTTGCGCTGTTTATTACTTCAGACAGAAAATATCATGAAAAAAGTATCCATTATCCTGCTAATGATGATCCTGGCAGGCTGTAGCGCCACGAATGTCAATTCCAATGCCAACCGCGTTCGCGTCAGCACTAATGAGCCAGGAAAAGAGTGTAAGTTCCTCGGCGATATTACCGGTAGTCAGGGGAATTTCTTCACCGGCGGCTGGACGTCAAACAGTAACCTCGAAACCGGTGCGCGTAATGACCTGAAAAACCAGGCCGCGAATATGGGCGGGAACGTGGTGTCGATAATTACGCAGCGTGCGGGCCAGACCGGCAGCTCCTGGGATGGCAGCGGCAGTCTGCAACAGACTAACGTGACGCTAAGCGGAAATGTGTATCGCTGCCCGGAATAATGAGCAGGAAAGGAAAAAGGCCCTGACGGGGCCTTTTTTATGACTTATTTCAGACAGCAGCTTTTGTATTTCTTTCCGCTGCCGCAAGGACACGGATCGTTGCGACCAATTTTGCTTTCATTCTTAATCGGTTGCTGTACCGGAGCCGCCTGCTGATTATCCAGCCAGTAATGACAGAGCGTGAGCGCCGCAGGTTTCAATAAATCGACGCTCGCCACATATTCTTCAGCAGTCAGCGCTTCGATACGCGCGAAATTCTCTTCGCTACCGTGCAGGGCAATGGCGTCTAGCTGCGGCTGTAAACTTTCCGGCAGTGCCGACCAGTCGCTTAAACCCACGCCGCGCATGTAACCAAAACACCACTCTTCAACGATGGTGATTTCCTGACCTTCCTCTTCACGGGTGCCGAACAGCGGTTCGTACTGATCCGGATAATCGCCCAGACGCTCACCGACATCATCCATATGCTGCAGGGTGAGATTCACAAAGCGGTCGCGTTCGCGGTCATTGGCCCAGCGTGGAACGAAATCAGCCCCACCCCACACCGCCAGCATCCACTCTGCGGGTTCGATATCAACCGGGGAGGAAAGGATCGCCGTCAGCATGCCGTCCAGCTCGGACACATCCATCACGGCCTGTTCGTTACCATAGCGGGCCAGGACGTCGTCCAGCCACTCAAGTTCGCTTTCGTTTAACGGTCCGGTTTTCATCGCTGATTACTCGTGTTGGAAGTGTGTTGAAGATAGAACATCAGGATCGCAAATACAAAAAAACCACCCGAAGGTGGTTTCACGACACTGCTTATCATTGATTTTATTCTTTTTTTCCCATGGTAGCCGGAGTGGGACTTGAACCCACACAGCGCGAACGCCGAGGGATTTTAAAAACTATCACAGTGTCATTGAAATCATAACGTTATGAAGAATAAAACAATTTTACTTGCGCATCTCTGCGCATTACAGCTTATGGCGTGATTCCATCGCCACTATTTTCTCTTAAATTCGCGTTATTGGCAACGTGTTTAGCCCCAGGCGTCTGGGGCAATTTACTACAGCTACTTCCATCCACAGGCTTTTTGAAGTGGCTTCAATGCCTCTGACAGACCAGCAACATCAAACGTCACACTCACAGGACTTTCATTGTAAGGCATGATCTGAGTAAACATAGTGTTAGCCTGGCTCAATGCCTTGACGAACTCGATGACATTGCCACGATAAAATACCGATTTGGTATCGCTAGAAATATCCCACGTCTTCGTTTTTGCCTTCTGTTTATCCAAGCGGGATAACATCTGCGTTTCGTTCAACCCAAGATAGGTGTCCCAATTGAGGAACAGTTCTGTCTTTTTCTCCCGACAAGTGACGTAGAGACTTGGTGTGATCGACTCCCCAAACTGCGATCGGAAAGAATCATTAGCAGAAAGGCTCACATAGACATTCTCTGAATCATCAACAGGTGATGTTTTTGTTGATACCTGCCATTTACCAACGCCGACAGTTGACTTTGATTCCTCCGCAACTGTCGGCGGCAAAGCTTTATCATAACAAGCCAAGCGCGTCTCGTTATTAACTTCAGACTGACATTTAAACAAAGCATCTGTATCAACATCAGGCTTACCCTCTGCATGCGCACTTGAAACACATGAAACACATGAAACACAGAGTGCCAGAGCTAGTAATGTTTTATTCATAGAATGTCCTTATTGATAATATGAGAATATTAAAACCTATCAGAGCATTTTTTCTTATTAATGGAGAAACAACTGAGCGAACTATTGGTCAGGGCCGCACTTCTTAATGTACTCGGTTAAATCAAGCTGCTCAGGCTCTGAATACAATTGCTTGCTGAGAACAGTATAAGTCACCCCTTTTGAGAAAAAGCCCTTAGACTTCATAGACAGTTCCATTTCAAAAGGTGAAAAGCCAGCATACGCGCCAAACGCGTTTTTTGCGTTCACTTGACCACAGACGTAACCGATAACAGCATCATCAGCAGTTTCATCTTTTTGAACGAAACGCACATATCTGAATTTAGCGCTATCAGGATCGCGCATCATTGAAGCAACTTCCTTTTGTCCAAGCTCTACCGCTTTATCAGCACCGGGCTTACAACCAACAAGACTAAACAGCGCAAGTACCATGATTAACTTTTTCATATCCCTACCTTAAAGCACCATTGTTAGAGTTGAAAAATAATATCAGGGGCCGCTGGTATAAGAAACCCGCCACGCAGGCGGGTTATTTTAGAGTGTCAGCGATAGCTGATCGTCGCCGTGGTGGCTTCGTGGGAAAACATCTTGCGGAACCATCGCGCCGGGTACTGGTTGCGTTTGGTTTAATGATTCATCTATCTGCGTCATGCTGGTAAAACAGTACCCGCATAACATGTTCTGACACTGGTGATAGCTGCGCCGTACCAAGTCGCTTAACTCAACACTGGTACGAGTTTTCGCAACTGCACGGCAGCGAGGACAGCGCATTGCCATACGCGGGCCTCCTTTTCGGACTGGTTAATATCACCGCAAGTATAACGCTTAAGACGTTGAATCGTCACTCTCCGCTGTCCAGTCGTCAATTTTTACTTCCAGTTCCAGCGATGTAGTAAAGCCACCTGAACCAACGTCATGAACGCACCGCGTAATCGTCCAGCTTCCACTGTCGATCGTGGACTTAAAACCGTAGACGCTGGCGGGCTGTTCCGGGTACAAATCCGCGCGGCCACGCGCCAGGGTAATGCTGAACGTAGCCGCCCCGCGCTGCAACTCCCGCCATTTAGCCGCCGCCGCGCGCTTCGCCGCCTTTTCCGTTTTGAAGGTTTTGCGGATCACAAAAACATTACCATCAGCTCCGGCCAGATAATCCCCCTCTTTGCTGCTGGATGCAGGCTCTTTCTTTTTGGTCGAGCTGGCTTGGTGCCTGCGGGTGGTTTTCTTCACGGTAGTGGATGGCTTTTTGCCAAAGTTGAGATCAAGCCAGTACGCGGTTACGCCCGTGTACGCATCACGGTCGGCCACATTAAAGCGGTGTTTATCGCCACTTGAGCGCACAATCTCGATCACCGGCAGCGGCTTGCCGCTTTGCGTCACGCCCTTACCTGGCGTGATAAACAGCAGCATACCGTTTTTAATGGTCGCCACCGCGCCCAGCATTTCCGCCATACGCGTTAAGAAGCTGATATCTGATTCACTTGTCTGATCGGCGTGGTCAATCTCTATCTTTGCCAGTTCATCACTGACGCCCGCGCGCAGATCGTAGCGGCTGGCAATGCTGGCGACCACATCCCCTACGGTAATATCGTGCCAGCTATATTCCCTTTTCACGTTGAAGGTATCGCGGAAATCTGCGCTTCGGGCACTGATCGTTAACTGGTCAGGCGGGCCAGCGTGGCCGATTTCATCAACCGTATACACACCCTTAAAAACCAGCGGATCATTATCCCAGCCCAGCGCCACCGATATCTTTGCGCCGCGTGATGGTAATGCTACCTGCCCGTCTGCATCATCCAGAGTCAGATCCAGCGTGTCCGCCTCAAAGCCCCGGTTATCGGTCAGCGAAAGGGAAATCAACCGGTTATCCAGCGCCGTAAGTTGCTTACCCTCAATTTCGATACTGAACGCCGGGCGCGGTGAATATCGTTTTTCTGTCGTGTCCATTTCAACCCCTTCATCATGATGGGGTACATCGTCGCCACACGCGCGCGCATGAACAACGCCCCGCGATTGTTGCAGGTTGCCGACAACCCTTATTCATCGCATCAGTCCGCCAATGCCGTAATGATATTCGCAGTTATTAAACTGGCGAGGCAAATACATGGCCACTAACTACCATCACGGTGTAACCGTCAAGGAAAACACCGACCTTAGCACGATGATCACCGATATTGATTCGGCGGTTATCGGCGTTATCTGCACCGCTGATGATGCAGACGAAGACGCTTTCCCGCTGGATACTCCTGTACTGATCACCCGCGTGGCTAACATGCTGGGCAAGGCAGGAAAAACCGGCACCCTGTTTACCACCCTTAAAGCAATCTCAGACCAGACCAGCCCGCAGACAATCGTTATCCGCGTTTCTGATGCTGCAAATATTGAACCTCCAGAAGGTGGCACCGCACCGACACAGGATCAACTGGTTATCGGCGGCACCGATGCAAACGGGCGATTTACCGGCATGTATGCGCTGTTATCCGCCGAAATGCGCGTAGGCGTTCGTCCGCGTGTTCTGGCTGTTCCTGGGCTTGATACGGAAGCGGTGGCCGCACAACTCGGCGTCATTGCCGAAAAGCTGCGCGCCTTTGCTTACGTGGCAGCAAACGGGTGCAACACGATCGCCGAAGTGAAGGAATACCGCGAACAGTTCGCACAGCGTGAAATGATGGTGCTTTGGCCTAACTTCATCTGCTACGACACCATCGCCGGGGCCAATCTCACCGTGCCAATAGGTGCCCACGCTGTTGGGATGCGCGCCAAAATCGACGCAACGCAGGGCTGGCACAAAACCATTTCTAACGTGCCTGTCAATAACGTGCTGGGGATGGATCGGGATATCTATTTCACGTTACAGGGCACCGATACCGATGCCGACGAACTGAACGCGGCAGGCGTTACTACGCTGATTAAGCAGGACGGTTACCGCATCTGGGGATCCCGCACCTGCGATTCGGAAACGTACATTTTCGAAAGCTATACCCGCACCGCGCAGATTGTTGCGGATACCGTCGCAGAGGCCCATTTCTCTTATGTTGATAAACCGCTTACCCCGTCGCTGGTTAAGGACATTGTGGACGGTATCAACAAAAAGCTGACCGCCTACGTGACGGAAGGCAAGTTATTGGGTGCCCGCTGCTGGTACGACCCGGAACCGAACACGACTGAAACTCTGCGCAATGGTCAACTGACCATTAATTACGACTATACGCCGGTTCCGCCGCTGGAAAATCTCAGCCTGATCCAGACGTTTACTGATACCTACTTCGCTACGTTTTCCAGCGCAGTGAATAACTAACCGGGGGCGCTTATGGCACTGCCTAAGAAACTCAAATATTTCAACGTGTTCTTTGACGGTGATAATTACTTCGGCATGGTGCCGGAAATTACCCCCGCCAAACTCACCAAAAAAACCGAAGATTACCAGGCGGGCGGTATGCCGGGTTCTGTTGCGGTTGATCTGGGCTTCGATTCAGGCGCCCTGGATATGGATATCACGTTAGGCGGTATGGATGCCGGGCTAATGAAGAAATGGGGTGCAACCACTGCGGACGGAATGCAGGTGCGCTTTGCGGGATCTTATCAGGATGATGCTACCGGCGACGCCGTGCCGTGCGAAATTCAGACGCGCGGCCGCTTCACTGAACTGGATCCCGGTTCCGCAAAAGTCGGGGATGATACTTCGCATAAGTACACCCTGAAAAACACCTATTACAAGCTGACCATCAACAATGAAGAAATTATCGAAATTGATGTGCTCAACATGATCTACAAAGTTGACGGTGTGGACGTGCTGGAAAAGCACCGCGCTAACATCGGCCTATAAGGAAACCCGGCACCATGAGCAAGACCAAAGAAAATACCGTTATTCTTACCGCGCCGATTACACGCGGTAAGACCAAAATCACCGAAGTGGCGATCACTTCCGTGCTTAAGCAGGCCGGATCACTGCGCGGCTTGAAAGCCTATGACGTGCTGACGTCCAACTATGACGCACTCGTTATTCTTCTGCCTCGCGTCACGGCGCCAGCATTAACCGCTGATGAAATTGCCCGTATGGATACCTGGGATTTTTGCCAGTTAGCCAACGCGGTGGTTGATTTTTTGCAACCATCTTCGGATCAGAGCGTGACGGATACGGGCAACCAATCATCCGATGCCCCTGCGAACGAATAGAAGACCTGATGGCAGATATCGCCGTCATTTTTCACTGGCGGCCGGTAGAAATGGATGCCATGACGGTAGAAGAAATACTGTTATGGCGTGATCAGGCGGCTGCTCGCAGTGGTGGAGATCACTAAATGGCAGACCGTAATTTAAATATCAAGGTCGCTTTCAGCGCCCTGAATAATATGTCTAACCCTGTCAACGCGGCGCGCAAAAGCGCCGCCGCACTGGCTTCTCAAATCAATCAAACCAAATCCAGCATTAAAGGGCTTGAACGTCAGGCGACCAGCTTTGACCGCCTCACCGCAGCCAATAAAAAAACCACGGAACAACTGGCCCAGGCGAAAGAGCAGGCGCGTGACATGGCGGCGGCTTATGGCCCGCTACGCCAGCGCAGTGCCGAACAGGTTGCCGCCCTCAATCAGCAGCGTGCGGCCATCCGCCAATTAACCCAACAGCAGAAAGGCGAACAGACGCAGCTCAACCAGCTGCGCGCCAGCTTCTACAGCGAAGGCATTGCGATCAGCAGCGCCAGCCGGGCAACGGAACAGATCAACCAGCGCACTACGCAATACAACCGCCAGTTAGCTGAACAACAACGGCGGCTTGATGCCGTTAACCAGGCACAGGCCCGCTATAGTCGCGCAAAAGAAACCGGCAGCAAGATGATGGGCGGAGGAATGAAAACCGCCGCCGTGGGTGCGGCAACGCTCGCGCCTGTTGCTGCTGCGGTTAAATCCTACAGCAGCCTTGAAGACGCTATGAAGGGCGTCGCTAAACAGGTAAACGGTTTACGTGACGGCAGCGGGAACCGCACCCCGCAGTATGAAGAAATGCAGCGGGCGATCATGGATGCCAGCGAAAAGCTGCCGATGGCTAACGGCTCCGTTGATTTCGCAGCGCTGGTAGAAGGCGGCGCGCGAATGGGCGTCGCTGATAGTAATGATCCATGGGCAAAACAAAAAGCTGATCTTTTATCTTTCGCCAGCATGGCGGCAAAGGCTTCGGTTGCCTTCGAACTTCCTGCCGATCAGCTTTCTGAAAGCCTCGGCAAAATTGCCGGGCTGTATAAAATCCCCACGCAGAATATTGAGCAGTTGGGCGACGCCATCAACTATCTGGACGATAACGCGAAGTCGAAAGGCGCTGATATTATCGACGTGCTCCAGCGTGTTGGCGGGCTTGCCAGCCAACTGGATTACAAGCAGGCCGCGGCGCTTGGTTCCACCTTCCTGACGCTCGGCACCCCTGCCGAAGTCGCCGCCAGCGCAACCAATGCTATGGTGCGCGAACTTTCGATCGCGACGGTTCAGGGTAAAAACTTCATGCAGGGGCTGGATGCACTCGGCCTCAGTGCTGAAAAGGTTCAGAAAAGCATGTCAGTGGACGCGATGGGCACCATCATTTCAGTGCTGGAAGCGTCCAAAAATCTGGCCCCGGATCAGCAGGTCGCCAACCTTACCCAGATTTTCGGCAAAGAGTTCGGCGACGATGCGCAAAAACTTGCCAACAATCTGCCCGAACTTCGCCGCCAGATAGAACTGACGCAAGGCGCTGCCGCAAAAGGTTCCATGAATCGGGAATCTGATATTAACAAAGCCTCCCTTTCAGCTCAGTGGCAACTGACCAAAACCGGTGCAGTGAACGCATTTAGCGCAGCTGGTGAAACACTCCGCGATCCACTGATGGATATCATGCTTACCGTCAGTAAGGTGGTTGGCAGCGTCCGCCGTTGGGTTGAGGCAAACCCTGTTCTGGTCGGCTCAATCATGAAAGTCACCGCAGCCATTGGCGCACTGCTGGTTGTTGTGGGTGGCCTGATGTTATCCATAGGCGCGGTACTCGGCCCGATGGCACTTGTCCGCCTCAGCTTCACCACGCTGGCCGGTGAAGGTGGCATAGCCCGGCTGACTGGCGGTGTGATGCGCCTTGGTGGCGCTTTCCAGTGGCTTGCTGGTTCTCCTATGCAGTCATTGTTAAGCGCTGGTCGCATGGTGTTCGGTCCACTGATCACCCTATTGGCTGGCATTTCCGCCCCGGTCTGGGGACTGATCGCACTCTTTGCGGCGGCAGCGGTGGCCGTCATTAAGTTCTGGCAACCCATTCAGGCATTTTTCAGCGGCTTCTTTACTGGCCTGATGGCTGGCCTGCAACCCATTACCCAGGCTTTTAGCGCTGTTTTCGCGCCACTGGCACCGCTTTTTGACAGTATCGGCAACGCCATAAGCGGCGTCTGGGAGTGGTTCACCAAACTGCTGGAACCGATCCAGTTTTCCAGCGAAGCACTGGCGGCGTGTACCAGTGCCGGGGAAACATTCGGCAGCGTAGTGGGTGCCGCAATCAGCGCATTGACTCTTCCTATCCAGGCGGTAGCCAATGGGCTGGGCTGGATACTGGAAAAGCTGGGCGCCATTCCCGACGCGGCAAAAGCAGCGCAGCAGGTTGCACAGCAAATGACGCCGCAAGCCGTCAGCAATCTGGCCGACAGGGTTAACGCATTTTCTGGTGACGTGCAGGCGGTAGCGAAGGAAAGCAAAAAAGCCGAAGAGAAGAAAAAAACCGATGGGCAGAAGAAGCAGGACAACCTGATTAACACGCTCAAAGGCCCGGCCAATATTGCGCCAAAGATAAGCAGCAGCCTGGATAAGATCGCCACCAATACCGCAGAGAAAAAAGACGGTCCGGGCGAAATCGTCTTCAAGAACAAACAACCCTACATCCCGATCCGTGGCGGATATTCGGAACCGGTCAAGCAGGCACAGCGCCAGCTACCATCCCTTACAGATTGGGTTACACAGCAGGCCGGTACGCTGATTTCCTCCGTTACCCCGTGGCAGGTTCAGAAGCCCGCCGCACGGGTTCCCGTTTCGGCGTCGCCGTCTGCGGCTTACGTTGCTGCGATGATGCCTGCGCCGGGTGGTGATGTGTACAACCTTAACTTTGACTTTAGCGGCCAGGTGCTTGACGAAGAAACTGTTATCAGGCGCGTGCGCGAAGAACTTGCGTTAGCGAAACAGCAGGCCGACCGGCGCAAGCGTTCCCAACTGACCGATCACGCGTAAGGGCAATACCATGATGATGATTTTGGGGATGTTCCCCTTTTCACTGCAAACCACGCCTTACCAGAGTTCAAACAAAACCAACTCATGGCGGCACGTCAAAAACGATCGCGTAGGGAAATCTCCGCGCTATCAGTTCATCGGCGCCGATGAAGAACCGTTCACACTCAGCGGCACGCTGTACCCCGAAATAAGCGGTGGTGATGTGTCTCTATTCACGCTGGAAACAATGGCCTTTTCCGGGCGCCCATGGCCGTTGATTGAAGGCACAGGGAAAATATACGGCATGTATGTGATTGAGCAGATCACACAAAACCGGGCGGAGTTTTTTAAGGACGGGAAGGCAAGGAAAATTGATTTTACGCTCAACCTGAAACGGGTGAGCGAGGACATACGGGAAAAGCTGGCCGAAACGACTACTGACGATCTCTTCTCTCTGGTGAAAACCAACCTTTCAATGTAAGAAAAGCGGGCCTATGCCCGCTTCCCTTCTGGTCGTACTGCCATAACTGACCATGCTACAGCACCGTTAAAAGTGGCCGTACTCGATACGCATGGCCAGCACGGTTAAAACCGGCCATGCGTGCCGGAATGAAAACTTATTCCGGCTTATCCGGCCAGGTGATATCTGGCGCGGTTGATGTGTCTACCGCCTGCACAGCCTGCGCATAGACCATCCACGCGGTCAGTTTTTCTTTATCCTCTGGAGTGATGATCCCTAGCATCAGCTGCGTTTGCCACATCTGGGTTACGCTGTTGGCCTCCGCAATTCGCGACGCCTTTTCGGCGTCAGCTTCGACCACCAATTCCGCATGAGTTGGCGGCGGTATATCAATCAGCTGCGGGTATCCCTGCGCATCGCTGGCCCATATTTTCCCGTCCGGCGTTGGCTGGGTTTTAAACGGGTGATTATCATCTTCAATCTCCACGCAGCCTTTTAAGTCATAAAGCCCGGGCAACGCTTCGTTGCAGTCTGCTGAATTCCAGTACCACATATTAATACCCCTCCGCGACATAATTACCCGCAAACACTGATCCATAGCTGGTAACGACTGATGATCCAAGCGTCATTTCTACCGTTGCCAGATTAAAACCGGTTAAACCAAGTCCTGCCGGGTTAGCCAACTCAAAGCTATTGGAAGTGTTTCCGTTCTCCGTCACGTAAAGACCATCTAGCTTTGTAGTAAAACTAACCGGAAAATTGACTCTCGCCCCCTGCGCAGGTGTGGGAATTGCGAGCGGGCTACTGGTTCCCCATGACTGCCCCACACGCTTAAAACCGTCGCTGTAAGTTTCATACCAGCCATTGGCGTTTGTGCCCTTGCTGACCAGATAACGAGGCGTTGCCGCCAGTCCGTTAATACCCAGATTGGTTAATGCGGCCTGCACTGCCGCCGCTCCTGCGTCTGCAATTTCCTTAAGGTTTTGAGCGCTTAGAAGGTATTGTGGATGCGGGTTAGGTTCAGCAAGGTGATCAGCTATCACATCATCGGCATACGATTTCGCGATGATAATTTGAGAATCAACGTAAGAACGGGTTGCCAGTACCACGGAAGGATCAATTTTAAGCGTTACTGCGGCGGTACTGCTTACGACCAGAATCATGCGCACAACCTGCACGCGCCCGCTGCCTTCCTGTAATAGTGGTTTATACGTTTCCGCGCAGTTGGCTACCGCAATCATATCGCCATCTTTATCAAACAAGCCGATTTCACGGATCCACCACCCGCCCACGTCTTCGGGGATCACCTGTTCGGCAATAATCTGGCTGGGGTTTTTCGGGTCGACGCTTAGCGAGTTAAGCGGCGCACGGCGCAGCTCATGAACCAGCGCCGTTTGCGCCGGGTCAGGCGTCGGTAACACGCCGTTGCCATCGCCTACGGCCATCTGGGTGATCTCAACTTGCGCACCCAACGCCGTGGCATTTGCCAGTTTTGCCGCCCCTACATTGGTAAGCACAGCTAAATATTTAGTCGCCACTTGCGATCTCCACGGTATCAATTAAATGGATTGCCGCCCCGGTGTAAGCATCACCACCCACGGCTATGGTTTCAGGGAAATACGGGTATACGGTCAACGTATCGCCGGAATAACTGCCCGCGCCGATATACAGCTCGCCGGTTGTTTGCAGGTGCAAAGACATTCCCAGCATGTGACGGCTGCACGGTTTTACATCGGCAATCAGGCGTTCAAGCTCCTGATAGGTTTCTTCACTGATGCCCTGGTCTTCTACGCCAATATCCAGTGTGAAAGTGCCGGGATCGGTATCAATGCTCCACCACTCGTTAACCTGGATGAAGTACCCGAACGGCTCCACAACCCGGCGCATGGCGCCCGTTGTACCCTTGTACTTGTGCAGGTAAAACGCATCGGCCACCGCCTTTCTTTTCGTGTTGGTCGGCCAGGTTTCATCCCAGCGATCAACAGAAAACGCCCACGCCAGATAGGGCAGCAGATCCGCGCGACACGTCCACGGGTTCCACAGCTGACGCAGCGGCACCGGCACTTCACCCAGCGATGCGCAGACGCGCGCGGCGATGCGCTCCATTCGGGTGGCGCTCGGTGGTAACAGGTCATTACTCATCGTAACCACCCACCGTTATGGTGTATTCGGTGCAATGTGACGCCTGGTAGTCACTCAACACGATATCGGCAACAGGCTGCGCCAGTTCAACACGCTGGACGCCTTCGACGTGCAGAGCGGCATAGATAGCCGATAGACGGATATCACGCCCTAAGCGATTCTGCGCCGCTATGTATGCCTGTAACTGTTGTTCCGATGCCTGCCGCACGGGTTCAGCTTCCGGCCCAGGGTAAATGTAAAGCGTTGCATCAATCTGATACGGCACTATCTCCGCTGACTGTACCGTTACCCTGTCGGCTACCGGGCGCACTTCTTCATCGTTCAGCGCGGCGGCAACCACATCGATCAGGTCTTCGGTGGCCGTACCGTCACCCTCACGCGACAGCACCGAAACGGTGACGCAGGCAGGCGTAGGACTCACCGCAGATATATCGGCTACGCGCCCGTCTGCCGAACGCCCCCAAAATTCATATGCCGCTGTTGGACCTGCAACACTCAGACCTTCAAATGCCTGCTGGGTACGCGTGCGTAAATCCGCGTCGGATTCCATCACCGCTTCTATCGGCGGGGTAACGCTGTCGTCCTCTTCCTGGATGGTCAGACGTTCAACGTTGAAATTAGCTGCCAGGTTATCCAAATCGCTATAAGTCGAATAAGCCAACATCACCGCGCGGGCCGCTTCATTCACTCGCTGGCGCAACAGTAATTCGCGGTAGCAATTTTCTTCGATCATCATGGTGAGCGGCTCAGATTCAAGCTCAAGCGTTCGGGCGTATTCTTCCCGTTGGTCTTCTGGACAAAGCGCCAGAAACTCAGCTTTGCGCTGCGCAAAAAGGGTTTCAAAGTCCAGCGGTTCAACCACCACGGGCGGCGGTAGCTGCGATAAATCGATCGTGCCGCTCATGCCTGGCCCCTCAATGTGATATCGGCGTTAAAAGGTGTCTGATTATCGGTGCGGTTGGCCTGGATAGTCGCAACCACTTGACCGGCATCCGGTGCGCTCAGAGTGATACTGGTCAGTGAGATCCGCGGCTCCCATAAATAAAGGGCGCTGTAGATGGCAGACATAACACGCAATTTTATGATGTCATTATTGACGGGCTGATCTATCAGGTTGAACAGCTGCGAACCGTAGGCACGGCGCATCAAGCGGGAACCGATCGGCGTTAGCAATATATCGCCGATAGACTGCGCTATATGGTCGTTGTCAGTGACGGACTGGCCGGTAGTGGCATTCATTCCTCTATAGCGGACGGTACTCATTTCGTGCCCTCCGTCCAGCTTCCGCCCGACTCTACTTTGCCATGCTCATGGTCATCAGGTTTCACCCCGTTAAGTGTCATGGTTCCGGTAAACGCCCCGTTAAGTTCGCCGCCTTTCGTTACTTCAAAAGTGGCGGTGATCAGCTTGTTGGTGCAAACCACTTCCGGCGTATCCAGAGTTATGCGCGTGTCTGCTTTGACTGTTACCACTGGCACAGTGGCGGTAATGGATTCCGACGCGGTGACACTTGCCGTTTTAACACCACTGACAACCAGCGCGCTGGCCTCCGGGTCATATGAAATTCTTGCGCCGTCCGGGTGCAGAATCACGCAGGTGGTTGCGCCAGCATCAGGCGGCGGCGCGTCTTCGCTGTAAAGACTTCCGGCAATGAATGCCGTTTCCATCTCACCGCAAGGGCATAAAATATAAACCTGCTCGCCCACTGTCGGCGCCCACCACGTCACGGCCTCACCGGCGCGCGGCACTGCCCAACGGATCCAGTCTGTTGTGTTTTCGCCTGTTTCAACGCGCGCAAGGTACTTTTCCGTGTTTACTTCCAGCACGGTGCCAATACGGGCGAGATTGCAGATAAGGCGATAAAGTTCGTTTAAATTCATAGTGCTGACCGTTTCCCGTAGGCTTTACAACCATTTCGGCTTTTGGGTTATGCGGTCAGTATCAGGAGTCGCGCGCGCGCAAACAACGCAGTGCTATTGTGGGGGGGGGGTGACAATCAAATCTATTGCATAAAGGCGACAACAGTATCGGCCAGCCAGTCTAAATCCCCCTCAGTCATGCCCAGAAGTTCACGCACCGGGTAGCGCGTACGAGCACCCGGCGTCACGTTATCGACTTCACCATACTGGTGAACGTTGGCAATCTCTGCGGTATGCCCCTGAAAGCCAACCACCGCCATGCTTCCCGTACCGTAAGCCTTAAGAAAACGCGCGGTGCGCAGCTTGCGGAACATCGGATCTTTTCGGGTGTGGTTCTGCTTTGACTGATTGAGATTGATTTCAATATAGCGCTGGATATCGCGCTTATAGAACGTGCGCAGACCACCGCGATCCACGTCATAACCGGTTATTGCCCGGTTCTCACCTTTGCCCGTGGTTCGCCAGTTCCGTAGCTCCCTGGCCTCATTGTTCCACATGAATTTAACGCCGCCCTGGGTACGCAGGATTTTGCGGCGGCGGGCGGGGTAGCTTTCACCGCTGGGGTCTTTCTGGCTGGCGATACGCTTTTGCTGGCGTTTACGCAGCCCGATCGAAACATCGCGGGTCAACTTGCGACGGTGGCCCGGCGAAAGCTGCGCGGCAACGTTGGCTAACCAGTCGTCTAATTGCTGGAAGAGGGGATCTGTTTGTTGTCCTGCCATGTTTCACCGCTGAACTCGTCTTTAAATACCAGTGACCACGCGCCAATTTCCGGCCCCGGTGCAGGGTCAGCACGGTGGCGGGTAACGATCTGGCCGTCTTCCCGTGTGACTATTACCGCTTCATCAGCCTGAATCTGGATCAGCACGTCCATTGTGCTGTTACTCAGGATATCGGCTTCGAACGTCATGCCGTTCTGCTGCCTGTCAGGGTTGAATAATAAATCAGGCTGATACAACCGCGCCCACGCCAGCACTGGCACGGTGATGGTGTCCAGAGAATACGGGTAATCCATCACCAGCACTTCCAGCGTATAACGATACTCAAACGCAGCGGCCCGCTGGCCGGTGCTGACTATCCGGCCCTTACGTAGATAAACCGCCAGATTATCGGGATTCTCACGAAGCCATGGCGCATGTTCGCTAATAAGCTGGCGTAGTAGTTCAGGCTTAAGCATTATTCACCCTTCCCTTTAACCGCGTCATATGCGGCTTCACAGGCTAACCCTCTGGCTCTTGCTTCGTCAGCTTCTCTTGCCAGTTCCCCCGCTCGATCATCAGCGCGTCTAAACAGGTCGGTGAGCAATACGGCGCCGCTGGTTTTTGCCTCGCCTCTGCCGGAAGTACCGGCACCGCAGGCGCGTTCACGGTCTGCCAGTCGCCTGGCGAGTTTGTCGGCCCTGTCGTGCAACCCACGAGAAGCAACACGGGCACGATCGGCATCAGCCTGCACGCCAGCAAGCTGCTGGCTGGCCTCTTTTCTGATCGCATCAATTTCACCTTGTCGGCGTTGTTCTTCTGCCCTGCCCTCGGTCTGCCTTTGCGCCAGCGCGGTGGCGTCGCGTGCATCACGCTGCGCCCACTCTTCACGCCAGTGCTGATCGGCGTCAGCATAACCGGCGCTATAACGCCAGTGGCTAAAACCCCAGACGGCAGCAACAGCCAGCACCACAACGATCACCTTCCAGCGTGACAACAACCCCATTTAAAAAAACCTCGCCAGCTCGCACCGTCAAAAATGACCGCACTCGATATGTATGGCCAGCATCGTTAAAAATGATCAGGCCAGAAATAAACTGCGTTCGGCTTCGCGACGCTTAACCAGCCCTGGCAATACTTTGCCGCCTGCTTTATTCCACTTTGGAAACTCAGCAGCAGCCCCGGAAAAATCGCCAGCATTAAGCTTTTTCAGCAACGTTGAACTTTCCAGAGATTTTACGCCCAGGTTGTAGGCGAAGTCGGTTAAAGCATCGAACTGGTTTTGATTAATGGTTACCTTCACCAGTCCCGTAACGCCTTTTTCATACTGCACCAGACCGCTACGCAACAGGTTATCGGCAATATCCTGGGTAATTGTCATTCCCTTGCCAACCGGCACGCCGTTTACGGGTTGAGTCCAACCATAACCGATCGTCCAGACGCCTACAGAATCCTGATAAGCGGTCAACTCGCACCCTTCAAAACCTTTCAGCATGTTAATGCCGTTATTACTCATTTCCACTTTTTGGCCCTCCAAATCGTGCGTCAAATAGCCCGCTAACTTTGCTGCGTACTTTGTCAGCACCCATTAATCCGATTGAGGCACCGACGAAAATTGCTGCGTTTGATGGCAAACCGAAATACTCAAGCGAACCAGCTACCGCAAGTGTGACAATCCCGCAGACCAGTGAACCGGTGGCAGTTTTAACGATTGACTGCCCATCGTAGATACTCATTAGCGCCGAAATACTCAGCGCCGCGCCTGCTGCGTAAAGCGTTGGCAGATAAGTGGCGATCCATTTCATTGTTTGTTCGAATAGTCCCGGTGGTGTGTCGTGCATACCCTCCCCCTTAATCCCATAGCTGCACGGTTTCGCGCTGGGCTGGCGGCTGGATCTCTGGCAGGTAAACAACCTGCCCGGCCTTTAACTCAGTGGCGGCGGAAATGCCTTTATTGGCATCGATCACCGCCTCGGTAACACCTGCTGTTCTGCCGTAATAACGCCAGCAAAGCAGGTCGATCGTGTCGTTCTGCTGCGCCCGCACGTTCATTACACCAACTCCGCCAGGCCCCGGCTTTCGTCCTGAATATCGCGGATTGACCAGCGCACATCCCGCCATAGCGTATCGATCTGCGTGCTCAATGCCGCCGCATGGTCTTCGCCCTTACTGGTGGTGTCGATATCGCGGTAGCCCTCAATCAACAGCGTCTTTGTGAGTGAAAACACGGCGTTTTTATACCGCCATACCTTCACGGAAGTGCCATTCACCGGGCTGGCCGGGATTTCGGCCAATGACTCATAGCCCGCATCAATCTGCACCTGGCGCCACAGGAAAAGCTGATCATTAACGTGGGCCACCGCTTCCACGGTTCGCGACATCAGGCGATCGGTTGTTACCTGCCCATCAAGACGCATCGCGCGGCGCAGCTCGGCCAGCGAAATGACCGGCCAGAATGGCAGGCTTTCAACTTTCGCGCCGCCATCATCAGGAACCGGATCGGATGGTGGCCGTACTGGCTCAGTAGCAACCAGACTCATGATCTCTACTCCGTAAAAGTCAGGCGGTGGACGACAGGACGAAGACGCGGCGTTGCCTGTTTTCGCCTGCCGTGCCGCCTGGGTGCGCGGGGGCACGTTCGGTTATGACGCCGCCTTCTGGCGGGTTGTCGTGGTTTTTTTCTTCGCTGCTGGCTTGCTTTTAGCGGCGGGCTTTTTGTTTTCCCGCTTCGCTTTTGGCTTGGCTGGCGGCGTTGCCGTCTGGGTTTCGGTGCTGGTTGCTTCTGGCTGGCCGTCTGCGCCGTCACCATCATCAGGTTGCCCCGTCTTATTCAGCGCGCGCTGTAACAACTCAATATCACGGGTGACGCCCGCTTTTTTCGGGTTCAACAGTGCCGCCTGGCGCAGGTATTCAACCGCATCCGTAAGCGATTCAACGTTGTCAGTCAGGCGCAGCGTATAGCCCAGCGCTTTAAACAACTTTGAACGCACCTGATCCGGCATATCTTCGTTGAGAGTTAAGCCCCGCAGCGCTTCCAGCAGGTCAGCAGCGACCGGCGCAACTGCCGGGTTAGCCTTGAATGCGGCCAGCACGGGATCGCAAATCTCTTCCACCAAAACGGTGGCGGTGGTGCGTCGATACTGATCCGGCATCGGCAGCTTATGGCGCAGAACGTACTGACCAATGCGCAGGGCTTCGGCAATGTTCCCGCAGTCGCAGCACCAGATCATGACCGTGGTTAACACGTCATCAGACTGGCCGGAATCCGCCGTCAACACGCCTTCAACCCACGGCTGGTAATTCGGCAACAGTTCGCGCTTTAAAATCGCTTTAGCCTTCTGAGACTGGACAAGGCTCAAACGGGCTTTATCCAGTCGCAGGCGGTGAAGCATGGTTTCGTAAGCCGTCATTTCAAGCTGCGACGGTTCACGGCTGGCATGGCGGCGCTCGGCCATCACGCGGTTAAAATGCTGTTGAGCAGGTGTCAACATGATGCCCCCAAAGCGGCCAGCATTTTGCTGGCCTGCTGTGTATTAAGCTTCCGGTTCTTCTGGCGCAGGTTCTGCGGCGGTAATGCCTTCGATCAGACAGCCATAGCCGTAGTCTTCAATGACATAGGCATCATTTGACGAACTGTAGGTAGACACGCGGTTATATTCCGGCTCTTCCACGATACGGCGACGGTGCGCACCTTCCTGCCAGTAAATCGACAGGTTTTCCCATGAGGTGATAAACATGCTGCCATCAGGGAAGAACGGCGCGATAAACGAAGGCAAATTGCCGATCGTCTTACGTGACGCAATCAACTGACCGGCCAGCGCTTCGGAGTTCGGGTTACTGGTGCTTACGGCGTTGATGATCGGGAACGAACGGCTAACCGTCAGGTTGCGCCCGGTGATCACCACCAGATTGGGCGAATCTTTGTACCACTCGTCCATCAGAGAGTTGACGGCGTCATAAACGATTGAGTCGTAGTTACCGTAATCACCTTTAGCAATCACCTGGTTGGTGTCGTCACGGCTGGTCACAGTGATATCTTTCATCACGCGTTGCGCCGCGTTCGCACGGTACTGCTGAAGCCAGCCGATTCCGCAATCCTGTAACAGCGGGTTGGCGGCGCGGTCTGACTTATCCGCGTAGCTTGTTCCGTTAAAACCGACCATGATGCGGTCAAGCGCAATACGCTGGATGATCTGATTGCTCAGACGCTGCTGGAAGTCCGGGAATTTTGCCCAGGCATCAAGCTGCGCATAAGAAGCGAAGGTATCGGCGTTCACCTTGTTACAGGTGTATTTATTCGAATCCAGCGCCGTAACGGAAACAGGCTGGCGCCGATCGGTGGTGGAATTGTTGGTACTGGAGATCGGGCCACTTACGCCCAGGCCAATTTTTTCACCCGACTGATCGTTAACGCCGTAGATGTTAATCAGTTTCAGCATTTCAGAAGACTGCTGCACCTTGTCTTCAAGCGTCTGCTCCACGCTCGGATCAATGCTGAACGCCTTGGTTACGTGTGATGTGCTGACGTGGTTCAGTTCAGCCTGTCGCTGAATGTACGCATCAAACTTTTCACGGGTTGTATTACGCATAGTGTTATTTCCTGTCCTGTTCCTTCGTAACTGACGGCAATCAGCAGTCAGCAAGCTGGGCGTTAGAGTTCTCATTAGCGCCGGTCGCTGCCGGGCGGTGGTGCTGGCTGGCGTCCTGGGTTGAAAGCGTCACCTTCAACGCGTCTAACTCAGTGCGCAGCGTTGCCACCGCTTCGGTGGTTTGCTTGTTCTTAAGCTGCTCCGCGCTCAGTGTTTCCACCTTGTCCAGCAAATTGCCCTGGCTTTCCGCAACCAGTTCAACCGCCTGGCGGATATCGCCATTTTCACGATCGAAGTGCTGCCGGGTACCGGTGAGCATTTCCTTAATACGGGAAAAGAAATTCTTCCCAGTGTCGGAATTGGGCTGCTCTGCCGCCGCAAATTCGAGGGATGATTCCAGGGTTTCGGTGAAGAAGCATTCCGGCTCGGAGTGACGCGCGGCCAGCGGGTTGGCGCTGGCGTTCTGGGTGCAAAACTTCATCATTTCAGTGCCCAGGCTCGCCGGGTTATCGGTACAGGCCAGCCCCATAAGGTAGGCTTTGCCGGTATCAGCAAATGACGGGTGCACCTCAATGCTATGGTAGATTTTCTGGCGTTTCTTTTTGAGTTCGACCAGTTCATCCGTGGCGTCAACCTTCACCATCAGCGCCAGCTTGCCCTTTAACGGGCCTTCGGCAACTTCTTCGGTTGTGGCTTCAACCACGTCACCATACGCACGAAAATCGCTTGTCGGCGACCAGCCTAAAATGTGTTCCAGATTGACGCGGGCGCCATAGACCAAGGGATCATACTGTTCGGCCATTTCGGTGATGTGCTGACGTTCCAGCACCCGACCGTCACATGTTGCGCCCTCGACAGCGACGCGAAATAAATTTGTCATTGGCATGGTGGCAAAACTCCGGGTTGGTAAGCGTTTGATATTAACCAGTGCCCCCAATCATTCCCTTTGCGGCCGGAAGGCGCAAAGCCTTCACTTTGTCGGACTCAGGCGACAACAAGCGGCGATATTGTTGCGCGCGCGGGCGCGATAGCCTGTTGCAATGAATACAGCCGAAGACCTCAGCACAAAAGCCAAAAGCCTCTACTGGCAGGCGTTTAGCATCACTCAGATTTCAAAGGAAATCGGGGTGAGCGTTAACACGATCTACAGCTGGCGCCGCCGCTATGAGTGGGATAAAACCACCCCCATGCAGCGGGTGCAGGATCGCACGCACATTCGCTACCTGCGCCTGGTAGAAAAGGACGACAAAACCCCGAAGGACTTCAAAGAAATAGATCTACTGGCACGCCAGCTTGACCGCTTCGAACGACACGAACGACGCGACCAGGAGAAAGAACAGAAGGCGAAGACGCCGAAAAACCACTTCACCGAAGAGCAGATAACCCAGCTGCGTGCCCTGGTCTTTGATTCGCTCTACGAACATCAAAGACGCTGGTTCAAGCAGTGGAACCGGCGTAACCGCTTTATTCTGAAATCGCGCCAGATAGGCGCGACCTAGTACTTTGCCCGCGAAGCGCTGTTGCGGGCGCTGGAAACCGGAAATAACCAGATATTCCTGTCAGCCAGCCGCGCCCAGGCGTTCCAGTTCAAGCGGTTCATTCAGAAGCTGGCACAGGAAATCGGCGTCGAACTCAAAGGCGGTGACGCCATCGTATTGAGCAACTGCGCAACCCTGTACTTTCTCGGCACGTCCGCCGCGACGGCCCAGAGCTACACGGGCGATCTGTACCTGGATGAAGCATTCTGGATCAATAACTTCATCAACCTGCGTAAAGTCGCCGCTGGCATGGCAACCCATAAAGGATTACGCCGCACCTACTTTTCGACGCCTTCCAGTGAAGAACATGAAGCTTACCCGTTCTGGACGGGCGATCAGTTCAATAAGCACCGTGCACGCTCCGATCGGGTGGATATCGACACCAGTTATAAGGCACTGAAAAACGGCAAGCTTGGCGGGGATAAAATCTGGCGACAGATGGTGACGCTTGAAGACGCCGTGAAGCTCGGTTTTGACCTGGTTGATACCGATGAAATCCGTAACGAAAACTCCCCTGACGAATACGCCAACCTGTACGGCTGTACGTTCGTCAAAGCAGGGGAACGCGCCTTCGATTACAACGCGCTGCTGGGTTGCGGCGTTGACGGCTACATGCCGGACGCGTGGCCGGACTGGAACCCGTTTGCACCGCGTCCGCTGGGTAATCGTCCTGTCTGGGTAAGCTATGACCCCAACGGCAGCAGCGGCAACGGTGACAGTGCCGGGCTGGTTGTACTGGCACCACCAGCCGTTCCGGGCGCTAAATTCCGCGCTGTTGAACGTCACCAGCTGCGTGGCATGGAATACGAAGAACAGGCCAAATTTATCAATGAGATCACCACCCGATACAACGTGCAGCACATTGCTATCGACGGCACGGGGATCGGTGATGCGGTTTATCAACTGGTGCTTAAGTTCTTCCCGCAGGCCGTCAAATACAACTATTCACCGGTTCTTAAGCGGTCAATGGTGCTCAAAATGCTGATGGTAATTCGTGCCGGGCGCTTTGAGTTCGACGCCGGAATGCTGGATCTCGCACAGTCGTTTATGACCGTGCGTAAAGTCGCCGTAGGCGGCGTGATTACCTACCAGTCTGATCGCGCCCGTGGCAGCAATCACGGCGATCTGGCCTGGGCAACAATGCAGGGCATTTACAACGAACCGATCGGCGCGGAAGTGACCGGCGAGAGCGGCAGTTTTGTGGAGGAGTTTTAATTGAGCCGTAAAAATAAATTCATAGCGCCAACTGTTGCGCCATCCAGTACGGCCAGCGCAGTGGCTACCCCACTGGAAAGCGTGGAATCATTCAGTTTTGGCGATCCGGTCACAGTTAACGATCGGGCGTCGTTGCTGGACTGTTTCGAATGCCATAGCAATGGCCGCTGGTATGACCCACCGATCAGCCCCTACGGGCTGGCGCGCATGTTCGACGTTGCCGCGTACCATCAGTCACCACTGATATTCAAACGCAACGTAATTGCGAGTTGCTTTGTTCCTCACACGTTACTATCCCGGCAAGAGTTCACCGCCTGGGTGCAGGATTATTTAATTTTCGGTAACTGCTATATGGAATGCCGCCGTAACCGGCTGGGCCAGCCGCTGGAATTGCGCCACAGCCAGGCAAAATATACGCGGCGTGGCGTCAATTTGGATCAATTCTGGTTTGTTACTCGTTACGTGGATGATCACGCGTTCGAACCAGGCGCCGTCTGCCAGATCAAGAACCCCAGCCCGCACCAGGAAATCTACGGTTCACCGGAATATCTGGCCGCGCTTCAAAGCGCCATGTTGAACGGTGAAGCAACAGTATTCCGCCGTAACTACTACATTAACGGCAGTCACGCTGGCGTTATCGTCTACCTCACTGACCCGGTGGCAAACAATAACGATGTTGAGAAATTAAAGAAGTCACTGAAAGACGCACGCGGCAACGGGGCATTTAAAAACCTGTTCGTTTACGCAGCTGGCGGAAAAAAAGACGGCCTGCAAATCATGCCGTTCAGCCAGGTGGCCGCAAAGGATGAATTTACCGGCATCAAAGACGCCACCCGCGACGACCTGTTAGCCGCGCACCGCGTGCCGCCCGTGCTGATGGGCGTCATGCCGAATAACTCCGGGGGCTTCGGTGACGTTGAGAAAGCGGCGAAAGTGTTTTCCATCAATGAACTGTCGCCGATACAGGAAAGCCTGAAAGAGTTAAACGACTGGCTGGGGATCGAGGTGGTGCGCTTTAACCCTTACGCCCTGCTGCAAGCAGCGATCTGACACCAACCAGCAACCACCGCCACCAGGCCGCACGGCCAGAACTGACCACACCGCACACAAGCCCCTCAGCAGCCCGCTGACAGGGGCTTTTCTTTTACTTGCCCCATCAACACCGAACCGAAAACGATGCAACAGCGAGGCGCAGCGGCGCGAAAACAGCGCGATACAGGCAAACCCTATCCCACCCCTCAGCGCGCGCTCAATCCCCCGCCTCGCCCGCACGCAGAAACCCCGCTTTTTTGTGCAAATGTGCAGACCACCGGAAAGCCCGCCCCACCTGCTCTACTTTTGAAAAATCACCATCATAATATTTGTGCATCTAGATGCATTGTTGTGCAGTATTTTGTAGCATCATCGAAGTTGTCACTAGACACATGATCACGACTCTATCTTTTACTAAATGAGGAAGTAGATAATGCGATTGACCGCACCCACCAAAGCATTCTCAGATGGTTTTGCTAACAACGATGATATTTTTAGTCGTAAAAAACTTCATGACACCATCATTAGAGTCGCTACCAATGCCCCGGATAAAAGTCTCGTATTGGCATTAGATGATCAATGGGGTAACGGTAAAACTTCCTTTGTAAAAATGATGACATCTGAAATTAAATTAAATCATTCAGAGTTTTTCAACGCCATCTACTTTGATGCTTTTGAAAATGACTATCAGTCCGATCCATTTATTGCCTTGACATCTCAAATCTATTCACTTATCCAAAAAGAAGATGGTAAATTAAAATCTCTTGGGCAAGATTTACTAGCAGCAGGTAAAAAATTAGGCGCTTCCTTTGCACTCAATGGAGCTAAATTTGCTGTGAGTACTTTAACTGGGGGGATGGTTTCAGGCAGTGTTATTGAAAAAGCCGGTGATGTAATTGCAGAATCACTTTCTTCCCCAATAGAAGCATTTATAGAAGAAAAGATAAAAACAGCAGATGATGAATTAGCCACAATCGATGCCTTCAGGAAATTGCTTACTAAAATCCATAAAGAATCCGAGAAAAAAATAATTTTCATCATTGATGAATTGGATCGCGCACGCCCCGATTTTTCATTGGACCTTCTGGAAAAAATAAAACACATTTTCTCGGTTGAAGGATTCATCTTCCTTCTCGTAATTAATCGATCTCAGTTCGAAAAAAGTATTGAGTGCAGGTACGGAAACATAAACTCTCGATTATATTTAAATAAATTTATTCACTATTGGTTTACTTTGCCGAAAACCAGCTTTTTTACGGAAGGCTCTATTGCAGGCTATCAACGGTCAACGTTAACTCACTACCTCTTAAAGATTGATGAAGGGAACAACCTTCTGTCTGGAAATGGCTCACTTGTAAAAACATTGTCATATTTATTGGAAATCAATAACTGTTCTTTACGTGAAGCTGAGCGGTGTTATTCAACATTTGCAATAATGAATAACCCAGATGAAATGAGGGGATATCGCCATGAGATATTTCTCGTGGCCATTGGCCTTGTGTCATTTTTAAAAGTTTGCAACCAAGAATTACTCATCCAAATAATGTATAAAAACATCACAATAGAAGATGCTCTCATAAATCTGAAAATGGATGGAGAAAGATCAAAAAATATAACAGAAGCATATTATATTGCAATGCTATTGAGATATCATTTTCATACCGATGCTGAGTTAAATACACCTGAGATTAGAGAAGAGTTTGCTTTCTTCACTGGAATTGCTAACAGACGTCAGCGATGGCTTGAAATAATGTTTGACAACGTACAAGGATTTACGGTCAGCTAGCAAAAAAAATGATGGGGGATTTATACCCCCATCTACACCACCAAACATCATCTTCCATCATCTTTCTTGCATTTATATGCAGTCTTGAATATCATTTTTCCTCGTCTTTAATATCTTTCAAATTTTCTTTGTCCTGTCCGCGTGATTTGAGTGCACCAAGTACCTCTTTAAATACCTCAGACTGAATGCCTCGCAACATTTTTGACTCCTCTTTAAATTGATTTTTTTCTAAAGAATCAAGAGGTGGTTGATGTAATTGATCCAAAACTGACTTTACATATTCAGTAACACTGTCCGGCGAGTTATCCGTTAGTTCGTTACGGAAACTAACCATAGATAGGGCTAATACTTTTTTATATGCATAATCTTCAATTATATGTTTTTGTTTTATATATTGACTCGAACAAAACCATAACCCGGCAAGAATGAGAGGAACGATACTTAATCTTGAAAACAAATATGGTATTTCGCTAGCAGCATCGAAACTCCACAATGCCCAAACACATACAGCGACAGCGCATATTAATAACACACTACTTGCCCACAGCCATTTATTAACATTTTCCTTTGCCTCGGAATGCTGCTCTTTAAAAAACTGGCCTAAACTAACTGTTCCAGTTATATTGAGAATAGAGATCGCTTTTTCTTTTACCCGCTCTAACTCATTTGCTTTCTCATCAAAATACTCAATTATATTTGTGGCCTTCTGGTTATTGTCTTCTGCAACTTCAACTAACGCCTTTAACTCTCGTCGAATATCACCAGATGATTTATAAAGCTCATCAATTCTTGAATGTACATTTTCGACACTATCTTTAATCTCTTCCATCTCCGTGAGTTTATCATCCCACTCATTTTTAGAGTTGGTTACAGATTCTATTTTTTTGTTGATTTTATCAAGTTCAACTCCAAGATCATTAAATTTACTTTCTGCACTTTCATGAATATTTCCGACTTTGTCATAGTAATCCTCGATTGATGTTAAACAATCATTAGCTTCTTTTTTATATCTCTGTGCATAATCTAAATTACTGACAAATTCATCTTTTAAATTTTCCAATGCAATCTGGTCTTCCAATAACTTCCTGTAACTATCTCCTCTAGACTCTGCCCCTTTAAAAGCAAAAACCCGTAAATATGGCTTCAAATTATCTAACTCACTTGGAATCAGGTAAAGTGAAAGTTGCAATCTTGGTCGTAGTCGTCTTTCATGAGAGGTTGCAGAAATATTGGGGATATCGAAAATATCATTGTTCTGTTGTACATCTTCTCTTAATAAAATTCTTTCGCCATTCTCATCTCGTAGTTGTTTTTCACACTCATCAAAAGCAGCATCAATTCTAGTTAAGCTATCTTCAATTAATTGAATTTCAGTTCCACTGTAAAACACTGATAAAGTGAAGCTTTTTTTATTAAAGTACTGAATACTCGATTTAAGCAGCGTACTCAAATCATTCAAAATACTTTTAATAGACTTCCCATCGTAATTACTAGTCGAATAGTCCAAATCAAACCCAGAAGAAATTAGCTCAGTTTGAAGATTATCTTTCTTAGATATTATCTTTTTAACTAAAGATTCCATTTTTATTCCTAGTTAATATAATGCGTGTAGTTTCTATCAATCAAATGATAACTCACTGATTAATTGAATACTTTACTGATCCTTATCCCTATTGGCAATACAGGCCATTCTCCACCGATTCAAAAGGTTCTGTACTTGTACTAATGCGGACATTTTGTGCGACGGCAGGTTAACTATCCCAGACGCGGCGCGGTTTCGCGCTACCAGCTGCCCATCCTGCACAGTCAGAACAAGATCACCACAAGCCACTGACGCTCCAGCCATCATCGATCTAACCATTCCGGCGCTGGCATCAATCCCGCGCAGCGCCAACAGTTCACTGATCTGCTGCTCTTTCGCTGATAGCCCAGCCTCTTTTTCCCGTTCCAGTGGCCGTTTACGCTTCCGTTTAACATCCTCACTAAGCCGCTGCGCCAGCTCCCGCTTTTCCTGCCGTGAAAGCGCATCAAAATTCACCGTCACGCCATCAGCTGGCACAGTCATTTCTGACTGTTTTTCAGCTTCACTGGCGGCATGTTTAAGACCGTCAGCACCTGCCGCGGGATCCCACGTACAGTTATTGACAGAACTCCGAGGGGCGGCGCTGCCGCCTGAAAAACCAACGTCAACGGCCACACCGTCAACGCCCTGCCGCTTTGGCACGATTTTGTATTGAGTGGTGCGGGTGAAGATTAAAGAGTCATTACCCGAAATCGGGCAGTAGATACCGGTGATTCGCTGGACGTCATCGCCGTAGGCGTTGCCGTTTTCGGTGATTTCATAATTCAGACGGATGCGCAGATTATCACGCTCAACCAACGGGCCACCCTGGGCTAACACGTAGTTATCCCATTCACCGCCGTTAGCGGCCTGTCGTGCTGGCTCAATCTCAGGGTGTAAGACCAGTTCGCGATCCCCCAAGCGGCGAAGTTCGCGATATACCGTGACCGGAGCACCGCCAATCTGCTGGAACTGACGAATAGACCAGCGCGACGCCCACGCGCTAACACGGAGTGACATTTCTTTCAGGTCTTGCCCTGTTTCTTCGTCCTTCTCGCCATCCAGCGCGAAGCCGTCGATATTCTTAGAAATGTATTTCGCTATATAGCCGGTAGCGCTGCCTAAAGCATCTTCTATCGGCTTAAATTCAAGGCGGTGCTCCCATGCCCCTGGCTCGTTCCCGTCTTCTCGCAAAGCATATTTGCGGAAAATATCGCGTGCCTGTTCGACACATTCCGGGCGCATGAAAAGGAGTAAATGCCAGTGCGGCGTAGCATCATGGTGCGGTTCAACAACGCGGAAGCCAAAGACGCGGATCCCTTTTCTCTTCCACGCGGCGCGGGTCCTTGCCCAGACTTTGCAAAGATATTGCTGGGTTTCACGCGGTGATGCGCCACAGTATTTATTATTACGCCGCCCGTTATGCTGCATGGAGTGATAGCGGGAAGGCGCTGTCAGCGTGTAGAAGTCACCGGCCAGCCCTTCTAGCTTCGCCAAATCTTCAAAGCCGCGCATTCGCGTCATGAGTTCGCGGCGGCGGTTGGCCGGATTGGCAACACTACCGGCAACTTTATCGATCAGTGAAATGCGCTCACCAGTGTCCTGGTCTTCCAGTTCCATAGCCTTGAGGTATTCACTGTTCGCCTTTTTCTGGGCCAGCCATTCCGTAAGACACGGGGCACTACTGTAGGGGGAGGATTTTTTCTGGACGTATCCAGATGCGATCATCAAATGTTCACGCCAGCGGGCATGGATACGACGCAGGCGGTTTAACCACCACTGCGGTGACTCAAGACGAAGAACCGCGCGTAAGGCGTCCTCCGCTTCTAACTCTTCGTCACAATAGGCCTTCCAGCCTGGGATCTGCGTTTTCAGATGTATCGCCAGAGACGCAATACGTCCGTAACCAGAGAGCGCGGCGAACTCTGGATCGCCGGTACGCGCCAACTGGTGATCGGACTCGCGTATAAACTCGCTGGTAAAGATATCGGCAAGCGTATAAGCCAGTCTTTTTAACTCTTTTTTCCCTGCCCACAACATACGGAAAATCTGCTCGCGTATTGGCAGCAGCACTCCGGGCATAATGCCATCAGGCTGGTAAACGCTGTTCACGATATCAATACGCGTTAATACGTGGCGCTCAAAGGTATTAACCAGCCAGTGATCTGCCGCTTTGCGGTCTTTCGCGTCCAGCGAATCTAGCTTCGCGGCAAAGTGGCGACGGACATACTGCGGAAGAGAAGCCAGACGGCGGCGCAGCAGTTTGCTGCGTTCCGGCTTTTCGATTTCTTCAAACAGATCAGTAATATCAATATGTTTGCGGGTACCGTCCGGTCTTAAGTATTCAAAACCTTTATTGGAAGGCGTTACATCCGCAGCTATTGAACTACCGGGTTTATTCCACTCATAAGCATACCGGGTAGCGTCAGTGGCGCTACCCGGAAGTGATGGTGCAGGAGAAGATGCACTGCGGCCACGAGTTTTCGTGGTCATTTATCCACGGTCCGGTCTTTGCGCTCGCACACATGAAGCACACCAATCACTTCCTTAGCTTTCGTGCGATTGTCCTTATTGGTACTCACAGAGCGTTGCACGCTGATTTCATGCAGCCTGAATGGTTGATAAATCTCACGGGTAGCTTCAGTGTCGCTATTGGATATTACGATCTTTGTTCCATGCTTCCGGTTTACTTCCAGCAAAGCCTGTACTAACTGGCGGTGATGATCAGCCTTAAATGCTTCGGTGTGGTATTGGGTAAAGTCTGCCGTTTCGCTCGCTGGAAGATATGGAGGGTCGCAGTAAACGACCGTTTTATCGCCAGTGACGATTTGCAGAGAACGCTGGAAAGGAGCACAAATAAATATCGCTTTAGTATCGTTAGCTTTCTCAGCAAACTGACGGACTTCTTTTTCAGGAAAGTAAACACGTTTGTACTTACCAAACGGAACGTTAAAGCCTGTTTTGCGGCTGTAGCGACATAAACCGTTATAGCCGTGACGGTTCAGATACAAGAACTGAGCAGCTCGCATAATGCCCGCCATTTCGGCACCATATCCCCAGCCGCCACTTTTTACTGTTCCCACCTGCTTATTAAACGCTGCGCGAACTTCGTTATAGCCTTCCATGTTGTTCTTAGCCGAAAACAATTCACGAGCGGTATCGATCACTAAATCAGGGTATCGGGTGGCTTTTCGGTACATGTTAATCAGGTCGGGATTAATATCGGCCAGCACGTAACGACGGTAATCGGTTGCCAGAAAAACTGATGCCCCACCAACGAAGGGTTCGATCAAACATTCCGCTTTCGGCAGATGTGGAAGCAAGTCAGGAAGAACTCGGGTTTTCCCACCGGCCCATTTGATGAACGGACGAATCATTTTAAAAAGCTCCATAAGGTGAAAAAGGGACCGCCTGACGCGATAAAGCAACGCTCAAACGCTGACGCATATCGCTGATAAATTCGGAAACAGATGGGTCGGAAGATTGAAGAGTTAGTTCGCCAGCACAACGGGTTTTGATGGTTAATCCTTCTTCCTGAATAGCTGGCAAGAGAACATGAAGAATAAAATTATACTGGTCTCGTTTTGACATAGCGGACATAGCCCTGCCCTCATTAGAGATGAGTTGAACCGCGCCACTTAATTAAGAGGCGAGAAAAAACATGATTATTAATTAATGTAATTACTTAATGAGACTTTTAAAGCCATCAACCAAAGCAAGCAGAAAATATTTATTTATCCGCTGGGTATAAATAAATGGCTTATCTTTACCCTTAATAAATTGAATCTTTGATGCTTCCGGCTTAAAAAATCTGCCATCTGGTGTTTCTAACCAACCGTTTTGGTTTTTAAAGTGAGTGACCTGACACCCATGCTTAAGCAGGCTTGCCAGTGTTGGCCCTTCATCATGCATTGCAGCCCCCTTGCTTGAGCATCCCGTCAACCGTTCGCATGGCTTCTGCTAAAGCAAAGTCGCGCCCGTAATACTCGCCATTGCTGGAAATGCGATAAGAGTACTTAAATGTAAGTGGATTTCGCGGACACTTCTGAATCGTGAAACCACGGTAAATATAACTATGCTTACTGAGCTGAATTAAATGACTCATTTCATCCTCACTAGCTATTAGCAATTGCGTCTTTCAGCATGGCAACCATATTTACCTCTACCTTGCCGCCCGATAGTTCTTTAGGCCGGATAATGATCCGCCCATCCCTTACCATTCCCCGGCAAGTATCAAACGGAATACCTGTAACCCGTGAATATTCTTTGAGAGAAAGGTAAGGTGCTGCAACGTTCATATTGATAGTGATTTTTCCATCTCACCCTCGCCGACTACTCAGATTGTTCAACCTGTAACCCGCGCAAGAAAACCATACGAACCATATTTGAGAGAGAGCGACATTCTTGATCTGCCATAGCTTCTACAGCCTGCCTTTCCTCAGGTGATAACCGAAGTGGGATTGGTTTTCCGGTAGCGACCCCCTTAGGGGAACGTGACCTTTGTTCATGATGTGCTTGTGTCATAGTGGTATATTGTGATCTGCTAAGTGTCCGTGGAAAACATTATGAGATCTATAGATCTCTTTTGTCAAGGTGGTAAATGTGAGCTTTACATCACAATGCATAGGTCGTTTGAAATCTGAAAGAAAGCGCCTCTCACTGAATCAAGCAGATGCAGCGGCATTGTGCGGTGTATCAAGGGAGACATGGGGCAAGTATGAACGTGGTTCGATGGTGCCTGGAGGAGATGTTTTACTCTCTTTTGCGATCAACGGCGCCAACATTCAATACATCCTCACCGGTGAAGAAACAGGTGGAAATCTACTGACCCGAGACGAGCTGGGATTAGTGAATAACTACAGATCGGCACCATTGCCAGTTAAAGCCGCAGTACTTGCCGCGCTGGCTGCGGGTAATTCAACATCTGGCTCAGTGAGTGTTTCAGGCCAGGGCAACCGCGTTGCAGGTAGGGATTACAACGAGAACAAAAAGTGAAGTAGATATTTAGACAGGAGGCATTATGAACAATGAAGTTAGTGGAAGGGAGAATCGCGCAGCAGGCCGGGATTTTCACGAAGGCAATGTTAAGGTCGATCAGTTAATCGGGCGCGATGTTGTAAACATTGTAGTTCCTGGCAGCAAAGAATCTGAAGCAGAACCGCTTGTAGTAGCTCAAAGAAAACAATTGAACCAGCTTGCTAAAGATGTGGCCGAGGCCAGTAACGAAGAAGGCTACATCGTCTGGCAGCGCGTTCACGCTGTTGTCGGCGTAAACAGCATTAACGAAATAACCAAAGAGCAATTTCCGACCGCTATTGAACTACTTCAAAACGAACTCGCAAAACTGCAAGAAGCCAGTGCCTGTAAGGCACTCATGCATCAGATATTAAAGAAATCTGCTGAAGACGAAGTAAAGCAAGCTTTATATCAATATTGCGATATCTCATTTGGTAGCCGCCGCCTCAACAGCCTAACAAAAGCACAACTGCAACAGGCCTTTGGCTGGCTGTGCAATGAGCAAAATAATGCTGAGAAAGTCGCTACATCAGTACCACCAGAACGCTTATCTGTGCTCGATTTATTGCGCGGCTACCCTAAAGAACTTGGTTGTATCCTTCTGGCCGGCATCCTGCTTGGTGCGGTTTTATTCAAATAGCAAATACTCAGAAAAGGAGTTTTTATGAGCGATCTTTCAACTATGCCGCAGTTAGGGATTTACGTTTCTAAAACTGATCCCAGCCTCCGTATCACTGTCACCGACGTTGATGTTGTCGATGATGAAGATGATTTATCCCCTGAAGAGTTGTTTTATCTGGTTAGATGGATCGAAGGGGAAGATGAAAGTGATATGTCTGCTATGGAGTTTGAGCTAGACCCAACAGAGTGGCAGGCTTTCGTTGAGTCTGAACAACTAGTGTTTGAGCGCGATCCGTACATGGATTCAATCCCCGAAAATTCCCATCTGGCTAAAATTCGGGATTTGCTATTGCAGGCGAAAAAGAATGACCGTTCGTAAGCTTCCATCTGGTAAATGGCTTAGCGAGTGTTATCCATATGGTGCAAACGGGAAACGCATTCGTAAACAGTTTGCCACCAAAGGCGAAGCGCTTTCACATGAGCGCCGACTGGTAAACAATACTATTCCCCAGCTTGTTAATGACAACGCCGTGTCACTTTCGGCGTTCGTTGAGCGCTGGTACGAAATGCACGGAAAAACGCTTACCTCTGGTGAAGAACGAAAAGTGAAGTTACTCGCCATCTGCGAGCGGCTAGGCGATCCACTTGCAATCCATTTTGATAAAAACACATTTGCAGTGTATAGGGAAAGACGCTTAAGCGGCGAATGGAATCAGAAAGGTAAAAAGAAACTCAGTGAGGCTACCGTAAACCGTGAGCAATCATACCTGCACGCTGTTTTTTCGGAAATGAAACGACTGGGTGAATGGGAAGGTGAAAACCCGTTATCAGGAATCAGGCAATTCAAGGAAGGTGATCAGGAGTTGGCTTTCCTGTACGAAGAGGAAATTGAGCGCCTACTTGCCGCTTGTGACGAGTCGGCCAACAAGGATCTAGGGGTTATCGTCAGAATATGCCTGGCGACCGGCGCTCGCTGGAGCGAAGCACAAGATTTAAAACAATCTCAAATTCTACCGGGCCGTCTCACATACACCCAGACCAAGAGCAAAAAAAACCGAACAGTGCCAATCTCTGAGCGATTGCACAAACTTTTGCCGAAAAAGCGTGGCGCCCTATTCTCCCCTTCTTATGAAGCGTTTAAAGCGGCACTCAAACGCGCTGGCATCGAATTACCGAAAGGACAGCGGACTCATGTCCTGCGCCATACGTTTGCCAGTCATTTTATGATGCGCGGAGGCAATATTCTGGTACTTCAACAGATACTTGGTCACAGCACGATCATGATGACAATGCGCTATGCTCATTTTGCGCCGGATCACCTTGATGCGGCTATCACATTGAACCCGTTTGATAAACTTAGTTCAAAGTAATTTTCATTGAAGCATTTGTTGCTTGGTTCAAGCCTTAAAACACAAAAAGCCTGTGAATTAACAGGCTTTTTGATGAGTGACACTCAGTTCATTCAAACGCAGATGTAAATTTCTTGAACTACTTACCAAATCTCAATACTTTCGCCTTTGTCGATTGCACGTTGCTGCTCTTCTTCAAAGTCCTTGCGCAACCGCAGGCGCTTTGTATCTGTCTGTAGATCAGTTGGCGCTTCAACCTTCCCAGTACGGAGCAGCGCAAAACGTCTCAGTCTTGCCCTAGCGATAATACCGGTATCTTCCCGCTTTTTCATTATGTACCTCCTTTGGGAATGTGAAAGATACATCACCGTTCATATTATAGACATCTTTCAAATGAGGAGCAATTAGCTCCCCTTCAGCCAGCAGGATGCTATGCATTGCATTAAAAATGTCATCAAACTCTTTGCTTATAGTTAGCAAATATTTATCAGATTTATCAGTAAGTTTTGCGTTTTCAAATATGTTGTTAGCGAAACTAAACACCTGCCCACGGAAAATTCGGGGTTTATGAAAAACTATGCACAGTGGAGTACCAGCCTCAATGACCACATGTTGATGTCGAGCATCGTAAAATACAAAATAACTGTAAATGTATGCAGCAGCGCTTATTGCATACCCTCTGAAAATTATATGTATTTTTATGTGATTATTCTTGCAGATGCCTCTAACTAGACGTTCTGCATCATTTACTGCACCACCACAGTTATTCGTAATGAGTAAGTAAACACACGATTCCGGCTGCGCGTTATGCATGTACTGCAAAATTTCGTCGATGAGTTTACTCTTCCCTCTAAAATCACTATCAATCGAGAAGCTTTTATAACTTTTTCGCATCTTAACGAACCAGGTCCCAAGTAGATATGCCTACTCAATATTACATCAGCTAACCGTACCGGCAACGAGCAGAAATGGACATTCGGTCACAAACAATCAAATTAGCTGTTACGTCTACTTCTAATCAATCAGCAGTGTGAATTTGGTTATCGCCAACCTATCGCCATTTCATCGCCACTTGGCAAATTACAAATACAAAAAAACCACCCGAAGGTGGTTTCACGACACTGCTTATCATTGATTTTATAGCTTTTTTCCCATGGTAGCCGGAGTGGGACTTGAACCCACACAGCGCGAACGCCGAGGGATTTTAAATCCCTTGTGTCTACCGATTCCACCATCCGGCCTCGGGAATAAAGTGGAGGCGCGTTCCGGAGTCGAACCGGACTAGACGGATTTGCAATCCGCTACATAACCGCTTTGCTAACGCGCCAAATTACTCACACCCGCAATTGCCGATGCTTTTAAACTGGAGCGGGAAACGAGACTCGAACTCGCGACCCCGACCTTGGCAAGGTCGTGCTCTACCAACTGAGCTATTCCCGCAGATCAGATGACTAACTTAATCATTTGATTTTGTTACCGTCTGGCAAGCTGTGCTGCCGTTCGATGCGTTGCATTCTACTTACCTGACGCAATGAGTCAACGTTAATTTTCACCGCACCGGATCGTTTGATGAAATTTACGTCGAAACGATCACTGTTCAAGCAAATCGCCGCGCGCCGCATTCAAATACTGGAACATTGACCACAGCGTCAGTACCGCCGCGACCATAAACAGACCGATGCCTGCCCACTCTACCCACTCGTTTGGACGCCACAGCATCCACACCAGCGCCGCCATTTGCGCCGTGGTTTTGACTTTACCAATCCACGACACCGCCACGTTGCTGCGTTTACCCAGCTCCGCCATCCATTCACGCAGTGCGGAGATGATAATTTCACGGGCAATCATGGTCGCGGCCGGGAGTGTCACCCACCAGGAGTGATAATGTTCGACGACCAGCACCATCGCGATGGCGACCATGACCTTGTCGGCAACCGGGTCGAGGAACGCCCCGAAACGGGTGCTCTGGTTCCATCGACGCGCCAGATAGCCGTCAAACCAGTCAGTTATCGCCGCAACGAAGAAGATAAACGCGCAGGCAAACGGGGCCCAGACGAACGGCAGATAGAACGCCAGCACGAAAAATGGGATCAGGATGACGCGGAACAATGTGAGCAACGTAGGGATATTAAATTGCATGGCGACGGTAACTATCTGTTGTCAGTAAAATTAGCCCTATGTTGCTACAGAGCCCCTAATGTTTCAACGAGTAGAAGATCTTTTCTGCCAGACCGTGCGAAATGCCAGGCACTTTCGCGATATCTTCAACGCTCGCTTTTTGCAGACCTTGCAGCCCGCCCATATATTTCAACAACATCTGACGACGCTTCGGCCCCACGCCCTCGATGGTCTCAAGGGTGCTGGTACTTTTCACTTTAGCCCGTTTTTTACGGTGTCCGGTGATAGCGTGATCATGCGATTCATCGCGAATGTGCTGAATAACGTGCAATGCCGGTGAATCGGACGGGAGGTTAAAACCCTCACCTTCCGGTTCAAAGTACAGCGTTTCCAGGCCAGCTTTACGGTCACTGCCTTTGGCCACACCGAGTAGCAGCGGATGCTGTTTGTCCCAGTTGACCTCAAGCTCGGCAAAAACCTGCTTCGCCTGACCCAATTGTCCTTTCCCGCCGTCAATCAGAATCACGTCGGGAATTTTGCTCTCTTCAATATCTTTACCATAGCGACGGCGCAGCACCTGATTCATCGCCGCATAGTCATCGCCAGGCGTAATGCCGGCGATGTTGTAGCGACGATATTCCGCACGCAGCGGGCCGTTGCTGTCAAACACCACGCAGGACGCTACGGTTTGCTCGCCCATGGTGTGACTGATGTCAAAACACTCCATGCGCTTCACTTCCGGCAGTTTGAGCTGCGTCGCCAACGCCTGCAAGCGCTGATGGATGGTCGACTGCTGCGAAAGCTTAGTGACCAGCGCGGTCGCCGCATTGGTCCTCGCCAGCTTCAGGTAACGCGCACGATCGCCGCGCGGCTTGGTCTGAATGTTGATGCGACGGCCAGCAAGTTCTGAAAGGGAATCAGACAGCAGCGTTTTGTCACCAAGATTAAAATCGAGCAGGATTTCGCCCGGCAGCGTGCGTGCCTGGCTGCCCTGCAGATAGAACTGACCGACAAACGTTTCGACCACTTCGACAGGCTCGGTACCCGCCGGAACTTTCGGGAAATAACTGCGGCTGCCGAGCACTTTACCCTGACGGATAAACAGCACGTGAACGCAAGCCATGCCGCCGTTAAAGGCCACGCCGATCACATCCAGATCGTCGCCTTCGTTAGAAACGAACTGTTTTTCTGTGACGCGACGCACCGCCTGAATCTGGTCGCGAATGCGTGCGGCTTCTTCAAACGCCAGCGACTGGCTGGCATTTTCCATCCGGGCCACCAGTTCATTCACAACCTGCTCGTCTTTACCGGCCAGGAACAGGCGCACGTACTCAACCTGCTGCGCGTATTCGTCTTCGCTCACCAGCCCTGCAACGCACGGCCCGAGACAGCGGCCAATCTGATATTGCAGACACGGACGCGAGCGGTTGCGGTAGACGCTGTTTTCACACTGACGAATCGGGAAGATTTTCTGTAATAGCGCCAGCGTCTCGCGTACCGCGTAGCCGTTCGGGAACGGGCCAAAATATTCGCCTTTCGCGTGCTTCGCGCCGCGGTGCATCGCCAGCCGCGGGTGGGTGTCGCCACTCAGGAAGATAAACGGATAGGATTTGTCATCGCGCAGCAAAACGTTATAGCGCGGCTGATAGAGCTTGATGTAGTTATGTTCAAGCAGCAGCGCTTCCGTTTCGGTGTGCGTAACGGTGACATCTATCTGGGAAATTTGCCCGACGAGCGCTTCGGTTTTGCGTGAGCCAAGGTTGCTACGGAAGTAGCTTGAAAGGCGTTTTTTGAGGTCTTTGGCTTTGCCGACATAAATAACCGTGCCGCCAGCATCGTACATACGATAGACGCCGGGCTGACTGGTCACGGTTTTTAGAAAGGCTTTTGAATCAAATACATCACTCACTGACTTGCTAACGACTCCGCATTACACAGGCCATGGCGAATTGCCAGGTGAGTCAGCTCAACATCGCCATGAATGTTTAATTTGCTAAACATACGATAGCGATAGCTGTTCACCGTTTTCGGGCTGAGGTTCAATTGTTCTGAAATCTCAGTCACCTTCTGACCTTTGGTGATCATCAGCATAATCTGCAATTCACGTTCAGACAAACTGGCAAACGGGGATTCCGTTGATTTGGGCTCAATTTGACTCAGCGCCATTTGCTGAGCGATGTCTGACGCAATGTAACGCTGTCCCGCAAATACAGAGCGGATGGCGTTGACCACCTCCTGTGGTGCGGCACCTTTGGTAAGATAGCCAGCGGCCCCTGCTTGCATCACTTTTGCGGGCAGTGGGTTTTCCGTGTGTACGGTTAACATGATGACTCGAGTATCTGTGGTGGAGCGCGCAATCTTGCGCGTGGCTTCCAGCCCGCCAATACCTGGCATATTCATGTCCATAAGCACGACGTCAACCGGGTTTGCACGGCACCATTTCACCGCATCTTCACCACAGCCGACTTCACCAACAACTTTAATACCCTTTATATCTTCGAGAATGCGTCGTATCCCTGCGCGCACTAGTTCGTGGTCATCAACAAGAAGGATGTTGATCAAAGGAATAATCTCCGGAATAGGGATAACGCAACTGCTTCTAAATTCACGACCATATTAACGGGTTTTATCTCGACAATGAAAGGTAAAAAACGTCTCGTTTAGGATTTTACTTGGTTTTCTGGAAATTAGAATTTACATCTACTGGAAACATCCACAAAACAGTCATATACGACAACCTTGTTTTTAAACACTTGCCTTCAAATATTTCCTGAAAACACCCTATTTTACAGAGATGATAAATACACTCGAAAAAATGTAACAACAATTAACGGGGCATGAACCAGAAAGAAACAAATAAGCATTAGGTGATTTCTTATACGCGATTAATATGTGTAAGCACCTCAGATCAGAGGACAAAAATCCCGCACTCCCGTTTTTACTGTTCCCTGTGGTATACTGCGCGACCTTTACTGAAACACCCCCCGCGCCCCGCGTATGCGCGCTGAAATCCAACGAGGAAATAGATGAGCACTCCTGATTGTTCCACTGCTGAAAATAATCAACAATTGTCCCAGGAAGTTTCTTGCCTGAAAGGGCTGCTGGCACTGATGCTGCAGGCGATGGGTCAAGCAGACGCAGGACGCGTGATTCTTAAAATGGAAAAGCAAATCACGCAGATGGAAGATGAAGCTCAGGCGGCCGTATTTTCCAACACCGTTAAGCAAATTAAACAAGCTTACCGCCAGTGATTCAATACCGGCTGCGATTCATCGCAGCCGGTTTCGCATTGGGCTGCGGTCAGATAATCCCAATTGCGGCAGCATAACAGGCAATCTGTGTTTTGTTTGGCGCGTTAAATTTCTTCTGCATATTCTTCTGATGGAAATTCACCGTATTCTCGGATATCGACAAGATTATCGCTATTTCCGATGAAGTCTTCCCTTCCGCCGTCCACTTCAGAATTTCCAGTTCGCGCTTACTGAATTTCATTTCCGGCGCCGTCACCATCGTATCTTCCATTCGTACCAGCGAAGCGAGACTGAACTCCATCAGCGCCTGCAGCCGCATTTCGGTTTCATCATCTGATAACGGGTTGGCCTGATTACTCTGCCGCGATACCGATAAAAAACCGAGCGCACGGTTGGGCAGCATCAGCGACTGAGTAATTCCTCGACGCAAACCATGGTCACGCGCCGCATCCCAGAACGCTGGCGTTTCGCTGAATAAGCACTCGCTCCACGGCAGATGCCCATTGCGGTAATTTTCGGCTTTTAGCACCGGATCGATGGTGAAATAATTTTCGGCCTGGTAATGGTCCATCCATGCTTTGGGATAAGTGGTGTGCAAGGAGAGTTTAGGACGGGTGAAGGGAACCGGATGGCGCACGCATAAGGCGAACCAGTCATATTCCAGTGAGTGAGTTTGCTGCTGCAAAATGGCATAGACCTGGTCGTTTGCCGTGGCAGATTGAAATTGTTGCGATATATCCTTCCGCCACTGAAAAAAATCGATGTCCCTCATACCTGACGCGAAAACTCCTGAGTGATTATCATTCCTATGAATGCAACAAGCTAACACATAAAACTTATTTATATATATAAAATATTCTGATAAGCGGAATTAATTTGAAATAACCTGCTTTCACAGGACAATCAGGTAGATGAGCAGATTTGCTAACGCTGCGGAGCGCGATGGGTGCCGTTTCGAAAGGGAAGTTTAACTTAAGTGAAATTTCTGACTGACAGGAATGCGTGGCCTGGTTTTACCAGGCCACGGGGATTTACTGCATGAGGAATTTTTCGAGGAACTGACGAGTACGCGGCTGCTGCGGATTAGCAAACAACGATTTAGCATCGCCCTGCTCCACGATACGGCCCTGATCCATGAAGATGGCGCGATCGGCGACGTCGCGCGCAAAGCTCATTTCGTGGGTCACAATCACCATCGTGCGTTTCTCCTGAGCCAGCTGGCGAATGGTGCTCAACACCTCGCCCACCAGTTCCGGATCCAGCGCAGAAGTCGGTTCATCAAACAAGATGACGTCCGGACGCATAGCCAGCGCCCGGGCAATGGCCACACGCTGCTGCTGCCCGCCGGATAAGCGTCGCGGATAGCTGGTTTCTTTGCCCGACAGCCCCACTTTCGCCAGCAGTTCGCGCGCCAGGGTGGTCGCTTCGCTTTTGCTTTCCCCTTTGACGATCACCGGCCCTTCAATGATGTTCTCCATCACTGTGCGGTGCGGGAACAAATTGAAGTTCTGGAACACAAATCCCACATGCTGGCGTAAATTGCGAATCAGCCCTTTTTGCTGACTCAGGGGACGCGCGGCGTCGATGGTGATATCACCCACCCGAATCGTGCCGCTTTCCGGCTGTTCCAGCAGGTTGATGCTGCGCAGCAACGTCGTTTTTCCCGAGCCGCTCGGCCCGATAATCGCCACCACTTCGCCCTCTTTAACTTCCAGATCGATCCCGTGCAGCACCGTCTGACCGTGGAATTTTTTGACCAGGTTTTTAACGTCGATAGCACTCATTTCGGGTCACGCTCCTGGCGATTCAGCTGGTTTTCGAAGTAGTTCTGTAACGCGGACAGCACGGTCGCCATCACCCAGTAAATCAGCGATGCGGCCAGGTACATGGTGAACACTTCCAGCGTACGCGAGGTGATGAGCTGCGCCTGTCGGAACAGTTCCGGCACCTGAATGGTTGCCGCCAGCGAGGTGTCTTTTACCAGGCTAATAAAGCTGTTCGACAGCGGCGGCAGCGCCACGCGTGCGGCCTGCGGCAGGATCGCGCGACGCAGCGTTTGCCATGGCGTCATGCCGATACTCGCCGCAGCTTCCCACTGACCTTTATCAATCGAGGAAATTGCCGCACGCAGCGTTTCAGAGGTATACGCCGCGGTGTTGAGCGACAGGCCAATCATCGCGGCCGGAATCGGATCCAGCTCGATACCGAACTGTGGCAGACCGTAATAGATCATAAACAGCTGGGCGATAAGCGGCGTACCGCGGAAAATCGAGGTGTAAAAACGGGCAATCCAGCGCACCGGCCCGATGGCAGACATGCGCATCAGCGCCAGTATAAAACCCAGCACCAGGCCGAAGAACATCCCGCCAATACTCAGCTGTAGCGTGAACACCGCGCCTTTTAGCAAATAAGGCAGCGAATCAATAACCAGTTGGATACTTTCTTGCATTATGGCTTCTTTTTATACGTGTGGATGATAGGCAAACAGCGCCGGAGCGCCGCCGGTGTGCACAAACAGAATCGGGCCTTCATCCTTAAAGCGTTTCTGGCTGATGCCGTCAATAAGTCCGGCCATCGCCTTGCCGGTGTACACCGGATCCAGCAAAATCCCCTCCAGGCGGGCCAGCAGTTTCACCGCTTCCATGCCTTCGTCGTTTGGCGTGCCGTAGCCCGGCGCGAAATAGTCATCCCAAAGAGTGATGTCCGCATTGGCCTTCAGCTCGAGGCTTTCTGCCACCGCCTGTTGCAGCGTGACCACTTTCGGTTTCTGATCGGCAATGCTGCGGGAGACGGTGACGCCAATCAGCTCGACGTCGGGCATCAACTGTTCTAAACCGACGGCCAGACCCGCGTGGGTGCCTGCGCTGCCGGACGCAACCACAACAGACGAGAGCGACACTGCGCCTTCACACTGCTGCGCGATTTCCAGCGCGCTTTCGACATAGCCCAACGCACCCAGGGCGTTAGAGCCGCCGACCGGAATCACATACGGACGAAAGCCCTGCGCTTCGACGCGGGTTGCCAGCTCTTCCATTTGACGATTCGGGTCAGTCAGCGCATCGCACATCTCGACCTGCACATTGAAATAGTCCAGCAGCAGGCGATTACCGTTAGTCAGATAGTTTTCTGCTTGGGTGCCAATCGGGTTTTCCAGCAGCGCGATGCAGTTCAGGCCGAGCTTCGCCGCCACCGCCGCCGTCTGGCGCACGTGGTTCGACTGAATCGCCCCGGCGGTAATCAGCGTGTCTGCGCCTTCGCGCAGCGCATCTGCGGCGAGGAATTCAAGCTTACGCAGCTTATTGCCGCCCATCGCCATCGGCGTGACGTCATCGCGCTTAATAAGAATTTCGCGGCCCAGGTAGTCGGACAGACGCGGCAGGTATTCCAGCGGCGTCGGCGCACCAATAAATTCCAGCCGTGGGAAGCGAGTAAGGTTTTGCAGTGACATAGCACCTCCTGATTTTCTTCTTATTATGCACGCAGTTGCCCTCGAAAATAAGTCCCCCTCGTCCTGACCCCGTTTCAGACGAGAGTTCCAGGAGTGCGAATATCCTATTTTGATTTGGCTGGTTGCAGACTTACCCCCTCAGCCAGACTAAACCGGACGATTGCTTGATACTCTCCGGCATACCCCATCGGCCAGGTGCAACGTTTAAACGCCCGGCTAGTATCACTCAGAAAAATTTGCGTACCTTTGGTATTGATACGCTTCAATTGCCCCATGGCACCAATTTTCACCTTCAAGGTGACACGCCCCTCCACGCCCATGGCACGCGCTTTTTCAGAATAGACAGGCAACTTACAATCACCAAATACTTCCTGCTCTATGGTCAAAGGTTCTGACCGTTCGGGAACCTCTTTCAGGGGCGCTTTGGGAACCTCCTTTTCCGGCATAACAGCCGTGAGAAATTCTTCATCCAAATAGTCAGGAGGGGTCAAGACCGGGGCATCGCTGACCCCTGCTGCTTTAGCCACAGCCGTGGCCTGTGCTGCTTCTGCCAGCGCAGTCGCTTCCACCGCTTTGACCGCCGCGACAAGCGTTGCGGTTCTGGACACCGCAGCCGCTTTCTCCGCCCGGACTGCCTCTGCAGCCCTTGCGACGGCGGCTGCCCTGTCCGCCTCAGCCCGTTGAGTCTTCTCTTCAAGCCGGGTTGCGTCTGCCACCTTAGCCGCCTGCGCTGCGGCGGCGGCTTTTGCCTCGAAGTCTGCTTTTGCTGCTTTCGCCGCCTGCGCGGCACTCGTGGCGTTGGTTTTCGCGTCTGCAACGCGTTGCGCCACCTTTTCTTTCTCGGCAACGGCGGCCAGGGTCGCCTCAGATGCAGACGTTGCAGCGGCAACTTTCATTGCCGCGCTGGCTTTCACGGTTTCTGCCCGCTCGGCCGCTTTCGCGGCTTCAATGGCTTTTGCCGCTGCGACAGCGGTGGCTTCGCGCACGTCCTGTTCGGCTTTGGTGGCCTCTTTAGCACTGGCGGCTTCAGTGGCTTTTGCGGCTTTCACGATTTGAGCGGCTTTCGTGGCGGCGCTCATATTTTCTGATAAGGTCGATTTCGTGGCTTTCGCCGCCTCTGCGGTTCTCGCGGCCCGCGTTTCGGCCTCTGTTAGCGCGACGGACGCATTCACTTTTGTGGTTTCTGCATTAGCCGCTTCTTGGGCAGCGGCCTGCGCCGCAGTCGCCTGCGCATTTTCTACCGCTTTAGCCGCTTCGGCTTCTCTTGCCGCCTCCTCAGCCAGAGCCGTAAGGGTATCGTTAATCGCGGTAGCCTCTTTGGCGGCTTCTGTCGCCTTGTTCGCTTCTGCAACTTTAGCAACTTTGGCGACTAACGCGGCTTCTGTGGTCTTTGCCGCTTCTGCTACCTTGGTTTGTTCCAGCGCTTTAGCGGCTTGCGCGGCTTTGTCCGCCTCTTCCGCCGCCCTAAGAGCGGTCTGAGCTGCACGCTCTGCAGCGGCAGCGTCCTCTGCAGCTCTGGCGGCCAGGGCTATTTTTTCGGCCTCTGCCGCTTTCGCTGCTTGTGTGGCCTGCTTGGCTTTTTCAGCATCATTCGCTTTGGTAACTTTGGCTGTTTCTGCCGCCTTGACGGCTTTCGAGACTTTAGCCGCTTCTTTGGCGGTTGCGGCCTCAGCGGCTTTTGCGGCATGTTCTGCTTTCGCGACTTTTACCTCCATCGCCGCCTGCGCTGCCTTTAGCATTTTCGCCGCTTTAACAGCTTCCGCATCGCTTGCGGTTTGAAAGGCTTTTGCTCTCTTCGCAGCCTTAATGGCGTCGGCGGCTTTTGCTGCCAACTTGGCCTGAGCCGCTTCCGCTTCCCTGGCCATTTCTGCCGTTCTCACTACGTCATTTATTTCCACAGACTCCGCGCCAGGCGCATTCTCATAAACACTTTCTGGTTTATCTGTAATTGGCGAGGTGTTTTCTGTCGTGGCCCTGAAGGGGGTGATAACCGGCGTCTCTTGTGGCGGCATGGGGATCACCGGGACAGGGAGAGCGGCAGCAGACGTGCCGGAAATAACGAGCATTCCCGTCAAAATGAAAATTTTCGGTTTCAATTTATTATTCCCTCAATTGACTATCCCGCTATTATCATGAACTTCCGCCGTTTAACATTGATCGCGCGCATTGCACGCATAGGCTATTTTTCCCATTTTATTATGCAGTTATAATTATTTTGTATTAATACACAGTGGAGTATTCAGCTAAATAATTCGTTAGCGATGAACGTCAGCCGGGTAAATTGTGTAATCTGAAAAAGCAAAAAAAGTCCCGATCTCACGACCGGGACTTTTTCTTTAATTTGGGGCGTCAGATAACGCCCTTGAGTAATAACCGTTTACTTTGTAACGTCAGCGCCGAACCATTTTTCAGACAGCGCTTTCAGGCTACCGTCTTTCTGCATGTCCGCAATCGCGGCATCGATGGCTTTCAGCATGTCTTCGTTGCCTTTACGCAGCGCAACGCCAGACTCCTGGCGGGAGAACGCTTCACCGGTGACGGCCAACGTATTATTGGTTTTCTTCACCAGATCCAACGCCGCCAGACGGTCAACCAGAATGGCATCGATACGGCCTACGCGCAGATCCTGGTATTTAGTCGGATCGTCATCATAGGTACGCACATCCACGCCCTGCACGTTCTGGCGCAGCCACTCTTCATAGTTGGTGCCCAGACCCACGCCGACTTTTTTGCCTTTCAGATCAGCTGCGGTCTTGATAACGCCTTCGTTGCCTTTTTTCACCAGCGCCTGAACACCGGACACGGTATACGGCGTGGAGAAGTCATACTTCTTCTTACGCACGTCAGAAATGGTGACCTGGTTAATCACCACGTCGATACGTTTGGAATCCAGCGAGGCCAGCATCCCGTCCCATTTGGTCGGTTTCAGGTCCGCTTTCACGCCCAGATGTTTCGCCAGTTCCTGCGCAAATTCCACTTCAAAGCCGGTCAGTTTGCCGTCATCGCCCTGGAAGCTGAACGGAGGATAAGTCCCTTCCAGGCCCACGCGCAGTGAACCGCGCTCTTTAACCTGGCTCAGCAGGTTTTCTGCCGCGAAGGTTTTCACGCTCGCCCCGGCGACCAGCGCCACGGCCATCATGCCCATCAGAGCCTGACGGCCCATAAATGCTAATTTCATCATTCCCCCGAAAATTCGAATTTTTTGCAGTGTAAGACGTTTGCGAAAAACAGCTAATACCCGTCCGTTATATGCCATTCAAATTTAATATATATCAGAGGTTGCCTGATACGCGAACTTCTGCTGGCCCATCGCAGGACGCAGGTTTTTGAATTGCGAATATTTTCGCAGCGCGATGCGGTAATTGTTGGTGCTGGTCTGCGGAAGCCACGGTGCGAGATTTTCGTCCGCTTCGCCATCGAGCAGTTCGCGGTCGATTTTCAGAGCCGACAGATGATTGCCGAGACGACGCAGGCGAACCACATATTCGCGCACGGTGCCCGGGCTCATGTCGGTTTGTTCGAAGAGATACTGTTTAAAGCCGAGGATATCGAAGAAGTCGCTCTGCTCTTTGCAGTGCAGATCGCCGCAGAAACGGCACAGCGCGACCCACTCGCGGCGCTCCTGCAGCCAGTCGGCTTCGTCCATTAAGGTATCGAGGCGGGAAATGGCGATTTTGTTGACGATTTCCCCGCTGCGCACAAGCGTAATGCGATCAAGCATTTTGTGGCAGTGGGCACAATGCGTCTGGCTGTGTTTAAAGTCTTTGAGATAGCGGCTTAAAGGCCGTCTTTTTACCTGCTGCACCGTCATGATAACTCCTGGTAGTCAATGCTATGTGCGGCATTACTCCAGGAGCGACGGCTTAACCGCCTTCCTGGTACCGACCCAGTTTTGTTCGCAAACGCTTGATGGCCTGACTGTGAAGCTGACTGACGCGCGACTCTCCGACTTCCAGCACCGCCCCAATCTCTTTCAGATTGAGCTCTTCCTGGTAGTAGAGCGTCAGCACCAGCTGCTCACGTTCCGGTAACGCTTCAATGGCGTCCATCACGCGCTGACGCAGGTTGCCTTCCATCAGTTGATGGAGCGGGTTCTCCTGTTGATTCTCTTCAGTCACCAGCTCGATACTGTCGCCGTGCTCTTCCCGCCACTCGTCGTAGGAGAAGATCTGGCTGTTATTGGTATCCAGCAGCATCTGTCGATACTCTTCAACAGCAATGCCAAGGCGCTGTGCGACTTCTGTTTCCGTCGCGTTGCGTCCCAGTTCCTGTTCCAGTTGACCCATCGCCTGCGCCACTTCTCGGGCATTGCGGCGGACGCTGCGCGGCACCCAATCGCGGCTGCGCAATTCGTCCAGCATCGCGCCACGTATGCGCTGTACTGCATAGGTGGTAAATGCCGTGCCTTGCAGAGCATCGTAACGTTCGACGGCATTCAATAACCCAATGCCGCCCGCCTGAAGCAGATCGTCCAGTTCCACGCTCGCGGGCAGGCGCACCTGAAGGCGCAATGCTTCGTGTCGCACCAAAGGGACATAACGCTGCCACAGCGAGTGTTTATCCATTACACCTTCAGCGGTATACAGTGAATTCACGATAAACAGCCCTGCAATAGTTGAGTTATCGGCATGATTATCCGTTTCTGGAGGGGTTTTAATCGACGGAATAGTGGCTAAAAGGGGGGGTTATTTGGAGAGTTAAGTAAAACTCTAAAACGAAAAAACCCCGCCGAAGCGGGGTTGAGTAGCAAATTCAGGATTAGCCCTGCAGCAGAGACAGAACCTGCTGTGGAACCTGGTTTGCTTTAGCTAACACGGAGTTACCCGCCTGCTGGATAATCTGCGCTTTAGACATGTTCGACACTTCGGTCGCATAGTCGGCGTCCTGAATACGGGACTGCGCTTCAGACAGGTTGGTGGTGGTGTTGTTCAGGTTGGTTACCGCAGAACCCAGACGGTTCTGGATAGCACCCAGAGAAGAACGGAATTTATCGACGGATGCGATAGCTTCATCCAGTTTAGCCAGAGGATCAGAGCTTGCACCGGTAGTCAGGCTGCTCAGACTAAGGTTCTGAGTGTCAACTTTGAACGCGGCAGTACCCGCAGTTGCAGCAGTATCAGCAGACTGCGGATCAATGGCGATAAAGAAGTCTTTGCTTGAACCATTTGCAATATCAAAACCGTTTGCTTTCAGGTTGTTAGTTTCTGCAGGGCTTGCCGATTTGATGGTAACTTTAGCAAACATATTGCCGTTATCATCTGTATAAACGTTAGTGCCATCCAATTTAGCGCCACCAGCAGCCAGACCCAGACGGGTAGACAGATCGTCAGTAGTACCTTTTTCACCTACAGTTGCCTGAGTAACATTAGTTGTCGCACCGTAATAAGCCTGGAAGTCAGGAGCACCAGCCAACGCAACTGGTGTACCTTTAGGACCATTTACGTTAAAGCTGTCCAGACCCAGAGTCTTGGAGTCGATTTTCTTCAGGTCGATATCGATGGTTTCGCCATCGTTCGCGCCAACCTGGATAGACATTTTGCCGTCTTTTGCCAGAACGTTCACGCCGTTGAACTGAGTCTGACCGGATACGCGGTCAATTTCAGACAGACGGGATTTGATTTCGTCCTGGATTGAAGACAGGTCGGAATCAGAGTTAGTACCGGTAGAAGCCTGAACGGTCAGTTCACGTACACGCTGTAAGTTGTTGTTGATTTCGGACAGTGCGCCTTCAGTGGTCTGTGCCACAGAGATACCGTCGTTGGCGTTACGCGCAGCCTGAGTCAGGCCCTTGATGTTAGAGGTGAAGCGGTTAGCAATCGCCTGGCCCGCCGCATCGTCTTTCGCGCTGTTGATACGCAGACCAGAAGACAGACGCTCAATGGAAGTCGACAGAGCAGACTGGTTTTTGTTGATGTTGTTCTGAGTGATCAGCGAGAGGCTGTTGGTATTGATGACTTGTGCCATGATTTCGTTTCCTGTGTTTCAAATCTGTGGTTACGGTTTGGGTTTCCACCCGTCGGCTCAATCGCCGTCAATGTGGTTATCGTCGCCCTCCCACTAACCTTTAGATTTTTTTTCACAAACACTGGAATAATTTTTTAGCCGCCGAAATAGTCTTCCCTGTTGCCTTTATTCCCGCCATTAAAAAAAGAAAATTAAACGTAAACTTTGCGCCAATCCCGCCGATAACCCCGGTATTCATTCTACATGTCGCTACATTAAGGAATAAATATGGCAAGTATTTCAACACTGGGAATAGGTTCGGGTCTCGATTTAAGCACCATCCTGGATAACCTTGAAGCCGCTGAAAAAGCGACGTTGACCCCGATATCGACTCAACAGTCTTCCTATACCGCAAAACTGAGCGGATACGGAACCTTAAAAAGCGCGCTGGTTTCTTTCCAGACCGCCAACACTGCGCTGAGCAACGCTGATTTATTTACCTCGACCACTACCAGCAGCAGCTCTTCTGCGTTCAGTGCCACCACCACCGGCAATGCGATCGCCGGGAAATACACCATAAGCGTGTCGCAGCTGGCCCAGGCCCAGACGCTGACCACCACCAACACCCAGGCCGACAGCAAAACCGCGATTGCCAGCGCTGACAGCAGCATCACTATTCAGCAAGGCGGTGGCAAAGATCCGGTCAAGATTGATATCAGCGCGGCCAACTCTTCACTGAGCGGCATTCGCGATGCGATTAACAAAGCCGACGCTGGCGTCAGCGCCAGTATCATCAACGTCGGTAACGGTCAGTACCGTCTGTCTGTCACCGCCAACGATACCGGCTCTGATAACGCAATGACCATCAGCGTCAGCGGTGACAGTGCCCTGCAAAGCTTTATGGGCTACGACGCGTCCGGCAATGGCGGCATGGAAGAGTCCGTTACGGCGCAGAACGCCAAACTCAAAATTAACAATGTCGATATCGAGAACAGCAGCAACACCATCAGCGATGCGCTGGAAGACATCACGCTGAATCTGAACGACACCACCACAGGCAACCAGACGCTGACGATTGCGAAAGACACCTCAAAATCTGAAAGCGCCATTAACGCGTGGGTCACGGCGTATAACGCCCTGCAGGACACCTTCAGCTCGCTCACCAAGTACACCAAAGTCGATGCCGGGACCGATGCCCAGGACACCAGCAACGGCGCCCTGCTCGGCGACAGCACCCTGCGCACCATTCAGACCCAGCTGAAAAGTATGTTGTCCAGCTCCACCGGCAGCTCAGCGTATAAAACCCTGGCGCAGATTGGTATCACTTCTGACCCAAGCACCGGCAAACTGACCGTCGACAGCACCAAACTGGAAAGCGCGCTGAAAACCAACTCCGCAGACATCAAAGACATGTTTGTCGGCGACGGCAAAAACACCGGCATCACCACCACCATGGGCAGCAACCTGACCAGCTGGCTCTCGACGACCGGGATTATTCAGGCCGCGACCGATGGCGTGAGCAAAACCCTGAACAACCTGACCACTCAGTACAACGCCGCCAGCGACCGCATCGATACCATGGTGGCCCGTTACAAAGCCCAGTTTACCCAGCTGGACGTGATGATGAGCTCGCTGAATTCCACCAGCAGCTATCTGACGCAGCAGTTCGAAACGTCTTCCAGCAGCAAAAGCTAACTAAATTCGCCCAGGAGCTAACATGTACGGCGCAAAAGGCACACAGGCCTACGCAAAAATCGGAGTCGAAAGCGCAGTAATGAGCGCGAGCCAGCAGCAGCTGGTGACTCTGTTGTTTGATGGTGCACTCAGCGCACTGGTGCGCGCGCGCCTGTTTATGCAAGACAACAACCTTGAGGGGAAAGGCCTTTCCCTCTCTAAAGCCATCAACATTATCGAAAACGGCCTCAAAGTCGGGCTGGATGAAGAGAGTGGAGATGATCTAACGCAAAACCTGATTGCTCTTTACGCCTATATGGTAAGGCGTCTTCTGCAGGCCAATCTGCGTAACGAGGTGTCTGCCGTCGAAGAGGTAGAAGCCCTGCTGCGCGATATCGCTGATGCCTGGAAGGAAGTTGCCCTCTCGCCCACTCTGATTCAGGACGCCGTCTAATGAGCACTGCACCGCAACTCTATAGCCTGTACCAGCAGCTGCTTGACCGAAGCCTCGTCATGCTGCGATTCGCCACAGAAGGACAATGGGACGAACTGATCGCCTGTGAAATGGAGTATGTCAGTGCGGTGCAAAAACTGGCAGAAATCACGCAACAAACGGAGCCGTCGACCGTCATTCAGGATCAGCTGCGCCCGGTACTGCGCGCTATCCTCGATAACGAAACCGAGGTCAAGCGCCTGCTGCAGGCGCGAATGGAGGAGCTGGCAAAACTGGTGGGTCAGTCCACCATTCAAAAATCGGTCCTCACCACCTACGGCAAACAGGGCGGCCACGTTCTGGTCCCGCAGGAAAGCCGCGACACTCCAACCAACTGATTCGCTGGCGCGCGCTGCGCGCCAGGCGTTTTCCCGCTTTGTATTCCATACTAGAGTCTCCTTGTCACACGGAGTCTGTGTATGCGCAATCCTACCCTGTTGCAGTGTTTTCACTGGTATTACCCCGCTGGCGGTGAATTGTGGCGAGAGGTCGAAGCGCTTGCGCCCAATCTCAATGAAATTGGCGTCAACATGATTTGGCTGCCCCCGGCGTATAAAGGCGCATCGGGCGGATATTCCGTCGGCTACGACAGCTATGATCTTTTCGACCTCGGCGAGTTCGATCAAAAAGGATCGGTCGCCACCAAATACGGCGATAAAGCTCAACTGCTGGCCGCCATCGATGCGTTGAAAAAGAATGATATCGCGGTACTGCTCGACGTGGTGGTGAACCATAAAATGGGCGCCGATGAAAAAGAACGCATTCACGTTCAGCGGGTGAATGAACAGGACCGAACGCAGATTGACGATGAAGTGATCGAATGCGACGCGTGGACCAAATACACTTTCCCGGTCCGGGCGGGACAATATTCGCAGTTCATCTGGGACTACAAATGCTTCAGCGGCATTGACCACATCGAAAATCCGGATGAAAACGGCGTCTTTAAAATCGTCAATGATTACAGCGGTGAAGGCTGGAACGATCAGGTCGACAATGAAATGGGCAACTTCGACTACCTGATGGGCGAGAATATCGATTTCCGCAATCACGCGGTCACCGAGGAACTCAAATACTGGGCGCGCTGGGTCATGGAACAAACCCAATGTGACGGTTTCCGTCTCGATGCGGTGAAACACATTCCGGCGTGGTTCTACAAAGAGTGGATTGAGCACGTGCAGGAAGTCGCGCCGAAGCCCCTGTTTATCATCGCGGAATACTGGTCCCACGAAGTCGATAAGCTTCAGCACTACATCGATCAGGTCGATGGCCAGACGCTGCTGTTTGATGCACCTTTGCAGATGAAATTCCACGAGGCCTCTCGACTGGGCCGCGATTATGACATGAGCCAGATTTTCACCGGTACGCTGGTGGAAGCCGATCCGTTCCACGCCATTACCCTGGTCACCAATCACGACACCCAACCGCTTCAGGCGCTGGAAGCCCCGGTCGAACCGTGGTTTAAACCGCTGGCCTACGCGCTGATTTTGCTGCGAGAAAACGGCGTGCCGTCGGTGTTCTATGCGGATCTGTTCGGGGCGGTGTACGAAGATACCGGTGGCGATGGCAACAGCTATAAAATAGACATGCCGGTCATTGAGCAGTTACACGAACTTATTGACGCCCGCCAGCGCTTTGCCCACGGCGTGCAAACGCTCTGGTTCGATCACCCGAACTGCATCGCGTTCAGCCGCAGCGGGACCGACGAAGCGCCCGGCTGTGTGGTGGTATTGTCCAACGGTGACGACGGCGAAAAAACGCTGACGCTGGGCGACAACTACGGCAACAAGCGCTGGAAAGATTTTCTCAATAATCGCGAGGAAGTGGTCGAAACCGATGCGCAAGGCAACGGCGTCTTTACCTGCAACGGCGGCAGCGTCAGCGTGTGGGTAATGGAGGACGTGCTTTAAGGCAGGAATGAAACGCATCCCGGCGGCGCGATGCCAGCCGGGGTGATTAACACAAACCCGGTTACGGCAGCGGAGAAATCAGCGGATTCGTCTGCAAGTAATCCGCGCATTCCTGAGTTGGGCGATCGACGCGTTTTAAGGTCATGCGGTCGTAATCGATACGCTCGCCTTCTCTGTCGATGGCGTAAACTTCTTTCTTGTTAGTGACATTGTAAATGTCGTCATCACGCAGCATCAGCTTACCTGGTCGCGCAATAACGCGTTGCCACTGGCGACAATCCAGCGTATCGCCCTCTTGGGTGATAACCAGGGTGGCTATCGCTTCCGGGCTGACCATCGCACTCTGCGGGCCTTCCGACTGCCAGTAACCCGCCAGATCCGAAGGCGCTGGCGCTTTGACCACCTTATTATAATCATCCACCTGGACACATCCGCTTAATGCCAGCAGCGCGCCGAGAATCGCAATCTTTTTCATCACCTATCCTGAAAACCGTGAAAAAAATATTGTGTCATTAAAGCGTTATCGCTTCCAGCCTTTACTGAACCTCAAGCATACGTCTTACGGGTAACCCAACGGGGTGAGTGTGATTGGCATGGTTTTTCTCTGCGTTCGCCATCCACGCATGTGCTGACTCCCAACGGAGTGGTAACCGCAGGTTCATTACCTGCAAATACACAGGTCTCCGTGGCATTTAAGAGTACCTTTACCGCTGCGCTGAAAAACGGTCATGCACATTCTGCTCACGAAAGTGGTGGAGAGCATGGTTCCGGGAATGGCGCCAATAACGCAGCGGGGACCCATAGCGCACACGGCTCAGGCGGTAACTCGCATATTGGTGGTGGCCTTTCAGGCGGCGGGTTCCATTACTAAACACTAAAAGGGGCTAACGCCCCTTTTTCTTTTTCGACCACGAGCGCATGACATAACAGCTGGTTGATGGCATTAAAAACTGCATGATCCATCGTTCACCCAAGATTTACTCTCGCGAAATATCCCATCCATGTCCCTAGGCAATCTTACTTGTCTACCCCCTGCCTACTTCGTGAATTGTATGCGACCAACACTAAGAATCAGCAGGACTCGGGAATCCCTTAATGTACCGCCGATCAACTCTGTATATAAATACAGTATTAACAGTTTGTAATATCGCTCAAGTCTAGATGTCTAACCATTTCTTTTGCGTTATCATCATGGTTACAATTATTCTAACCTGCGCAGGTATCAATATGACGAGTTTGAGAAAAGTCGCGTTCTCTCTTAAAAACTGGGTATATAAAAAACAGATCACATCAACTATTCGCCGCATGGACGAGAAAGTAGATCATACCAAATGGGTTGGGGCAGAGTTTCATCCTGACTACTTCACGCCATTTAGCCTCGGCTATCCAAAGTCATACAGCCCACAAGGTGTTGCACGTAGTAATGACATTGAAAGCGATGTTGGGACCTTGGCTGCCAGGATTACAAATGACTTTAAAGACAAGCTTGTTGGTTTCTTAGGGGATGATACCCGCCTTGATGACATCTACCTGTTCTGGTACGACCCCGAGCAGCGTAAGGAGTGGAGTCTTTCAAACTCTTGGCATGATGACAATGTCGGTCATCGCATAAAAATCTATGTCTGTTTCGAAGGAAACGGAAATACGCCAACTGTCGTCATTCCCAATAGCTACAACAAGCCTTATACACCACGGAAGAGCGAGATCGCGCGATTCGTTGGCAAACGTGATATCGAAAATGCATCAAACCAGGTCAAACTGGCGTACAAATCTGGTGATATCGCTATGTTCGATACAGCGTGTTTGCACAGAGGGCTATACGAAGAGCCCGCAGGTTTACGTGCCGTGTTGGTCATGGAGTACATTGACCGCAATAAAGCAAACAGCATCGCTGGAAAATCCCCTTGTGGTCCTGCAATGAGCCGCAATGGAAAAGTCACCTTTTCTCAAGAAGCGTACGATGCCCTTAACGCAACGGGCTTAATTGACAATGCAATCATCAAGAAAAATGGTGATCGCTACGAGTATTCTCTGGCATTTTTGTAATGACTTTCCGGCAATAATGCTATGATTGTCTGCATATTTTTTCTTTACGACGCGTTTTGTGCATTTGCAAAATGCGTTGTAGCTGGTATGAATTTGATGTCAATTAAAACAATTTGCGAAGGTCTATGTGCGCAGAACCCGGCTGTTTTCGAACCAAATTTTGACCGCCTTCTCTGAGACCATGCGTGATTACGATTGCTTTACGAATGAAATTCCGAGTGTTCCAAACGACAAAAAAGAACCTGAGTCAGGTTGACTACTCGTGGGACAGATAATAAATCGATAATATTTTCCTCGCTAGTTTTTTAGAATGAAAAATAAGGATTAATGTGCAGACTAAAAATTTTTGATACCTATCGAGATTAGATCACTTACGTTTCGTTGCAGCGATTTTAGTGATCTTTTTACATTTCCGGGGGGATATCTCAAAGAAATCAGCTGATGTAACTTCGATAACGGGTTATATATATCGTTGGATAAACTCCGGCGCGACAGGCGTTAGTCTGTTCTTGGTACTTTCAGGTTTTATATTCTGTGTAATATCTGATGGAGGAAGAAAAGGCATTGAGTATAAACAGTTCATAACAAACCGTGTATTACGCATATTCCCGCTTGTTATTTTTGTGTTTTTTATTGCTGTAACTATCCATGGGTCGTTTGTCAGCATTGATGATATTTTTAGGCTTGCTCTACTTCAGTTTAATACCGGATCTTCTGTAAGCGACTGGATGGGCAAAGAACCTATTCTTATCCCCATGTGGACTCTGGCAGTAGAATTCCAGTTTTATTTGATATTCCCATTCATTGCGTTATTTATAGGCAGGTATGGGATTAAATACGCATTCAACATGCTCGCACTGATGATTATCATAAAATTCATGATTATCACCTCTTATGGCGACGCTGCGTACCACGAACTGTACAAGTCCCTTATCGGCAGATTAGACCAGTTCACAATTGGAATCATTACCGGATACTTTTATCTTTCACACAAGGATAAGTCGCTGAAGCTGACACAGACGCTAATCATGTTCTTAACTTCTGTCGTCGCCATATCATGGTATACCGTTTCCCAAAAGAGCGCCTTTGTCATCTTCAATTTTAGCTTGACCATTGAAGCTTTGCTATGGGCATTTGTAGCCTACAGTTATCTCATGCTTCCGTTGAAGTTGCCTGTCGCGCTTGATAAATCGTTATCCTATCTTGGGGGGCTGAGCTTCTCTATGTACCTCATGCACATTCCTGTGGGTAGGTTTGTTCAGAGAGTGTTGGGTGATGTAACGTCGGGCATTAATCCCGCAATTACGACAGCTGTGATTATTCTTCCCGCTGTTATTATCATGTCCGTTGTGACATTTACGCTAATAGAAAAACCTTTTATAAATCTCAGGAAAGGTTACGTTGAATCAAAATAAAACAAAGCGCCTAAAGGCGCTTTGTTTTATTTTTCTGATGTGGGATCGGATGTGAATAAATAATAATATTCAGTAGGTTACGCGACCTACACCTGCATGCTCATCATATGAGCATACATTTTTCATAATCGACAAAGATCGTCCAAGAGCGCACCAAATAACAGATGGTTATAGTCGTCGAAAACATCAGTCGTCTAAGTTCACCTTAGAGCGAGTGCTGTTTTATGTCCCATCCATGCCCCATCACATCACCGGGCAGTCATCAAACTCTCCAGAACGTGCATCGTTGATGATGTACGTGATGACTCCGAATATCGGTTTATCGTCATCTGATATCTCACCGACCTTACGCAGTCTCTCACGCTTACCGTTCTCCAGGTTCTCCAGATGCGGCTCAGGGTTAGTGCGGTACCGCTTAACCTGGAACTCGCCATCTACTGCACAGACAAGCAATGAGCCATCACATGGATTTAGCGAAGCGTCGACAACCAGCATTGCACCCTTGAGGATGCCTTCCCGGTAATGTGTCGCTCCAGCCCTCATGAAGTACGTCGCGGCTGGTCTCGATACGATGCGCTCATCGAGCGATATGCGCTGTTCTGCAAAGTCTGCTGCAGGACTCGGGAATCCCATAACCCACCTCCGATAGATACTGTATATTAATACAGTATTACTGATCGGCGGTGTCGATCAATAGTGTTTGTAGTGCTACACTTCAGACCTTTCCGAATTAACTGATTTCTATAATGTTAAAGATGAGCGCATCATGAGCATCAACCTTACTTCCATTTACCGCAGCCAGGCCTTGCGTTACTGTCTTGTGGGAGGACTGAACACTGCGGTGACAGCTTGTGTGATCATCCTACTTACCGCCATTGGTGCAGGGCTGTATTTTGCTAATTTTTTAGGTTATGCAATAGGTATCTTGTTTAGTTACATTCTCAATACCGTATTTACGTTTTCTTCTAAGCCCTCAGTATCAAAACTTCTGAAGTTTGTAGCATGCTGTGGCGTTTGTTATGTAATAAATTTGTTTGCGATGAAAATGGTCATGCTTTCTGGTGCTGAGAACGTATACTTTATTCAGTTGACAGGGATGTTTTTCTATACAGTCTCTGGCTTTATTATTAATAAATTATGGGTCATGAAATAATGAAAGCTCCAGTTCTTTCAATAGTTGTTCCTTGCTATAACGAGCAAGATGTTTTTAATCTTTGTCTTGATGAATTATCAAGACGTATAGTCGAAATGAAAGATAAAGGTAAAATTAATACCAAAAGCCATATTGTATTCGTTGATGATGGAAGCAAAGATGCAACATGGAGTTTAATACAAAACGCCTCTAACAATAATAAGTTAGTAAAAGGCGTAAAGCTGTCACGTAATAAAGGCCATCAGACTGCTTTAATGGCTGGCTTGTCATCATGCATAGATTCTGATATTACTGTAAGCATTGATGCTGATTTGCAGGATGACACAGCAGTTATTGAAAAGATGGTTGACTCATATCTTACAGGACACGATATTGTTTATGGAGTAAGAAATGACAGAACGTCAGATAGCTTTTTTAAGAAGTTCACAGCCGAAGCATTTTACAAAATAATGACAAAGCTTGGAGTTAGTCAAGTAGAGAATCACGCTGATTTTAGACTGTTGAGCAAAAGGGCATTGCATTCACTACTGCAGTACAAAGAACAAAATCTTTATATAAGAGGGCTTATACCTCTGATTGGGTTTCCTTCAGAGAGTGTTTATTATTCTCGTAGCGAGAGGGCTGCGGGCGAATCAAAATATCCTCTTAAGAAAATGCTGGGATTGGCTCTTGAGGGGATCACTTCATTCTCAGTCACACCTCTAAGAATTGTTACGGCGCTAGGTTTTATTATATCAATACTATCATCTGTGGGTGTTGTATATACGCTAATTCAGTACTTCCTTGGTCATACGGTGAGCGGTTGGGCCTCTATGATATTAGCAGTTTTGTTTATTGGAGGCGTGCAAATGCTATGCTTAGGTGTGATAGGTGAGTATATCGGCAAGATTTATATGGAATCCAAAAAAAGGCCAAAATTTTTTACTGAATCTAAAATTGGATTTAATGAGAATGACGGGAACATGTAAATGAGATCTGAGCAATATAATAAAATAATATACTTATCAGGGGCGGTAATCATATGCCTGTTGACGGCGTATTTTTACACATCAACTGAAAATGACATTTACTCGTTCGATTTCCTAGCGTACTGGAAAATGTACAGTGATTACAGCTCATTATTATTTAGCGACCCATTACTGTATTTAGCTAAAACATATAAAGAAGTCTACAGCCAGGATTATAACCCTTTAGCGTCTTCTATTATTGCGCCTGTTTACTATGTATTTGGCGGTTCAAGATTTGTTTATATCTCTGCAGTGGCCATCTGTTATTTAATCCCTGTGTCTTACTTAGTTTATCTAATTATAAAAGAAAGCACGAAATTAAATAACCCTATAACATTTGCAATATGCTTATTAGTATCAGTAAGTTTTGTTGGCTATTGGAAACCTATTCTCAGAGGGTATCCTGACGTTGTTTCCATGATTCCATTATTATATTGCATTTACTATACCCAACGTCACTCGCTCTCATTTAAAGTCGATATAAAACGGGCTTTGCTTGTCGGTTTACTTCTGTGGCTGCCATTTGTTTTGCGCCGATGGTACGCTTATACTATTGTTGCAACATATTTAGCGCTTCCTTTAGCTGAGTTAATTTGGAATAAGGCCGCAAACTATAAATCTACATTTATTAACCTTCTGGCGAATTACACTATAGCAGGAACCGTGAGTATCCTGCTTGTTTTTGTTTTTCAAAAAGATGTTGCAATAAGAGCTATTACAACCGACTATTCGTCTGTCTATTCAGCTTATGGACTTCCAGTTCTAGATAGCATCCATAAAACAATTGATCACGTTGGTTTGTTTTTATTTATTGGTTGTTTGGTTAGTTTTTTTATTTCATATTTAATGATTAAACAATCAAGAAAAGTATTATTTATCATTACTTTTATTTTTGTTTTAAGCTATATATTGTTTGTACGCACACAATCGCCAGGCCATCAGCATGAAATACCATTCGTCACATGGATGTTAATTCCACTGTTAATGGTGATAACAAAACTGATAAACAAAATAAAAAATGAAGAACTGAAAGCGCAAACAGTTGCTATAACCATATTTATATCTATATTGATTACTTCAGTATCTATTTATCGTTCGGTGTTCTCTGATAGTTTTGGAAGAACATTCTTTCCTGAGAAAGTTTACCAACTTAAATTGGATAACTATGATAATTATCTCGAGATGGTTAGCTTTCTTAAAGAAAGACTTCTGAAAGGTAATGTAAAATATGTGTCGGTTATCAGTTCTGGCGGTGTACTTAATCAGAGCATGCTCAAGTATATGGCAAAAGGAGATCTCGATAAAAGCATAAAATTAACACCTCAAATAGACTTGCGGGATGGAATGCCTATTGATTCTTTGTTATCAGAATACCTGATAGTTGTTACACCTATTGATACTCACCTCCCTTATGGTCAGGAAGTTATAAAGACAACAGCTGCTGAGATTTTATCTGGTAAAGGATTGGGGTCTCACTATGAAGAAATAAAGAGATTCAATCTTGCAAACAGATCGCAAGGAATCATTTACAAAAAAACATCACCATTTGCTGTTAATGAAATCAAAGAATTTATTGCTAAGTTCACCAAGTATTACCCAAAATGGCAAGATGATTATGATAATGAGAAAGTTATATCACTGATGACATCCAGCTTTTCTCTTGGGGATGGGGCGGCATGGTATTCCAGAAGTAGCGAATTTGGCATAAACACTCATCCAGGTAGAAATATGGATACAGTTATCAGTTTTATCCCGTTAAGGGATATGATAACTATCAGGTCAACAAGTACTACTTGTAAAAATGCTGATGGCGTTTATGTTTCATATTCCTCTAAAGAGGAAGGTGGGAAATTACATATAGAGCCAGGCAAAGAAGCTGCAATATTATTGCACGATAATTCTAAACGATTGGAATTGCGCATAAACAAAGGTATAAATGACGCTTGTGATAGTATTGTAATCAACTGAAATAATTAAGCGCCCAAACGGGCGCTTTTAATGTCAAACCAATATTCTCCAGGCACCACCAATTTTTTTAACAGTTATAACTCTGTTACCATTTGCAGATCCGGTAAATACCTTATTTGTGCTTCCTACAGCAAGCCCCGCACCTCCGGTATTGAATGTTATTTGCCCTGCTGTATCGTTAGTAATAAGAACATGAAATGATACGCCGTCAGGGACGTTTGTATTTATTCCAGATACAACAGTATTATCTGAGGCACTTGCTATGGTATATGTCATGCCCGGCTGAGGAATCCACGCATTCGTTATAGTTGGCCATCCAACACTTGTTAATGTGTTAAAAGCCGTAGTATTTGTGCTTGGCTGCTTAAATGAACCTCCCTCGATAAAATACGTCCTGTTTCTTTTATCAAAGATAACCTTTATTAGTTTGTTATTGTTCTCTCCGTAACCTATGTAATGAATCCCCCCCTGAAGATACGCGCCACTGATGGTAATACCAGAACCCGGAAGATCTGATGTGCAAGCAAGATAGAAATGATCTGTAGTTCCAATTTCATCAATATATATCCTCATGTTAGCAGCAGAAAGGGTTCTGTAAACCATTCCTGTAACCGGCTTTATTGATGTAGTTGCTGAGGTGCTAAATTGCCCTCTAGGAGATGTAAGTGGACTTTGCGGCATCATCTGACCTAAAAGTGCCACCCCTCTCTCGTATGATGCAATTGCTTGCTGTCCATGTGGTAATGTGGATAAATTAAGAACAGTACCATGCCTTAAACCCTCAGTACTTGATACTGGAGATGCAGATGACCAAGTGGAAAAGTCCGAAGTAGTCATATAGTAATAATCACCTAGGGTGTTATATGCATCTGCGTAAAGGTACCACTTATTATATTTTATAGAATATGTAAGGCATGGTGCTTCAACGTATATTCCGCCAAAATCAAGATCTGATATCTTTGAATAGTGTAGTGGCACACTGAATTTGGCCACCTGAACAGAGGTGATATGCTCACCTCAGAACAACACAGGTGCACCAATGAAAAGAAAAAATTTTAGTCCTGAATTCAGACGTGAGTCAGCCCAGTTGGTTGTCGATCAAAATTACACTGCCGCTCAGGCAGCGAAGGCCATGGACGTTGGCCTTTCTACGATGACGAAATGGGTAAAACAGCTGCGTGATGAACGGCAGGGCAAAACGTCAAACGCCTCTCCAATAACCCCGGAACAAATCGAAATACGTGAGCTAAAGAAAAAGCTGCAACGTATTGAAATGGAAAACGAAATATTAAAAAAGGCTACCGCGCTCTTGATGTCAGACTCCCTGAACAGTTCTCGTTAATCGGGAAACTCAGGGCGCGTTATCCAGTGGCCTCTCTCTGCCACGTGTTCGGGGTTCATCGTAGCAGCTACAAATACTGGCAAAACCGTCCTGAAAAACCAGACGGCAGGCGGACTGTATTACGAAGCCAGGTGATGGAGCTGCATAACATCAGCCATGGTTCTGCCGGAGCAAGGAGCATCGCCACAATGGCAACCCAGAGAGGCTATCGGATGGGACGCTGGCTTGCTGGCAGACTGATGAAAGAGCTGGGGCTGGTCAGTTGCCAGCAGCCTACTCATCGATATAAACGTGGCGGCCATGAACACGTCGCGATCCCGAATCACCTTGAGCGGCAGTTCGCAGTGACAGAGCCAAATCAGGTGTGGTGCGGTGACGTGACGTATATCTGGACAGGTAAGCGCTGGGCATACCTTGCAGTTGTTCTCGATCTGTTCGCGAGGAAACCGGTGGGTTGGGCAATATCGTTCTCCCCGGATAGCAAACTGACGGCCAAAGCGCTGGAAATGGCGTGGGAAGCTCGCGGCAAGCCAGAAGGAGTGATGTTCCACAGCGATCAAGGCAGTCATTATACAAGCAGGCAGTTCCGGCAGTTATTGTGGCGGTACCGGATCAAACAGAGTATGAGCCGACGTGGAAACTGCTGGGATAACAGCCCGATGGAGCGCTTCTTCAGGAGTCTGAAGAACGAATGGGTGCCAGTGACTGGTTACGTAAGCTTCAGCGATGCTGCCCATGAAATAACAGATTATATCGTTGGGTATTACAGCGCGCTCAGGCCGCATGAATATAACGGCGGGTTACCCCCCAACGAATCGGAAAATCGATACTGGAAAAACTCTAAAGTGGTGGCCAGTTTTTGTTGACCACTACAAACCAGATTGGCACAGTCATGCTGGTTCCTGCGGATACTTCTGTCGGTTGGTTCCGCGAGGCTATCGAGACCGCCAGCGAAGTGCGATTTATCACCGCCGGACGGCTGGCATTTATCAACCCAGTCACCGGGAAGCCTGTCAGCGGTAACAACAAGGGCAGCATGCTGATTATCTGGCGACCGTTCCCACGGACACATTGCCAGTTCACCTCAGTTGAACGTGACGAATTGATGACATTTGGCGCGAAACTTCTCGCCCGTCGGGAGGCTGCATGAAGGGTATGACCACAGAACAAGAAAACGCCCTGCGTGCCACAGCACGGAACTGCAATGACGAACTGATGGCCGCATTGAAGCAGGAACCCAAGCCAAAGTTTGACACCGTCAGCAGGCTGTTACTGGCTAAGCATTACGAAAAGATAAAGGGACTCGGTGTCCCTTTTGTTTTGTTCATCTACACCATCGGTCGCATCAACGGCCAATTCAGGGAGCACTGATATGGCCGACATCATTGATACCGCAGCAGAAATTGAAGAGCTTCAGCGTAACGCTGCCCTTTCCGCTCACCGACTGAACCGTAACGCCGTATCAGCAGAGCATTGCGTGGAGTGCGGCGAGGATATCCCGGCGCCGCGGCGCGCTGCCGTTCCAGGCTGCCGGACGTGCGCCGATTGCCAAATTGAAAGAGAAAAGCGCAGATAACACTTTATGAATTACTGAGCTTTTCCGCTTATCTTCAGCACCGTCGCAAAATTATTTGCGCAAAGTACCGTTAATAGCCTTGATGGCATCAATGCTGACAAACTCTTCTTCGCTTAACTTCTTGGCTGCAACCTGGCCTTTTTCAACTAATTGAGTAACAACATACAGGTCGCCATTTTCAGTTTCGAATAAATCGCCAACCTCTAAAGTTTCAATTGGATTTTGCATAAATGATCCTCAATACCCCTAAATTGTCATGAATAGATTTCAACGGCAATTCAACTCAGAACTTTAGAAAAATCTTCTGAAGAATACAGCACACACCGTTCATTTTTCGATACATAACGCAACTGATAGTCATTTATGAGCTGGCTATTGGGTGCGAAAGCACTGCCACCGTTATCCCTTTTGCCCGGCCCCGCGCCGGGCTTCTTTTTGCCTGGAGAACACCATGAGCGAAATGACCTTAATCGTGCCCAATGACTGGGTTACCGAAGATAAGCTCGTTGAGATTACCGGCCTTCGTCCGGGAACCATTGAAGCGGCGCGAAAAAAATCCTGGATGGTTGGACGGGAATACTTGCACATCTCACCGGATGGCGTACCGAAGCCGAACAGTGAATGCATGTATAACCACAGGGCCGTCGATCAGTGGGTCGAAAGCCTCAAAAAGAATCAGCCTGGTGCGCGCCAATGAAGATCCGTTTATGCTTAACGGGCTCTTGGACGTCAGGAGGGAACAATGGCTAAATCAGCATACCCAACAGGCGTTGAGAACCATGGCGGCTCGCTGCGCATTTGGTTCATCTATAAAGGCACGCGAGTCCGGGAAAATCTCGGCGTGCCTGACACACCCAAAAACAGAAAGGTGGCTGGCGAGCTGCGTTCTTCTGTCTGCTATTCAATAAAAACAGGATGTTTTAACTTTGCAGTGCAGTTCCCTGATTCCCCAAACCTGAAGAAGTTCGGAGCTGAGAATCGGGAAATCAGCGTGAGTGATCTTGCCAGAAAGTGGCTTGAGCTCAAAAAAATGGAGATCAGCACCAACTCGCTTGGCAGATATAAATCCATTGTCCGGAATATGGCTCCACGGATTGGTGAGAACAGGCTGGCTTCATCCATAACACAGGAAGATTTGCTGTTCATAAGGAAGGACCTATTGACCGGTTATCAGGTGATGAAGAAGGGACACCGCACGCCCGTTAAAGGAAGGACGGTTCCGACGGTGAATAACTACATGGGCATTATGGCAGGGATGTTTCAGTTCGGTGCCGATAGCGGTTACATCAGGACCAATCCTTTCTCAGGCATAACGCCACTGAAGAAGGCGCGCTCGGAACCGGATCCACTCACCCGCGATGAGTTCGTTCGGCTGATTGATGCATGTAGACATCAGCAACTGAAAAATATGTGGTCACTGGCGGTCTATACCGGCGTTCGTCATGGTGAACTTGTATCACTGGCATGGGAAGACATCGACCTCAAAGCTGGAACGATGACGATCCGCCGTAACCACACTCTGATGAAGGAATTCACCCCTCCAAAAACAGATGCGGGCACGGACCGGGTGATCAACCTCATTCAGCCAGCAATAGACGTGCTGAAAAGCCAGGCAGAAATGACCAGGCTCGGGAGACAGTATCAAATTGAAGTTAAGCTCCGGGAGTATGGAAGAACAGAACTGCATCCTTGCACGTTCGTGTTCAACCCGCAGATCGTAACGCGTAATAGCCGGGCCGGGCATCATTACGCAGTGGGTTCTATTAACCAGGGCTGGGAGGCGGCAATGCGGCGCGCCGGGATTCGCTACCGCAAAGCATACCAGTCCAGGCATACTTACGCATGCTGGTCGTTAACTGCGGGGGCAAACCCTAACTTCATCGCGAAGCAAATGGGCCACTCTGACGCACAGATGGTTTACAGGGTATACGGATCCTGGATGACCGAAAACAATCAGGACCAGATACTCATTTTGAACCAAAAATTATCCGAGTTTGCCCCATCCATGCCCCACGCTGTGGGATCGGATGTGAATAAATAATAATATTCAGTAGGTTACGCGACCTACACCTGCATGCTCATCATTTCCTGGTACGCGGACACCAGCTTGTTACGCACCTGAATGCCCATCTGCAGGGAGACGGATGATTTTTGCAGGTCGGTCATCACATCATTCAGCGCAATACCCGACTCGCCTAAGGCAAATTTCTCTGCCTGCGCTTTGGCGCTGTTTTGCGTCTCGCTGATGCGATCGAGAGCGGCATTGAGCTGGCCCGCAAAGCTGATAGATGGCTGTTCTTCCACCTTCTGATTGCGCGCGACGCTGGCCGCGGCCTGCATCTGCGTCAATACCCCTTCAATACCTGTAATGGCCATGTTAATCCCCTGGTCGATGTCATGGGAAATGAGATTACCAGTTTGTCAATGAGATAAAGGCGCTAATTAACGTTAAAAACCTCGACTATTTGACCCATAGAAAATTCCGGAACGGCAAATAATGGCATAGCACCCATTTTGCCTTTGCCGACCGGGAGTCAGCCTTGCTTTTGTACACGTTTAACGCCATCGACCTGGATTCACGAGGTGCGCAATGAGCGCGACAGCCACGACCATGACACCAACCAAGATGCCTGAGTGGGTCGCTCGCCTGCGCGCTAACCCGAAAATCCCCTTAATGGTTGCCAGCGCAGCCGCCGTCGCGATCGTCGTCGCGCTGGTGCTGTGGGCGAAAGCGCCTGACTACCGCACGCTGTTCAGCAATCTGACCGATCAGGACGGCGGTGCCATCGTCACCCAACTTCAGCAAATGAACGTCCCGTATCGCTTTGCCGATAGCGGCGGCGCCATCGAAGTGCCTGCCGATAAAGTGCATGAACTGCGTCTGCGCCTCGCCCAGCAAGGCCTGCCGAAAGGCGGTGCGGTTGGGTTTGAGCTGCTGGATCAGGAAAAATTCGGCATCAGCCAGTTCAGCGAGCAAGTGAACTACCAGCGTGCGCTAGAGGGTGAACTCGCCCGTACCATCGAAACCCTCGGCCCGGTGAAAAGCGCTCGCGTGCATCTGGCCATGCCGAAGCCTTCATTATTTGTGCGTGAGCAGAAACTCCCTTCCGCCTCCGTGACCCTGAACCTCGAACCCGGCCGTGCGCTTGATGAAGGACAGATTGCGGCGGTGGTGCATCTGGTTTCCAGCGCCGTGGCCGGCCTGCCACCGGGCAACGTGACGCTGGTCGATCAGGGCGGTCATCTGTTGACCCAGTCCAATACCGGCGATCGCGACCTGAATGACGCCCAGCTGAAATATGCCTCAGATGTTGAAGCCCGCGTGCAGCGCCGCATCGAATCGATTCTGTCGCCGATTGTTGGCAACGGAAATATCCACGCGCAGGTCACCGCGCAGATCAATTTCGACAATAAAGAGCAGACTGAAGAGCAATACAGCCCGAACGGCGACGCTAGCCAGGCAGTGATGCGTTCGCGTCAGGTGAATGAGAGCGAGCAGGTCGGCGGCCAGAACCCAGGCGGCGTGCCGGGGGCATTGTCCAACTCCCCTGCTCCCGCCCCGAACGCGCCAATCTCGACGCCTCCGGCGAACCAGCAAGCAGGTGCGCAAGGCCAGCAGCGTAATACCAGCACCAATAACCAGAGCGGGCCGCGCAACAGTTCGCGTAACGAAACCACTAACTACGAAGTCGACCGGACCATTCGTCACACCAAAATGAACGTTGGCGATATCCAGCGCCTGTCTGTTGCGGTAGTGGTGAACTACAAAAATCTGCCGGACGGTAAGCCGTTGCCGCTGACCGCCGATCAGATGAAACAGATTGAAGATTTGACCCGCGAAGCGATGGGCTACTCCACCACCCGGGGCGACACCCTGAACGTGGTCAACTCGCCGTTTACCGCGGGCGACGAAAGCGGTGGCGAACTGCCGTTCTGGCAACAGCAGTCGTTTATCGACCAGATGCTGTCCGCCGGACGCTGGGTCCTGATTGCCCTGGTGGCGTGGATCCTGTGGCGCAAAGCCGTGCGTCCACAGCTGGTGCGCCGCGAGGAAATCGCTAAAGCCGCGCTGGAAGAAGCGAAAATGGAGCGCGAAACCGCCGATGCGGTGGAAGTTCGCCTCAGCAAAGATGAACAACAGCAGAGTCGCCGCGTCAACCAGCGCCTGAGTGCAGAAGTGATGAGCCAGCGTATTCGCGAAATGTCAGACAACGATCCGCGCGTCGTCGCGCTGGTCATTCGCCAGTGGATGAGCAACGACCATGAGTAACACGACCCTTTCAGGCACCGATAAAAGCGTCATCCTGCTGATGACCATTGGCGAAGATCGCGCGGCGGAGGTGTTCAAGCACCTCAATACCCGCGAGGTGCAAACCCTCAGTGCAGCGATGGCCAACGTGCGCCAGATTTCAAACAAGCAGCTGACCGACGTGCTGGCCGAGTTTGAACAGGAAGCCGAGCAGTACGCGGCGCTGAACGTCAACGCCAACGAATACCTGCGTTCGGTGCTGGTGAAAGCGCTGGGCGAAGAGCGTGCCGCCAGCCTGCTGGAAGACATTCTCGAAACCCGCGAAACCACCAGCGGCATCGAAACGCTCAACTTTATGGAGCCACAAAGCGCCGCCGACCTTATTCGCGACGAGCATCCGCAGATCATCGCCACCATCCTCGTGCACCTCAAACGCGGTCAGGCGGCGGATATTCTGGCGCTGTTCGACGAGCGTCTGCGTCACGACGTCATGCTGCGTATCGCCACCTTTGGCGGCGTGCAGCCAGCGGCATTGGCGGAGCTGACCGAAGTGCTGAACAACCTGCTCGACGGTCAGAACCTCAAGCGCAGCAAAATGGGCGGCGTGAGAACCGCAGCAGAAATTATCAACCTGATGAAAACCCAGCAGGAAGAAGCGGTCATTACCGCCGTGCGCGAATTCGACGGCGAGCTGGCGCAGAAAATCATCGACGAGATGTTCCTGTTCGAAAACCTGGTCGAAGTGGACGATCGCAGCATCCAGCGCCTGTTGCAGGAAGTGGATTCCGAATCGCTGCTTATCGCGCTCAAAGGTGCCGAACAGCCGCTGCGCGAGAAGTTCCTGCGCAATATGTCCCAGCGTGCCGCCGATATCCTGCGCGACGATCTGGCCAACCGTGGCCCGGTTCGTCTGTCTCAGGTCGAGAACGAACAGAAAGCGATTCTGCTTATTGTGCGTCGCTTAGCGGAAACCGGCGAGATGGTGATTGGCAGCGGAGACGACACTTATGTCTGATTCCACACCATGGAAAATCTGGCAGCCTGACGACCTTGCCCCGCCGATGCAGGCGTTTGTGCCAGAGTTCAGTGAAAGCCGCGCCGAAGAGCCGGTCGACGAGATTTCCGAAGAGCAGAAGCTGCAACAGCAGCTGGCGCAGATTCAGATGCAGGCCCACGAACAGGGCTATAACGCCGGGCTGGCGGAAGGCCGCGCCGCCGGGCAGTCACAGGGTTATCAGGAAGGCTTAGCGCAAGGGCTCGAACAGGGCCAGGCGCAGGCGCAACAGCAACAGATCCCGCTCCACGCGCGGATGCAGCAGTTGGTCAGCGAGTTCCAGCACACGCTGGACGCGCTCGACAGCGTGATCGCCTCGCGTCTGATGCAAATGGCGCTGGAAGCCGCGCGACAGGTGATTGGCCAGGCGCCGATTGTCGATAACTCGGCGCTGATCAAACAGATTCAGGCGCTATTGCAACAGGAGCCGTTGTTCAGCGGCAAACCGCAGCTTCGCGTACATCCTGACGATTTACAGCGCGTGGAAGATATGGTCGGCGCGACGCTGAGCCTGCACGGCTGGCGGCTGCGCGGTGACCCGTCGCTGCATCATGGCGGCTGTAAAATTTCCGCCGACGAGGGTGACCTCGATGCCAGCGTCGCCACCCGCTGGCAGGAGCTGTGCCGCCTGGCCGCTCCGGGAGTAGTGTAATGACCGCCCGCCTGACCCGTTGGCTCACCACGCTCGATAATTTCGAGACCAAAATGACGCAGCTGCCGTCGGTGCGGCGCTATGGGCGTTTGACTCGTGCTACCGGGCTGGTGCTGGAAGCCACCGGGCTGCAATTGCCGCTCGGCGCGACCTGCATTATTGAACGTCAGAACGGAAACGAAACGCACGAAGTAGAAAGCGAAGTGGTGGGCTTCAACGGTCAGCGCCTGTTTTTGATGCCGCTCGAAGAAGTGGAAGGCATTTTACCCGGCGCCCGCGTGTATGCCCGCAACGCGTCCGGCGACGGTCTGCAAAGCGGGAAACAGTTACCGCTCGGCCCGGCGCTGCTCGGGCGCGTACTCGACGGCGCGGGTAAACCGCTCGACGGCCTGCCCGCCCCGGACACCACCGAAACCGGCGCGCTCATCACCCAACCGTTTAACCCGTTGCAGCGCACCGCCATTGAACACGTGCTCGACACCGGCGTGCGGCCGATTAACGCCCTGCTCACTGTCGGACGCGGCCAGCGTATGGGCCTGTTCGCCGGTTCCGGGGTCGGTAAAAGCGTGCTGCTCGGCATGATGGCGCGCTACACCCAGGCCGACGTGATCGTGGTGGGCCTGATTGGCGAACGTGGTCGCGAAGTCAAAGATTTTATCGAGAACATTCTCGGGGCCGACGGACGCGCGCGTTCGGTGGTGATTGCCGCCCCGGCTGACGTCTCGCCGCTGCTGCGTATGCAGGGTGCGGCCTACGCCACCCGCATTGCTGAAGATTTCCGTGACCGCGGTCAGCATGTATTGCTGATCATGGATTCCCTGACCCGTTACGCCATGGCCCAGCGTGAAATCGCGCTGGCCATCGGCGAACCGCCCGCCACCAAAGGCTACCCGCCTTCGGTATTTGCCAAACTGCCCGCGCTGGTTGAACGCGCCGGGAACGGCATCAGCGGCGGCGGCTCGGTCACTGCGTTTTATACCGTGCTCACCGAGGGCGACGATCAGCAGGATCCGATCGCCGACTCCGCGCGCGCGATCCTTGACGGCCACATCGTGCTGTCCCGCCGTCTGGCGGAAGCGGGCCACTATCCGGCCATCGACATCGAAGCCTCTATTAGCCGCGCCATGACCTCTCTGATCACCGAGAAACACTACGCCCGGGTGAGAAACTTCAAACAACTGCTTTCCAGCTTCCAGCGCAACCGCGACCTGGTGAGCGTCGGGGCGTATGCCAAAGGCAGCGATCCAATACTCGACAAGGCGATCGCGCTGTGGCCGCAGCTGGAGGCGTTTCTGCAACAGGGTATTTTCGAAAAAGCGGACTGGGAAGAGTCACTTCAGGCACTTGAGATTATCTTCCCGGCAGCCTGAGAGCAGGAGTAAATCATCATGGCGGAACATGGCGCATTAGCCACGCTGAAAGAACTGGCCGAAAAAGACGTCGATAACGCCGCCCTGCAGCTGGGTGAAATGCGACGCGGCTGTCAGCAGGCGGAAGAGCAGCTGAAGATGCTGATGGATTACCAGCTTGAGTACCAGACTAACCTGAACGACAACATGTCTCAGGGCATGGCCAGCCTGCGCTGGCAGAACTATCAGCAGTTTATTCAGACTCTGGAAAAGGCTATCGATCAGCACCGCCAGCAGCTGTTGCAGTGGAACCGTAAAGTCGAGCAGGCGTTGACCGCCTGGCGTGAGAAAAAGCAGCGTTTGCAGGCATGGCAGACGCTACAGGACAGACAGGCCGCCGCGACGCTGTTGGCGGAAAACCGTCTGGACCAGAAAAAAATGGATGAGTTCGCCCAGCGTGCCACCTTAAGGAAACCCGAATGATTACTCTGCCGAAACTTCTCGTCAGTGAAACCGACATCACCTCTTCTGCACAAAGCGGCGTGGCCTCTGGAACCACTGACAGCGCCCAGGACTTTTTTGCCCTGCTCTCCGGCGCGATGTCCGGTAAGACGGGTAAAGACGGCAAGCTGACGCTGGCCGACCTCCAGGCAGCAAGCCAAAAACTGCCTCAAGGCGAGGCCAAAACCACGCTCAGCAAACTGCTGGCACAGCAGACTGACACCGACGCGAAAAAGGTCGACGTCACTACGCTTGCCGCCGCGCAGTCGGTGTTGAGCGCGCTGACGCCAGAAGCCAAAAACGATGTGGTAAAGCAGCTGACCAAAGATTTGCAAAAGAGCGATGACAAGCCGTCGTTGAGTGAAGAAGAGATGGCCGGCCTGAGCGCGCTGATGGCGATGCTGCCGCACACTGCGACCACCACCGCCGCACTGCCCGCAACCCAGACGGCTGGCGTGACCGCCACTTCCGCTTCTTCTGCGAAAGGCTTTGCAGAATTAGCCTCTGCGGCCACAAGCGTCGGCACCGGCAATACCGGGCATTCCACAGGTAAAGAATTTGCCCTGCCTCAGGCGGCGCATGGCCTGCAAACGGTTCAGGCTGATGATGCCGCCGCCAGCCAGATCACCCCGCTGGTTGCCGCAGCCGCAGCGAAAGCCGATACGGACAGTTCATTGTCTGCCGCCGCGCCGACGGTAAACATCGCCCCGGTAATCAGCAACGCTACCGCCACGGTGAATACGCACCCGGTGGTGACCGTCAACTCTCAACTCGGCACGCCGGAATGGCAGCAGAACGTTAGCCAGCAGATCACGCTGTTTACCCGTCAGGGCCAGCAAACCGCCGAGCTGAAGCTGCACCCGGAAAACTTAGGCCAGGTGAATATCACCCTGAAGATTGACGATAACCAGGCGCAAATCCAGATGATGTCGCCGCACAGTCACGTGCGCGCTGCGCTAGAAGCGGCGATCCCGACGCTGCGCACGCAGCTGGCGGATAACGGCATTCAGCTGTCGCAAAGCAACGTCAGCGGCGAGAGTTTTGCCGGACAACAACAGCAGCAATCCTCTTTCGGTCAGTCTTCTTCGCAACGTTCCGCTGAAGGTCGCGCATTTGCTGCCGATGAAGAAGAGACCCTGAGCGTTCCGGTGAGTCTGCAAGCGCAGGCCCGGGGTAACGGCAGCGTCGACACGTTCGCCTAACGCCAGAGGTAGCACGATTATTCCCGTCTTTTCCACCCTTTGAGCTGGACTTAAGTCGGGATAATCACCTGATAAGCAGTACCGAATACAGGAAAGACGTAACCGATGACAGACACCGCGGTAACAAAGAAAAGTAAGCGCTCAATCTGGATCCCGCTACTGGTGCTGGTGACGCTCGCCGCCTGCGCAACCGCAGGCTATAGCTACTGGCGCATGCAGCAGCACCCTTCCGCTGATGCGATGAAAGAGGTACCGCCACCACCGGCGCCGGTGTTCTGGGCGCTGGATACCTTTACGGTGAACCTGGGCGACGCCGACCGTGTGCTTTACGTTGGCATTACGCTGCGTCTGAAAGATGAAGCAACTCGTACGCGACTGAACGAATACCTGCCGGAAGTGCGCAGCCGTTTACTGCTGCTGTTCTCCCGTCAGGATGCAAACAAACTGGCGACAGATACCGGGAAACAAGACCTGGTGAACGCCATCAAACAGACACTTGCACCACCTTTGGTGGCGGGCCAACCGAAGCAGGAAGTGACTGACGTGCTGTATACAGCTTTCATACTGCGGTAATCCCATGGGCGACAGTATTCTTTCTCAGGCCGAAATTGACGCGCTGCTGAACGGCGACAGCGAGAAGAGCGATGAACCTCAGGCCGGTGCTCCCGGCGAGAGTGACATTCGTCCCTATGATCCTAATACCCAGCGTCGTGTGGTGCGCGAACGCCTGCAGGCGCTGGAAATCATTAACGAGCGTTTTGCCCGTCAGTTCCGAATGGGGCTGTTTAACCTGCTGCGTCGTAGCCCGGACATTACCGTCGGCGCGATCCGCATTCAGCCTTATCACGAGTTTGCCCGCAACCTGCCTGTGCCGACCAACCTGAACCTTATTCACCTGAAACCGCTGCGCGGTACCGGGTTGTTTGTGTTCTCGCCAAGTCTGGTGTTTATCGCCGTCGACAACCTGTTCGGCGGTGACGGGCGTTTCCCGACCAAAGTGGAAGGCCGCGAATTTACGCACACCGAACAGCGCGTAATTAACCGCATGCTGAAGCTGGCGCTGGAAGGGTATAGCGACGCGTGGAAAGCGATTAACCCGCTGGAAGTGGAGTACGTGCGTTCCGAGATGCAGGTGAAGTTCACCAACATCACCACCTCGCCGAACGACATCGTGGTCAATACCCCGTTCCATGTGGAAATCGGCAACCTGACCGGTGAATTTAACATTTGTCTGCCGTTCAGCATGATTGAGCCGCTGCGCGAACTGCTGGTCAACCCGCCGCTGGAGAACTCCCGCAGCGAAGATCAGAACTGGCGCGAAAACCTGGTTCGCCAGGTGCAGCATTCCGAACTTGAGCTGGTGGCGAACTTTGCCGACATCTCTCTGCGCCTGTCGCAGATCTTAAAACTCCAGCCAGGCGATGTGCTGCCGATAGACAAACCGGATCGCATTATCGCCAACGTGGACGGTGTGCCGGTATTGACCAGCCAGTATGGCACGGTGAACGGTCAATACGCGCTGCGCGTAGAGCATTTGATCAACCCGATTTTGAATTCGCTGAATGAGGAACAGCCCAAATGAGTGATATGAATAATCCGTCCGATGAAAACAGCGGTGCGATGGACGATCTGTGGGCTGAAGCGTTAAGCGAACAGAAAACAACTGGCAGCAAAAGTGCCGCCGATGCGGTGTTCCAGCAACTCGGTGGCGGCGACGTCAGCGGCACGCTGCAGGACATCGACCTGATCATGGATATTCCGGTCAAATTGACCGTGGAACTAGGCCGCACCCGGATGACCATCAAAGAGCTGCTGCGCCTGACGCAGGGTTCGGTGGTGTCGCTGGACGGTCTGGCCGGAGAGCCGCTGGATATTCTGATCAACGGCTATCTGATTGCCCAGGGTGAAGTGGTGGTGGTCGCCGATAAATACGGCGTACGCATTACCGACATCATCACACCGTCCGAACGTATGCGTCGTCTGAGCCGCTAAAATGAAACCCCAGCCTGGCATGATACATCCGGTCAATACTGCCCCGCCGACGTCTCCGCTGATCGAAGTCAGCGGCGCGCTGTTGGGCATTATTCTGCTGATCCTGATAGCCGCGTGGCTCGCAAAACGTTTTGGCATTAGCGGCGTGAAAAACACCGCCACTAAAGAGTTAAACGTCAGCGCCAGTGCGGCACTGGGCCAGCGCGAGCGGGTGGTGATTGTCGATGTGGAAGATGCCCGTCTGGTGCTCGGCGTAACCGCCACCCAGGTCACGCTGCTGCACAAACTGCCGCCGACGATTATCGACCCGGATGCGCCTAAACCTGAAACCCCCGATTTTGCATCACTGATGAAATCCGTTATCAAGCGTCCTGGGAGACTCTGATGCGCCGCCTGTTGTCCCTTTCGCTTGTCGCGCTGTGGCTGTTGTCTCCAGCGGCGTTCGCCCAGTTGCCGGGCCTGGTGAGCCAGCCGCTGCCGAACGGCGGTCAGAGCTGGTCGCTGCCGGTGCAGACGCTGGCGTTTATCACCTCGCTGACTTTCCTGCCGGCCATTCTGCTGATGATGACCAGCTTCACCCGTATCATCATCGTGTTTGGCCTGCTGCGCAGCGCCCTCGGCACCGCGTCTGCCCCGCCGAACCAGGTACTGCTCGGTCTGGCGCTGTTCCTGACTTTTTTCATCATGTCGCCGGTTATCGACAAGATTTATAGCGATGCCTATCAGCCGTTTAGCGAGGACAAAATTACCCTCGAGCAGGCGATTGATAAGGGCTCGCAGCCGCTGCGTGAATTTATGCTGCGTCAGACCCGTGAAGCGGATTTAGCGTTGTTTGCCCGTCTGGCCAATACGCCGCCGATCCAGGGCCCGGAAGCGGTGCCGATGCGTATTCTGCTGCCGTCGTATGTCACCAGCGAGCTGAAAACCGCATTCCAGATTGGCTTCACCATTTTTATTCCGTTCCTGATTATCGACCTGGTGGTCGCCAGCGTGTTGATGGCGCTGGGGATGATGATGGTGCCTCCGGCAACCATTGCCCTGCCGTTCAAACTGATGTTGTTCGTGCTGGTTGACGGCTGGCAGCTGCTGGTGGGTTCGCTGGCCCAAAGTTTCTACAGTTAAGGATTGCCGCCATGACTCCTGAATCGGTAATGATGCTTGGCACGGAAGCCATGAAAGTCGCGCTGGCGCTGGCCGCCCCGCTGCTGCTGGTGGCGCTGGTGACCGGTTTGCTGATCAGTATTTTGCAGGCGGCAACCCAGATTAACGAAATGACCCTGTCGTTCATTCCAAAAATCATCGCGGTATTCGTGGCGATTATCGTTGCTGGCCCGTGGATGCTGAACCTGCTGCTCGATTATGTGCGAACGCTGTTCACCAACCTGCCGTACATCATCGGATAAGACCAATGCTACACGTCACCAGCGACCAATGGCTGCACTGGCTTAGCCTTTATTTCTGGCCGCTGCTGCGCGTGCTGGCGCTGATTTCCACCGCGCCTATCCTGAGTGAAAAATCGGTGCCGAAGCGCGTAAAGCTTGGGCTTGGGATCATCATCACCTTTATTATCGCGCCTTCCCTGCCCGCCACCGACGTAACGCTGTTTTCCCCTAACGCGCTGTGGCTGGCGTTGCAGCAAATCCTGATTGGCATTGCGCTCGGTTTTACCATGCAGTTTGCGTTCGCCGCGGTGCGAACCGCCGGGGAAGTGATTGGCCTGCAGATGGGCCTGTCGTTTGCGACCTTCGTCGACCCCAGCAGCCATTTAAGCATGCCGGTATTGGCCCGCATTATGGATATGCTGGCGATGCTGTTGTTTCTGGTGTTTAACGGTCATTTGTGGCTGATTTCGATGCTGGTCGATACCTTTCACACCCTGCCGATTGGCGGCCATCCGCTCAACAGCAACGCCTTTATGGCCTTGACCCGCGCGGGTGGGCTTATCTTCCTCAATGGGCTGATGCTGGCGCTGCCGATCATTACGCTGCTGTTAACCATTAACCTAGCACTGGGGATGCTCAACCGCATGGCGCCACAGTTGTCGGTGTTTGTGATTGGCTTCCCGATTACCCTGACCGTCGGTATTATTTTGATGGCCGCGTTAATGCCCCTCATTGCGCCCTTCTGTGAACATCTATTCAGCGAATTGTTCGATCTATTAGCAGATATTATCAGCGAGATGCCAAAGATAAGTTCTCCCTGATAATAAAAGGGATATCCTAAGGATATTCTTAAAACCCGACTTCAAAAACATCTACCAGGATATATCTGGCGCGGGTTAATTGTTTTTATGCCCCTCACAGAACCTAACATTTACTTTACTTTAAGATGATTCCTGGCAAATTATACCTAACTTTACGGGATAGTTGAGGTCGCCCGATTTTCCTCCTTTGCTCTTTGTCAGTACAGGTTTAGCGCGTTGTGACAAATAAGAGATAATCGGGCTATAGGTTAATTATCGTTACGCATTGAGTGAGGGTATGCCATGTCAACGATTATTATGGATCTATGCAGTTACACCCGGCTTGGACTAACCGGGTACTTGACCAGCCGGGGGATAAGGAAGCGTGATATCGGCGACGTTGAGACCATCAGTGAGCTTGAAGAGGCCTGCGGGACGTTACGCCCGGCTGTCGTGTTCATTAATGAAGACTGCTTTATCCACGATACAGACAGCAGTCAGCAAATAAAGCAGATCATTAATCAACACCCCAGGACACTTTTTATCGTATTTATGGCGATTGCCAATATACATTTTGATGAGTATCTGTTGGTTCGGGATAATCTGCTTATTAGCTCTAAATCGATTACACCTGAATCCCTGGACGGTATTCTGGCGGACTATCTACAAAAAATAAGCGATAACGTTAGCCGGGTTAACATTCCCACTTTATCTTTAAGCAGGACTGAATCAAGTATGCTGAAGATGTGGATGTCGGGACAGGGAACGATTCAAATATCCGATCAGATGAATATTAAGGCCAAAACGGTATCATCACATAAAGGTAATATTAAAAAGAAAATAAAAACCCACAATAAGCAGGTTATTTATCATGTTGTCCGATTGACAGATAATGTGACGAGCGGGATCTACGTCAATATGCGCTGAAATAATGCGCTGCACTGGCGGAATTGCTCCGCCAGTGGGAAGACGTTTAGACGACTTTTTCGACAAAAATGCCGTCATTGTGGCCCGACTCATTAAAGAACCAGATCCCCATCGGATAGTCTTCCAGCGACACCAGGTACATCGTCCCTTCACTGAATTGCTCTACTGCCAGCACCACGCCTGGCCGACGCGGGCCACCGTCCGTTTTGACCGTTACTCGATCGTTAACCTGCATACCTTTTCTCCTGTCTTTTACTTCAGCCAGTGTAGAACAAAACGCCCGGGCTGACAGCGTCCGGCGCGCCAATGGGTGTTTTTTTCAACGGTCTATACTTTATGTTGGGTGAATGAATGAGGGCCCCACAATGAAAACTGCCAAAGAGTATAGCGATACCGCCAAGCGCGAAGTGAACGTTGATGTTGATGCCCTGCTCGACGCTATCAACGAAATCAGCGAGAGCGAAGTACACCGCGCCGGAGACTCCACCCATCATGTCAGTATTGATGGACGTGAGTACCACACCTGGCGCGAACTGGCCGAAGCCTTTGAGCTTGATATCCATGATTTCAGCATCACAGAAGTGAATCGCTGAACGCAGGCCAAAAAAAACCCGACCATGGAGTGATCGGGTTGAAACTTGCTTAAGCAAGAAGCACTTGAAAATTCGTTACACCAAGAAATCTGATGCGGATAAGACATTATCCTCAATTTTTTTGTAAGACAAGCATTATTCATAATTGCTATGAATGTTTTTAAGATTTTTCTTGTCTGAGTTTACGTTTAAGGAGAGGTAATGCCCGAACTGGATCAGCCCCTGATTGTGTTTACCGACGTCGAAGGCACCTTGCTGGATAGCCACACCCAGCTTTGGGAACCTGCCCGCGACTGGCTGTTACGCCTGAAGCAACACAATGTGCCGGTGGTACTGTGCAGCAGCAAAACGGCGGTAGAAATGATGCTGCTACAAAAAGAGCTGGAGCTTGGGCCGCAACCGCTGATCGCCGAGAACGGCGCGGTGATTCAGCTGGCCGAAGAGTGGCAGGACGAACAGGAATATCCCCGCCTGATCACCGGTTCTCCGCACCAAGAGATCCAGCGTATCCTGCAACAATTACGGGAAAATGACGGTTTTAAGTTCACCACGTTCTCGGACGTGAATGAGCAAACCATCAGCGAATGGACCGGCATGAATCTGCGCCATGCGGAACTCTCACGTCTGCATGAGGCGTCCGAAACCCTGATCTGGCGCGATAGCGATGAGAAGATGCTCGAATTTACCGCGACCTTAGCCTCCCTTGGCTTGCAGTTTGTGCAAGGCGCGCGGTTCTGGCACGTGCTGGATGACCGCGGCGGCAAAGCCCAGGCCGTGACCTGGTTGCAGAGCCGCTATCAGGCACGAGAGGGATTTCGTCGGGTGTCTATTGGCCTGGGCGATGGGCCGAACGATGCCCCGCTGCTCGACACCACCGACTATGCGGTGGTGGTCAAAGGCTTAAATCGTGAGGGCATCAGGTTGAAGGATGATTCCCCCGAGCGGGTGTATCACACTCGCGAAAGCGGCCCAGACGGCTGGCGTGAAGGCCTGGATTACTGGCTGTCATCGTCCTGACAGCACACCCGATTACGCCCTTTTTGCTTCGCCAGATACAAACGACCGTCGGCAATGGATTGCAGATATTCAATATCAAACATCCCTTTCTCATCGCTGCTGCTCACGCCAAACGAGGCGCTGATGCGCAGCGTCTCGCTTTTGCCAATCAGAATTTCACGACTGCTAATTCGCACGCGGATGCGTTCCGCCATCGCGCAGGCCTCTTCCCGCGAAGTGTCTGGCAGGACGATACAGAACTCTTCTCCGCCGACGCGCCCGGCCAGATCCGTTTTGCGGATTTTCGCGCCGATAGTGCCCGCCACGTGGGTCAGCACCCGGTCGCCGGCCTGATGACCGAAGCGGTCATTGATGCGTTTAAAGTAATCGAGATCGAGCTGTATCACCGACACTGGCTGGCCCTGAGCCTCGTTCTGCTTCGCCGCCTTCCCCGCCAGGTCGAACAGCGAACTGCGGTTATACAAACGGGTCAGGCCGTCATGCCACGCCTGCCATTGCAGCGATTCCTGCAAGGTGCTCATATTGCGCACCATCCGGCGAATCACTACCCACGCGAGAATCAGCATCGAGGTAAACAGCATCCACACCAGGCCCAGCGCAATTGAAATGGTGCCGAAATCGCCACGCACGCCCTCATCAAGATTGTGAATACGCAGCAGGATGCCATCAAAATTGCGTATTTTTTCCCAGTTCACATAACGGGTGGTAAAGCGCAGGCCGCCGCGGTCGTCATGTTCAAACGCCTGTGCCAGCTGGGCTTTGTCCGGCTCGCTTAACGGCGATGGCGTGACACCCGGCGACAGAGAACTGGCAAGCAAATTCATTTTCCGGTCGTACAGACGGTATTCGCCTTCCTCTTCGCCCTGCGTCGCAGTGATCAGCAGCTGCTTCATTTGCGCCAGGGAGAATTCAATCGCCAGTACGCCGTGCCAGTAATGTTCATAATCCAAGGGCAGCGAAACGGCCACGCGGCGTTCTTCGCCTTTTGGCATGTCAGCCATCCAGCTTAGCCAGCGGATACCCCTTTGCGGATTATTGTGCTCGGTCTGGTCGATAAACCACGGGCTGGTGACCAGACCGTAATATTGCTCGACCGTATCATCATTGCTGCCGAGCGAATTGCTGGCGATAAAAAAGCCGGCGCGCGAGACGTACAGCATTTGCTGCGTCGTGCGTTTGAGAGTGGTAGAAAGCCGCAACAGATAGCCCACTTCCAGCGCGGCGCTCAGTTCGTTGCCGAGCAACGCGTTGTCGCGGGAAAGGAGCGTCGTTTCCGTGACAAAGGTGTCAGAAACGCCGTGCACCGGCAACGTGCGGCGGTTGTCCAGAGAAATGGACCACTGATGCAGCGCGCGCTTGCGCTGAAACTCCGCGTCGGCACGGTTGATCCCTTCGAACGTCAGCGGCGTGCGAAGGGCTGCCTGCATACCGTTGCGGTAAAACGTTAGCCGGTCGATGTTGATTTGCAGCTGGTTATTAAATTCATGCGCCACGTTTTCCAGCGTGTTGCGCTGGCTGGAAATGTAGGCATCTTCAAGAACGCGCACTTCACGCCAGGTCAGTAGCGTCGAAAACAACAGCACGATAAAAAAACAAACATTCACCACCCGACCCGGGTTGCTATGACGGCTGAGTCTATTCAGCCAGCGCGGATTTTCCACTCGTGTTACGTGGTGCACTCAAACTCCCTGACATTCCCTGATACTGAGCCACGACCAACGAAAACGCCCGGCATGAGCCGGGCGGGGTCGTTATGCCTCGTCTTGAATCCGCCCATCGCCCGGCATGAGTTCGTCTTCGCGGAACGCTTCCCGCTTAACGCCAAACCCATCATACCAACGGCATTCAATCATTCCGCTGGCATAGCCGGTGACAACCATACGCGGCCCACCAATTTTCGGCTTAACTTCATCACTGACCAAAAAGACCATGACTGCCTCCGGTATCAGAGTGAAACTGTTTCACGATAGCTGAAAATGATGGCCTTTGCGTAGTCGCTTAACAATATTTACGCAGCCGAACGCAGCCGCGACACCAGGTTGACGCCAGTCAAAACAACCGCGCCAACCACAAAACCAAAGACTAAATTAAACAACGTCGGCGCGAGCAGCGCAACGATGCCACCCTGCCCTGCGGCAAAATCTTCAATAAGATGATGCAGGGGCGCAATACCGTGAACCACGATCCCGCCACCGACTAAAAACATCGCCAGCGTCCCGACCACCGTCAGTACCTTCATCAGCAACGGTGCGATAAACAGCAACGCGTTGCCTACCGCTTTGGCGATAGCGCTGGTTTTCTCCACCAGCCAATAGCCCATGTCGTCAAGTTTAACAATCACGCCCACCAGGCCATACACGCCAACGGTGACAAGGATTGCAATGCCGGAGAGGATAAGCACTTGGTTGAGCAGCGGCGCATCGGCCACGATGCCGAGTGTAATCGCCACGATTTCGGCGGACAGAATGAAATCGGTGCGCACCGCGCCTTTCACTTTATCGCGCTCAAACTCCATCGGATCCTGTTGAGCGATCGTCGCCAGGCGCTGTTTGCGCTCCTCTGGCCCTTCTTTGTGCTTGCGCGCGTGCAACGAGTGCAGCACTTTTTCTACGCCTTCAAAACACAGAAACGCCCCGCCAATCATCAGCAGCGGCGTGATGGCCCACGGTAAAAAGGCGCTAATTAATAACGCCAATGGTACGAGGATCACCTTATTCAGGAACGATCCTTTCGCCACGCTCCACACCACCGGCAGCTCGCGATTGGCGCGCACGCCCGACACCTGCTGCGCGTTGAGCGACAAATCATCCCCTAAAACCCCGGCGGTTTTCTTCGCCGCCAGTTTGCCCATCAACGAAATATCGTCCAGCAGCGTGGCAATATCATCGAGTAAAGTTAAAAGACTGCTTCCGGCCACAAGTTGCTCCTTCCGTTCTTCATTTTCTATTTGCCCTACAGTATGAAGCAAAAGGCGCAGCGCGCCCATGCATACAAAGTGTCAACAAAAATACAACATAGCTTGCTAATTAAAGCGCTCGCCAGACGACGGGTTTTCCCGTTAACTGTATGCGCATAATTCATTGTTTGAGAAACGTCATGCACAGCCGACAACTATTACCGCTCATTGGAGCGCTTTTTGCACTTTATATCATCTGGGGATCCACCTATTTTGCTATCAGCATTGGGGTGGAAAGCTGGCCGCCGATGATGATGGCCGGGGTGCGTTTTCTGTCTGCCGGTGTCCTGCTGATGGCCTATTTGCTGCTGACCGGGCATAAACTGCCCGCCCGTCGTCCCCTGCTCAACGCTGCCCTGATTGGCGTGCTGCTGCTGGCTATTGGCAACGGCTTTGTCACCATCGCCGAGCATCAGCGCGTGGCTTCCGGCATTGCGGCGGTGATGGTCGCCACAGTGCCCCTTTTTGCGCTGTGCTTCAGCTATCTGTTCGGGATTAAAACCCGCAAACTGGAATGGCTCGGCATCGCCATTGGCCTGGCGGGCATCGTGCTGCTGAACAGCGGCGGCAACCTGAGCGGCAATCCATGGGGCGCTATCCTTATCCTGATTGGCTCGCTGAGCTGGGCGTTCGGTTCGGTATATGGCTCACGCATTGAGCTGCCGAGCGGCATGATGGCCGGAGCGGTTGAAATGCTGGCGGCGGGATTGGTGCTGATGTGCGGGTCGGTTGTCACCGGCGAACGCTTGACGCAGATGCCGACGCTGTCAGGCTTCCTGGCGGTGGCTTATCTGGCCGTTTTCGGCTCGCTGATTGCCATAAACGCCTATATGTATCTGATTCGCAACGTCTCCCCGGCGGTCGCCACCAGCTACGCCTACGTCAATCCGGTGGTGGCGGTGCTGCTTGGCACCAGCTTTGGCGGCGAATCGTTGTCATCGATTGAATGGCTGGCGTTGGGCGTGATTATCTTCGCTGTGGTGCTGGTGACGCTCGGCAAAACCCTGTTCCCAGTGCGTGAACCCGCTACGCCTTGCGAGCTGGAGAAGTAACCGCCAACGGCGCAATGCCCTGAGTGTCGATCTGCGCGCTGCCTTCGCCGCCGCAGATCCACTCCTCCAGCCTCTCCGTTAACGCCGCATCACTGAGTTTCAGTTTTCCTCGCAGCGCACATTCCCAGACCACCAGCACTCGCCAACCTAGATCCTGGAGCAGCGCAATATCTCGTGCATCCCGCGCCACATTTTTGCCTATTTTTTGCAGCCAGAATTCGGTCCGCGTTTCGGGAACTTTAAACAGGTAGCAGTCGTGATGATGCCAGAAACAGCCGTGGGTGAAGAGAATGCAGCGATACCCAGAGAGGACAAAGTCGGGGCGACCGGGCAAGGTTGCATCCTGAACGGTGTAGTCGAAACCGGCATCGTTCAGTAATGCGGCCAGGCGTTTTTCAATGGCGGTATTCTGCGTGCCGATGGCACGCATATTTTTGCTTCGGGTGGCGGGGTTATGAACGTCCGCCATCGGCTTTTTCTACCTGGCGCAGTTCCACTGCCTGCAAAATGCGGGACTTGAGCAACTTCGCCACCGCCGCAAAGGCGGGAACCACCACCGAATTACCAAACTGGCGATAGGCCTGGGTATCGGACACCGGTATGCGGAACTGATAACCCTGCGGCGATTCAAAGCCCATCAGTCGCGCACACTCGCGCGGCGTCAGACGACGTGGACGTCGCTGCTGGTTTTGCGGATCGTCAAAATTTTGCTCGCCGAGCGCCTTGTCCCAGCCTCTGTCGATCAGGATCTCCGCGCCGTCTTTGTAATAACGTGCGGAAAGCGTGCGCGCCACGCTGCCCGGTCGGGTCGGATCAACCAGCCCGTAGCCAAACCCGTTGCCGCGCGCCTGATGCTTTTTGGCATAGCGATACAGGTATTTCCACAGCACCGGGGTGAGGATAAATTTGGCGTCCACCGTGGGCTCGAGCAATTCGCCGAACGTCGGGCGACGTTCTGGATACAGCGCGGGTAAATCCCGCAGCGTGAAGCCCTGATGCAGCTTCTGGTCCCGACGAAAACCCACTAGCACGATGCGTTCGCGGTGCTGCGGCAGGAAGTGCTGCCCGTCGATAATTTTCGGATCGTCCGCGCCCATTTCCGCGGAATCAGACACGTCGTAGCCCAGCGCATCCAGCGTTTGCATGATGATGCGGAAGGTTTTACCGCCATCGTGGCTTTTCAGGTTCTTAACGTTTTCCAGCACAAAGATGGCCGGACGACAGGCATCAATGATCCGCGCCACGTCAAAAAACAGCGTGCCTTGCGTATCGCAGGCAAAACCGTGCGCCCGTCCCATGGCATTTTTCTTCGATACGCCCGCCAGCGAAAACGGCTGACACGGAAAGCCCGCCAGCAACACGTCGTGCTGCGGGATAATGCGGCGAATATGCGCCGCGGCTTCGCTGTCGCTGACGTCCGCTTTGTGGCTAAGCGTCACATCGCGGATGTCTTCATTGAACTGATGTTCAGCCGGGTCGCAGTACCAGTTCGCTTTATAGGTGCGCACGGCGTGCTTATTCCATTCGCTGGTAAACACGCACTGGCCGCCGATGGCTTCAAAGCCGTTGCGGATCCCGCCGATACCGGCGAATAAATCAATAAAGCGAAATGACGTAGGTTGCGAGGAAGGCTGCGGCAGCAGCGCCGCCAGACGGGAAAACTCATTTTCACCCAGGCGGCGATTGATTTTTCCGTTGTCCGTGGCGCGCTTGAGGATTGCCGGGCTCCAGTGCTGTTCACCCACCGCGTTCAGTGTGGCTACGAGCGTTTTTAAATCGTATATCGTCAGCAGCTGAGTCAGCAGCGCCTGTGCGTCTGGCCCGGAAAATTCCGCGTCTTGAGTGGGGAGAGTGCGAGTAAGTGTGTGCTGCATTTCAGTAACCGGGACAGACCATTTTCGCTGAGAGTAACACAATTTCCCTGGCTGAACTCAGGCGTGCGGCGCAAAACGCGTCAGAATATCCTCATCATATTCCAGATAGTCGCCCTGCAACTCGGCGCTGATTTTAGCCATAAACTGTACCAGATAGCGGGCATTGTGCACGGCCAGGGCTTTACCCTGCTCGGTTTGCATCGTCGCCGGGAGTCCAAGGAGTTTGTTCTGAAAATGATCGAGGGCGTAACGCTGGTCATTAAGTGGCCGGGCATCAGCAAACGGATCGTCGGCGTTGAACAGGGAAACGTTTAAGCGACCCGCCACGGTAAACACGCGCGCCAGACCGATAGCCCCCAGCGATTCCAGCCTGTCGGCATCCTGCACAATTTTGGCTTCCCGGCTGGTGGGCGTGATATTGGCGCTGTGGCTGTGCGCTTCAATCGCGTGCGCGACGGCAGGATAGAGCGATTCAGGGAAATCGGGGAAGTCGTCCCGCAGGATGTTTAACGTTTTTTGCGCCGCCATCACCGACGAACGGCTGCGCTCAGGGTGATTTTTCGGCAGGCTGACAATGTCATGAAAATAACAGGCCGTGAGGATGACGCGCGCATCGACCCTTTCACCTTCCGATAAGCGTTGCGCGGTCGCCCAAACGCGACGGAAATGGGATATGTCATGGGCCGCGTCGTCATCGTCGTGATGCTGGATCAGCCAGTTTTCAAAGCATTGTTGCCAGGCTTGCACGGTCATTCTTCCCTCGGCGCTACGTTATCAGAGAGACGAGAATAGCAGTTTTTTATGTCAGCTTCCTGAGCGTTCTCTGGTCTTCGGCAATGTTCAGGCAGATGGCGACCCTGGTTATTTAATGACCACCCCGTCATGACTGACTTTAGTGATTTGCTTATTTTTCTTCATATAAGGGCAAACTGTCAGATTCCATACTTTCTTTTATTTTCACATCATGTAAATATCCGCCTGCCTTTTGTTGTTTTTACACTGCACTCACTTTTATTACTGTTAATAACGACCTGACAAAATATTTTGGCAGGTTTTTTTTTGCCTTTATCATAATCATGATGATTAATTAACACACCTTTATTTATTTCATGAATAACATTTCAAAAATACTTTCCGCCAAGATGAAAGCCCCACCATGCCCATGAATCAGCCACATGAATACCACCAACCCTTTCATTTCAATAAAATATGAATAACCCAACAGAAACTCATGGAATTGATTTAAACAATTTACTTACCCGATTTATTTAAATTAAACTGACTCCGTCGCGACTATCATTTGGAAGTCCGGATAGAGCCTCTTTATATTCATAAAATAAACTATTCAAAGGAATGTATAATGAAAAGAAATGTATTGGCAATTCTCGTGCCGGCTTTATTGCTGGCTGGCGCAGCAAATGCGGCTGAGATTTATAATAAAGACAGCAATAAGCTCGACCTGTATGGCAAAGTCGATGCCCGTCATCAGTTCTCCGAAGATGGTGGCAACGACGGCGACGCTACCTATGTGCGTATCGGCTTCAAGGGCGAAACTCAAATCAACAACGATCTGACCGGCTACGGCCAGTGGGAATACAACATCCAGGCCAACGACACTGAGAGCAGTAGCAACCAGTCTGCAACCCGTCTGGGCTTTGCTGGCCTGAAATTCGGTGAGTACGGTTCATTCGATTACGGCCGTAACTATGGCGTGGTGTATGACGTAGAAGCCTGGACCGATATGCTGCCGGTATTTGGTGGCGATTCCTACACCTACACCGACAACTTCATGGTTGGCCGCGGCAATGGCATGGCAACCTACCGTAACTCCGACTTCTTCGGCCTGGTTGAGGGTCTAAACTTCGCTATCCAGTATCAGGGCGCGAACGAAGGAGAAAATGGCGTATTCGACCAAGAAGGCACCGTTAACCGCAGCGCTGACGGCACTTCCATGCGTAGCGATAACGGCGACGGCTTCGGTCTGTCTACCACTTACGATTTCGGTATGGGCTTCAGCGCGGGAGCCGCTTATGCCTCCTCTGACCGAACTAATGAACAGCAAAGCGGCAGCACAGCCGGTGGTGAGAAAGCCGATGTCTGGACCGTTGGACTGAAATACGATGCGAATAACCTCTATCTGGCCGCGATGTATGCAGAAACCCGCAATATGACACCGTTTGGTGACATTGATGAACTCATCGCCAACAAAACCCAGAACTTTGAAGTCACTGCACAATACCAGTTCGAATTTGGTCTGCGTCCGGAGATCTCTTACCTGCAATCTAAAGGCAAAGACCTGACAGAAGATTTCGTTCAAGGCAGCAACTGGAACGATAAAGACCTGCTTAAATATGTCTCTATTGGTGCGAACTACTACTTCAATAAGAACTTTTCCACCTATGTTGATTACAAAATCAACCTGCTGGATGGCGATGATGACTTCTATAGCACATCGGGCATCAGTACTGATGACATCGTTGCCATGGGCATGATTTATCAGTTCTAAATCTCGCCCACTTGTTAAAGCCCGCCGTGTGCGGGCTTTTTTGTGCCTGCCTTTCAGTAATCTAATTTCTTTTACGATGACGGGTAATCAATTAGCGATGCAGGGCGCGCCTACATTCAATCGCTTTAACCAACCGCAGTCCTTCGACGTGTTACTGCATGCCGGAACAACGCCGTTTTCAGGCGCCTGTCGCTTCAGCCAGACAAGACAGAGGCGTCATCAGACATTTCTGTCTTTTTGCTTTAGGTCACGGGTGTAGCGTGGGGATGAGTCCATGGGGACTATACTGGATCAGGAAACAGGTCGAGGAGGTAAGGATTATCTCAACAAAAATGCATAGATTGCATCAATGGGATTTTGGTCACTGAAACGAAACGGTGTAAGTGATTGAATAGTGGCGGAGAGAGGGGGATTTGAACCCCCGGTAGAGTTGCCCCTACTCTAGTTTTCGAGACTAGTCCGTTCAGCCGCTCCGGCATCTCTCCGCTGAGTGGTTGCCATGATGCCAGGAACTTTGGCATTTTAACAGACCCTGTCCCTTCAATTGATATCAAGTGACGAGTTTGCGAGCAAAGCGATGATTAAATGGCCCTGGAAAGCACATGACGCTCCCCTTAGCGAAGATATTCCTTGGGAGCAGGCACTTGCCATTCCTGTCCTGGCGAGTCTTTCACCGGAAGAACAGCTCAGACTAACGCAGCTGGCAGACCGTTTCCTGCAGCAAAAACGCCTCGTCCCTCTGCAGGGTCTTGAACTGGAACCGTTGCATACGGCACGCATCGCGATGCTGTTTTGCCTGCCCGTGCTTTCTCTCGGGATTGAATGGCTCGACGGCTTCCACGAAGTGCTGATCTACCCTGCCCCGTTTGTGGTCGACGACGAGTGGGAAGATGATATTGGCCTGATCCACAGCCAACGTATGGTGCAGTCCGGGCAAAGCTGGCAACAGGGTCCGATTGTGCTGAACTGGCTCGATATTCAAGATTCCTTCGACGCTTCCGGTTTCAACCTTATCGTCCATGAAGTGGCACACAAGCTGGATGTGCGGAACGGCGATCGTGCCAGCGGCGTACCGCCGATCCCCCTTCGTGAGGTCGCAGGCTGGGAACATGACCTCCATGCGGCGATGAACAATATTCAGGATGAAATTGATTTAGTGGGAGAAAGCGCCGCCAGCATCGATGCGTATGCCGCGACGGACCCTGCTGAATGTTTCGCCGTGCTCTCAGAATACTTCTTCAGCGCCCCGGAACTGTTTGCCCCACGCTTCCCCGCGCTGTGGCAGCGTTTCTGTCATTTTTATCATCAGGATCCTCTCAAGCGAATTCGTGAAAATGGCAGCGATGAAAGCAGTAACCTGCGCGTAGTACACTAAAACGACACATTGCCTTTATTTCATGCAATTGAATCAGTCAGTTAAATTTAGTGTTGACACAAAAATGGGGTGCCTTTAATATTCGCCTCGTTCAAACGATTCCTCTGTAGTTCAGTCGGTAGAACGGCGGACTGTTAATCCGTATGTCACTGGTTCGAGTCCAGTCAGAGGAGCCATATTTAAGAAGCCTGTTCAGGAAACTGAACGGGCTTTTTGCTTTTTTAGATTTGATAATCAATCGCCACTTCTTCCGGCTCCATCACCTGGCGTTTGATCTCCTCGACCGACAAGCCCGCATTGCACAACTCCAGGAAACGCCAGACATAGTTGCGCTGCAGCTGACCGCGTTTCAGGCCCAGCCATACGGTGTTGGCATCAAACAGGTGGTGGGTATCCAGCCGGGTCAAGCGACCGGTTTCCTGACTATCGCCAGACTGTTCAGCCACCAGCCCAATCCCCAGCCCGAGTTCGACGTAGGTTTTGATCACGTCGGAATCCTGCGCGCTCAGCACGATATCCGGCACCAAACCTTTGCGATTAAACGCTTCGTCGATGCGTGACCGCCCGGTTATCCCCTGGCGATAAGTGATCAGCGGCCAGCGGGCGATGGCTTCCAGCGTCAGCGGCACGGTTTGGGTCAAAGGATGCCCTTCCGGCACCAGCAGGTTGTGATGCCAGCGGAACCACGGGAACGCCGCCAAGGTTGAATCATTGCTCAGCCGCTCACTGGCGATGCCGATATCCGCCCCGCCGTTATGCAGCAGCGCGTCGATTTCCTGCGGTGTGCCCTGAATCAGTTCCAGCCTGACTTCTTTGAATAACTCACGGAAGGCCTTGATAACCGGCGGCAAACTGTAGCGCGCCTGGGTATGCGTGGTGGCGATGGTCAATACGCCGGAAGCGTCGTTGGTAAACAGGTCGGCGAGACGGCGCACGTTGCTCGCCTCGTTGAGGATACGCTCGGCAATTACCAGCAGCGCTTTGCCGGGCTCGGTCATCCCGAGCAGGCGCTTGCCGCGACGGATGAAAATCTCGATGCCGAGTTCTTCTTCCAGCTCGCGAATGTGCCGGCTAACGCCGGATTGCGAAGTGTAAAGCATGTTGGCGACTTCGGTCAGGTTGTAATCCTGCCGCGCCGCTTCGCGAATAATTTTGAGTTGCTGGAAATTCACCTTTTCCTCCAGAGGCCTGCAGATATAACGCTATTGTTAGAGTCTGCGCCTCTGGGGAACAAATAATAAAAACCCGCAACTTATGCTTTTAAAGCATAACGCTTAGCTGACCATCAGCAGTTCGCGATTCTCAAGCGAAGGACGGCTGACCAGCGACATCAAAATCTCTTTCACCGCGTGAGCCTGCGGAGACAGTGACCCGCGAGCCGACATGTTTAGCGACAGTGGTAAGCTCATCGACGGCGTGGTGATGCGCGCCATCCAGCCGTTAGCCGCCCCGCACAGCGAACGCGCGGCAGATTCCGGCAACACCGTCACGCCCATTCCGCTGGCAATTGCCGCGGTCAGGGTAGAGAGCGATTCAATTTCACCGATAATTTTCGCCGTCAGACGACGCAGCGAAAAGGCTTCATCGACCCGCGCCCGCACCGCGCTGTAATCGCGCGGCAGGAAAAGATTCATTTCAGCAATCGCCGTCAGGTCCACGCTCTGCCCAGGACAATCACGGGTGCCGACCAGCCACAAATCTTCTTTCAGCAATTGCTGGCTGGTGATCCCCGCCACCGGGGAACGCTCATACAGCACCGCCATGTCGAGCTGACCGCCGAGCAGTTTATCGTTCAGCACGGTGCCGCTGTTTTCATGCAGATAGACCGTGACTTCCGGCAATTCGTTACGTACCGCCTGAAGCAGCGGCATAGTGATCGACGACGCGGCGGTGCCCGGGGCCAGCCCAATCGACACCTGGCCGCTCAGCGTCTGGCCGATATTACACACCGCCATCTGCGCCTGTTCGCACTGACGCAAAATAGTCCGCGCATGGGTGTAGAGAATTTTACCGGCCTCCGTCGGCGTAACTCCCCGTTTGGTACGGATAAGGAGCTGCTGATCCATCTCACCTTCCAGCGTAGCCACCTGCTGGCTTAATGCGGGCTGAGCGATGTGCAACACCTCAGCAGCCTGAGTCAGGCTACCGATATCGACGATTTTTACGAAGTATTTCAGTCGTCTTAAGTTCATTTTGCCTCCAGTTCGGGATGCCAGTGCCAACGCCGGCGATTCAGTTGTCGGAGGAGTTGCAATATGCTTGCCAGTTTTTGACCAACTGGACAAGAAGGCCCGCACAGGCCGCGGAATAAGAGATTCTAATAATTTCGTCGCTTTTAGTAACCCGTCAACGGATTGCGCTATGCCCCATCAGGGGACGAGTTGCACCAGTTCAGTGCGCATTGTGCTAATTTTCGACAATTACCTGCGTTTTGCTGAAATTGTCAGCAATCAAACACCAGGAGTGCAGACAGGCTTTGACATGCTGCTCAGGCATCGCTACTATTCGCCTCGTTCAAACGATTCCTCTGTAGTTCAGTCGGTAGAACGGCGGACTGTTAATCCGTATGTCACTGGTTCGAGTCCAGTCAGAGGAGCCATATTTAAGAAGCCTGTTCAGGAAACTGGACGGGCTTTTTGCTATTTGGCGATCGGTCAGTGGCAGTCTATGTTCTTCAAAAGCAAAAGACGCCCGAAAGCGCCTTTAATGGTGTAGAAGACGCTTAACTCAGCGTGTCTTCGCTTTTGCAATATACGCCTTGACCACCTGATAAACGTAATCCTGACAGGCCAGGCCAGTCTGCGGGTCGTAGGCCCCCTGATTAGTGATATTGTTCGACAGCACGCGAATACCGATAAAGGGAATATCAAATGCTGCGGCTATCTGTGAAGCGGAGGCCGTTTCCATCTCTTCGACGGAGGTCTGATATTGACGATGGAAAGACTGGATCCGGTCCAGTTCACTGTTCCACATATCGGCTGAGCCGATAACCCCCTCCACGACGTTGCCCTTGCTGTAGGACGCTTTCACGCTCTCAGCCACTGACAGAAGCTGTGCATCTGCCGGGAATTTGCGGATGGTGTGCGGTTTTTTATCTTCGCCTGCACTCCCCTTCGAGGCCAGCAAATCCATAGGTTTCCATTGGAGTGAATCGCTTCCCTCGCCCGGCTGCTTATGCGGTGATTTAAACGCGCCGAGATTGACGGAATATTTTCCTAATACAATGTCATAGACCTTCAGAGCCGGATCGTGCCCGCCTGCGGTTCCCTGATTAATGATCGCGACAGGATGAAACTGGGTCGCGGCAATCGCCGTGGCAGCAGACGCATTCGACATCCCTTTTAACGTTTCGGACACCACCACCGGATACCCTTCAACCGTGCCACGCCAGAAGCGCCAGCCACCAATCTCTATTTCCTGTGGGTTGTCGAGCCGCTGGGCAAATCGCTCCGCTTCGACCGGCATTGCCCCCTGTACCACAATAGGGCCGGAGACCTGCTGGGCAAAGCTCATCGATGAGACGGCCATGCAGCCAACAGCCAGGGACATTAAGATTGTCTTGTTATTCATAACCACCACTTCTCTATAGTACGCAAACGATTACTTTACCGAGTAATCGGCCATTAGCATAGCGTTTATCCGGTATTTACAACGCGTTACCGCCTGATGGTTGATCCCCGGATGAATATGTCGTTTTTCTACACAGTCTTGTTTCTTCGGTTAATTCCGCTGGCTTTTGTTTCACATTCCTGTGACATACTATCGGGTAACACCGCAGAGCTGAATGAAGGAGCGAATGATGAATAATAAGGGTGCCGGTCTGACCCCGGAACAAGCGCTGAAACAACTCGATGCGCTCTACAACCAATCGGTGACTGCGCTGCGTGAAGCGATTGGCCGTTACATCAACGACAACGTTTTGCCCGATGCCGAACAGCGCGCCAAAGGCTTGTTTGTCTATCCATCGCTGTCCGTATCCTGGGATGGTGAAGCGCATAATGCGCTTAAAACCCGCGCCTGGGGCCGCTTTACCCACGCCGGTTGCTACACCACCACCATCACCCAGCCGACATTATTCAGCCCGTATCTGCTGGAACAGCTGACCTCGCTGTATCAGGATTACGGCGCGCACATCACCGTCGAGCGCTCACAGCATGAAATTCCGTATCCTTATGTGATTGATGGCTCCACGCTGACACTCGATCGCTCGATGAGCGCGGGCCTGACGCGCCATTTTCCGACGACCGATCTGGCGCAAATTGGCGATGAAACCGCAGACGGCCTGTTCCACCCGACCGAACTTTACCCGCTGTCGCATTTTGACGCCCGCCGCGTGGACTTCTCCCTCGCCCGCCTGCGCCACTACACCGGCACGCCGGTCGAACACTTCCAGCCGTTCGTGCTGTTTACCAACTACACCCGCTATGTGGACGAATTCGTTCGCTGGGGATGCAGCCAGATTCTCGACCCGGACAGCCCGTATGTCGCCCTTTCCTGTGCAGGCGGGGTGTGGATCACTGCCGATACTGAAGCGCCGGAAACCGCCGTCTCTGATCTGGCGTGGAAAAAGCACCAAATGCCCGCCTGGCATTTAATTACTCAAGACGGCCAGGGCATTACGCTGATCAATATCGGCGTCGGCCCGGCGAACGCCAAAAATATCTGTGATCATCTGGCGGTCCTGCGCCCGGATGTGTGGTTGATGATTGGTCACTGCGGCGGCCTGCGTGAGAGTCAGACCATCGGCGATTACGTGCTGGCGCACGCCTATCTGCGTGACGATCACGTCCTGGATGCGGTGCTGCCGCCGGACATTCCGATCCCAAGCATCGCCGAAGTGCAGCGCGCGCTGTATGACGCCACCAAGCAGGTCAGCGGCATGCCGGGCGAAGAAGTTAAACACCGGTTGCGTACCGGCACCGTGGTGACCACCGATGACCGTAACTGGGAGCTGCGCTACTCGGCGTCCGCGCTGCGCTTTAACCTGAGCCGCGCGGTAGCCATCGATATGGAAAGCGCCACCATTGCCGCGCAGGGCTATCGTTTCCGGGTGCCGTACGGCACGCTGCTGTGTGTGTCGGATAAACCGCTGCACGGCGAAATCAAGCTGCCGGGCCAGGCGAACCGTTTCTACGAAGGCGCGATTTCGGAGCACCTGCAGATAGGCATTCGCGCCATCGATCTGCTGCGTGCGGAAGGCGACAAGCTGCATTCACGTAAGCTGCGCACCTTCAACGAACCGCCGTTCCGTTAAAAATCAGGATAATGACAATGCAAACAGCATCACCTCTTTCCGCCCTGCGCAGCCATCTGCTGGCGCAGGGGCTTGATGGCATGATTGTGCCGCGGGCCGACGCCTGGCAAAGCGAATACGCCGCGCCGCATGATGACAAACTGGCGTGGCTGACAGGCTTTACCGGTACCGCTGGCGTCGCGCTGGTGCTTCAGGATAAAGCCCTGCTTTTCGTCGATGGTCGTTATCAGGTACAGGTGCGTAACGAAGTGGATTTGCAGGCCTGGGAAATCCATCATCTGCACAACGATCCGCTAGAAACCCACCTGCCCGTCAACGGCCGGATTGGCTTTGACCCGATGCTGATGGTCAACAGCCAGTTCGAATTGCTGAACGCAACCGGATGCACATTGACACCGCTGGCCGACGATCCGTTCACCACGGTCTGGCACGACAGACCTGCCGCACCGCAGGGCGCGATGCGCGAAATGCCGTTGTCGGTAGCCGGTGAAAGCAGCACCGACAAACGCGCGCGTATCGCCGCTGTGCTGGATGCCAAAGGCGCGGATTATCTGGTGATCACTCAGCCGGATAACATCGCCTGGTTGCTGAATGTGCGTGGCTCCGATATCGCCACCAGCCCGGTGCCGTTGTCCTTCGCCCTGCTCAGCCGTACTGGCGAGACGCAGTGGTTTGTCGACGCGGCAAAAACCGCGAATTTACCGCAGGCGCTGCTGGCCAGCCTGACGCTGTCGCCGATGGAACAGCTGGTGCCGGGCTGCCAGCAAGCAGCCAACGGCAAGCGCATTCTGCTGGATGCTGACAGCGCCCCGGTCGCACTGCGTTTTGCCGTCGAGCAACACGGTGGCGAGGTGTGCTGGGCCGCAGACCCGATCACGCTGATCAAGGCGACCAAGAACAGCATCGAGCTGGAAGGCTATCGCGAAAGTCATCAAAAAGACGGGGCCGCGTGGGTGAATTTCCTCGCCTGGCTGTCACATGAAGTTCCGGCGCGTCTGGCGGCCGGCAACCCGCTGACGGAGCTGGAAGCGCAGGCTAAACAGCTCGCCTTCCGCGAGCAGCAGGAGAACTTCATCGAGCAGAGTTTTGGCACCATTTCCGCGGCATCCTCCAATGCGGCGATGTGCCATTACCATTCAAGTGACGCGACCAACGCCGCGCTCACCGCCGACAGTTTCTACCTCAATGATTCTGGCGGTCAGTACGTCAACGGTACCACCGACGCCACGCGCACGCTGTCCTTTGGCCCGTTAGATCCGCAGCGTAAATTGCACTACACCGCGGTGCTGAAAGGGTTTTTATCGTTAATCACGTTGCAGTTCCCTACCGGCAGCTTTGGGCATCAGTTGGATGCGTTCGCACGTCGTCATCTGTGGGAGTTGGGGATTGATTTCGATCACGGTACCGGGCACGGCGTCGGGCATCAGTTGCTGATCCACGAAGCCCCGCATCGTATTGCGAAAAAGGTCAACCTGTGGCCGCTGGCGGCGGGCAACATAATGACCATCGAGCCGGGATATTATCTGGAAGGTGAATACGGGATCCGCATAGAGAATCAGGTGGAGGTGATCGACGGCATGCCGGGCTTCTGCCGCTTCGCATCGCTGACGATGATCCCGATCGACATCAGTCAGGTTGAGCTCAACCAGCTCACCGACCGCGAAAAACAGTGGCTGGATGACTACCACCAGCAGGTTCGCGAGACGCTCTCACCATTGGTCGACAGCGAGGCGCGCCCATGGCTGTTTGCCGCCACCGCCCCGGTTCGGGTACAGGTGAGTTAACGCCATCTCAACGCCCGGCGGCGCAAGCTTGCCGGGCCTACGAAGCCACGCAATATGTCAATTTTGTAGGCCCGGTAAGCGGAGCGCCACCGGGCAAAAGGTTGCCAAAAAATACGTTTTCGGACTTAACCTTTTGGATCTACGCCTCTTTCACGTAACTCTTTACGCAATATTCGTTTAATCCACGTCGCAAGTGAAGCGTCGCCATCCTTACGCGCCTGCTCTTCCAGCTGTTCACGAAACTTTTCTGGAAGCCGCATCTGATATTGGGGAGAGCGTTTTTCTTCTGGTATTGACATTGGTACGTACCGGGAGTGGTTTTCACATATGGTAACGACCATAGTACTTATGTTGTTACCTACTTACAACGAAGCCCGGCAGTGCTGTAACACATACCGGGCCTCTGACCACAACATTAAACGGAGTAATGCCATGGCTGACGCCGATACTAACACGAACCGCTACATCGACTCACATCCCACTGCGGATATCTACTTTTCCGATATGGCCGCTTCGCTGGTCGATATTAACTTTTGCAATATGGAAACCGTCAACTGCCTGGTTCTCATGCATTGCTGCGACGAAGCACGCGCTGGACTTTGCCACTGCCTTGAGTTTATTGGAGAAGACCTGGCAAAAGATCACGCGAAGGAACTGACGCAGAAAAACCTGCATCAGATCGGGCATACGCTCAGTAGCATTGGCCAACTGGTACCCGCGCTGACCGATCTTTCTGGTTACTTAAAGACAGAGTTGCTGCAGCGTAACGAACTGCACTAAACCCTAAAAAAGCAAAAAGCCCGCTCAGTTTCCTGAGCAGGCTTCTTAAATATGGCTCCTCTGACTGGACTCGAACCAGTGACATACGGATTAACAGTCCGCCGTTCTACCGACTGAACTACAGAGGAATCGGTTAACGGGGCGCATATTAGCGATGCGCCCGCGGCTTGTCAAAGCCTGTTTTTCACATTTTTAATCGTTTGCCGATTTCTTCCACAGACTGGGTAAAAATCACTCCCAGGCCCGCTCCGCTTTTGCTGAATCGAACTGCGGTGGCGGCTTGCGGAAGCGTCCGGTCAGGTACGCCAGATACAGTAAACCCACGCCGGCCCACACCAGTCCCAACGTTAAGGACGTTGCTTCCAGGTTGATCCACAGCACGGCGACGGTGGCGGCACCAATCAACGGCAGGATCAGGTAGTTCACCTTGTCTTTCCAGGTTTTGTTCCGACCTTCACGACGCCAGAAGTGGTTGAACACCGACAGGTTCACGAAGGTAAACGCCACCAGCGCACCGAAGTTAATCAACGCCGTGGCGGTCACGAGGTCGAAGAACAACGCCGACAGCGAAACCACGCCCACCATCAGCACGTTCAGCGCCGGGGTGCGCCATTTCGGGTGCACATAACCGAAATATTTTTCCGGGAACACGTTATCCCGGCCCATAACGTACAACAGGCGCGACACGCTCGCATGAGACGCCAGACCCGATGCCAGGGTATTCACAAACGTGGTGCAGAGGAAAATAGACTGGAACAGCTTGCCACCCACGTACAGCGCAATCTCCGGCAGCGCGGCATCCGGATTCTTGAAGCGGCTGATATCCGGGAAGAACAGCTGCATGAAGAACGAGGCCACAATAAAGATGATCCCGCCATATACCGCCGTCAGAAAAATTGCTTTCGGGATAGTCTTCGCCGCATCCGGGGTTTCTTCCGACAGCGTAGTCACCGCATCGAAGCCCAGGAACGAGAAGCAGACTATCGTTGCCCCGGTGATAATCGGGATCAGGTGCGCGTTCTGGCTGACAAATGGTTGCAGCGACCAGACCGTGCCGATGCCCTCTCCTTTATGCAGCCCTTGCACCACCAGGATGATGAACACCACCATGATGCAAATCTGCACCAGCACAAACAGCGTGTTGAAGTTTGCCACCAGGTTAACGCTTTTCAGGTTCGCGGCGGTGAGGATCGCCACAAAACCGACCACCCAGATCCACGGCGCGACGTCAGGGAACAGCGCGGAGAGATAGATTTTCGCCAGCAGGACGTTAATCATCGGCAGGAACAGATAATCCAGCAGCGATGACCAGCCGACCATAAAGCCGACGTGGGGGCTTATGGATTTTTGTGCGTAGGTATAAGCGGAGCCCGCCTGCGGGAACTGGCGAACCAGTTTGCCGTAGCTGATTGCGGTAAACAGCACGCCCGCCAGCGCCAACAAATACGACGCCGGTACGTGCCCGTGGCTGATGCCGGAAACAATACCGAAAGTATCAAACACCGACATCGGGGTGAGATAGGCCAGACCCATCACCACCACTTGCCAGAGCTTTAAAGATTTGCGCAGCTGCGGTTTACCCGCCTGCGACTTGAGTTCGACAGAGGAATTAGTCGCCATCACGAAGCCCCCCCATGCGCGTCCAGGTTTGCGATGATGTCGTCGTTGTTGCAAACCTGCTTAGCCTGGGGGTGAGTCGTGTCACTAAAGGAGAAAACGTCGGGCACATACCGGCAGCCGGTCCGTCGTAGTCAATGCGGCAACAGCGTTCACCTTCGCCGTGCGGGTATTTAAACATCTGCATCATCTCATTTCCTCGTCATACAATTTGTCGATTAACTGAAGACCCGTTGCCGCCTGCGCTCCTTTACGCGACGCCGGGAAATGGCAGGTTACCCTGCAAAACGTCCGGTCTGGCTCCGCTCAGACCGTATGATGCTGCTTATTATTTTGCTGCCTGGTATGACGCCCGGTGGCGCTGCGCTTACCGGGCCTACAGGCCAGGAAACGCATCGTCAGGCGTTTTTCAGCATCCACTCAATTTCAGTTTCTGTGATCAGACGCTCAAACTGAATCAACTCGTCGTTCTTACAGGCGTGGAACACATGGCTGAAGCGCTCACCCATCAGTTCACGCAGGTTGTCGTTTTGCATGAATTCCCACAGCGCATCGCTCTGGCGAATCGGGAACGGCAGACCTTCCTGCTCCAGACCATTGCCTTCGACTTCTTCCTGAAGCGGCAGATCGTTGTTCAGACCATGCAAAATACCCGCGAGGATTGACGCCATCACCAGATATGGGTTGGCATCAGCACCCGCTACGCGGTACTCGACACGGTGATTGTCACGATCGCCACACGGGATGCGCAGCGCAACGGTACGGTTGTTGTGCCCCCAGGAAGCCTGCGTTGGCACGTACATACCCGGCTGGAAACGACGGTAGGAGTTAACGTTCGGCGCTAACAGTGCCATAGATGCAGGCATCAGATCTATCATTCCCGCAAGCGAGCGCTTGAGGATGCTCGAATCTTCGCCATCGGCTTCAGACAGCACGTTTTCGCCTTTGCTGTTCAGCATGCTGATATGAATGTGCATCCCGCTACCGGCATATTCTTCATACGGCTTCGCCATAAAGGTGGCGTGCATTTTGTGTTTTTCCGCCACCGTACGCACCAGACGTTTCAGCGCCAGCGCATCGTCGCAGGCATCAAGCACGTTATCGGTGTGGTGAAGGTTGATTTCGAACTGGCCCGGAGACGCTTCGGCTACTGCGCCATCCGCCGGGATCAGCTGCAAACGCGCTAAATCGTCGATATCGGTCAGCACGTCCGCGAAGTGGTTGAGGTTATCAACGGAGTAAACCTGGCTTTGGGTATTGCGGTCATCGGTGCCTGGCGCGCAGGGCGGCTGCAGGAAACCTTCGTTATCGCGCTGACGGTCAAGTAAATAGAACTCCAGCTCTACCGCTACCACGGGGAACAGACCGCGCTGGCGCAGCTGCTGCCAGAGTCGATTCAGCACGTTCCGCGGCTCAACGTCAAAGGGAGCGCCATCTTCATCCAGCATGGTCAGCATCATTTGGCCGATAAATTCCGGGTCAGCCGCTGACGGGGTTAAGGTACCCAGTACCGGGACACAGCTGCGGTCCGGCTCGCCCAGCTCTTGTCCCAGGCCCGCTTCTTCTACGACGTTGCCGAGAATATCCATCGCAAATACCGACGCCGGGAAGTAGCAGCCTTTCTCTATCTTACTCAGGCTGGCGACCGGGATACGTTTGCCTCGGAAGCAACCGTTCAGGTCGGTCAGCAGAACATCAACATATTGGGTATTGGGGTAACGCTCGAGAAAGGTTTTTACTTCGCGCGCAAACGCGCTACTTCGTCTCTCTTCGGAATGCTGAACAAAATTCTCAACTTCTACGATATTGGTTTCCATGATTCACCGCCGTTGCTTTGGATGCCGGTCCTGATTTCGACCGTTAAATATAATGTCCACCTATCGACAATGGCGTTAACCTAAATGTTTGTCAAATGTTAAATTGAGTTTGCAAAGAGGTTATCGCACTGCTAGATTGAGAAAATAATGAACGGAAATGAGCCATATGGAAGAGTTTGGCAATAATTTAGTCCAGAATGTGAGGGTGATCATGGGCAATATATTTGACAAGCCAGTTATCGGTGTCGTGATGTGCAGGAACAGGCTTAAGGGTCACCAGACCCAGACCTTGCAAGAAAAGTACCTGAATGCTGTATTAAATGCCGGCGGTTTGCCGATTGCCCTGCCCCATGCGCTGGCGGAGCCGGAACTGCTGAATGCCCTTCTGCCAAAACTTGATGGAATCTTCTTACCCGGCAGCCCCAGCAATGTGCAGCCGCACCTCTATGGTGAAAACGGCGATGAGCCTGACGCCGATCCTGGGCGTGATGAATTGAGCATGGCGTTGATCACCGCCGGGCTCGAAAGGCGCATCCCCATTTTCGCCATCTGCCGGGGTTTGCAGGAACTTGTTGTCGCCACTGGCGGGACTCTGTATCGTCGCCTGTGCGATCAGCCTCAGTTCCTGGAACACCGTGAAGATTCGGAACTCCCGGTGGAGCAGCAGTATGCGCCATCACACGAAGTTCAGGTTCAAGAGGGAGGATTGCTTTCGAGATTAATACCGGGCTGCAACACGTTTTGGGTGAACTCATTACACGGTCAAGGCGCGAAAACGCTCGGTCCGCTGCTGCGCGTGGAAGCCCGCTCGCAGGATGGCCTGGTCGAAGCTGCCAGCATTCACGATCACCCGTTCGCCCTCGGTGTGCAATGGCACCCGGAATGGAACAGCAGCGAATACGCTCTGTCGCGTTTGTTGCTTGAAGGTTTTATCACCGCTTGTCAGAACCACCTCGCTGAAAAACAGCGACTCTGACCCCTACAGTTAAGGAAATGCCAATATGAGCGATGACGGCCTGGCGCCGGGTAAACGTTTGTCAGCGATCCGCCAACAATTGGGTCTTTCACAACGTCGTGCCGCCGAACTGTCTGGATTAACGCATAGTGCCATCAGCACCATAGAACAGGACAAAGTCAGTCCTGCCATCAGTACCTTGCAAAAGTTGCTGAAAGTTTATGGGCTGTCGCTCTCCGAGTTCTTCGCGGACCCGGAAAAACCTGATGAGCCGCAGGTGGTTATTAATCAGGATGACCTGATTGAAATCGGCAGTCAGGGTGTTTCAATGAAGTTGGTTCACAACGGAAATCCGAACCGGACACTGGCAATGATCTTCGAGACGTATCAACCGGGCACAACAACCGGGGAGCGGATCAAACACCAGGGTGAGGAAATAGGCACGATACTGGAAGGTGACGTGATTCTGACCATCAACGGCCAGGATTATCACCTCGTTGCAGGGCAAAGTTATGCCATCAACACCGGCATACCGCACAGCTTCAGCAACACTTCCGCAGGCATATGCCGCATCATCAGTGCCCATACCCCCACCACGTTCTGATATTCCTGAATTAAATTTGGCCTGATTTCTCAGGCCTTTTTAAATAGCGCCTTTTTACAGGATTTATTTCCTGGGGCGTTTTGCAGCCAGATTTTGCCGATAGCAGCAGAGAAAGACCGATTATCTTATTGAATACAAAGGAGTCACTATGGACTTTCAGCATCTGAATTACTGGCAGGAAAAAGCGAAAAATATCTCTTTAGAAACCCGTTTGTTTATTAATGGCGAATACTGCCAGGCGCAAGACAATAGCACCTTTGAAATTGTGGACCCCGCCGGACAATGCCCGCTTGCCCAAGTGGCGCGCGGGAAAAAAGCCGATGTGGATATCGCCGTGCGCGGTGCTCGCGAGGTTTTCGAGCGCGGAGACTGGTCGCAAGCATCGCCTGCTAAACGCAAAGCGGTGCTGACTAAGTTGGCGGATTTGATGGAACAGCATCACGAGGAGCTGGCGCTGCTGGAGACACTCGACACCGGCAAGCCTATTCGCCATAGCCTGCTTGATGATATTCCCGGCGCGGCCCGCGCTATCCGCTGGTATGCCGAAGCTATCGACAAAGTGTATGGCGAAGTCGCCACCACCGGGGTGAACGAGCTGGCGCTGATTGTGCGTGAACCGATTGGCGTGGTGGCCGCCGTGGTGCCGTGGAACTTCCCGCTGCTGCTAGCCTGCTGGAAACTGGGCCCGGCGCTGGCGTCAGGCAATAGCGTTATCCTCAAACCTTCCGAGAAATCCCCGTTAACCGCCCTTCGTCTGGCGCAGCTGGCGAAACAAGCCGGGCTGCCAGACGGCGTATTCAACGTCATCAGTGGCTTTGGTCATGAAGCGGGCCAGGCGCTGTCTCAGCATCCGGACGTGGACGTCATCACCTTCACCGGCTCGACCCGCACCGGCAAACAGCTGCTGAAAGACGCGGGTGACAGCAACATGAAACGCGTGTGGCTGGAAGCTGGCGGCAAGAGCGCCAACATTGTGTTCGCCGATTGCCCGGATCTTGAAAAAGCCGCCGCCAACACCGCCGCAGGCATTTTCTACAACCAGGGTCAGGTGTGTATCGCCGGGACGCGACTGCTGCTGGAAGAGAGCATCGCCGACCATTTCATCGCGCTGCTGAAAGAGCAGGCTAAAAACTGGCAGCCGGGTAATCCGCTCGATCCGAAAACGACCATGGGTACGCTGATCGATAACGCCCATGCCGACACCGTGCACAGTTTTATTCGCGACGGTGAAACTCAGGGCACGCTGGCGCTGGATGGCCGCGACGGCAAACATCCGGCGGCTATCGGCCCGACAATTTTTGTCGATACCGCACCGACAGCTCGTGTGGGTCGCGATGAAATCTTCGGCCCGGTGCTGGTTGTCACCCGCTTTAAAACCGAAGCGCAGGCGCTGGAGCTGGCCAACGACAGTGAATACGGACTCGGCGCTGCCGTGTGGACCAACGACCTGTCACGTGCGCACCGCATGAGCCGCCGCCTGAAAGCCGGTTCCGTGTTTGTGAACAACTATAACGATGGCGACATGACCGTGCCGTTCGGTGGTTATAAGCAGAGCGGTAACGGGCGCGATAAGTCCCTGCACGCCCTGGAAAAATTTAGTGAACTGAAAACTATCTGGATTGCCCTGGAGCCTTAATCATGACTGAACATACCACCAGCTATTACGCCGCGAGCGCCAATCAGTATGAACCGTTTCCAACCCTGAGCGAGTCCGTCACCTGTGACGTGTGCGTGGTCGGCGGCGGTTACACCGGGCTTTCTTCCGCGCTGCATCTTGCCGAAATGGGTTACGACGTGGTGCTGCTGGAATCGGCACGCATCGGTTTCGGCGCCAGCGGTCGCAACGGCGGCCAGCTGGTTAACTCTTACAGCCGTGATATCGACGTTATCGAGCGCACCTACGGCCCGGATTCGGCCAAAATGCTCGGCAGCATGATGTTTGAAGGCGGCAAGATTATTCGCGAGCGCATCAAGCGCTATCAGATTGACTGCGATTATCGTCCGGGCGGCCTGTTCGTGGCGATGAACCACAAACAGCTCGAAACGCTGGAAGAGCAGAAAGCCAACTGGGAACGCTACGGCAACACCCAGCTGGAAATACTGGACGCCAACGAGCTGAAGCGTGAAGTGGACAGCGATCGCTATGTCGGCGCTCTGCTTGATCACAGCGGCGGACATATTCATCCGCTGAATCTGGCGATTGGTGAAGCGAATGCGATTCGCCTGAACGGGGGCCGCGTATATGAGCAATCGCCGGTGACGAATATTCAGCACAGCAGCCCGGCGGTGGTTAGCACCGCAAATGGCCAGGTGACGGCGAAGTACGTGATTGTGGCGGGGAACGCTTATCTGGGCGACAAGCTCGAGCCGGATCTGGCGAAACGCAGCATGCCGTGCGGCACCCAGGTGTTGACCACGGAGCCATTGAGCGAAGACGTCGCACGTTCGCTGATTCCAAATAACTACTGCGTCGAGGACTGTAACTATCTGCTCGATTATTACCGTCTGACCGGTGACAACCGCCTGCTGTACGGCGGCGGCGTGGTGTACGGTGCGCGTGATCCGGCGGATGTCGAGCGTCTGGTGATGCCGAACCTGCTGAAAACCTTCCCGCAGCTGAAAGGCGTGAAGATTGACTACAGCTGGACCGGCAATTTCCTGCTGACGCTGTCACGCATGCCGCAGTTTGGGCGTCTGGATAAAAACATTTATTACATGCAGGGTTACAGCGGCCACGGTGTGACCTGTACGCATCTGGCGGGACGTTTGATTTCCGAGTTACTGCGTGGCGATGCAGAACGCTTTGATGCGTTTGCCAAACTGCCGCACTACCCGTTCCCGGGTGGGCGTACGCTGCGCATTCCGTTCACCGCGATGGGTGCGGCATATTATAGTCTTCGCGATCGCCTTGGGGTGTAATGCTCTCTTGTATGTTGCCCGGTGGCGCGATGCTTACCGGGCCTACAAAATTCAAGAGCTTAGTACCTTCGTAGGCCCGGCAAGCTTGCGCCGCCGGGCGCTGCTTTGATATTTCGCCCAACGCACAGAAAGATCCCCTGTGCGTTTTTTTATTGGTTTCTCACTCGCGGGTATTTCCACAGCCAGCGGCCGCTGATCATCCGCCAGTAGAACGCCACGCCGCGCACTGCCCAGTCGAGGAACATGCCGAGCCATACGCCGACCACGCCCCAGCCCAGAACAATCCCGAGGAAGTAACCGGCCACCACGCGGGCACCCCACATGCTGAACATCGACACCCACATGGCGTAACGTGCATCACGCGCGCCTTTCAGCCCGGCCGGTAACACCCACGACGCAGACCAAATCGGCATAAACGCGGCGTTCAGCCACAGAAGCTCTTTCACCACTTCTTTCACATCCGCTTCGTGGGTATAGAAAGAAGCGAACAGCCCGGCGAACGGGGCGGTGCCCCAGGCAATGGCAGTCAGCACGATGGTCGACATCCAGAACACATGGCGAAGCTGTTTTTCCGCCTGGCCAATTTGCCCTTTGCCAAGTCGCTTGCCGGTAATAATGGTCGACGCTGAGCCCAGCGCGTTCCCCGGCAGGTTGATCAACGACGCCACTGAAAAGGCGATAAAGTTCCCGGCGATAACGTCGGTTCCCATCCCGGCGACGAACATCTGCGTCAGCAGTTTACCGCTGTTAAACAACACCGATTCAATACTCGCCGGAATACCAATCCCCATCACTTCCCAGATAATGGCGAAGTTAAGCGGCTTGATGTAACTCTTGAGCGGAATACGCAGCGCCGGATTAAAACCGACCGCCAGCACCGCGACAATCCCAATCGCGCCGATGTAGCGCGAAATCGTCAGCCCCAGCCCGGCGCCCATGAACCCCATGCCCTGCCAGGAAAACGCCCCGTAAATCAGGACGCTACTGATAATAATGTTCAGGATGTTCATCCCGCCGTTAATCAGCAGCGGAATTTTGGTGTTGCCCGCCCCGCGCAGTGCTCCGCTGCCGATCAGTGCAATCGCCGCCGCCGGGTAGCTCAGCACCGTCAATTCGAGATAGGTCAGCGCCAGCTCTTTGACGTGGGGTGTTGCCGCCCCGGCCACCACTTCGATGATTTCCCGGCCAAACATATGAATGACCGCAGCGAGGATAATAGAGAACAGCGTCATGATAACCAGCGACTGACGGGCAGCCGCCCTCGCCTGTTTTCGATTACGCTTGCCGAGACTGAAGGCAACGACCACCGTGGTACCGAGATCGATAGCGGTAAAGAACGCCATAATTACCATGTTGAAGCTGTCTGCCAGCCCGACCCCGGCCATGGCATCCGCCCCGAGCCAGCTCACCAGGAATGTACTCAACACGCCCATTAACAGAACGCAGGTATTTTCCAGAAAGATAGGCACAGCAAGAGGGGTGATTTCACGCCAGAACAGAACACGGTAGGTTTTGCGGTTTTTATACCAGGTAGTGCGGGTGACGGCCTGGCGTACTGCGGCAGAGACGTTCAAAGGGTGCCTTAGAGAGAAAGTTGAAACCTCGTTTTAAATGATGAGGGAGAAATGGCAATCCTGCAACGTTGAATTGCGTTTAAATTGTGGGTAAATACAACAGATTGTTGACAGAACCGGCAGTCGCGACGAAAGGTTTGCATTGAGGTTTGACAAAATTTTTTTCGCCGCTAAGATAAGCCTCCAACCGATTCCTCTGTAGTTCAGTCGGTAGAACGGCGGACTGTTAATCCGTATGTCACTGGTTCGAGTCCAGTCAGAGGAGCCATATTTAAGAAGCCTGCTCAGGAAACTGAGCGGGCTTTTTGCTTTTTTGTCTCACCGAGAATTACAACTGCCCGGTATTTGCAACTCCTGCACTCACCATCACTGGCATCCCTGAACGACGCGTTAGCGCGGCACTGGCGACGCTGGCGTTCACGTCGGCGCCCCGAGTCGCGGTGTTCAATGTCGGGGTCATCGGCAGTGGGACTTTCTTATCAGACTCAAACTCCGCACGGTTCCGGGACAACGGCTCATGCACCTCCAGCCACCGCAGTCCGTCAGGTTCGACGGTGGATTTCACTGGCCTGTCGATAAGCTGGACGCGCGTCCCTTCCGGCACGTTATCAAACAGATATTTAATGTCGTCTTTGCGCAGGCGGATGCATCCCTGACTGACGCGCAGGCCGATACCAAAGTTGGCATTAGTGCCGTGAATGGCGTACAGCTTGCCGATATAAATGGCGTACAGCCCCATCGGGTTATCCTCGCCCGGCGGCACGAATGCAGGCAACGTTTTCCCCTCTTTCGCATACTCGCGCCGGGTATTCGCCGTCGGCGTCCAGGCCGGGGCTTCCTGCTTACGCTCCACTTTCGTCACCCAGTTTCGCGGCGTTTCGCGCCCAGCCTGACCAATTCCAATCGGTAACACCTCCACCGTGTTGCTCCCCGGCGGATAATAATAAAGCCGCATTTCGGCGACGTTAATCACAATGCCCTCGCGGACCGTGTCCGGCAGGATCAGCTGCTGCGGAATGGTCAAAGTCGTCCCTGCTTTTGGCAAGAACGGGTCAACGCCTGGATTGGCCTCCAGCATGTTGCTGAACCCCTGCCCGTACTGCGCGGCAAAATATTCCAGCGGCTGGGTATTCCCCTCCGGAACGGTAACGATTAACGGCGCGCCGACCAGGCGACTTCCTTCGGGAGGAAGCGGATAGGTCACCGCCTGGGCGCTATGGATAACAGCCGCGAGCCCCAGAGTAAGCGAGAGTAAACGAAGCATAATTTCCCTATTATCGACATGTTGTTGATAGGCTAAATATAGCCCTCTGCATCGGGAGCGCAATTCTCCTGACTTAAAGCGCAGGACCTCTTGGCGTTGTATCGTCGTGAACGCAAACTGAACAACGCGTGAAGCGTTCTGTTGCAGCCATAAAAAAACCCCGCATCGGCGGGGTTTTCATATTCACACTTCTGAGACGTGCAAACTTACTCGGATTTGCTGTCAGCTGATTTCAGCTCGCCCATCACTTTCAGTTTTTTAGAGATCTCGCGACGCTCTTTAGACAGCTCAGCGTTTTTGATGATGTAGTCGTCTACGCGATCTTCGTAGTCAGTTTTCATGCTGGCGATGATGCCCTGAATAGCTTCAACGCTCATGCCGGGTTTGATGTAGTCACTGAGGTTATCAAGCAGCAGCACACGCTTCTGGTTGTCACGGACCTTTTTCTCAACGTCCTGAATTTCGCGCTGCAGTTTGTTTTTACGACGGAACAGACGAACAAACTCCAGAACGTCCTGGAACGAAGGTTTGGTTGATTCCATTTTTACACCCCTGATAATTGAGATTCGGATTCGTAAAACAGCCGCTACGGATAAACATAACTGCTAGCGGCCGCGAATGACAATGGTTTTTGCTCTGCCTCAATCATAACCCTAAACGTAGCTGAATCGAAACAAGCACGCGGCAAACCGTGACCGGGTGGACGTTATTTGCGCAACGCCCGACAAATCAAATGCGACAGCAGTTCCAGTTGTCGGGCCAGCTCCATGCTTAGCCAGACATAACCGTGCATCGGCGTTTCCGCCAGGTCTTTGCCCTTATAATCATTCACCAGCTGGCGTAGCTCGACGACAATGTCGTTCAGCTTTTCGTTGTTCGCCAGAATCGGCTGCGGGTTGCCTTCGTACAGCGCGTGCGCAATGGTGAGCAGCGTCTGCTGGGTCATTTGCTGCATGTCTCGCAGCGTGGGGGAGTTGAGCATCAGATAGTGGCTGTCGCGAGAGGCCCACCAGGCGTTGATTTGCAGCTCAAGCATACAGACCAGATTACGATTCACCGTCTGAATGCCTTCAAAAATCGATTTCTGTATGTGGGTCTCTTTGCTGGCGGGCGTGATCAGGCCACGCATCTTCACCACGTCGTTCAGAACTTTTTGCAGTCGGCGTTCAAGGCGCGGGCGTTCGAGTAAGTTCGGCGAAAATCCGGTTTGATAGAGGCGGTTAAATTCAGTGACGTAGTTTGCCATCTGGATGCGCCAGTGAAGAAACGCCCGCTGCGGCCAAATCCCGGTAAACAGCATCGCAAGCAGTGAACCGATAATCACATCCCCGCTTCGCCACAGCGCCATGTGCATATCACCCGGCGGCGCACCGACAACCACCGCCAGCGTGATGCCAATCAACAGCGCCTGATACGGTTTATTGCCCAGCGCCAGCCAGCCGCAGAGGAACATCGCCGCCGCGCACCACAGTAACATCAGCGGCAGCGACATCAGCTCCAGCTTCAGCGCCACCAGCCCGAGTATGGAACCGAAAATCGTGCCGCCGATTCGCTCAAACGCGCGTGGGACCACGTTTCCCCAGAAAGAGATTGGCCCCATGATAACGACCAGCGTTATGAGCGGCCAGGTGCCTTCAGGTACGTGAAAAAGGCGCACCAACAGAAACGTCAGCACGAACGCGAGAGCTATCCGCACCCCGTGAACAATACGGTAGTTGCGGTATAGACGAATTTCAAAAGGACTCAGTGATTTATCAGCGCGCACACCCGCACTCCGGCCAGGGCAGAAAACACAATTGTATCTGTTTTTCTGCCTCTGGCATCACGGATGCGTAAATAACCTTTTAAAAAGCAGGCTTGTTTACTTTAAACAGCGCGTTTTTTAACAGGTACATACATTTCGATATCCCAATGACCATCCTGATTACCGTCATTGAGATAGAGTTCGAAGCACGGTTTAGCCTCTAACTCGTAGTCTTTGTCCTCCAGCACGCTATTGAAGAACTGGTACCACGGCGTGGAGAAGTCATGATCGACCACGCGCGCAGGCGCTTTGGCGTACATTCCGGCCGCGATCTCGGTGACGATCACCCCTTCACTATTGGCGGGTATCGTGAAGCCGTCTTCTACGGTGACCACGGTGTCTGCCCGCAGTTTTTCCGCTGGCACCTGATCGGGGTTGTCGTAGTAAACCGCCACCCATTCTTTGGCGTGGATCTTATGCCCGTTCACCCACATAGTTAGCTGCTCAAAGCCCTGTTTGACAGTCTTCTCCCACGGGCCAACCAGATGAAAACCGGCGATGACGCGGCGATTTTCCTGCGTAATGCTGTAATCCATATTGCCTCCGTTAAAACATTTACTGGACAAATATACAGTTAAAATTTAGCAAACAGACCTGATGGAGTATGTGCGATATTTCACAAATCCGGAAAGTAAAACGCCCTCCGAAGAGGGCGTTGGGCCAAGCAGGGGCTGACTCAGGATTTGTGGTGCATCCAGTCGCTCAGGCGCGAGAACATGCCGCCTTTGCCCACGCTTTCCAGCGTCACCAGCGGCCAGTGAGCCACAATCTTATCGCCGTCGTAGAGTTCAATTTCCCCGACGCGCTGATGGGCCTCGATTGGCGCATCCAGCTCTTTCTTGTCCATCACGTATTTGGCTTTGATTTTCGGCACTTCGGCTTTCGGTAAGGCCAGCCAGAAGTCCTGATCGGTGCCCAGATCGATGTGTTCTTTATCACCGTACCAGATGCGCTCTGTACCGACTTTTTTGCCGGTATGCAGGATCTGCACAGTATCGAAATTCTGCTGGCCCCAGTGCAGCAGTTTACGCGCCTGATCTTCACGCCCTTTCGAGCTCTCAGCGCCCATGACAACCGCAATCAGACGACGCTTACCGTCGACCGCAGAGGCGATGATGTTAAACCCGGCAGTCGCCGTGTGGCCCGTTTTCAGCCCATCGACGTTCAGATTTTTATCCCACAGCAAGCCGTTACGGTTGTTCTGGGTAATGCCGTTCCAGGTCAGGCTCTTCTCGCTATACATATGATAGAAGTCAGGCTCGCCATGAATAATCGCCCGGGATAACACCGCCAGGTCGAAGGCTGAACTGTGCTGTCCTGGCGCATCAAGACCGTGCACGGTTTCGAAATGGGTATCTTTCAGGCCCAGTTTGCTCACGTAATCGTTCATCATTTTGACGAACTGTGGCTGGCCACCTGCGACGTAGTCAGCCAACGCCACGCAGGCGTCGTTCCCGGAATCGACAATCAGCCCGCGGCTCAGGTCATGCACGCTCAGTCGATCGCCCGCTTTGAGGAACATCAGGGATGACCCGTCAAACACAGGGTTGCCCTTCGCCCAGGCATCGCGACCCACGGTGACCATGTCATCTCCGGTAATGCGATGGCTGTCGATCGCGCGGTCAACCACGTAACCGGTCATCAGCTTTGTGAGACTGGCAGGGTTGCGCTGCTGGTGTTCGTTACCCGCGGTGAGGACCTGTCCGGTGGTGTAATCCATCAGCACCCAGGATGCGGCCTGGATTGCAGGAGGTTGTACCGGTGCGGAAATATAATCTGCGGCAACTGCGCAAGAAACGCTCGAAGCGAGCAAAGAAACAGCAATAAAAAAACGGCCTTTCAACAGCATATCCTCAACTTTTCGTATTCCCGTTCTTTTTACGGCAGTTACGCTTTGCTGACAGCGTTAAATTGCAAGAAAGTATGACATTTCCTGCGTGCGACGCAGAGGGATCGCCGCGCCACGCTTCTGAAGATCGGGCAAATCGTTTACCATTACCGGCTAACGCGCTCACGGGTAAAAGACAGACTATGCAAGAAACGCAACCGCAAGCCGGATTCCTGTTTCACGACTACGAAACCTTCGGCACCCACCCGCAACTGGACCGACCCGCTCAGTTCGCGGCCATTCGCACCGACGCTGATTTCAATATCATCGGCGAGCCGGAAGTCTTCTACTGCAAGCCTGCTGATGATTATCTCCCGCAACCTCAGGCGGTCATGATCACCGGCATCACACCGCAGGAAGCACTGGCCAAAGGCGAAAATGAAGCGGCGTTTGCACGACGGATCCATGACCTGTTTACCGTGCCGAAAACCTGCGTGGTCGGCTACAACAACGTACGTTTCGATGATGAAGTGACGCGTAACATTTTCTACCGTAATTTCTTCGACCCGTACGCCTGGAGCTGGCAAAACCATAACTCTCGCTGGGATCTGCTCGACGTGATGCGAGCCTGCTATGCCCTGCGTCCGGAAGGCATTAACTGGCCAGAAAACGAAGACGGTCTGCCAAGTTTCCGTCTGGAGCACCTGACCAAAGCTAACGGCATCGAACACAGCAACGCTCACGATGCGATGGCCGATGTGTACGCCACCATCGCGATGGCAAAACTGGTGAAAGAGTGTCAGCCACGCCTGTTCGATTATCTGTATACCTTCCGCGGAAAGAACAAACTGGCGACGCTGATTGACGTACCGCAAATGAAACCGCTAGTGCATATCTCCGGCATGTTCGGGGCGTGGCGCGGAAACACCAGCTGGGTAGCACCGCTGGCCTGGCATCCAGACAACCGTAACGCGGTGATCATGGTCGACCTGGCGGGTGATATGTCGCCCCTGCTCGAACTGAATGCCGATGAACTGCGCGAGCGTCTGTATACGCCGAAAGCCGATCTCGGCGAGCTGGCAGCGGTTCCGGTGAAACTGGTACACCTGAATAAATGCCCTATTCTCGCGCAGGGCAATACCTTGCGCCCGGAAGATGCCGATCGTCTCGGTATCAACCGCCAGCAGTGTCTGGATAACCTGAAAGTGCTGCGCGATAACCCGCAGGTACGCGACAAAGTCGTGGCGATTTTTGCCGAGGCGGAGCCTTTTGTGCCGTCGGAAAACGTCGACACCCAGCTCTACAATGGTTTCTTCAGCGATGCGGACCGCGCGGCGATGAAAATCCTGCTGGAGACCGAGCCACGCAATCTGCCCGCGCTGGACCTCACGTTTGCCGATAAACGCATCGAGAAACTGCTGTTCAACTATCGGGCGCGTAATTTCCCCGGCACGCTGGACGAAGCCGAGCAGCAGCGCTGGTTGCAGCACCGTCGTGACGTCTTTACCCCGGAATTCCTGCAGGCTTATGCCGATGAACTGCGGCAGCTCTACGTGCAGTATGAAGGGAATGACGAGAAGCTCGCCCTGCTTAAAGCGCTGTATCAGTATGCACAAGAGATTGTTTAAGCCTGAATGACAGGCATAAAAAAACCGGAGACAGTGTCTCCGGTTTTTTTTGACTCTCGCGTGTCGGGATTACGCGATGTCTTCGTACTGCGGCACCGGGTTACGGAAGCTGCGGGTCACACAAGCCAGATAAATCAGGCCACCTGCGCCCCAAATCAGACCGAGAACCATTGAGCTTTCTTCCAGGTTAATCCACAGCGCACCGACGGTCAGCGCACCACATACCGGCATAAACAGGTAGTGGAAGTGATCTTTCAGCGTTTTGTTACGCTTTTCACGGATCCAGAACTGCGAGATAACGGACAGGTTAACGAAGGTGAAGGCCACCAGCGCACCGAAGTTAATCAACGCCGTTGCGGTTACCAGGTCGAATTTAATCGCCAGCAGTGCAATTGCGCCCACCAGCACCACGTTCCATGCCGGGGTACGCCATTTCGGATGCACGTAACCGAAGAAGCTTTTCGGGAACACACCATCGCGGCCCATCACGTACATCAGACGAGAAACGCCTGCGTGTGCGGCCATACCGGATGCCAGTACGGTCACGCTTGAGAAGATAAGCACGCACCACTGGAAGGTTGTACCCGCCACGTACAGCATGATTTCTGGCTGTGACGCATCCGGATCCTTGAAGCGAGAGATGTCAGGGAAATACAGTTGCAGGAAGTAAGATGCAACGATAAAGACCCCACCGCCAATCAGCGCCGTCAGGACAATGGCTTTCGGGATAACGCGCTCGGCATCTTTGGTTTCTTCAGACAGAGAAGAGATACCGTCGAAGCCCAGGAACGAGAAGCACAGAATCGTCGCACCGGTGATCATCGGCGTGATATGCGCGCCTTCAGACCAGAATGGACGACTGCTGGTCAGCGTACCTGCACCCGTACCGTTGTGAACGCCCCAGATGATCATGCCGACAATAACGGCAACGATACCCATCTGCAGCACCACAATCAGGGTGTTGAAGTTAGCCACGGTTTTAATGCTGCGCAGGTTAGAAATGGTCATAAAGGCCACTAACCCGACAACAAATATCCACGATGGAACCGAAGGTACCAGCGCTTCAAAGTAAATTTTTGCCAACAGGATGTTGATCATCGGCATAAACAGATAATCAAGCAGCGAAGACCAACCCACCATAAATCCAACCGTCGGACTAATGGATTTCTGGGCGTAGGTATAGGCTGAACCTGCTGACGGATAGCGGCGAACCAGCTTACCGTAACTAAACGCAGTAAACAGGATGGCTATCAGAGCGAATGCATAGGCTGTCGGGACATGACCATCGGTCAGTCCAGATACGATACCGAAAGTATCGAACAGCGTCATAGGCTGCATATAGGCAAGACCCATCATAACAACCGGAATCAACGTAAGTGTCTTACGTAACTCCACGCGAGAGGTGTTTGGAGTAGCATTATGCGACATGGTTATTCCCCTGTACGGTGAAAACCGTCGCGTAAGCAAAAAATTGCCCCATTTTTTTAAATCCTCGGCGACAACAACTGTCGATTTTTAAGTAAGTATCTATCCGGTACGAAGCCCGGCCTCTTGTATGAATGAGTGTGTCTCGAAAGCAAAAAAATAACCGACGCCATAAAATTGCGTCGGTTAGTCTCTTTTTGCTGGCGCGTATTCTGCCCCCATCCCCCCTTAAAAACAAGAGAACGAGAGGCTCATCAACAAAAACTTTTCGCTAAATGTCTGATTATTCATCTGTGGCGCGGTTATAGACTGCCGCGATAGCACTATTTGCCACAACAGCTTCCCGCCACCAGGCGCTCGCCAGGCCCGCGGTCTGTTCATTCCAACCAATCCACACCGCATCAAACGGCACGTGAGCCGCGACCTGCTTCTCCACTAAAGCGCCGCTGTCGAGATAACGCTGAGCCAGATAACGCGGGAGATAACCGCAGCCCAGACCGGTGATTTGAAGCTCCAGCTTGGTTTTAAAATCAAAAACAGTAATGGCTTCCTGATCCTCAAGCACCTGCTGAAATGCAGGGCAGTCAGGCGTGGTGCCATCGCCGACGATAATCGCCCGATGGCGTTTGATGGTTTTGCGGTTTAGCGGTTCAGGCTCTTCCGCCAAAGGATGATGGGCCGCCACAACGAAAATCTGCTCCAGCTCGCCTAATGGCGCGAAACCGAAATCGCTGAGCGGCGGCGGGTCGTGCAGCGCGCCAATGACAATATCGGCCCGGCCCTGTACCAGCGCATCCCAGGAACCGCCGAGTACGCCGTTGATAAACTTGAGCCGCGTTACGCTGTGCCGTTGGTAGAACTGTTCAATGAGCGGCGCCAGTAATGAGAAAGGAAAGGTATCGTCCACGCCGATCACCAGGTCGTTTTCCCAGCCTTCATGCAGTTTGACCGCCTGCTTTTCGAGTTCGCGCACTGTGTGCAGGACTTCCCGCCCTTTCTCCAGCAGCATTTGTCCGGTGCGGGTGAACTTCGCACGATGGCCGCTGCGGTCGAGCAGTTGAATATTGAGGTCGCTTTCCAGCTTATGAACGGTGTAGCTCAGTGCGGAAGGGGTTTTGAAGAGCTTTGCCGATGCCGCAGCAAAGCTCCCTTCTTTATCGAGCGCATCAAGAATGATGAGTACTTCCAGTAATGGTTTCATCGTCGCCCCCAGTCGGTACGCGATGTCACCGCCGGTCGTTTACTCCAGCGGCATCACCAGCGGATCGGGATGCTGGTACTCAAACCCCAGCTCAGAACAGATGCGGCTACCATCAATAATGCGTCCCTTCTCAGCGCTATTGCTGAATACCGGTGGCTCAAGCCCAAGCTCGCGGGCCATCTGCGGGTAAAACGTTGAACGAGACGGATGTCCGGGCGCACATAAATTATAGATGTGCCCGCCTTTCGGTGCCTGAAGCAACAGCGTTATCGCGGAAATCACATCTTCCAGATGCACCAGATTGACGCCCTGTTGCCCATCCGGCGCGGATTTCCCGGCAAAGAATCGACCCGGGTGACGCTCCGGCCCGACCAGGCCTGCAAGGCGCAGAATATCGACGGACGTTCCCGGCAAATTGTGCAGCCAGTCTTCCAGCTCTTTCAGCACGCGGCCGCTGGAGGTTATCGGCTCACGCGGAGCATTCTCTTTAATCGTGCCCTGCCCTTTGCCGTACACCGACGTCGAGCTGGTGAAAACAATTCGCGGAATGCGGTACGCCAGCGCGCTGTCGACAAGCTCCTGCACCGCCTGTAAATAAAACTCTTCACCGGGACCGCTGCGTCGCGCAGGGAGCGTGATCACCAGCGCGTCGACGTTCATCAAGGCATCCAAATCATCGGTATCACAGACCAGTTGCGGATCCAGTCGCAACAAATAGCTGTCGATGCCACACATTCTCGCGGCCTCAATCCCATCTTCGGTGGTTTTACTGCCGGACACCTGCCAGCCTCGCGCGCTCAGCGACAGTGCCAGCGGCATACCCAGCCAGCCCAAACCTACGATTGCGACCTTTTTCATCTGTGCTCTCCTGACTCGTTCGCGTTCCTTTTATAAGGCTACGCCAGCCCTCGCCAACTGACAATTTATACTCGTCATACTTCAAGCCGCATGTGCGTTGGCTACGTCTGTTCACCCTGGTCACATAGCTAACTATGCTCCCAGGGATTCTCAGACTTGCCGCCTGCCTGCGGCTCGAATTATCTAGAGTATATCTGATGAATATGAAATGAATTAAAGATGTAAAAAAGGCCTTGCTTTGTGGCGATGAAGTGGTTTAGGTTAAAAGGCATCAAATGCATAAGCATTCAACGAGAAATTTTATGAACAGCGTTCAATTTAAAAACCACCATCATCACCATCACCCTGACTAGTCTTTCAGGCGATGTGTGCTGGAAGACAGTTAGATCTTCCAGTGGTGCAGAACGCAAGAGAGAGCCCTCGGAAGATCGAACTTCCGGGGGCTTTTTTTTGGGCGCAAGTTTCGAGTCATTCAGACAGGACTACGAGGATATAAGAATGTTAGACAACACACGTTTACGCATAGCCATGCAGAAATCCGGACGTTTAAGCGATGATTCACGCGAATTGCTCGCTCGCTGTGGCATAAAAATTAATATGCACAGCCAGCGCCTGATTGCGCTGGCAGAAAATATGCCTATCGATATTCTGCGCGTACGTGACGACGATATCCCAGGCCTGATCATGGATGGTGTGGTTGATCTCGGCATTATTGGCGAAAACGTGCTGGAAGAAGAGCTGTTGAGCCGTCGCGCTCAGGGCGAAGACCCTCGTTACTTCACACTGCGTCGCCTCGATTTTGGCGGCTGCCGTTTCTCATTGGCTGTCTCCGTTGACGACCCGTGGGATGGCCCAATCAGCCTCAATAATAAGCGTATCGCGACCTCGTATCCGCACCTGCTCAAACGCTACCTCGATGGAAAAGGCGTTCAGTTTAAATCCTGCTTACTGAACGGTTCCGTTGAAGTCGCGCCGCGTGCTGGTCTGGCCGATGCGATATGCGACCTGGTGTCGACCGGTGCGACGCTTGAAGCCAACGGCCTGCGCGAAGTGGAAGTGATTTACCGCTCCAAAGCCTGTCTTATCCAGCGTGACGGCGAAATGCCGGAAGCCAAACAGCAGCTCATCGACAAACTGTTGACTCGTATTCAGGGCGTGATTCAGGCCCGTGAATCGAAATACATCATGATGCACGCGCCGACCGAGCGCCTGGAAGAAGTCATTGCCCTGCTGCCGGGCGCCGAACGCCCAACCATTCTGCCGCTGGCAGGCGATCAGCAGCGCGTGGCGATGCACATGGTCAGCAGCGAAACCCTGTTCTGGGAAACCATGGAAAAACTGAAAGCGCTGGGTGCCAGTTCCATTCTGGTTCTGCCCATTGAGAAGATGATGGAGTAACCGACCATGAGCTTTAATACTGTCATCGACTGGAACAGCATCAGCCCCGAGCAACAGCGTGATTTACTGATGCGCCCGGCAATCTCTGCGTCGGAAAGCATCAGCCGCACCGTGGCTGAAATTCTCGACAACGTAAAAACCCATGGCGACCAGGCGTTGCGTGAATACAGCGCGAAGTTTGATAAAACCGACGTTTCGACGCTTAAAGTCAGCGAGCAGGAAATCGACGCTGCCAGCAGTCGTCTGAGCGATGAGCTGAAACAGGCGATGGCGGTAGCGGTGAAAAACGTTGAGACGTTTCACGTCGCGCAGAAACTGCAACCGGTTGATGTAGAAACGCTACCAGGCGTGCGCTGCCAGCAGGTGACTCGTCCTATCGCCTCCGTAGGTTTGTATATTCCCGGTGGCTCTGCGCCGCTGTTTTCCACCGTATTAATGCTCGCCACGCCGGCTCGTATCGCTGGCTGTAAAAAAGTGGTGCTGTGCTCCCCGCCGCCAATTGCCGATGAAATTCTGTATGCGGCCAAACTGTGCGGCGTGAAAGATATCTTTAATGTCGGTGGCGCGCAGGCCATTGCCGCGCTGGCGCTGGGCACCGAATCCGTGCCGAAAGTGGATAAAATTTTTGGCCCAGGCAACGCGTTTGTTACCGAGGCAAAACGTCAGGTCAGCCAGCGTCTGGATGGGGCCGCCATTGATATGCCAGCCGGTCCGTCTGAAGTGCTGGTGATTGCCGACAGCGGTGCAACGCCGGATTTCGTGGCCTCCGATCTGCTGTCTCAGGCAGAGCACGGGCCGGATTCACAGGTGATTCTGCTGACGCCGGATGCCGACATGGCTGCGCGCGTCGCCAAAGCAGTAGAACGTCAGCTGGCTGAATTACCCCGGGCCGATACCGCGCGTCAGGCGTTATCCGCCAGCCGACTGATTGTCGCTCGTGATCTTGCGCAGTGTGTCGACATTTCTAACCAGTACGGTCCGGAGCACTTGATTATCCAGACCCGTGACGCACGTTCTTTGGTCGACAGCATCACCAGTGCCGGTTCAGTCTTTTTAGGCGACTGGTCCCCGGAATCGGCAGGTGATTACGCCTCAGGCACCAACCACGTACTGCCGACCTACGGTTATACCGCGACCTGTTCCAGCCTAGGCCTGGCCGATTTCCAGAAGCGCATGACCGTGCAGGAACTCACGAAAGACGGTTTCTCCGCACTGGCTTCCACGATTGAAACCCTGGCCGCCGCCGAACGTCTGACCGCCCACAAAAATGCCGTTACCTTACGCGTGGCCGCACTCAAGGAGATGAAATGAGCATTGAAGAGTTAGCCCGTAAAAACGTCCGCGACCTGACGCCTTATCAGTCTGCCCGTCGTCTCGGCGGTAAAGGTGATGTCTGGCTCAATGCCAATGAATTTCCGACGGCGGTCTCCTTCGACTTTTCGCAGCAAACCCTGAACCGCTACCCGGAGTGCCAGCCCAAAGCCGTTATCGAAAACTACGCGCAGTACGCCGGGCTGAAACCGGAACAGGTTCTGGTGAGCCGTGGGGCCGATGAAGGGATTGAGCTGCTGATTCGCGCATTTTGCGAGCCGGGCAAAGACGCCATTCTGTTCTGCCCCCCGACTTATGGTATGTACAGCGTCAGCGCCGAAACCTTCGGCGTGGAATACCGGACGGTGCCCGCGCTGGAAAACTGGCAGCTCGACCTGCAGGCTATCGCCGATAAACTTGATGGCGTAAAAGTGGTGTACGTGTGCAGCCCCAATAACCCGACCGGGCAGATTATCAATCCTCAGGATTTTCGCGTGCTGCTGGAGATGACCCGCGGCAAAGCGCTGGTCGTGGCCGATGAAGCCTATATCGAGTTTTGTCCGCAGGCGACGCTGACCGGCTGGATTGCCGATTACCCGCATTTAGTGGTGCTGCGCACGCTGTCGAAAGCCTTTGCCCTCGCCGGGCTGCGCTGCGGCTTTACGCTCGCCAGCGAGGAAGTGATTGCCCTACTGATGAAAGTGATTGCGCCGTATCCGCTTTCCACACCGGTGGCCGATATTGCGGCCCAGGCGCTAAGCCCTTTGGGCATTAATGCCATGCGTGACCGCGTGGCCCAAATCCTCGAAGAACGTCAGTATCTGATAACGCAGCTGCGTGACATCGCCTGCGTTGAGCAGGTTTTCGACTCGGAGACCAACTACATCCTGGTGCGCCTGACTGCATCAAGCGCGGTCTTCAAATCTTTGTGGGATCAGGGCATTATCTTACGTGATCAGAATAAGCAACCTTCTTTAAGCGGCTGCCTGCGCATCACCATCGGCACCCGCGACGAGAGCCAGCGCGTCATTGACGCCCTTCGTGCGGAGAAAGTATGACCCAGAAGTTCCTCTTTATCGATCGTGACGGCACCCTCATTAGCGAGCCGCCGAGTGATTATCAGGTCGACCGGTTCGACAAACTGGCGTTTGAAGCGGAGGTCATTCCTTCGCTGTTGAAGCTGCAAAAAGCCGGTTACAAGCTGGTGATGATCACCAACCAGGACGGACTGGGCACCGACAGTTTTCCGCAGGCGGATTTCGACGGCCCGCATAACCTGATGATGCAGGTCTTCAGCTCTCAGGGCGTGCAGTTTGATGACGTGCTGATTTGCCCGCACTTCGAGACCGAAAACTGCGAATGCCGCAAGCCGAAAACCAACATGGTGGCCGCGTGGCTGAATGACGGCGTGATGGATGTGGCAAACAGCTACGTGATTGGCGACCGCGCAACCGACGTCACCCTGGCGCAAAATATGGGGATTATCGGCCTGCGCTACAGCCGTGACGACCTCAACTGGCTGAAAATCACCGAGCAGTTGACGAAACGCGACCGTTACGCGCACGTGGAGCGCAACACCCGCGAAACGCAGATCGACGTCAAAGTGTGGCTGGACCGCGAAGGCGGCAGCAAAATTAACACCGGTGTGGGCTTCTTCGACCACATGCTCGATCAGATTGCCACCCACGGCGGATTCCGCACGGAAATCACTGTTAAAGGCGATTTGTATATCGACGATCACCACACCGTGGAAGATACCGGCCTGGCGCTCGGCGAAGCGCTGAAACTGGCGCTGGGCGACAAGCGCGGCATTAACCGTTTCGGCTTCGTGCTGCCAATGGACGAATGCCTGGCCCGCTGTGCGCTGGACATCTCTGGCCGTCCGCACCTCGAATACCGCGCTGAATTTACCTATCAGCGCGTGGGCGACCTCAGCACCGAGATGATCGAGCACTTCTTCCGCTCGCTCTCCTACACCATGGGCGTCACGCTGCACCTGAAAACCAAAGGCAAAAACGATCACCACCGCGTGGAGAGTCTGTTTAAAGCCTTTGGCCGTACTCTGCGTCAGGCGATTCGCGTGGAGGGCGACACCCTTCCCTCCTCGAAAGGAGTGCTGTGATGAACGTCGTTATCCTTGATACCGGCTGCGCCAATCTGAATTCGGTGCGATCGGCGATTCTCCGTCATGGCTACGAGCCGGTGGTCAGCCGTGACCCGGATATCGTGCTGCGCGCAGACAAGCTGTTTCTACCGGGCGTTGGCACCGCGCAGGCGGCGATGGATCAACTTCGCGAGCGTGAACTCATCGAGCTGGTCAAAGCCTGTACCCAGCCGGTGCTGGGGATTTGCCTCGGAATGCAGTTGCTGGGCCGTCGCAGCGAAGAGTCGAACGGTGTCGACATGATTGGCATCATCGAGCAGGACATCCCGAAAATGACCGATTTCGGCCTGCCCTTGCCGCACATGGGCTGGAACCGCGTTTACCCGAAAGCCGGTGACCGACTGTTTCGCGGTATTGAAGACGGGGCATACTTCTATTTCGTACACAGCTACGCGATGCCGGTCAATCCATGGACCATCGCCCAATGCAACTACGGCGAAGCGTTTACCGCCGCGGTGCAAAAAGACAACTTCTTCGGCGTGCAGTTTCACCCCGAACGCTCTGGCGCCGCGGGTGCGCAGCTGCTGAAAAACTTCCTGGAGATGTGATGATCATTCCAGCATTAGATTTAATTGACGGCACCGTGGTCCGCCTCCATCAGGGTGACTACGGCCAACAACGTGATTACGGCAGCGACCCGCTTCCACGCTTGCAAGAGTACGCTGCACAAGGTGCTGAAGTGCTGCATCTCGTCGATCTCACCGGGGCGAAAGACCCAGCAAAACGTCAGATCCCCCTGATCAAAAACCTGGTGGCGGGCGTGAATGTTCCGGTGCAGGTCGGCGGTGGAATTCGGACCGAAGAAGACGTCGCGGCCTTGTTAGACGCAGGCGTCGCCCGGGTGGTGATAGGCTCTACTGCGGTAAAATCACCTGAAATCGTGAAAACCTGGTTTACGCGTTTTGGCGCGGAAAAACTGGTCCTGGCGCTGGATGTCCGTATTGATGACCAGGGCACCAAACAGGTCGCGGTCAGCGGCTGGCAGGAAAACTCCGGCGTGACGCTGGAAGAGTTGGTCGAAACGTATTTGCCCGTCGGGCTCAAGCATGTGCTGTGCACCGATATTTCACGCGACGGCACTCTGGCCGGCTCCAACGTTTCGCTGTATGACGAAGTGTGCGCCCGCTATCCGCAGGTGGCATTCCAGTCTTCCGGCGGCATTGGCGGTCTCGACGACATCGCCGCCCTGCGCGGGACCGGCGTTCGCGGAGTGATTGTCGGACGCGCGCTGCTGGAAGGTAAATTCAACGTAACGGAGGCCATCCAATGCTGGCAAAACGGATAATCCCTTGTCTTGACGTGCGTGATGGTCAGGTGGTGAAAGGCGTGCAGTTCCGCAATCACGAAATCATCGGCGATATCGTTCCGCTGGCGAAACGCTACGCTGAGGAAGGCGCTGACGAGCTGGTGTTTTATGACATTACCGCTTCCAGCGATGGCCGCGTGGTGGATAAAAGCTGGGTGTCACGCGTGGCAGAAGTCATCGATATCCCTTTCTGCGTGGCCGGGGGTATCAAATCCGTAGACGACGCGGCCAAAATTCTGTCGTTTGGCGCGGACAAAATATCGGTTAACTCCCCTGCTCTGGCAGAGCCTGAGCTGATCACCCGTCTGGCGGATCGCTTTGGCGTGCAGTGCATCGTCGTCGGCATTGATACCTGGTTCGACGCTGACACCGGGAAGTATCACGTCAATCAATACACCGGTGACGAAAACCGTACCCGAGTGACGCAATGGGAAACCCTCGACTGGGTGCAGGAAGTGCAAAAGCGCGGTGCCGGTGAAATCGTGTTGAACATGATGAACCAGGACGGCGTGCGCAACGGTTATGACCTTGCACAACTCAAAAAAGTGCGTGACGTGTGCCGCGTACCGATGATTGCCTCCGGCGGTGCAGGGACGATGGAACATTTCCTCGAAGCCTTCCGCGATGCAGACGTTGATGGTGCGCTGGCCGCTTCGGTGTTCCATAAGCAAATTATTAATATTGGCGAATTAAAAGCGTACCTGGTGACTCAGGGCGTGGAGATCAGAGTATGTTAACGGAACAGCTGGACTGGGAAAAAACCGACGGACTGATGCCCGCCATCGTGCAACACGCGGTATCCGGTGAAGTGCTGATGCTGGGCTATATGAATCAGGACGCCCTGGCCGCCACCGAGCAAAGCGGCAAAGTGACGTTTTACTCACGCACCAAACAGCGCTTATGGACCAAAGGTGAAACGTCCGGCCATTTCCTCAATGTTGTCAGCATCACCCCGGACTGCGATAACGACACCCTGCTGGTGCTGGTAAACCCAATTGGCCCAACCTGTCACAAAGGCACCTCAAGCTGTTTCGGCGAAACGGGTCACCAGTGGCTGTTCCTGTATCAGCTCGAGCAATTGCTGGCAGAACGTAAAACTGCAGACCCTGAAAGTTCCTACACGGCGAAACTGTACGCCAGTGGCACTAAGCGCATCGCACAAAAAGTCGGGGAAGAAGGCGTGGAAACTGCGCTGGCCGCCACCGTTAATGACCGTCATGAACTGACCAACGAAGCCTCTGATCTGATGTATCACCTGCTGGTTCTGCTGCAGGATCAGGAGTTGGATCTGACGACCGTCATTGAGAACCTGCGTCAGCGTCATCAGTAGACTTTTCCAGACGTAAAAAAACCGGGCTGATGAGAATTGCCCGGTTTTTTATTGCTGTATTGCTGACTTAGGCTTTCGGCTGGTAGTTACGCAGCGCGTTACGACCCAGCACCACACCGGCACCGACCATCCCACCTAACAGAACCGCGAGTACCAGAATAATGGCACGCTTTGGACTGTCGCGACGGAACGGGAGCGTTGGTTTCATCACGTAACGATAAGCGTGAATATTGTTCACTTTCGGCTGATCGTCTTTGCCACTGGTCATCAGGTTATTGATGTTCAGTAAGGTTTGACGCGTCTGATAGTAGCTGTCCGGGAAGGCAAGCGGTCGCGTCCCCTCATTTTTCACCATCGAACTCAGCGCATCACTGCCTAACATGAACATAGTGTCTTGCGAGACCATATCCGCCTGCTGAACCTGAGGCAGCTTGATCTTTGACTGTTCGGCTACGGTCAGTGCCTGGTTGATTTGTGCGATCCGCAACGCTTTCTGCTCAGCCGCTACTTTCTCCTGAGAGTTCAACAACTGCTCAAGATCGTTTTTGCGGGTAGAAATATTTGATTTGAGGTCGCCTTCCACTGCTTTTGCGACATCATCGTCAACCCGCTGAATGTACTTCGCCAGAATCTGTCGTGCTTCCTCTGCAGTGTGCGCAGTGTAAGAGACACGCAACGGCAGGTTCTGGCCTTTCACTGCGGCTTCAATATCCAGTTTTTCAGGCTCGTCCTTATTATCCAGCGACTCGGAGAGGGCTGAAAAAGAAGAGTTAAAACGGGTAATGAAATCCTGTTGAATCGCATTCACCGAAGGGGCGTTGCCGCCATACAGAATGTTCATGGCGTTGGAATAGCTGGAAACTTGCCCGATATCAGGCTGTGTTATCAAGGCTGTAGAGGTCCATTTCTCTTTAGCAATCATGATATAGCCCACGCCAAGAAGGATGGCGACAATCACACACACGATGATGGTGACCTTTCCACGCCAGACTTGTACCAGCAAGTCGATCAAATCAATCTGCTCCGGCTCGCTGCTGTGACCGGTAAAACTTTTATTATTGTCCTGTGTCATACAAACCTTAGCTACACAATTAAAGAAAAGCCCACAAGGGCGAATAGTCTACCCACGCGCATAAGAATTACTATAAGAATAATGCCCGAAGTCCCAATAATTAACCAAAAAAACGGGCTACCCTAATTGTAGATAACGATTATCTTTTTGCGCCAGCTAACGGTATGATTTTGCTTTCAGTTATGCCAGAGCCCAACTGATGCATTTCTGGTCAAAATTTGAGGAAAAAAGATGAAATACCTGGTTACCGGCGCCGCCGGTTTTATCGGCTTCCATGTCAGCGAGCGTTTGCTACAAGCTGGCCATCAGGTGGTGGGGATTGATAATCTCAACGACTACTACGACGTTAACCTAAAACAGGCGCGTCTCGACCTGCTACAGAAGCCAGGTTTCAGCTTCCATAAAATCGATCTGGCTGACCGCGCCGCGATGGCAAGCCTTTTTGCTGACGAGAAATTCGATCGTGTGATTCACCTCGCCGCACAGGCTGGTGTGCGTTATTCGCTGGAAAACCCACACGCCTACGCGGATGCCAACCTGATTGGTCATTTGAACGTGCTTGAAGGCTGCCGCCATAACAAGGTGCAGCACCTGCTGTATGCCTCATCCAGCTCGGTCTACGGCCTGAATCGTAAAATGCCATTCTCGACCGATGATTCAGTTGATCACCCAGTGTCTCTGTACGCGGCAACCAAAAAAGCCAACGAGCTGATGTCGCATACCTATGCCAATCTATACGGTTTGCCAACCACCGGCCTGCGTTTCTTCACCGTCTACGGCCCGTGGGGTCGCCCGGACATGGCACTGTTTAAATTTACCAAAGCCATGATCGAAGGCAAAAGCATCGACGTCTATAACTACGGTAAGATGAAGCGCGACTTCACCTATATCGATGATATTGCGGAAGCGATTATTCGTCTACAGGACGTTATCCCTCAGCCGGATGCCAACTGGACGGTTGAAACCGGATCGGCTGCTAGCAGCTCCGCACCGTACCGTGTCTATAACATCGGTAACAGCTCACCAGTTGAGTTGATGGATTACATCACGGCCCTTGAAGAGGCCCTCGGCACTGAAGCCGATAAGAACATGATGCCGGTACAGCCGGGTGACGTTTTGGAAACCAGCGCAGATACGCAGCCCTTGCAAGACGCAACCGGCTTCAAGCCAGAAACCACGGTGAAAGACGGGGTGAAAAACTTCGTTGACTGGTATCGCGGTTTCTATAACGTCTAATCCCGTTAAGCGTTACGCCGACAACAAAAAGGCCCTTTGATGAGGGCCTTTTTGATATCTGTGCTGCTCGGGCTTAGTCGTTACCGAACAAATCGCGGGTATACACTTTATCCGCCACATCTGCGAGCTCTTCCGCCATGCGGTTGGAGATAATCACATCGGCTTCCTGCTTAAACGCCTCCAGATCGCGAACCACACGCGAGTGGAAGAACTCATCTTCCTGCATCACAGGTTCATAGATGATAACCTGCACCCCTTTGGCTTTGATGCGCTTCATGATCCCCTGAATTGAAGAGGCGCGGAAGTTATCGGAGCCACTCTTCATGATCAGACGATATACGCCGACGACCTTCGGTTTTCGCGCCAGAATAGAATCCGCGACAAAATCTTTACGCGTACGGTTAGCATCAACGATGGCCGAAATCAGGTTATTCGGTACCGACTGGTAGTTAGCCAGCAACTGTTTGGTGTCTTTTGGCAGGCAGTAGCCACCATAGCCAAACGATGGGTTGTTGTAATGGTTGCCAATACGAGGGTCCAGACATACGCCTTCGATGATCTGACGGCTATCAAGCCCCAAGCTCTCTGCATAGCTGTCCAGCTCATTGAAGTACGCCACGCGCATCGCCAGATAGGTATTAGCGAACAGTTTAATAGCTTCGGCTTCGGTGGAATCGGTAAATAAAGTTGGGATCTCTTTTTTGACCGCACCTTCCTGCAACAGAGCGGCAAAACGTTCTGCACGTTCTGAACGCTCACCGATCACGATACGTGATGGATGCAGGTTGTCGTACAACGCACGGCCTTCACGCAGGAATTCCGGTGAGAAAATCACATTGTCGATACCCAGCTCATCTTTAATGGACTGCGTGAAACCCACCGGGATAGTGGATTTGATGATCATCACCGCATTTGGGTTGAACTCCACCACGTCACGAATGACTGCTTCAACACTTGAGGTATTAAAGTAGTTGCTCTTCGGGTCGTAATCAGTCGGGGTCGCGATGATCACATAATCTGCATCACGATAGGCATCCTGCTTGTCGGTCGTGGCGCGGAAGTTTAGCGTTTTGGTTGCCAGGTATTCTTCAATCTCTTTATCTGCAATCGGCGATTTCTTCTGATTGAGCATATCCACTTTGGCCTGCACGATATCCAGCGCCACCACTTCGTGGTTCTGTGCAATCAGAATGCCGTTTGAGAGGCCAACATAACCTGTACCGGAAATTGTAATTTTCATTAGAACGCAACTTTATTCAGTTAACGGTGAAGATGGCACCTGGCCATCACGATAAACAATAGCTGTTGGGGTTTTACCTCTAGCGCAAAGGCACTGTCAAGGCGAAGCCCTTCAATTCACCTGTTGTTGCGGCGACATTCAGACTACTTCGAATAAATACGCGATTTTTGGTTAAAAAAAACCCGGAGACAAGGCCCCGGGCTTCCTTTCATTTGTTGCTTAATTCAGATTATTCCATCCACTCGGTATGGAATACGCCTTCTTTATCAGTGCGCTTGTAGGTGTGCGCGCCGAAGTAGTCACGTTGAGCCTGAATCAGGTTTGCCGGCAGAACTTCTGCACGGTAGCTGTCATAGTAGGCAATGGCTGCGGAGAAGGTTGGGACAGGAATACCGTTCTGTACCGCATAGGCAACAACATCACGCAGCGCCTGCTGGTAGTCGTCAGCAATCTTCTTGAAGTACGGCGCCAACAGCAGGTTCGCGATGTCTGCATTTTCAGCATACGCATCGGTAATTTTCTGCAGGAACTGGGCACGAATGATGCAACCTGCACGGAAAATCTTCGCGATTTCGCCGTAGTTCAGATCCCAGTTGTTTTCGTTGGACGCCGCACGCAGCTGAGAGAAGCCCTGCGCGTAAGAAACGATTTTGCCCAGGTACAGTGCGCGACGCACTTTCTCAACAAACTCTGCTTTATCGGCTGCTGGTTTTGCCTGTGGCCCGGTCAGCACTTTAGAGGCCGCAACACGCTGATCTTTCAGAGAAGAGATATAACGCGCGAAGACAGATTCAGTGATCAGTGACAGTGGCTCGCCAAGATCTAGTGAGCTCTGGCTGGTCCACTTACCGGTACCTTTGTTGGCCGCTTCATCCAGAATCACATCGACCAGGTAAGTCCCTTCTTCATCTTTTTTAGTGAAGATATCTTTGGTGATGTCGATCAGGTAGCTGTTCAGCTCGCCGTCATTCCACTCGGTGAAGACCTGAGCCAGTTCTTCGTTAGAGAGCTTCAGACCGCCTTTCAGCAGAGAATAGGCTTCAGCAATAAGCTGCATATCACCATATTCGATGCCGTTATGGACCATCTTCACATAATGACCCGCACCGTCTGGACCGATATAGGTCACGCATGGTTCACCATCTTCGGCCACGGCCGCGATTTTGGTCAGGATTGGGGCAACCAGTTCGTAAGCTTCTTTCTGACCGCCAGGCATGATAGATGGGCCTTTCAGCGCGCCTTCTTCACCACCGGAAACACCGGTACCGATGAAGTTGAAGCCTTCTGCAGACAGTTCGCGGTTACGACGCACGGTGTCCGGGAAGTAGGAGTTACCGCCTTCAATGATGATGTCGCCTTTTTCCAGGTAAGGCTTCAAAGATTCGATGGCTTTGTCCGTGCCCTCGCCCGCCTTCACCATTAACAGGATGCGGCGTGGTGTTTCCAGAGACTCGACGAATTCCTGCACCGTGAAGAAAGGAGCCAGTTTCTTGCCTGGATTCTCGGCAATCACTTCTTCAGTTTTTTCACGGGAGCGGTTGAAGATGGAGACGGTATAACCACGGCTTTCGATGTTGAGCGCCAGGTTGCGCCCCATCACTGCCATACCGACGACGCCGATCTGTTGCTTGGACATTACATACTCCTGTCAGGTGTGGATACCCCGTAGACATTGAGTCTGCGGGTCAAAAGTGAAGGACATGTTAACTCAGGTTGTAGGGCCGAAGGTAGCAATTGATGTCGTCTTCAGAGTAGTAACAGTCAACTCATTTCTTGATAGAACAATCAATAAGCACCGTCGCGATGTAGCACAACTTTGACCGTTTTAAATAAAATAGCGATGTCATTCCAGAGCGACCAGTTTTTGACATACCACGAATCAAAATAGACTCGCGTGTCGTAATCCACATCATTACGTCCACTCACCTGCCAAAGCCCGGTCATCCCTGGTTTGGCCATCAGATAGTAATCAACATCTTGATCATAACGGCACAACTCTTCAGAAATGATAGGACGTGGACCTACCAGACTCATCTGCCCTTTCAATACGTTGAACAACTGCGGAAGTTCATCAAGGCTGGTCTTACGGATAAAACGTCCAACAGATGTGATTCGTGGATCGTTTTTTAATTTAAAATCACGGTCCCATTCAGCACGTGCATCAGGATCGGTATCCAGTAAGTGTTGCAGTACTTCCTGAGAGTTCATCACCATCGAGCGGAATTTATAACATGGGAACATCTTTCCATGTCGGCCAACACGCATATGACCATAAATGGCCGGCCCACCGTCACGGGTTACTTTGTACCAGAGATAAATCAGTAATGGCGATGACAGCAATATGATGAGTATGGAGCATACAATATCAAATGTACGCTTAAGAAAACGCGATGTTCTCTTTGCCAGATTGTTATGTATACGCAGCAACATCACTTCATGACTGAAAATAAACGACATATCCGTATTGTAAAGCGGGAGTCCACGTAGCGATGGAATCACCGTGACCGAACGGCAGTCCTTTTTAGACAGTTCACGCAGCCAGAGGATGGTTTTATCACTGTTGTCCATTTCAAAAGCAACAATGAAATGGATATCCCCTGTTTTCTTAAGCTCCCAAAGGGTATTGGGATCTTTCAATAACGGTAGGCCCTGCACAGTATCATCACAACATTCGTGGTCATAAAAAGCGACAACCTCGAAACCAAGCATTTCTTCGCTATGAAGTGCATAGAAAGCTTCAACAGCATTTTTACCGCTGCCGAGAATGACCGTCTTTTTCTTCCAAATCCCAAAGCGGTTCAGGAGATGCTTTGTCATCGCTCTGAAAAAAGGTAAAAGAATCAGTGCGAAAGTCCAGCAGAACACCCAAATATAACGAGAAAATTGCCACTTCGAAAATGCAACCAAAGCTAGATCAAATATGGCAAAAATGATGATTGTTCGGAAAATTTCCTTTAACTCAAACCAAAATGGCTTGCGGTAAGAATAGTGTCGTAGACGTATCCAAAACCATCCTACACAGATTAAACCAAGGACCAGATGTGAAATAATACGCATTTCTAGTTGAGTATCTGGAATGAAACGATATATATCATTAAAAATCCAGTATACGCACCCGATAGAAAGCGCCATCGAAACGTTAAAAAATATAAAATCCGATGCAGCCAAACAAATTTTACAGAGTAAAGGATTATATTTATTTAAAAAATTATCCGTATCCATCGCAATACCTGATGTCATCGTGGGTTGATATTAAATACAGGCATCTGCTCCTGATTTTTATGGCAATCTATATACCTGCGAGCAACATCAATAGCTTCACGGATAGTAACATCCATATCCAAATATCGATAGGTACCTAAACGCCCTACGAAAGTAGTATGTTTTAATTGCATTGCCTTATCAAGATAACGGTTTAGCAACTCTTTTTCTTTTACCATTCGGATTGGGTAGTAAGGAATATCATCGGCAGTGCAAAAACGACTAAACTCCCGGTAGCATGTCGTATCATCATGACTTTCCCAAGGTGAGAAATACTTGTGCTCGGTGATACGCGTAAACGGAATATCTTCTTCACAGTAATTAATAACAGCAGTCCCTTGATAGTCACCTTTTTGAGAAAATTTCTCAAAATCAAGAGTCCGGTAACCCAATCGACCTTCGCTGAAACCAAAATATCCATCGAGGGCACCTGACCAAAACACATGCTGATATTTGTCACTATTTTCAGGGTTAAACTCTGTCTCTGTTTTAATTTCAATCAACTTATGATTCAGAATTTTGGCAATCATATCAGTATAGCCATCTTTCGGCATACCCTGATATTTATGATTAAAATAATTATCGTTGTAGTTAAAGCGGACAGGTAATCTTTTTAAAATGCTTGCCGGAAGTTCAGTCGGTTCACAACCCCATTGCTTGCGAGTGTATCCTTTGAAGAAAGCTTCATATAACTCACGACCGATCATACTAATCGCTTGTTCTTCAAAATTCTGAGGATCAACAATAGACTTATCAGCCTTCGATGCAATAAACTCACGCGCTTCGTCAGGGCGCAGCGTTTTATTAAAGAACTGATTAATAGTGTGAAGATTCACCGGTAAGAGATATACATTGCCTTTATACACAGCTTTGACTCGGTTCGTGTATGGCATGAATTCAGAATACTGATTAACAAAGTCCCATACTTCGCTGTCATCAGTATGGAAAATATGAGGGCCATAGACATGAAGCATTACATTGGTTTGGGGATCACGTTCTGAATGACAGTTACCCGCGATATGGTTACGTTTATCGAAAACTACCGATGCCACGCCTTTTTCGGCTAACAATCGGGCAATAACTGCACCAGAAATACCTGCACCAACAATAGCTACTTTCATTTATTACCCCAGAAATGTCGTTTTAATAATCCAATGCCTTTTAACAGCAAATTCTCGCCATCTATATTAACCACTGGCAAATACTTAATTTTCAGCCGGTCGCGTTGGTGATGAAGCCAAACGTTGAAAAGGCGCTCAGCCATAAAACCAAAAACACGCTTTTGGTAAGCGTCATAATCTTGATAAGGGATTTCTTTTTCAAGCGCAAATAATACCGGGAAAAGCCAAGCAAAGTACTGGTCTATTAATGACTTCTTGCAAACGAACATATTGTACAAACTGATTTTGGTACCACCCAAAACATGATCAAAATCGACCAAATAATCAGGATGCTGTCGTGCTATTTCATCACGAAGCTGGATATAGTCAGAGTCATGATGAGCATTAATGTAATGGCTTTTTATCGAGGTGATAAAATAATTTCGCGGTTTGGAAACCAAGATATCTGCATTTTTTAAGCATTTTTCTAGCTCATCAGATGACGCTATATTTTTACCCTTGACTTGTAGAGCATTACTTTTTGAGGCGAAATACCTACGGTAATGCGCTAAACCGACAACTTCATCCTGAGAATTTTTCCAGATCCAGTAGGCGGCTGTCAATTCACAAAAAGAAGGGTTGAGATGTGAGATATTTTCGCCTTGGCAATCCTGTTCATATTCATGCGCAATTGCTATATTTGAATTCCCAACTTTCAAAGGTACAAATATTTTCTCATCAGGAAAATCGAATTTCTTATGAGATACTATAAATACTTTCATTCTTTACCTATACATTTGTGACGTCACTGGCCATGTTTTATTTCTATTTACGACGCTATTTTTTTGCAAACTTATACAAAATGCTAAATAGATAAAAACCAACACATTTCATTTTTATAATAAGAAAACATAGTTTATCAACCATGCTTGCATTTGATGATAGAACCGAACCGATCGGATAGGTAGAAAACTTTGACATAATTTTATCGTAGCTCATATTAAAAGCATCATCCAATGGTTCATGGTCAGACATTTTAAACAAAGTTATCAATGCACTGCGGGAAAGATGGGCTACACAAGCATAAAAATGAGACATGCCATTTGGCCAGTCTATTGTTTTTTCTTCAAGGATATCAAGAGCTTTAATGAGGTCTATATTTCGGTTCAAATCTGAATTAGTCAATGAATCTTTTCGAACTCTGTAATAATACAACGGTATATTAGTTTTCACAATAATTCTTGCCTGAGAATTAAGTAAAGGAACTGTTACAGAGTCCTCATAAATTAAACCTACAGGAAAAAGGTTATCCTTATAAAAATGACGACGTGTCACACGTAACCAAGGATAGTTATGCATCGCAGAAAGAGTCTTTGGTAGTACTAGATTGAAATCACGATCTGAAATATTAAAGCAATTTGCATTTGGATCAGTGCCATCATAAAATTTCTGATAGGCATAAATGAAAGTGTCAGCCTCCGAATACTTTGCGAAGGCTAATGAAATATAATTAAAAAATTCTGTGGAAACAAAGTCATCAGGATCAAGGCAAGAAATGAAGATTCCTCTTGCGCGTTCAATCCCATAGTTTCGGGCTGATGATACTCCACCATTTTCTTTAGTTAGAAGAACAACTCGATTATCATTACTTGCAAGTCCAGTGAGTATTTCTAAAGATTCGTCAGTCGACCCATCATTAACAAATATAATTTCACATGATAATTTGCATTTTTTAAATGGCTCGTAGAATTGGCGCAAATATGCTGACACATTATATACGGGGATGACAAAAGAAAAATCACACATTGGAGCGCGCTCTCCTATTTCTTGTATGCGCAAAAAATGCAAATATTAACGGAAAAAGGAGCAGTATAATTTTCCACTCAAAAAGAAGGTAAACACGACCCATTAAAACAAATTGAATTGCAATGTTATAGACTTTCATTGCTATAAACAGCAAAAGGTAATCTTTATTCTTTAATGTATACGCGGTAAACCATAATGCAAGAGAAAGGAAAAGTGCAAGAACCGAGCAAATAACAAGCGATAAGAAAGGGCCAAAAAAGAATAGAATATTAGCGGGAAAGGCCATTGTTAAAGCAATACCTGCGTCTTGATAAATAGAGAAAAGTTTATACGGCATCACTTTGCTCATTAAATATAACATTCCAGTCTCTTCAGGCTGCGCATCTATCCCCAAGAGATGCTTTGTTATATTTTCAAATTCAAAATCGCCTGCTCCTGATACATCGCTAAGTCCCCACCAGATTTGACTTTGAGCTGCAATTCGAGTCTTCAGAGACGCTAATGCAAGTGAACTATCACCAGAAAGTGAGAAATAACTCGCCCAAACTAATAATACAAAAAAACACCCTAAGATCAAAAATAAGACAATATTTTTAGCGGAAAAGAAATTTTTACTTATTTTAATGTGAGAAGTAATGAAGAAACAAATACTAAAGAATAACAGCATCTGAAAAATACCAGTAAATTTCTCCCCAACTAAAATTTGAGAAATAACTCCCAAGAAAAATATTGCGAGAACATATTTTTTCCTTTTACTGGCATAGATACCCCCAAGTATAAAACTTGACTGCTCAACGAAAAGTCTTACCAGATTACCCCATGATGGTGCAATATTATTCCAGTAATAAAACCGATCTTGCGCGAAATCACTTGGCCGGCCATAATGCAACGAAATAAACATCACAACTAATGTCGCACATAATACAATACCCGGATAAATCCTTTCTATTAAAGAGTTAATAACAAATGAAGAGTTTAAACCAACATGAATTCTTTCATTTAATAGACGATAGATACCACTCGCAATTAACAATGTAATAGAAGCAAGGCTGACATTGATTGCTGTAGTACCATTTAGTGTCGACATAGAGCCGAGCTCAGGCAAAAATAATCCGGACTCGAGAATGAGTCCACTTAAGGCGGTCGTCAAAAAAGCCCATAAGAAAAAACTACAAATGATGAAAAAAGATTCTCTTCTATACAAAAAATAAAATAGCAGAAGAATATAACAGACCACGGTTATGACATTTAATATCTCTGATCCAGTTGAGATAATACTTAATAGGTAAAGACTTACCCAATACAGCAGCAATAGCATTTATCGCCCCTTCACGCTATGCAAAATTTGCGTAGCAACTGTATCAATAAAATCCGAGCCGGTTGCGGCGCCATAACTAATTGTTAATGGGAAACAAAGTGAGTCGTAAGCATTCACAAATTTGATATTATATTCAGAGTAATCAGCATGCATATTCGATACCATATGCTTGACTGCTTCATCAATGTTTTTATAGCCAGCACACTGATAAACTAACGGGTGGTTCATATAAAACACGTCGCCAAAAATAGCAACTGGCTTATTCATTAATACAGCTTCATATCCAACAGTGCTTGTTAATGTGAAAACACCCAAAGATTTTTTTATCAACTCTTTTGAATTCAAATTGGGATTTGCAAGCTTAACATTTGGTAACTTAATTATTTTTTTGTAAAACTCGAACCCTTCATAACCCGTTGCAGAAATATGATCTTTCACAACCAAATATTGACCATGTGGAAGACTAAATGCCAAATTACGAATTAAATTATACTCGTCGTAATATTTTGCAAGAATTGAGGTCGATGATTCTGGATGATAATGCAAAGGATATAGATAAAAGGGTTGTGAAGTAAGGTCATTAGAAAACATATTCTTTATTTTCTTTACACAAACCCAACGCTTGATCTCTCTGAGATTCATATAGAAACTTTTCAGCAATGGATTTCCGACTTGAAATAAGTCATTGTTGCCCCAAATACTATGCCTAATTGTCTCAGTAATAATAGAGAAATCGCGCTTCTTGAAAATTTTACTCATGAAGTTAACAGAGGATAACCCATTATTTTTCATATAATCAGGTTGGATATGCTGGATATTATCAATGTAATTTTTAACTTCGGCTAACTTTTCTTCATCAGGTACAGGCAAAGTGGCTAGCAATGCAGTAATATCTTTCGCTAACTGGTCATCCAAAGAGGAAAATAACGACTTCCCAGGTAACCGACTTGCAGTTAAACCTATGTATTTTACTCCATATTTTCTCGCAACTTCGTTTGCAGTATATGCTAAGCCATTTGATACATTTTCATAGAAGATAAAATCAAATAATTCCTTGGAAAATAATTTTTCAAAGAAAACATATAAATCATTCGATACATTTCCCCAAAAATTGAACTGTTGTGAATTTACCGAGTGATAATAATTATCACGATCGAAGTCGGCATGTACGTTCCACTTATTATATTCTGCCTGCGGCTTGCCATCGAAATTATTTTTTCTAATGTATTCTTCGAAAGATACAATCCTGCAGTTTATTTCTCTTAACTTGTATTTATTTATTGAAAATTCACTATCAGTAACAATAGTTATATCTAATCCTTTTTCGATTAGCGCCATTGCCAGTTTTTTAAATACAGGGGAAAAAATAGCATTATTTATTAAAATGACGCCCTTCACTATTGAACTCCTTAATAAAAGACAAGTACTTAGCAGCGAGCATAAATAGGTTTGCTCCAACCAAAGCAATGAGTATAGGAAGCATTCCTGTTCCCGGCAAACACTTCACCCCAATAAAAGAAATAATAACGAACAATAACAATGCGATAACATTAATAAGGATTATAGATATATCTTTCTTTCTTGAATACAATGCATAATGATAAGGCATTGAAATATTCAACAGGGAAGAAGTCAGCACAATAAGAAAATACCAACTAAAGTGCTCAATATAATCAACCTTCCCAGTAAGCCTGATCATCAAATAGCATGCTGGAATAGACATGGCAAAGAGTACGAAATTGTAGAAATATATTTTTCTCTTAAAAGTGATAAAAGCGACTTGTATTTTTTGCCTATTCCCTTCTTGTATGGATTTGACCAACGCGGGATAGTATCTCGTCACGACCAGTACATCTATGACAGCCTGAACAGCAGAAGATATTCCAAAAAAAAACACATATACCCCCAGGTTTGGTGAGGATATAAAGTGAACAGCAATGACCTTATCCAGATAGTTTATTGCCCTAAGACAAAGAGTGCCAAGAAAGAAATAAAATGATGTTTTCACACCACTACTCAGCCATGCAAAATCCAACTTAAAATCAGAAAATTTAACGCTTTCAAACTTAGAAATAAAGAAAGAAGAAACCATTACTGAGAATAATGAAAATAATAGCCACAGATAGAAAATTTGTTTCAGGTCAATTAATTTATAAAACAGCAACGGCACACATATATAGCACCATAGTCCTGAACGAATTAATAATATAAAATTGGCGGTAGTGATTTTTTCTTTAATTATTAATACACGATAGCACTCCTGTGACAAATGTTCACACACTGTGAGTGCAAATAAAACCCCACCAACCCCCGAAACACCAGATAATGATAATAACCCTGGCCATACAAAAGCTAAAAGGCAATAACTTAAAAGAAAAAAAGCCGCTTGGTTAAATAATATATTTCCAGTATTTTTCTTTACTTTTGGATCAAGCATTTCCCGAGTAGAATAAACGTAAAAATCTAATCCAACGAAATAAAGTGAGATGACGATTATGCTAACAAATAACCCATAGTCACCAACATCCTTTACTGTCAAATATCTTGCAATCGCCAACATTAATAGAAACTTCCCGCCAAGAGCAGTAATTCTCAAGGAAAGATCAAAAAAAGAAGACGGTGCTTTAATTCTCTGTAACATTAAACCAACTCCGTAATAATCTGCCCTCCCTGGCCCGTGAATCAGTTAAAATAAATGTCCTTGAGAGGAGTACCTTTCGTCAGGTTCCTGTTGGCTACTTTATTTATTACTTCTTCATAATATTTCGGTGCTAACCCATATCCAGGGCGTATGCTTTTCACATTTTCGCTGGTAAGCTTTTCACCTTTTTTGATGTCTTTAACAACGTAAAGAGAACGACGGAATTTTACGTTCCCCTTCTCACTTTCTTTCCGCTCATAATTCACAGCACCTAACGCCATCCAGGCTGTTTTGGCATCGCGGCACAGTGCTACCAATTCTTCGGGCTCCAATGAAAAACTGTCATCTGGGCCTCCACCATTACGATCGAGGGTGACGTGTTTTTCTATAACATTGGCGCCTAAAACTACAGAAGCTATTGCTGTTGTATTATCGATAGTATGGTCAGACAAACCCGTGATAACACCAAATCTATTTGCCATATCTGGGATAGTAGCAAGATTGTAATCTTCAGCAGGGGCTGGATATCCACTTACACAGTGCAATACGACAAGCTCCTTGCAACCTCCCTCACGGGCAGCGTCGATAGCTTCCTGAATTTCTTGCTCATCAGCCATCCCAGTTGAGATGATCATTGGTTTGCCAGTTTTGGCGACATACTTGATCAAAGGAATATCAATAGCTTCAAATGAAGCAATTTTATAGGCAGGGGTATCTAGTTCTTCAAGCAAGTCTACCGCTGTAAAATCGAATGGACTACTGAAAATAGTGATACCAAGCTCTTTTGCTTTTTCAAATAACGGTTTATGCCATTCCCATGGCATTTGTGCACCTTTGTACAGATTGAATAAAGTCTGGCCATCCCATAACCCTCCGTGGATTTGAAAGTCTTCGGAGTCACAGTCAATAGTGATGGTATCTGCACGATAAGTTTGTAGTTTTATTGCATCAGCGCCTGCTGCTTTAGCTTCTTCCATAATCTTGAAGGCGCGATTTATGTCACCGTTATGATTAGCCGAAAGCTCGGCAATAATATAAGGAGGATGGTCTTTACCAATCTTGCGGCCATCAATAGTAATAAACTCATTCATTATTTTTCTCACTAATAAACTCGCCAGAAGAAATTTTCTTTAATCCAATGGATTCAAAAAGCTTTTGTGAAGCATGATTTTCAGGTAACACTGTCGCCAGTAAATTGACACTATTATGCAGCATTATTAAACGCTTAATTGCAGCACTGGCAATACCTTGACCATGGCATTCAGTTGTCAAAAAAATTGAAATTTCAAGTTCTGCGTTCTTATGCTCAACGGGGTCTAATCTTATAACACCACAACGCGTACCATGCTCAATAATATAAAAATGGGAATTTTCATCCTTCAACTTTTGCCGCATCCAGGTGACATGATTCTGGTACCGCGGTACTTCTGGGTTACGGGCATACTGACGAGTTTTTGGCTCACACTGAAGGTGGTAGACAAAATCGATATCTTCCTCTATCGCGTGCCGCAACGTCACATTTTTGCCATCTTTTGCAGGTAACAATATCATTTCCTGAATAACCCGGGTAAGCCCCAAGCCGTCGCAGATTTCCGCTGCAAGAAGTCGTTGAACATGGTAACCCGACACAAGTTCATTAAACGCATCACAAAGGGTATCTTCTTCAATTTCATCTGAATGTAAAACAATTGCCCCGACTTCAGCAAGGTTAGCAGCTATGGTTAACTGATTGTCTGCAATTGCAACATTTATCGCAGGTAATCCCAACACGCAGCGTTCCCAGGTTGTTCCCCCCATTGCTCCTATGGCGAAATCATGTTCTAACATAAGTTCAGCCATATTTGATACATTGCTCAGAATATCTACATTGTATTTTGACTGTTGTGTCTGCGCACGTATTGCATTTTGGTTGGGACATGCGGCACCCAAAATCACTGTGATTTTATCGATAAACGGATAATCACCATTTTCCAGACAACGCAGTACATTTCCCGTGACATTATGCGCATCTACTCCGCCCATCGTTACTAACAATGTCTTCGGTACGTTTACCTGTGCTTTACGTGCGATGGATAACTTTCTTAATGCTGAAAATGTCGGACTAAGAAGCGCGAACTTTGTTCCAGCTAAAATTTTGCCACGATGTTTATTTAAGGAAAAATACTCTTTTGCATCACGCTGAAAGGTTTGGTCTATAATTAAATCGCAGTAATGTTGACGATTACACAGGTCATCGACAACGACTAGTCGAGCTAAAGGGAAATGCTTTTTAACATGAATTTCCCATTCACTGTCGAGTGAATAGTGATCGACAATGATAATATCTGGTATGCAGTTTTGTTGCTCTACAATATTAATAAAACTTTCAGCATCATCTAATTGACTGCCATTTAGCCAAGCTTTTTCATCTCGGATATAATTATCAGATGCAGATACACTATTGATGACTATTGTTTCAAAACCATCGGCTTCGATTTTTGGGATGATATTGCCATTATGGTTTTTAGAAACGAAAAAACAGTGTAGACCTAGCGTCCTCAATAACTTAGCCAAATTGAGGCATCGGATAATATGTCCAGAGCCTATTGATAGAGACGAATCAACTCGTAGAAAGACATTCATTTTTGAACTCCATGGCCTTAAACAACCATTCGGCTACCCGCCAATCCTCTGGTGTATCAATGTCCTGTACTCGCTCACGTGGCAACTCTATTGAATATGAGTCAGCACTAAAAATTGGTTTTTCATTGCACCATGCCTCTGATGTGCCCCAATAAAATTGTCCTGCATCGTGCCAGGATTCTTCGAGGTCTTGAGAACGGACATGAAACATGTCAGGTGAAAACATACTTATCTGTTGTTCTTCACTCACTTTCAAAGCACGCTGAATAGGATAAGGGTACCTTGCCACCGTGAAGGCATAATCGCCAGCTCGTTCTTGAAGGGTTAGCAAACCACCAGCAATATCTGTTGAACTTATAAAAGGTGCGGTAGCGTAAATGCAGCACACAAAATCTGCCGCACAACCATTTCCCATCAACCATTCAGTCGCATGACGAATAACAGGAATAGTACCCGCGAAATCATTTGAGAGTTCTTCAGGCCGCATAAATGGCACTTCGGCCCCATACTCTCGAGCTACCGCAGCTATCTCTTCGTCATCAGTCGATACAATGATTCGATCAAAGACACCGCTCTTTCGAGCGGCGTCAATAGACCAGGCAATCATTGGTTTCCCACAAAAATCTTTGATATTTTTACGCGGGATACGCTTACTGCCACCGCGAGCAGGAATGATTGCCACATTCATTTAAAAAAACTCCCGAATGCTTTTGATAACGAAATCTTGTTCTTCATCAGAAAGCGTTGAATACATCGGAATACTGATTGCACGGGAATAATAATCTTCAGCTACCGGATAATCGCCCAACTTATGCCCTAACTGCTCATAGTAAGGTTGGGTATGAACCGGAATATAGTGCACGTTCACGCCAATCCCTTTATCACGCAAGTAATCGAACAGTGGTTTACGTTGCGCAGGATCGTTTACCGTCAGAGGATAGAGATGCAACGCGCTGTAGCCGCTTTCTGATTGTTGTGGGGTAGATACCGGCACACCGTCAAACGCAGTGTCATAGCGTTTCGCCAGTTCATGGCGACGAGCTACGAAACCATCAATACGTTTCAGCTGACTAACGCCTAATGCCGCCTGTAACTCAGTCATACGGTAATTCAGGCCCAGATCAACCTGCTGATAATACCAGCCACCTTCCGAAGGTTTTGTCATCTTATCGCTGTTACGAGTGATGCCATGGCTGCGGAACATCTGCATTTTATCAGCCAACGAATCATCGTTCGTCAGTGACATACCACCTTCAGCAGTCGTGATAATTTTTACTGGGTGGAAGCTAAGAATAGTGATATCGGCAAAGCGTGAGTTACCGATTTTAGCGCCCTGATAATTCCCGCCGATTGCATGAGAAGCGTCTTCTATGATTGCAAAGCCATACTCTTTTGCCAGTTTATGGATTGCTTCCATCTCACAAGCCTGTCCCGCAAAAGCAACCGGAACAACGATTTTCGGCAGTTTATTCTGTGCTTTCGCGGTTTTCAGTTTCTCTTCCAGTGCACTGACACTCATGTTGTAAGTCTGAGGATCGATATCCACAAAACTCACATTCGCATCGCAATAGAGTGCACAGTTAGCAGAGGCAACGAACGTGTTCGGTGACGTCCATAACCAATCACCCTTCTTCAGGCCCAGCGCAAGGCACGCAATATGTAGGGCCGAGGTCGCGCTATTCACTGCCACAGCATGCTTAACGCCTACATATTCGGCGATAGCGTGTTCAAACTGCGGAACGCAAGGCCCTTGCGTTAAGAAATCAGATTTAAGAACATCCACAACCGAACGGATATCCTCATCTGAGATATCCTGCCGTCCATAAGGGATAAATTTCATTAGATGTTGCCTACTTTCTCACGGTTTTCTTCGATCCACTGGCTAAGCTCTTCAATGCTCATCCATTCCGGGTTGCTGTCACTCTCATAAACGAAACCTTCCGGCACTTTTTTACCGTCTTTGATACGTTCCGGTGAATCACACCAGTTGTGAATAGCTGGCAGGATTTTGAAATGCTCCGGGTATTCATAGGTGTAATAAGCATCTTCGGCGCTGATCATCTGCTCATGCAGTTTTTCACCAGGACGGATACCGATAACTTTCTGTGCTGCTTCTGGCGCTACGGAAGTTGCGACATCAACAACTTTCATTGAAGGAATCTTCTTAACGTAGATTTCACCACCAACCATGTCGTTGAATGCATGCCATACCAGTTCAACACCCTGCTCCAGGGTAATCATAAAGCGGGTCATACGATCGTCGGTAATCGGCAATTCACCTTTATCTTTAATAGACAGGAAGAAAGGAATCACCGAACCACGTGAACCCATTACGTTACCGTAACGCACTACGGCAAAGCGGGTTTTGGTTGCACCGGAGTAGGAGTTACCTGCAACGAATAATTTATCTGAAGCCAGTTTAGTTGCACCATAAAGGTTAGCAGGGCTGCTTGCTTTATCGGTGGACAGAGCAACAACACGTTCAATGCCTTTATCAATACAGGCATCAATAACATTCATTGCGCCATTGATATTCGTTTTAACGCATTCGAACGGATTATATTCTGCAGTTGGGACAATTTTGGTGGCTGCGGCATGTACAACGAAGTCAACGCCATCAAGCGCACGGTGGAGACGCTCTTTATCACGCACATCACCAATGAAGAAACGAATACGGCTTTCATCTTTAAAATGCTTCGCCATTTCCCACTGCTTCATTTCATCACGAGAATAGATAATAATCTTTTTCGGATTATATTTTTCTAAAGTCATGCGCACAAATTTATTGCCAAAAGAACCAGTGCCACCGGTTACCAGAATTGTTTTATTATCAAACATATTATTCACCAGAACGTTTACTCTATATTAGTTTGCTACAATATTGACCAATTGTAACCCAAGCAAGACTGTATCCAGGACACGCTACCGCCCCTGGCTCAACAGCTACCAGTGCACTGCACGAAAAGTCAGTATGTCATTTGGCTCCATGGCTAAATTTCAACCATAAGCCCCATCAATCGAATCCAATATTGTGGTCTTAAATACGCCTCAAAACAAGGGGAAATCCCATCAATACGGTACAAAATTGAATGTATCACTACCAAATTTAGTCATTGATTTTAAACGCAAAAAACGGCAGTGAGGTCACGATTGCGCAATTACGCATCATAACCTCCCCTGCCGTTTAGTCTGGCTTAACGTGCTTTACAAATCAGTCAACCAGTAGCTTCTTAATGCTGTCTCTGAACTTCGCACCTTCATTCAGGTTGCGCAGTCCGTATTTCACGAAGGCCTGCATATAGCCCATTTTCTTGCCGCAGTCGAAGCTGTCGCCCGTCATCAGCACCGCATCGACAGACTGTTTTTTCGACAGTTCGGCAATCGCGTCGGTTAACTGCACACGGCCCCACGCGCCGGGTTCCGTTTTTTCCAGCTCGGCCCAGACATCTGCGGACAGGACATAACGACCAACGGCCATTAAGTCAGAATCCTTGATCTGGTTCTGTTCCGGCTTTTCAATAAAATCAACGATACGGCTGATTTTACCTGCAACTTCCAGAGGCTCTTTGGTTTTGATCAGCGAGTATTCGCTCAGATCGCCTTCCATGTGTTTCGCCAGCACCTGGCTACGGCCGGTTTCATTGAAACGCGCCACCATTGCAGCGAGGTTGTAACGCATAGGATCGGCGGTCGCGTTGTCCAGCACGATATCTGGCAGGACGACCACAAATGGGTTGTCACCGACAATCGGACGAGCACAAAGAATAGAGTGGCCCAGACCCAGCGGCTGTGCCTGACGCACATTCATGATGGTCACGCCCGGCGGGCAAATGGCCTGTACTTCTGCCAGCAGCTGACGCTTAACGCGCTGCTCAAGCAGTGACTCGAGTTCGTACGAGGTGTCGAAGTGGTTTTCTACCGCATTTTTAGATGCGTGAGTGACCAGAACGATTTCTTTGATCCCTGCAGCAACAATCTCGTCGACAATGTACTGAATCATTGGCTTATCGACGATCGGTAGCATTTCTTTCGGAATGGCTTTCGTGGCAGGAAGCATGTGCATCCCGAGGCCAGCTACCGGAATAACTGCTTTCAAATTAATCATTATCATGTCCACCTATGAATGGTTGGAGAATTATAGCCAGTCGGAACGTTTTATCCAGCATGTTTTTTTGATGATACCCGGCAATATTTGATAAAACCTCGGGGTTAATCTGATAGTTGCGGCAATATCCCAGGAATCGTCGTATTTTATTTCCCCGGTAGTCTAAAATTTATCCCGGTTGCGTTAACGGTGTGCTGATCCACCCGGTCGATGTCCACCGAACGCTGCCCTTTTTCATTCACTGCCTTTATGTTTGCCAGGGAGAGCAACGTGTCCTGACGAGCCATAAACTTGCCGCGAATGTCTTTGCGCAGGTCAAAATTCATCGACAGCGCGGGGCCACGGTCGGCATCCTGCATCACATTGATATTGCGCATAAAGAGGTGCTGCGGCTTGTTGTGCAGCTCCAGTGAGGCGCGTTTGAGGTCGAGGTTGGTTATCGCTACAAACGACTGCGCATTGCCCGATGAAATCTGGATCCCACGCAGTTTGTACGCCAGCCCGGTATTGTCCATTTGAATATCATTGAGCTTGAAGTTCTGCGGGATCGAGAGGTAGTTGCCTTTGATGACACCGTAACCAATCAGCATGCCAGCACTATTTTCCATTGTGACATTATCAATAATGAAATTATCACAGCCGTAAATTGCCACGGTGGCATTATCAATGCCCGCCTTCTTGCTGAACTCGGGAGTGATATTTTTGGCTTTCACATTACGGATAATAAAGTGTTTGCCGTTCTCGACGTGAACCAGCTGTCGGCAGTTGCTTCCGGTGATGTTCGCGACGACAAAGTTCTTCACCGCCTGCTCTTCCGGATAGCCGTTGTCGTACGTGCTTCCCGCCAGGCCGATGCCGATGCCCCAGTTAATTTTGCCGTTGGTGCAGTTGATGTTGTCGATAACGTGGTCAGAAATCAGGATATTTTTATCGTTGATCGCCACATTCCACTCGATGGCGTCACCCTGCAAATGGGTGAATCGGCTGTGCGTTATCTTTACGCCGTCAAACTGGTTATGGAAGCCCTGCCGCAGGATGCCGTAGTTGGCTTTAGTAATGACAATGTTGTCGATGAGCAAGTTACGCATGGTGCGCTTGTCTTTGCCGCCGATGTAAATCTGCGCCACCGGCCCGTAGCCGCTGAGGGTCACGCCCTGAATCACGCAGTCGGAGCCGCGCACATCGAGGCAGATATTGTCCAGGCTGCCCTTTTCACCGATGATTTTGCAGCCGTCCTGTAACGCGACTCGCCCACGGCCATTGCCTTTCAGCGCCCCGCTAACCTGCAGCGTTTTCCCCGGTGGGATGATGATCCCGGTGTTGATGTTGTCGCACACCACACCTTCCGGCACTTCAACCACGTCGCTGTCTTTAAACGCATCGTTGAAGGCGCGGATCCAGTCATTGCCGGGGTTATAATTGCGGATATCAGCGGCATCGTTACGCCCCAATGCAAGGGCTGCGGGGCTATTGATGAGTGGCAGTGCGGCCAGCGCAGAGCTGGCCCCAAGGAAGGCGCGGCGTGATAGGGTAAACTTGTTGTCCGTCATGCAACCTCTTTTACAGCGTTTGCAGCAGGCTGGCTAACTGTTGATTAATCACCTGCTGGTTGAATTCAGTTTCGACTTTTGCCCGTGCTTTGGTCACGACCGGTTGCAACGCCTGTTGATCGAACCCACCGAACGCGCTGAGCCGGTCGGCCAGGGATGCCGCGTCATTCTCAGGCACGAGCCAGCCTGACTCTCCGGCATCAATGAGTTCCGGAATACCGCTGTGAACGGTGGACACCACCGGAATGCCGACCGCCATCGCTTCCATCAACGCGACCGGAATACCTTCCATATCGCCATCGGCCCCGGTGACGGACGGCAGCAGAAAGACGTCGGCCTCGTCCAGCATCGCTTTTACTTCATGACTTGGCTTAAAGCCCGGCATCTCAATCACGTCCTCGAGCTGATACTGCTCGATGAGCGTGCGCAGGCGACGTTCCCACGGGCCAATGCCGAGAATGCGATAGTGGAAGCGCACGCCACGCTGCTTGAGCTGGCGACAGGCTTCGATCGCCACATGCAGCCCTTTCTTCTCGGTCAGACGCGCAACCGAAATGATTTGCAGCGTCTCATCCGGGGCTTTTACCGGACGCAGGGCGAAGCGTTCCATGTTGACGCCCATTCTCGACACCACGATTTTATCCGCCGGGCAGCCCATACCTTGCAGGCGTTCGGCCCACAGGTCGCTTATCGGCAGCATTAAATCGCCACGGCGGAACAGCTGCTGATATTCAGGCGTGTAATGGGTGAGAACGTCCCGGCTCGAAACGTCGATGCCGTGGAACACGGTCGCAATTTTGCCGCGCAGCACACCCAGTTCCCGCAGTTTGGCGGCGGTGACGCCTGCCGGGCCAAAGTGCGCGATAAACACATCGGCGCTGAACGGCGCACTATTTTGCGCCGTGATAGAAGACAGGATCAGGTTACGCGCCTCGTCACCGTAGCGGCTGGCATTCAGCGCGCGCCAGGTGGCCCCGCGATGCAATCCCTTCAGGGTGTTGATCGCGCGATAACGCAGTTTGGCCAATTTGCCCACCGGCTCATCCTGCAGCCAGCGGGTTTTCTGCGCCAGACCGTAACGCGTGTAAGCCTCATGAGTGTTATTCATGTCGCCCTTCAGCAGCGCGACAATTTCCACGTCGTAACCCATTTCGATAAACGCGACGATCTGATTTAAGACGAAGGTTTCTGACGACAATGGGAATTTTAACAGGAAGAAACCAACCTTCATTTCCCCTCCCCGATGCGGTCGAGGACAGATTTGACCATCGCGATGCCGGTTTGGCGTTCGGCCTTCACGGCCACGCGCAGGCGTTCATTGATCGCCGGAAGCTGACCGAGGGTGTCGGCCACCATCGCACTGAGGCTGCCGTCCAGCAGGTGACGAATATCGATGGCCATTTCCGGCATCCCGAGCTGCTGCATGATCCCGGCGGATTTATGTTCGTAGTTGATGGCAATCGCCGGGGTGTCGAAGTTCATCGAGATAATTGCGGAGTGCAGTCGCGTACCCACGGTCAAATCACAGGCGCCAAGAATTTTGCCCATTTCCAGATCGTTGAGTTCGTCCATCACCACGTGATAGCGCGACGGATCGCTGATGTGTTTGTGCAGGTTCAGCGCCACCATGCGGTCGTCTTTGTTGTAACTGTCAATCCCGGTACAGGTTGAGAGCGCAACCACCTGATAACCAGCGTCGATAATGCGGTTCACCACGCCTGCAAACGCCTCTTCATAGGCCTGCTGCGTGGTGCCGAGACGCTTATCAAACGGGGCCAGTTCGCGCAGGGTGACGGCCACCGTTTTTTGCTGGCCGATTTTGTTCAGCCAGTGTTCCACGGCATAGCTGGGGGTGTAGTCCTCATCGTGATGATCGACCAGCCAGGCGGTATCAACGCCCTGCTCCACTTTGGCGGTGGTGATTTCACTGCGCTGCATCAGATTCAGGCTGACAGATTCACGCAGGATCAGCGCGTCGCACTGGCCGAAAACGTAGTTCGCCAGTTGGTTAAACTGCGGGTCCTGGAACGGGCCAACGCTGTGGCCAATCATGTACAGCGGCTTTTTGGCCATGAAAGTACAGAGCGCGTGTTCGAACTGCGGTGCGCCGTACAGGTCAACGAAGAACGAGCCGCCAACCTGAATAATCGCATCGTAATTGCCGAGCAGACGGACAAAATCGGTAAAGCCCTGGGCGATGGCGATGTTGCGCAGTTTGCCGCTGTCGGTCACGCGAGAAAGCAGGACCTGATGCTGGTAGCGACGACGCAGGACTTTTTTCACGCGCCCCATCACGCCCGCCGCGCTGTTGTGCTGTTTCATCTGCGTGTAAAGCGGATCGCCCATCACCGGGCGATTGAGCAGCCAGGAAGAACTCACCGGGTAGCGGCTCATAACGTCCACTTCTGCGTCTGGATTCAGGGTATTAATGGCGTCCAGCAGGCCGCGCAAAATGGCGCTGTCGCCACGGTTGCCACAGGTGTGGTTGCCAAGGATCAATAATTTCATGTGTGACCTCTTAATCGGGGTTCTTAATCCATCGGGTGCGGCCAGATGCCTTCACGCCGGTCCTCTCAAGGAAAGGGAGAAACAATATTGTGTAGGCCCGGCAAGCACAGCGCCGCCGGGCAAAAGACTTATTGCTAACCGGCCCGCAGCAGCACTTTCATTTTTTCGCTGCGGCACAGCTGGCGCTTCATTTCCACCACCAGAGGATGGCGCGAAAAAAGAATCATCAGCGCGAAAGCCAGCGCACCGGCACCAATCTGAATCACCAGCAACAGCGGCAAGGACATCGTGCCATTCAGCGCCACGCCGAGGCCGTAGCTCACCGCCAGCGTCGGCAGCGACAGATATAACGGCAGCCATAAGCTCAGGATGTACTGGCGATAGCTGGAACCCAGCACCGGTTTGATCATCACGAAGTAGCTCAGAATGGTATTCACCACCTGCACCAGCAGGAAGCCGAGCGTTACGCCGAGCGCGCCCGCCACATGCCCGCCAATGATAATCGCCGGGATGAACAGGAAGGTTTTGAACACATTGAATTTAAAGCTGATATCAACGCGGGCTTTCGCCATCAGCAAGGAGCCAATCGGGTTGCCGACGGAGCGCAGTAAACCCACCACGCACAGCAGTTGCAGGATTGGCACAATGCTGACCCACTTCTCACCGAACACCAGTGGCACCACGTTGTTGCTGACCACCATCAGGCCCAGCAGCACCGGGAAGTTGATGATGCCGACAACCGACAGCAACTTGTAAAAGTTGACGCGCAGCTTGGCGGTGTCGTCCTGAATTTTGGCAAAGGCCGGGAACAGCACGCGGGTGATAATCGGGTTGAGTTTCATCGGCGGCACCACCGCAACGTTGTAGGCCAGGTTATAGCCGCCCGCCACGCTCGCGCCGAGAATACGCGCCAGCACCAATGTAGACAGGTTGGTATTGACGTAGTTAATGATGCTGTCGGCGGTCAGCCATGCGCCAAAACGCAGGTTCGATGAAACCGAGGCCAGCGAGAAATGCAGGCCCGGACGATAAATCCGGCGGCCAAACCAGCCGAACAGCAGCGTACGCACAGCGCTGTTGACCAGATAACCGAGAATTGCGGTCATCGCCAGCGGCCAGAAATGGGCACTGACCACGGTAAAGGTGAAACCGGCCAGCACGGCAGAAGTTTCAATCATGCCAATCTTGCTGAATTCGAGCTCTTTTTGCATCAGCGCGCGGAACTGCTGCCCGTGCGGAATCACCACGAAGGCAAACGACAGCGTACGCATCAGTGGTGCCAGGTCCGGGTTATGCAACACCTCGGCAATCACGCCACTCAGGGAAAACACCAGCGCAAACACCACAATCCCCAGCGCTACGTTCAGCCAGTAAAGCGTGGTCAGTTCGAGATGGCTAATTTCTTTGCGCTGAATAATGGAGTTGGCGATGCCGAAATCCGACAGGGTATCCGCCAGGGCGATGATCACCAGCGAGACCGTCAGCAGGCCGAACTGATGATTGTCGATGATCCGCGCCAGCACGGTCATCTGCACCAATCCCAGACCGATGATGACCACCGTGGCCATAGCGGACCATTTCGCGCCGCTGATGGTTTTCTCTCTCAGGCTCATGTCACTACCTCAATATGCTGCTTTGTTGACAAAGCCTTTGAAAATCGTCAGGAAAACGATGCGAATATCGAACCACAAGCTCCATTCACGGATATATTCCAGGTCGAATTCGATACGTTTTTCCATTTTTTCCAGGGTGTCGGTTTCTCCGCGCCAGCCGTTAATCTGCGCCCAACCGGTAATGCCCGGTTTGACTTTGTGGCGCAGCATGTAGCCTTCAATCAGCTGACGATACTGTTCGTTATGCGCCACCGCGTGCGGACGCGGGCCGACAATGGACATCCCGCCAGTCAACACATTAATGAACTGCGGCAGTTCGTCGAGGGAAGTACGGCGCAGGAAGTTACCGACGCGGGTGACGCGTGGATCGTTTTGCGTTGCCTGCGTTACCACCGCGTCGTTTTCCATGACGCGCATAGAGCGGAACTTCCACACTTTAATGGCCTTGCCGTCCATGCCGTAGCGGGTCTGACGGAAGATTACCGGGCCCGGCGAAGTGATTTTCACCGCCAGCGCGATACAGGCCAGCACCGGGGAAATCAGCAGCAGAATCATCGTCGCCAGCACGATGTCTTCCAGGCGTTTAATCACGCGGTTCAGACCGGACAGCGGCGTGTCGTACAGAGGCACCACCGGCACGCCGTTCACTTCGTCGATACGGGAATGCAGAATGTTAAAGGTGAACACGTCGGGAATGAGGATCACCGAACAGGTGGTGTCAGCCAGTTCGCGCACCAGGTCTTTAATGCAGGCTTCGTCTTTCATGGTCAGAGCAATGTAGACGTTATGAATCTTGCCCGCGCGTGCATCTTCCAGCAGCTGCTGATAGTTGCCCGCCCAGTCGGCATTCACGCCGCCCGGTTTAGGATCGTGATAGCTGCCCACCACGTCAAAGCCCAGCCACGGCTGATTGCGGAAGCTATCCAGCAGCACCTGTCCCGCCGGCATATCGCCTGCGACGGCCACCTGGCGAATGTTATAGCCGCGGTTGCGCAGCCAGCCCACGCCGAAACGGATAAACGCCCGGCAGGCCACCATGCCGCAGGTACTCAGCAGATACCAGGCCAGCCAGACCGCCGGGCTGTTATTGAAATCATCATTGAAGGCCAGCACACCGGCACAGAGGATCAGCGCCAGGGTCCAGTTTTGCAGGAGTAACAGCAGCTCGGTGGTCATGCGCACGCCGCGCCACGAGCGGTAAAAATCAGTCATACCGCCAATCATCTGAAACGCCACCAGGGTGACCAGCGCCATCATCAGATGCATGTAGGAAAACGGCAATGCTGCGCCTTTGCAGACCACCCACAGCCCACCAAACATAATGGTAATGTCGGAGAATCGCTGCACCATTGAAATTAACGATGCATTCGTTTTGGCTCGCTCGCGCTTTCTTAGAGTCGTCATCGTTGTTCCTGTTAAAAGTGTCCCTCCCCCGCCCGGGAGAGGGTATGGGCTTATTGGTTCAGCAACGCCAGAATGTCCTTTGTTTTAGCTTCCATCAGCGACGCATCACCGCGCGACTCGACGTTCAGGCGCACCACCGGTTCGGTGTTGGACGAGCGCAGGTTGAAGCGCCAGTCTTCGAACGCCAGGCTGATGCCGTCGGTGCGGTCAATTTCCAGTGCGTGCTGCGAGAAATGCTGTTCCACGCGGGCAATGGCGCTGACCGGCTCGGCCAGCTTGCTGTTGATTTCGCCGCTCGCCGGGAACGCCGCCATGCGGTCACGCACCAGTTCGCCGAGGGTTTTACCCTTCAGGCACAGCAGTTCGGTCACCAGCAGCCACGGGATCATCCCGCTGTCGCAGTAGGCAAAATCGCGGAAGTAGTGATGGGCGCTCATTTCGCCGCCGTAGATGGCGTCTTCCTGGCGCATACGTTCTTTGATGAATGCGTGCCCGGTTTTCGACATCACCGGCGTGCCGCCCGCCAGATTCACTACGTCCACGGTGTTCCAGGACAGGCGCGGGTCGTGAATGATGCGCTCGCCAGGCTGTTTCTCGAGGAACGCTTCCGCCAGCAGGCCGACGATGTAGTAGCCCTCGATAAACTGCCCGTTTTCGTCGAACAGGAAGCAGCGGTCGAAATCACCGTCAAAAGCGATGCCCATATCTGCGACGTGTTCGATAACCGCATTGCGGGTGTCATCGCGACACTCCGGCAGCAGCGGGTTCGGAATACCGTTCGGGAAATTGCCGTCCGGGGTGTTGTGGACTTTTATGAACGTCACCGGCAGGTTCATTGCCTGGAAGCGGGCTTCCAGCGCGTCAATCACCGGGCCAGCGGCGCCGTTACCGGAGTTGATCACCAGCTTCAGCGGCTTGAGATTCGCCGTATCGATATAGCCCATCAGATGGTCGATATAGGCTTTTTGCAGGTCGATTTTCTGATAGCTGCCGCGTTTAGATTCAACTACCGGCGGGAAGTCGTTGGCTTCCGCCAGACGCTGCACGTCACGCAGACCGGTGTCGCCGCTGATGGGGCGCGCGCCTTCACGCACCAGCTTCATGCCGTTGTAGTCCATCGGGTTATGGCTGGCGGTGACTTCGATGCCGCCGTCCACGCCAAGGTGGAAGGTGGCGAAATAGATTTCTTCGGTCCCGGACAGGCCGATATCCAGCACGTCGACGCCCGCATCGCGCAGGCCTTTCGCCAGCGCCATCTTCAGCGTTTCACTGGTCAGACGCACATCGCCGCCGAGCACGATGGTTTTCGGTTTCAGAAATTCGCCGTACGCGCGGCCGATGCGCCAGGCGATGTCTTCGTTCAGCTCTTCGCCCAGCTTGCCGCGAATATCGTAGGCTTTAAAACAGGTTAATTCAGTCATGTTTTACCTCTTTTCAGGCAACAGTCAGCCCTGACCGGAATATGGCCAAAAAGTGTTTTGTCATTATTAGCCGGATGGCGCTTCGCTTATCCGGCCTACGGTGTTGTAGACCCGGTCAGCGCAGCGCCACCGGGCAAGGTCAAAGGTGTTACACGCGTCCGTAGCGATCCTGGAAGCGCACAATGTCGTCCTCTTCGAGGTACGATCCGGAGCGGACTTCAATCAGGTCGAGTGGGATCTTGCCGGGGTTTTCCAGGCAGTGCGTGGCCCCAAGCGGAATGTAGATGGACTCGTTCTCGCCAAGCAGCTTCACGTCGTCATTGATGGTCACCTTCGCGGTGCCCGCCACCACAATCCAGTGTTCGGCGCGGTGATGGTGCATCTGTACCGACAGCCCTTCGCCCGCCTTCACGGTGATGCGTTTCACCTGATAGCGTTCGCCGGAATCAATGGAGTCATATTTGCCCCACGGACGGTACACTTCGCGGTGAATGTGGTGCTCGTGGCGGCCGTCGGCCTTAATGCGCTCGACGACTTTTTTCACGTCCTGCACCGAATTACGGTCGGCAATCAACACCGCATCTTTGGTCTGCACTACCACCAAATCTTTGACGCCCACGGTGGTGACCAGGCCGGACTCCGCGTACACGTAGCTGTTTTCAGTTTTATGGCTGATAACGTCGCCGTGATGCACGTTGCCTTCGGCGGTGTGGTTACTGATTTCCCACAGAGAAGACCATGAACCCACGTCGCTCCAGCCCGCGTCCATCGGCACCACCACCGCATCGGCGGTGCGTTCCATCACCGCGTAGTCGATGGATTCTTCCGGACACGCGAGGAATGCCGCTTCGTCAACGCGAATAAAATCGAGGTCCGGGTCGACCACGCTCATCGCCTTTTCACAGGCTTGCATGATGTCCGGGCGGAATTTGGCAAGTTCTTCCAGGTAGCGACCGGCGCGGAACAGGAACATACCGCTATTCCAGTAATATTCGCCGCTGGAGACGTACGCCTGCGCGGTGTCGAGATTCGGTTTTTCAACAAACTGCGCCACGTTAAATGCCACGGCGTCTTTTTCGCCTGGGCAAACATCACCGCGGCGGATGTAGCCGTAGCCGGTTTCCGGCTGGTCCGGAACGATGCCGAAGGTCACCAGTTTACCGCTTTCGGCGTAAGGCACTGCGTCACGTACCGCATCGCGGAACGCATCTTCGTTCTGAATCACGTGGTCAGCCGCCAGCACCAGCATCAGCGGGTCGCCGTTTGGACAGCTGCGTTGTGCCGCCAGCGCTGCCAGGGCAATGGCAGGCGCGGTGTTGCGCCCTGCCGGTTCGAGAATAATGTTCTCGGTCAGCTTATCCAGTTTGCGCAGCTGTTCAGCGACGATAAAACGGTGCTGCTCGTTACAGATAACCACCGGGCTTTCGCACTCCACGCCGCTCAGGCGGTTAACGGTGGACTGCAGCATGGTCAGGTCGCCTTTCAGGCACAGGAACTGCTTAGGATAAAGTACCCGGGACAGCGGCCATAAACGGCTGCCGGAGCCACCGGCCATCACTACCGGAAAGAGTTGTGTCTGACTCATCATTTAACCCCGACGTCTTGAGAGGAAATATCAGCAATAAATTGTTTAAGCACGTTCGTTTTCTCGAGCGTGCGTTCGGCGTAATCGCCTGCAATCACGTTGTGATGCGGCATCAAAAGCGCCTGTTCGATACCGTCGACCAGCGCCGGAACCGATTCGGGCTCCACGCACACCGCGATACCCGGATGCGCATCGCACAGTTGGCCGAGTTCGGTCGTTGCTTCGGCGGTGATCACCGCGTTGCCACCGACGGCCAGAATGTTGGTCAGTTTCGACGGCAGTACCGCGTCCGCCGCGCCGCGTTTCTGGATAACCAGATGGCAGTCGGCCATTTTCAGCAGCGCGGGCAGCGCTTCGTAAGACTGCAGCGGGAAGAAGCGGACGTTGTTCAGGCCGCGTTCGGCGACACGTTTTTCCAGTCGCGCTTTGCCCCCGCCCTGCCCGACGATCACGAACAGCCACGGTTTGTCCTGCAACTGCTCGGCGGCGGCAACGACGTTTTCCAGCCCCTGCTTCTCACCGATGTTGCCGGAGTAGAGAATAATTTTTCGGTCTGCGGGCAGGCCAAGTTGCTCACGCAGGACAACGACCTGGGTCGGATTCACATCGCGAAAGCGCGCCACTTCGGACCAGTTCGGGAAGAAAATGACTTTCTCCTGCGCCACGCCTTTTTCCTGCGCTTTGTTCATCATTGAGCGCGAGATCGTGGACACGTTGTCGACGTTATGCAGGCCGCTACGCTCAAAACGGCTGGCGAGTTTCGCCACCGTGCCGCCTTCGCCTTTTCCGGCCATGCCCAGACCGAGCATCGCATCCACTTCATAATCCTGAATATGCAGCAGGGTGCGCGCGCCGGAGAGTTTCGCCAGCAGGCGCATGCCTGGGGTGCAAAACAGCGTCGGCACCACGCCGATAATGCGATCCGGCTTCCAGCGACGTTGCGCCATCAGCGGGAAAAAACTGCTCAGCGCAAAGCTGCCGAGGTGAATCAGACGCTTAAGCGTCGACGGCTGTTTCGGCACGTAAAGCGGGCAGCGCCAGACAGTAGCGGCCCCCTCTTCGCGACGATAGCGCCACGCGGAGTAGCGCTCGCCAATTTTCCATTCCGGGTAGTACGGCGGCGCCGTTATCACGCGCACGTCGTGCCCTTCCTGCGCCATCCACTCCACCATTTCACCGGTGTACTTGCCGATACCAGTGAGTTCGGGCGAATAGTTGATTCCGTACACTAAAATCTTCACAGGCCCGGCGCCTCCGCGCGTTTCTCTTCGAGGAAGTAAGCGCGACTGTTGTCGTGGACATTGTCCGCCGCCAGCAGTGCGTCCTGCGTCAGCCAGCGATAGTCGTTGTGCTGCGCAGTCGGCAGTTGCAGGCCATCAACGTCAACCTTCAGGCGGAATCCCAGCACCACGTAATGGGTGCTGAAATCGGTGCCGGAAAAATTGTCGTCATAGAAATGCTGCCAGACGCCGTAAAACTGGCCTGCCGACATCGGCAGGCGCAGGCCTAACTCTGCTTCGGTCAGGCGCATAAAGGCATCGGCGAGAGTTTCATCTTTCTGCACTCGCCCGCCCGGCACGAACCAGTAGCCCTGTGCCGGACGGTTATTACGTTTCCCGAGCAGAAATTCGCCCTGGGCATTCTCCACGACCAAATCAATCGAGATGAGCGGCGTCGAACGCACCACGGTGGCAAAATCTTCTGGCTTCAGAAACATGGTTTACCCCCGGAAGCGGTGCTGGTTCTCAAGGAACCACTGGTAAGTGCTGGCCAGACCCGCTTCCAGCGTCACCTCGTGATACCAGCCGAGCTGATGCAGACGCGAAACGTCCAGCAGCTTGCGCGGGGTACCGTCAGGTTTGCTGGCGTCGAACACCACGCGGCCTTTGTAACCGGTCACTTTGGCGAGCGTTTGCGCCAGTTCGCGAATGGTGCAGTCCACCCCGGTGCCGACGTTGATATGCGACAGCATCGGTTCAGTGTTTTCCTGCCATACCTCGCGGTCGAGTTCCATCACGTGAATGCTGGCCGCAGCCATATCATCCACGTGCAGGAATTCGCGCATCGGCGTGCCGCTGCCCCATACCACCACGTCAGGCGTGTTGTCCTGAGTCGCTTCGTGGAAACGACGCAGCAGCGCCGGGATCACGTGCGAATTGCTTGGGTGGAAGTTGTCATGCGGGCCGTACAGGTTGGTCGGCATCACCGAACGATAGTCGCGGTTGTACTGACGGTTGTACGATTCACACAGCTTGATACCGGCAATTTTGGCGATAGCGTACGGCTCGTTAGTCGCTTCAAGCGTGCCTTGCAGCAGCTCGCTTTCCGGCATCGGCTGTTTAGCCATCTTCGGGTAAATACAGGATGAACCAAGGAACAACAGCTTGTTCACGTTGTGCAGATGCGCGGCGTGAATAATGTTGCTTTCGATCATCATGTTTTCGTAGATGAAATCCGCCGGGAAGCTGTTGTTGGCGACAATACCGCCCACCTTCGCCGCCGCCAGATACACCTGGTCAATGCGTTCTTCTGCAAAGAAATCATTCACCGCTTTGCCGTCGAGCAGGTTCAGCTGGTCGCGGGTGCGCAGCACCAACTCCACATCACCGCGCTGTTCCAGCTGGCGGACGATGGCTGAGCCCACCATCCCGCGGTGGCCCGCCACGAAAATACGTTGTCTGGTCATGACTCAGGACTCCAGCGCGATGGCTACCTCGTAACCGTGAGCTTTAAGCAGGGAGTGTTTCTTCGCTGCTTCCAGATCGTTGGCAACCATCTCGGAGACCATTTCCTGCAGGGTGATTTCCGGTTTCCAGCCCAGTTTTTCGTGCGCTTTGGTCGGGTCGCCGAGCAGGGTTTCAACTTCAGCAGGACGGAAGTAGCGCGGGTCAACGGCAATCATCACGTCGCCTGGTTTCACGCCCGGTGCGTCGTGACCTGTAACAGAAACCACGATACCTTTCTCTTCTACGCCCGTACCTTCAAAGCGCAGTTTGATACCCAGCTGTGCCGCAGCCATTTCGACGAACTGACGCACGGAGTACTGCACGCCGGTCGCGATCACGAAATCTTCCGGGGTGTCCTGCTGCAGCATCATCCACTGCATTTTTACGTAGTCTTTTGCATGGCCCCAGTCACGCAGGGAGTCCATGTTGCCGAGGTACAGGCACTTCTCCAGACCCTGGGCGATGTTGGCAATCGCACGGGTGATTTTACGGGTGACGAAAGTTTCGCCGCGGCGTGGGGATTCGTGGTTAAACAGAATGCCGTTACAAGCAAACATGCCGTAGGATTCACGGTAGTTGACGGTGATCCAGTAGGCATACAGTTTAGCGACAGCATACGGAGAGCGCGGGTAGAACGGCGTGGTCTCTTTCTGCGGGATTTCCTGCACCAGGCCATACAGCTCAGAAGTGGACGCCTGATAGAAACGGGTTTTCTTCTCAAGGCCGAGGAAACGAATGGCTTCCAGCAGACGCAGGGTGCCCATCGCATCCACGTCAGCGGTGTATTCCGGAGACTCAAAGGACACAGCCACGTGGCTCATTGCGCCCAGGTTGTACACTTCGTCCGGCTGCACTTCCTGCAGAATACGGGTCAGGTTGGAGGAGTCGGTCAGATCACCGTAGTGCAGGTGGAATTTCGGGTTTGCAGCATGAGGATCCTGATAGATGTGATCCACGCGCTCAGTGTTGAATGAAGACGCACGACGCTTAATACCGTGAACTTCATAGCCTTTTTCGAGCAGCAGCTCTGCCAGGTAAGAACCATCCTGCCCGGTAACGCCGGTGATGAGTGCGACTTTTGACATGTTTATATTCCTCTACTTACAGGGAGTTAATAGTTTCAACGCGTTCGCGCGTCACCACTGCTGGATTGCCTCGGCAAATCATGTTTGCCGGTAGCGTTTTAAATACACTGCTGCGTGCGCCAACGACGGTGCCATCACCTATCGTCACGCCGGGTGCCACGAAAACATCCGTTGCCAGCCAGCATTTCTCGCCAATCACAATCGGCGTCGCGTTAATATCAAAATGCGCGCTCATATAATCGTGACTGCCGGTACATAAATAACACTTCTGCGATACCACTGAATTAGCGCCGATAGTAATGTCGCCCAGGGTATATAGCACCGCGTCATCGCCCACCCAGGCGTTGTCGCCGAGGGTTAATTTCCACGGGTACGTAATTTTTACCGAGGGACGAATAACTACGTTTTTTCCGATTTTTGCGCCAAACAGGCGTAATAAAAATGCACGCCAGCGGTAAAGTATTTGGGGTGACCAGGCAAATAACGTTGCCTGTACTGCCCACCATAATTGCACTTTAATACCGCCTGCTCCCCGGAAGCCTTTTGGCACCGAGAATCCGTTTAATTCCTGCATCATTTATCCTTATATTCAGGATTTGTTATATAAGGCTTTGGTCTTACCGGTCGTACGCAGGCGTAATAAATGAGAAAATTCTGCCCAAAAGCCCGGCACGCGTAATATCTGGCGCTGAACATTTTTAGCGTCTCGGCATAATTCCAGATTATTCGAGGTTGACACACCGCCCATCGAAAACTCTGACACCAGGCCTTTAATCCGTTTAAAGGAATAGCCTTCTTTATACATCTTCGCCGCCAGCGCATAATCGGATGACACGCGATATTGCAAATCGTACGGATAACGACGCAGCCCACTCACCGGGAAGAAAATAGCCTGATGGCTCGCCGGCAGGCTGTGATAAATATACCAGCCGGGTTTGGCGCTGCGGCGCACCTGATGGCCGTCTCCGAAATCAAGCATTGCATCGCCGATAACCATCGCGTTGTCTTTTTGCGCGTCGAGCTGGCGGACGCTTTTTGCTACTTCGGCATGGAACACATCGCCGGAGTTCAGGAACAGGGCGAAGCGACCGCGCGACATCTCGATGCCCTTGTTCATGGCGTCGTAGATGCCCTTATCCTTCTCGCTGATGTAACGTAAGTTATACTCACCGTTCAGGTTTTCCAGGAATTCTGCGGTGCCGTCTGCGGAACCACCGTCGACCACAATCCACTCAAATTCGATACTCGGGTCCTGCGCCAGATGAGCCAATGACGCCCAGGTTTTCACCACGCCTTCATAATTTCGAAATGCAACGGTAATCACACTTAGCAGCATTTATTTGACTCCTTATTAGCTGTCCGTCAGTCTCAGCGCTTTACGCAGAATAAATGGACACACAATTAAAAACGCATATTCCGGGCTAAAAATCGAACCGGTGAAAAACAGCGAAACCGGGAAAAACAGAAACAGCTGCACGCGGTAATTTTGGTTATTACCAAACGCGTTAATCATCATTTTTCCGACTTTCGACATATACCAGGCTGTCAGTAACACCGCGAACCAGGAGAAATAAATAATCAGCAGATACAACCCATTGTCTATTGTTTTCCCGACGTCCGCACCGTTAAAGATTCCGAATGATGCAACATATTCGTAAAGAGAACCGAAACGAACCACACCATCAATGTGGGTAAGGGAATACCCGACCATCACCAGCGGACCAATAATTCGGTAATAAGAGGATGAGCCTTCCGTTCCGAGATCGCCAAGGCGTTCCGAAATATACGGATAAGCAAATACCAGACCGACTAAAAAGACTGCTAAAGAAATGATCGCCAGGGGTAACTTCTTACTGATTGCTTCCTTATTCAGATACTGGAATGCCCATTCCAGCAAATAAAACAGGATAAATGTCATTACGCCGGAAAACGATCCTGAAAGCACTATCCCTGCCAGAATCATAGCATCGGTCTTAGGCGTTTTGATACCGAACTGTTTGATACTGAGCCAAATTGAGATTAATGCCAGGGCGAAGAAGGCAGGTTCGAAATATAAGGCAGTGGTTCGCTTCCCACCGAACTTGATAAAGTTCAGAACGTAGCTGTTACTGTAAATAAGATATTTCGAAATTATCTCCATCAGACTGCTGCCGCCGGTGAGGATAATCTGCGCCATTTCCAGTGCGGCAAGCATTACCACCAGCCCGACGACAACATAGAAGAAACGCAGGATTTTACGGTGATTGTGCGGCGAAATCGTTTTAAAGCGAATGGCCCACACCATGCCGATGATGATAACGATGTAGACGAACAGCATCGTGGAAGTGACGTATTTGCTGGCGTCGAGCGACTGACCAAACACATAGTTGAACAGTGTCAGCCCGGCTCCCGCGCCCAGCGCAATCATCAATTTCTTCAGGCTGATGCGATCCACGTAGAGCAGCAACAGCACCGGCAAAAAGGTCACGATAGTAATGGGGAAACTTTCGCCGAGCTGGACGATTTTGACGTTAACCAGCAGGTAGATTAACGGCAGCAGCAGATAGCTACAGATTCTGATAGAACGAGACATATTCCTCCAGCATCTGTTTTCCGCTGTACGCCTGGCGGCTGCGGGCGCGAAACGCATCGAGCGTGGTCGCAAAAATCGCTTCGGCAATCTGTGCTTTTGGCAGCTGAACCAGGGCCAGCACTTCATCAACGTTTACCGTGCGCCCGCCGGATTTCTCCAGCACTTCCTGGGCCGCTTCGCTTGGGGTCGCAATCACCGGCACCCCGATAGACAGCGCTTCGCACAGGATCAGCGGGTAGTTATCAACCCGCGAGCTGAACAGCAGCGCATCCAGCTGATTGAGTTCACTCATTAACTGACGCTTATTGGTCAGAAAACCGTGGTTAATGACGTTGCTGCCTTCAAACGGGGAGAACTTGCCGAAGGTGTGTACCTCAACGGCATCACCCAGCGCAATAATGTCGCGCACCAGCTGTTGATTGGTTTTGCCGTCGTAGCGCAGGTCATGGGCCACCACCGCAATTTTCGGTTTGCTGCCGGTCACGCTCTGCGGCGCCAGCTCCGCCAGAATGGCTTCGGTGGCGACGTCGATCCCGTTATTGATAATCTTGCAGTGCCCTTCCCCGTACAGACGATTAAAGGCGTCGGCCACGTGCTGGCTCGGGGATATAAACTGGCAGCCCAGGGCAATCATTTCGCGGAACAGCTGACGTTTGCCGTTCACCAGTTGGCTGGCGCGGTCGATTTTCACCGGCGGATAGTTGGTCAGCGTCGGGCATTTGCCGCAGCCATTTTTCCACTCTTCACAGCCGTCGAGAAACGCACAGCGACCGGTCACGCTCCAGTGATCGTGCAGCGTCCAGACGAACCGCACGTCGCGCTTGTGCTCTTTCAGCTTGTGACAAAAATCCACCACTTCTTCGAGGTTCAGCCAGTAGCTGTGCAGCACGTGGAAGTGCAACACTACTGGCCCGGACGTGCGGGTCACGGTACGATACAGATTGTTCAGATTGCCGAACACGTCGCGGTTAAACAGGCGAAACAGCGCCAGGTTTGCCATTGAAGTGACGCGTGCGGTTTGTTTGATGACGTTCGGATAGTCGTCGTGGCTGACGCTTTTCTTGCCGCCTTTGCCGTAACCGTAGACAAAGCGAGACGCCATGCCCTGTTGCAGCGCGCGCTGATGCAGATCGAGCGCCACGCCTGCCGCCCCGCCTTCCGCGAGACGCACGTTAAATTGCAGAATATTCATTTGATGACCTTTACCCGCGCTTTTTCACCCACCACCAGCGCGTTGTCCGGCACGTCGTCGAGAACGACGCTGCCCGCGCCGACGGTGACGTTATTGCCGATACGTATCTCGCCAATCATCACCACGTTCGCGCCAAGCTCTACGCCGTTGCCAATGACCGGGCAGGCCAGGCTTTGTGGGCCGCGGTTGCCAATGGTGACGCCGTGACGGATGGTGAAATCATCCCCCGCCACCACGAATTTATTGATGACCACGGCATAACCGTGGTGAATGGTGAAGCGACGGCCAATGGTGGCCGCGGCCTGAATTTCGTAACCGAACAGACATTCGGTGATGAAGCGGTACATCAGCAATACCGGGGCCGCCCAGATATTGTTAATGACGCTTTTCTTGCGCCACACCGAGCAGAAATGCGCGATGCGGTAGGCGATGACCATGCAGCATGGACGCAGGCTCCAGCTGTTTGCGCGTAAATCTTCCAGCAACATTATTTCCCCCGCAGGCCGTCGGCCAGACGTTTGCCGTTACGCACGGAGAGCAGTGTCAGCAGCGTGCGCCAGTTCATGCGCTTGTTGCGGATCTGGTACAGCGTGAACAGCTGGTACTTTTTGCTCGCGCGGTCGAATTTATCTTTGTGCTTACGGTAGAAATGGAAGTAGCCGGAGAATTTTTTCGGCGACGACGTAATCTGCATTTCACCGTGGTTGATATGCAGAATTTGCGTGGCGTCTTCCACTTTCCACGGCTCACCGTATTCAGTCACCATGCGCAGGAAAATGTCGTAATCCTGCGCCGCTTTCAGTTCGGTATCGAACAGGCTCTCTTTGAAGCGCCATGCCCAGCTGAACACCTGATTGCCGATGATGTTGCGCTTGAAAAACAGGGTGCGGGAATACGGTGATTTCGGGTACAGCGGCAAGCTCGCAGGCTGCGAATAGACTTCGCCTTCGCAGACATAATCGTTGGCGTACAGAAATGCGTGCGTTGTCAGTTGGTGTTTATGTTCGAGGAACACCGACAGGCGGTTGGGCGTCCATTCGTCGTCATCATCGATGCCGGTAATGAACTGGCCTTTGGCCTGCAAAATCGCCTGATTACGCACTGCACAGGCGCCCGAGTTAAAGTCGTTGCGGGTGTATTTCACGCGTGAATCGTTCAGGCCATCGACAAACTGCTGCAACTGTTCAAAGGAAGAGGAGCAGTCGTCGACAATCATCATTTCCCAGTGCGGATAATCCTGGCGAAGCACCGATTTAATGGCGCGAATCGCCAGCTGTTGCCGATTCCAGGTTGGCATATAAATGGAAATTAATGGGTTTCGTGTCGTCATTTTGTTCCCCGAATGGCGTTGAACCTTGCCCCTCACCCCGGAACGCTTCCCAAGGGGCAGGGTCCCCTCTCCCCTGTGGGGAGAGGGTTAGGGTGAGAGGCAAAGCACGTTATTTACTGTCTGACTTGTACTCGTACTCGTAGTAGCCGTAGTCCTGATAACCGGTGGCCCGACGGAAGATGGAGTTGAGGATCACCCCTTTGACGTGAATACCATTCTGCTCGAAGCGGCTGAGGCTGGTTTCCACCTCTTTCAGGGTGTTAACCGCATAGCGCGTGACCATCAGCGTGGTGCCCGCATGGCGACCCACGATCCCGGCATCGGTCACGGCCAAAATTGGCGGGGTATCGATAAGCACCAGGTCGTACTGGCTGCTGGCCCATTTCACCAGTTCCGCAAAACGGTCACTCATTAAGAGCTCGGACGGGTTCGGCGGTATCTGACCACGGGTGACCAGGTCGAAGTTGGTGATCGAGGTGCGTTTGGCACAGTTTGCAATCTCGGTTTTACCAACCAGCACTTCGGACAGGCCGTTGTCGTTGGTGGTGCCGAGCAGTTCGTGGGTGTAGCCTTTGCGCATATCGCAGTCGATCAGCAGCACGCGCTTGCCGGTCTGGCTAATCACCGCCGCCAGGTTGGCACAGACAAACGTTTTACCGATCGACGGGCTGACCCCGGTCATCATCAACACATTGTTGCTGGCCTGCATCATGGCGAAGTGCAGACTGGTTCGCAGACTGCGCACCGCTTCGATAGCGAGGTCGGTTGGGTTACCCACCGCCAGCAACTGGCTTTGCTTGTAGCGCCGTGTGCCTTTAACGGTTTTGACGTAGTCGCGCTTCTTCTGCCATTCAGACAGCGGAATGCTGGCGTAAACGTTGATGCCGTGGTCTTCCAGCACCTGTGGACTTTCAATCCCACGGTTAAACAGCGAGCGCAGCAGCACGCCAAGAATAGAAAGCATCAGGCCCAGAATGATCCCACCGAACACAATCAGCGCTTTTTTCGGCTTCAGAACACCTGGCTGAGTAATGGCGGAGTCCACGATGCGCACGTCACCGACGGTGCTCGCTTCCTGGATTTTCAGCTCCTGCTGTTTGTTCAGCAGCTGCATGTACACCTGCTGGCCCGATTCCACATCACGCGTCAGACGCACGATTTCCTGCTGAGTTTCCGGCATCGCGGTGATGCGTTTGTTGAGATTCGCCTTCTCGTCTTCGAGGGTTTTGCGTTTTTCCAGCAGCGTGCGGTAGGCCGGGTGGCGCTTGGTGTAGAGCTTGGAAATCTCAGCCTCGCTGAAGGTCAGCTGGTTAAGCTGCGCATCAATGTTGACCACCGAATCCAGTACCGATTTGGCCTCAAGCGACATATCCACCGAGTCTTTCTGCTGGCGATAGGCGTTGAGTTTGTTCTCCGCATCGTCCAGGTGAGTCCGCACTTCCGGCAGCTGTTTGGCGAGGAATCGCAGACTGCGTGACGCTTCTTCCGATTTACGCTCGACGTTTTGCGCCAGATAGTTCTGCGCAATGCTGTTGAGGATTTCACGGATTTGGTCTTTATCTTCGCCGGTGTAGGTCAGGCTCAACACGCCCGTGTCTTTACCGTTTTCCGTTACCGTCAGGTTATTTTGCAGGGTGTTGATCATCCCCAGTGTGGAGTATTTGGTGACGGTAAATTCACCGCCCTCCTGCGCATGGATGGCGCTCACCAGCAGGGTCAAGCCGGATTTGGTCAGCGGCTGGCCAACGGTACCGCGCGCACTGAAGCCGCCGTCGCTGGTCAGCTGGTAGCTGTTTGGCCCGAGCACTGCCAGGGTGAAGGTTTGTTCACGCATGCCCGCAGGCACGGTAAAGGTTTCAACGTTAACGCTCTCGTTGGCGCGGCCCATCAGGCGTTCCCAACCGGCACCAAAAATCGGCATCGTGTTTTTGGTAACGGCGATGTCCAGATTAAGGTCATCTACCGTTTTGCCGAGCACCATACGCGACTGAATCAGCTGAATTTCAGCGTCAGACGCGGGCGGCTTATTGCTGAGTGCCGAGTTTAAATCCTGCACCAACGAGCTGCTGGTATCCTGCTCAATCTGCACCAGTGCATCGGCGCTGTAGATTGGCGTCGCAAAAAGGGTATACACCACCGCAGCGGCAGCAAACACAGCGGTGATGCCGAGCACCCACCATTTGGCCTCCACCACCGTGCCGACCAGGCGGCCAATATCGATTTCATCACTGCCCGAAGCCTGCGGGAGCGCCTGTTTTACGTTATCTGTCATTGTTATCCCTGCTGTACTTTCAGTGCCTGCGCCCATTGAAGGGCAGACTGATCGAGTAAGTGGTAAACCGCTTCAAAAGCGTCGCGACTTTTGCGATAAGGATCGGGGATCTCACGCTCATCGTCCCAGTGGCCAAACAGCATCACTTTGCCGCGCATTTCCGGCGCGATTTCGCACAGCCGGGCAATGTGACGTTTTTCCATGGTCAGAATGAGATCGTATTCGCGGCACATCTTTCCGGAAATTTGACGGGCGCAGTGCCCGTCCAGGGAAATATTGTGAAGGGCAGCCACACTTGCGGCGCTGTCGTCTGCCCCCTTACCCACCAGTGCGCCGAGCCCGGCGGACTCCACGTCCAACGACGGAAGATAATTTTTCAGCAACCGCTCCCCCGTTGGGGAGCGGCAGATATTGCCGACGCATACCACCAGAATTTTGTTGAACATAATGGTTACCAGGTATGGATATCTTTCGCCGCATCCGTCATGTAGCGAACGCCACTGATGGTTGGCAGCAGTTGGTTGATGAGACGGTTCCAACGCGTGATCGGTGCGGTGGTGACATACACCACGTCGTACGGCTGCAGCGTGAAGTTGGTGGCCATGACCAGCGATGTCGCATCGGACATATCGAGCTGATAAACGTTGGCAATCTTGCCGCTCTTGTCGTTTTTCAGCGGACGAATCACGAAGATGCCGCTGGCGTTGGAGGCGGTCATATCGATACCTTCCGCCTGGCCCAGCGCTTCGGTCAGCGTCATGCCACTGAAGTCCATTTTGAGGGTGCTCTGTTTCTTCACTTCGCCCATCACGAAGACTTTGAGGTCATCGTTACGTGGCACGAACAGAATATCGCCCGGGTACAGCAGACGGTTCTGGCTGAGGTCACCGTTTTGCATCAGCGCCTGGAGGGAAATACGTTCTTCTTTACCGTTGTGCGTCAGCACGACGTTGCGCCAGTCGGCGAGGTCGGTCATACCGCCCGCGGAGTTGATCGCATCCAGCACGGTCAGCGGCACGTTAGTAATGGCCTGCTGACCGGATTTGTTCACCTGGCCGGACACATAGGCTTTTTGCGAACGGAACGCCGCCACATTCACATCAACCTGTGGGTCGGTGATATAGGTCGCCAGACGGCCGGTGATCATATCGCGGATTTCCGACAGCGTTTTACCGACGACCTGCACGCGGCCAATATAAGGATAGAAAATGGAGCCATCAGGCTGGACCCAGTTACCGGTATCGCTTGAGCTACGATACTGGCCGGCAGGCGTCGTTAACTCCGGGTGATCCCAGACGGTTACGCTGAGCACATCACCTGCGCCCACGCGATACTGATAATTGCTTAACTCCTGATCCAGGGACATGTTTGGCTGCGCAACGTTGGGACGCGGTCGCAGTTGTTCAATCAGTCGCGGGGTCAGCGGATAAACATTCACCATCCGGTCGATATCAAAATCAGCGTCTTGCTGTTTAACGACATCTTTTCCGAAGGTCGACATATTGCTGCCGGGAAGGACCGTGCAACCACTCATCAGGATTGCAGACACCAATAATGGCATCAATTTCAGTTGGGATTTCATCATTGATTATTTATCACTTTGGCAGAGAAATTATCCTGTGCGAATAAAACAAACCAGATTTCATTCCGGTCATTTACATTGAGCATGCCGTTAACCGAAACGAAATATAACTGGCATCATTCCTAAAAAAACGTTATCAATCCGCAAGCAGTTGACAGAATAATCGAGGCTGATTTAGCAACCATCAGGCACGCTACCGCCCTTGGCTTTCAGTTACCAATCTACTGTTCAATCATAAGGTTATAAGCAGTTACGGCGTTAAAGCAGACCGAAACAGAGAGACAATGTATAAAACAGCAAACATTCTCTTTCACCGCCGGGAATAAAGCGCGGATGAAATCTAATATTCATTTATACATTTCGATTGTTACAGCAATGCCAATTTCCGACAAGGTAACAACTCCTAACGCCATAGTTTTTAGGATAAATATTAAGAATGGTCGCTGACTTTTAGGATTATCTTCATATTGACTTTAATCCCCCATCAGACAGCCCGGTGAAATGGGCAGATTAATAAGAAATTAAATTAGTTAATAACAGAAACAATAGGGTTATATTATTAACCAACTACTTTTCATATTTAAGAATAAACTCAGGGTATATTGCAATTTGAGTCACCGTTAACCATGATCAGAATGTCTTGTCACAAAAGGTGTTAAACAACGTATGGAATGGATTGCCGATCCCTCTATTTGGGCAGGGCTTATCACCCTGGTGGTTATCGAGCTGGTGCTCGGGATTGATAATCTGGTGTTTATCGCGATCCTCGCGGAAAAGCTGCCGCCCGCGCAGCGCAATCGGGCGCGCATCACCGGGCTGATTCTGGCGATGCTGATGCGTCTGCTGCTGCTGGCGTCTATCTCATGGCTGGTCACCCTCACCCGCCCGCTGTTCACAGTGCGCGATTTGAGCTTCAGCGCGCGTGATTTAATTATGCTCGGCGGGGGTTTATTCCTGCTGTTTAAAGCCACGGTCGAACTCAACGAACGGCTGGAGGGGAAGGACAACGATGGCCCGACCCAGCGGCGAGGGGCAAAATTCTGGCCCGTGGTGGCACAGATTGTGGTGCTCGACGCGGTGTTTTCCCTCGATTCGGTAATTACCGCTGTCGGGATGGTCGACCATTTGCTGGTCATGATGGCGGCGGTAGTGATTGCCATCAGCATGATGATGCTTGCCAGCAAGGCGCTGACGCGCTTCGTGAACAGCCATCCAACCATCGTCATTCTCTGTCTGAGCTTCCTGCTGATGATTGGCTTTAGTCTGGTCGCGGAAGGTTTTGGCTTCTACATTCCGAAAGGCTATCTGTACGCGGCGATTGGCTTCTCGGTGATGATTGAGTCGCTCAACCAATTGGCTAACTTTAATCGCCGCCGCTTTTTGTCGGCGAACCAGAGCCTGCGCAACCGCACCACAGAAGCGGTTCTGCGCCTGCTGAGCGGGCAGAAAGAAGACGCCGAGCTGGACGCACAAACCGCATCCCTGGTGGCGGACAGTAAAGAAGAGCCGGTCTTTGACCCGCAGGAACGACGGATGATTGAGCGGGTGCTGAATCTTAATCAGCGCAGCGTCAGCAGCATCATGACCTCGCGCCATGATATTGAGCACATCGACCTCAGCGCGCCGGAAGCCGAAATTCGTGCGCTGCTGGAGAAAAATCAGCATACCCGACTGGTGGTGACCGGCGGTGATCACGATGAAGAGCTGCTCGGCGTGGTGCACGTCATTGATCTGCTGGCACAATCACTGCGCGGAGAGCCACTGGATTTACGGGCGCTGATCCGCCAGCCACTGGTGTTCCCGGAAGCGCTGCCGCTGCTGCCCGCGCTCGAACAGTTCCGCAACGCCCGCACGCATTTCGCCTTCGTGGTGGATGAGTTTGGCTCCGTTGAAGGGCTGGTGACGTTAAGCGACGTGATGGAAACCATTGCCGGGAATCTGCCGAATGAAGTACAGGAGATCGACGCCCGCCACGATATTCAGAAAAATGCCGACGGCAGCTGGACCGCGAACGGCCATATGCCGCTGGAAGATCTGGTGCAGTTTGTGCCGCTGCCGCTCGACGAAAAGCGCGAGTACCACACCATCGCCGGCCTGCTGATGGAGCATTTACAGCGCGTGCCGACCCCCGGTGAAAGCGTCGACGTCGATGGCTTTACCCTGAAAACGCTGCAAGTAGAAAATCATCGCGTCCAGCGGGTACAGATTTTCCCGCCGAGCACGGATGATAACGCCCTGGACTACGAAGTCTGAATAAAAAAGGCCTGGCATTTCTGCCGGGCTTTTTTTTAATTGTGACGGGGACTATCCCCTAAATAATTCGAGTTGCAGAAAGGCGGCAAAAGAGTGAATCCCCAGGAACTTACATAAGTAAGTGACTGGGGTTCATGAATGCAGCCAACGCGTCTGCAGCTTGAAGTATGACGGGGATTAGAGCTTGTCTAAGAACTTTTTGAGGTCCTTGCCCGACTGACTGTCCTGATTCTTATCGGCCCAGTCTTTCAGACGATCGCGGGCTTCGTTTTGCAATTGCTTACGCAGAACCTGGTCGACTTGCAGACTGTAGTTGAGCTCGGTCCATTTGCCGTAAACGCGCAGCGGGATCGCCGTCTCTTTCAGCATATCCACCAGCTTGCCCTCGCCCTGCCAGCCCTCGAGCACGCGCACGTTAAAGAGCATGTCGCCTTCTTCTTTGGCCAGGTCCAGAGAGCCTTTACCCGTCAGCGCCAACAGCGACGATTTACCGACCATGTTCTTGAGGGCCATCTGTCCGTTGTTTAACGTCATGTCGCTGGATAACTCATCCAGACGGGTGGCGCTGTCGAGATTCTCTTTCGCCTTCACGTGCGTGCTGCGTTCCACCGCCTGCTGAACCAGCTGCTGGAAGTTAAGGCCTTCGGTGCGGGAATCAAGCAGCGACAGCTTCGCCTTCCCTTGCCAACTGCGACGGAAGTTATCTGCATCAATTTTGTCGCCGCTGAACTCGCCGTCGAGGGAGAGTTTACCGGTGAGATTGATAGGGTAATCAAACGCCTTCAACAGCGAAGCAATCTGAATATTTTCAAGCTTCGGCTGGAAAGCCGATTTCGGCGTATCATCGCGTGCGTCGAGGCTACCCGGCAGCGACAGGGTGCCGCCGTCCAGTTTGCCCTGCAAGCCACTGACATTGAGTAAGCCGAACTGGTTGTCAGCCTGCACGTCGACGTCAGTGAAATTCATACCGCGCCACATCACTTGCGCAGCCTTAAGCTGCACCGCCGCGCTGAATCCACGCAGACCGCTGTAGTCAGGCTGGTTAGCGCTTTCGGCGATCACCGGGCGCTGCTGGCGCGACTGGCTCTGTCCCTGCTGGTTGACGCTGGAATTTGCTGACGGGTTGCTCTGGGAAAGCAAATTATCGAGGTTCAGTTTGTCGGAGTGAAGATTCAGCGTCCATTGCGGCTTATCGCCGAGCAACACGCTGCCTTCGCCGCCGAGAGAGCTGTCGTTGGCGGTCAGTTGCAGTTGTTTGAAACTGATGCGCTTCTGCTCCTCCTGCCATTCGGCCTGCAAAGAACCCTTCCCGCCAATGCCCTGCGGCGGAAGATCTGCGCCCTGGAGCTGCCAGTTAATCTGGCTTAGAGAGGCATTCAGCGCATGCGGATAATCGGCCGCATTCACCTTCGCGCTAAAGGAGAGATTGAGGTCACGCTGATCGCGGTTTACCCGCCCGGAGAAATCAACGTTAGCCAGATAATGATCGTCCTGCTCCATCTGCATTTTGATGTCACGGACGGTTATCTGCTCGTCGCCTTCATGCTGGAACACCAGCACGCTGTCTGCTACCTGCAGTTTGGCGATATCAAACGACCAGCCCCGGTCTTCCGGTGCCTGAGGCAGCGTATTTTCACGCGGAGGGACCGGCGCTTTGTTGTTTTTCACCGCTTCCGTGTTCGGCGTCAGCTCAATCACGGCGCCTTTCAGCATCACCTGATTAACCTGCAGCTGGTGAGAAAGCAGCGGGAACAGCGCCACATCAAGGCGCATATTATCGGCCTTGACTAACGGGGCATTGGCGCCCGGTTCGGTCAGCGTCATGCGGCCGGAAAGAATGCTGAGCTGAGGCCAGACGTGCCAGCGCAGCGGGCCGTCCAGTTTCAGTTGATAACCGCTGCGCGATTCCACCTGGCGCACCAGATAGTCGCGAAAATCATTCGGATTGACCAGCAGTACCAGCGCCGAAAGGCCGGCGACAATCACCACCAGCAATATCATCAGCGTTGTCAGAATTCGTCTCATGCTCTCTCCGACGTGTCAGTCACGCTCAGTCTTTATCGATGCGACTGGCAACCGCACCCTGCTGATCGCGATACTTCGCGTCTTCACGGCGGTTGTAAGGACGGGCTGCCGGGCCAGACAGCGGCTCAAAGCTCAGGGCACCGATAAGCATACCCGGACGCAGCGCCAGCGGCAGTTTGCCCGAGTTGTAGAATTCAAGCACGATGCAGCCGGACCAGCCGGGATCGATGCGGTGCGCGGTAACGTGAACCATCAGGCCCAGTCGCGCCAGAGAAGAACGCCCGTCAAGCCAACCGACCAAATCAGCCGGAAGAGTGACGGACTCCAGGGTCACGGCCAGCGCCAGTTCACCCGGATGCAGATAAAACGCTTCGCCTTCCGCCAGCACGATTTCGTCGCTCATCACGCGGTCAAGTGCCGCACTGACTTCCGCTTTCGGCCCGCTGAGGTCGATGAATGCCGCCGTGTGCCCGCTAAACGTACGGAATTTATTGCCGAGGCGAACGTCCACCGTCGCACCATTGATGCGTTCGACCGGCGGTCGTGGAGAAATACCCAAACGGCCGTCATCCAGCCAGGCTTCAATATCTCGGTCACACAGACGCATGCGCTATCTCCTTTAATGCATTATGCCCGGCATCTGCCGGGTCATTTAGCACAGTACATAATTCGAGGGAATTATTCAAAAAACTGGCTGATTTTGGCCTTCAGAATATCGATGGCGATGCGGTTTTTCCCGCCGCGCGGCACGATAATATCGGCGTACTGTTTGGACGGCTCGATAAACTGCAGGAACATCGGGCGGACCGTTTTTTGATACTGTGCCATTACCGAATCCATCGAACGGCCGCGCTCGTTAACATCGCGCTTGATACGACGCATCAGGCAGATATCCAGCGGGGTGTCGACAAAAATGGAGAAGTTCATTTCTTCGCGCAGACGGGCGTCGGTCAGCAGCAAAATCCCTTCGAGGATGATGACTTTCTTCGGCTTGATATGCACGGTCTGCGGCATGCGAGTATGTTCCACATAGCTGTATACCGGGAGTTCAATCGCTTCACCGCGTTTAAGCGTTTGCAGATGCTGATATAACAGACTGTGATCCATCGCGCTTGGATGGTCATAGTTCGTTTTGACGCGATCTTCCATCGACAGATGACTCTGGTCTTTGTAATAGCTGTCTTCAGGGATCACGCCGATATGTTCATCGCCAACCTGTTCACGTAATTCACGATAAAGGGTGCTGGAGATGAGGCTTTTACCTGAAGCCGATGCGCCGGCGATGCCTATAATGACGCACTGATGAGACTTATCAGTCATAAGTTTTTGCGACCTGATTAACCTGGATGATAGGAAGGGTGGCGTCGGAGCGCCAAACGCGGCAATTATAGGGATTTCAGCCCGTCGATACCAGTGAAAACGATTTTCACCCAAGCCAGGCTGAAAAGTGACTATTCTCAAATTAATATGTTCAATTTTCCAACGCCTTAGACACTTTTTGTTCTTCGCCCCTTCTTTATCTCTCAATGATGTTAAATATTGAGCAGATGCCATAGGAAATGTAAATTGTTTGTACTAGCATAATCCCATTCGTCATCCTTATGAATTCAGGCCCATTCCGCGTGAAAAGTCGCGGCCGGAAAGCCCTGGCGGAAAGCGGTAAATGAAGATATCTGAACAACGAGTGCCCGTTACGCCCTCTCATCCTGTGCTGAGCATGTTATGCCTCGGGATACTGACGTTCATTTTTACCCTTTTCTCGCTCGAGCTGACGCGTTTCGGAACTCTTCTCGCCCCCTTATGGTTCCCGACCTCTATTATGATGGTCGCGTTTTATCGCTATGCCGGGAAAATGTGGCCTGTCATTGCCGCCGCCTGCACGCTCGGCGGTCTTCTGGCAACGTGGGTGCTGTTTCCGCCCAGCTCGCTGAATCTCATTTATCCGGCCATCAATGCCATCGAAGCGGCGTTGGGCGCGGTGCTGCTGCGTAAATTTTTGCCCGGCTATAATCCGCTGCAAAACCTACACGACTGGGTTCGCCTGGCTATTTCCAGTGCCATCGTGCCGCCGCTGGCGGGCGGGCTACTGGTGCTGTTGTTCGCCCCGGCCGAACACGCGCTGCACACCTTCCTGGTCTGGGTGTTGTCCGAATCGATTGGCGCGCTGGCGCTGGTCCCGCTCGGTTTGCTGTATAAAAACCATTATCTGTTACGCCACCGCAAACCGCGTCTGCTGCTGGAAACGATGCTGACGCTGGCGGTCACGCTGGCGCTGAGCGCCATGGCGATGCTGTGGCTACCGTGGCCATTTACCTGCGTTATCGTGCTGTTGATGTGGAGCGCCGTGCGCCTGCCGCGCATGGAAGCGTTCTCCATTTTCCTGATTACTATCATGATGGTGTCGCTGATGATGGCGACCAACCCGCTCAGCCTGCAAACGCCTCACGTGTACGTGATGAGCAACACGCCCTGGCTGCCGTTCCTGATGATCCTGCTGCCCGCCAACGTGATGACGATGGTGATGTACGCCTTCCGGGCCGAGCGCAAACACATTACCGAGAGCGAAGAACGCTTCCGCAACGCGATGGAATATTCCGCCATCGGCATGGCACTGGTCGGCACCGAAGGCCAGTGGCTACAGGCTAACAAAGCGCTGTGCAAATTCCTCGGATACAGCCAGAACGAACTGCGGGCGATGACCTTCCAGCAGCTGACCTGGCCGGAAGACCTCGACAATGACCTGTCGCAGCTCGAACTGCTGGTCAGCGGCGAAATCAATACCTACACCATGGAAAAGCGCTACTACACGCGTAAAGGCGACGTGGTCTGGGCGCTGCTGGCGGTGTCGCTGGTGCGTCATGCGGACGGTACGCCGCTCTATTTCATCGCCCAGATTGAAGACATCAACGACCTGAAGCACACCGAATGGGTCAACAAGCGGCTGATGGAACGCATCACGCTCGCCAACGAAGCGGGCGGGATTGGCATCTGGGAATGGGAGCTGGAACCCGATCTTATCTCCTGGGATAAGCGGATGTTCGAGCTGTATGAAATCCCGTCGCACCTCAAACCGACCTGGCAACTGTGGCATAACTGCCTGGTGGAAGAAGACCGCGAGCAGGCCGAACGCGTGATCCGCAATGCGCTCACCGCCCGTTCGCCGTTCAAGCTGGAATTTCGTATCCACGTCAAAGAAGGCATTCGCCATATTCGCTCGCTGGCTAACCGCGTGCTGAATAAACAGGGCGAAGTGGAGCGCCTGCTCGGCATTAATATGGATATGACCGAGGTGAAACAGCTGAACGAAGCGCTGTTCCAGGAAAAAGAGCGCCTGCACATTACCCTGGATTCCATCGGCGAAGCGGTGCTGTGTACCGACGTCGATATGAACGTGATCTTTATGAACCCGGTTGCCGAAAAAATGAGTGGCTGGACTCAGGACCAGGCCATGAAGCAGCCGCTGCTGAACGTGCTGCGCATTACCTTTGGCGATAACGGCCCGCTGATGGAAAACATTCACAGCGGGGATATGTCTCGCAACGATATCGACCAGGATGTGGTGCTGCACTGTCGCGACGGCGGCAGTTATGACATCCATTACAGCATCACGCCGCTGAGCACGCTTGACGGGCAAAATATCGGTTCGGTGCTGGTTATTCAGGACGTTACCGAATCGCGCAAAATGCTGCGCCAGCTGAGTTACAGCGCGTCGCACGATGCCCTCACCCATCTGGCTAACCGCGTCAGCTTTGAGAATCACCTCAAGCGTCTGTTGCAAAGCGTTCAGGAAACCCATCAGCGTCACGCCCTGGTGTTTATCGACCTGGATCGCTTTAAAGCGGTGAATGACACCGCCGGTCACGCCGCGGGGGATGCGCTGCTGCGCGAACTCTCCTCGATGGTGCTGAGTATGTTGCGTACCAGCGATGTCCTCGCCCGTCTCGGCGGCGACGAATTTGGCCTACTGCTGCCTGACTGCAACATCGAAAGCGCGCGGTATATTTCCGGGCGCATCATTCAGGCTATCAACGATTATCACTTCCTGTGGGAAGGCCGCCTGCATCGAATCGGAGCCAGCGCCGGGATTACCTTGATCGACGAGCAAAACTGTCTGGCGACCGAAGTGATGTCGCAGGCCGATATCGCCTGCTACACCTCGAAAAACAACGGGCGCGGGATGGTCAGCGTCTATGAACCGCAGCAGGACCGGCTGCATCAGCAGCGCAGCATGATGTCGCTCGACGAACAGTGGCACATGGTGCGCGACAACCATCTGGTGCTGATGGCCCGGGGCGTGGCGTCGCCGCGCATTCCGGAAACCAGCAACTTCTGGCTGCTGTCGATGCGGCTGTGGACCAGCGAAGGCGAAATGGTTGAGGAACAGGCGTTCCGCAAAGGGCTGGCGGATCAAGAGCTGATCCACGCCCTCGATCGCCGTATTTTCCAGGAGTTCTTCCGCAGCTGGGCGCCTAAGGTTGCCACCCGCGGGGTCAGCGTCACCCTGCCGCTGTCAGCGGCGGGCCTGACCGGGCCGGTGCTGATTAACGAAATTCTCGACGGCCTGAAAGAGAGCGCCATGCCCGCCCGGCTGCTGCATCTGGTGTTCAACGCCAGCAGCCTGGCGCAGTCCGGCGTTCAGGAAGGGCTGGATCAGCTGCGTAACGCCGGCTGTAAAATTATCATCAGCCAGGTCGGTCAGGATCTGGACCTGTTTGAACATCTGAAAGCGGGCATCGCCGATTACGTGATGCTGGACCCGGAACTGATTGGCAATGTGCACGCCAGTCTGATGGATGAAATGATGGTCACTATCGTGCAGGGCCACGCCCAGCGTCTGGGGATGAAAACCATTGCCGGGCCAACCAATCAGGCGCTAATGATGGACACGCTTTCCGGCATTGGCGTGGATCTGATTTACGGCGATTCGATTGCCGCCAACCAGCCGCTGGAGGTGGTACTCAACACCAGCTATTTCGCCATCAACTGATCCCCGTCCGGCTTTCCCCTCGCCCGCCGCAGCCGCCGCGGGCTTATTCATTTTCGTTTCGCTGCTAATACTTACAAAATCTAACGATTAACCTGCTAATCAATCATTCTTTACATGTAATATACAAATGCTTAACAAGAAAACTTTCCCGGTGACAGGTCCTGTCGACATCTTGCCCGCACAACGCCCTGCCTGCCCTACGCTGTCCCCGCACAGCCATTTTCAGGACACCGAACATGCCTACACTTTTTAACTGGAGCTCAACCCAAAAGCACGTCGCTTTCGCCAGCTTCTCAAGCTGGATGCTGGACGCCTTTGACTTCTTCATTCTGGTCTTCGTGCTGAGCGACCTCGCCAGCTGGTTTCATTCTTCGGTTTCCGAAGTCTCGATTGCCATCATGCTGACCCTGGCGGTCCGCCCGATTGGCGCGCTTATTTTTGGCCGGATGGCGGAAAAATATGGCCGCCGTCCGATCCTGATGCTCAATATTTTATTCTTCAGCATCTTTGAGCTGCTGTCAGCGTGGTCACCGACCTTCACCACGTTCCTGGTGCTGCGGCTGTTGTACGGCATCGCAATGGGCGGGATCTGGGGTGTGGCGTCGTCACTGGCGATGGAAACCATTCCCGATCGCTCACGTGGCCTTATGTCCGGGATTTTCCAGGCGGGCTATCCGTGCGGTTACCTGTTGGCGTCGATTATCTTCGGCCTGTTCTACAGCACCGTGGGCTGGCGCGGCATGTTCCTGATTGGCGCCCTGCCGATTTTCCTGCTGCCGTACATCTGGTTCAAAGTGCCGGAATCGCCGGTGTGGCAGGCGGCGCGCGAACGCAAAGAGAGCACGGCGCTGCTGCCCATTTTACGCAGCCAATGGAAGCTGTGCCTGTATTTGGTGTTGCTGATGGCTTGCTTTAACTTCTTCAGCCACGGCACCCAGGATCTGTATCCGACGTTCCTGAAAGTACAGCACGGTTTTGATCCGCACACCGTCAGCCTGATCGCCATCGGTTACAACATCGCGGCGATGCTCGGCGGGATCTTCTTCGGCTCGGTGTCGGAAAAAATAGGGCGAAAAAAAGCGATGATCATCGCGGCGTTTCTGGCGCTGCCGGTGCTGCCGCTGTGGGCCTTTTCCACCGGCTCGTTCAACATTGGGCTTGGCGCATTCCTGATGCAATTTATGGTTCAGGGCGCGTGGGGCGTGGTGCCGACCTACCTCAACGAACTGGTTCCCGCCAATGCCCGCGCGGTGCTGCCGGGGTTTGTCTACCAGTTGGGGAATCTGCTGGCTTCGGTGAACGCCACCCTCCAGGCGCGGATCGCCGAAGCCAACGGCGGCAACTACGGGATGGCGATGGCGCTGGTCGCCGGGACGGTCGCCATTCTTATCTGCCTGTTTGTCGCCTTTGGGCGGGAAACGCGCGGGGTGGTGATTTCCGGCCATCAGCCTGAAGGGACCACTCGCCGCGAACAGCACACCCATTAGCCCGGCTGAAAACCGTCGCTGTACCAGATGTGCAGCAACGCGTAGGAGCGCCAGGGCTGCCAGCGCTCCGCATATCGGCGGATTTGCGCAGGCGTCATGCCGGGGAAGCGCTGCTTAATCAGGTAGTCGTCCGGCAGGAAAACGTCCTTGGCCTGCCAGCCGCGCAACGCATAGTAGTTGGCGGTCCAGCGGCCAATACCGGGAAACGTTTGCAACGTTTTCATTGCCGCTTCCACATCGTGAGGCGGCAATAACGGCAGCTCACCTGAAATGGCGGCCTGCGCCAGATGTATCAAGGCTTCGGCGCGTTTTACCGGCATCCCCAGCGCTTTTAACGCCAGCGGATCGGCAACCACCAGCTGCTGCGGCGTCGGGAAACAGGTAAATTCCGGCGCTTCTTCAAGCGGCGTGCCGTAGGCTTTCGCCACCCGACTTGTCAGCTTCGCGGCCATCGCCACGCTCACTAACTGTCCAAGAATCGCCCGCACACCCTGTTCAAAGGCATCGACACAGCCCGGCAGACGCAGACCCGGTCGCGCGGCGGCCAGTTCACCCAACGCCGCCGACACCTGCTGCGGTTCGCAGCGCAAATCGAAAAGTTGCTCAAGCCGTTGCAGACACTGATCTTTAACCGGCAACAGCCCATCGGAAAGAGTGACCACCAGCGTCTGCGTCGTAAGATCGGGCGTGGCACGCATCAGCCCATGATGACCGTTCAACGAAAAACTGCGGGTATAGGTTTGATTGTCAAAGCGCTCAACGCCCTCTACGGTACGCCCTGCCAGAAAGCCGAACATCCAGGCCCAGTCATAAGGTGCTTGCCAGGGTAAAATGAACATGGTTTCTCCTCAATAAGTCTCCAGAGCATAACCGCTTAGCGCCATTCGCGCTTTGCTTTCATATTCCGGTTGTCGCCAGCACGACATTCCGCTAAAGTCTTCGCCCTTTCTTCACCGGCATGGGGAATTCACACAGTGTTTATTGGTTTTGACTACGGTACGGCAAACTGTTCAGTGGCCGTGATGCGCGGTGATGCGCCGCAGCTTTTAACCCTCGAAAACGGGAGCACGCTGCTGCCCTCGATGCTCTGCGCGCCAACGCGTGAATCCGTCAGCGAATGGCTGTATCGCCAGCACGACGTTCCCGCGACCGGCACGGAAACCGAAGCGCTGCTGCGCCGGGCTATCCGCTACAACCGCGAAGAAGATATTGAGGTGCTGGGCAACAGCGTCCAGTTCGGTCTCGCGTCGCTGAAGCAGTACATCGACGATCCCGAAGAAGTGTACTTCGTCAAATCACCGAAATCCTTCCTGGGCGCCAGCGGGCTTAAGCCGCAGCAAGTTGCGCTGTTTGAAGACCTCGTGTGCTCCATGATGCTGCACATTAAACAGCAGGCAGAATCGCAGCTGTCAGAGAGCATTACTCAGGCGGTGATTGGCCGTCCGATTAACTTCCAGGGTCTCGGCGGCGATGACGCTAACGAACAGGCCCAGGGGATTCTGAAACGTGCCGCGCAACGTGCCGGTTTCGCCGATGTGGTCTTCCAGTACGAGCCGGTTGCGGCGGGTCTGGATTTTGAAGCCACGCTGAGTAGCGAAAAACGCGTGCTGGTTGTCGATATCGGCGGCGGTACTACCGACTGTTCCCTGCTGCTGATGGGGCCGCAGTGGCGCGCCCGCCGTGAGCGTCAGGACAGCCTGCTCGGCCACAGTGGTTGCCGCGTGGGCGGTAACGATCTGGATATCGCGCTGGCATTCAAATGCCTGATGCCGCTGCTCGGCATGGGCGGCGACACGGAAAAAGGGATCGCCCTGCCGGTTCTGCCGTGGTGGAATGCCGTCGCTATCAACGATGTTCCGGCACAGACCGATTTCTACAGCGCCGCTAATGGGCGCATGCTGCGTGACCTGGTGCGTGACGCCCGCGATTCGGACAAAGTAAACCTGCTGCTGAAAACCTGGCAACAGCGCCTGAGCTACCGTCTGGTGCGCAGCGCCGAAGAGAGCAAAATCGCCCTTTCCGACAAAGAAGACATCACCACCTCGCTGTCGTTCCTGAGCCCGGAGCTGGCCGCAGACATCAACCAGATGGGTCTGGAAGCTGCGCTGAATCAGCCGTTAAACCGCATTCTGGAGCAGGTTCAGCTGGCGCTGGAAAACGGCAATGAAAAACCTGACGTTATCTATCTGACCGGCGGTAGCGCCCGTTCACCGCTGATCAAAAAAGCGCTGGCGCAGCAGCTGCCTGGAATTGAAATTGCCGGCGGTGATGATTTCGGCTCGGTCACGGCGGGTCTGGCGCGCTGGGCTCAGGTCATTTTTTCCTGAGTCTGCGAGCAGCGTCGGAAAAGCGCGGGTTGACTCCGTTGCTTTTTCGACCTAATTTGGAAGGCAAAGGGCGAGGGAGGATTACTCCCCCCTCTGGTCTCTTAGTATGCTGGCAAGCTAATGACTAAGAGCACGACCAGTATGATGACTACCTTCATCATATCCCTTTCCTTTTACAAAGCCCCAGCTTCGGTTGGGGCTTTCCCGTTTTAGCCCCGTGCTAACATCCTTATCAGCCTCAATTAAACTCAAATGCGGCCGCCGACGACTGTAGCCTGCGCCTCATCCACTCTGCACAACTTTTGTTCAACCCTGCGAGCAGCCTCGTAAATCCCCCGTCATTCAGACGTTTCCAGACAGTACTTCATATTTCCTCCATCTTTCCGGGGGGTTCCGTTACTAAACTAGTATCATTCCGTGAAAGTTTTCAGGACGAGATACGTATAACGATGAAAGGCAGCAATAAATCGCGTTGGTTAGTCGCGCTGGGTGTAGTGGTGATTGCAGGTGTCGCCGTGTATTTCTGGCACAACAGCGGGTCGTCTGATTCCGCGTCTGCGACGGCAGCACAGGGGCAGCATGCCGGTGGCGGTCGCCACGGCGGACGCTTCAGCGGCGCCCTGGCGCCGGTTCAGGCGGCAACGGCCACTAGCGAAGCTGTGCCTCGCTACCTGACCGGGCTCGGCACCATCACCGCGGCAAACACGGTGACAGTCCACAGCCGCGTCAACGGCCAGCTGCTGGCGCTGCACTTTCAGGAAGGTCAGCAGGTGAAAGCTGGCGATCTGCTGGCGGAAATCGATCCGAGCCAGTTCAAAGTCGCTCTCGCACAGGCCCAGGGCCAGCTGGCGAAAGATAACGCCACGCTGTCCAACGCCCGCCGCGACCTGGCTCGCTATCAGCAGTTGGTAAAAACCAATCTCGTGTCTCGTCAGGAACTCGATACCCAACAATCGTTAGTCACCGAAAGCTTAGGCACCGTGAAAGCGGATGACGCCGCCGTCGCCAGCGCACAATTGCAGCTCGACTGGACGCGCATCACCGCGCCGATTGACGGCCGCGTAGGCCTGAAACAGGTCGATATCGGCAACCAGATTTCCACCAGCGATACCACTGGGATCGTGGTACTGACGCAAACCCATCCGATTGACCTGATTTTCACTCTGCCAGAAAACGACATCGCCACCGTGGTGAAAGCGCAAAAAGCCGGACAAAGCCTGACCGTCGAAGCCTGGGATCGTACCAATAAGCAGAAACTGAGCAGCGGTTCGCTGTTGAGCCTGGATAACCAGATTGACGCCACCACCGGCACCATCAAGCTGAAAGCGCGCTTCAACAACATGGACGATGCCCTGTTCCCGAACCAGTTCGTTAACGCGCGTCTGTTGGTGGATACCCAGCAGGACGCGGTGGTCATTCCTGCCGCTGCGCTGCAAATGGGCAACGAAGGCAATTTCGTGTGGGTGCTGAATGATGACAACAAAGTCAGCAAACACATCGTAGTACCGGGCATTCAGGACAGCCAAAAAGTCGTAATCACTGCCGGGCTTTCCGCGGGCGATAGAGTGGTCACCGACGGCATTGACCGCCTGACCGAAGGCGCGAAAGTGGAAGTGGTTGAAGCCCACAGCGCAACCACAGAGCAAAAACCGGCGGCTGAGCAAAGCGGCAAAAAAGGAGCTCGCTCCTGATGCACGTTTTACCTCCTGGCAATACGGGCGGGCCATCCCGCCTGTTTATCCTGCGCCCGGTCGCCACCACCCTGATGATGGTGGCTATTCTGCTCGCGGGGATTATCGGCTACCGTTTTTTGCCGGTCTCCGCCCTGCCTGAAGTGGATTATCCGACCATCCAGGTGGTCACGCTGTATCCCGGCGCCAGCCCGGATGTCGTCACCTCGTCCATTACCGCGCCGCTTGAGCGCCAGTTCGGGCAGATGTCCGGCCTGAAACAGATGTCCTCCCAAAGCGCGGGTGGCGCGTCGGTGGTGACGTTGCAGTTCCAGCTTGAACTGTCTCTGGACGTCGCCGAACAGGAAGTGCAGGCCGCGATCAACGCCGCCACCAACCTGCTGCCGAGCGATTTGCCGAACCCGCCGGTGTACAGCAAGGTCAACCCAGCGGATCCGCCGATCATGACCCTCGCCGTTACTTCGTCCGCCCTGCCGATGACGCAGGTTGAAGACATGGTGGAAACGCGCGTAGCGCAGAAAATTTCACAGGTTTCCGGTGTCGGTCTGGTGACCCTGGCGGGCGGTCAACGCCCGGCCGTACGCGTGAAGCTGAATGCTCAGGCGATTGCGGCGCTTGGGCTGACCAGCGAAACCGTGCGTACCGCCATCACCGGGGCTAACGTCAACTCGGCAAAAGGTAGCCTCGACGGTCCAACCCGCGCGGTGACGCTTTCCGCTAACGACCAGATGCAGTCCGCCGAAGAGTATCGCAAGCTGATTATCGCCTACCAAAACGGTGCCCCGGTGCGCCTGGGCGATGTGGCGACCGTTGAGCAAGGGGCAGAAAATACCTGGCTCGGCGCGTGGGCCAATAAGCAGCAAGCGATTGTGATGAACGTCCAGCGTCAGCCGGGCGCGAACATTATTTCCACCTCCGACAGCATTCGTCAGATGCTGCCGCAACTCACCAGCAGCCTGCCGAAATCGGTGCAGGTAAAAGTGCTGTCTGACCGCACCAGCAACATTCGCGCCTCGGTCAATGACACCCAGTTCGAGCTGATGCTGGCCATCGCCCTGGTAGTGATGATCATCTATCTGTTCCTGCGCAACGTTCCGGCGACCATTATTCCCGCCGTGGCGGTGCCGCTGTCGCTGATCGGCACTTTCGCGGTGATGGTGTTCCTTGATTTCTCAATCAACAACCTGACGCTGATGGCGCTGACCATCGCTACCGGGTTCGTGGTCGATGATGCGATCGTGGTTATCGAGAACATCTCGCGCTACATCGAGAAAGGCGAAAACCCGATGGCCGCCGCACTGAAGGGCGCGGGTGAAATCGGCTTTACCATTATCTCCCTCACCTTCTCGCTGATTGCGGTGCTTATCCCGCTGCTGTTTATGGGCGATATCGTTGGCCGTCTGTTCCGCGAATTTGCCGTCACGCTTGCCGTCGCAATATTAATTTCAGCCATTGTTTCACTGACGCTAACGCCGATGATGTGCGCGCGCATGCTGAGCCATGAATCCCTTCGCAAGCAGAACCGCTTTTCTCAGGCCAGCGAACGTTTCTTTGAGCGGGTGATTGCCGCTTACGGACGGATGCTCGCCAAAGTGCTCAACCACCCATGGCTAACACTCGGCGTGGCGCTCAGCACCCTGGCGTTGTCGATTCTGCTGTGGGTGTTTATCCCCAAAGGCTTCTTCCCGATTCAGGATAACGGCATTATTCAGGGCACCTTGCAGGCCCCGCAGTCCGCGTCGTTTGCCAGTATGGCTCAGCGGCAGGAGCAGGTTTCTGACATCATTCTGAAAGACCCTGCGGTGGAAAGTCTGACCTCGTTCGTGGGCGTCGACGGCACCAACCCGGCGCTGAACAGCGCGCGTCTGCAAATTAACCTCAAGCCGCTCGCTGACCGTGACGATCGCGTGCAGAAAGTTATCCGCCGTCTGCAGCACTCAATCGATCGCGTGCCGGGCATCGCACTCTATTTGCAGCCGACGCAGGATCTCACTATCGATACCACCGTCAGCCGCACGCAGTACCAGTTCAGCCTGCAGGCCAACTCGCTCGATGCGCTCAGTGAATGGGTGCCGCAGCTGATGGCGAAACTTCAGACCTTGCCGCAGCTGGAAGACGTCAGCAGCGACTGGCAGGACAAAGGGTTGTCGGCATACGTGAACGTCGACCGCGACAGCGCCAGCCGGCTGGGGATCAGCATGTCGGATGTCGATAACGCGCTGTATAACGCGTTTGGCCAACGACTCATTTCGACCATTTACACCCAGTCTAATCAGTATCGCGTGGTGCTTGAACACGACATCAGCGACACGCCGGGGCTGTCGGCGCTGGATAATATCCGCATCACCAGTAGCAGCGGCGGCGTTGTACCACTAAATACCATTGCCAAAGTCGAAGAGCGTTTTGCCCCGCTGTCGATTAACCACCTCGACCAGTTCCCGGTTACCACGATTTCCTTCAACGTGGCGCAGGATTCCTCGCTGGGTGACGCGGTGCAGGCGATTACCGACGCGGAAAAAACGCTGAACCTGCCGACCGATATTCGTACCGAATTCCAGGGCAGCTCGCTGGCCTTCCAGGCCGCGTTGGGTAGCACCGTGTGGCTGGTGCTGGCGGCGGTGGTCGCGATGTACATCGTGCTCGGCATTCTGTATGAGAGTTTCATCCACCCGATTACAATTCTCTCCACCCTGCCGACTGCGGGCTTGGGCGCCCTGCTGGCGCTGTGGGTGTCGGGCAGCGAGCTGGACGTCATCGCCATCATCGGGATAATCCTGCTGATCGGCATCGTGAAGAAGAACGCGATCATGATGATCGACTTTGCGCTGGCCGCAGAACGCGAACAGGGCATGCCGCCGCGCGAAGCGATTTATCAGGCTTGTCTGCTGCGTTTCCGCCCGATTCTGATGACCACCCTCGCCGCACTGCTCGGCGCGCTGCCGCTGATGCTCAGCACCGGCGTCGGCGCAGAGCTGCGTCGTCCGCTGGGGATCGGCATGGTCGGCGGTTTGCTGGTGAGTCAGGTGCTGACGCTGTTCACCACGCCGGTGATTTACCTGCTGTTTGACCGCTTGTCGCTGTACCTGAAAAGCCGTCTGCCGACCCGTGAAGAGGAGGCGTAAGTGAAGTTTTTCGCCCTCTTCATTTACCGCCCGGTGGCGACGATTTTGATTTCGCTCGCCATCACGCTGTGCGGCGTGCTCGGCTTCCGGCTGCTGCCGGTCGCCCCGCTGCCGCAGGTCGATTACCCGGTGATCATGGTCAGCGCCTCGCTGCCCGGTGCTGCACCTGAAACCATGGCCTCATCGGTGGCGACGCCGCTTGAGCGCTCGCTCGGACGCATCGCCGGGGTCAATGAAATGACCTCCATGAGTTCGCTCGGCAGCACGCGTATCATTTTACAGTTTGATTTTGACCGCGATATCAACGGCGCGGCGCGTGACGTGCAGGCCGCCATCAACGCCGCGCAAAGCCTGCTACCCACAGGCATGCCGAGCCGCCCGACCTATCGCAAAGCGAACCCGTCGGATGCGCCCATCATGATTTTGACGCTGACCTCGGACACCTATTCCCAGGGCCAGCTGTATGACTACGCCTCCACGCAACTGGCGCAGACGATTTCGCAAATCGACGGCGTGGGCGATGTGGATATTGGCGGTAGCTCCCTGCCCGCGGTGCGCGTGGACCTCAATCCACAGGCGCTGTTTAACCAGGGCGTGTCGCTGGATGACGTGCGTTCCGCCATCAGCGACGCCAACGTGCGTAACCCGCAGGGGGCGATTGAAAGTCAGGGCCAGCGCTGGCAACTGGCGACCAACGACGAGCTGAAAACGGCAGAAGAATACAAGCCGCTGATTATTCATTACAACAACGGTTCCGCGGTGCGGTTAAGTGATGTGGCCAAGGTGTCCGACTCGGTGCAGGACGTACGTAACGCCGGGATGACCAACGCCAAACCGGCGATTTTGCTGATGATCCGTAAACTGCCGGAAGCCAACATTATTCAGACCGTGGACGCGATCCGCGCCCAGCTGCCGGAGCTGAAAGAGACTATCCCGGCGGCCATTGATATGCAGATCGCCCAGGACCGTTCGCCGACCATTCGCGCCTCGCTCGAAGAAGTGGAGCAAACGCTGGTGATTTCGGTCGGGCTGGTGATCCTGGTGGTCTTCCTGTTCCTGCGTTCGGGCCGCGCCACGATTATTCCCGCCGTGGCGGTGCCGGTTTCGCTGATCGGCACCTTCGCCGCCATGTATTTGTGCGGCTTCAGCCTCAACAACCTGTCGCTGATGGCGCTGACCATCGCCACCGGCTTCGTAGTCGATGATGCCATCGTGGTGCTGGAAAATATTTCGCGCCATCTGGAAGCGGGCATGAAACCGTTGCAGGCCGCACTACAGGGCAGCCGCGAAGTCGGTTTCACCGTGCTGTCGATGAGCCTGTCACTGGTGGCGGTGTTCCTGCCGCTGTTGCTGATGGGCGGGCTACCGGGCCGCCTGCTGCGCGAATTTGCGGTCACGCTGTCAGTGGCGATTGGCATATCGCTCGCGGTCTCGCTGACGCTCACACCGATGATGTGCGGCTGGATGCTAAAAGCGTCCCGTGGTCACGCGCCAACCCGCGATCGCGGCTTTGGTCGTCTGCTGGTCGGCATGCAGCGCGGTTACGGCAAATCACTGAAATGGGTGCTAAATCACGCGCGCCTGGTCGGCGTGGTGCTGCTCGCCACCATCGCGCTGAACGTCTGGCTGTATATCTCCATTCCGAAAACCTTCTTCCCGGAGCAGGACACCGGGGTGGTGATGGGCAACATTCAGGCTGATCAGAGCATTTCGTTCCAGGCGATGCGTGGCAAGCTGCAGGACTTCATGAAAATCATTCGTGAAGACAAAGCGGTGGATAACGTCACCGGCTTTACTGGCGGTTCGCGGGTCAACAGCGGGATGATGTTTATCACCCTCAAACCGCGCGCCGAGCGCAACGAAACGGCGCAGCAGGTCATCGACCGCCTGCGTAAAAAACTTGCCAAAGAGCCCGGTGCGAATCTGTTTTTGATGGCGGTTCAGGATATTCGCGTCGGCGGACGTCAGGCCAATGCCGGTTATCAGTACACGCTGCTGTCAGATAACCTCGCCGACCTGCGGGAGTGGACGCCTAAAATCACCGCCGCGCTGGCGAAACTACCCGATCAGCTGGCGGACGTAAACTCCGATCAGCAAGATAACGGTGCCGAAATGGACCTGGTTTACGACCGTGAAACCATGTCGCGGCTCGGCATTAACGTCGAAGCGGCCAACAGCCTGCTGAATAACGCCTTCGGCCAGCGGCAGATTTCCACCATTTATCAGCCGCTGAACCAGTATAAAGTGGTGATGGGCGTCGACCCGGTTTACACCCAGGATATCAGCGCGCTGGATCAGATGTTCGTGATTAACAGCGACGGCAAAGCGATTCCGCTGTCGTACTTCGCCAAATGGCAGCCCGCTAACGCGCCGCTGTCGGTAAACCATCAGGGATTGTCGGCGGCCTCGACGGTCTCCTTCAACCTGCCGACCGGTAAATCGTTGTCGGAAGCCAGCGACGTTATCGACAAAACCATGACTCAACTTGGCGTGCCGCCGACCATTCGCGGCAGCTTTGCCGGAACGGCGCAGGTGTTCCAGCAGACCATGAACTCGCAGGTGATCCTGATTCTGGCGGCCATCGCCACGGTCTACATCGTGCTCGGGATTTTGTATGAAAGCTACGTACACCCGCTGACCATTCTGTCCACGCTGCCTTCCGCCGGGGTCGGCGCGCTGCTGGCACTGGAATTGTTCGGCGCGCCGTTCAGCCTGATTGCGTTAATCGGTATCATGCTGTTAATTGGCATCGTGAAGAAAAATGCCATCATGATGGTCGACTTCGCCCTTGAGGCGCAGCGCAACGGTAATTTGTCGCCAGAAGAAGCCATTTTCCAGGCCTGTCTGCTGCGTTTCAGGCCGATCATGATGACCACGCTGGCGGCGCTATTTGGCGCGCTGCCGCTGGTGCTTTCGGGCGGTGACGGTTCAGAACTGCGCCAGCCGCTGGGGATCACCATCGTCGGCGGTCTGGTGGTGAGTCAGCTGTTAACGCTGTACACCACCCCGGTGGTGTACCTGTTCTTCGACCGCCTGCGGCTGCGTTTTACGCGCAAGCCTCGTCAACCGATAACAGAGTAATTATGGAAGAGCTGCCTGCCAGCGTGCGCTGGCAACTGTGGATTGTGGCGTTCGGCTTCTTTATGCAGGCGCTGGACACCACTATCGTCAACACTGCCCTGCCCTCGATGGCGAAAAGCCTGGGGGAAAGCCCACTGCACATGCACATGGTGGTGGTCGCCTACGTGCTGACGGTGGCGGTGATGCTGCCCGCCAGCGGCTGGCTGGCGGACCGGGTTGGCGTGCGCAATATCTTCTTTACCGCCATCGTGCTGTTCACCGCGGGTTCAGTATTTTGTGCCAGCGCCAACACCCTGAACGAGCTGGTGATGGCGCGCGTGTTGCAGGGTGTCGGCGGCGCAATGATGGTGCCGGTCGGCAGGCTGACGGTGATGAAAATCGTTCCCCGCTCGCAGTACATGGCGGCGATGACCTTTGTGACTATTCCGGGGCAGGTCGGACCATTACTCGGCCCGGCGCTCGGCGGGATCCTCGTGGAATACGCTTCCTGGCACTGGATTTTCCTGATCAATATTCCGGTCGGCATCGTCGGGGCGATTGCCACGCTATGGCTGATGCCGAACTACACCATGCAGACCCGACGCTTTGATATGTCCGGTTTTATCATGCTGGCGCTGGGCATGGCGACGCTTACCCTGGCGCTCGACGGGCAGCGCGGGCTGGGCATTTCAACGCTGACCCTGGCCGGGCTTATCGCCGTCGGTGCGCTGTCGCTGCTGTTTTATCTCTGGCACGCGCGCAAAAATGACAACGCGCTTTTCAGCCTCAATTTATTCAACACCCGCACCTTCTCGCTCGGGCTGACGGGCAGCTTCGCCGGACGCATCGGCAGCGGAATGCTGCCGTTTATCACCCCGGTCTTTTTGCAGATTGGCCTCGGATTTTCACCGTTCCACGCCGGGTTGATGATGATCCCGATGGTGCTCGGCAGCATGGGCATGAAGCGCATCGTGGTGCAGGTGGTGAACCGCTTTGGCTATCGCCGGGTGCTTATCTGCGCCACGCTGGGCCTCGCGCTCATCAGCCTGCTGTTTATGACGGTCGCGCTGATGGGCTGGTACTGGCTGCTGCCGCTGGTACTGTTCCTGCAAGGTATGATTAACTCCAGCCGCTTCTCATCGATGAATACCATGACGCTGAAAGATTTGCCGGATGACCTCGCCAGCAGCGGGAATAGCATGTTGTCGATGGTGATGCAGCTGTCGATGAGTATTGGCGTCACGGTGGCGGGCCTGCTGCTCGGGATGTATGGCCAGAACCACATCAGCGTCGACAGCGCGGGGTCACATCAGGTCTTTTTGTATACCTACCTCAGCATGGCGGTCATCATCGCGCTTCCGGCGTTGATTTTTGCCCGCGTGCCTGACGACATCAGCAAAAATATCATCATTGCACGACGCAAAAGGAGCGAGCCGTGAAAGTCTGGCGCCCCGGCATTACTGGAAAACTGTTCATCGCCATCCTCACCACTTGCATCGTGCTGCTGATCAGCATGCACTGGGCGGTGCGTCTGAGCTTTGAGCACGGCTTCATCGACTATATCAAACGCGGCAACGAACAGCGGCTACAGATGCTGAGCGATGCCCTCGCGGAGCAGTACGCCACCCACGATAACAACTGGAAATTCCTGCGCGGCAACGACCGGTTTGTGTTTCAGATCCTGCGCTCATTCGAACACGATGCGTCTGACGATAAGCATGGCCCCGATGACCGAGGCGGACCGCCAGATATGCCGCCTCATGGCTGGCGCACCCGGTTCTGGGTGATCGATCAGAATGCCAAAGTGATGGTCGGCCCGCGTTCCCCAGTGCCGCCGGACGGTACCCGGCGCGGCATTCTGGTGAACGGCGTGGAAGTGGGTGCGGTGATCGCCTCTCCTGTAGAACGCCTGACCCGCAACACTGATATCAACTTCGACCGCCAACAGCGGCGTTCCAGCTGGATGATTGTGGTGCTGTCGACGCTGCTGGCGGCGCTGGCGACATTCCCGCTGGCGCGCGGCCTGTTGGCTCCGGTCAAACGATTGGTGGAAGGCACGCACAAGCTGGCGGCGGGGGATTTCTCGACCCGCGTAACCGCCACCGGTTCGGATGAACTGGGCCGTCTTGGGCAGGACTTTAACCAACTCGCCAGCACTCTGGAGCGCAATCAGCAAATGCGCCGCGACTTCATGGCCGATATTTCCCACGAGCTGCGAACCCCGCTGGCGGTGTTACGCGGCGAGCTGGAGGCGATTCAGGACGGCGTGCGTAAATTCACCCCGGAATCGGTGGCCTCGTTGCAAGCGGAAGTCGGCACCCTGACCAAACTGGTGGACGATTTGCATCAGTTATCGATGTCCGACGAAGGGGCGCTGGCCTACCAAAAAACCTCCGTCGACATTATCTCTCTGCTGGAAATGGCCGCGGGGGCCTTCCGCGAGCGCTTCGCCAGCCGTGGGCTCTCCATCCGTCTCAAACTGCCGGAGAGCGCCACCGTATTCGGCGACCGCGACCGACTGATGCAGCTGTTTAACAACCTGTTGGAGAACAGCCTGCGCTACACCGACAGCGGCGGACAGCTGCACATTTCAGCCGAAAAATCCGCGCACAGTCTGACGCTGGCCTTTGCCGACAGCGCGCCGGGCGTTACCGACGACCAGCTGGCGATGCTCTGCGAACGTTTCTACCGCACCGAAGGTTCGCGCAACCGGGCCAGCGGCGGCTCAGGATTAGGCCTGGCGATTTGCGTCAATATCGTCGCCGCACACGGCGGCACGTTGAGCGCCGGGCATTCGCCTTTTGGCGGGGTAAGCATTAAAGTAGAACTCCCTCTGGACCGCGATTTACCAGGAGTCGTATGACCGAATTACCGATTGATGATAAAACCCCACGCATCCTGATTGTCGAGGACGAACCCAAGCTGGGACAGCTGCTGATTGATTATCTTCTGGCGGCCAACTACGCGCCGACGCTAATTAATCACGGCGACAAAGTGCTGAGCTACGTGCATCAGACTCCGCCGGATCTGATTCTGCTGGACTTGATGCTGCCGGGCACCGACGGCCTGACGCTGTGCCGCGAGATCCGCCGTTTCTCCGAAGTGCCGATCGTGATGGTCACCGCCAAAATCGAAGAAATCGACCGCTTGCTCGGGCTGGAAATCGGCGCGGATGATTACATCTGCAAACCGTACAGCCCGCGTGAAGTGGTGGCGCGCGTGAAAACGATCCTGCGCCGTTGCCGTCCGCAGCGCGAACTGCAGGCGATGGACGCCGAAAGCCCGCTGATTGTCGATGAAAGCCGCTTCCAGGCCTCCTGGCGCAACAAGCTGCTGGACCTCACGCCCGCCGAGTTCCGCCTGCTGAAAACGCTGTCGCAGGAGCCGGGCAAAGTGTTCTCGCGCGAACAGCTGCTGAACCATCTGTACGATGATTACCGCGTGGTCACCGACCGCACCATCGACAGCCACATCAAAAACCTGCGTCGTAAGCTCGAAGCACAGGACGCCGAGCAGTCATTCATTCGCGCGGTGTATGGTGTTGGCTACCGTTGGGAAGCGGATTCCTGCCGTCTGACGTAACGTGCAGCTAAGGCGCCTCGCCTGCCCTGGCCGACCGTTTGGGCCGGTGCAAGCGAAGCGCCACGCGGCATTCCCTGACACGCAAAGGTTTACTCCCCTCCCCCGCAGCGCTACAATTCCCGCCCTTAAAGTAGGGGAACCTCCCCAATCGCTTCCCCGCGAAGCGAGTCTGACCTGTCATCAGAACGAGAAAATCATGTTTAAACCGGAACTCCTTTCCCCGGCGGGAACGCTTAAAAATATGCGTTACGCTTTCGCCTATGGTGCCGATGCGGTCTACGCCGGCCAGCCGCGTTACTCTCTGCGCGTGCGCAATAACGAATTCAACCACGAGAATTTGCAGCAGGGCATCAACGAAGCCCATGAGCTCGGTAAAAAATTCTACGTGGTGGTCAACATTGCGCCGCACAACGCCAAGCTGAAAACCTTCATTCGCGATTTGCAGCCTGTTGTGGATATGGGGCCGGACGCGCTGATCATGTCCGATCCGGGCCTGATTATGCTGGTGCGTGAGCATTTCCCGCAGATGGACGTGCATCTCTCCGTGCAGGCCAACGCCGTTAACTGGGCGACGGTCAAATTCTGGAAGCAGATGGGCCTGACCCGCGTGATCCTCTCCCGCGAACTGTCGCTCGAAGAAATCGAAGAGATTCGCTCACAAGTTCCGGATATGGAACTCGAAATCTTCGTTCACGGCGCACTGTGCATGGCCTATTCCGGCCGCTGCCTGCTGTCGGGCTACATCAACAAGCGCGACCCGAACCAGGGCACCTGCACCAACGCCTGCCGCTGGGAATATAACGTTCAGGAAGGCAAAGAGGACGACATCGGTAATATCGTGCATAAGCACGAGCCTATTGCGGTGAAAAACGTCGAGCCAACGCTTGGCGAAGGCCAGCCAACTGACAGCGTATTTATGCTGGAAGAAGCGCAGCGTCCGGGCGAATACATGACCGCGTTCGAAGACGAGCACGGCACGTATATTATGAATTCCAAAGACCTGCGTGCTGTCGCGCACGTGGAACGTCTGACGCAAATGGGCGTGCATTCCCTGAAAATCGAAGGCCGCACCAAATCCTATTACTACTGCGCTCGCACTGCGCAGGTGTACCGCAAAGCCATCGACGATGCCGCCGCAGGCAAACCGTTCGACGCCTCGCTGCTGGAAACCCTTGAAGGGCTGGCGCATCGCGGTTATACCGAAGGCTTCCTGCGTCGTCACACCCACGACAGCTATCAGAATTACGAATACGGTTTCTCCGTCTCCGAACGCCAGCAGTTTGTCGGTGAATTTACCGGGGAGCGCAAAGGCAACCTCGCGGCCGTCGCGGTGAAGAATAAGTTCCTCAAAGGCGACAACCTTGAGCTGATGACGCCGCAAGGCAACATCAATTTCACCCTCGAGCATATGGAAACCAACAAAGGGCAGCCGACCGACGTCGCGCCTGGCGATGGTCACACCGTATGGATCCCGGTGCCGGAAGAGATTGCGCTGGAGTATGCGCTGCTGATGCGCAATTTTGACGGACAGAACACCCGTAATCCGATGCTGAAGTAGTTCAGAATGGTTATTTTTTCAGTATGGAAAAATCTTAGAAACGGATCACATACCGCTTCGCTTGATACGGGTATTATCCAAAGCGCTGAAAAACATAACCCATAAATGCTAGCTGTACCAGATACCACCTCCTTAGCCCGCGTAATCTCCCTTACGCGGGTTTATTTTTTTGGTTTTGTACATCAAACAACCTTTCTCATTTCTCCCCCTCGCACTACTCACAACACATTGAGAAGCCAACCCTCGATGTTCGTATTGCTTGATTCCTCGCCAGATTGAGATGAAAATCCATACACCTTTAATGGATTAAGGCCAGAACTTGATGTTCACGTTATATACGCGATGGGATGCAATGCTCTACCTGGTACCAGCGGATATTCAATTCATTCTGACGCCGGATGAGGCGCTGGCAAGGGCCGCCATTTACTATGAACTCGATTACAGCAAATACACACGTTCTCTCATTCCTCAGCAAGTCCCCGACAGGACACAGGTTCGTCATCATCGGTTTTTCGCTACTGGCTACCAACGCAAACCCCGCCATCAGTACGATAGACTTTACGATGACGTAGAATTTCAGCTAGAGCACGGCTTAATGGTGGGGATTGATAACCGGGAAGACTGGAGCAGCTTTTATAATCCTTTCTATTTCGATGAAAACAGTAACCTGATTTACGACTGTTTCATGGATCACTACACCGACCGTTTTAGAATAGAAGTCAGAGATCTTTACGAGTACATACTGAATAATCATCAAGGCAGAAAGCCTGCGCCGACAGTCAAACAGCATTATGCGGACGCACCAATACAGCATGCACAGGCTGCCAAAACGATTAACAGCAAAGCTGCCGGACGGCTTCTCGCCGCAGGTGGTGTTTATAACGGCAACATAGAAGATTTTCATAATACGGCTGAACAGCTTGGTGGGGATGCCCCAGCAGGTTACGACCAAATCATGAATGAACAGACTAAGGGGAGCATCATAGCGGCGGCATCCGTGGCGGCGACTTTTGGTATTGGGCGACTAAGCCCCATGAGTGAGATAAAGACACTTTCCCCATTATCTAAAAGTGATGTCGGCTCCTACTTCCCTACAGGACGTTCGGGCTATCCCATGAATGCCTTAGGAAACAATAGTACAACGTTCATTGGCGAGTTAAAGTATTCAGCTCATGCACTCGATCGTTTGCAAGGGCGAGGTGTACCCCCTTCGGCAATCGAGAGTACGATTAACGTAGGGGAACTATTTTCCACTAAAGCAGGCACAACTGGATATTATGACTCAATCAATAACCTGCGTGTCATTGTGAATTCGAATACTGGAAATGTTGTAACAGTAATACCAGGGGCGCCTAAATTATGAACAGCACTACACTGCATAAAACCGTTAAATCAATTCTCCTTAACGAATGGGATCCAATTGGTATTAATGAATTTGATGAGGCCAATGACGAATATGACGCTTATGTTGTTCCGCTTTGTCATATGGTTGCTGAGAAGAAAAGTAACGCAGAGTTTTATACTTTTCTTCGTTCAGTCATAGAGTCTATGGGTCTTGATGGTGATGAGCAGACAGAACAGGTCATTGCAGAAAAATTAGCGTCTTTATCTGTCGACATTGGGTAATTTTGCTCAACTGAAGACCCATATGACCTAATGGCACTGAATCCCTCTATCTGAATCCGAGAAATTCAGATACCTGCAGGAACGAAGGTCAATATAGGGAAAATGGGATTCCAGATAGCACTTTACTCCGGCTGCACAGAACAGGTAGTTATCCTTAAGCCGTGGGAAAATCCCAATATTAAAATACTGAGCAGTCGAGACTTGCAATGAAAGATCAAATTAAAAAAACGATTGATAGCATTATTCATATTTTATCGTCCAACCCTACGGCATCCCGGTGGGTAAGCCCCTTTGAAACCCTGCGCAGTGAACTCGATATTGACTACGATTCTGCTGTCCAGTCATTAAAAGCGCTTTTTGGCGGTATGGGCTCATTCAATGACCTTGTTTTACATACAGATGGAATTCCGCTTCGAAGTGAAAACAATGAATTAGACGAATTAAGCCACATTCTTTATGAGCAATTGAAAACGGCAATCCTATCCAGAAGAGCAAACTCTGATTTGTAGGATAGACAATGAATCGAGCCGAATTGGATGTTGTCGCCTTAGCTGAGGATTTGCCGGATCAAGGGCTTCCGAAGGAGATGGTAGGTACCATTGTTATGGTTTTAGAGACCCCGGAGCTTGGTTACCTGGTTGAGTTTTGCGACGAGCAAGGGGAAACTATTGCTATGCCAGCCTTGCTACCAACCTAACTCACTGATTATCCAATCACATAATGATTATTATGATGAAATCATAGCGATAATAGTTACCGAGTAGAAACCTTAGGGTAAAGAAGAAACCCCGCGAATACGGGGCTTCTGTTTTACATCCAAGCGATTTGTTACTGCCCTGCAGAGGTAGGGTGAGGTAGTGCAGTGCTACTTCCCCCGGTTTTACGATGTAACGCTCGACCATTTTAGTAAAGTAACGGCTGGTGCGGCCCAACATCAAATCAATCCACAATAAAAAGTTTTGCGCCTGTCGTCGTTCTGGACTGATGCGGCTCCGCGTTATCGCCCACCTGATAACTCATCCCCGCCGCTAATGTGAATTTACGGCCATCTTCGAGCAGCGTTTCGAGTTCTCCCTCCATGCAGAACAGGACATGGCCTTTTTGGCACCAGTGGTCTGCAAGGTAACCCGGGGTATATTCAACCATTCGCACCCGGATTTGATTCGGCTTCTGACCAAAAAGCTGCGTACGCCAGTAAGCCATGCCGGTTTCCCCTGGATGTTCTGTTTTTTCAACTTCACTCCAGTTGGTCGTGCCAAAAGCAAACGCCTCGATGTTCATGTTATGGCCCTTTGTTATTAAGTAAGAACTCTTGAGATCTGACTAGAGCGAATTAACATATGGAAAAATAACTTTTACATCAACAGATTGATTTTCATTTGTGGGAATGAAGTTGAGCAGGGTTCGCTAAGGCAGAGTTTTTGCCCTAGACATGCCTGCTTTGTGCCGGGTGCGGACATAGCTGAAAGAACAATCGGTTGGCCTTGAAGGGACATTCAGTGTCTGTGTACAAAATAAAGCCTGAGGGTCTATATTACCTTACTGACTTCTTCCATAGGGATGAGCAAATGCCTGATTACCATTTTTATAAAAAAAATAAGAAAATCGTTGCGCTGGAAACATCAGAAGAGGACGAGGCTTTTCATTTAATGAATCAGGGATATGAAAAACAATTTGAAGAAGTTAGCTCGAATAACAGAGAAACCGCACTTACCCGCCTGGCTGATATTAGAAGGAATAATCGGATAGATCACCATAACTTCTTAGCCGGTGCTGGCGCAATGCCACTTATCGGTGTTCTGACGGCAGTTGCCGTTTTCCTTTTACGGAAAAAGCAGCCATAGCATTGATATTGCCCTCTTTGCGCACATAGCCGAAGTCCTTGCACCCAGGCCTGTCCTTTTCGTGCCAAAAGCGGACTTAAAGTAATGCTATCCATTAAATCCTTATTCGATGCGTTCCACATTTGGATGACGCTCGGTTGCGGCTTCATGGAAAATGTCACCCAGCCAGCCGGCAATCTCGCCTTCTGTCATATCGTCTGGTACAGCGATGTCATAGAGTCGAGAAAACTTTCTCTCCGTCAGGTCAGCACGAAATACCAGCCACTGTTCATTCTTACGTTGAACGCCAATATGCCGCCCAAAAACGTTATATATCAACATATGCAATCTCCAATCATGCTAATGAGTCCCTGCATCTATGATATATACGTCGGAGCAGGCCAGCGAGTAAATCGTGCATATATGAAAGGCCAGCGTCCGCTCCTCGCTCACAGCGGACCTTAAACTCAGTAAACCGATCTGCTATGCACCAAGAGCGGGCTCCTCAGACTTTCGGAGGCAACGTTCAGGCTTCTTCGCCACGGCGATAGGACAACGGATAATTCGCAAGCGGGTGGGAAAGGTTCATATTATGCGAGCCTTCAATCTCAGCAATCACTGTCTGATAACCGACAATCCAACGATCGCTCTCGGATTTGGCTCTGGCATGAGCAAAATGAGTAATCAGACTTTCCATCGCCGTTCGGCTCTGCCAGTAATAGTTATTAATGATTCGCCCACTTGCGGCATCGGTATAACTTTCCATCCCTATGAAGCCCGGAATTTTGGTCGCGTAAGCTTCTATTTCCTGGTCCAGGACATAAAAGTCATTGTCATATTCTTTCTTCTCAAAAATAAAACTGCTTAAAAATAGAGACATTTTCCACCCACGCATATGCTATCAATATAAGCATCATAATATCGCACTCAGTATATATAGATGTAATAAAGAGTGAACATTCATCATGTTACACGTCATGAACTGCTTCTGCTTCGGCAGCCATCTTTCAACTTGCCCTCTGCTTTTTTGTCAGTCCGCCGTTTTCCCATTGAGGTAAATATCAGGCCGGGTAATGGTCCACGCATAATTTTCACGATTCACGGGTTCATAGCCGAGCTTTTCATAATGCCTGTACTGACCACAAGCCGGATTCCTGAACTCCGGATACACACTTGTCGGCCATCACTAGCCGAAGTATTGTCGCCCGGCATCTGCAAAATCAGGTGCCTGGATTAGCCTCCTGAATGAACTCACCGACGACACAATGGCGCATTAGCGTCTTTGAATATTTCACCTGGCGTAGTGGAGTTCAACCTATGACAACCCTCCTTTCCCCTGACAGCGATTTACTGACCTTCCCTTTTACCGCTGCAACGGATTTTACCGATCTGGCCGACTGCTGTGACCGTTTCGCTGAAACCCTGATGGAATGCAACGACGACGTGTACAAAATGGCGCTGTTAGGTCGACTCAGCGCCTGTCTGGCATTGCTCGGCCCGACGTTGCACGACCCCATTCCGCCGCATCTGATTGCGCGTTTTACCGTCGAGACGCTGCCAGAAACACAACAATTTTTCGAACCCGATGCACAGGCGCTGTGCGACTATTGCCAGTCGCTGACGCAGATGCTGTGCCAGCAGTCGTTATTGCCAGAAATGGAAAGAACGTTGCGCGGGTTGTTGTGTGAGTTGGTGTGGATGTTCGCGGGAGATTTGAAGGCGCCGCGCTGGTCAGCCTCGCATTAAAGACGAAATGCCCGGTGGCGCTACGCTGACCGGGCCTACAACATACCCAAACCCTCTTTCGTAGGCCTGCTAAGCGCAGCGCCAGCAGGCAGTGTTTAACCGGCAAAAGAATGCGGATTTACCCACGTAATTCAGCCTGGTCTCATGCACAAGTCCAGTTCATAAGGTACACTTTTTATCATGTTGAATAATTTGGATAAAACGGATGACTGACTTTCCACCCAGCGTGTTGATCTTAAATGGCAAAGGAGCCGGAAACCCGGAGTTGCGTGAAGCCATCACGCAGTTGCGCGACGAAGGCGTGGAAATCCATGTGCGCGTGACCTGGGAGAAAGGCGATGCGGCGCGCTATCTGGACGAAGCCTGCGAGTTAGGCGTGGCGACGGTCATCGCGGGCGGTGGCGACGGCACCATTAATGAAGTCGCGACCGCAATTATCCATTGCCAACACAGCCACATTCCTGTGCTGGGCCTTCTGCCACTCGGTACCGCCAACGATTTTGCCACCAGCGTCGGCGTGCCCGACGATCTGAGCAAAGCCCTGAAGCTGGCGATCGCGGGAAACGCGAAAGAAATTGATATCGCCAAGGTCAACGATAAAACCTGCTTTATCAACATGGCGACCGGCGGGTTTGGCACGCGCATCACCAGCGAAACGCCGGAAAAGCTGAAAGCCGCGCTCGGCGGCGTGTCGTATCTGATCCACGGCCTGATGCGCATGGACACCCTGAAAGCCGACCGCTGTGAAATTCGTGGCGAAGGTTTTTACTGGCAGGGCGACGCGCTGGTGATTGGCATCGGCAACGGACGTCAGGCCGGTGGTGGGCAGCAGCTTTGCCCGGAAGCGTTAATCAACGACGGTCTGCTGCACCTGCGTATATTCACCGGCGAGGAACTGCTGCCCGCGCTGTTCTCTACCCTCTCGCCTCCGGAGGAAAACCCGAACCTGATTGACGGCGTGTCGTCGTGGTTTGAAATCACCGCGCCGCACGACATCACCTTTAATCTCGACGGAGAACCGAAAACGGGCCGCGAGTTCCGGATTGAAATTTTGCCACACGCGCTGGAATGTCGTCTGCCGCCAAACTGCCCGCTACTGGGTTAACAACAGCGGGCGAGTTTTAGCGTCAGAACTTGGCCACTTGCTGTGCCATTTCACGGCTGTACTGACGGCTGGCGTTGACCAACATTTGTGTATAGGGAACCTGCGCGGCACCGCTGATTAAATCATCGGTGCTGAGCGATTCCAGAATACGCCCGTGTTGCATCACGCCAACGCGGTGGCAGAGGTGCGCGATCACCCCCAAATCATGCGTCACCATTAAGTAGGTGAGATTCGATTCCTGCTGCAAATCTGCCAGCAGGTTGAGAATTTCCGCCTGCACCGAAACATCCAGCGCGGAAGTTGGTTCATCGAGCAGCAGCACCTGCGGCTCGAGCACTAACGCGCGCGCAATGGCCACGCGCTGGCGCTGCCCGCCGGAAAGCTGGTGCGGATATCGACTGCGAAATGCACGGTTTAACCCGACTTTATCGAGCATCATATTGATGCGCCGATCGCGGTCGGTGTAGCCCTGAATTTGCAGCGGTTCTTCCAGAATATCGCCGATGGTATGGCGCGGATGCAAAGAACCATACGGATCCTGAAACACCATTTGCACCATCCGGCAACGCTCGCGGCTGATTTTGCGCTCAAGCTCGGTGCCGTCGATCGACAACGTTCCCTGCCAGTGCGTGAACAACCCGGCGAGGCATTTCAGCACCGTGGTTTTCCCGGAACCGGACTCCCCCACCAGACCGAAAATCTCGCCTTGGCCGACGTTAACGTTCACATCAAACAGCACCTGGTTGGTTTTCGTCCCTTCGCCAAAGGTTAAATTGAGCTGGCTGACTGAAATCATGGATGACATGCGTTGCTCCTTTTATTCGGTTAGCCAACTGGGCTGGCGTTGCAGCACCGGCAGATGCGCGCGGGGTTGGTCCATATCCGGCAAGGCGCTAATCAACCCCCGGGTATAGGGGTGCTTCGCGTTATCAAGATCTTTAGCGGCAATGGATTCCACCACGCGCCCGGCGTACATCACCAGCACACGGTCGCAGAAACTGCGCACCAGGTTGATGTCGTGGCTGATAAAAATGAGCCCCAGACCGCGCGACTGCACCAAGTCATCCAGCAGCGCCAGCACCTGCAAACGCACTGAAACATCAAGTGCGGAAGTCGGTTCATCGGCAATGACCATTTCCGGATCGGTAATCAGCATCATGGCAATCATAATGCGCTGGCCCTGGCCGCCGGACACTTCGTGCGGATAGAGGTGATAGATGCGCTCCGGCTGGCGAATGCGCACCACGTCGAGCATCTCCAGCACTTTCTGTTTGGCCTCTTTATGGCCGACACGATGATGCGTCAGCCAGGCTTCAGCAATTTGGTCGCCCACACACATCACCGGGTTCAGCGAATATTTCGGGTCCTGCATGATCATTGAAATACGCTTGCCGCGCACATTTCGCATTTGAGCGTCCGTGGCGCGGAGCAAATCTATGTCGCCAAACTGCATCAGGTCGGCGGTGATGTGTGCCTTTTTCGGGTGAAGCTGCAACAGCGCGCGCCCGACGGTGGATTTACCGGAACCCGATTCGCCCACTATCGCCAGCTTTTCACGTCCGAGCTGGAAGGAAACGCCGCGCACCACATGGGTTTGCTGGCGACCGTTTACAAACGTGACGTTCAGGTCGCGTACATCGAGCAGATGCGGCGCGTTATTCGCTGCGAGGATCGAGGATGTCACGTAGGCCATCTCCCAAGAAGTTGAATGCCAGACTGTTGATTAAAATCGCCAGCCCCGGAATCGTTACTACCCACCAACACTCCATCATGTAGGTGCGTCCGCTGGAGATCATCGCCCCCCACTCCGGCTCTGGCGGCTGTGCGCCAAGGCCTAAGAAGCCCAAACCGGCGGCGGTCAGAATGATGCCCGCCATGTTCATGGTGATACGAATAATCACCGAGGGCATGCACAGCGGGACGATGTGACGCCATAACACACGTACTGGAGATGCCCCTTGCAGACGCACCGCAGAGATAAAATCGGTCTGGCGCAACGAGAGCGTTTCCGCCCGCGCCAGGCGTGCAATCGGCGGCCAGGCAGTGAGCGTAATCGCAATCACGACGTGTTCAAGGCCGGGGCCGAGTGCCGCCACAAACGCCAACGCCAGCACCAGGCTTGGGAACGAGATGAAAATATCGGTGATGCGCATCAGCACCATGTCGACTTTACCGCCGAAATATCCAGCGGCGACGCCAAGCAGCAGGCCCAGCGGGCCTACCGTGACCGACACCAGCAGCACGATGTAGAGCGTGATGCGCGAGCCATAAACCAGTCGGCTGAAAATATCCCGACCAAATTCGTCGGTGCCAAACCAGTGCGTGGCGTTTGGGGCAGTCAGCGCGCGGTTGAGATCCTGCACCAGCGGGTTATAGGGCGCTATCCACGGGGCAAAGAGGGCCACCATCAGCAGTAAAAAGACGATACCGCCGCCAATCGCCGTCAGCGGATTGCGCGCCATTTTTCCGATAAACCCCACCGCCCGCAGCCCGGCGCGTTTCACGCGTAGCGAACGCTCGTCGGCGGCAGTAAGTTGGGGCGTTCCAAAGGAAACCGTCATGATTTTGTCCTCGGATCAAAGAGTTGGTAGAGCATGTCGGACAGCAGGTTTAGCAACACGAAAATCACGCCAACCACCAGCACGCAGCCCATCACCGCATTCATGTCGCCGAGCAGCAAACTGCCGGTGAGATACGACCCAAACCCAGGCCATGAGAACACGGTCTCTATCAACACCGCGCCTTCGAGCAGCGAACCGTAGGCCAGCGCGACCACCGTCAGCAACTGCACCAAAATATTACGGAACGCGTGATTCCAGATAACCTGGCGCTCGGTCAGCCCTTTCACCCGCGCGGTGATAATGAATTCCTGCGAAAGTTGCGCCAGCATAAAGCTGCGGGTCATTCGGCTGATGTATGCCAGCGAATGAAAGCCGAGCAGTGAGGCTGGCAGAATCAGGTGGTTCAGCGCGTTAAAAAACACGGCGCTGTTACCCGCCAGAAGCGCATCCACCAGCAGCAAACCGCTGCGGCGCGGCACCACGCCATCCAGCCCTAAATCAATGCGCCCAGCACCGCCGACCCAACCAAGCCAGGCGTAAAACAGCAGCAGCCCCATCATTCCGACCCAGAAAATCGGCGTTGAATAACCGGCCAGGCTGATGATGCGCACCCCGTAATCCACCACGCTGTTACGGCGAGCCGCGGCCCACACGCCAAGCGGGATCCCTAAACCCGCGCCGACGATAATCGCCACCGTCGCCAGTTCGAGCGTTGCCGGGAACACACGCAGAATGTCGTCCACGACCGGTTTCCCGGTCAGCAGCGCGTTGCCTAAATCGCCATGTAACAGCCCGCCGAGGTAAATCCAGAACTGTGTTGCCAGCGATTGATCAAAGCCGAGCTGGTGGTAAACCTGCTGATAAGTGCTTTGATCGGCATCCGGGCCGACAATCGCCAGCACCGGGTCGATGGGCATCACGCGACCAATAAAGAACGTCAGCAGCAGCAAGCCAAAAAGGGTAACCAACACCTGGCTTACACGTTTTGAGAATCGCCGGGCGCGGCCACCTGGCGCTAACAGAATCATGCTCATCCCTTGTTCTCCCCGTGTTCAGCGGGCGTTTTATAGACGTCACGCAGGAAAGTGGTGGCAGACGGATGCGGTTGATAATTCTGCACGTCGTTGCGCACCACCACCGAGTCCACCATTTGCGAAAGCGGCAGCAACGCCGGGATCAGCTGGTCATAACGCGTCTGAATGGCCTGATATTCCTCACGCTGTTTTGCCGGGTCGCGTTCGACCAGCGCCTTGTCGATTTGCTGATTAATCTGCTTGTCGTAGAAGCCAGTGCGCCAGCCCTGGAAGTTGGTCAAACGCGCCGCGTCGCTGTTATCCGGGTTATAGACCAGCGAGCGCAGACTGGAATGCGGATGCGGTTCCACGCCGCTGCCGCCGCGCCCAACCAACATGTCGAATTTACGCTCGCGCATTGCGCCGTAAATCTGGTTACCGGTTCCGGTCACAATTTTGGCGTTGATTCCCGCCTGCATCAGCGTGGACTGCACCGCAATCGCAATATTCAGGAACGGCTGATCGGCCAGCACGCGTAAGGTGGTATCGAAACCCTGCGGATAGCCCGCTTCGGCGAGCAACGCCTTAGCGCGTGGGATATCCAGCGCGTAGCCTGGGTCTGGCAGCGTGGCAGGCATTCCAGACTGGATGGGGCGCTGGTGCAGCACGCCATAGCCCGCCATCAGCGCTTTGTTGATACCTTGATAATCAATGAGATAACGCACGGCTTCACGCACTTTGGGGTTGGCGAAATGTGGCTCCTTCATGCTCATGGCGACGTAATAAATAGTGCCTTTTTTCACCGCATCGACCGTCATATTGGGGTCTTTGCGCAGCGCATTCACATCCGAGACGGCCATATTGCTGGCGATATCCAGGTCGCCTTTCGCAATCATCAGACGTAAGGTTTGCGATTCCTGAAAATGACGGAACACTACGCGGGACAGTTTTGGCTCGCCGCGCCAGTAATCAGGATTACGCTTCATGCGCAGCACGTCTTTTGCCTGCCACTCTTCAAGACTAAACGGGCCGGAACCCGCTTCGTGGGTGGTCAGCCAACGGTTGCCCCAGTCGTCATTTTGCACATGCTTCTCAACCGTTTTTCTGTCGAGCACGACCACGCTGCCCAAGGCCGCCAGCGAGTAAATCACCAACTGGGGGTCGTTGGCTTTCGGCAACGAGATTTCTACCGTTGAGGCGTCCAGCGCTTTCACCTGCTCATCAACGTTGGTTTTGCTGAAACCGTAGGATTTCCACACCGACGCCTGCGCGAGATTCAGATGCAACACCCGGCGCATCGACCACACCACATCGTCGGCGGTAAGCGGATTGCCAGAGTGGAATCGCACCCCCTCTTGCAGATGGAAAGTCAGGCGATTGCCGTGATCCGAGATCTCCCAGGATTTCGCCAGCGCCGGGCGCACGTGAGTGAGTTTTAGCGGGTCCAGTTCCACCAGCGAGTCATAGAGGTTTACCACCAGCCCAACCACTTCGTTACCGGTCATCGCAGCCGGGTCGAGGGTCAGCAGGTTGTTCATATTCATGCCGATAATCAGCTGGTCAGGTGGCGTTTTCGCCCCCGCCGAGCCGCTGCCGAACATGAACAAGAGCGTGAGCAGGCACGCGCCAAGTCGGGAGCTTCGATTCATGATAGATACCGTTTTGTAGGGTAGAGATTACCCAGGCGCCATTAGCCCGGGCTTATAATTTTTACGGCGGGTACAGGTTAATCCCGGCTAACGGTGTTCATCTCGATATAGTCAAAATTAATGTCTTCGCCCAGACCCGGACGCTGTGGCAGATGCACGAAACCGTCGGCATCCATCGGATCAACGATGCTGTTCAGGTAGGCTGCTGGCTCATCATATTCAAGGAACGGGTGCAGCAAACCGCGTTCATACCAGCGGCAGTTACGAATTGCGCCGACGGCCGCCAGGCTTGCCGCCCCGTTGCCGTGGATTTCACAATCCATACCGAACGATTCTGCCAGCGCCGCCACTTTCATGGTTGGCGAAATTCCGCCGACGCCATTCGCCCCGGCACGCAGAATGTCGCAGGCACCCGCTTTCGCCCAATCAGCCCGGCTGTGATGCTTGCCGCCGAGGCTTTCGGGGCCAACAACATCAATCGATAAGTTCTCAGAAAGCCAGACGTAGGACGCCATGCTTTCTTCTTCCATCGGCTCTTCGAACCACGCAAAGTTGAGTTTTTCCAGCGCTTTACCGATGTACAGCGCCTGGCTGCGGCTATACCAGTGGTAGCCATCAAGCATTAAATCGATGTCAGGGCCGACGGCTTCACGCACCGCGGCGCAGGCTTTGACGTCCATTTTTGGGTCTGGAGCGAACGCCACAGGGGGCATCCAGGTATGGAGTTTTATCGCTTTGTAGCCGCGCGCCACCAGTTTTTCAGCGAACTGGCCGAATTCATCTGGCGTGGATAATCCGCCTTCCAGTTCATCACCGCACATGGTGCTGCCATAAGCCGGAACTTTGTCGCGAAAGCCGCCAAGTAGCTTGTAGACCGGCACTTTCAGTTTGCGGCCAATCAAATCCCACAGCGCTTGTTCAACAAACGACAGCGCACGTTCAGTCAGCTGATGAGCGCTGCCACGTTGCCAATGCACCAGGTCTTGCCAGATCCGCTCACGGTTAAACGGATCTTGCCCAACCAGAACTTTGCGGAAGAAAGCATTCACCACATACGGGCGCACCACTTCGGGTGGCGCGAAAGCGTAGCCGCAATCCCCTTCGTCGGTGGTGAGGGTCAGCATGGCCATTTTTGCGAGGCTCTCAGCGCCGGGATGAGAGTGCCCTGCACTATCAGAGACTCGGCGGGTTGGGTACGTAAAAACGGTGACGTTTACAGATTCTATTTTCACGACTGTTATTTTCCTTTTGTGAATTTAAAACAGCGTTTCAACAGATACTGTATGTGTAAAAAATCACCGTCGCCTCGTCAAAAGGGGCCTAAATAGCCATGATTTTTTGGACATCTGCACAGAGTGATGTGACATTTTTCACAAAATGTTATGGAGTTGTGACGGGGGTATCAGAGGGAAATTCGAAATCAGGGGCCTCACAGAGAGAGGCCCGTTTAATTGATCAGGCAATCGTCACTTTCTCGTCAAGATAGACATCCTGCACCGAGTTAATCAACTTCACGCCATCGGCCATCGATTTCTTGAAGGCTTTACGGCCGAGGATCAGCCCCATCCCACCCGCGCGTTTGTTGATGACCGCGGTACGAACGGCGTCGACCTGGTCGTTATCGCCCGCCGCGCCACCAGAGTTGATCAGGCCCGCGCGCCCCATATAGCAGTTCGCCAGCTGGTAACGCACCAGATCGATGGGGTTGTCAGTGGTGAGTTTGCTGTATACGCGTTCGTCGGTATAGCCGAAATTCACCGCTTTGTAGCCGCCGTTATTTTCCGCCATTTTCTGCTTCACGATATCCGCACCGATGGTGGCCGCCAGATGGTTGGCCTGGCCGGTTAAATCCGCAGAAACGTGGTAATCCACGCCGTCTTTTTTGAAGCCCGAATTACGCAGATATGCCCACAGCACGGTCACCATGCCGAGTTCATGCGCGCGTTCGAAGGCCGCAGAAATTTCTTCAATCTGTCGACGCGACTCTTCTGACCCGAAATAAATGGTCGCCCCCACCGCCACCGCGCCCATGTTGAACGCCTGCTCGACGCTGGCATACAGCGTCTGATCGAAGGTATTCGGGTAGCTCAACGTCTCGTTGTGATTTAGCTTCACGAGGAAAGGAATACGGTGCGCGTAACGGCGCGACACACTCGCCAGCACGCCATAGGTCGAGGCCACACAGTTACAGCCCGCTTCAATCGCCAGCTCAACAATGTTTTTAGGGTCAAAATAGAGCGGATTTGCCGCAAACGATGCACCCGCAGAGTGCTCAACGCCCTGGTCTACCGGTAAAATAGAGAGATAGCCGGTGCCCGCCAGACGCCCGGTGTTGTACAGGGTTTGCATGTTTCGCAGTACGGCTGGGGGACGGTTATTGTCAATCATCACGCGATCGACATAATCGGAACCGGGAAGGTGAAGCTGCCCGGACGGAATGGTCATACAACGATGCTGTAAAAGGCTGTCGGCGTCTTTGCCAAGCAACTGCGCAATATCAGTCATAGCGATAACTCCCGTAAGTGCCAGCCAGGCTGGCAATGAATGTCCTGTGCCTGTTTTTCAGGCAACACTAAGCCTGGTCTCCTGAAGCTGATTTTTCCAGCCCATTCGTGCTTTTAAGCACATTCCGCTGGCTCGATTCAGGTGCGGAAAAGTGTTAAGTCGCTCAAGGAATCACCTCAAAGGTATTTAAAAGGTATTATCAAATGGTAGTGTGCAGGCGTACCTTACCTGTCATGAAGGATTTAAAGATGAAAACTACAGTTAAGCTGTCGTTCATGATGTTCGTGGAGTGGTTTATCTGGGGCGCGTGGTTTGTGCCGCTGTGGCTATGGCTGAGCAAAAACGGCTTTAGCGCCGGAGAAATCGGCTGGTCCTACGCCTGTACCGCTATCGCTGCGATCCTCTCGCCTATTCTCGTCGGCTCGCTAACCGACCGCTTCTTCCCGGCGCAGAAAGTGCTGGCGGTGCTGATGTTCGTCGGGGCGATTTTGATGTACTTCGCCGCGCAGCAAACGACCTTCAGCGGCTTCTTCCCGCTGCTGCTGGCGTACTCGCTGACCTATATGCCGACCATCGCCCTGACCAACAGCATCGCGTTTTCACACGTGCCGGACGTCGAACGCGACTTCCCGCGCATTCGCGTGATGGGCACCGTCGGCTGGATCGCCTCCGGCCTGGTGTGCGGTTTCCTGCCGCAGTTGATGGGCTATAACGACATTTCCCCAACCAGCATTCCCTTGCTGATTACTGCCGCCAGCTCCGCGCTGCTGGGCGTGTTCGCGCTGTTCCTGCCGGATACACCGCCGAAAAGCACCGGCAAAATGAGCCTGAAAGTGATGCTCGGATTAGACGCGCTGGTGCTGCTGCGCGACAAAAACTTCCTCGTCTTTTTCTTCTGCTCGTTCCTGTTCGCGATGCCGCTGGCGTTCTACTACATCTTCGCCAACGGCTATCTGACCGAAGTCGGGATGCACAACGCCACCGGCTGGATGACCCTCGGCCAGTTCTCCGAAATCTTCTTTATGCTGGCGCTACCGTTCTTCATTAAACGCTTTGGTATTAAAAAGGTATTATTACTGGGTCTGGTGACGGCGGCCATTCGCTACGGCTTTTTCGTCTACGGCGGCGCAGAACAATACTTTACCTACGGCCTGCTTTTCCTCGGCATTCTGCTACACGGCGTGAGCTACGATTTTTACTACGTCACCGCGTATATCTACGTCGACAAAAAATCCCCGGTTCACATGCGCACTGCGGCCCAGGGCTTGATTACCCTTTGCTGTCAAGGCTTTGGCAGCCTGCTCGGCTACCGTCTCGGCGGCGTAATGATGGAAAAAATGTTCGCCTACAAAACACCCGTCAATGGGTTGACCTTTAACTGGGCAGGCATGTGGACCTTCGGCGCAATCATGATCGCGGTGATTGCCGTGCTGTTTATGCTGTTCTTCCGCGAATCGGACAAAGACATTACCGCCATCCACGTCGACAACGACGAACGCGACATGGCGATGACACATGAGGAAGTGAAATGAAATACCAACGAATTCTCGGGGCTCTGTACGGCCAGGCGTTAGGCGATGCGATGGGGATGCCCTCAGAACTGTGGCCCCGCTCCCGCGTGAAAGCGCACTTCGGCTGGATCGACCGTTTTCTCGATGGCCCGGCAGAGAACAACGCCGCCTGTTATTTCAAACGCGCGGAGTTTACCGACGACACCTCGATGGCGCTGTGCCTGGCGGATGCGCTGATCGAATGCGACGGCGCGATCGTGCCGGACGTGATTGGCCGCCACATTCTGACATGGGCGGAAGGCTTCGATGCCTTCAACAAAAATGTGCTCGGCCCGACGTCAAAAATCGCACTGAACGCCATTCGTGACGGCAAACCGGTGAGCGAACTGGAAAACAACGGCGTGACCAACGGCGCGGCGATGCGCGTTTCACCGCTTGGCTGCGTGTTACCGACCGCCTGCCTCGACACCTTTATCGATGACATTGCGCTGGCCTCAAGCCCGACGCATAAATCCGATTTGGCAATGGCTGGCGCAGTGGTGATCGGCTGGGCCGTTTCTCGCGCCGTGGACGGGGAAAGCTGGCAAAATATTGTTGATGCCCTGCCCGCCGTCGCCCGTCAGGCGCAGGAAAAACGCGTCACGACCTTTAACGCGTCACTGGCGATGCGTATCGAACTGGCGCTGAAAACCGTTCGTGAAGCGCACGGCGTGGAATCGGCCAGCGAGCAGCTTTATCAGCGGGTCGGCGCGGGCACCAGCACCCTTGAATCAGTCGCCTGCGCGGTGGCGATGGTCGAACTGGCGCAGACGGACCCGAACCGCTGCGCCATTTTATGCGCCAACCTCGGCGGCGACACCGATACCATCGGCGCAATGGCGACGGCGATTTGCGGCGCGCTGCACGGCATTGACGGCATCGACCCGGCGCTAAAACAGGAACTCGACGCCGTGAATCAGCTGGACTTTGGCCGCTACGCCACTTCCCTGCTGGGCTATCGTCAACGGCGGGAGGAATCATGCTGAGCGCACCACTGAGCCAGCTTCTCCAACAACGTCCGGTGACGGTCATCGGTTCGGCGGTGATTGACGTCATCGCCGACGCCTACGCCCTGCCGTGGCGCGGCTGCGATATCGAATTACAACAGCAAAGCGTCAATATTGGCGGCTGCGCGCTGAACGTCGCCGTGGCGCTTAAGCGTCTGGGCATTAACGCCTGCAACGCCCTGCCGCTCGGCCAGGGCGTGTGGGCCGACATCGTGCGCAACAACCTTACCCGCCAGGGCATCAGCAGCATTATCGACACCGACCAAGGCGACAACGGCTGGTGCCTGGCGCTGGTCGAGCCGGACGGCGAACGGACGTTTATGTCGTTCACCGGAGTGGAAAACGCCTGGAATGACGACTGGCTGGCGCGCCTGCCGCGTGACGCCAACGGGCTGGTGTATCTTTCCGGTTATCAGCTCACCGCGCCCTGCGCTGAGTTGCTGATTAATTGGCTGGAATCGATGCCCGGCGTAACAGCGCTGATTGATTTCGGGCCGCGCATTGCCGATGTGCCCGAAGCGCTGTTCGCGCGGATCATGGCCTGTCAGCCAATTATTACGCTCAACCGTCAGGAAGCGGAGATTGTCGCCGAACAACAGCAACTGCCGAAAGACATCAACGAATTAGGCAAAGCCTGGCTTGCGCGCTGGAATGCGCCTTTGATTGTGCGTCAGGATAAAGATGGGGCGTGGTATTTCAGTGCTGAGGCATGCGGGCAGGCGAAAGCGTTTCCAACGACGGTGGTCGACACCATCGGCGCGGGCGACAGCCATGCGGGCGGCGTGCTGGCGGGGTTATCCGCGGGCTGGTCACTGGCCGACGCTGTGACGCTCGGCAATGCGGTGGCGTCGTGGGTAGTCAGCCACCGCGGCGGCGTCGTGGGTAGTCAGCCACCGCGGCGGCGTCGTGGGTAGTCAGCCACCGCGGCGGCGACTGCGCGCCCACGCGCGAGGAATTACTCCTCGCACACAAACACGTATAAATCGCTGCGGCAGTAGCTGATGCTGTACTCAATCGGCCGCTGCTGCTGATCCAGCGCCACCTGTTTGATCACCAGCACCGGGATTTTGTCATCCATTTTGATGTGCGACTGAAACTCAGCGTCCGGCATCCGGGCGCTGACTCGCGAGCGGGTCCGCTGCGGGAAAATATGCTGGCTGCGGAAGTAGTCATACAGTGAAATCCCGATATCGTCAGCGTCTGCAATCAGGTGCGACGGCACCCACGACTCTTCAATCGACACCGCTTCTTCGTCCACATAACGAATGCGCTTGAGCAAAAACACTTCGCTTTTCGGTGCCAGCGCCAGCTGTTCGGCCACCTCCGGCGGGCATTCGACGACCCGTTTGTTGACCCACAACGTGTCCGGCTTTTTGCCACGCAGCACTACCTGCTGGGAAAACCCCCGCGCCTCTTTCAGCGAGTATTCAAAGATGTTGTTGATTTGCGTCCCGTAGCCGCGGGCGCGCGTCACCACGCCTTCGTCTTCCAGCGTTTGCATCGCCTTTCGCACGGTAATGCGCGATACGCCGGTCAACTGGCTGAGGTCGCGTTCGCCGGGCAGAATATTGCCATGCTCAAGCCAACCGCTACGCACCGCGTTCTTCACCGTTTCGGCAAATTTCAGGTACAGCGGCATGTTATCGGTGGCGGCGATACGCTCATTCAGTTGGGCGAGAAGCCGGGTATGCGCTTGTTCCATCTCTGATTTTCCTGACAGACCGTTTCAGCCAGTATACTACCACCACGCGTGAAAATGATGCACCGGGCCAATTCCGTGACCGACCTCCAGAGAATCCGCCGCGGAAAGCGCCGCCGACAGCCAGCGCTTGGCTTCCGGCACCGTTTCCAGCCAGTTTGCGTGGCGCGGACGCAGCGCCGCTAACGCCGCCGATAGCGTGCAACCGGTACCGTGGGTATTTTTTGTCTGCACGCGCGGGGCGGTGAACCGCGTTTCACCCTCGGCGGTAAACAGCCAGTCCGGGCTTTCGGCATCATCCAGATGACCACCCTTCATCAGCACCGCTTCGCAGCCCAACGCCCGCAGCGCCCGACCCTGCTCGAGCATTTCGCGTTCGTTTTGCGCGTGCGGCGCATCCAACAATGCGGCGGCCTCCGGCAAATTCGGCGTAATCAATGAAACCTGCGGCAGCAGCCGACTGCGCAACGTGGCAACCGCCGAGGCGGACAACAGCGGATCGCCGCTTTTCGCCAGCATCACGGTGTCGAGTACCACGTTTTTGATGCGATAGCGCGCCAGACGCTCCGCCACCGCTTCGACGATATCCGTTTCCGCCAGCATGCCGATTTTGGTGGTGTCGATGCGCACGTCGCTGAATACCGAATCCAGCTGGGCCGCGACAAAATCCGGTTGGATGCGATAAACCGACTGCACGCCATGTGTGTTCTGCGCCACCAGCGCGGTGACCACCGAACAGCCGTAAGCCCCCAACGCCGAGAAAGTTTTCAGGTCTGCCTGGATCCCTGCCCCACCGCTCGGGTCGGTTCCGGCGATAGTTAAGGCGTTAATCCGTTTCATGGCTGCCCCTCCGCGTAAAGCGCGTCGAGGAAAGCGGCGACAAAGCTGCCCGGCCCACGGCTGTTTTCAGTTGCCGCACGCCCCGCGCGTTTCATCATGGCGCAGGCGGCAGCCACGTTGTCCAGGGCATCGCCCGGCAGCGCACAGCACCCGGCGACCACGGCTGACAGCGCACAGCCGGTGCCGACCACCCGGGTCATTAACGGATCGCCGCCGGGAATCATCAGCGTGCGACGCCCATCGGTGACGTAATCCACTTCACCGGTGACCGCGACCCGCGTTGAATATTGACGCGCCAGCGCCTCGGCTGCCGGTAATGCAGCGGCGGCGGTGTCGGTGGTATCGACCCCGCGCCCACCGTGGCTCATGCCCGCCAGCGCCATGATTTCAGAAGCATTGCCGCGGATCGCCGCCGGACGCAGCGCCAACAGCTGCTGACAAAACTCCGTCCGCAAACTTAGCGCCCCCACCGCCACCGGGTCCAGCGTCCAGGGCGTGTTATTGGCATTGGCACTGTCGATGGCTAAGCGCATGGCGTGCGCGCGTTCCTGGGTCAGCGTGCCGACATTAATCAGCAACGCATCTGCAAGGGCGGCAAACTGCGGGGCTTCCTGGGCATCAATCACCATCGCCGGGGAGGCACCCAGCGCCAGCAAAACATTGGCGGTGAACGTTTGTACTACGTCATTGGTCATGCAGTGAACGAGCGGCGAACGGTTACGAAAAAGACGTGAAATGTGCGCGAGCTGCGCGGAACTTAACAGGTCAGGTTGCATAGTATGCTCCTGCCAGTCGGTAAGAAGCGATACCCTGCGAGGGTCTCTGACTTCCCTACGCTGGCATTATCCAGATCAGGTGGTACGGGTATTTCTCAGCCTTCACAAAGAAGGGCACCCCGAGTCATTTAAATCAAAATCAATAGGTTGTGATTAACATTCCATTAATTTCTCAACAGGATAGTAATGTCAGTGGGGAGCCTTGTAAACGGTGCTGACGACTTCTTTAGAAACTGTTCAGAAAAACCATTCACACTATCCGGTTATTAAAGCGTACGATAAACATTCAACATCGGAACTCATTAAGAAGGAATTTAGAAATGGCGATACCCGTTTATCTGTGGCTAACCGATGATGCAGGAAATCACGTTAAAGGTTCGGTTAATATATACGGAAAAGAAGGTCTATTGAGATTGTCGTAGAGGATTAATATGAAAATAATATTTAGCTTAGTTGCTTTAATTTGCATGCCTGAACTTTCGTATGCACAACCAGGCTGTGAAAGTGTTGGCACATCAATGGAATCCTCTTTGTTTTCTGCAATACAAAAAGACTTAAAGATTGACGCTTCTGCTGTTCAGAAGGAGAAGACAGCCGTAGAAATTATCAATATCGCACCTGTATCTAAACTTTATGCTGATTCGCTGGCTAAACAAGATTATACCGCAGACAAGGCTAAGAACCGCGAGCTGACATTAAAAGAAAGTGATTATTTCTCTAGCTATTATGAGAATCAGACAAAAGCTCTCACAGCAAAATATACGTATATCAATAAGAGCAATAAAAAGGATGTATTTATTGCCTCTAGCCTTATGAATGAAGATGAGTGCTCCATTCGGTTTAATGGATATCTCACATTATCCAGAGAATTTTAAGATAAGGGGCGAGTGAGCCCCCTTTCTACCCGACCTGGGCAGTTGCTTGCCGTAGCCAACCCCCTTCCCCCTGACACGTCCCCATTTAACACAGATTTCCCTGATAGGATTTTCACAAATAACAGGTATTCTTAGCCGATCAGACCCAGGTCCCTTGTTGAGTGAAATTTCAGGTACATCCTTCTATGCGAAAAATGTTAAAAGTGCCGCTGCTACTGGCATTGTTGTCATGCTTGATGATCACACCTTTTCTGTCTCAGGCGGATGACAGCCCCGCGCAAACCGACGTGGAGCAACCTGTTAAGGTTAATGCCAACCTCGCGCTTCCCGCGCTGCAAAAACGCCTGGATACCCTGAAGCAGCAAGTGTCTGCCGCGAAAGCGGATAAACAATTCACTACCCTGAACGATGAAGCGCAGAAGCTTGTTAGCGACGCCGATAAGCTCGGTGTGGCGCTGGCGCCTCAGCTGGCACAGGTTCAGGCTCAGCTTGATGTTCTCGGCCCGCCGCCTGCGCCAGGCACCCTGACGGAAACCCCGCAGGTCGTTAGCCAGCGTAAACAGCTCAATAATAGTAAGACCCTTCTCACCACTCAGATTGAGCAAACCAAAGCCATCGGCGTGGGGGCGCAAAACTTGTCCGCGCAAATCTTTGGCTTACGCCGCGATGCGCTGAAAACGCAAATTGCGCTGAATACGGGCAGTATTCTGGGCGAGAAGTTTTGGGCACCGCTTATCAATCCCACTGAGAAAGATACCGCGCGCTTTGAAGATTTTGGCTTACAGGTTAGCGATGCCTGGGATCAGGCCTGGAGCGATGAATGGCGTTTTGGCTCAGGTTTCTGTCTGCTACTGGCGCTGATTATTGGTCTGTTCGGACGCATGGCACTGGATAAACCCGTCGGCTGGATGCTCCCCCGCTGGTTACCGCAGGGGCGTTTCCGTCGCAGTTTTCTCGCCTGTTTCACCACACTCAGCACGATGTTCACGCTGGGTATCAGTATGCAGCTGCTGTGTCATATCTTCACGCGGTTACCGGATACCTCGCAGCCAGTGCTGGAGTTTGCCGATCAGCTCGTTGAGCTCACCTATTTCTCGGCGATCATCGCCGGGCTTGGGATAGCCTTACTCTCTAACAGCCATCCTTCCTGGCGTTTGCCGGGCATTGCCGATTCGCTGGCAAAAACACTCGGCTCGTTTCCTGCACTGCTGGCCACGTTTATCTTTATCTTTGGCACTCTAGAGCAGCTCAACGCCCTTGTCGGGACCAGTATTGCCGCCACCCTGTTTGGCAACGGGTTGTCGGCCTTGCTGGTCGCGCTGAACTGCCTGATAGCGCCGGTACGCGTTAACCGTATGCGCCGCAAAATGCGGGCCGATGGCGAGCAAACGGAAGCGCGCTCCACGATTGCCGGCCTGATTCATCTGGTGATAAGCCTGACGGCAGTGGTCATTCTGGGTGCGCTGCTGATTGGTTATATCCCGCTGGCTCGCTTTGTTACCTTCGAGCTGCTGTGGATTGGTCTGGTCGTCAGCTGCTTGTATCTGTTGATTCACTTCGTGGTCGATCTCTGTGAGTGCGTTTTCTCGCCTTCCACCCAAAGCGGCAAAATACTCAAAAGTACGCTGAGCCTTAACGATCGCCATCTGTCCCTCGCAGCAACGCTGTTCTCGGCCGTCGGTAAAACCTCGCTGTTGCTGATGGCAGCCATTGCCCTACTCAACGGGACTTTCGGCACCACCACGCCAGTAGAGTTGCTGAAAAAAATCGTGGATATCTGGGGCGGGGAAGGTATCGGTGGGATCAGTATTATCCCGGCGCATGCCATGAATGCCTTCCTGTGTCTGGTCGTCGGCTGGTACATATTGCGCTCCACCCGTCGCTGGCTTGATAACGATTTCCTGCCAAAAACTATGATGGACCGCGGTCTGCGTGCATCGCTTGTCACGCTATTCACGAACGTCGGTTACGTCCTGATCATCATGCTGACGCTTTCGATGCTCGGCATCGAATGGAACAAACTGGCGTGGATTGTCAGCGCCCTGTCGGTGGGTATCGGTTTTGGTCTACAGGAGATTGTGAAGAACTTTATCTCCGGCCTCATCTTGCTGACTGAACGCCCGGTCAAAGTGGGCGATTTGGTGAGTATTAGCGGCGTGGAGGGGGATATTCGTCGTATCAACGTCCGCGCGACGGAAATCCAGTTGAGCGACAAATCGACGGTGATCGTCCCGAACTCGCAGCTTATTTCTCAGAACGTGCGCAACGCCACCATGGGGAACGCACAGGGAGTGGCGACCATCGCCCTGACCTTCCCACTGGATATCGATCCTGAACAGGTGCGCAACCTGTTACTGATGGCTTATACCCTGCATGAATCCATTCTGGACGCACCGGCACCGTCGGTCAGCTTTAAAGAGCTCGGACCTAACGGCATTGTGTTGAGCGTGACAGGTTATGTGAACAGCCCGCGCATGGTCAGCTCAACGCGCAGCGACCTGTTATACGAAATCCTCAAAATGCTTCGCGAGGCGGGTGTCAGCCTGAGTCAGACGCAAACGATGATCCTCGAGCAGCCGCACAAAGCGGTGACCGAGGAATAATAAAAAGGGCCACCGCGGTGGCCCTTAATTATTAATGGAACCCATGATAAATATAATCCTATAAACCTGCCACTCCCTCTAAAAATAATCTTCAGCCTGTCGACACTTTATTAGTTAAACAGCTAACGTCACACTTTGGCATTAAAATCATTCACAGAAAAAATAATTTCTCTTTTAATTACTAAGGAGTACGCTTCAAAAATAAACCACCATGGAATCAGGGGTTTTTATGCCAGTTAATGAATTTATCAAGCCTACGTCGGGTACAATTATCATTCCCGGAGGCTTGAGGCTACTCACCATTGGTGAAATAGCGTTGGCGAAGACGTTGTATGGCAACAGCATTAAATACTATCGTGTGTGGGTACACAGAGAAAGCTATCTTCCCTTTAACCTACAACCCATAAATGTGACGATGAGCCCTAACGGTGAGATGTGGTTTAGAGAGGAAACGTATTCACCCGATTTTTCATTAGAACCGGAACTAATAAATAAACACAGATTCATGCATGAAATGATGCACGTGTGGCAAACCCAAAAAGGCATGTTTGTCAGAACCCGAGGGCTATTCTCTCGTATTTCCGATTACAGCTATAGCTTAGATAAAGCTGATTTGCTTCACTATGGTTTAGAGCAGCAAGCATCAATCGTGAGTGATTATTGGTTATTGTTACATCACGGTTTCGCAAGGAACAGCAACTTATATGAATATCGTGATTTCAACCCAAATAAATCAATTTATTCACTTATAGGAAAATATAAATCAGTGCTAAATGGATTTCCAGGATGAAAACATTCATTGCTATCCCTTTTATATTACTATTAACAGGTTGTCCCGGTGGAAAACCTGGTCCCCATACGAGATCTACGTTTATTGAGGGCAATCACCTTTGCTTTAGCGTGGATAAGAAAGATGTGTTGAGTTACTACCGCATCGAATCAAGTGAAAATATCGATGATAGTGTAGTTGAGTATAATGAAGACTTACATCAATCTTATCCTGATAACTGTATTATTTTCAAATGGCATTATGGCTATTCTTATACCCTTTCCTATGGCCTTAATGGCAATGATTATATTCATGAGTTTTTTATTGATAATAATGGTCGACTGACACATTTAGGAGGTCTGTAATGTCATTACCCGCTTATTTATTTCTTTATGATGAAAATGGAGTACTGGTTCCTGGTCATTGTATTATCCCAGGCCGCGAAGGTGCTATTGAGGTCATGAACAGTAGCTACGGGGTCAGACAAAGCGTTGATAGCCATACTGGAAACATGACCGGGACCCGGCAACACAATCCGGTGATACTGCATAAGCAATTGGATAAAGTCAGTCCTTATCTGGCGATTGCGGTATGCGAATCTAAACGCTTACAAAAAGCGGTGATTAAATATTTTGAGATTGTAGAAGCCGGCGTTGAAGTTGAAACCTTTACCATCACGCTCGAAAGCGTGGTGATTTCCTCTGTGGATTTCACACATGTTTATTATCCGGGGAGTTCCTCGCCTAACATGCATGAAGTGGTAGGACTGAGGTTCAGAGGGATTGAATGGAATTACGTTAGAGGAAATATTAAATACGATGATGCGTGGATGAAGCCAGCCCCGCAGCAAAAATGATCGGTAAGGAGATAAATTTGCTTCCGGATCATTCGCCAGTAAGAGCCAGCTCTCGATGATGCTGACTCTTACAACGCCGCTTTTCTTTCTCTACTTTGCCCAGGACGTTAAACCGGCTCTTCCTTCCGCTCATCGCCAGGCTGATAGTAAAACTCACCCGCTTCGCAACGGAAGTCTGAGAACTCTGCCGGGCGGCGGAAGTAGCTCAGTATTTTGCCGATGGCTGCATGTCCTGTATCAGCACGCTTTCGGTGATTTCAATACAGATATTGCTATTCGCGAGACGAGTGTCAGCCGAGTCAGACGCAAACGATGATCCTCGAGCAGCCGCACTAAGCAGTGACAGAGGAATAATAATTAAGGGAACACATAATAAAAAAGACAATACTATAAACCTGCCATTTCCACTAAAAATAACCTTCAGCATGTCGATACTTATTAGTTAAACCACTAACGTCACTCTTTGGCATTAAACTCATTCACAGAAAAAATAATTTCTCTTTTAATTAATAGGGAGTAGGCTTCAAAACATAAACCACCAGGGAGTCAGGGTTTTTTATGCCAGTTAATGAAACAATAGATCCCACATCAGGAACACGTATAGGCCCCGGAGGGATCCGACAACTCACCATTGGTGAAATAGCATTGGCGAAGACGTTATATGGCTACAGCATTAAATACTCTCGTGTGTGGGTACACAGAGAAAGCTATCTTCCCTTTAATCTACAACCTATCACCGTAGCTATGAGTCCTGACGGTGAAATGTGGTTTAGAGAGGAAACGTATTCACCTGATTTTTCATTAGAACATAATCCTAAGAAGAAACATATCTTCATGCATGAAATGATGCACGTATGGCAAAACCAAAAAGGTATGTTTGTAAGAACCAGAGGCTTATTTTCTCGTTTTGCCGATTACAGTTACAGTTTAGATAAGGCAGATTTGCTGCACTATGGTCTTGAGCAACAAGCCAGTATTGTGAGTGATTATTGGCTACTGCTACAACATGGCTTTAATGATAATTCATTATACGAGTATCGGGACTACACGCCTGAGCAATCTATACATTTACTCATTCAAAAATACAAATCCGTATTAAAAGGATTTCCTGGATGAAAATATTAGTATATATACCATTAGTCATTATGTTAGTAGGTTGCCCTGGTGGCCCCAGAGCTCCTGAAACAAAACCCACTTTAATTAATGGGGATAGTCTTTGTTTTAGTATCAATAATAAGGATGAATTAAACTATTACAACATCACCACTACAAATAATGATGACATTATTTTTTTAGATTCTTCTGGCAATGTAAAACTACATCTTTTTTACCCTGGCAGTTGTATAAACATTCAATGGAAATATGGGCATAGTTATGTCATTTCCTATGGTCTAAATGGAAAGAACTTTGTACATGAGTTTTTCATTGATAACAATGGTCAATTAACAAACCTTGGGGATTATATCTCTACTACAGAGCGTGGAGTGTTTATACATGATGATGTAATTTGCTTTAGTGTAAACAAAAGCGACACACTTAATTATTACAGAGTTGAGTCTGCCGAAAGTGGGCAGTATAAAATAATAAAATCAGGTGAAAATTTAAACCTAACCTATCCTAACTCCTGCATTAAATTAAATTTAAAGACAGGTTACCGTTATATTTTCACATATATATTAAACGGAAAGAAACATTCTCACTTACACTTCACTGATAACAAAGAGGATCTATAACAATGTCATTACCCGCTTATTTATTTCTTTATGATGAAAATGGAGTACTGGTTCCTGGTCATTGTATTATCCCAGGCCGCGAAGGTGCGATAGAAGTAATGAACAGCAGCTACGGGGTCAGACAAAGCGTTGATAGCCATACTGGAAACATGACCGGGGCCCGGCAACACAATCCGGTGATACTGCATAAGCAATTGGATAAAGTCAGTCCTTATCTTGCGATTGCGGTATGCGAATCTAAACGCTTACAAAAAGCGGTAATTAGATATTTTGAGATTGTAGAAGCGGGTATCGAAGTTGAAACCTTTACCATTACGCTCGAAAGCGTAGTGATTTCCTCTGTGGATTTCACACATGTTTATTATCCGGGGAGTTCTTCGCCTAACATGCATGAAGTAGTAGGGCTCAGGTTCAGAGGGATTGAATGGAATTACGTTAAAGGAAATATCAAATATGATGATGCGTGGATGAAGCCAGCCCCGCAGCAAAAATGAGCGGTAAGGAGATAAATTTGCTTCCGGATCATTCGCCAGTAAGAGCCAGCTCTCGATGATGCTGACTCTTACAACGCCGCTTTTCTTTCTCTACTTTGCCCAGGACGTTAAACCGGCTCTTCCTTCCGCTCATCGCCAGGCTGATAGTAAAACTCACCCGCTTCGCAACGGAAGTCTGAGAATTCTGCCGGGCGGCGGAAGTAGTAACCCTGCGCTTTCTCGCAACCCAGTGCTTTGAGCTTCATCATCACCTCTTCGTCTTCTATGCCTTCGGCGATCAGCGGTACGTTAAAGCCGCTGGCCAATACGATAAGCGAGCTGATGACCGACTGCGCTTTTTCATCACCCATGACGCCGTGGACAAAGTTACGGTCAATTTTGATGCTGTCGAACGGCAATGCGTGCAGGTACGAGAGGCTGCTGAAGCCGGAACCAAAATCGTCCAGCGAGATTGAAATACCGTGGCGGCGCAAATAGCTCAGCATTTTGCCGATGCGCTGCATGTCCTGCATCAGCACACTTTCGGTGATTTCAATGCAGATATTGCTGTTCGCGAGGCCATTCTGGCGGATTGCATCCATCAGATGCCAGGCGAAATCCTGCTGGAGCAGCTGGATGGCCGACACGTTAATGTGCAACAGGAAATCCTTCGGCGCGCCGCGGGCAATCATTTCCGCCAACTTCTGGCAGGCTTCTTCAATCACCCATTTCCCGAGTGGAACAATCAGGCCGCTCTCTTCCGCCAGCGGAATAAAGCGCGTCGGTGGGATCTCGCCTAACGCTTCGGATTTCCAGCGAAGCAAACACTCACCTTCACGGCAGTGCTCTTCGTCATTCTGATCGATAATCGGCTGTAGCACCAGATGGAACTCATGCTGATGAATCGCATCGTTCAGATACTCATGCAGCTTGATGTTGTACAGCTCTTTTTCGTACATTTCCTGTGAGAACAGCTCAACTACGCCGTTGCCGATCGCCTCTGCCTGCAGCAATGCCATGCCTGCACGGCGGCGGATCGCCGAGAAATTCTCTTCGGTGATCGTCTCAATAACCATGCCCACGTTGCCGGTGTAGACGTATTTATTGTCGTTGGCCCGCTGCTCACTATCTTCGCCCATGAACATCGATTCCATCACACCGCGATAGCGCAGGTAATCCTTGTGCTGATTCATCCCCGGGAATACCACCAGCAGTTTATCGGTGGTGTCACGCGCGATCAGAATATCGGTCGGCAGCAGGTTGCGCAGTCGGGAAATAAACTCGTTAATAAAGGTATCGGCGAACTCAGTCCCCAACGCATTCACGATGCTGTACATGTTGTTGATGTGGATGAGTCCGACCATGTTGCGGCGCTTATAAAGCGAAGGCTGCTGGCGCAATCCCGCGCGGGTCCACAACGCAGTGCCGTCATCTTCTTCAATCTTTTTACGCTGCAATTCAAAGCTTTCTGCCAGCTTGTGCGACAGCGCCATAAAGGTCGTTTCCAGCGAGGCGATTTCCGGGAAGTGGCGTTTATCTTTGGAAGGTGTCCAGCGGTGCGTCACCAGCTCATCTGCTTTACGGGCAATCTCATTGAGCGGCCGTGTGGCGCGTGACAGCACAAAACCAACCGCCAGGAAACCAAGACCACAGGCGATAAACAGCACCAGCATCACCACCTGACCATAATTAAGCATGGTCTGGGTAATTGCCGTAGCCGGGCTCACAATGATCCCTTTCCAGTGCAGTTGGCCTTCCTGATCTTTGACATCAAACGTGTCGGCATAGAAACGCTTGCCGTTGACCTTAACGGACAACATTCCAGGTGCTTTGCGCGTCGCCAGCGCGTGTCCGGCACTCACAATTTCCGGTACGCCGATTTTATCTAACGTTTGCAGCACCAGTTCGTGGCGGTTCTCTTTGAGCATCGATTGGGTCAACGACGGCATCGACGAGGCTACCAGCTCATTTTTATCGTTCACGATAAGCAGAATACTTTCCGGGTACGGTTTGAAATGCTCAAGGTTATTGTTCAGTTCAGAGAAATGCAGCTCGCTTGCCACCACGCCCATGAACGTACCGTAGCGGTCAAAGCCCGGTGAACTCCAGGCGATACCCGCCGTTCCAGCGGCATCATAATCACGGAAAGCAGGCGTCCAGTGCGATCGGCGATCGGCTGCCGCCGCCTTGTACCAGATGCGCGAGTTGTTATCGTATGCGGAGATCACTTTTTCAACAGACGAATCGAGGCTGTAGTCACTGAGCAACGTGAGCTGATTGCCGGTTAAGGCGTCTTTTATCCCAAGATAGTTCTCTTGCAGCCTGTCGTGCGAGATACCAATGAAATCATTATTGGCACTGCCGAACTCCACCATGTCGAGATAGTCACGCTCGGAAAAAACATTGGTGACGTTGTTAATCAGCAGACCGCTGAGATCCCGCACCGAAAAGGTGCTGGCATCCATATTGCTCAGGGCGTGGACCACAATCGCATTCGACTGCTGCGGAACATTAATGTAGTTATTAATCGCCCGCTCGATGGTCTGCTTTTTCGAACTGAGGATTTCCTCACTGAGGGTGTCGAGGAACGAGTATCCGGCATAGTTCAGGAATGTATACATGGTGGCGAACACCACGCAAAACGTCAGCAATAGCGTCAACAAAATGGTCTTGGTCAACGACAACGGATAGGTGTCGACGGAGAACTTTTCCTTCAGGATTTGCATAGTGCGCCTCGGTTTCCGCTCAGCCTTTTATTCGGGCTGCACAATAAACTGACCATTAGCCGTCACAAAATCGGCAAACGGTTTTGGTCGTGAGTAATAGTATCCCTGTGCCAGATCGCACCCCATTTCGTGCAGCTTGGCGGCCATTTCGGCGGTTTCCACCCCTTCAGCCACCAGCGGCACCTCGAAGCTGCGCGACAGCATCAGCACAGAGGCAATAACCGCTTCACTTTTCTTGTCTTCCAGCACGTTTCTCACAAAGCCACGGTCGATTTTCAGACAGTCGAACGGCAGGGAATGCAGATAAGACAGGCTCGAGTAGCCGGAACCGAAATCATCGATCGCCACAGAAATGCCCAGGCGGCGCAGATACGCGAGGATCTCGACGATCCGGTGTGTGTCATGCAGCAGCACACTTTCGGTGATCTCGATGCAGATATTGTTGTTGTGCAGTTCATAGCGATGAATGCACTCCAGCAGATGACGGGAGAAATCCGCCTGCTGCAGCTGTACCGCAGAGATATTGATGTGCAGTTTGAAGTCAGGCGGCGCGCCACGGGCGATAAACGTCGCCAGCTCGCGGCAGGCGGTGTCGATTATCCATTTGCCCAGCGGGACGATCATGCCGGTGTGTTCGGCCAGAGCGATGAACCTGTCCGGCGGCACGAAGCCCAGCACGTTGGACTGCCAGCGAATCAGGCACTCCCCTTCCGTACACTGCACCTGTTCCGCAAACGGCACGATAGGCTGCAACACAAGGTGGAAACCTTCGGTTTGCAGATCGTCGCGCAGGGCCTGGTGCAGACGCAGGTTGTTAACCTCTTCTTCACGCATTTCTGGCGTATAGAGATCGCATGCGCCGTTGCGCTGATTCTGGGTGTGCTGCACGGCAAGGCTGACGTTACGCAGGCACTCGCTGAAGCCTTCTTCGGTCAGCGGTTCGATAATCATCCCGGCGTGACCGGTAAAGATATGCGATTCACCGGCAATTTCCGCCGACTGTTCGCGGAATACGGAGGTGATCACGCCGCGATACCACGCCACGTCTTTGCTTTCATACGTCCCGGTAAAGGCGATGATGAACGTGTCTTCGCGGTCGCGACAGCACAGGGCGCCTTCCGGCAAAATGCTGCGCAGGCGTTCCGCAAAGGACTGAATAAACTCTTTCGCCAGCGCGCTACCGAGCGCATTTTTGACGGAATTGAAGTTGCTGACCTTGATCATCGCCAGCAGATTGCGGTTGTCATACAGCGCAGGCGTGTGCATCAGGCCGCCGAGCGTCAGGAAGCCGGTTTCCGCATCTTCTTCAAGACTGGTACGCTGCGCGCCCATCGACGGCATCAGCTCAGCCACGCGTTCAAGTTCTTCGTTTAGCGTCTTCAGTTCCGGGAAAGTCCGCTTTTTGCTCTCTTTTTTCCACGGCTTGAAACCCATCTCTTTGACCTTCCCGGCCGTCTCTTTCAGCGAGCCGGTGAAACGCAGGATAACCAGGCTGATTGCCGCCATCAGCAGCAGAATCACCGCCGCGCTGGCGAGCGTAATCATCAAATGCTGCTGACGGGTCGTTGCCAGCGTCGCCTGATGCGGCGCAACCAGCACGCCGTGCCATTTGAGCAGGTACTCACTGTCGCGCACGTCAAAGGTCTTCGCCATAAAGCGTTTACCGTTGACGTGGAATGAGGTCAATTTATCGCAGTTGCAGTCTTCCGTTTCGTGAGTCAGCGAAGACGGCAATTTGTCAGGCATCATCGCGTTATCGGTGCTGGCCACCACGTGCTGGTCTTCGTCCAGAATCAGCAGGGAGTAATCTTTACTCGGCAGCAGTTGTGCCAGATAGCCGCTCATTTTGGCAGGCATCAGTCCGGTAGAAATCACCCCGGCAAACTGTCCTTCTTTGGTGTATATCGGCAGATGATAGGTCGCGATATGGCCTTTAACGCCGGGTTCGCTTATCCACCACGGGTTACGCTGATGCTGCGCGATGTGGAACCACGAGAAGCTGTTGACGTTGAAATTGTTGACCGATTTAACGATGTTGCTTTGCTCGCTAATCCCGCTGTAGGTGATGAGCTGCGTCGGATCCTGCGGAGTGCTTCGCTCAAGGAAAATACGCCCGGTGGTGCTGTCGCGTTTTACGGAGAAGTAGTTTCCGTTGGCATCGGTCCAGGAGAAGCTTTGCATCGCCTGCATATCGGCAAAAGCACGAGAACCTAAATAGACTAACTCTGGGCGCACCATGCCATCATCGACGGCGGCCTGGCCTCCCTGGAGGAATTTCTGCATCAACAAGCTGAGCTGGTGCGGGTTGTCGAGAAAATCTCCCAGCTTGAGCTGAACCATCTCACTCTGTGTGTTTAACAATTGCTCGTTCATCAGATTACCCGCTTTACGGGACTGATAGTTGAGCAGACCGGTGGCGCACAGGATCATGACCAGCAGCGCGACCAGCAAAATTATCATCACACTTTTCAGCAAAGTGAATGGGTAGGCTTTTAGGGAAGACTTTTCCATAGCTTGGGTGATTGCATTAGCTCTAGCGTTAAAAGAGGTAAAAATTAAAGTGTGCCTTTTGCCTTAAGAGGCAGAAGGCACCAGAAGTTTGTCCATGACAGCAGGTGCGGCAGAGGTGCGGTTACGCCCTGCTTTTTTCGATTGATACAGGTATCGGTCGGCTTCGGAGAGCAGTTTGTCAAAGGCATCGACCAGCTGGCGCCGTGCGGCCTGGCCGTGGCTCAGTCCGATACTGACGGTCAGGGAAAGCGTGTCCCCTTCCCAGTTCACTTCCATCTGTTCAATCTCGGCACGAATCTCTTCTGCCAGAAGGTAGCCGTTATCTCCGCAGGCATCTGGCATGACGACGGCAAACTCTTCGCCGCCCATACGCGCCACAATGCCCTTCTCACCCACCACGTCTTTGACCCGGCGAGCAAATTCGGTCAATACGCTGTCGCCGCAGTCGTGGCCGTGCGTATCGTTGATGCTTTTGAAATGGTCGATGTCCAGCAGCAGTACGTTCAGCGCGGTATTGACCGTTTTCTCATCCTGCAAACGTAATTTTTCATACAGGCCAAAACGCGAATGCACGCGGGTCAGATAGTCGTAATTGGCGCGGGCCGACAGCTGTTTAACCAGCATGTTGATAGCCTGTACGCTCACGGCAACCATCACCGGGCTGATGGCCACAGAGGCAATCCCCATGCGCGCAGAAACAATCTGGGTGATATGTCCGGAAATACCGTTATAAACCCAATGAGAATCCACCATCAGCACTTCGGCGATGCCCGTTAGCTGTGTCAGCAAACAGGTCACTGGCAGCGAATAACTGATCGCACACCAAATCAGCGCCGGCAGCGTTACCGCCAGGCTGCCGATCCCCCCGCTGTGCGAAGAGGCAACGATAGACAAAATCAGCAGGCTGAGCGGCATCACCTGGAGAAGATCGAATTTTTTGGGCACCAGGCTGCCAGTCCAGGTCAGAAGGAAAGGCAGGACCAACACGCTGGTAGAAAATTGCTCGCTGAACCAGACCGAATAAATATCGAGGAAGGTCTGATGGGACGTCAGTCCAAACGCGTAGCTTCCGAGCAGAGAAGAAATTAATGCCGTCAACAGACAATAACTGTAGAGACGCAGGACGTTAATTTTCAGCTGCTCTTCCGGCGTTTTCTTCTCATATAAAATGGCTTTCGTCAGAATAACGACGAACGACATATTAGAGATCGTGATCAGGACCGAACCCGCATCATTATTACCGGACGCAGCATTAGCCAGCAGCACAACCAATGAACAAATTAAATAGTTATGCGGCCGATTTAAAAAGGGGAAGCGTAAAAACAGACCCACCAATAAGGCATTTAACGGCCAGAAAAGAGCCAAGTGCCCAGCTTGCTGCATCACGCTGCTGGCAAGAAAAAGGACTAGCGTCGTCACCGTCAGGGCGACGGTGTTAAATAGCGTATTTTCTTCCTTCAGCAATGTCGAAGGATGAATCGTCAATTTATGCATGGGTCACTAGTTACTCTGGGATAGCTGCCTGGTGCAGACAGGTTTGGCTTACAGAGAATACGCATCCATACGTAAGGCGACAAACATAAACGGGTTCAAAAATAAACATTAACAATGTTATTTAGGATGTAATTAACATGTTTAACGTTAAATTTGGGCGGGTGCGCGATAATAAAAAAATTGAAATCATTGCTTATTATCGCGACAAAAGGCGGTTAACGATCCGGCATATGTTGCATTATTGTGGCGCATTTTTCTGACACTGCGTCATACAATAAACGCACCGCCGTGGAGAGCTGTTTTCGGTGCGGGCAAATCATATTCAGCGGAACCTTATCCCCCTGATAATCCGGTAGAATAATGTTCAGTCGCCCTTGAGCAATATCGTCGCTGACGTCGAGCCAGGATTTGTTGGCAATCCCCTCGCCCGCGATAGCCAGCCGTCGAATGACCTCGGCGTCGTCGCTCATTACGCTGCTGTTGACCTGAACTTCCTGCATCTGCCCGTCACGTATAAACGTCCAGCGATCGTAAACGCGCCCGCGTAGAATATAGGTCAGCACGTCGTGCTGGCGTAATTCTTCCGGCGTTTTTGGCACCTCGTGACGCGCAATCCATTCCGGTGACGCCACCAGCACACGGCGGTTTTCAGACGCTACCGGTAATGAAATAAAGGACGCATCATCGTTATTGCCGTAGCGAAACGCGACATCCACCGGATCCTTGAACACGTCGGTCAGGCTGTCGGAAAAGAGTATCCGCAGGCGCAGCGCCGGGTGACGTTGACGAAAAGCCTGAAACACCGACAACAGCAGGTTACGACCAAGATCGGACGGCACGGCAATCTGCAACGTACCGCGAACTTCATCTTCCGGGGCCTGTATTTGTTGCAGCCCGGCATGCAAGGTGTCGAGCATTTGGGTGGCGAACGGCAGCCAGGTTTCCCCTTCCGGCGTAAGGCGCAGGCTGCGGGTCGAACGCGCAAATAAGCGGATATTGAGCTGCGTTTCCAGGCGCTTAATCGCCGCGCTCACCTGCGCAGGCGGCAGTCCCGCCTCGCGCGCCGCTTCGCTAAAACTGCCCAACGCCGCCGCGCGAACAAACAACGTTAAGTCTTCCAGTCTGAGCATTTCTTTCTCCTGCTGATAACTCTGTGCATTGTAAGCACAAAACCCGGAATCGTCTCAAAATGCCTGACAGCCGCGCCAGCACCTGCCTTACACAGTATTCTTTCGAGGTTTACTTACACTTTTTGCCTGTAAAGAGCTTGCCAGCAGACGGTTTCATCGGGAATGATACGGGGCGATAAATTTAAGTCCAGGCTGTCTAGCAAATGTATGTGTGGAGAAGGTATGCGTAAAACAAAAATGATGCTTCTGGGCGTACTGCTGGCAACAGCAGGTGCGGTATCAGCTGCACCGGCAACAGTGCCAACTTCTGGGATTCAGAAATACGAGTTAAAAGATTTTATTGCTGATTTCACCCATTTCAACATCGGTGATAGCGTGCCAGCAATGTACCGTTCGCAAGAGTACAACATCAAACAGTGGCAGTTGCGTAACCTGCCTGCCCCGGATGCGGGTAGCCACTGGACTTACATGGGCGGCAACTACGTCCTGATTGGCGACACCGACGGCAAGATTATGAAGATCTACGATGGTGAGATTTTCTATCATCGTTAATGCTGCAAGCTGTGAGCGTTAATCGTGACGCTCACAGTGTCTTCTGAATTAACCTGGAGAACGTGATGATCATTCGCCCAGGACATCCTTCTGACCGTCCTTTCCTGCGCACCTTATACCTTCATGCACGTAAAATCAGCTGGCCGTGGGCCGACAGGAGCGACTGGCAGCTGGAAGATTTTGATGCCGCTACGCTCGATGAAACCGTGTGGGTCGCTGAAATTGATGGCCACCGCGTCGGGTTTGCTTCCGTCTGGGAACGCGATAACTTTCTGCATAACCTGTTTGTTGACCCCGACTGGCAGGGTCAGGGCGTGGGTGCCGCGCTGCTTGAGCAGGTACAAACGACCTTTACCAGCACCGGTGCGCTGAAGTGCCTGATACAGAATGAGCAGGCACTAACGTTTTATCATCATCACGGCTGGCATACCGAAGCCCGCGGCGCATCACCGGATGGCGATTACTGGTTATTGCATTACCGTCTACGCTGACGCCCCATCCGCATACATTTTTATCATTCAATTTTGGGAGCTTCCTTCAGGGATTAGCCCTTGTCAGCGTCACGTCAGAGTTTACAATGCACTGTATATATAACCAGTCACTGCCACACTCTGGAGAAGACCATCATGGAAGCGCCCGCCGTCTGGACCCACCCTCTGCTCTATGTTGACATAGAACCCCAAACTGACTTCGCCGAAGCCGCCGCCCACTGCGAAAAGCTGGCCGCCGGTGCGCTGGATACTGAGCATCTGCCAACGCAGCATGAGCTTTACCAGCGTCTGCACGAATGCCTGACCCAGTTACAACCCACGCTGCTTGAGCCGATTGATGAAAATCAGATGGCGCAGTTTACCGTCAGCACCCTGCCCCGCACTCGCCCAGCCATGGACACTGAAAGCGAACTGCTGTGCGAGTATTGTCTGGCGCTGAGCCACCTGTTATCGGGCAACCCGCTGAGCATCAGCGTAGAAGAGACGTTGCAGGGCCTGCTGTATGAGCTGACCGCGTTTATGACCGATACCATGCTGGCCCCGCGCTGGTTATCCACCCCGCAAGGGTTGCAGCCTACCACCTGAAAAAGGCATAAAAAAAGCCACCCACGGTGGCTTTCTGTTCAGCGCGTAACGTCTGCGAGCAAGTGCTTACACGGCGCGGAAGGCAATCTCACCGGGGATGACTTCGCCCTGCCAGTAAAGTTGCGCGGCCACGCGGCCTGCCAGCTGGCGATACAGGGTGGTGAATTCACTGTCCGGACGCGCGACGACCGTTGGCGTGCCGCGGTCGAGGTCTTCACGCAGGCTGATATGCAGCGGCATCTGTCCCAGCAGCTGGGTGTGATACTGCTGTGCCAGACGCTCTGCGCCACCGGTGCCAAAAATGGGCTCGTGGTGGCCGCAGTTGCTGCACACGTGCATGCTCATGTTCTCGACGATACCGAGCACCGGGACTTCGACCTTCTCGAACATCACGATGCCTTTTTTCGCGTCGATCAGCGCAATGTCCTGCGGGGTAGTGACCACCAGTGCGCCGGTGACCGGAATGTTCTGCGCCAGCGTCAACTGAATGTCACCGGTGCCTGGCGGCATATCCAGTATCAGATAATCGAGATCCGGCCACATCGTTTCTTGCAGCATCTGCAACAGCGCTTTGCTGGCCATCGGGCCACGCCAGACCATCGCGTTGTCATCGGTCACCAGGTAACCAATCGAGTTGGTGGCCAGGTTGAATTTCATGATTGGCGCCATGTGGGTGCCATCAGGGGACGTCGGGCGTTCGCCTTCTGCGCCGATCATCATCGGCACGGACGGGCCATAAATGTCGGCGTCAAGAATGCCGACTTTTGCGCCTTCAGCGGCCAGCGCCAGCGCCAGGTTTACCGCGGTAGACGATTTACCCACGCCGCCTTTGCCGGAACTCACGGCAACGATATTCTTCACGCCGTTAATGCCTGGCTGATTTTTAACGCGTTTCAGCGTGGCAATCGCATGCGACAGCTTCCAGTCGACCGCTTTCGCACCGGTAATGCGCAGCAGGTCAGCGCTGCATTGTTCTTTCAGCTCTTCAAACGCGCTCTGCCAGGCGAACGGCATCTGGATTTCAACGTGAATGATGTCATCGAGCCACGCCACATGGTGCAACGCTTTCAGGGCCGTAAGGTTGTGCTTCAGGGTTGGGTGCTGAAAGTTGGCCAGCGTACCCGCGACCATCGCACGCAGGCGCTCCGGGGATTTGGCCTGGGATTGTGAATTCATCCCGACTCCTTTGTCGTTATTCTGGAAGAACTAATTGTAACTGCGAGTGCGACGCGGAGGTAACAATTATTCAGATATGGATTAATGTCCCACTCGCGTAGCGGATTATTTGGCGTTTTGGTAATATCGACACCCCCTTCAAAAGCAGGAAGTAATGTTCACTATGACTCAAGTCGCGAAAAAAATTCTGGTAACGTGCGCACTGCCGTACGCCAACGGCTCCATCCACCTCGGTCATATGCTGGAGCATATCCAGGCTGATGTCTGGGTCCGTTACCAGCGAATGCGCGGCCATCAGGTCAATTTCATCTGCGCCGATGACGCCCACGGCACGCCTATCATGCTGAAAGCTCAGCAGCTTGGCATCTCCCCAGAGCAGATGATTGCCGAAATGAGTCAGGAACATCAGACCGATTTCGCCGGCTTTAACATCAGCTATGACAACTACCACTCAACGCACAGCGATGAGAACCGTGAGCTGTCCGAGCTTATCTACGGCCGCCTGAAAGAGAACGGTTTTATCAAAAACCGCACTATCTCTCAGCTTTACGACCCGGAAAAAGGCATGTTCCTGCCGGATCGTTTCGTGAAAGGTACCTGCCCGAAATGTAAATCCCCGGATCAGTACGGCGATAACTGCGAAGTGTGCGGCGCGACCTACAGCCCAACCGAGCTTATCGAGCCGAAATCCGTAGTATCCGGCGCTACGCCAGTGATGCGTGAGTCTGAGCACTTCTTCTTCGATCTGCCATCCTTTAGCGAAATGCTGCAGGCATGGACCCGCAGCGGCGCGCTGCAGGAGCAGGTCGCGAACAAAATGCAAGAGTGGTTCGAGCACGGTCTGCAGCAGTGGGATATCTCCCGCGATGCGCCGTACTTTGGCTTTGAAATCCCAGGCGCACCGGGTAAATACTTCTACGTCTGGCTGGACGCGCCAATTGGCTACATGGGTTCCTTCAAGAACCTGTGCGACAAACGCGGCGATACCACCAGCTTCGACGAATACTGGAAAAAAGATTCCGACGCCGAGCTGTATCACTTCATCGGTAAAGACATCGTTTATTTCCACAGCCTGTTCTGGCCTGCGATGCTGGAAGGCAGCGGTTTCCGTAAACCGACCAACCTGTTCGTCCACGGCTACGTGACGGTGAACGGTGCGAAGATGTCCAAATCTCGCGGCACCTTCATCAAGGCCAGCACCTGGCTGAACCATTTCGATGCCGACAGCCTGCGCTACTACTACACCGCGAAACTCTCTTCCCGCATCGACGATATCGACCTTAACCTCGAAGATTTCGTGCAGCGCGTGAACGCCGATATCGTGAATAAAGTCGTGAACCTGGCGTCCCGTAATGCGGGCTTCATCGCCAAACGCTTTGACGGCGTGCTGGCGGCGGAACTGGCTGACCCTGAGCTGTACAAAACCTTCATCGACGCTGCACAGTCTATTGGCGACGCGTGGGAAAGCCGTGAATTCGGTAAAGCCGTGCGTGAAATCATGGCGCTGGCTGACCTTGCCAACCGCTATGTTGACGAGCAGGCTCCGTGGGTCGTGGCAAAACAGGAAGGCCGCGATGCTGACCTGCAGTCCATCTGCTCCATGGGTATCAACCTGTTCCGCGTGCTGATGACCTACCTGAAGCCGGTGCTGCCGATGCTGTCAGAACGTACCGAAGCGTTCCTTAACACGGAACTGAGCTGGAACAGCATTCAGCAGCCGCTGCTTAGCCACAAGGTAAACACCTTCAAGGCGCTGTATAACCGCATCGACATGAAGCAGGTTGAAGCCCTGGTTGAGGCGTCTAAAGAAGAAGTGAAAGCCCTGAGTGCGCCGGTGACTGGCTCGCTGGCGGATGACCCGATTCAGGAAACCATTACCTTTGACGATTTCGCCAAAGTCGACATGCGCATTGCGCTGATTGAAAACGCCGAGTTTGTTGACGGTTCTGACAAGCTGCTGCGCCTGACGCTGGATATCGGCGGTGAGAAACGCAACGTCTTCTCCGGGATCCGTTCTGCGTATCCTGATCCACAGGCGCTGATTGGTCGTCTGACGATGATGGTGGCAAACCTTGCGCCGCGTAAAATGCGCTTCGGTATTTCCGAAGGAATGGTGATGGCCGCAGGTCCTGGCGGGAAAGATATTTTCCTGTTAAGCCCGGACAGCGGTGCGCAGCCTGGTCAGCAGGTTAAATAATGAAGAAGGCCGGATGATTATCCGGCCTTTTTTTTATGCGTCGTTTAGGCTTTCTTTTCAGGCTTCGGATTAAAACGAGCCGTCAACCCTCGCAGGAAATAGCGCAAGAACTGATCGCCGCATTCGCGGTAATTTTTATGATCCGGCGCGCGCATCATGGCGGTAATTTCCGGCATCGAAACGCGGAACTGCTGCTCGGTCAGAATAGCCAGAATATCATCGGTTTTGAGTGAGAACGCGATACGCAGCTTTTTCAGCACCAGGTTATTGGTCATGCGGCGTTCTGTCACCAGCGCCGGGGCAGATTCATCTTTCCCGCGCTTGTCGTAGATAAGTCCGTTGAGCAACAGCGACAGCATAATGTCCGGGCAGCGCTGAAAACCGGCGTCATCTTCTTTACGCACCCAGGCATCGATCATCTCTGGCGTGGCAACGGCTTCCGCCAGCGCCCACAGGCGAACCAGACCGGCATTATTGGTTTTCAGGATGTAGCGCAGGCTACGGATGATATCGTTACTGATCATAGCGTCTTAAACTTGTATTTGGACAAAGGCGAAGTGTACCAGTTTTACAGCCCTAACGCCTCTTTCAGACTCTTAAGATAGCGACGACTCACCGGCACGGTTTGTCCGGCACGCAGCAATAACTCTGCCTGACCGTTCTCTTCCAGGCGAATCTCTTTCAGGTGCGACATATTCACCAGATGCTGACGATGACAGCGCAGCAGTGGCGTGCGGCTTTCCAGGGTGCGCAGCGTCAGCTCGGTGTAACCTTCTTTACCCGCGCCGTCGGTGACATACACGCCGCTCATGCGGCTGCTGACAAACGCCACATCTTCCATCTGTAACAGCCAAATCCGGCTATGCCCGGTGCAGGGGATGAATTTCAGCGCCTGCTGGCTTTCGCCGAACACCGAGATATCCTGCTGGCAGCGCTCCTGCCGCAAACGACCGAGGGTTTTATCCAGCCGCTTCTCTTCGATAGGCTTGAGCAGATAATCAAAAGCGTGTTCTTCAAACGCCTTCACCGCGTATTCGTCAAAGGCGGTGAGAAACACCACCCACGGACGGTGCTCCGGGTCGAGCATGCCGATCATTTCCAGCCCGCTGATACGCGGCATCTGAATATCGAGAAACACCACATCGGGCCGCAAATGATGCACCGCGCCAATGCCTTCTACCGCGTTGTCGCATTCACCTACGATTTCAATATCGGCCTGCTTCTCCAGCAAAAAGCGCAGATTTTCCCGCGCCAGCGGCTCATCATCGACAATTAACACCTTCAGCATGCATTTTCCTCCACAGGCAGTCGCAGGGTAATACGGGTAAAAATGTCCGGCTCGCAGGTGACGGTTATTCCGCATTCGTCGCCGAAGCGCGCGCGCAGCCGTTTATCCACCAGCGTCATGCCCAGGCCGTTTGCCTGAGCGTCAGGCTGATACAGCCCGGCGTTATCTTCAATATCCAGTTGCAGCCAGCGCTGATGCAGGCTCGCCTGCACCGTGATTTCGCCGATCCCCAGATGCTGCGAGGTGCCGTGTTTAATCGCATTTTCCACTATTGGTTGCAGGGTAAACGCCGGTAGCTGGTGATGGGCCAGCGCAGGCGGCACGTTGAGATGCACCTGCAACCGCGCCTGGAAGCGCGCTTTCTCAATTTGCAGATACGCATTCACATGCTCAATTTCATCGGCCAGGGTGACAATTTCCGACGGGCGTTTGAGATTTTTGCGGAAGAAGGTCGACAAATACTGCACCAACTGCCCGGCCTGTTCGCTGTCGCGGCGGATCACCGCTTTCAAAGTATTCAGGGCGTTAAACAGGAAATGCGGATTGACCTGGGCGTGCAGCAGCTTAATTTCTGACTGGGTCAGCAGCGCCTTTTGCCGCTCGTATTGCCCGGCGAGGATCTGCGCCGACAGCAGCTGGGCGATGCCCTCTCCCAACGTGCGGTTGATGGAGCTGAACAGACGGTTTTTGGCTTCATACAGTTTAATAGTGCCAATTACTCGCTGATTTTCGCCGCGCAGTGGGATAACCAGCGTCGAGCCGAGTTTGCAGTTAGGGTGAATCGAGCAGCGGTACGGTACTTCGTTGCCGTCGGCGTACACCACTTCCCCGCTGTCGATGGCTTTCTGGGTATAGCGCGAGGAAATCGGTTTGCCGGGCAGGTGGTGATCGTCGCCGATCCCAGTGAACGCCAGAAGCTTTTCACGATCCGTTATCGCCACCGCGCCGATATCCAGCTCCTGAATCAGCACCTGCGCCACCCGCATGCTGTTTTCCTCGTTAAAGCCTTGCCGCAAGATCCCTTCGGTCGAGGCCGCCACTTTTAGCGCGGTGGTGGAAAACGCTGAGGTGTATTTCTCAAACATCGCCCGTTTGTCGAGCAGGATGCGCATGAACAGCGCGGCGCCGACGGTATTGGTGACCATCATCGGCGCGGCAATGCTTTGCACCAGATGCAGCGCGTCGCTAAACGGACGGGCAATCAGCAGGATTATCAACATCTGCACCATTTCGGCGACGAAGGTGACTACGCCCGCGGTCAACGGATTAAAGACCTTATCGCTGCGCCCACGTCGCACCAGCACGCTGTGCACCAGCCCGCCCAGCAGGCCTTCCACAAAGGTCGACACCATGCAGCTCAATGCGGTCATTCCACCCATCGAATAACGGTGCAGCCCGCCGGTCAGCCCGACCAGACCGCCTACCACCGGGCCGCCAAGCAGGCCGCCCATCACCGCGCCGATGGCACGGGTGTTGGCTATCGAATCTTCGATGTGCAGACCGAAATAGGTCCCAAGAATGCAAAAAATGGAGAACGTGACGTAGCACAGCAGCTTGTGAGGCAGACGCACAGTGACCTGCATTAACGGAATGAACAGGCGCGTTTTGCTCATCAGCCAGGCGATAACCAGAAACACGCACATCTGCTGAAGCAGCAGCAACACCAGATTAAATTCGTACATACCTGCAAACCACATAAACTTTGAAAGCGCGTAACATACACGTTGTAACTATCTGTTTCCTTGACCGCCCAGGCAAAACGCGAAATTCCTGCCGCCGATCACACTTTTCGCTGACCTGACGCGGCTTTTCTGAACAAAAAACGAGCGAATTTTCCTGGTTCGACGAACACCGACTACAGTTATGATGGGGATGCGCGAGCTGAGGTGAGAGATGGCGCTTTACACGATAGGTGAAGTGGCTCTGCTTTGTGATATTAATCCGGTGACGCTGCGTGCCTGGCAGCGCCGTTACGGACTGTTAAAGCCCCAGCGAACCGATGGTGGCCATCGGCTGTTTAACGATGGTGACATCGACAGAATTCGCGAAATCAAACGCTGGATAGAAACCGGCGTGCAGGTCAGTAAAGTCAAAACGCTGCTTATTGAAGCCACCGCCGAACAGCAGAACGGCTGGCGAGAGCATCAGGAAACGCTGCTGCGCTTTTTGCAGGGCGGCAATCTCAACCGGCTGCGACTGTGGATCAAAGAACGCGGGCGCGATTATCCCGCCCAGACGCTGGTTTCCCATCTGTTCATTCCGCTCAGACTGCGCTTACAAAGCTCCCAGCCGACGCTGCAAACCTTGTTAAGCGTGCTGGATGGGGTGCTGATCAACTACATTTCAGTGTGCATGGCCTCGGCGCGAAAACGCCAGGGCCGCGATGCGCTGGTCGTCGGCTGGAACATTACCGACACCACCCGGCTGTGGCTCGAAGGCTGGGTCGCCTGCGAACAAGGCTGGCGCGTGGACGTGCTGGCGCACTCGCTACAGCAACTGCGCCCGGAGTTGTTTGACGGTCAAACCCTGCTGGTGTGGTGCGGTGACAGCTCCACCGTGGGGCAACAGACACAGTTGCAGCAGTGGCACGATCAGGGGCTAAACGTGCTGCGACTGGGAAATTAAGGGTTCATTAACAAGCGTGCTTCATCATATAATCGGCGGGTTAACATAAGGAGCACATGATGAAACCTGCCAAACTGGCTATGATCACCCTCTTCGTTCTAATGGCCGTGGGCGGCGTTGGCGGCGTAATGCTTGCGGGCTACTCCTTTATCGTCCGCGGTGGTGTCGGCTGAGTAACCTCGCCAGACGCTCAAACGCCCGGTCAACCAGGATTGCAGCCAGCGCGACCAGCACCGCTCCCTGAATCACATACGCCGTATTAAACCCGCTTAGGCCAATGATAATCGGCGTCCCGAGGGTGTTGGCCCCCACCGTTGACGCTATGGTCGCGGTGCCGATATTCACAATGACCGAAATGCGGATCCCGGCGATCATCACCGGAGCGGCCAGCGGCAGTTCCACTTTCAGCAGCCGCTGCCAGCCATTCATCCCCATCCCCTGCGCCACGCTCAATACGCTCGATGGCACCGATGCCAGCCCGGCCAGCGTGCCTTGTAAAACAGGCAAGATGCCGTACAGGATCAGCGCAATAATCGCCGGTTCACGGCCAAAGCCCATCACCGGGACTGCAATCGCCAGCACCGCCACCGGTGGAAACGTCTGCCCCATCGCGGCAATGGTTTCCACCAGCGAGCGAAATTCACGGCCCGCCGGGCGCGTCACCGCAATCCCGGCCCCCACGCCAACCACCGTTGCTACCAGGCTCGACACGCCCACCAGCGAGAAATGCGCCAGCGTCAGCGACCAGAAACTTTGCTGCTGATAGACCGGCCGCGGCAGCTCAGGGAACATTGCGCTGAACAGCGGCCCGCTGTAGGGCATCAGCGCCAGCAGCGCGATAAACAGCAACAACAGCCAGACAAGCGGATCACGCACGACCTTCACGGGAGTCCTCCCCACGCAGCAGATCGGCAAAATGCAGCGATCCGCACGGCGTACCGTCATCGTTCACCACCGGCAGCACTTCGCTGCGGCGCGCCACAAACAATGACAGCGCCTCACGCAGCGACATTGACGCCCGCAGCGGCTCACCTGAAATGTGCTCTTCGTGGCGGACATAGTCCCCGACGCCACGCAACGACAGCAGCCGCACGCCCAGCTCGCTGCGGCCAAAAAATTCACGCACAAAATCGTTTTCCGGCGCGGTCAGCATCGACAACGGCGTGCCCTGCTGAACCACTTCGCCGTTATCCATCAGCACCAGATGATCGGCCAGACGCAGCGCTTCGTCGATATCGTGCGTCACCAGCACGATGGTACGTCCTAGCAGCTGATGAATGCGGCGCATCTCCTGCTGTAGCGCCCCGCGCGTCACCGGGTCGAGAGCGCCAAAGGGTTCATCCATCAGTAATACTTCAGGATTGGCCGCCAGCGCGCGGGCCACGCCGACGCGCTGCTGCTGACCACCGGAAAGCTGATGCGGCAGGCGATCGCGCAAAGAGGCATCCAGCCCCAGCAGCGCCATCAGTTCGTCAACGCGCTCATTGATGCGTCCCCGCGTCCATTTCTGCAACTGCGGCACGGTGGCAATGTTTTGCGCCACCGTCCAGTGAGGAAACAGGCCAATCGACTGAATGGCGTATCCCATCCTGCGGCGCAGCGCCAGCACCGGCTGCTGGCGAATATCTTCCCCGGCGAAGCGAATGGTGCCGCTGTCATGCTCCTCCAGGCGATTAATCATCTTCAACGTGGTGGATTTTCCGGACCCCGAGGTCCCGATAAGCACCGAAAAAGCACCCTCTTTCAGATTCAGATCGAGGTTTTTCACCGCCGCTTTGCCGTCAAAGATTTTGCTTACCTGCTGAAATTCAATCATGGGCTTCTCCTCCCAGTAAGGCTATCCACAGGCTGAACAGCGCATCCACTACCACCGCCATCGCAATCACCGGAATAACGCCAAGCAACACCAGGTCGAGCGCACTGCTCAACAAGCCCTGAAATACCAATGCACCAAAACCGCCCGCGCCGATCAGCGCCGCCACCACCGCCATACCGACCGTTTGCACGGTGACCACCCGCAGGCTGCGCAACAGCACCGGCAGCGCCAGCGGGAGCTGGACTTTCCAGAAGCGCTGGGTCTGGCTCATGCCCATTGCCGACGCGCTTTCAAGCACATCAGCGGCCACCTGCTGCATACCGGTGACCACGCCTCGCACCAGCGGCAGCAGAGCGTACAGCACCAGCGCAATCAGCGCGGGCGTCAGGCCAGTACCGCCAATGCCCCAGGCCGACAGCCACGGGAAATGTTTCACCAGCCCGGCGAGCGGCGCAATCAGCAGGCCGAACAGAGCCACAGAGGGGATCGTTTGAATAATATTGAGGACGGTGAAAACGCGGGTCTGCCGCCCCTGATGACGCCAGCACCACAGCCCGAGCGGGACGCCAATCAGCAGGCCCGGCAGCAGCGTGCCGAACAGCAAAATCAGGTGTTGCTGCAACGCGCTGTCGAACACGTCCTGACGGTTGAAATACTCTTTCATCAGCGACAGTGAATCGAGTTCACCGGACAACAGCAGCGCCACCGGGATAATCCAGATTTGTGCATTCAGCAGCCAGCGCCAGAGCGATTTCTGGGTGAGCCGCCGAATTGCCTCGCTGCAAATCAACAGCGCCACCGCCAGCCAAAGCCACAGGCCACTGCCCGGCGAGGTGCGCGCCAGCGGGCTGCCGCTTTGTGCCAGCGTCGTCGCCGCTTTACCGCCGCTCCACAGCAGAAGAATAAACAGGACCTGCGCCAGAACCAGCGTCAACGCCAACGCCCCCCGGCCTCGCAGCAGGCTCAAGCCCACGAAGACCAGCGGCACGATAAGCAACAGCGCAGGCGGGAAAGTCCAGATTTGCCACAGCTGGCGGCTTTCGCCAGAGACCAGCCGGTTAGGCGCATAATTCACGAAGGGTAACGCTGCGGCTGCCAGTGCAATCAGCACCAGCAGCAGCAGAACCCGGTTATGACAGGATATTCGCACGTACTTACTTCACCAGTCCCTGTTGTTTCAGCCAGTCAGCGGCCACTTTCTTCGCATCCAGCCCTTCCACCGCGATGCTGGCATTCAGTTTTTGCAGCGTTTTCGCGTCCAGTTTTTCAAACACTGGCTTCAGCCATTCCGGGATTTGCGGATAGGCTTTCAGCACCGCCTCGCGGATCACCGGGGTTGGGGCATAGATTGGCTGAACGCCTTTCGGATCGGTCAGCGTTTGCAGGCCCAAAGCCGCCACCGGACCATCGGTACCGTAAGCCATCGCCGCGTTCACGCCGGAGGTTTGCTGCGCCGCCGCTTTGATGGTCACCGCAGTGTCACCGCCCGCCAGTGATAATAGCTGACCCTGGTCGAGTTTGAAGTCGTAGGCTTTTTCGAAAGCGGGCAGCGCGTCCGGACGCTCAATAAATTCTGCCGACGCCGCCAGTTTGAAGGTGCCGCCCTTTTTCAGGTACGCGCTCAAATCCGCCAGCGAGGTGAGTTTGTTCTTCTCTGCCATATCCTGGCGCACCGCGATGGTCCAGGTATTATTCGCCGGGGACGGCGTCAGCCAGATCAGTTTGTTCTGCTCGGCATCGAGTTTTTTCACTTTCTCGTAGCCCTGCTGCGCGTTCTTCCACGCAGGGTCGTTATCATCCTTAAAGAAGAATGCCCCGTTACCGGTGTATTCCGGGTAGATATCCAGCTCGCCGGAGGTAATCGCCCCGCGTACAACCGGCGTGGTGCCCAACTGCACTTTGTTCACGGTTTTCACGCCGTGGTTGTCCAGTACCTGCAAGATGATGTTGCCGAGCAGCGCCCCTTCGGTATCAATCTTAGAACCAACCTTTACCGGTTCAGCCGCATGCAGCGGCAAGCTCAGCGCAGCCAACAGCGAAACGCCCGTCATCCACTTCGTTTTATTGTGCATTCTCGTTTCCTCATAAGCCTGCGTTTACAGGAGGTTAGAGAAAGCGTAGACCTGAATCAACGATTTATCATGAAAATAAGTCATTTCCTGAGATGATGCTAAGCCGTCTCAAAAAACGCATAACGCCCCTATCGCTTTGGCAATTTATTAATTGTTTTCTTTACATTCATAGAAAAACATTAAGTCTTCGAATGGTTACGTAAAATTAACCACAAAACGCTTAATAAATGATATAAAACGCTAACTTCCAACCCCCTTGCAAATTAAGATGTTAAGAATCATCCTAAGTGATTAATATTATCATTACATCTTCTTAAAGTTGATTCTAACCAGAAAGGAGTAATACGCACGTCGGGGAATAGTTTTCCCAGGCTTGCCTATTGCATTCACCAGATGGATCCGTGAGATGAAATTCCTTTTTAATAAACACGTTATATTCGATTCTGATACCGGATCGCTGGCTGTTCATGATGAACAGGACGATCCGGTTCAAATCTCAAACCCCACAAAACGCTTATTACTGCTGCTCCTGAACCATCAGGGCGAGGTGGTCAATCGTGAGGTTATATTTAAAAAAGTCTGGGATGACTTTGGGATGGTATCCAGCAATAACAATCTCAATCATTGCATTAGTAAATTAAGACGAATTCTACGTATTTTAGGCCTGGAAGATGAAGTCATCACCACCGTCCCGAAAATGGGCTTTATGTTTCAGGAAGAAATACAAATAGAAGCGTTACCCGAGCCGCCTGATGTTATGCAAGATGAGCCGAGAATAAGAGATATTTCTACGCCTGAATCCTCCGCTTCGGTGAAAACGGAGCAGACAGCGACCTCATCATTGCGCACGGCGAATGTGATGAACTGGTTGTCGATGGTGATCGCCATTACCACGCTGATGGCCTCTGCCTGGTTCTGGTACAACAACCGGCCGCCGGACAGAAAGGAAGTGTTTATGGGCAAAGCCGGAACCTGCAGCGTGATGGTTTCAGAACAATTGCTGCATAGCGGGGACGCCGTCACCTTCAAAAGCGGGCTGATGCGATATGCACAGGACCTGAACCCGCAGTGCAACAGCGATCAGTACCTGCTGGTGATCAAGAGTCGATCGTATAAAACCTGGAGCCAGGAACTGTCTCGCCTCTACTTTATGCGCTGCGCCAACCTTCGGGAAAGCAAAGCGGAAGTCTGCTGGAGTCTGACCGAACCGCCTCATTCCAGCACCTGAGACTTCTGAAAATGCCCCACAGCCCGATGCCTGCATCGGGCTTTTTTACGTCTGACCCCCCTTCGATATTGCGATGCATCAATTTTGGCCGTGCTGCCATGACAACTCACCTTGATCTCATCTGGCAAATCCCCTCCCCATACCCACTCAAAAGCTAAGGATTACGCTTTACACGGCTACATTTTGTTTACATCTTCGTACGAAACGACGGAATTATCATCCTTAAATGAAAGGAATATCCGTCTTTACTGGAATTAAAAACTTAATCATGACCCGTTAATAGTTAATGATTACTCCCCAAAGCAAATGGCTTAGGATTTTTCTTACATGATACCGGACGGCTTTACGAGCGGAATACCGTGTCAGGGCCGGGCAAGGTAGCCATGAGTCATCAATTCATTGTCTCAATAGGACATACAGGAAAACGCATCATGTTGAAAAAAAGTTATCTCACAATTCTGACTGGCGCCCTGCTGGTTTCCGCCAACGCCATGGCCGTTTCTAATAACACCATCAGCTTCCAGGGCGAAGTGACCGACGAAACCTGCTCCATTGCCATCAATGGCAATCAGACCACGCCAGTGGTTCTGCTGCCAACCGTCAGCAGCACCGATTTGGCCGCCAGTGGCGACACCGCCGGTCCCGTCACCTTTGATATCGGCCTGACCGGCTGCACCGGCGACGCGGCTAACGAAACCAAAATATCCACCGTGTTTGTTGGCAACCAGGTCACCACCAACGGCAACCTCGGCAACACCGGCACCGCCGGCAACGTGGAAGTTCAGCTCCTCGACACCACCGGCCTCGAAATCAACCTGACCGACGGCTTCACCGGCGACGGCGACCTGAAACTGGCCGCGGGCGCAAGCGACGCCAGCGCCTCTTATACCGCGCAGTACTACGCCGCGGGTAAAGCCACCGCCGGTACCGTGGAAGCCACCCTGCAGTACGCCGTTTCCTACCAGTAAGTTTGCTTTTGTCTCCGGGGGCGGCACAGCGCCCGGAGACCCCTATCCTCATGGAGTTGTTGTGATGATGAAGGAACCGCTTCGCCACGGAATGCTGGTCTTGCTGGGTGCGGCACTGTTTTGCGCCACCGCCGCGGTCAGTCACGCCAGCGTGACCATTATGGGCAGCCGCATTATCTTCGGCTCTGCGGCCTCGTCGGTGGACGTACAGCTTAAAAACAGCGACAGCTTCCCCTACGTCGTTCAGACCTGGTTCGATGACGGGGACGTCAACGCCAGCCCGCAGGACAGCAGCGCCGTGCCGTTTATCGCCACGCCGCCGATATTCCGCATTCAGCCTAAAGCGGGCCAAATAGTGCGCATTGTGTACAGCAAAACCAAATCGCTGCCTCACGACCGGGAATCGGTGTACTGGTTTAACGCCTTGCAGCTCCCGCCCGCTAATGTTGGCGGGGAACAAAAGCAAAACAAGATGCTGGTGGTGATGCGCACGCGCATCAAGCTGTTTTACCGTCCGGCGTCCCTGGGCCAACCCGGCGAACTGGTCAAAAAGCTCCAGTTAAAAGCGGTGTCTGATGCGAAAAAAGGCGCAGGCGTGGAAATCACCAACCCCAATCCGTGGTTTGCGTCCGTTAGCAACCTGAGCGCCCGCGTGAACGGCATCCACTACGCCATGACTGCCGATATGGTGGCCCCGTTCGCCAGTCGCACCTTCTGGTTATCGGGCAAAGCCAAGGCACCCCAAGGAAAAGGCAGCGTTAACGTCACTCTGGTCAACGATCAGGGCGCAAGGATGAGTGAACATTATGACGTTATCTGGCGCTAATTTTCAGCTCAAGAGCCTGACGGCGCTGATCGGCCTGATCACGGCGCACGCCGCGTGGGGAGAGGAATATTACTTCGACCCGGCGCTGTTTCAGGGTTCCGCCTACGGGCAGAACATTGGCCAGTTCAACCAGCAACACACCGCCGCAGGCAGCTATCTGGTGGACGTTTGGGTCAATGGCACCCAGGTGAAAACCGGGGTAAAAGTCACCTTCCGCCCACCGGCGAACGGCGGCGAGCCGGAGCCGTGCCTGACGCCGTCGGTAATGAAAGCCGTGCAGCTCAAAGCGGTTGATGCCGGGCAAAATGACGACCAGTGCCGCTCACTGGCGGCCTGGGCGCCCGGCGCGAGCTGGGAATTCGAATCTTCAACGCTGCGCTTGCAGTTGGCGATTCCGATGGATGCGCTGGCACGCACGCCGCGCGGGTATATTCCCGCATCCGAATGGGACAGCGGCGCGCTGGCGCTGTTTGTACGCCATAACACCAGCTACACGGTGACCGAAAACAGCGACAGTCACTTTCGCTATCAGTATCTCTGGAGCGGCATCAACGCCGGCACCAACCTCGGCCTGTGGCAGCTACGCCATCAGGGCAACCTGCGCTACGTCGACAGCAGCCAGAATGGCAGCGCCTACCGCTATAACAGCGTGCGCACCTGGGTTCAGCGCCCGATAGAATCGCTCAACAGTGTGATGACCCTCGGCGACAGCTACACCGATTCCAGCCTGTTCGGCAGCCTGTCGTTTAATGGTGTGAAGCTGACCACCGACGAACGCATGTGGCCGCAGGGCAAACGCGGCTACGCGCCCGAAGTGCGCGGCGTGGCGGCAAGCAGCGCCCATGTGGTTATCCGCCAGCTCGGCAAAGTCATTTATGAAACCCATGTCCCGCCTGGCCCGTTCGTTATTGACGACCTGTATAACACCCGCAATCAGGGCGATCTGACCGTCGACGTGGTCGAAGCCAGCGGTAAAATTTCCACCTTCACGGTGCCCTACTCCGCGGTGCCGGATTCCGTGCGCCCGGGTAACTGGCATTACTCGCTGGCACTCGGCCGCGTGCGCCAGTATTACAGCGTGAATAACGATTTCTTCGAAGGCACGTTGCAGCGCGGGGTGAACAATAACGTCACGCTTAATCTGGGCTCGCGGATCGCGGAAGATTATCAGGCGTGGCTGGCGGGCGGCGTGTGGGCCACCGGCTTTGGCGCCTTCGGCATGAACGCCACCTGGTCCAACGCCCGGGTGCAGAACGACGAACGTCAGCAGGGCTGGCGCGCGGAGCTAAGCTACAGCAAAACCTTTACCTCTGGTACCAACCTGGTGCTGGCAGCGTACCGCTATTCCACCAGCGGCTTTCGCGAATTACAGGATGTGCTCGGCGTGCGCCGCGAGCAGACCACCGGCACCGATTACTATTCCGATACCTTGCAACAGCGAAACCGCCTGTCGGCCACCGTCAGCCAGCCTCTGGCGAGTTTCGGCACGCTAAACCTGAGCGCCAGCAGCGCCGACTACTACGGTAATCAATCGCGGATAACCCAGCTGCAAATGGGCTACAGCAACCAGTGGAACAGCATCAGCTACGGGGTCAACGTGGCCCGCCAGCGCACCAGCTGGGACAACAACCGCTTTTACAGCAGCGTGGATGATCCGCAGGACAGCAGCAGCCACCAAAAATACACCGAGACGACGTTCTCCTTTAACGTTTCGGTCCCGTTCGACTGGGGCAACAGCCGTTCGTCGATTGCGATGAACTACAACCAGTCGCGCGAAAGCCGGTCTTCAACGCTGTCGATGAGCGGCTCTGCCGGTGAACACAACGATTTCTCGTGGTCGATGTACGGCGGCTATGAACGCGACCGGAACGGTGCCAACGGCAGCGCCAGCACCTTCGGCGGCAGCATGCAGGAAAACACCCGCATGGGCGCGGTACGCGCCAGCTATGACCAGGGCGAAAACTACCGTCAGAGTGCGCTCGGCGCATCCGGCACCCTTGTGCTGCACCCCGGCGGCCTGACGGTCGGGCCTTACACCAGCGAAACCTTTGCGCTGATCCACGCCGAGGGCGCACAGGGTGCGGTGGTGCAGAACGGTCAGGGCGCGGTGGTCGACAGCTTTGGCTACGCCATCATGCCGTCGCTCTCCCCGTATCGCAGCAACAACGTCAGCCTCGACAGCCGGACCATGACCCGCGATGCGGAACTGACCGGCGGCAGCCAGCGCGTAGTGCCGTATGCCGGGGCCATTGCCCGCGTTAATTTCGCCACCCTGAAAGGCAAGGCGGTGCTTATCAACCTCAAATCCGCCGACGGTCGCGTGCCGCCGATGGGGGCCGATGTGCTCGACGGCGACGGCACGGTTATCGGGATGGTTGGCCAGGGCGGGCAAATTTATGCCCGTATCGCCAGCGCCTCCGGCTCACTGCTGGTGCGTTGGGGCACGGCAGCCAGTCAGACGTGCCGCGTGCGTTATCAGCTCAACCTGGAAAGTCAGGACGAGGTAATCCATTTGAATAAAATCTGTGAAAAGGAGTAGCGGCATGCGCGTTCACGCCCGATCGCTTCTGTTTGTTGCGAGCCTGCTTTTCAGCACCTCGCTGCTGGCCAACTGTATAAAGGTCACCAACACTTCGTCGCTGTCGGCAGCCGCGATTGCCGCGGGTTACACCGCCGCCAGCTGGACCGGGGCGTGCGATACCTGTTCCGGTAACATTGGCCTGCCCGCCACCATCAGCATTAACAGCGGCAGCAACTTCCAGCCCTCCGGCACGCTGCTGGCCAGTTCGGTGGGAAGTTTCCTCACCAGCGCGAGCAATAAAGCCTATTCCAGTAATCAAATTCTCTATCGCTGCCAGCTGGCGGACGCGGGAAGTTTGTTTGAGATGTACGCCACCAACGGCGACAACGCCTATACCGGGATGTACACCTCCTCAGAAGTGGACGGCGCATACTATGACGTCGCCAAAAACGTGGCGGTGCGCATTACCAATCTCAGCAGCGGCGAGTATTACAGCCGTTACTGGAAACAGCGCCAGCTCACCGCCGACAGCTGGTTTGAGGATGGAACCTACATCTATATTCCCGCCAGCGCGTTCAGCAACGTGCTGTACGAGATGTATAAAATCAACTCCACCAGCTATTACCTCAGCGCCGCAAACATGTACAAAGACGCCTATACCCAGCCGCGCGGCTACATCGCCTTTAAAGGGCCGGGGCTGGACACCAACTCCCTGAAAGACGGGATGGACAGCCTCTCCTACTACTACGGCTGGTACGGCAACTGGCCCGCGGCCTGGAGCACCTGGGGCAATGTCACCTATGTGCGCGGTGCCCTGTGCCAGGTGAAAGATTATCCGGCGGTGGTGTTGCTGCCGACCGTCAGCAGCGCGGTGCTACAGTCCGGCGGCAGCAGTCAGGCACCGTTCAGCGTCAGCTTGCAGTGTGAGGCGGGCGCGAAATCCAGTACCAGCGCGTCGACGTCCAGCGCCGCCAACGTCTCGATGGGCTTCCTGGTCAATCAACCGACCGCGGTGTCTGCCGCAAAAACGCTGGGGCTGACCACCTCCGGCGGCGGATTAACCTGGCTGCTGGACAACCAATACGGCGCCAGCGGCGTGGCCTCCGGCGTCGGCATTCGTATTTATAACCGCACGGGCGCGGCACTGAATCTGCTGCCGGACCGCGCCAGTACCGGTACCGGCAACGCGCGCGGCTGGTACGCCTATCAGGATCTGACCTCGCTGGTCTCCTCCGATACGGTCAATACCTACAGCGGTGATTTTACCGCCTCGCTTGAGGCTCTCAGTGGACAAACAATCACAGCAGGAACCGTGAATGCGCAGTTGCAAGTGGTGGTCAGTTTCCAGTAGCGCCCTCGCCGCCCTGCTGCTGTGGGCCAGTGCCACCAGCGCGGCGGTGAATATCGACCGGACGCGGCTTATCTTTGCGGCCTCCGATAAGGTGCAGTCGCTGAATCTGTCGAACGACGGCGATACGCCGATGCTTATCCAGGCGTGGACCGATAACGGCGACGTGGATTCGTCGCCGGATACCAGCCAAACGCCGATTGTGGTGGTGCCGCCGGTATTCCGCATGCTGCCGGGCGAGCTGCGCTCTTTACGCCTGATGCTCAGCGCTCGCAGCCAGCTTGCGACGGACCGCGAAAGCCAGTTCTGGCTCAACGTATATCAAATTCCGCCGAATACCCAGGCGACGCAAAACGGGGCGCGCAAGGTGGTTTTGCCGTTACGACTGCGCCTGAAAGTGTTTATCCGCCCGGACGGGCTGACCGCACCAACGGACAGCGATGAACAGCAGCTGCGTTTTAGCGTTGAGGGCCAAACGTTGCGGATTGAAAACCCGACGCCGTGGTTTATGAGCCTGACCGTTCATCCCGGCAAGCAGAAAGCGCTCGGTGGCCTGATGGTTGCGCCCAAATCCTGGCTGGAGGTGCCGCTGAGCGCTCCGCTGGCTGCGGGTGAAATAATGCGTTACGACGTGATTACGGACTCGGGCAATGCGCGCAGTTATCGCGTGTTGCCAGGAGGGAAAGCAGAAGGATTAAAACAATAACGAAGAGTGTTAACTGAGACTTGGCCCCTTCCCGACCCGTGCGGAAAGGGGCATTTTTTTATTACTGCAGTTCGAACTCGCCCTGCTTCACGCGGGCAGAATCGACGCCGATAAAGACGTTGAATTTACCTGGCTCTGCGGCGTTTTTCATTTGCTGGTTCCAGAACTTCAGCGCTTTGACGTCAATCGGGAAGCTGACGGTCTGGGTTTCACCCGGCTTCAGCGTCACCTTTTCAAAGCCGCGCAGCTGTTTCACCGGACGGCTCATCGACGCGGTCACATCCTGCACGTACATCTGGATAACCGTCGCACCTTCGCGTTTGCCGGTGTTGGTCACGTCAACGCTGGCGGTCACGCTACCGTCGACCTTCATGGTCGCGGCAGACATTTTCACGTCAGACACGTTGAAGGTGGTGTAGCTCAGACCATAACCGAACGGATACAGCGGACCGTTGGCTTGATCGAAGTAACGGGAGGTGTATTTGTTCGGCTTGTCGGCGTTGTACGGGCGACCAGTGTTCAGGTGGCTGTAGTAGGTCGGAATCTGGCCCACCGAGCGCGGGAAGGACATCGGCAGTTTGCCCGACGGGTTGTAGTCGCCAAACAGCACGTCGGCGATGGCGTTGCCGCCTTCGGTCCCGGCGAACCAGGTTTCCAGCATCGCGTCAGCCTGCTGATCTTCCTGCACCAGCGTTAACGGACGGCCGTTCATCAGCACCAGCACCAGCGGTTTACCGGTGGCTTTCAACGCGGCAATCAAATCTTTCTGACTCTGCGGAATGCTGATTTCGGTACGGCTGGACGCTTCGTGGGCCATGCCCTGCGCTTCACCGACGACCGCAACCACTACGTCAGACTGCCTGGCGGCAGCAACCGCTTCGTCAATCATCGCCTGTGGTGAACGGGTATCCACTTTCACCGCTTCTTCGTACAGATTGAGGAAGTTGACGATGTCTTTGTCGTTGGTAATGTTCGCGCCTTTGGCGTAAATCACTTTGGCGTTATCGCCGACGGCGGTTTTGATCCCATCGAGAACCGGCACAGACTGATCAGCCACACCCGCAGCGGACCAGCTGCCCATCACGTCACGCTTGCTGTCGGCCAGCGGACCGACCACGGCAATGGTGCCGGATTTTTTCAGCGGTAGTGTGTTCAGACGGTTTTTCAGCAACACCAGGCTTTCACGCGCCACTTCACGCGCATCGCTGCGGTGCAGACGGCTTTCAGCATTGGTGTCCTGCGGGTCAGAATCTTTCGGCCCCAGGTGGCTGTACGGATCGTTAAACAGACCCATGTCATATTTGACGTTCAGCACGTGGCGGGTGGCATCGTCAACTTCAGCCATCGACACTTTGCCGCTCTTGATAAGCTCCGGCAGATATTTGCTGTAGTACTCGTCGCTCATGCTCATGTCGATCCCGGCTTTCAGCGCCACGCGGACTGCGTCTGACGGATCCGACGCCACACCGTGCTTGATGAGCTCTTTAATCGCGCCGTGATCGGAAATGGTGATGCCTTTGAAGCCCCACTCTTTACGCAGAACGTCTTTCAGTAACCAGGAATCGGAGGTCGCCGGGGTGCCATTCAGGGAGTTCAGCGCCACCATCACGCCGCCGCTGCCCGCATCCAGCCCCGCTTTGTACGGCGGCATGTAATCGTTGAACAGACGCTGCGGACTCATGTCCACGGTGTTGTACTCTTTCCCGCCTTCCACTGCGCCGTACGCCGCGTAGTGTTTGACGCTGGTCATCACCGAGTAACGCTCCGCCGGACTTTTGCCCTGCATCGCTTCGACCATGGTTTTACCCATCATCGAGGTTAAATAGGTGTCTTCGCCGAAACCTTCAGAGGCACGTCCCCAGCGCGGATCGCGTGACACGTCGACCATTGGCGCCCAGGTCATGTTCAGGCCATCGTCGGCGGCTTCGTAGGCGGAAATGCGGCCCACGGTACGCACCGCGTCGAGATTAAAGGAAGAGGCAAGGCCGAGGCTAATCGGGAAGACGGTACGCTGACCGTGAACCACGTCGTAGGCGAAGAAGAGAGGAATTTTCAGGCGGCTGAGTTGCATCACCTGATCCTGCATGGCGCGAATGTCTTTGCGCGTCACGGTGTTAAAAATCGCGCCTACCTGGCCGTCTTTGATCATCTCGCGGATGGCTTCTTTCGGGTTGTCCGGGCCGACACTAATCAGACGCAGCTGACCGATTTTTTCATCGACGGTCATTTTCTTGAGCAGAGCGGTGACAAACGCATCGCGCGCCTCTGGCGTCAGCGGGTGGTTGCCGAACATTTCGTCGGCCATCGCGGGTTGTAGCGCAAGGCTAACGGCAACGCCAACAGAACAAAGCCATTTCATCTTATATTCTCTCTCTTCAGACCGGGTATCTCGGCAAAAGCCTGCCAAAAAACAGCAGTTTGCCATAAGCCTGATAAGGGTGCGAACAGTATGCGGAGGTTATGCTCTGAATTTTCACTCAATTCCTGCACAAAATTGTCATACAAAGCGCTATTCTTGAGTCACGAAAAAAGCGCCTCACCACACTTTCCTCATCACAAGGAGTGAGAAGATGTCTTCCACGACAACACATGATAATCACGCTTTTCTGTCTGAACTGACCCGCCTGGTGGGCCATTCACACCTGCTGACCGACCCCGCCAAAACCGCCCGTTATCGCAAGGGCTTCCGTTCGGGCAATGGCGATGCGCTCGCCGTGGTATTCCCCGGCACGCTGCTGGAGCTGTGGCGCGTACTCAGCGCCTGCGTCCAGGCCGACAAAATTATTCTGATGCAGGCCGCCAATACCGGTCTGACCGAAGGCTCTACGCCAAGCGGCAACGATTACGACCGCCAGATTGTGATAATCAGTACGCTGCGCCTCGATAAGCTGCACCTGATCGACAACGGTCAGCAGGTGCTGGCGTATCCGGGCACCACGCTATATTCGCTGGAAAAAGCGCTGAAGCCGCTCGGCCGCGAGCCGCACTCGGTGATCGGATCGTCGTGCATTGGCGCGTCGGTGATCGGCGGGATCTGCAATAACTCCGGCGGTTCGCTGGTGCAGCGCGGCCCGGCATATACCGAAATGTCGCTGTTCGCGCGCATTACCGACGACGGCAAACTGCAGCTGGTGAACCATCTGGGCATCGACCTGGGTGAAACCCCGGAGCAGATCCTCAGCAAGCTCGACGACGATCGCCTGAAAGAGAGCGACGTGCGGCACGATGGCCGTCACGCCCACGATCACGACTACGTTACCCGCGTGCGTGACGTCGATGCCGATACCCCGGCGCGCTATAACGCCGACCCGGAACGCCTGTTTGAATCTTCCGGCTGCGCCGGGAAGCTCGCCGTTTTCGCCGCACGTCTGGATACGTTCGAAGCCGAAAAACGTCAGCAGGTGTTTTATATCGGCACCAATCAGCCGGAAGTGCTGACGGAACTTCGCCGCCATATGCTGGCCAATTTCGCCAATTTACCGGTGGCCGGAGAGTATATGCACCGCGACATTTATGACATCGCGGAACAATACGGCAAAGACACCTTCCTGATGATCGACAAACTCGGCACCGATAAAATGCCGCTGTTTTTCACCCTGAAAGGCCGCACCGACGCGATGCTGGAAAAAGTGCCGCTGTTTAAGCCGCACTTCACCGACCGCTTTATGCAGAAGCTCGGCCACGCCTTCCCGGCACACCTGCCGGATCGGATGAAAAGTTACCGTGACCAGTACGAACATCATTTAATGCTGAAGATGGCCGGAGACGGCATCGACGAGGCGAAAACCTGGCTGACGGAATTCTTCAAAACCGCCGATGGCGCGTTCTTCGCCTGTACACCGGAAGAAGGCAGCAAGGCCTTCCTGCACCGCTTTGCGGCAGCGGGCGCGGCGATTCGCTATCAGGCGGTCCATGCGGATGAGGTGGAAGATATTCTGGCGCTGGATATCGCCCTGCGCCGCAACGACACCGACTGGTTCGAGCGCCTGCCGCCGGAAATCGACAGCCAGCTGACGCATAAACTCTATTATGGTCACTTTATGTGTCACGTTTTCCATCAGGATTACATCGTTAAGAAAGGCGTGGACGCGCACGCGCTGAAGGAACAGATGCTGGCTCTGCTGCGCGAGCGCGGCGCGCAATATCCTGCGGAACATAACGTGGGCCATCTTTATGAAGCGGTGGAGTCGTTAAAACAGTTTTATCGCGAAAATGATCCGACCAACAGTATGAACCCCGGCATTGGTAAAACCAGTAAGCAGAAATATTGGGGTGAAAGTCATACGCCCGAAGATGCTGAAAGCGTAACTGAAGTAACCCCCTCCCAGAATTAAGGGGGAGTAGTGTATTGCTGCTTAACTCCGATTACAGTAGCGGTGAAGGGTCAGAGAAACGTTTCTCTGACCTGGTCAATTGCTAAACGCAAGGCGTAACTGTTGCAGCCAGTTTGGCTGCGGACAGCGCGGAAAAACCGGAGCGTACACGAAGTACGTGAAGATTTTGAGCACTGCCCAAGCCCAAAATGGCAAATAAAGTAGCCTGATACCGAGGCTCGAGGAGTGGTTTAATATGTCAGCGGTGGATGTCTTATACGGTGCAGAGGTTGAAATTCGCGAAGCCAGACTTGACGATGCGCCTGCGATTGCCGCTCTGTACGCCTGGCATGTGTTAAACGGTCGCGCCTCTTTTGAGGAAATTCCGCCTTCTGTCGATGAGATGCGCGAGCGGATGAACGTCGTCGCCGGACAGGAGCTGCCGTGGCTGGTGGCGCTCTATCGCGGCATTATCGTCGGCTACTGTTACGCCAGCCATTATCGCCCTCGCCCGGCCTATCGTTACACCCTCGAAGAATCCATTTACGTTGATGCCAGCATGACCGGGCGCGGCGTCGGCAGTTCATTGCTCGCCCGATTGATTGAGGTGTGCGAACAAGGCCCCTGGCGCCAGATGGTGGCGGTGATCGGTGATGGCAACAACAATGCCGGCTCGCTGCGGTTGCATAAAAAACACGGGTTTGAAGTAGCCGGACAGCTGCGCAGTGTCGGCTATAAGATGGGTGACTGGCGAGATACGTTGATTGTGCAGCGTCCGCTCAACGACGGTGACTGGACGCTGCCGGAGTAGTTTTATTGCCCGGCGGCGCTGTCGCTTGCCGGGCCTACAACCACGGATAGTTTCCGTAGGCCCGTGAAAGCGGGCACACATCGACGGATAGTTTCCGTAGGCCCGTGAAAGCCGGGCACACATCGACGGATAGTTTCCGTAGGCCCGTGCAAGCGACAGCGCCACCGGGCACACATCGACGAATAATTTCCGTAGGCCCGTGCAAGCGCTAGCGCCGCCGGGCAATTCCTGTCAATCCGCCTGTGCTATCTGCTGCGACGAATTCTGAATGGCACTCGCCATCTGCGCTTCTTTCTGCTTTTTGTAGGCCAGGGCCGCAGGCGGTACCGGCATCACTTTCCCGGTTTCTACCCAGGTCCGCAGACGGCTGGCATCCGCAAAGTGCGTATATTTGCCGAACGCATCCATCACCACCATCGCCACCGGACGATTGTTCATCACCGTACGCATCACCAGACAATGGCCCGCCGCGTTGGTAAACCCGGTTTTGGTCAGCTGGATGTTCCAGTTTTCGCGATACACCAGATGGTTGGTATTACGGAATGGCAGCGTGTAATTCGGGTTGCTGAAGGTCGCCATGTCTTCTTTGGTGGTGCTCAACTGGCCCATCAGCGGGTACTGTTTGGTGGCAATCAGCAATTTGGACAGATCGCGCGCGGTCGATACGTTATGAATCGACAGGCCCGTTGGCTCCACATAATGCGTGTGGCTCATGCCCAAGGATTTCGCCTTGGCGTTCATGGCGCGAATAAACGCGTCGTAACCGCCAGGGTAATGATGCGCGAGACTTGCTGCCGCGCGGTTCTCGGATGACATCAGCGCCAGCAGCATCATGTTTTTACGACTGATATGGCTGTTCAGGCGTACGCGTGAGTAAATCCCTTTCATCTCTGGCGTATGGCTGATATCCACGCTTAACATTTCATCGAGCGGCAAATGGGCATCCAGCACCACCATCACCGTCATCAGCTTGGTTATCGACGCAATCGGGCGCACCAGGTCTGGCTCGCTGGCATAAATCACTTTATTGGTGTTTAAATCGACAATCATCGCGCTACCGGAAGCAATGTCCGGCTGCGATGCAGCGGCGGCCACGGCAGTTTTGGCACTCGCCTGAGGCGCGAAAGGTACTGCCAGCATCAGCGCGAGGCTGAGCAGAGAAACTCGAAATTTAGGCATCGTGAGGTGTCTGGTAATTATTTACGCAAGTTATGATTTCGGGAGGCATTTGTATGCACTTCACAAACGCAAGCCGGGGCATCATACCGCGCCAGAGCTTTCTCGTGCCACTAGTTAATCGTGAATAAATGCTGCATAGCGGGCGATGAAATCATCAATACCCGCTATGCGTTAAGGTCAGAATAAACGATAGCCATAGCCCCACAGAATAACGGTCGCCGCCAGCAGGACTTCGAGGACCAGCACCCCAATCGCCAGCGTCGAACTGGCAAAGCTCATCCCCTCTTCCCGGTTAATGCCGAGGAACATCGGAATGCCGATGTACAGCAGGTAGCCGGTGTAACACAGCGCCACAGTCCCGACCAACGCACACAGCCAGACCAGCGGATACAGCGCCACGATGCCGCTGAGGAAGATAGGCGTCGCCACGTATCCGGCGAACACCATGCAACGCTTGAGCGACGGTCGTTGCGGATAATTACGCGCCATCCACCAGATGACCCGTCCCATTACCGCGACCCCGGCCAGCATCAGGCCATAAAACAGCACCGCCAGCGCGAAGCCGGTGAACAGTGACAGTTTTACGGTGGTGCCATCGCCAAAGTTCCAGCCGATTTGGGTGGTGCCGATAAACGCACAGATAACCGGGACCGCCGCCATCGCCAGCACATGGTGGGTGTAATGATGCGAGACGGTTTCGTTCTCGCTCTGAATGACTTGCATTTCACGATCGGGATGGGAGAAAAGTCCCCAGACATGATTCATAAAGCCTCCTTTATCGGCTTCACACAGCATGAGCTAAGTATAATGCACGCTGGCGATTATATTTTGTACAACCCCAAAAAGAGCGCCACGGCAGAACGCCCGTTGCCTGGTGATTGTCATTCAGGGGTGTATGCTTAAAGGATTCGGCATTGAGGGAGACAATAAAACCCGTATGGATATCAATAATCTGATTAGCCACTATGGCTACGCCGCGCTGGTTATCGGGGCGCTGGCCGAAGGGGAAACGGTTACCCTGCTCGGCGGTGTTGCGGCCCACCAGGGTCTGCTGCGCTTCTGGCTAGTGGTCGCGTCGGTAGCGCTCGGCGGGATGATTGGCGATCAGGTGCTATACCTTCTCGGACGCCATTTCGGCGGCCGCCTGATTAAACGCTTTTCCCGCCATCAAAAGAAAATCCAAAAGGCGCAGCGGCTGATTCAGAACCGCCCGTGGCTGTTCGTCATCGGCAGCCGTTTTATGTACGGCTTTCGGATTATCGGCCCGGTGCTGATTGGCGCCAGTCGTCTGCCGCCGAAAATCTTCCTGCCGCTCAATATCGTTGGTGCGCTGGTGTGGGCGGTGCTGTTCACCACGTTGGGGTATCTCGGCGGGGAAGTGATCGGCCCGTGGTTGCATCATCTGGATCAGCATATTAAGCACTGGGCATGGCTGATTATCGTCGCGATTGCGGTGATTGCGGTGCGCCTGTGGTTCAGTTACCGCGACCGCAAAGATGCGAAATCCGATGACAAAGAGTAAGGCGCAGGTTCGCTGCGCCGTATTGATCAGCCCTGTTTTTGTGACAGAAACTGTGGATTCACCAGCATAAATCCACCGTCGACAATCAGCGATTGCCCTGTCACGTACGTCGCATCATCAGAACACAGCCACGCCACCAGCCCGGCGATCTCCTCGGTTTTACCCGGCCTTGCCATCGGCACATTAGGCAGCGAACCGGGCTCCACGTCATCATCCTTCAAATTATTCATCGCCGTGGCGATGGCCCCCGGCGCAACGGCGTTGACCAGAATGTGGTGATCCACCAGTTCGAGTGCCAGGGATTTGGTCAGCCCGCCGAGGGCATGTTTGGCGGCGGTGTAGGCGCTGGCCTGCGGCAACGGGGTGTGCTCGTGCACGGAAGTGATGTTAATGATCCGCCCGCCTTCGCCCTGCTTGATCATGTGTCGGGCTGCAATCTGCGAGCACAGCAATGCGCCTTCGACGTCCACGCAGAAGGTTTCCCGCCAGTCGTCCAGCGTCACGTCGAGTACAGAAGATTTGGTCATTCGCCCGGCGTTGTTGACCAGCACGTCAATGCGGCCCAGCCGTTGAATAAGAGTATCCAGCGCTTGCGCGCCCTGTGGAAGATGGCTTAAATCGAGTTGAATGGCCTGAGCCTGGCAGCCCAGCGCGTTGAGTTCCTGCACGGTTTGACGGGCGCCCTGTTCATCAGAGTGCCACGTCACGCCGAGCGTGAAACCTTTGCGCGCCAGTTGCAGCGCGCACTGTTTACCAATCCCGGAATCCGATGCGGTGACGACCGCGACTTTTGTTGTCATGAGTACCTCCTGGCGTTGTCCAGGAGGTAAGTATAGGAAAGTCACACCGCGGGGGATTATTTTCCGGTGTAGTGGTAGCCACCACCGAGCGCGGAGGTCAGCTGAATGCTGGCATCAACCCACTGGCCCTGAAGGCGCAGCGAACCGATTTGCTCCTGCAAGGAAGGCAGTTTCGCCATGCTGACCTGAGAGCCAGACAGGATCCCGGCCGACAGTCGCGCCTGCGCCTGCTGCACTACGCGATCAGAGTCTTTCATCACCTGCTGTTGCTGCTGGTTTTTCTCCATCAGCGTTTCCAGCTGGCTGGCCGTTTTCGCGACCTGATTGACCGCATCCACCACTGCTTTGTTGTAGTTGGCAACCGACAAATCACGCTGCGCATCGGCGATATCCAGGTTCGCATTCAGGCGACCGCTGTCGAAAATCGGCAGCGTCAGACCGGCGGTGATGCCCATCTGGTTCGCAGAATGTTTGAACAGGTCGCTCAGGTGCAACGCATCCTGTTGCAGGAAGCCCATCAGGTTAATGTCCGGATAGAACGCCGCTTTCGCCGCATCCACTTCGCTCATGGAAGACTGGATATACCAGTTCGCTTCCTGGAGGTCAGGGCGACGCGCCAGCAGGTCGTAACCCAGCGACGCAGGCATCTGCGTTTTCACCGCCGGAAGCGCGACCTGATGCAGCGACAGCGCGCTGCTCTGGCTGTTGGTCAGCGCCATCAGACGGGCTTCGATTTCCTTCATGTTACCGGCGACTTCGGTCAGCTGCTGATCGGTTTTGCTGACGCTGATGTCATTCTCCGCCCCTTCCACGGAGGAGGTAATGCCGCGGGAATAGAGTGCTTTATCAACGGAGATAATGCTGCTCTGTTCCTGCTTGACCTGCTCGAGCACCTGTTTGATGCCCGCTTCGGTCTGCCACTGCCAGTAGAGACGCGCCACGCTGCTCGCCAGCACCTGGCGGGTTTGCGCCAGCTCTGCGGAACGGGCTTTGACCATCCCGATACGCGACTGTACCAGCGCACGGTTTTTGCCCCACAAGTCGAGATCCCAACCTGCAGTCAGGCCCAGCGTGCCGTTGGTGTACCACGGACCACCGCCTTCGTGAGTCGCAAACGGCCCCATCAGACCTTCAGCAGACATTTGCTGACGCTCAACGTTAGCGCCGAAATCCACTTCCGGGCCGAGTTGTGATTGCGCCATCTGCGCCTGTGCTTCTGCCAGTTTGATGCGCTGCTGCGCCACCTGCATATCAGGCGCATTGCTTAACGCGCTGTTGATCAAATTGTTGAGCTGAGGATCGTGATAATCCTCCCACCAGGTACTCTGCGGCCAGCCATTTTGCAGGGCCACCGGAAGGGTGTTATCAACATGAGAAGCAGGTAATTGCTGTTTAACAGGGGCGCCAGTGTCGTGAGACGGTGCGCAACCGGACAACACAGCAGCCAGCGGCAAGCAGAGCATTGCTGCGACAAGAGCAGTACGTTTCATATCGTTATTCTGTTTTCGGAAAGGACGCGCATTTTATTACGAAATGCAGATTGGTGTTTAGGAAAGCGTGTCAACCTCTAAAAAGCAATAGCCCGACATATTCGGACAGTGATCTTCACACTGACTCCCCAATCTTAGCCCATAAAAAGCGGTCTGAATTGACAACGCCTGACGGGAGAAGGTTTTATATTCACCCGGTCGCACTGAAGGGTTACGGTGGGCCGTATAACAATCACCTCAGGGAGGGTCTATGACTCAGAATATTTACGACAACCCGCAGTTTTTTGCCGGTTACGCCACGCTCGACCGTTCGGTCAAAGGGCTGGATGGCGCACCCGAGTGGCCAGCGCTACAGGCCCTGCTGCCAACTCTACATGGCAAAAAGATTATCGATTTAGGCTGCGGCTACGGCTGGTTCTGCCGCTGGGCGCAGGAGCACGGCGCGGCCCACGTATTGGGCGTGGACGTGTCAGAAATGATGCTCAATCGCGCCCGGGAAATGACCGCTGCGCCGCAGATTGACTATCAGCGCGCTGACCTCGAAACGCTGTCGTTGCCCGCTGCGAGCCTCGATTTAGCCTACAGCTCGCTGGCCCTACACTATTTGCTGGATATCGACGGACTGTTCGCCACGCTGTTTCAGGCCCTGAAACCGGGCGGACGGCTGGCGTTTTCCGCCGAGCACCCGATCTACACGGCGGCGCTACAGCAGGGCTGGTTCGTGGATAACGATGGACAAAAATCTTGGCCGGTGAATCATTATCAGCAGGAAGGCGAGCGCATCAGCAACTGGTTTGCCGACGGCGTGAAGAAGCAGCACCGCAAACTCGCCACGTGGCTCAACGCGCTGATTGCCGCGGGCTTTGTGATTGAGCACGTCGATGAGTGGGGCCCGAGCGTGGAGCAAGTTGCTGCGAATCCGGGGCTTGCGGAAGAGAAAGAGCGTCCGATGCTCTTTCTGCTGAGTGCGAGAAAACCGGGCTGATTAGCCCTGTAACAGCGACAGCACGGCCTGCGGTTGCTGGTTCGATTTCGCCAGCACTGAATTGCCCGCCTGCTGCAAAATCTGCGCTTTTGAAAGCTGCGACACTTCCTGCGCATAGTCCGCGTCCTCAATCCGCGAACGGGACGTACTGAGCGCAGTAGACGTCGCTGTTTGCACGTTCTGCACCGAATCCAGCCGGTTCATGGTCGCTCCAAGCTGGCTGCGACGCTGGTCGACGCGGGCAATCGCTGCATCAAGCGTCGCCAGCGGGTTATCCGGGTTACGCAGGCGGATCCCGTCTCCCGCTTCGCGCAGATTAATGAACGTCCGGCCGGTGGCCACATCGGTCGAAGCGGAATAACTGTTCGGGTAGTAAATCTGAACGTCGCCGCTGCCATTGAGCGTTTTGATCAGCAGTGAGCCGTCGGTCTGCTGCACCAGCGTCGCGGTTTTGCCGTCCGCCCCCAAATTCATCATGTAATTGCCGTCGGCATCGCGGGCTAACACATTGCTGAACGTTTGGCCGTCGTTGTTGGTGTAATTGAGCTGCATTTTGTCCGGGTCGAGGGTCACGTACGACGTGCCACTGACGGTGGTGACGTCGCTGAACGCGGGCTGCGCCGTGGCGGTGTTGGCTTTGACGGTTACTGACGGCGTGCCGCCATCGCTGGTGACCGAAATTGAAGCAGTGAAGTAGCTGAAATCCCCACCGCCGTTATCCACTTCCATAAAATACTGGCTGCCGTTTTTCACTAGTCGGGCCGGATTACCCACCGCCGCCCCGCTGCTGTCGACAAACGACGGCACGCTGCTGGTGAAGTCTACCGCTGACGTGGTGCCGACGTTCACAGGTGCCGTGAGCGCAGTCTGTGCCACTGGATTGCTGACTTTCGCCTGCATCGCGCCGGTCGGTCCCCAGCGTAATTCAGCTTCGAAATAGTCGCTGCCCTGCTGGATATAGAATTTACCGTTGCTGTTCACCAGCGCATCGGCGCTAATCGGCACGTCGGTGTTGTCCACAAACGTCAGGCCAGTAACCGTTCGCGACGGCAACGTGGCGACGCTGCCGTACAGCGGGGTCATCGAGCTGGCGCTGACCGTCACGCTGCTCGCCTCTGTGGCGGTGTTGTAACTTGCGCCGTAGTTGGCGGCCAGATAAGTATTTTTGCCCTGCGCGTCGGTACCCTGAATATAAAGCTGCCCGCCGCTGCTGCGGACCAGCGTCGCCGACGTCAGTGTGCCGCCGGTGTTAAACGTGAGGCTGGTGGAGGCGTCACTCAGGGAAATATTAGATGCGCTGCCCACCAGCTGGTCGGTGGCGGTGACTTTGCCGCTGATCCCACGGATGACCAAATCCGTCAGCCCGAGTTCATCCACGCTGAAGCCCGGTTTACCGAGGAAAAGTCCAAGCGTTTCTTTGTCGTTGATGCCGACCTGGATCGGGATGCTGCCCGCGCTGCCGTCGAGCACGTTTTTTCCGTTAAAGGTGGTCTGAGAATTAAGGCGGGCTATCTCTTTGAGGTTGGTGTTGATCTCCGCCTGAATGCTGTCGGCATCTTCGAGCGAGTAGGTGCCACTTAAGGACTGGACCGATAGCTCACGGATGCGCTGTAAACGCTGGTTCACCTCGCTGAGCGCGCCCTCGGCGGTTTCCGCCATCGAGCGCCCGTCGCTGGCATTGCGGCTAGCCTGAATCAACCCACGGATTTGGCTGCCCATGCGGTTGGCAATCGCCTGCCCTGCGGCGTCATCTTTTGCGCTGTTGATGCGCATTCCCGAGGATAGGCGTTCAATCGACTGCTGCAATACGGAGCTGCTTTTTAATGCGTTGTTTTGTACTACCAGAGTGTTGATGTTGGTGTTTATCCCGGTCATTTTTCGCCTGCATTTTCAGAATGCTTTCAGACGTTATCGTCACGGGACAACAGAAATTTAGATTAATAAGACTACCTATTTTCAGAGTTGACGCTGGGCGTATTTCTCAATGGCGTCGGCGATAGAGTTCGAATCCTGCAAAGTGCGGATAGTGGTGAACAGCGTCGTCGCTTCGTCATACTCTTTTCGCAGGTAGCCGAGCCACTGTTTGATGCGCGCCACGTGGTACAGCCCGGTATCGCCCTGCTTTTCCAGGCGGCTGTATTTGCGCAGCAGTTCAGTCACTTCCGGCCATGGCATGCGCGGGGCGTTGAATTTCACCACCCGGCTCAGATTGGGAATATTCAGCGCTCCGCGGCCAATCATCACCGAATCACAGCCGGTGGTCGCCATGCAATCCTGCGCGCTTTGCCAGTCCCAGATTTCGCCGTTGGCGATAACCGGAATCGACAACCGGCTGCGGATGTCGGCAATTGCCTGCCAGTTGATGCGGTCGGCTTTGTAACCGTCGTCTTTGGTGCGACCGTGTACCACCAACTCCGTGGCGCCAGCCTGCTGAACGGCATCGGCAATTTCAAACTGACGGTCGCTGCTGTCCCAGCCGAGACGTACTTTCACCGTCACCGGTAAATGCGCAGGTACCGCTTCGCGCATCGCTTTTGCACCGCGATAGATGAGATCCGGGTCTTTTAACAGCGTCGCCCCGCCGCCGCTGCCGTTCACCACTTTCGATGGACAGCCACAGTTGAGATCGACGCCCCAGGAGCCGAGTTCTACCGCGCGGGCGGCGTTCTCCGCCAGCCATTGCGGATGCTGGCCCAGCAACTGGACGCGCACCAGGGTACCGGAATCGGTCCGGCTGTTGTTCAGCAACTCCGGGCACAGACGATGGAAGGATTTTGCGGGCAGCAGCTGATCCACCACCCGCAGAAATTCGGTGATGCAAAGATCGTAGTCGTTGACCTCGGTCAGCAACCCGCGAACCAGTGAATCAAGTACGCCTTCCATCGGCGCCAGCAGAACACGCATATCAGTATCCGGAGAAAATTGGAGCGCTATGGTAGCGTTGTTACCCCGCGGTTTGAAGCCCCATTTCAACTACACTGTATGCCAAAGATTTCTCGCGCTTTTTAGCGCTTTGCCCAGGGTGCCAAACGGGAATATTTTGTATGCTCATAATTCATGATGTGATCGGTAGCACATTCCAGGGTTTAATTGTATGATGAATGCGTTTCATCAAGGGCTATGACCATGAGCAAAACACTGAACATCATCTGGCAATACCTGCGTGCTTTCGTGCTGATTTATGCCTGTCTGTACGCCGGAATCTTTATCGCGTCGCTGCTCCCCATTACCATTCCGGGCAGCATTATCGGAATGCTGATTCTCTTCGTGCTGCTGGCACTGCAAATTCTCCCGGCGAAATGGGTGAACCCTGGCTGCTACGTTCTGATCCGTTATATGGCGCTGCTGTTTGTGCCGATTGGCGTGGGCGTGATGCAATATTTTGACTTGTTGCGCGCGCAGTTTGGACCGGTGGTGGTCTCCTGCGCCGTCAGTACGTTGGTGGTGTTCCTGGTGGTCAGCTGGAGCTCCCATATCGTGCACGGCGAACGCAAAGTCGTGGGTCAGGACAGCGAGGACAACAACCAATGATGCATTATATCTGGTGGTCCTTGCCGCTTACGCTGCTGGTCTTTTTCGCCGCACGCCGTCTGGCTGCCCGCTTTAAAATTCCGTTGCTGAACCCGCTGCTGGTGGCGATGGTGGTCATTATTCCGTTCCTGCTGCTGACCGGCATTCCTTACGATCACTATTTTAAAGGCAGCAAAATCCTCAATGATTTGTTGCAGCCCGCCGTGGTAGCGCTGGCCTACCCGTTGTACGAACAGCTGCATCAGATTCGCGCCCGCTGGAAATCGATCATCACTATCTGCTTTGTCGGCAGCGTGGTGGCGATGGTTACCGGCACCACCGTGGCGCTGTTGATGGGCGCGACCCCGGAAATCGCTGCGTCGGTTTTACCGAAATCCGTGACTACGCCGATTGCGATGGCGGTGGGCGGCAGCATCGGCGGTATCCCCGCAATTAGCGCCGTGTGCGTCATTTTCGTCGGCATCCTCGGCGCGGTATTTGGCCACACGCTGCTGAACCTGATGCGCATCAAAACTAAGGCTGCTCGCGGTCTGGCGATGGGCACGGCGTCGCACGCGTTGGGCACGTCGCGTTGTGCAGAACTTGATTATCAGGAAGGGGCGTTCAGCTCGTTAGCGTTGGTTATTTGCGGGATAATCACGTCATTATTGGCACCTTTCCTGTTCCCGCTGATTCTGTCGGTGGTCGGATAACGCGATGCGTCACACAATTTTCATTCAAATTTCATAAGTTGCATAAAAAATAAGATCTAAATCACACATTACCCGGTAACAGGTCCGTACACTGTCATCCCTTAACCTGTAAAGAGGCAATTGCCATGCATTCACGTTTTCAATCTGCTTTCCCGCAACTCAGTGCGGAACTGCAGTCAGCCCTCGCTCCGGTGCTCGCTGATGTGCATTTCCCTGCCATGCTGAGCGCCGAGCAGGTCTCCGGGCTGAAATCGGCCACGGGACTGGACGAAGACGCGCTGGCTTTTGCACTACTGCCGCTGGCCGCAGCCTGCGCCCGGGCTGACCTCTCCCACTTCAACGTTGGCGCTATCGCCCGCGGCGTGAGCGGCACCTGGTATTTCGGTGGCAATATGGAATTTATCGGCGCCACCATGCAGCAAACCGTTCACGCGGAACAAAGCGCCATCAGCCACGCCTGGCTGCGCGGTGAAAAAGCGCTGAAAGCGATTACCGTAAACTACACGCCGTGCGGCCACTGCCGTCAGTTTATGAACGAGCTGAACAGCGGGCTGGAACTGCAAATCAACCTGCCAGGGCGCGAACCGCACACCCTGAAAGATTATCTTCCGGACGCGTTTGGCCCGAAAGATTTGGATATCAAAACCCTGCTGATGGATGCCCAGGACCACGGTTATCCGCTGGATGGCGATGCGCTGACCCAGGCCGCAATCCAGGCTGCCAACCATTGTCATGCCCCATACAGTAAGTCCCCGTCCGGCGTGGCGCTGGAGCTGCACGACGGTACGATTTTCTCCGGCAGCTACGCCGAGAACGCCGCGTTCAACCCAACGCTGCCCCCGTTACAGGGCGCATTGAACCTGCTGAGCCTGAACGGGTACGATTATCCGGACATTCAACGTGCCATGCTGGCCGAACGCGCCGATGCGCCGTTGATTCAGTGGGACGCCACCGTCGCGACCCTGAAAGCGCTGGGCTGTCAGAATATTGACCGCACGCTGCTGGCTTGATATCACAGCGCGGGCAAAAACGCCCGCGCTGCTGAAAATCCCCCCAATTAAACTACTGTTTCTTGCGATTGACCCGCGGGTACAGTAGCCTGAGTAAATCTTCTTCCACCACTGAGTCAAGTCCATGTTAAAGCGCGCGTTATACAGCCTGTTAGTCCTGGTAGGCTTGCTGCTGTTGACTGCATTGGGTCTTGACCGCTGGATGAGCTGGAAAACCGCCCCGTACATCTACGATGAGCTACAAGACCTGCCCTACCGTCAGGTCGGCGTGGTGCTGGGCACCGCCAAGTATTACCGCACCGGGGTTATCAATCAGTATTACCGCTACCGTATTCAGGGCGCGCTAAACGCCTACAACAGCGGCAAGGTGAATTACCTGCTGCTGAGCGGTGATAACGCGTTGCAGAGCTACAACGAGCCCCGGACGATGCGCAAAGATTTAATTGCCGCAGGTGTCGATCCGGCAGATATCGTGCTCGATTACGCGGGCTTCCGCACGCTGGACTCCATCGTCCGCACCCGCAAAGTGTTCGACACCAACGACTTCATCATCATCACCCAGCGTTTCCACTGCGAGCGTGCGCTGTTTATCGCCCTGCATATGGGGATTCAGGCGCAGTGCTATGCCGTGCCGTCGCCGAAAAATATGTGGAGCGTGCGGGTGCGCGAATTTGGCGCCCGTTTTGGCGCGTTAGCCGATCTCTATTTGTTCAAGCGCGAACCGCGTTTTCTTGGGCCGCTAGTGCCGATCCCGGCGCAGCATGAAGTGCCGGAGGATGCGCAGGGCTACCCGGCGGTGACGCCGGATCAGCTTCTGGAATTGCAGGCAGGGAAATAAACGCTGACCGCCGGCGCACCGGCGGCGGGTAAAGGCAGGTTAGGCTTTAAACTCCACAACCTTGTTACGGCCGGTGTTTTTCGCCTCGTATAACGCTTTGTCCGCTTCATCCACCAGTTTTTGGTAATCCGGGTGGCCGCGATAGTGGCTGACGCCAAACGAAGCGCTCAGCTGCAACTTATAGCCGTCAGGCATCTCGCACGGCGAATTGAAAATCTTCTCGCGAATAGACTCCACAAAATTAAGCGTCTGCTGTTTGCTGTATTCCAGATACACAATCATGAACTCTTCCCCGCCGTAGCGGAACACGTAGTCGCTGGCGCGGGTGCTGTCGGTCAGGATCGTCGCCAGATGACGCAATACTTCGTCACCCGCAGAGTGGCCCCAGGTATCGTTAATTTTCTTGAAGTGATCGATATCCAGCATCACCACCGATAAATTGCGCCCGTTCTCCATCACCAGCTTGACTTCATGCTTGAGAATGGTGGACATAAAGCGACGGTTGAGCAGCTTGGTTAAGGCATCTTTACCGTTTTCCAGACGCGTGGCATCTTCAAACAGCGACGTGAATAAGTTATTGATGATCATCGTCTTCGCGCGGATATCGCTTAACAACGACTGAATATATTCCAGCGCGCTGCCTTCGGTATTGGCGGTTTTTTGCAGCATGCCGTCGATCTCTTGAATCAGCATCCCAATCTTGGAAATTTCCGGCTGATTGCCAAAATGCTGGCCGCATTTGTGACGGAACCACAGGCCAAACTCCGAGTCGTTCAGCAGGTAAGACTGGATATTGCTGGTGCGCGATACCAGCGCGTAAATCAGCCCATTTTCCCAGTTAAATAGCGCCGCCTGCTGTTTGCCTTTTTCGAGTTCAGGATTATCAATCAGGTTGGAGATACGGTAGGACTCTTCGTTCTTCGCTTCATTGAGCTGATAATTTTCATAGGCATAGGTCATCAGCTCGCTGGCAATCTGAATCGATACCGAAACATATTTCTGCATCAGCACGCTGGTTTTCGGCTCTAATTCCAGCGACTGAATGTAGGTCAACATTTCCTGAGTAATGATACGCATGCCTTTCAGCACCAGGCTTGCCGGAATGCCCACGCGTGAGTGGATATTGCCGATCTCATACTGATGCGCGGCAAACCCGAGCAGTTCTTCCCCTTTCAGAGTCAGCGCGTTGATAATCCACTTTTTCATTGAGTTGCGAAGACGGGACTGCACGACGTCAGAACTGATGTAGGCGCTGGCATGCGGATCGGTGAGCATGATGTCGTAAAACTCATCGGCCAATGTGCCTGCTTTTTCTTCCGCGATCGCGGTTAACGTCACCAATGCGGGTTCGGGAAGAACGCAGGAAAACTCCATCCATTCTTGTACAATTTTTTCGCTATAGTTCATGAATTACTCAATGTTGATATCACGGCAGACGTGGCAGTTTTCTTGTCAAAGGCAGGAAATACGGTTGCTTAAGGCGGGATATTCCCGTGCGGAAAGCCACAATCAGAGAAGGCATTTGAGGACGAATTTTGCCAAAGGTGAAATAACAACCGGAGTAATAATTTGTTTAAATTTACACGGACTCTTATCCCCCTGATGATAAACGAAAAAACCCGCCGTTCTCACGGCGGGTTTTTATCGCTGCTACACGAAAGATTACTTCTTACGGGCATACTTCAGTGAATCAAGGGCCACAGCGAAGATGATGATGCCGCCCTTGATAATATATTGCCAGTACGGGTTAACGCCGATATAGGTCAGACCGTAGTTGATGACGGTGAAGATGATAACACCGGTCACTACGCCGATAACCGTCCCGACGCCGCCGCTGAATGACACCCCGCCGACCACGCAGGCGGCAATCGCATCCAGCTCATACATGAAGCCGAGGTTGTTGGTTGCCGAGCCGATACGGCCCGCTTCCAGCATCCCGCCGAAGGCGTAGAACACACCAGACAGCGCGTAAATCATCAGCAGGTTCAGCGCGACGTTAACGCCGGATACGCGTGCTGCGTCTGGGTTACCGCCGATGGCGAAAATGTTTTTACCAAAGCGGGTTTTGTTCCACAGCACCCAGACAAACAGCGTCGCAATTAACGCGTAGAAGGTGATGTACGAGAGACGGAATGTCCCGAGCGCGATAAACCCTTGGGTAAACGTCGAGAAGTGCGAGTCAAAGCCCGACACCGGCGACGCGCCGACGAAGTCGTAGTACAGGGAGTTAATCCCGTACACGATGATCATCGTACCCAACGTGGTGATAAACGGCGTCACATTCAGGTAAGCGATGATAATCCCGTTCACCAGGCCAATGACGGCCCCGATAGCGCAGACAATCAGCAGCACCACGGGAATCGGCAAGGTCGCCAAATCCGGGAATACCTTGTTGGCGTTATCCACAGACTGCAACAGCGTTGCCGCGATAACCGCCGCCAGACCAACCTGACGACCGGCAGAAAGGTCAGTACCCTGGGTTACAATCAACCCGGCAACACCGAGGGCGATAATAATACGGACAGATGACTGAGTCAGGATGTTACTTAAGTTCAGCAGACTTAAGAACGTGGGGTCCTGGAAAATAATGATGGCCAGTAATACCAAAAGAACAACGTAAATACCGCCTTCTTTCAGATAAGTGAGAAAGCTTTTTTTATTTAACGCACTCATGAGGAGCCCCTGATCTTAAAGGTGCAAAGACGCAAGACGTAAAATTTCGTTCTGCGTAGTCGTTTTAGTGTCAACAATGCCGGCAACCATACCATTACTCATTACCAGAATACGGTCAGTAATACCCAGCAGCTCAGGCATTTCAGAAGAGATGATAATTATCCCTTTCTCTTTTTTCGCAAGCTCCGCAATCAGCTGATAAATTTCAAACTTAGCGCCAACGTCAATTCCGCGCGTAGGTTCATCCAGCATTAAAATTTCCGGCTGCGTTAATAACCAGCGTCCAATAATAACCTTCTGCTGGTTACCACCGGAAAGCGAACCGATTTGCGTCCGGTGCCCAGGGGTTTTTACACGCATGGAGTCGATGACCCATTGGGTGTCGCTCTTCATGCGGGAATTATCCAGCAGGCCAATTTTGCCGCGGTAATTCTTGATATTGGAAATCAGTGAGTTAAAACCGATATCCAGGTACGCGTAAATCCCTGTCGAACGACGCTCTTCCGTCACCAGCGCGAAACCGTGGTTAATGGCTTCGTTCGCGCTATGGTTATTAATTTTCTTACCGTGCAGGGTAATCGTACCGCCTGACTTTTCGCGGATACCAAACAGCGTTTCCACGATGTCGGTACGCTTCGCCCCGACCAGACCCGCGATACCCAGGATTTCCCCTTTACGCAGATCAAAGGAAACGTCACGAATTGACGGCTGACGCAGCGACGTGAGGTTACGCACCTCAAGGATCGTTTCACCCGGCGTGTTGTATTTATCCGGGAAGCGCTGGTTCAGTGAACGGCCCACCATCATCGAGATGATCTTGTCCATGTCCAGCCCTTCCAGCGGCTGAGTGGTAATCCACTGTCCGTCACGCAGGATGGTAATTTCATCGCACAGCTGGAAAATTTCTTCCATTTTATGCGAGATATAAACAATACCGCAGCCACGCTCTTTCAGTTTACGGATAATCTTAAACAGATGATTGACTTCTTTTTCCGTTAAGGAAGACGTCGGTTCATCCATAATCACAATTTTGGCGTCATACGAAAACGCTTTAGCAATTTCGATCATCTGCATTTGCGATACAGATAAAGTTCCCACGCGCGCGTTAGGGTCAATATCAATATCCAGCTCATCGAATATCGCTTTGGTATCACGGTACATTTTGTCCTGGTCGACAAATACACCTTTGGTCGGATAGCGCCCCAACCACATATTATCCGTCACCGAGCGCTGGAGAACCAGGTTCAATTCCTGGTGCACCATCGAAACACCGTTTTCAAGTGCTTCTTTCGCGGAATGGAAGTCGATCTCTTTTCCCTGAAAAATAATGCTACCGGAATCTTTTTGGTAGATCCCAAACAAACATTTTAATAATGTCGATTTACCAGCGCCGTTCTCTCCCATTAATGCGTGAATGGAATGCGGACGCACTTTTAAATTAACATTATCGAGCGCTTTGACGCCGGGAAATGACTTGTTGATATTGCTCATTTCCAACAAGATTTCGCCTGACGATTCTGTTTTATTGCTGACCATAGTTAACCCTGGCTGCGCGAATGTTTTCCCGTGCTGACTATCCAGCACGGGAGATGTTTCATTGTTTCTAAAACTGGCGCGGCAAGCGCGCCCGAGATATTACTTACCGATGAACTGAGCCAGGTTGTCTTTATCGACGCCAACGTAAGGAACGCGAACCACTTTGTTCTCGATTTTCCAGTTGGTTCCTGCTGCGGCTTCTTTGCCATCAGCCAGGTTTTTCGCCAGATCAAAGGTGGCTTTCGCCTGGTTGTTTGCATCGTTCAGCACGGTACCGGCCATTGCACCGGATTTCACCAGCGCCAGGGCTTCTGGCAGCGCATCCACACCAAACACAGGAATGCTGGATTTGTTGTGTGCTTTCAGAGCTTCGACTGCGCCCATTGCCATCGCATCGTTGTTGGCGATAACCACTTCGATTTTGTTAGCGTTAGGACCGGACAGCCATGCGTCCATTTTGTCTTTAGCCTGAGCGGTATCCCACATTGCGGTATCCAGCTGCAACTGCTGGGTTTTCAGGCCCTTCTCGTTCAGCTCTTTGATAACGTAGGTGGTGCGCGCTTCGGCATCCGGGTGGCCCGGCTCGCCTTTCAGCAGCACGAACTGAACCTGACCATCTTTGTTCAGGTCCCAATTTGGGTTAGCCGCCCAGTGTTTAGCAATCAGGTCGCCCTGGATTACGCCAGACTCTTTAGAGTCAGTCCCGACGTAGAAGGCTTTGTCATAGCTGTCCAGCGCTTTGCGGGACGGCTCTTTGTTGAAGAACACCACCGGCACGTTCTGACCACGTGCTTTTTCGATGACGGTGCCTGCCGCAGCCGGGTCAACGAGGTTGATGGCCAGCGCTTTCACGCCTTTCGCCAGCAGGACGTCGATCTGGTCATTCTGTTTTGACTGGTCGTTCTGCGAGTCATTCATCAACAGCTGAACGTCTGGCGCTGATTTGCCGTCTTTCTCGATCGCTTTGCGCACCACAGACATGAAGTTATCGTCATATTTATAGATGGTTACGCCGATACGGGTATCAGCTGCATGAGCAGCGGCACCGAACAACATGCAAGACATCACAGCGGACAGGGTTAACACCTTCTTATTCATGGTATCTCCGGTTATTTTTATGCAGGGTAGCTTATGTCGGCAGGCACAACGTTAATGAATTGTTACTGACCGCCGAAGTAAAATTAATCCAAAAATCCTCTTCCGTGTTCGGTAACGCTCCAACGTGCGTTTAATTGATTGCTTAGCGCTTTATTGCACTACTAAAAGTGATCAATCACCGTTACATAGTGTTTCAGCCTTACAAACGCTGACATCATAGACAGGCGAATGTTAAGATACTGTGAATTTACTCACAAATTGAAAGCGGTTACATCACGGCACTTTATAAGTTAGTGATCGACCCCACAGATTGCTTCAATGCCACCGAATGACGACGCACTAAGGTCGGCATAAAACAGTGGGTTGCCAGAGGATCGAGCTTCCCCGCCGCGCCCATTAATGCCAGCTCCGTCGCCAGTTTTGCCATCGACACAATCGGGTATCGCACCGTCGTCAGTTGCGGATCGGTGTAACGGGCAATCGGAATATCATCGAAACCAATGAGTGACAGATGCTGTGGCACCGCAATGCCGTTATCCTTCAGCGTCGTCAGCGCCCCGGCCGCCATGTTGTCGTTGTAGGCAAACACCGCCGTCAGACCCTGATTGCGCCCCAACAGCTCGACCATCGCCGCTTCGCCACCCTGCAAATCCGGTGAGCCGGTGCCAATCCAGGACTCCGGCGCAACAATGCCCTGCTCGCTCATCGCGCGCAGCCAGCCTTCCTGACGCATCTGGTTATCTTCAATGCCATGACTCGAGGCCAAATAACCCACGCGGGTATGCCCTTGATTAAGTAGCATCCGCGTCGCCATCATGGCGCCGCTGACGTTATCCAGCCCGACGCAGCGATGTTCATAACCCGGCACAATGCGGTTAATCATTACCATGCCGGGAACGTGCTCGAGGAATTCGCTGATCTCTGCGTCGCTCAATGCTTTGGAATGCACAATTAACGCATTGCAGCGCTGGCGAATCAGCACCTCAATGGCGTTACGTTCCTTTTCCGCTTCGTGATAGCTGTTGCCGATCAGCACGTTTTTCTGAAACTGCTGAGCAACGGTATCGACAGCCTTGACCAGTGCCCCGAAAAACGCATCCGAGACGTCCATCACCACTACACCGATGGTATCGCTGACCTGGGTCGCTAATGCCTGCGCGTTGGCGTTGGGCCGATACCCCAGCTCCGAGACGGCTTTCATTACGATTTCCCGGGTTTCAGGACTGACAAGCGGGCTGTTATTCAGCACGCGGGAAATGGTCGCGACGGAAACACCCGCATGGCGGGCCACATCACGAATGGTGATCATAACCACCGTCCTGTTGAAAATGGCAGCAACTCACAGTCACCCCCTGTGTTGAGCAAGGTGGCTATTCTGGCAGCGAGTGGGCAAGGACTACGTGAAGAAGGTCACACTGATGGAAACGGTTACATCCGTTTTGTTAATGATTGTGATCCAGATCGTTATCTGGATGTTTTAGAAATGGATACCCCTGCAGCCCGTGCGGTCAACTGCCGCCACAGCCATTCCACCGGACCCTGACGGCGGTAGCGCAGCCAGATAACGGAGAACAGGATATTCACCAGCCAAATGGCTGGCACAAAGGCGAGCAGCGTCAACCGGTCGAATTTCATAAACAAATCAAACCGGTAGAACAGCGTGGTGCAGATAAGGGTTTGCAGCAGATAGTTGGACAGCGCCATACGCCCGACACAGGCAATCGCCCCCACCAGACGTGAAGAACAGATTTGTGGCCAGAAACCGTAGGCTAACGCGGCGTAACCGATGGTCTGAAACGGCGCACCCAGTTCGCGCGGAGCCTGTAACAAGAACGCACACCAGCGGTAAGACCAGTCAAAATGCCATTGTGCGATTGTCGCGGGCAGGTTTATCAGCACGCCAAAGGTTATCAGCAGCGCGCCCACCCGACGATAATGCAACAGGCTAAACTGGCCTTTCAGCCAGCCGCTGCGCATCAGTGACGCGCCCATCAGCATCATGCCTGCCAGCTGCCAGCCGTACTGCGCGCCGAGCGCCAGTAGATTATCCGACAGCATAGCCGTGCGATTACTGATAGCCTCCATGCCGCCTTGCAGCTTCCAGTACTGCTCGTATTGCAGGTTAGCGAGATCGGGCACCCACGAACGGTTCGGCGTATCGCCGGAGATAAGCCCCAGGAACACCAGCACCGCGATGCCAATCAGATACAGCACCACGCCGGTGTTAAACATCGATTTGGCACTTTGCGCTTCACGCACCATTCGCCAGCAAACCAGGCCCACCAGCGCATAGGCCAGCAGAATATCGCCGTCCCAGAGCAGCAGCCCGTGGGCGAAACCGAGTATGGCCAAAAGCGAAAGCCGCGCCTGGATCCAGCGTTTACCGCGAGGAAGCAGCAACTGCAGGCCAGCGCCAAACAGGAGAGCAAATAGCGTCAGGAATTTGACCTGCGCAAACAGGTCGAGAGCGGCCCACGTCCACGCATCGCGTTGAGTGATTTCGCCGTACCAGGCAGGATTGAGATACGCCGCCTTTGGCAAGCCAAAGGCAACGATATTAAGCAGCAGGATCCCAAGAATAGCGACGCCGCGAACAAAATCCAGCGTGACGTTTCGCTCCATTAAGTACCTGCTTTTAACAATTAATTATGGTGACGAACGGCGCGCAGAAACTCCTGGCGGGTGTTCTGGCTCGACTTAAACAGTCCACCGAGCGACGTGGTGGTCGTGGCGCTGGTCGCATCACGAATGCCACGCGCTTTCACGCAGTAATGCACGGCATCAATAGAAACTGCCACGTTATTGGTACCCAGCAGGGTCTGCAACGCGGTCAGGATTTGCTGTGTCAGACGCTCTTGCACCTGCGGTCGCTGGGCAAAGAACTGCACAATGCGGTTAATCTTCGACAGGCCAATCACCGACTCTTTCGGGATATAGGCCACGGTCGCTTTGCCGTCGATGGTGACAAAGTGATGTTCGCAGGTGCTGGTCAGGGTGATATCGCGCACGGTCACCATTTCATCAACCTTCATTTTATTCTCAATGACGGTGATTTTCGGGAAGTTAGCGTAATCGAGACCAGAGAAGATTTCGTCGACGTACATTTTAGCGATGCGGTGCGGCGTTTCCATCAGGCTGTCATCACTGAGATCGAGATTGAGCAGCTGCATAATTTCGGTCATATGACCGGCTATCAGACGCTTGCGTGATTCATTATCCATATCAACCGGGGGACGTAGCGGCGTTTCCAGACCACGCGCTAACAGCGCCTCATGAACCAGCGCAGCTTCTTTACTCAATGATGGCATTTTTGTTCTCCTGCAGGTGTGGCGACCTTTGCACTCTGAGGGCAAAGTGAGCACTCATTGTGCGTGAGGCCGCGCACAGAATCCAGTATTCACGGCGATAATTATTGAAAATTGCTTAACCTTTCATGCGGTGAACGCCAGACCAGCATCCCGCCGATTAAAAGCGCGATTGCAGCCACGCCGAGCGCAGGCTCCAGGCGCTGTGTCAGCCAGGTCGACAGCGCGGAGGTCATTGGTCCCACCAGCTGACCGACGGCGTAACCGGTGGTCAATAATCCGGCCATGTAACGGGTGTGCTGCGGGGCGAGTTCCCGCCCGTACAGCAAGGAAAGTTGTACCGCGCACAGGAAGCCGCCGCCCACCAGCAACGCGCCAATAACCAGGCCACTCATGCCCGGCACCAGCCAGGCGGCAAGCACGCCAACGCCCTGTAACCACAACACAATCGCCAGTCGCTGATAGCTGTGACCGACGCCGCGCAGCAAAATACTTAATCCGATGCCGACCACCGCCGCCGCGCCAAACACCGGCCACAGGAACTGGGCAAACAGGCTGCCGGGAAAACGCGCGGCGGCCATTTGCGATAAAAAGGTGGCGGGCAGAATATAGCCAAAGCCCGCCAGGCTGTAACTCCAGACCAGACGTTTCAGGCTTGCCGTCAAATGCAAAGGTTCAGGCTGACCGCCCGGACGATGGAAATCACCAGGACGCGGCAGCCAGCGAGAAATAAAGGCAATCAGCACCAGCGCCAGCACGCCGTAAAGCAGCCAGCCTGCGGCAGCGCTGAGCTGCTGCGCATGGACATACACCGCCAGCAGGCCACTCAGCGCAATGCCCGCCCCCGGCCCGGCAAACACCGCGGCGCTCAGGCCAGGGCGTCCGGCATGCGCCAGCCGTTCGTTGGTCCAGGCTGCGGTCAATACCATCGCCCAGCCGCTCATCGCGCCAATCACCAGTCGCAGCACGGCATGCAGCCAGGCGTTGTCGGCCCACGCGGAAAGAAACGTCAGCCCTACCGCGCCCAGGATCCCGGCGTATAACCGCCCTTCCACGCCGCGATGCGCGCGCATCGCATCCCAGGCACCCAGCAAATATCCCAGATAATTCATCGCGGCGACCAGCCCGGCGCTGGTCAGGGTAAGCTGTCCGTCAGCAATCATCAGCGGTACCTGAGGCGTGAAGGCAAAACGCCCAATCCCCATGGCGACCACCAGTATGACAAACCCACTCAGCGCGGTACGTAGCGCCATGTTAGTCTCGCATGTTAATGTAAAGTTATGTTTATGATGCAGCATGTAATGGCAATGCGGAAGCGAAAATTACTCATCGCTGCACATGATCTGTATGATGAAACAGAACATTTTCAATCACTCACCCGGGAGCCTTGCATGGAATTGCTCGAAGAGCATCGCTGTTTTGAGGGCTGGCAGCAACGCTGGCGGCACGACTCCAGCACGCTGAACTGCGCCATGACGTTCAGTATTTTTCTGCCACCACCACGCGATAACACGCCACCGCCGGTGCTGTACTGGCTGTCAGGCCTGACCTGCAACGACGAGAATTTCGCGACGAAAGCAGGCGCCCAGCGCGTTGCCGCCGAACTCGGTATCGTTCTGGTGATGCCAGACACCAGCCCACGCGGCGACAACGTTGCGAATGACGAAGGCTACGATCTCGGCCAGGGCGCCGGATTCTACCTCAACGCGACGCAGGCCCCGTGGGCCGCGCATTACCGTATGTACGATTATCTGCGCGACGAACTCCCCGCGCTGGTGCAGGCACAGTTCAACGTCGCCGAGCGCAGCGCGATTTCCGGTCATTCGATGGGCGGTCACGGGGCGTTGATTCTGGCGCTGAAAAACCCAGGCAAATACACCAGCGTTTCCGCCTTTGCGCCCATCGTTAACCCGACTCGCGTGCCGTGGGGTCAGAAGGCGTTTAGCGCCTATCTCGGCGAAGACAAATCCAGCTGGCAAGCGTGGGACAGCTGTGCGCTGATGTTAGCGAGTGACGCGGCGAGCGCCATTCCGACGTTAATCGATCAGGGCGATACCGATCAGTTCCTGGCAGATCAGCTGCAGCCAGCCGTGCTGGCCGAAGCCGCACGCCAGACCCAATGGCCACTGACGCTGCGCATTCAGTCCGGGTTCGACCACAGTTACTGGTTTATTGCGTCCTTTATAGAAGATCACCTGCGCTTTCACGCGCAGCATCTGCTGAAGTAACTCCTCAGCCTGTTGCCCGGCGGCGCTACGCTTGCCGGGCCTACAAGGAAAAAATCCAAGGCCGGGCAAACGCCAGCACGGGAAAAAACCGTAGGCCGGGCAAACGCAGTGCCGCCCGGCGATTCCCGTCAGAAGCGGTAATCCACCGCCATAAAGTAACGACGCCCGTCTTCGTTGTAGCTGTAATCGTCGCGACTGAGATCTTTATCGGTCAGGTTCAGCACGCCCGCACGCAGTTTGACGTTCTTCGTCGCCTGCCATGCACCGCCAGTGTTCCAGATAACATATCCGCCCGGTGTTGCGCCGTTTGTGGTCATGGCGCGTTTCTCGCCGCTGTAGTTCGCCTGCATATAGAAGGACCAATCCTGCGTCGCCTGCCAGTCCACCACGCCATTCGCCGTGTGGTACGGCAGCTCGGAAAGTGGTTTATTGCCACCGTTGCTCAGGTCACGACCGTCGTTGTAGGTGTAGTTCAGGGTGACTTTCCAGTCTTCCGCCAGCGGGAATTTCAGCTCGGTTTCCACGCCGCGAATACGCGCTTTGTTGACGTTGTAGTAGCGGAAAATCGGCTCGCCGTCGGCATTCAGGCCCACGTAGTTCGGGTAGTCTTTCGCCTGATCGACGTTAGCCGTACGGCTGATGCTGATGCGGTCATCGACGTCGTTCTGGAAAGTCGTGATGCTGCCCTGCACGCCTTCCAGCCAGCCTTCTTCCCCGGCGTAATAAATGCCGAGCTCGTAGCTTTCACTGGTTTCCGGTTTCAGGTCCGGGCTACCGACAATTTCACAGGCACCGCGGCAGGAACCGGTGGTCCAGTCCGGGCTGAGCTGCAGCAATGATGGCGCTTTGAAGGCATTTGCCCAGCCGCCTTTGACCGTCACGGTGTCGGTGGCGGTGTACACCAGATATGCACGCGGGCTCCAGTGGTCGCCGTAGGTTTCGTGGTCGTCCATACGCACGCCAGTGGTCAGCGCCAGCGGCTCGAAAATCCGCCATTCGTCTTCGATAAACAGCGCGTACTGGCTGGCAGAGGTGTTACCGCTGCCCTGCAAATTCACCGGGTCCTTGAGCTTATCGTGACGCCATTCGCCGCCCACTGTCAGCAGCTGGTTGATAGCGCCCAGCGGCAGCACATATTTGCCGTCAATCGAGTTACTTTCGGAAGTGATAACCCCGGCCGCTTCCGGGTTTTTGTTATCCACTTTTTCGCCATAAAACTTCAATTCACTGTTGCCCACGTCCCAACGGCCGTTGTGGCTTAAGGAGTAGTTTTGGCGTTCCAGGCGGTTTTTATCGAGGGAGTCAGAATCACGGTCCTGACGGTCGAAACCATATCCGGCGGTGAAATCGTGGTTGTCGTTCGGCGTCCAGGCAAATTCAACGTTGCCGTCACGGCTGGTGTAGCCTTCGATGCGAGGCGACTCACCGGTTTGGGAGGTAGATGATTCTTGCTGCTGGTCTTTTTCGCGTTTGGACAGATTGCCGTAGGCTTTCAGCCCCAGCACGCCGTCAATCAGCGGGCCGCTGGTAAAGAACTGCCCATTGTAGGTATCGCCGCGGTCGCGATGTTCCTGAATCGTGGTATCGGCGGTCAACGTACCGTGCCATTTCTGGCCGATTTTTTTGGTGATGATGTTCACCACCCCGCCTAAGGCATCGGAACCGTACAGCGACGACATCGGGCCACGCACCACTTCGATACGTTCGATGGCGTCTACCGGGATCCAGTTGAGGTCAAAATCGTTATGACGGAACACGGCGTTGCGCGAGTTAACGCGTTTGCCGTCGACCAGAATCAGGGTGTAGCTGCTGTCGAGCCCACGCAAACTGACGCCTTTGCGGTTATCCCCTTCATTGGTGAGCTGCACGCCCGGTACGTCCTGTAATACGTCTTTCAGATTCTGCACCGGACGGCGCTGAAGATCCTGCTGGGTAATCACGCTGATACTGGCCGGCGCATCTTTCACGCTCTGCTCCGTCGCGGAGGCTGTGACCACCAGGGTTTCACCGTCGTTTTCAGCCATTACGGGCATCGACAGCGCAAATGCGGATGCACACAACCCGCCCCGAACAAGAGGATTTAACCTGAACATTTCCTTTCTCCATGAGGTAAACAACAACAACCAAAAAAGTGCAGATGTGGCTGGTCACCCTGGTCCGTTGGTGTCCTCGGACAAGATGCGGGAGAGTGGCTTCATCCTGAAAGTGCGTAGATGATAAGAAGAATGATAACAATTATCAATTCAATTGTGAGGAATTATGTCTGGTGGGCATAGTACAGGGCAAAAAAAACCCTCCGACCGGAGGGTTTTCATTACGGAATCACTTACTGTTTGAAGCGTTCCGGGAAGGTCATTTCACTGTAGCTTACAAAGCGACTGCCCTTCGTGAGCTTATAGCCGAACCAGATAACCAGGAACAGCGGGATACCGATGTAGGTTGCCGCTACGCCGCCCCAGTCAATGGTATCTTTCAGGAAGGCTTCGTAGTTCTGGCCGAGCGTGATAATCAGACACAGGACGAACGCAAAGATGGGACCAATCGGGAAGAAGCCCGAACGGTACGGCAGATTGTTCAGGTCAAGTCCCTGCATCACGTAACCGCGACGGAAACGGTAATGGCTGATAGCAATCCCGAGCCAGGCGATAAACCCGGTCATCCCCGAGGTATTCAGCAGCCACAGGTAAACGGTCTGGTTGCCGAACATTGACGTCAGGAAGCACAGCCCCGCCACCACGGTAGTCGCATACAGTGCGTTACGCGGCACGCCGCCTCGGGAAAGCTTAGCGAAAATACGCGGCGCTTTGCCGTCACAGGCCAGGGTGTAAAGCATACGGGTCGACGCATACATCCCGGAGTTACCGGCAGACAGCACCGCCGTCAGGATAACCGCATTCATCACCGCCGCCGCAGACAGCAGGCCAGCATGCTGGAATACCAGCGTGAACGGGCTGACGGAAATGTCTTTCACGTCGTTACGCAGCAGGCTCGGATCGGTATAAGGAATGATCAGGCTGATAATCAGGATGGCGAACACATAGAACAGCAGGATACGCCAGAACACCTGACGCACTGCGCGCGGAATGTTCTTCTCTGGATCTTCGGATTCACCCGCCGCGATGCCGATAAGTTCGGTGCCCTGGAAGGAGAAGCCGACAATCATCGCCACGCCAATCATCGCCGCAAAGCCACCCGCAAACGGCGCATCGCCGGTCGTCCAGTTGCTCCAGCCCACCGGCTGTGCGCCTTTGAAGATGCCGAAAATCATCAGCACGCCAACACCGATAAAGATGATGACGGTGGTCACTTTAATCAGCGAGAACCAGTATTCCGCTTCACCGAAGCCTTTGACCGAGATCCAGTTCAGCAGGAACATAATGCCGAGGAACAGTGCGCTCCAGATCCAGCCCGGCGTGTCCGGGAACCAGTAATTCATGACCAGCTGTGAGGCGACAAGGTCGACGGCGATAGTGACCGCCCAGTTGTACCAGTAGTTCCAGCCCAGCGCGAAGCCGAAACCTTCTTCTACATAGTTCTGACCATAGGTCGCAAACGAGCCTGACACCGGCATAAACGCAGCCAGTTCGCCGAGGCTTGTCATCAGGAAGTACACCATCAGACCAATAAGGATGTATGAAAGCAGTGCGCCGCCGGGGCCCGCCTGCGAAATGGTTGCCCCTGAGGCAACAAACAACCCTGTACCGATTGAACCGCCAATAGCGATCATCGTCAGGTGACGCGCCTTCAGTTCGCGACGGAGCGCGGGCGCTTCTGTGGTTTTAGTTTCGGAAACCATAGGAAAATGCTGTCCTTCCAAAAAATGAGGCGCGATTGTAGCAGACGATCGGCGTTCCTTCCGGCACAAATGCGCACTTATAAGAGAGCTTCATGATGTAGCCCAAATTATAAGTAAAGCCCTTATATTGTCGTTCCGCCACACCTTCAAATATCGCAATAACGCAGGAAACGTTGCAGCGCATTTGAGAGGTGTTTTTGCCGGTGATGGATGCGCCAGAGCTTACGCGTCAGGCGCGGCAGCGGGACGGGAAGCTCAACCAGCGTGCCGCTGTCGAGCTGTTCGGCAATCACGCGTCGTGACAGACAGCTGATGCCCAGTCCGTGGCGCACCGCGTGCTTAATCGCTTCGGAGTTGCCCAGCTCCATGCCGAGATGAAATTCCGGCAGATGGGAAAGCAGCAGGTAATCGACGATTTCACGCGTGCCGGAACCACGCTCGCGCAGGATCCACGGCGCTTCGGCCAGCCTCGCCAACGTCACCTCTCCGGTCAGCAGCGCTGAGCCCGGTGCGGCGAACACCACCAGCTCATCTTCCAGCCACGGTTCGGCAATGATTTCCGCGGCGTGACATGGCCCTTCGATAAGCCCGATATCCACACGGAAATCGCTGACGGCGGTGATCACGTCCTGGCTGTTGCCGACGCTGAGTTCCAGCGGCAGCGACGGGAAATCACGCCGATAGCGGGCAATGATTTCCGGCAGAATATAGTTGCCGATGGTACTGCTGGCGTAAACGCGGATCGCACCGTTATCTTCGCGAAACAGCTGCTCGATTTCGGTTGCCTGTTCCAGTGTCGCCAGCGCACGCGGGTACAGCAGGCGGCCATGTTCGTTCACCACCAGTCGTTTACCGACCCGATCAAACAGCTGCACGCCGAGCTGACCTTCCAGATCGGTCAACGCCGCACTGACCGCTGACTGCGACAACGACAGCATTTGAGAAGCCTGAGTTGTCGAACCGCTTTTCAACACTTCGGCAAACACTTCCAGCTGGCGTAAGGTGATGTGCATAGAAGACTCTTTCTTATCGGATATATAGATAGATTATAAAGATATAATCAATTTTATTTTTAAGCTAGCAACACGTAACCTTTAACCCAGATAAAGGAGAAGGTTATGACAACACTCACGCTTAACAAAGACCGACATTCACTCGGGCATTTTGTCCCGGGTCTGGCGCTCACCGCCTTGATTACCGGCGTTGCATTGTGGACTGGCAGCATTCCAGCGATTGCCGGTGCGGGCTTTAGCGCACTGACGATGGCTATTCTGCTCGGCATGGTCATCGGCAACACGGTTTACCCGAAAATCTGGCAGCGCTGCGACGGCGGGGTGTTGTTCGCCAAGCAGCATTTGCTGCGTCTGGGCATCATTCTGTATGGCTTCCGCCTGACGTTTTCGCAAATTGCTGACGTGGGTTTCAGCGGGATCGCCATCGACGTCCTGACGCTCACCAGCACCTTTTTGCTGGCATCGTTCCTCGGTCAGAAAGTGTTTGGCCTTGATAAACAGACCAGTTGGTTAATTGGCGCGGGCAGCAGTATCTGCGGCGCGGCGGCGGTGCTGGCGACAGAACCGGTACTGAAAGCCGAATCCAGCAAAGTCACCGTGGCGGTTGCGACGGTTGTAATTTTCGGGACCGTTGCCATTTTCCTCTACCCGGCGATGTACCCGGTGCTGGCCCACTGGTTCACCCCGGAAACCTACGGCATTTACATGGGTTCCACCATGCATGAGGTGGCGCAGGTTGTGGCGGCCGGACACGCCGTCAGCCCGGATGCTGAAAATGCCGCGGTGATTGCCAAAATGCTGCGCGTGATGATGCTGGCACCGTTCCTGATTATCCTGGCCGCTCGCGTTAAACAGCTGGCCCCTGCGGGCAACGGTGAGAAAAGCAAAATCACCATTCCGTGGTTTGCTGTCCTGTTCATCGTGGTGGCGATTTTCAACTCGTTCCACCTGTTACCGAAAGCGGTTGTGGACGTGCTGGTCACACTCGACACCGTGCTGTTGGCGATGGCGATGGCGGCTCTGGGCTTAACCACCCACGTCAGCGCGCTGAAAAAAGCAGGGGCGAAACCGCTGCTGATGGCACTGGTTCTGTTCGTCTGGCTGATCGTCGGCGGCGGCATGATTAACGTTGCAGTTCATGCCCTGATGGCATAAAGCACTGTATCCCTGTCCTGTTAACCCGCTATGATTAGCCTTTGCTATGCACTTCCTTTCGGCGGGTTTAACAGGAGTTTTTTATGAAATATATCGGAGCACATGTCAGCGCCTCCGGCGGTGTCGCCAATGCCGCGATTCGCGCTGCGGAACTTGAAGCCACTGCATTCGCCCTGTTCACCAAGAACCAGCGCCAGTGGCGTGCGGCCCCGCTGACCAGCGAGGTGATCGACGATTTCAAAGCCGCCTGCGAAAAATACCATTTCTCCCCGGCGCAAATCCTGCCGCACGACAGCTACCTGATTAACCTCGGCCATCCTGTCACCGATGCGCTGGAAAAATCCCGTGAAGCCTTTGTCGACGAACTTACTCGCTGCCAGCAATTAGGGCTGACGTTGCTGAACTTCCACCCGGGCAGCCACCTGATGCAAATCCCGGTCGATGACTGTCTGGCGCGCATTGCTGAGTCCATCAACATCGCGCTGGCACAAACCGAAGGCGTCACCGCGGTTATTGAAAACACCGCCGGTCAGGGCAGCAACCTGGGCTTTGAGTTTGAGCATCTGGCGGCCATCATCGACGGCGTGGAAGATAAATCTCGCGTCGGCGTGTGCATCGATACCTGCCATGCTTTTGCCGCAGGCTACGACTTACGCAGCGCTGAAGAGTGTGAAAAAACCTTCGCAGAATTCGAACGAATCGTTGGTTTTAAATACCTGCGCGGAATGCATCTGAACGACGCCAAGAGCGCTTTCGGCAGCCGCGTTGACCGCCATCACAGCCTCGGCGAAGGCAATATTGGCCACGACGCGTTCCGCTGGATTATGCAGGACGACCGTTTCGACGGCATCCCGATGGTGCTGGAAACCGTCAATCCGGATATCTGGGCCGAAGAAATCGCCTGGCTGAAAGCGCAGCAAAAACAAGAAGCTGCGGCGTAAACGCAAAAAGGGCCGACAATGTCGGCCCTTTTCTTTTAACTCACTTTATGCCGCTTTTGCCGCAACCTCAGCTTCCGGGCGTTTCAACACCGCGTAAGAGAGTCCCGCGACCAGCGTACCGACAACAATCGCCAGCAGATAACCCAGAACCGGGGTTATTGCGCCAGGGATCAGCAGGACGAACAGACCACCGTGCGGCGCCATCAGCTTCGCACCCACCGCCATCGACATGGCGCCAGTTACCGCGCCACCGATGATACAGCAAGGCAGAACGCGCATTGGGTCACGGGCCGCAAACGGAATCGCACCTTCGGTAATGAAGCACAAACCCAGCACCAGAGCAGCTTTGCCCCCTTCCTGCTGCGCTTTATCGAACTTACGACGTGCCACAATCGTTGCCAGACCGAGCGCCAGCGGTGGCACCATGCCCGCCGCCATAATCGCAGCCATCGGGGCGTAAGTTTGCGTACTCAGCAGCCCAACACCAAACGCGTATGCCGCTTTGTTCACAGGTCCACCCATATCGGTACACATCATCGCACCCAGGATGGCGCCGAGCAGAACCGCGTTCGCCGTACCCATGGTTTGCAGCCAGTGCGTCAGACCTGCGAGGATGCCAGAAACCGGTTTACCAATCAGGTAAATCATCGCCAGACCGACAATCAGGCTGGAAAACAGCGGGATTATCAGAATCGGTTTCAGCGCTTCCATGCTAGGCGGCAGCTTCACTTTGGTGCTGATCATTCTCGCGACGTAACCGGCAAGGAAACCAGCAATAATACCGCCGATAAAGCCTGCCCCGGTGCTGACTGCCAGCATACCGCCGATAAGACCTGGGGTAAGACCCGGACGGTCCGCGATGGAGAAAGCGATATAACCCGCTAATACCGGTACCATCAGCGCGAAGGCTGAACCGCCGCCGATTTGCATCAGCGCCGCCGCCAGCGTGCCTTCTTCTTTGAATGCGGTAATACCGAATGCGAAGGAGAGCGCGATACACAGACCGCCCGCTACTACCATCGGCAACATGTAAGATACACCGGTCAGCAAGTGGCTGTACGCCCCGCCGCCTTTCTTCTTACCTTCCTGAGACGACTGCACGTTGCCTGACGGCAGATACGGTTCGGCTTCAACAACCGCTTTGTCCAGTTCTTGCGCCGTTTTCTTCAGCGCCAGACCGGTGGACGTGCGGTACATCGGTTTACCGGCAAATTTCGCCAGGTCCACTTCGATATCAGCCGCGACGATAACCAGATCCGCTTCCGCCACTTCTTCAGGCGTAATCGCATTGCCCGCCCCAACGGAACCGCGGGTTTCAACTTTCACCCACCAGCCGCGTTTTTTGGCTTCGGTTTCAATCGCTTCTGCCGCCATAAAGGTGTGAGCCACCCCGGTCGGGCATGCTGTGACGGCCACGATGCGTTTCGCACCGCTTTTCGCTACTGGCGCAATCGCCGCAGGCGTCACGTACGGTGCTGCGTGAGATTTGGCTTCGCTCAGGAACAGCTCCGGGTGTGCCACCGCGCGATTCACATCGCCGAGGTAAACTTGTTTGCCGTTCAGCGCGCTGTCCGCAGGCAGTACAGAACCCAGCACAATCGCCAGTTCAGCGTCGTTCGGGTTGTCGATAATCTCTACATGGGCTTTTTGGGCCGCCGCGCTCAGCAGGGTTTTCGCCATATAGGTGCGCGCCTGTCCGAGTCCGGAATCGATAATCAGCAGCGTTTTCATTATGCCTCTCCTGCTGTCAATTGAAGGGTTGTAAGTCAACGCGCGCCATCATCGCGGCTAACTGGGTACGATCGGTAATCCCTACGTTACTCTGGCTGACGGCCAGTGCAGCAACGGCTGTCGCCAGGCGTAACGTATGTTCACTGGATTCGCGCATCAGAAGGCCGTAAATCAGGCCGCCCACCATCGAATCCCCGGCACCAACGGTGCTCACCACCTCAACGGACGGCGGTTTTGCAATCCACTCACCGGATGCGTTGACCCACAATGCGCCTTCGGCACCCAGTGAAATCACCACATGAGCAATACCTTGCTCGCGCAGAGCGTGCGCGGCTTCAATCACGTCTTTCATTTCTGGCAGTTTGCGACCGGCCCAGATTTCCAGCTCGCGACGGTTCGGTTTAACCAGCCACGGTGCCGCTTTCAGACCGGCTACCAACGCTTCACGGCTGCTGTCGAAAATGATGCACGGACACTGACTGCGCAGGCGCGTCATCCAGTCGGTGAAGGCTTCCGGGCTAACACCCGCCGGAAGACTTCCGCTGACGCATACCATGTCGAACTGGCCCAGCCAGCTCAGGGAATCATTCACGAAACGTTCCCAGTCGCCTGCCGTGACATCGAAACCGGAGAAGTTAAAGTCGGTCACTTCACCGTCTTTTTCCGTCAGTTTGACGTTGATACGGGTACGGCCCTGAACCACCTGAAAGCGGTTGGCAATACCGAGTTCGCTGAACAGCTGCTGGAAGCCATCCTGGTTGTCTTTACCCAGGAAGCCGCCGACGGTCACATCAATGCCGAGATCTTTCAGGACCTTCGCAACGTTAATGCCCTTACCCGCCGCATGCAGACCGGTGGTACGCACCAGGTTCACTTCGCCGCGTTCAACTTCCGGGGTAAACCCTACTAGATCGTAGGCCGGATTGAGGGTGATTGTGGCAACACGTCTGCTCATTACGCGCCCTCCCCAAGACCGGAAGCGATGGCTTCGCCGATGGAATTCAGTGCCAGCTGTGCATCATCCCCCTGGGCGGTAAAGCGCAGGCGATGGCCTTTCTTCACGCCAAGCGCCACGACTTTCATCAGGCTGCGACCGTTAGCCGGTTTTCCGCTACCGTCGAGGTTGGTGACGGTAATGTCACTGCTAAATTGTTTGATAGTGTTCACCAGCATGGTTCCTGGACGCGCATGGAGTCCGTGTTCATTGCGGATAACAAATTCCGCACTCAGTACATCTTCCGCCGGGGAATCGTCGCTGGTCAGCAGCGCTAACAGCGTTGCGGCATCAGCGTTCAGCAGACGTTCAGCTTTATTGTCGAGCAGCAGCGCGCTCAGACGGCTCAGCACCGCAGTGGGCTGTTCATCGGCCATGGCGACGGTCACCAGCAGCGCGGCGGCGTGCCCATCAACGGTAAACGGCGCTTTAGCCCGACTCACCGCAACGGCGCTTTTCAGGTTGCCTTCAGCACTATCGTTCAGCCAGATGCCCTGCCCCAGATTCAGCGGCTGGTCATTAATGACATGCGCGACAAACCCGGCATCCACGGCACCGGCCTCTTTCAGACGCGCAGCATTCAGCGCCTGCAACGTCACCAGGCTGCTCGCATCGACGTCCAGCGTGAGGGTGTCGTTATCGAGTTTCAGCGCATCGCTCTGTTTTTCGCCCATCAGCAGTGCGCGCAGCTCTTCCGCGGTGGTCGCGGTTTTCAGCTGTTCAGCCACTTCGTCATCGCTCAACACGTGCGTCAGCTGACGCAGCAGGCCGAGGTGTTCGTCGGAGCTGGCGGCGATGCCGATCGCGACATATGCGGTCTGCCCTTCGCCCCAGGTAACGCCCTGTGGGAACTGATAAACCTGAACGCCGGTCTTCAATACCTGGTCGCGGGTGTCGGTGGTGCCGTGAGGGATGGCGATACCGTTGCCAAGAAACGTGGAGGTCTGCTGCTCGCGAGCCAGCATTCCGTCGACGTAACCGTCCGCAGCGTTACCGGCGCTGACCAGAGCTGACGCTACCTGGCGAATCGCCTCTTCTTTATTCCCGGCCTGCTGACCGGGATGAATATCCTGAGCTGATAACTGGAACATGGTTCTCCTCTCTCGCTGAATTGAATCGTTTCAGCTAACTTGAGAAAAAATACGTCACCCTGCTTCCCGGAGGATGAAAAGATGACGCTGAAACGTTTCAATCAGTCTGTGTCAGCCCTGTGCATTGCGCAAGAAAAGTTTATTTTTGGATGTCAGAATTTAGAGCTACAGCACATTTTGTTATCATTTTCGCCACATTTGCTGAAGCTCTCCCGCTTCGTCAGCCGCTGCGTTCAGCACCGTCAGCCATGAGTGATTCTCATTATGAAATGCCATTTTGATTTTTTGTGCATTCGTCGACGCACCCTCTGTTTATTTTCTGACAGCCAGCGTAAACTTCGGCCTCTTCCTGTTTTTTGATAATCCAAAATGTCTAATACGACCGTTGATGCCCCGCGCCGGGGATTTGATCTGACCTCATCCGCCTTCCTTCTGGTCGCGTTTCTGACCGGCATCGCTGGCGCATTGCAGACGCCTACTCTGAGCCTATTCCTGACCAATGAAGTCCACGTCCGCCCAGCAATGGTCGGCTTCTTCTTTACCGGCAGCGCGGTGATTGGCATTCTGGTGAGTCAATTTCTCGCCGGTCGATCGGACCGTCAGGGCGACCGTAAGTCACTGATCGTCTTTTGCTGTTTGCTCGGGATGATGGCCTGCGTACTGTTCGCCTGGAACCGCAACTACTTCATTCTGCTGTTTGTCGGCGTATTCCTCAGCAGCTTCGGCTCGACGTCCAACCCACAGATGTTTGCCCTCGCGCGTGAGCACGCCGATAAAACGGGCCGCGAAGCGGTGATGTTCAGCTCTATTCTGCGAGCGCAGGTTTCACTGGCGTGGGTCATCGGTCCCCCCGTGGCCTATGCGCTGGCGATGGGCTTTGGTTTCACCACGATGTATCTGTCCGCGGCGGTGGCTTACGTGATTTGCGGGGTGGTTGTCTGGATGCTGTTACCCAGCATGCGCAAAGTGCGCCCGGCTGCGGGCACGCGTATTGAAGCGCCGCGTACCAACCGTCGCGATGCCCTGCTGCTGTTCGTCATCTGCACCCTGATGTGGGGCACCAACAGCCTGTACATCATTAATATGCCGCTGTTCATTATTGATGAGTTGCATCTGCCGGAGAAACTCGCCGGGCTGATGATGGGTACCGCCGCCGGGCTGGAAATCCCGACCATGCTGATTGCGGGTTATTACGCCAAACGTTTTGGTAAGCGTTTTCTGATGCGTGTTGCGGTCGTGGCGGGGATATTTTTCTATATCGGGATGCTGACCGTTCACTCCCCGGTACTGCTGCTGGCGATGCAACTGCTGAACGCCATTTACATCGGTATTCTCGCCGGGATCGGCATGCTCTATTTTCAGGATTTGATGCCGGGTCAGGCAGGCGCGGCGACGACGTTGTACAGCAACACTACGCGCGTGGGCTGGATTATTGCCGGTTCAATGGCAGGTATAGTGGCTGAAATCTGGAGTTATCATGCGGTGTTTTGGATTGCACTGGTGATGTGCATCATCACGACGTTTGGCCTGTGGCGTATCAAAGACGTTTAAGGCGCGGTCAACGCTTCCAAATGTATGAGATAGGTCATTGCCTGCTGTGACGTCGCGCCACACATTTCTGCGGAAGGCTTAAGCCCGGCGCACACTTTCGGGCGCAGCGGCGAGCCAAAGATTTTGCAGCGCAGCCGCTCATCAAGCTGAATGCAGGGCGTGTTAGCAGGTTTGCCGTGGGGCATTCCCGGGATTGGGCTGGAAATCGAAGGCGCGGTACAACATGCGCCACAGTCCGGTCGGCAATCCATCTTTCACTCTCTCATTTATCTGGAAACGCACCTTATCACCTTTTCACAAAACCAGCGAATTCCACTTGCCTGAAAGCCGCGGCACGAGTACTTTTACGCGATATTTTAGACTTCCCTGAAACAGGATTATTGCAATGCCAAGAGCGAATGAAATCAAAAAAGGTATGGTGCTGAATTACAACGGCAAACTGCTGATTGTAAAAAATATTGATATTCAGTCACCGAGCGCCCGTGGCGCAGCAACGCTGTACAAAATGCGCTTTGCCGATGTGCGTACCGGCACCAAGGTTGAAGAGCGTTTTAAAGGCGACGATATTGTCGATACCGTGACTCTGACCCGCCGTTTTGTTGACTTCTCTTACATCGACGGCAACGAATACGTGTTCATGGATAAAGAAGACTACACGCCGTACACCTTCAACAAAGATCAGATTGAAGAAGAGATTCAGTTTATTCCTGAAGGTGGAATGCCGGACATGCAGGTTCTGCTGTGGGACAGCCAGCTGCTGGGCCTTGAGCTGCCGCAGACCGTTGACCTGGAAATTGTGGAAACTGCACCGGGCATCAAAGGCGCTTCAGCCAGCTCCCGTACTAAACCGGCGACACTGAACACCGGGCTGGTAATTCAGGTGCCTGAATACCTGACGACCGGCGAGAAAATCCGCATTCATATCGAAGAGTGCCGCTATATGGGCCGCGCTGATTAATTTTTTGATGTGAACACCCGGCGGCGTTGCGCTTGCCGGGCCTACGGTTCAGATGTTGTAGGCCCGATACGCGTCAACGCCATCGGGCAAACAGGCTTGCAGTTTAACCGCGATTACAGCAGTTCTGGGTATTTGGTCATTTTCAGCGTCAGCTCTACGCCCCGCACTTCAGCCATCCCTTTCAAACGGCCAATTGCCGAATAACCCGGATTGGTTTTCTTCTTCAGATCGTCCAGCATCTGATGCCCGTGGTCCGGACGGAACGGGATAGGACGCAGGTCGCCCGCTTTCTTGCGGCGTAGCTCTTCAGACAAAATCGCATCAACCACCGCCACCATGTTCACGTCACCGTTCAAATGCGAACCTTCATGGAACGTTTTCGGATTGGCTTCACGGCACGTTGCGCGCAGGTGGGTGAAGTGAATGCGGTCGCCGAAGGTTTCAATCATTTTGACCAGGTCGTTATCGGCGCGCACGCCATAGGAACCGGTACACATGGTGAAGCCGTTATAAATGCTGTCGACGGTTTCTTTCAGCCACTGCATATCTTCGATGGTCGAAACGATGCGCGGCAGGCCGAGAATAGGACGCGGTGGATCGTCCGGGTGAACCGCCAGGCGCACGCCCGCTTCTTCCGCCACAGGAACGATAGCGCGCAGGAACACCGCCATGTTTTCACGCAGGTTGTCTTTGCTAATGTGATCGTACTCAGCCAGACGCTTGCGGAACTGGTCGAGGGTGTAGCCCTCTTCCGCGCCCGGCAGGCCAGCAATGATGTTGCGGGTCAGTTTTTCGATCTCTGCCTCACTCATCGCATGGAAGTAGGCTTTAGCCTGCTGCTGCTCTTCCGCGCTGTAATCCGCTTCAGCACCTGGGCGCTTGAGGATGTGCAACTCGAACGCCGCAAAGGCGATCTGGTCGAAACGCAGGGCTTTGGAACCGTCCGGCAGGGTGTATTCGAGATCGGTACGGGTCCAGTCGAGAATCGGCATGAAGTTGTAGCAAACGGTATCAATGCCGCAGGCCGCAAGGTTACGGATGCTCTGCTGGTAATTCGCAATCCAGGTTTTACACTCACCGGACTGGGTTTTAATGTCTTCGTGAACCGGAATACTTTCCACGACGGACCAGGTCAGCCCTTTTTCAGCTAACAGCGCCTGACGCGCTTTAATCTCATTAACCGGCCAGACCTGACCGTTTGGAATATGGTGCAATGCGGTTACAACGCCGGTGGCGCCAGCCTGGCGCACATCATCAAGAGAAACCGGATCATTCGGTCCATACCAACGCCAGGTTTGTTCCATTGCTTCACCCTCTTAAGTTGTTATACCAATATTAATAATGCAGATGACGACTACCATACATGTTTCTCTGGAAGGGTCAATTTCCGCCCCGGCTTTGATTGATCCAGCTCACATTCCCCGGATAAATACGGCACACCAATTCAATTTGCTGTCATATAACTTTACACTGCTCGTTGTTAATTAATGGTTAAGCAGGTGTTTATATAATGAAGACGATCGCCACCGCCACGCTGCCCGACAACGTACAGTTGCCTCAGTATGACCGACAACAGCTCCGTTCGCGGATTGTCCACTTCGGCTTTGGCGCATTTCATCGCGCTCACCAGGCGCTGCTGACAGACCGGGTGCTGAACGCACAGGGCGGTGACTGGGGGCTATGTGAAATCAGCTTGTTCAGCGGCGATGTGCTGATGAGCCAACTACGCGCCCAGGACCACCTTTATACCGTGCTGGAGAAAGGGGCGGACGGTAATCAGCCGATCGTCATCGGCGCGGTGAATGAATGCCTGAACGCAAAGCTCGATTCCCTTGCAGCGATCATTGAGAAATTCTGTGAACCGCAGGTGGCAATTGTTTCCCTGACCATTACTGAAAAAGGCTACTGCATCGATCCGGCCACCGGTCGTCTGGACGTAACGCAGCCGCGGATCGTTCACGATCTTGAGAATCCGTCCGAACCGCATTCCGCGCCGGGCATTCTGGTCGAAGCCCTGCACCGTCGCCGCGAGCGCGGGCTGGCGCCATTCACCGTGCTCTCTTGCGATAATATTCCTGACAATGGCCACGTGGTGAAAAACGCGGTTCTGGGTATGGCCAATAAGCGCTCGCCCGAGCTGGCGCAGTGGATAGCTGAACACGTTAGCTTCCCGGGCACCATGGTCGATCGTATCGTTCCGGCAGCGACAGAAGAGTCGTTGGCGGAAATTGAAGCGGCGATTGGCGTTAACGATCCTTGTGCGATCAGCTCTGAACCGTTCATTCAATGGGTGGTAGAAGACCACTTTGTGGCGGGACGCCCGGACTGGGAAATTGCGGGCGTGCAGCTGGTGAGCGACGTACTGCCATGGGAACAGATGAAACTGCGGATGCTGAACGGGAGCCACTCTTTCCTCGCGTATCTCGGTTATCTGGCGGGCTACGAACACATCAGCGACTGTATGCAGGACGACGATTTCCGTCGTGCGGCGCTGCGTCTGATGATGCAGGAACAAGCTCCTACGCTGCGCATTACCGGCGTGGACCTGCAAGCTTACGCCGACAGCCTGATCGACCGCTTCACCAATCCGGCGTTAAAGCATCGCACCTGGCAAATCGCGATGGACGGCAGCCAAAAACTGCCTCAGCGCATGCTGGAAGGTATTCGCCTGCACCTGCAACGTGAAAGCGAGTGGCCACTGCTGGCGCTCGGCGTGGCGGGCTGGATGCGTTACGTCAGCGGCACAGACGAACGCGGGAATGCCATTGATGTACGTGACCCACTGGCCGATAAAATTCAGTCCCTCGTCGCCAATAGCAGTGACAACGATCGCGTGACCGCCCTGCTCACGCTGAGCGAAATCTTCGGCACCGACCTGCCGCAAAACGCCGCGTTCGTCAGCCAAATCCAGCACGCCTGGCATCGACTGACAACCGAAGGCGCGCGTCAGGCAATCATTTCCACCGTGAATCTTTAACAGATCCTGCTATTTAGCGGACAGATGCATTGTCTGTCCGCCCGAAGACTTCTCTTTTCCATCATTTTTCGCCAGGATATTGCGCACCTGTTACTTTATTACAGATGTTCATCCTGGAGCCAACGTGACGCTAACGAACCTGATTACCGGCTTTCTCGGCAGCGGTAAAACGACCTCCATTCTCCATTTACTGGCGCATAAACCGGCTGATGAAAAGTGGGCGGTGCTGGTCAATGAATTCGGCGAAGTCGGTATCGACGGTGCGCTGCTGGCTGACAGTGGAGCGCTGCTCAAAGAGATCCCTGGCGGCTGCATGTGCTGCGTCAATGGGTTGCCAATGCAAGTGGGGCTTAACACCCTGCTTCGTCAGGGCAAACCAGACCGCCTGTTGATTGAACCGACCGGCCTTGGTCATCCGAAGCAAATCCTCGATATCCTCACCGCGCCCGTTTATGAGCCGTGGATCGATTTGCGTGCCACGCTGTGCGTGCTCGATCCGCGTCAGCTGCTCGATGAAAAAGCGGTTGCCAATGAGAACTTCCGCGATCAACTCGCGGCGGCCGATATCATTGTGGCGAACAAAAGCGATCGCACAACGCCGGAAAGCCAACAGGCGTTCGATAGCTGGTGGCAAACCTACGGCGGTGATCGCCAATATGTGCAAGCCACTCAGGGTGCAATCGACGGGGCATTGTTAGATTTACCCCGCAGGAATCTGGCGGCTCTGCCCGAGAGCGCGGCGCATTCGCATAGCCATGCCTCTAACAGAGGTTTGGCGGCGTTGAATCTGCCTGAACATCAGCGCTGGCGTCGCAGCATTAACAGCGGTCAGGGCCATCAGGCCTGTGGCTGGATTTTTGATGCTGACACCCAGTTTGACACCATTGGTCTGCTGGAATGGGCCCGTCTGGCGCCGATTTCGCGGGTGAAAGGCGTGATGCGTATTGCGGAAGGATTAGTCCGTATTAATCGTCAGGGCGCTGACCTGCAAATCGAAACCCAGTCCGTTGCGCCGCCCGACAGCCGCATTGAACTTATCAATGACAGCGAGACTGACTGGAATGCACTACAGTCAACCTTGTTGAAGCTTCGTTTAAGTTAACGTCGGTATGTTGCGCGTGTTTTACCTGCTTTGAAGACTCTATTATGAAAACTCGAATTCCCCTTATATTACTGCTGAACATCGCCGGCCTGGCTCTCTTTTTGAGCTGGTTTTTACCCGCCAATCACGGGTTCTGGTTCCCGCTCGACTCCGGTATTTTCCACTTCTTTAATCAGGGGCTGGCCAGCAGTCACGCTTATGTGTGGTTCCTCGCCATCACCAACAACCGCGCCTTTGACGCCTGCTCGCTGCTGGCGATGGGCTGCGTGATGCTCAGCTTCTGGCGGAAAGAAGCGCCACAGGGTCGCCGTAAAATTATTATTATTGGCCTGGTGATGCTGCTGGCGGCAGTCGTGGTTAACCAACTCGCCCAACATTTAATGCCGGTCAAACGCGCCAGCCCGTCGCTGTTTTTCCCTGACAGTTATCGGGTCAGCTCCCTGCTGCATATTTCAACTAAGGACGCATCAAAAGACAGTTTCCCTGGCGATCACGGGATGATGCTGCTGATATTCACCACCTTTATGTGGCGATATTTTGGCCGCAAAGCAGGTGCCGTAGCCCTGATTATTTTTGTGGTTTTTGCATTCCCACGCGTAATGATTGGCGCTCACTGGTTCACTGATATTGCCGTCGGCTCACTGACCGCGGTCCTGATTGGCATGCCGTGGATCCTGCTCACATCGCTCAGCGACAAAACAATTGCCCTGTTTGATCGCCATTTACCCGCCTCAAATAACAAAAACAAAACAAGTTCCTAACTAAAATTATTCATCATCATCAAGGATCGTTTTCGATCCTTGATGATGCATTGAAGAAAAAATATTCAATTTCGTCATTTCCCTATCATCAGATTTTGCTTAAAAATGAGCTAATTGCCTATTTAACGCACATCTTTTTCACTATTTTTCGCCATAGCAGAATCCTCTCTTTGCCTATCACAATTTCTTATTAAAAATCCCGTAAAAGCGCTAGCCAGCCCGGTTTTGATAGGGTAATCTCAATCTCGTTTTGTCTTTCCAGAGATAAATTATTCAGGCAGTGAATAAATTTGTGCGGTACTGCACATTTTCACGCTTCGGGAATTGTCTCATTGATGGCAGGTATTTAGTCTCATCACGGTTGGCATTTTTATAACGGTTTTTATCGTTAAGGACTTCAAGGGAAAATAAATCACATGGTCAAATCTCAACCATTTTTGAGATACATCCTGCGGGCAATACCCGCGGTAGCAGTCGCGGTCCTGCTTTCTGCATGTAGTACGACAAACACCGCAAATAATATGCATTCTGAGACGCATGCTGTGGGTAACGAAGATCCTTCGTCACTGCAAGCCTCTCAGGATGAATTTGAATCCATGGTGCGTAATCTTGATGTTAAGACTCGCCTGATGGATCAGTACGCCAGCTGGAAAGGTGTACGCTACCGTCTGGGTGGCGAAACGAAACGCGGTATTGATTGTTCCGCCTTCGTCCAGCGTACCTTCCGCGAACAATTTGGTATGGACTTACCTCGCTCGACTTACGAGCAGCAGGAAATGGGCAAGTCAATTAAGCGCACTCAACTGCGTACCGGTGATTTAGTGCTGTTCCGCGCCGGGTCGACGGGTCGCCATGTCGGTATTTATATCGGCAATAACCAGTTCGTTCATGCATCCACCAGCAGTGGTGTGACGATTTCAAACATGAGTGAGCCGTACTGGAACAAGCGCTATAACGAAGCGCGACGTGTCCTGAGTCGTTCCTGATGTTCTTCTTGCTGTCGGTTTTCCCTTGGCTGACAGCGAGAATCAGAAAAAAAGCACTGCTAAGCAGTGCTTTTTTTTTCTTCTTCCGTCTCTGCCTGCCAGGATGGCGAAATAGACTATGCTGGAAAGACGCAGCCCTGCGTCCCACAGCGTTGAATTACCGTTTCAAATTTCACGGATAAAGAAAGCTATGTTCACGCGCTACTTCTCAATCGGCCGCAAGATCCTCTTCTCTAGTCTGTTGCTGGGTGTGGTGGTTGCTTTACTGGCCGGCAGTGCGCAGCTCATGATTTTCCATCATAAACGCGCTGAACAATTCGATATCATCATTAATGATTTGCAGCAATACCTGAACGGCTATTTTGGCGAACTGCTGAATACGGTAGATAAACTCCAGCCGCTGACCCTGAGTCGCTGTACCGACGTTGCGTCCGAGTTGACATCCAGGGCTGCCTTTAGCCTCAACGTCCGCGCTTTTCTGTTGGTAAACAACAATAACGCCACCTGCTCTTCAGCCACCGGCGAAATGAACGTGCCAATGAAACAGCTGGTTCCGCAGGTGGATTTCACTAAGTCGCTGGATATCGAAATCCTTCCCGGCACGCCGATGCTGCCGCAGCGCCCCGCGTTTGCCCTTTGGGTGCGCAGTCCACTGCTGGAAAATCGTGGCGTTTTCACCTCGATAAATGCCAGCCTGATGCCGTGGATCCTCTACTCCTCACGCCAAAATCAGTTCAGTGGCATTTCGATAATCGCCAATAACACCGCCATTTCTACCTTCAGCCCGCATCCGTTGCAGGTCCGCGAGCTGAAAGGCACGCCTATCCGCACCGCGCAAATCAACGGTCTGCCGCTGACAGTGAACGTCTATGGCGATACGTGGGCCGTCGAGAATTTGCAGTACTCGCTGTTGATGGGCGTGATGTGCGGCCTGCTTTCCGGCCTGCTCTGCTATTACGTGCTCACCGTCCGTTTGCGCCCAGGCAGGGAAATCACCACCGCCATTAAGCGCAACCAGTTCTCGGTAGTCTATCAGCCGGTGGTTGATGCCCAGGATATGCAAATTCGCGGAGTGGAAGTGTTAATGCGCTGGAAGCATCCCGCTGCGGGTGAAATTCCTCCGGATGCCTTCATCAGCTTCGCCGAAGCCCAGCAGCTGATCGTGCCGCTGACCCGTCATCTGTTTGAGTTGATCGCCAAAGACGCGCCGGTATTACAAAGCATGCTCCCGCCGGGCGCGAAGCTTGGGATCAACATCGCCCCGGCCCATTTGCTGGCCGACAGCTTCCAGCAGGATCTGCGGGATCTCAGCGCCATGCTGCCGCCGAACTACTTCCAGCTGGTGCTTGAAATTACCGAGCGCGATATGCTCAACCAGCGTCAGGCCATGAAGCTGTTCGAATGGCTGCACCACGAAGGCTATGAAATTGCGATCGATGATTTCGGCACCGGACACAGTGCGCTGATCTATCTTGAGCGTTATTCTTTCGACTACCTGAAAATCGATCGCGGCTTTATCAATGCCATCGGCACCGAAACGGTGACGTCTCCGGTTCTGGACGCCGTGTTATCGCTGGCTAAAAAAATGAATCTGGTCACCGTGGCAGAAGGCGTGGAAACGCAGGAACAGGCGAACTGGCTGCGCGAGCACGGCGTCAACTTCCTGCAAGGCTATTGGGTAAGCCGCCCGCTGACGCTCGAAAAGCTACTCGAAGCCCATGCGAAACCAGAGAATTATTTCACAACGGCCTGAGCGTCACTTATGATTCAACAAGATGAGTGAATTGCCCGAATGACCGCAGAAGGAATAAATACCGGTGATTGTTGTGCGCATGGGTTTAATGATGCTTACGCTGTTGACCCTCACGGCGGCGCAGGCGCAAACCATAAAGGAAAGCTACGCGTTTGCCGTGATTGGCGAACCGAAGTACGCTTTTAACTTCAGCCATTACGACTATGTGAATCCGGCGGCGCCGAAAGGCGGCGCGGTCACGCTGTCAGCCCTGGGCACCTTCGACAACTTCAACCGTTTTGCGCTGCGTGGCAGCGCCGCCGAGCGTACCGGCGCGCTGTACGACTCCCTGTTTACCACCTCAGACGATGAACCCGGCAGCTATTACCCGCTGATTGCGGATGTGGTCCGCTATGCGGACGATTTTGCCTGGGCCGAAGTGACCCTCAACCCCCGCGCCCGCTTTCATGACGGCAGCAAAGTCACCGCAAAAGATGTCGCCTTCACTTTTCACAAGTTTATGACCGAAGGCGTGCCGCAATTTCGGTTGATTTACAAAGGCACCACGGTGAAAGCCATCGCGCCGCTGACCGTGCGCATTGAGCTTGCGAAAAAGAGCAAAGAGGACATGCTGAGCCTGTTTACGCTGCCGGTGATGCCGGAAAAATTCTGGCGCAACCATAAGCTCAGCGATCCGCTCTCCACCCCGCCGTTGGCCAACGGGCCATATAAAATTACCGCATGGAAGATGGGCCAGTACGTGGTCTATTCCCGGGTGAAAGATTATTGGGCCGCGGATTTACCGGTGAATCGCGGGCGCTGGAATTTCGATACTCTTCGCTACGACTATTATCTCGACGATAACGTGGCCTTCGAGGCCTTCAAGGCCGGGGCTTTTGATTTCCGCACCGAAACCAGCCCGAAAAACTGGGCCACCCGCTACATCGGCAAAAACTTCAGCAACCATTTCATCGTCAAAGAAGAAGAGAAAAACGACTCCGCGCAAGACACCCGCTGGTTGACGTTCAATACCCAGCGCCCGGTGTTTGCCGATCGCAGCGTGCGCGAAGCCATCGGCCTGGCGTTTGATTTTGAATGGATGAATAAGGCGCTGTTTTACGGGGCCTACAGCCGGACAAACAGCTATTTCCAGAATACCGAATATGCGGCGCGCGGCTATCCCGACGCCGACGAGCTGGTACTGCTGGCCCCGATGAAGAAAGAATTGCCGCCGGAAGTGTTCACCTCAATTTATTCGCCGCCGAAATCCAACGGTAACGGCTTCGACAGAGAAAACCTGCTGAAGGCGGATAAACTGTTAACCGACGCCGGTTGGGTGCTAAAAGGCCAACAGCGCGTTAATGCCAAAACCGGCAAGCCGCTGCAATTCGAACTGCTGCTGCCGTCAGCGGGCAATAATCAGTGGGTGATGCCATTCCAGCACAATTTGAAGCGCCTCGGCGTAACGATGGACGTTCGTCAGGTCGATTTGTCACAAGTCACCAACCGAATGCGCACCCGCGATTACGACATGATGCCGCGTCTGTGGCGAGCGATGCCGTGGCCAAGCGGCAGCGACCTGCAAATTTCCTGGTCATCGGAATATATCAACTCGAGCTATAACGGTCCCGGCGTCAGCAGCCCGGTGATTGATAATCTGATTAAACAGATGATTCACTGGGAAGGTAACAAACAGAAACTTCTGCCACTTGGGCGCGCGCTGGATCGCGTGTTAACCTGGAATTACTACCAGCTGCCGATGTGGTTTATGGCCTCAGACCGCATGGCGTACTGGGATAAATTCTCGCATCCGGCGGTTCGTCCCATCTATTCTCTGGGCTTCGATAACTGGTGGTACGACGTCAATAAAGCGGCGAAACTGCCCGAAGCACGGCGTTAAGGAGCAAAGATGGGCGCTTACCTGATTCGCCGACTGTTGTTGGTTATCCCCACGCTGTGGGCCATCATCACCATCAACTTTTTCATCGTGCAGATTGCCCCCGGCGGCCCTGTCGATCAGGCGATAGCCGCCATTGAATTTGGCACCAAAGGCAGTATGCCGGGCGGCGGCGCGGAAGGGATGGGCGCGACACATGCCCGCACCGGTGTGGGCAACATCAATGATAGTCAATATCGCGGCGGACGCGGCCTCGACCCGGAAGTGATCGCCGAAATCACCCACCGTTATGGGTTCGACAAACCGATGCACGAGCGCTATTTCACCATGCTGTGGAACTACGTGCGTTTCGACTTCGGCGACAGCCTGTTCCGCAGCGCGTCGGTCTTACAGCTGATCAAAGAAAGTCTGCCCGTTTCGATAACGCTGGGGTTATGGAGCACGCTGATTATCTACCTCGTGTCGATTCCGCTGGGCATCCGTAAAGCGGTCCACAACGGCACGCGATTCGACACCTGGAGCAGCGCCTTCATCATCATCGGCTACGCTATTCCCGCCTTCCTGTTCGCCATCGTGCTGATTGTGCTGTTTGCGGGCGGCAGCTATTACGACCTCTTCCCATTGCGTGGACTGGTTTCCGCCAATTTCGATACTCTGCCGTGGTACCAAAAAATTACCGATTATCTGTGGCACATTACGCTGCCGGTGCTGGCGACGGTGATTGGCGGTTTTGCGGCGCTGACGATGCTGACCAAAAACTCGTTTATGGATGAAATTCGTAAACAATACGTCGTTACCGCACGTGCCAAAGGGGTCAGCGAGAAAAACATCCTTTGGAAACACATCTTTCGTAACGCCATGCTGCTGGTCATAGCCGGATTCCCGGCAACGTTTATCAGCATGTTTTTCACTGGATCGCTGCTGATTGAAGTGATGTTCTCGCTCAACGGACTGGGCCTGCTCGGCTATGAAGCGACCGTTTCCCGCGATTATCCGGTGATGTTTGGCACACTGTATATTTTCACCCTGATTGGCCTGCTGCTGAATATCATCAGCGACATCAGCTATACGCTGGTCGATCCGCGCATTGATTTTGAGGGCCGCTGATGCCACGTTTAAGCTCCGTCAATCAGGCCCGCTGGGCACGCTTTCGTCATAACCGCCGCGGCTACTGGTCGCTGGTGCTGTTCCTGATTATTTTCGCCTGTAGCCTGTGTTCAGAGCTTATCGCCAACGACAGGCCGCTCGTCGTGCAGTATCACGGTGATATCTATTTCCCGGCGCTGAAAACCTACAGTGAGAAAGACTTCGGCGGGCAGTTTGCCACCGCTGCCGATTTTCAGGATCCGTGGCTGCAAAAACAGCTGAGCGATCATGGCCGCGTATTGTGGGCGCCGATTCGCTTTGGGGCCAACTCGATTAACTTTTCCACCGACCGCCCCTTCCCTGCTCCGCCTTCGGCGCAAAACTGGCTCGGCACTGACGCCAACGGCGGCGATGTGCTGGCTCGTATTCTCTACGGCACCCGCATATCGCTGCTGTTTGGCCTGATGCTGACCCTGTGCTCAAGCGTAATGGGCGTGCTGGCGGGCGCGTTACAGGGCTATTACGGCGGGAAAATCGATTTGTGGGGTCAGCGCTTCATTGAAGTGTGGTCCGGGATGCCGACGCTGTTTTTAATCATCCTGCTTTCCAGCGTTATTCAGCCTAACTTCTGGTGGCTGCTGGCGATAACCGTGCTGTTCGGCTGGATGACGCTGGTCGGCGTGGTTCGCGCTGAGTTTCTGCGCGCGCGTAATTTTGACTACATCCGCGCCGCACAGGCGCTGGGCGTTAGCGACCGCGGCATTATCTTCCGCCATATGCTGCCCAACGCGATGGTTGCGACCCTGACCTTCTTGCCGTTTATTTTGTGCAGTTCGATTACCACGCTCACCTCGCTCGATTTCCTCGGCTTTGGTTTGCCGCTGGGTTCGCCTTCGCTGGGCGAACTGCTGCTTCAGGGCAAAAATAACTTACAGGCACCGTGGCTTGGGATCACCGCGTTTTTATCGGTGGCGGTGCTGCTGTCGCTATTGATTTTCATTGGTGAAGCTGTACGCGACGCCTTCGACCCCAGCAAGGTGGTGTGAGATGACGAAACCCTTATTAGACATCGACAATCTCTCCATTGCCTTCAGCGCCAGAGGCGAGACCCGTACGGTGGTGAGCGAGTTGTCGCTACAGGTGGAAGCCGGGGAAACGCTGGCGCTGGTCGGGGAATCCGGTTCTGGCAAAAGCGTATCGGCGCTGTCCGTGCTGCGCCTGCTGCCTACACCGCCGGTGAGTTATCCGACCGGCGATATCCGTTTTCACGGCGAATCCCTGCTGCATGCCAATGAGCGCGTGCTGCGGGGGATCCGTGGGAATCGCATCGCGATGATTTTTCAGGAACCGATGGTGTCGCTCAACCCGCTGCATTCGCTCGAAAAACAGCTGTATGAAGTGCTGTCTCTGCACCGGGGAATGCGCAAAGAAGCGGCGCGCGGCGAGATCCTGACCTGTCTGGATCGCGTCGGGATCCGCAATGCTCGTCGTCGGCTGGACGATTATCCGCATCAGCTTTCCGGCGGCGAACGTCAGCGCGTGATGATTGCCATGGCGCTACTGACGCGCCCGGAACTGTTGATTGCCGACGAACCCACCACCGCACTGGACGTCTCCGTGCAGGCGCAAATCCTGCAACTGCTGCGCGAGCTGCGCCAGGAACTGAACATGGGCTTGCTGTTTATTACCCATAACCTGAGCATCGTACGCAAGCTGGCGGACAACGTGGCGGTAATGCAGAACGGTCGCTGCGTCGAACAACGCGACGCCCTGGCGCTGTTCCGCCGCCCTGAACATCCCTACACCATCAAACTGCTCGACAGCGAACCGGCAGGCGAGCCCGTACCGCTGCCGCCGGAAAGCGTCCCGCTGTTGCAGGTAGAAAATCTGCAGGTCGCGTTTCCCATTCGCAAAGGCGTGTTTCGCCGGATCGTTGATGAAAACAGAGTGGTCAACAACATCAGTTTTACCTTGAATACCGGTGAAACGCTGGGTCTGGTAGGAGAATCCGGATCGGGTAAAAGCACCACCGGTATGGCACTGCTGCGGCTGATCGCCTCGGCGGGCAATATTGTGTTTGATGGGCATAAAATTCAGGGGCGTTCGCGCAAGCAAATGCTGCCGCTGCGTCACCGGATCCAGGTGGTTTTTCAGGATCCTAATTCGTCGCTGAACCCGCGCCTGAACGTGCTGCAAATTATCGAAGAAGGTTTGCGCGTGCATCAGCCCGCGTTGAGCAGTACCGCGCGTGAAAATGAAGTGATTAGCGTGATGAAGGAAGTGGGCCTCGACCCGGAAACCCGCTGGCGTTATCCGGCTGAATTTTCCGGCGGCCAGCGCCAGCGCATCGCCATCGCCCGAGCGTTAATCCTCAAGCCACAGCTTATCGTGCTGGATGAACCGACGTCATCACTCGACCGGACCGTACAGGCGCAGATCCTCGCCTTGCTGAAATCACTTCAGCAAAAGCATCAGCTGGCCTACATTTTTATCAGCCATGACCTGCATGTGGTGCGTTCGCTTTGCCATCAGGTGATTGTACTGCGTCAGGGAGAGGTGGTTGAGCAAGGTGACTGTCAGCGCGTGTTTGCCGCACCGGCGCAGGAGTATACTCGCCAGCTGATTACGCTAAGCTGACGCTCAGAAAGGGTTGTTACCAGAGAAAGGCTCAGCGATAGCCACGCCGAAGTTTTTCAGTCGGCAGGTCGCCGCGAACTCATCCTGCATATTGACGAACAGGCACGGCTCGCCTTCGCATTCCAGCACGGAGCTTGGCAATTCGATATCGGTTAACGCCTGGCTCAGCTTCTGCATTACGGGCCATGCGGTATCGCCGTCTGGACTCAGTAATTTCAGTGCCACCAGGGAATTATCATCTTCGTTACCGTTTTGCGGAATCGGTTCAACTCTTGAACCTGCAAAACCGGTAGACCAGCGATAGCTCTGGGGCAGGCGGTGTACGATAGAAAGCTGTAGTGTATTCACGTCTTTTTCCCCGGAAGCAAAATGCTTCACAAATATTTCACATCCATATTAACACATCGTTGACAAATCGTCCTGCATCCAGCCAAGGGTACGTACGTTTTTCTTGTCACTCGTATGCCAAACCGGCATAACGGCGCTATATGTACCCGTTTCTGTGATCTAAAACAACCTTTTTATCTACAGTAATGTGACTTTTTACACTAATTGATTTTACATAAAATAAACATAATCGGGCAGTACAAAACGCTTAGCGGTTGATATGCATCAAAAAGGGGCTGATTTCAGCCCCTTTTTGTTAAACAGATGTGTATTAACGCGGGTTTTTACGAGGACGGCTGGCGTAAAGAGAGAACAAAATTGAACAACTGGCGCAAAACGCGATGGAAAACAGCATCGGCCACGCGGTGGTAAAGGTCGCCATCGACAGCAACGCACCGACAATCGCACCAATCCCGAAGCGGAAAGTCCCCGCCAGCGACGACGCCGTGCCCGCCATGTGCGGGAACTCGTCGAGAATAACTGCCATCGCGTTGGAAGAGACCATCGACACGCAGCCCACAAACGCCGCCACGCCAAGCACCAGAGACCAGAAGCCCACGCCGAGCAATGCGCACACCACCATCCACACCGCCATCGCGAACTGGATCCACAATCCGGCACGGAACATGTTCAGCGCGCCGACTTTGCGCACAAAGCGGCTGTTGATGATGGTCATGACAAACAGGAACACGATGTTCAGCGCGAAATAATAGCCGAAATGCTGCGGCGAAACGTGGTTCAGTTCGATGTAAACAAACGGCCCGGCGCTCAGGAACGAGAACATACCGGCGAAGCTGAAACCGCTGGCCAGCATGTAGCTCAGCACGCGCTTATGGCGGAACAGCGAGGCAAAGTTCCCCATCGTGGTGCGGATATGAAACTTCTGACGGCGCTCCGGCGGCAACGTCTCGTCAATAAAGAAGAAGATCATCGTTGAGGCCAGAAGTGCGGCAATGGCGAGGATCCAGAAAATCGCATGCCAGCTGAACCACACCAGCACCGCCCCGCCGACCATGGGTGCCACCAGCGGCGCAATGGTCGTCACCAGCATGACAAAAGACATCATGCGGGAGAACTCTTCTTTCGGATAAATGTCGCGCATCAGGGCGTTGATCACCACGCTCGCTGCCGCCGCGGCCAGGCCGTGGAAGAAGCGCATGATGATCAGATGCTCGATGGTCTGCGACAGCGCACACGCCACCGCAGCCGCCGCGAACACCAGCGTACCACCGAGAATAACCGGCTTACGTCCAATGCTGTCGGCCATCGGGCCGTACAACAGCTGACCAAGCGCAAATCCCAGAATGTAGGTGCTGAGCGTCATCTGCGCACTGCCCGCCGGAACACCGAACTGGGCAGAAATGACCGGCAGCGCCGGGAGATACATATCAATTGAAAGCGGCATCAACATGGCCAGAAGGCCAAGGATGAATACTATTCCCAGCGAGGAGTGCTGCCTGGTGGTCACTAATCTACTCCTGAAGTTAGCGCGGCGATAAGCCAACGCTGGCGATTTCGTCTTCCGTCAGCGCCCGGTATTCACCAGGAGCCAAATCGTCATCAAGTTTAATTTCACCAATGCGTTCGCGATGCAGGCCCACAACGTGGTTGCCTACCGCCGCAAACATGCGTTTCACCTGGTGGTAGCGCCCTTCACTGATAGTCAAACGAACTTCAGTCGGGGTCAGCACATCCAGCTGCGCGGGTTTGGTCAGATCTTTTTCATTATGCAGCTGAACGCCTGTCGTGAATTGTTCAGCTGTGTCATCGGACACCGGCGATTCCAGCGTAACCAGATAAGTTTTCTCGCAGTGGTGACGCGGGGAAGTGACGCGATGCGACCATTGGCCGTCGTCGGTCATCAGTACCAGACCGGTGGTGTCGATATCCAGACGCCCTGCGGCGTGCAGCTTGTGCGCCAGTGGCTCATCGAGGAAATAAAGCACCGTTGGATGATCCGGGTCATCCGTTGAGCACACATAACCCTGAGGCTTGTTAAGCATGAAGTAGCGTGGGCCAGTCGGTTGGGTCAACGGATTTCCGTCATATTCCACAGAGTGTTCCGGCAGGACCTTAAACGCGCTGAGTTTGACAATCTCGCCATCCACGGTAACGCGGCTGGCGCGAATTTCACGCCCGGCAATGGCACGGCTGACGCCGAGTTGCTGGGCGATAAACTTTTCGAGTCGCATGAAGTATTTTTAGCCTGTAATTGTGCGGGTATCGGGCATGGCCCGAAAATGAAGCTGTACTAAGGGTTAAGTATAACGGCCCTGCTAAGCCACTCAAGCGAAAAGATTCATGGCATACTATTTGCCTGGAAATAATGACGCTGGAACCATGACCTTTACTCTTCGCCCTTATCAGCAGGAAGCGGTGGACGCCACCCTCTCCCACTTTCGTCAACACCAACAGCCCGCGGTGATTGTGTTGCCCACCGGGGCCGGGAAAAGCCTGGTGATCGCCGAGCTTGCGCGCCTGGCCCGTGGGCGTGTGTTGGTGCTTGCTCACGTCAAAGAACTGGTGGCGCAGAACCACGCGAAGTACCTGGCGCTGGGGCTTGAGGCCGATATTTTTGCCGCCGGGCTGAAGCGCAAAGAGAGCCACGGCAAAGTGGTGTTCGGCAGCGTACAGTCGGTGGCGCGCAATCTCGAGCTGTTTCAGGCTGAGTTTTCGCTGTTGATCGTCGACGAATGTCACCGCATCAGCGACGACGATGACAGCCAATATCAGCAAATTCTCAATCATCTTAAAAAGGTGAACCCTCACTTACGCCTGCTGGGGCTAACCGCCACGCCGTTCCGTCTGGGCAAAGGCTGGATTTATCGCTTTCATTATCACGGCATGGTGCGTGGCGATGAAAAGGCGCTGTTCCGCGACTGCATTTATGAACTGCCGCTGCGCTACATGATTAAGCACGGCTTTCTGACGCCGCCCGAACGGCTGGATATGCCGGTGGTTCAATACGATTTCAGCCGCCTGCAGGTGCAAAGCAACGGCCTGTTCAGCGAGGCAGATCTTAACGTTGAGCTGAAAAAACAGCAGCGTGTGACGCCGCACATCATCAGCCAGATTATCGAATTTGCGCAGAATCGCAAAGGGGTGATGATTTTCGCCTCTACCGTGGAACACGCTAAAGAAGTGACCGGCCTGCTACCCGCCTCAGAAGCGGCGCTGATCACCGGCGATACGCCCACGCCGGAACGAGACCGGCTGATTGAGGCATTCAAGGCCCAGCAGTTTCGCTATCTGGTGAACGTGGCGGTGCTGACCACCGGGTTTGACGCGCCGCACGTCGACCTGATTGCCATTCTGCGCCCGACGGAATCCGTCAGCCTGTATCAGCAAATTGTTGGCCGTGGTCTGCGCCTGTCGCCGGGCAAGACCGATTGCCTGATACTCGACTACGCCGGAAACCCGCATGACCTTTTCGCCCCGGAAGTCGGTGCGCCGAAAGGCAAAAGTGACAACGTGCCGGTGCAGGTTTTCTGCCCTGCCTGCGGTTTCGCCAACACGTTCTGGGGCAAAACCACCCAGGACGGCACGCTTATCGAACATTTTGGTCGCCGCTGTCAGGGCTGGTTTGAAGATGACGACGGCCATCGCGAGCAGTGTGATTTCCGCTTCCGCTTCAAAAACTGCCCACAGTGTAATGCGGAAAATGACATCGCGGCGCGTCGTTGCCGCGAATGTGACACCGTGCTGGTTGACCCGGACGATATGCTGAAAGCGGCGCTGAAGCTCAAAGATGCGCTGGTGCTGCGCTGTAGCGGCATGACGTTACAGGACGGCGCTGACGATAAAGGCCCGTGGCTGAAAGTCACCTATCACGACGAAGACGGGGCCGATGTAAGTGAGCGCTTCCGTCTGCAAACACCCGCACAGAAAACTGCATTCGAGCAGCTTTTTATGCGGCCACATACTCGCACCCCCGGCGTACCGCTGCGCTGGATAACGCCTGCCGATATCCTTGCTCAGCAGGTTTTGCTGCGTCATCCGGATTTTGTCGTCGCACGTAAAAAAGGGCAGTTCTGGCAGGTGCGCGAAAAAGTCTTTGATTATGAAGGCCGTTTCCGCCGCGCCAATGAGATGCGCTAGGGAGATTTTCCCTGGCGTCATTTTTTTTCACTTTTTCTGCATCCGTTTTCTTCGCTCATTCGTATTAACAGTTGAGGGCACACTTTAGCCCGAATCGAAAACGTAAATGAGGGAATGAAAATGAAACAATTTCTGCCATCTCTGATTTTTTCTGCACTGGTTTTCAGCGGCGTGTCTCAGGCCGCCATGATGGATAACAGCCCTGTGATGGTCGGCGGGGCAGCCATGTACCCATCGAAAAATATCGTGCAAAACGCCGTGAATTCGAAAGATCACACCACGCTTGTGGCGGCAGTAAAAGCTGCCGGACTGGTCCCGACACTCGAAGGAACCGGGCCCTTTACCGTCTTCGCCCCCACTAACACCGCCTTCGAAAAACTCCCTCCGGGAACCGTGGACTCCCTGCTCAAACCCGAAAACAAACAAAAACTCACCGCCGTTTTGACATATCACGTGGTGGCGGGCAAATACGATATGAAAGCGCTTGAGAAAAAAATCAAAGCCGGGGGCGGTAAAGCCGAGCTGAAAACCGTGAATGGCGGTTCGCTGTGGGTGATGGCGAACGGCCCGCACAATATCCAGCTGAAAGATGCGCGCGGCAATATCGCCAACATCACCACCTACGACGTCAATCAGAGCAACGGCGTGATTGATGTGATCGACACTGTGCTGATGCCATAAAGCGTTGCCTATACTGTGTGCAGCCACTGATGCGTGGCTGCACCTTTAACAGGGACACTGATGACAACCAACGCGCCTCATATTCATGCCGGCATCATGACCAAAATAGCCTCCGGCGATAAAGATGCTCTGGCACAGCTCTACCACACGATTTCTCCCCGCCTGTTTGGGATTATTTTGCGCATGGTCCGACGCCGCGACTGGGCGGAGGAAATCCTGCACGATACCTTCATTCAAATCTGGCAGTCTGCGACCGGATACGACGAGCAGCGCAGCGAGCCGCAGATTTGGCTAAGTCATATCGCCAGAAATCGCGCCATTGATTACCTGAGAAAACATGAGCATCGCTGCTGTTCGGTGGATGACATTACCGAAGCGGAAGAAGGCTTTCAGGCCCCGCTTGCGGAGGAAGACAGTCATCTGGAAGCCCGCCGCTTGCAGCATTGCCTGGAGAACTTACCGCCTGAACAGCGGCAAAGTATTGCCCTGGCTTACTATCGCGGGCTGTCACAAACCGAAATCGCCCTGTCGTTGAGCCAGCCAGAAGGCACCGTTAAAAGCTGGATCCGCCGCGCGCTGGCACATCTCAGGGAGTGTGTGGGCCTATGAACATTCAGGAAAATGATGACTTCCTCGCCGCCGAATTCGTTCTCGGGGTGCTGGATGAACCCACGCGGGCGCAGCTCGCACGAAGAATGACCACCGATGCTGACTTTGCGCAGCAAGTCACGCGCTGGCAAAAAGCCTTTAGCGGAATAGACGTGACAACACAGGATGTCACTCCTGCGCCGGACGTCTGGTGGGCTATTCAGCGCGACATTAATCAGAGTACGCCATTAGCGGCAGTTACCCCGGTTCGTTCGCGACCAACAGCCTGGGTCGGCTGGGCGCTTGCCGCGGCGCTGGCGGGTGTGCTGGTATTCACCTACGTGACGAAACCGGAACAGGCGTCGCCGATGCAGCCGGTCGCCGTGTTAAGTGGCGCCCAACCGGGTGAACAGTTCGTGGTCAGCGTGAATAAATCTGCGTCGATGATTCAGGTCTCCGCGCTTAATGTGACGCTACCGCAAAACAAAAATCTACAGCTGTGGCTGATTAAAGGCAGTCATCCGCCGCGCTCACTGGGCCTCATCACCCGCACCACGGGTAACGCGTTCACACTGGGCGCCGAGTCGCTGGACAATCAATCGGTACTGGCGATCAGCCTTGAACCTGTTGGCGGTTCAAAACTGGCGGGACCTTCAGGGCCGGTGATATTCCAGGGTAAAATCAGCACGCTTTAGTGCGCGGGCGCGGTATTGCCAGGATTCCGGGGTTTGTTTAGTTTGCCCCAACGTGGATTGAAGGCTATAATCCCGCCCGCTTTTGCATGTGCAAAGCAGATCACTTGCCTGTTGCTGGGTCGCCTGTAACAGGATTACATATAGAGAGACATCAATGTTTACTTTAAACGCAGAAGTACGTAAAGAGCAGGGTAAGGGTGCGAGCCGCCGCCTGCGTATCGCTAACCAGTTCCCAGCAATCGTCTACGGTGGCGAAGCTGCTCCAGTAGCTCTGGAACTGGACCACGACAAAGTGTGGAACCTGCAGACTAAAGAAGGTTTCTACACCGAAGTTCTGACCATCGTGGTTGCTGGTGGTAAAGAAGAGAAAGTGAAGGTTCAGGCTGTTCAGCGTCACCCGTTCAAGCCAAAACTGACTCACATCGACTTCGTTCGCGCGTAATCGCTGACAAGTTGTGAAGAACCCCGCCTCGGCGGGGTTTTTTTATGGCTAATTTTGGGTTACTTACCGCTGGTGCGGCGCTGTAACTGGTCACGCAGATTGGGTGGTGTGCCTTTGATGGTCAGCGTATCGGTGGCCGGATCCCAGAAAATACGTTCGCCCAGCAGCAGCGCATCAAAGTTGATGGTCAGCCCACCGCCGCTTCCGGCGTATTTAGTCAGCTGGCGCAGCGTGCTTCTGTCAGCCGGGAAGCTCTCTTCCAGCTCGTAGCCTTTATCGGCGGTGAATTCGTGGAAACTCACTTCACTGACGCCGGACAACTCTTTGGACAGCGACTCCAGTTCAATCTCTTCCCCGGCCTGCAGCTGTTCGTTGCAGTAGGTGTAAACCTGCTGGCGCACGTTCTGACGCTCGGATTTATCAAGCTCCGCTTCGGCAGTGAAATCATCAACCGCCTGCAATAAACCGCGGTTCTGCGCTTTGGCGTTCAGCCCTTCGCTGGCCCCCAGGAAATCCATAAAGAAATCGGCCACTTTGCGCCCGACTCGCCCTTTCAGGAACGTCAGGTAGCGGCTGGATTCCGGATTGGTTTCCCATTCGGTTAGATCAATGCGCGCCACGATATCGGCGTGATTGATATCGAGATAGTGCGTGGAGCTGATATCCAGCTGCTCGTTCACGCGCATGCTGCTCAGATTGTTGAGTACCGCCACCAACAGATATTCCACCGCCAGATAGCGATAGTGGCAAAACAGCACGATGCCGCCGTCTGCAAACGGATATTTCGCCAGTTCGTCACGCAGGCGACCGGTCGCCGCGCGGCTAAAGGCCAGGAAATCTTCCTCACCCTGACGATGCAGGCGCAGAGACTGGGCCAGCTCGCTCTCTTCATTGAACATGCCGTAGGCTTTGTTCTTTGCGCTGTAGACCCGATGCAGCTCAGCCATCATCTCTTCGACCGTTGCCGTCGGCTCCAGCAAAGTATCGCGCAGCACCACTTCAAGGTTCTCTTCATCACGCTTGATCATCTGGTGCAGGGCAATCTGGTTGATATCCAGACTCATGTTAAACTCTCCTTTTAGACCGGACGGTATTCAACCATCGCGGACGCAACTGTGTAAAGGCGAAAAAAAGCGGAAAAAAAGCTGCTGCTACGGTAATATGTTGCCCTTTCATGAACAAACAGATTCTGAATTTATGCCACAAATCTCCCGCTACAGTGATGAACACGTTGAACAACTGCTGACTGAGCTTGCCAACGTGCTGGAAAACCACAAGACACCAACCGACCTTTCACTGATGGTGTTGGGCAATATGGTGACTAACCTGATTAACACAAGCGTCGCGCCAGCACAGCGCCAGGCGATTGTCCGCTCCTTTACTCAGGCGCTGCAATCCTCTGTTAGCGACGACTCAGCGCACTAAGCGCAAAAGGAAGACGACAAACAGTTTATGGTGACTCATCGTCAGCCCTATCGCGAAAAAGTGTCCCAGATGGTCAGTTGGGGGCACTGGTTTGCCCTGTTCAACATTCTGCTGGCCGCGGTTCTCGGTAGCCGCTATCTGTTTGTCGCCGACTGGCCGACGACGCTGTCGGGTCGCGTGTACTCGTACATCAGCCTCGTCGGGCATTTCAGCTTTCTGGTGTTCGCCACCTACCTGCTGATCCTCTTCCCGCTCACCTTCGTTGCCATGTCCCAGCGCCTGATGCGGTTCTTATCCGCCATCCTGGCCACCGTGGGCATGACGCTGTTGCTTATCGACAGCGAAGTCTTTACCCGCTTCCACTTGCACCTTAATCCAGTGGTGTGGGAGTTGGTGATCAACCCCGATCAGAACGAAATGGCCCGCGACTGGCAGCTTATGTTTATCAGCGTGCCGGTCATTCTGCTGATTGAGATGCTGTTCGCCACCTGGAGCTGGCAAAAGCTGCGCAGCCTTACGCGCCGCCGTCATTTTGCCCGCCCGGTCGCCTGGTTTCTGTTTACTGCCTTTATCGCCACGCATGTGATGTACATCTGGGCCGACGCGAATTTCTATCGCCCCATCACCATGCAGCGTGCGAACTTACCGCTTTCCTATCCGATGACCGCCCGTCGTTTCCTTGAGAAACACGGCCTGCTCGATGCGCAGGATTATCAGCGCCGTCTGGTAGAACAAGGCGATCCGGAAGCCGTTTCCGTGCAATATCCGCTGAGCGATTTGCGCTACCGCGATATGGGCACCGGGCAGAACGTCCTGCTGATTACGGTTGATAGCCTGAACTATTCCCGCTTTGAGAAGCAGATGCCAGCTCTGGGTAGCTTTGCACAGCAAAACCTTAACTTTACTCAGCACATGAGCGCCGGTAATGCCGCCGACAGCGGGATCTTCGGCCTGTTCTACGGGATTTCGCCAAGCTATATGGATGGCGTGCTGTCCGCCCGTGTTCCAGCGGCGTTGATTTCCGCGCTGAACCAGCAGGGTTATCAGCTGGGTCTGTTCTCCTCTGACGGATTCAGCAGCCCAATGTATCGTCAGGCGTTGCTGTCTGACTTCTCGTTGCCGCCGTCCAAATCTCAGAGCGATGCGGACACCGCCTCCCAATGGATTAACTGGCTGGGAAGCTATGCGCAGGAAGAGAACCGCTGGTTCTCCTGGATTTCGCTCAACGGAACCACCCTTGCCGACAGCCAGAAACAAGGCTTTAACCGCCGTTATGCCCGCACCGCCGGGGACGTCGATAAGCAAATTGACCGCGTACTGACCGCGCTGAAAGAATCCGGCAAGCTCGACAAAACCGTGGTGATTATCACCGCAGCACACGGCGTAGCGTTGGATAAACAAGGCGCGAATTTCGACTGGTCTCGCGAGCAACTGCAGGTTCCTCTGGTGGTTCACTGGCCGGGTACGCCAGCGCAGGAAATCACCACGCTGACCAACCATAAAGACGTGATGACCACGCTGATGCAGCGCCTGCTGCACGTCAGCACCCCAGCCAATGAATATTCTCAGGGGCAGGACTTGTTCAGCGCCACGCGCCGCCATAACTGGGTGACCGCCGCGAGCAACACTGACCTGGCGATCACCACGCCGAAGGTTACCGTCGTGCTGAATCACAACGGTAACTACCACACGTGGGATCGCGACGATGAGAAAGTGGAGAACGAGAAACCACAGCTCAGTCTGCTGCTCCAGGTGCTGACCGAAGAGAAACGTTTCATCGCTAACTGATTGATTATTTTTAAATCCGTTGGCGGAAACCCTCTTGCATCGGACGTTGAAAACGGTAGTATTATTTTTCAGCGTCGGCACGTAGCGCAGCCTGGTAGCGCATCGTCATGGGGTGGCGAGGGTCGAGAGTTCAAATCTCTCCGTGCCGACCAAAAATCATATTTTCGCTCAAAGGGCTAATCGAAAGATTGGCCTTTTTGCTTTGTGAAAACCTCTTTCCCTACCACCTTTTTCACCTTAACGCCAACCGCAAAGTTCATTAATAAACATACTGATAACTTGTCCCGACGTATCTGTCGATGCCTACTATACTCATTTGCAATCACTCCCCCCTGGCGATTTTATGCGTTATTAGGGTCGGGAATAATGAGTAAAGTAAGAGGCACCTTAATGAAAAAGAATACGTTACTTCTGACCAGCGCAATTGCGTTAGCGCTCACCGGTTTCTCAGGGGCTTACGCTTCCGACGCGCAAACCGCCACCGCACCTGTAGCCGCTAATGCCCAGCCGGCGATCCCTGCTGGAACGGTAATGACCAAAGAAGCCGCTACCGTCATCGCCAAAGATGCCTACGTATGGGGCTGGCCGCTGGTTAACGCCTATAACCGCCGTGCCTCTTTCGCCCATGCACCAGAGCCAGGTCTGAACGGCGGTATTTTGCCGGTTGCGCCAATTGGTTACGTTTCCATGCTGCACGGTTATATCTCTCCGATGCAGCGCTGGGTGGCTCACCCAAATCAGGACGTGGTATACGGCTTTGGTTATGGCGCGGTCGATGACGATCCTGTCGTGCTTCAGGTTCCTGACTTTGGCGATCGTTTCTGGGTATATGCCCTTTACGATGCGCGCAGCGATGAATTCTCTAAAATCGGTAAGCAGTACGGGACTAAACCGGGTAACTATCTGGTTGTTGGCCCTAACTGGAAAGGCAAAGTGCCTGCCGGTATCACCAAGGTTATCCATTCCCCAACTGAACTGGTGGCGATGGGGCCGCGTGTCTTTGTGAATGACGATCAGGCCGATCAGAACGCGCTGCAATCCGTGCTGAATCAGGTGGTGATTTACCCTCTGAGCAAGTACGACGGCAAGAAAAAAACCACCGACTGGAAAAATTCGCCGCACTTCCCGGCAGATAGCTCAGGTGCGACCGAAATTAAGTGGGTTGAACCGACGACGTTCTTTGACCAGCTCGCCGATGTGATGACCAAAGTGCCACCATTACCGGGTGAAGAAGCGCGCTATGCGGCAATCAACGGGATGCTGGCCGCTGCCAAAGCCGATCCGGAAATCAAGAAAGCCATTGATGCCGCTGCGGCTGAAACTGAAGAACAAGTTGTGAAGCCGATGTTCGACTTCAAAACCAACGGCCAGGCACTGCCAAACGGCTGGAACACGCCTGCCAACGGTGCTCGCTGGGGTTACGATTACATCACGCGTACCGCGACCGCAAAATCGAACATGTACGTTAACCAGCCAGAAGAAACGCGTTACTTCTTCGTCGAAGTGGATGGGAAAGGCGAGCGTCTGAACGGTGATAACAATTACACCATCACCTTCGCAAAAGGCCAAACGCCGCCGGTGAATGGCTTCTGGTCACTGACGATGTATGACCCGCAGCACTTCTTCGCCAAGAATGACACCGAGCGTTATTCCGTCGGCACCAAAAACCTGAAGAACATGACCTACAACGCCGATGGCTCTCTGACCATCTACGTTCAGCATGATTCTCCGGGTAAAGAGAAAGAAACGAACTGGCTGCCTGCGCCGAAGAGCGATTTCGAAATGACGATTCGTACCTATTGGCCGAAGGCTGAAGTGCTGAATAAAACCTGGACTCCGCCGGTTGTTGAGCAAGCGGCGAAGTAATTCAGAAAAAATGATGAACTCCCCTGCCAGCCAGGGGAGTTTTTTTCAGGGCTCCCTGAAAACAGTTCCTGCACTTTGCCATTGCGCACCACGCTTTCGCCACGGATGTCTTAAACGCTGACATTGTTACGTGGCCAGATAGAATTCAGAGGTTATCAATGAAAAAAATCAATATGTTGCTGCTGACGTCCCTCATGATGGGCTCATCCGCATACGCTGCTCAAATCGTGACGCCCGAAAATTACGCCCGGGCCGAAGTCGACCAGTCTTATCAGAACGTAGTGAAAGATGTGGGCAGTAACGCGTTCCGTCACGACCGGACGTTGATGCAGCTCGACAAACAGCCAGCCGTCACCATGAACCGCGACACCATTTATTCCTTTGGGATTTACTACGTACCCAACGGCACGACGGTTACGCTGCCGAAATCAAAAGATGGCCGCTATCAGTCCGCGATGATCATGCAGAATGATGATTTCACGGACCAGGTATTTTATGGCCCAGGCACCTTCGAGATTAAATCGAAAACCGAATTTGCCGCGATTGTGGTGCGTACTCAGGTGAATCCGAGCGATCCGCAGGACATCAATTACGTCCACGAATTGCAGGACAATATTAAAGTGAACTGGCCTGCGGGCACCAAAGTGAAGTCTTACACCCCGGTTGACTGGGATAAAGACAGCCTGATGAAACTGCGTAAGCAGTACCAGGTAGAAGCCGCGAAGCTGCCAAACTTTAACGATACCTCCGGTGCGCGCGGAAAAATCGACCCTGCTAAACTTCGCCTGAGTGCCTCGGTTGCATTGGGTCTGCTGCCCGCGGAAGACGCCGTGTACATCTATCGCGATTTCAGTCTGAAGGGCGATAAGTGTTACAAAGCCACCTACACCAAACCTGATTTCAAAGAAGGCGGTTTCTTCTCCTTCACGATGTACGGCGCGGATAAATATCTCCACGATGAAAATTCCAACCTGAACAATCGGAGCATCAAATTCGATAAAGATGGCAAATTTACCCTCTACTACGGCCCGAAACAGGTCTGTGGAGAGCAGGCCAACTGGCTGCCAACGCCGGGTGATAACTGGTATTTAGGGATGCGTATTTACCGTCCTGGCGAATCCGTCGTTAACGGTTCTTATTCCGTACCGACCCCGACAGAGGTTAAATAAGCTTTTGTTTCAGGCCGGGAATACCCGGCCCAGAAGGGAATTGTCACCCAATAAAAACAGCCAGGTTTCCCTGGCTGTTTTTATTTCTGGAACGGTATTACTTAACCACTTCGACTGTCGGGAACGTATATTTCCCATCCTGAACGTCTTTGCTCGGCCCATACATACGCATAATGATATAGGTGTCTTTTTCAGGGATTGGCAGCCAGTTAGGGTTATTCGCATCCCCTTTGGCGCTCATTTCAATGGTGTACATACCATCCGCATCCGGCTTCAGCGTGCGGTCACCGCGGCTATGACGGTTAATCGCATTCGGGGCCATCAGTTTGTTATCCACCGCGTAGGCGGTAAATGACCAGAACTGGCTGACGTCCGGCGCTTTGAAGTGCATGCGATACGTTTTACCGTTCGCGCCATTGATGTTCTGGCCATCTGCGCCTTTCACCGCCTGCATGTAAACGGACTCATCCGGCGGTAAGCCCCACTGGCCGATAAAGGTCCCTTCTGCAAACAGGTCACGCTGACCGTCCTGCAGTTCTTCGCGGGTACCCAGCAGTTTACCGGCAACCTTCATTTGAGGAGCCAGTTCAGCTAAATGCGCCATCCCCAGCTTCTCGCCGGTCTTCGCCGCAGCCAATTGGTCAGCAGTGAAGTCTTGCTTGCACGGTGCCAGGCCAACATCTTTGTACTGATCCAGCCATTTCTTATCCGCTGTGCCCATATCGCCTTCGCACAGCACGAAGTTAACACGCTGCAGCCAGTTGGTTTTTGCCGGGTCAGGATAAGTGCGTTCAGTTGCCTTTGGACCCGGCACGCCCAGATACGCGGAAAGCGTTCTGATGTTCCAGTCATCCATGTAACCCAGCGCGGTTTTGGTATCTTCTGGGCTGGTCGCCATGATTCGACCCATCAGCTTAAGGAGATCGGAGTCCACACGAATGACTTCGGTCACGCTCGGAGGCACTTCACCTTTCCACGCTTTAGACGCAAACATGAAATGGCCACCTTTATTGCCGCGGGTGCGGGAGCCAATCATCGAAGTGGTGTAATGGCCCATATCCATGGTGTGCAGCACCCAGTAACGGCCTTTGTCCATATCCGGTACGCTGACAATAACGGGCTCAGCGGCCACATCCAGCCAGCCCATCAGGTGCAGGGTGTCGTTGTTGATGGTTGGGTGCGCGGTGTATTTGTCATCCGCCAGATGACGGATATTCTGGAAACGGTTCATCGGGGTATGGGTTTCCACCGCCGTTTCATAGAAGAATTTGTAGGCCTGATCCATGGAATAACCATAGATATAAGCATCTTCGGCATGCTTATCAGGAATGGCTTGTGCAAACGCCGCGTTGCTGGCCACCATCAGAGCCAATGGAAGTAGAACTTTTTTCATCACAATTACCTTTTAAAATGTACCCTGAAAGTATAGTCATGAAGTTCAATTTCAAATGAGGCTCTTGTGCTAAAAACTCGATAAAATCATTTAGTTACACTCAAAATACGTTTATTTATAAATAAATATTGTACAAAAAGACAGCGCGCGCGCAATGTTAGCAATGTGTTATCCTCCGCGTTTCATGAATCACGCAAATTCGATCCTGATTAAGGACATCAAGAGGTTTTATGCGCATTGGAATCGCCTTCCCTATCCTGTGTTTTATCGTCGCAGTCGCTTTCCTGGCCTGGTTTATCATCGGTGGTTACGCCACGCCGGGTTCCTGATTTTCACCGGCAACTCGCTTTAGTACATACCACCACACATTATTAAAATATTGGTAAATTATACTTACCATTCATTATGGTGATGGTACGATCTGCTTGTTGCTAACTGATCAAAAGGATTAACAGTGAAAAACGCATCCAAATTTGCTGCTGCCGTACTCTCCCTCGCCTGTGTATCTGCCAGCGCCTTCGCGGCCAATACGCCGCTGGAAAAAGTGGCTCCTTATCCGCAGGCGGAAAAAGGAATGAAGCGTCAGGTTATTACGCTTCCGGAGCAGAAAGATGAGTCTGGCTACAAAGTGGAGCTGCTGATTGGTCAAACGCTGGAAGTCGATTGCAACCAGCATCGCCTGGGCGGTGAACTGGAAAGCAAAACGCTGGAAGGCTGGGGTTACGACTACTACGTCTTCGACAAAGTGACTGGCCCGGCGTCCACCATGATGGCCTGCCCGGACGGCAAGAAAACGCAGAAATTCGTGACCGCGTATCTGGGTGACGACGCGATGGTGCGCTACAACAGTAAGCTGCCGATTGTGGTATACACGCCGGAAAACATCGACGTGAAATACCGAGTCTGGAAAGCCGAAGACCGCGTGCAGAACGCCGAAAAGCGCTAATTCAGCGTTAAATAAAGCCCCGTTAATCGGGGCTTTATTATTACAGGGCGATATCCGCCACCGGTTGCAGCGCCACCAGCGGAGGTGTGAACTGCGCCTGAGGCACCGGATCGACCGGCGTTTCGGCATCGTAACGCAAGCCAAGCACTTCGCTGGTATGCGCCAGCGTCTGCTGAATGGCCAGCGGATCCCCGCTCAGACGGCTGCCGTAAGTCGGCACCACCGAGCGCAGTTTTTCCTGCCATGCGGGTGAATTCACCTTCTCTTTAAATACCTGCTCCATCAAATGCAGCATGATCGGTGCCGCCGTCGATGCGCCCGGTGACGCGCCAAGCAGCGCAGCCACGGTGCCGTGCTCGTCGCTCACCACTTCGGTACCCAAGCGCAACACGCCACCTTTGTCTTCGTCGCGTTTGATGATTTGTACGCGCTGGCCCGCCTGCCACAACCGCCAGTCGCTTTTCTTCGCTAACGGGTAGTATTCCTGTAGTGCAGCCAGACGATCTTTATCGTTCTGCATCACCTGCCCGACCAGATACTTCACCAGACTGAAGTTATCCAGCCCGACGTTAATCATCGGCATAATGTTTGATTTGTTGGTCGAGCCGAGCAAATCCCACAGCGAACCGTTTTTCAGGAACTTAGTGGAAAACGTCGCGAACGGCCCAAACAGCACCGCGCGTTTGCCATCGATAATGCGGGTATCAATGTGCGGGACCGACATCGGCGGCGCGCCCACGGAGGCCTGACCGTATACTTTCGCCAGATGATGATTCACCACATCCGGGTTTTCACACACCAGGAACTGGCCGCCGACCGGGAAGCCCGCGTACTCTTTCGCCTGTGGAATACAGGTCTGTTGCAGCAGTTTGAGTGCCGCCCCGCCCGCGCCAATAAAGATAAATTTCGCCCGGATGGTGCGACGAACTTTAGCGTTGTTGGCGTCAGAAACGGTGACCGTCCAGCTGTTATCCGCGTTGCGTTTAAAACGGCGCACTACGGTGTTGAGCTGCAACGAGAAGTTATCATGACGGCGCAGGCCGGCAATCAGCTGGCGGGTGATCTCGCCATAGTTCACATCGGTGCCGACTTCGGTCCGCGTCGCGGCAACTTTCTGCTGCGGGTCGCGCCCTTCCATCACCAGCGGTGCCCATTTCTTAATCTGTTCGGTATCTTCGGAATAACGCATGCCCTGGAACAGGGAGTTCTGCTGAAGCGCGGCATAGCGGGCGCGCAGGAAGTTGACGTTGTCTTCGCCCCACACAAAGCTCATGTGCGGTACGGTATTAATGAAGGTCTTCGGCTGTTGCAAAACGCCGCGCGTCACCTGGTGCGCCCAAAATTGACGCGAGATTTGAAAGGCTTCGTTAATCTCGATGGCTTTGTCGATGCTGACAGAACCGTCCGCTTTTTGCGGCGTGTAGTTCAGTTCCATCAGGGCGGCATGGCCGGTACCGGCGTTATTCCAGCCGTTGGAACTCTCCTCGGCGACGCTTTCCATACGTTCAACCATAGTAATAGACCAATCCGGCTCCAGTTCCTGAAGCCAGGTTCCCAGCGTGGCGCTCATGATGCCACCGCCAATCAACAACACATCCGTCTCATGCTCGGTACGGGCGTGGGTCTGGTCTGCCAGAGGTTCGGCATCGAAACCAACCGCCTGTGAGCTGCGTACGGCCATCTTTTTAGTCATCGTAATGAGCCTTACTGTACTCGCGTTTTTTGTTTTAGCGCAGGTGAAACGATTCGGGGAAATCCACGTTAGCACTGACGGTGAAAGATTTAAATATTGTTTAATCTTTAAGTTCTGTTTTGATAACTGTTATAAAAATGTTTAATAAATGTGTCACACGGATGAGTATTGGTACTGGCGAAATGTGACGCAACGCGGTAATATCGCCCGTTTTGTGACATACAGCACATCCAGTGCTTATGATTAACCGGTCATCCATAACCTTACTTTCTCTATGCCTGATACCTCTTCATCGTTAACGACTGCTGAACAACATGCGCTCTCCACCATCGTGCGCTCACCTGCCCTGCTGCTGCGCGAGTCGCTGGCGGGGGTGATCACTGCGCTGGCGCTGATTCCGGAAGTGATTTCTTTTTCGGTGATTGCGGGCGTTGACCCGAAAGTGAGCCTGATTGCCTCAGTGGTACTGTGTCTGGCGATGTCGTTCCTCGGCGGGCGTCCCGCGATGGTGACGGCGGCGGCGGGTTCGGTGGCGCTGGTCATCGGCCCGATGGTGCACCAGCACGGCGTGGCGTACATCCTGCCTGCGGTGGTGATGGCGGGCGTGATTCAAATTTTGTTTGGTGTGCTCGGCATGGCGAGGCTGATGCGATTCATCCCGCAGGCGGTGATGACCGGCTTCGTGAATGCGCTCGGTATTCTTATTTTCTTTGCCCAGGTGCCGCATTTTTGGAGCAAAGAGCCACTGATTCTGGCGCTGTTTGCCGCCACGCTACTGATTGTGCTGTGGCTGCCGCGGGTGATTAAAAGCGTGCCGTCGCCGCTGATCGCTATCGTTATTTTGACGTTGTACACCGTCTACAGCGGCCAGACTCTGCCGACCGTCGGGGATGAAGGTTCGATGTCCGGTGGTTTGCCAGGGCTGACCCAACTGCTGGTGCCGCTGAATCTGCAAACATTACAGATAATCTGGCCCTGTGCGCTGAGTATCGCCTTTGTCGGACTGATGGAATCGCTGTTGACGGCAAAACTGGTGGATGACTTAACCGCCACGCCGTCAAACAAAGCGCGTGAAAGCGCCGGGCTAGGTATCGCCAATATCATGGCAGGCTTTTTCGGCGGAATTGCCGGGTGCGCGATGATCGGTCAGACCATCGTCAACGTGGAAATGGGTAAGGGCCGCAGCCGCCTGTCTACCGTGGTGGCAGGCCTGGTGTTGCTGTTACTGGTGACCGGGCTAAGCAACGTGATGGCGAAAATTCCCATGGCGGTGCTCGCCGGGATCATGGCGATTGTGGCGTTCAAAACCTTTAGCTGGCACAGCATTCAGCCAACAACCCTGAAGCAAACGCCGTGGTCGGTCACGCTAGTGATGCTGGTCACCGTCGCGGCGACCGTCAGCACCGGCAATCTGGCCATTGGTGTGCTGGCCGGGATTGTGGCGCTGGTGTTGATTCCAAAGCATATCCGCCGCCATCACGCGGCTAAAGCAGAAACACCGTCGCCAGACCCAGAAAAATAAAGAAGCCGCCAGTGTCGGTGATCGCGGTGATCATCACACTGGAGCCTACCGCCGGATCGCGGCCGAATTTGGTCATGATCATCGGGATCAGCACTCCCATCAACGACGCCACCAGCAGGTTGAGCACCATCGCCAGCATCATCACACCGCCAAGCTGCGGGTCGTCGTACAGCCACCACGTCACTCCGCCCATAATGCCGCCCCACACCAGGCCGTTAATCAGCGCTACGCCCATTTCACGCAGGATCAGGAACGAGAAGTTGCCCGGCTGAATATGCTGGAGCGCCAGCGCGCGAACGATCATGGTGATGGTCTGGTTGCCGGTGTTGCCACCGATCCCCGCCACGATCGGCATCAGCGAGGCCAGCGCCACCAGTTGGGAAATGGTGTGTTCGAAGCTATCAATCACCCTTGAGGCGATAAACGCGGTACACAGATTGACCGCCAGCCACGCCCAGCGCGTTTTCACCGCTTTGCTGACCGGGGCGAACACGTCCTGATCGTTACTCAGGCCGCTCATCTGGCGAATATCGTTGTCGGTTTCTTCGTACACCACGTCAACAATCTCATCGATGGTCAGACGCCCGAGCAGTTTGCCTTCGGCGTCAATCACCGCGGCGCTCAGCAAGTCATCACGTTCAAAGGTACGCGCGACTTTTTCGGCATCTTCTTCTGGATGAAAAGTAACGGGCTCCGCTTCCATCACGTCGTTTACCCGACGCTGCGCCGGATTGAGCAAAATGGTTTGCAATTCCAGTTCGCCAAGCAGCGTTTTATCGCGCGAGGTGACGAACAGTTTGTCGGTGTTCTCCGGCATTTTTCCCAGCCGACGCAGATAGCGCTGCACCACGCCCAGCGTGACGTCCGGGCGAATAGTGATCACCTCGAATTCCATGATCGCACCCACGCTGTCGTGGGCGTAATTCATCACCTGGCGTACGCGGTCGCGTTCGGCTGGCGCAAGCGTCGCCAACAGACGACCGGTTAAATTGCGGGGAAGGTGCTGAACCAGATAGATTTTTTCATCGATATCGAGAGTTTCCAGCGCATCAAGCAGCGCTTTGTCGCTCATCCCTTCGATCAGGTCTTCATACACGCCTTCGGACGCTTCGAGCAGCACGTTGCCGCGCTTGCTGTCTTCCACCAGACCCCAAAGCGCATGACGTTCATCGGTCGGCAGCGCCTCCAGCGTATCCGCCAGATCGGGCGCAGGCAGGTGCGCCACCAGCGCCCCCACTTCGGCAATATCATCCCCCAGTTGCCCTTCGTCATACTGTTCTGCCAGCGTCAGTTTGTTGGTTAGCGCGGACGTAATGGCTTTATCGGTGGTCAGCAGCCAGATAAGTCGGGCACGTTCCTGGTCACGCAGTCGGGCGCTGTTTTTATGAAACACGGACATCGGTTGGCAATCCTTGAACGGGGGGCGATTTTCCAGCCTCTAAGCATAGCGCGACTGAATGTAAAAAATAATAAACTCGTGGCTGGATGCGGGAAAAGTAGGCAAACGCCCCTAAAAAGGGGCGTGAGAAAATTAGGCGGTGCGTGCGACGGCGTCCCGGGAAGCAGCATCGCGCTCTTCTCCGGTCAGCTCGCTGAGTTTGCCGTTGCGCATTTCGAGCAGGCGGTCGGCGTGAATGAAGTAGTGATCGTCATGGCTGATGGCGAACACCGTTTTGCCCATCTCCTGCATCAGCGGCAGCAGAACCTGATAAAACTCGCGGCGGAAATGGGGGTCCTGATCGGCGGCCCATTCATCCAGCAGAATGATGTCACGTTCTTCGGCCAGCGCCAGCAGCAGCGCGACGCGCTTTTTCTGCCCTTTTGACAGCTTCAGGTCAAGAATTTTACCGTTCTCAAGCTTCAGCTTATGACCCATTTTCAGCTGTTCCAGCCACTTGTCGATAAGCGCCTGATTTGCCTGATGCCCTTCCGGGCCGAGCAGTTGGTCGAACAGCCACACGTCGGTAAACACCGCTGAGAACAGCTTGCGATAATCTTCCGGTTTATCCACCGCCAGCGGCTGACCGTCGAGCAGGATCTGCCCGGAAACCGGTTGATAGAGCCCGGTGAGCAGCATCGCCAGCGTTGATTTCCCGCTACCGTTGCCGCCAATCAGAAACACCAGTTCGCCGCGATTTAGCGTCAGGTTAATCGGCCCGACGGCAAAAGTGTTGTCCTGATAATGGAATTCCACGTCACGCAGTTCCAGCGTCTGCCAGTGCGGATGGGCTTCCGGCTTTGGAAACTCTGCGCGATACGGCGCCAGCGAAAAAGTGTTGAGCTTTTTAAACGCGACCTGGGCGCTGAGCAGCGTCGGCAGCGCGCCGACGGCAGAAAGCAGCGGCGTGCGCAGGAACAGCAGCGTCAGTGAATAGGTCGCGGCGACGTTAGTGTCTGCCCAACCGAGGCTGTTCGCCATCCAGAACACGAGGCCAATCGCCCCGAGCATCATGATATTCGACCAGTTCACGGCGCTTAAATGGAAGGTGTCGGCGCGAATGATGTGGTGGCGGTACTCTTTTGCATCAGGAATATACAGGGTGTTGAAGATGTGCTCCGCGCGCTCGCGGTTGAGGGTCAGTTCTTTGCGCCCTTCCAGCACGGTTTGATAATCATGGTACAACTTGTCTTCCGTCTCGCGCAGGGTCGCCATGTGTTTGTACACTCGCGCCACCAGCACGAAGCCGCCCCAGATAGTCAGCGCCATCCAGAACGCGGTGATCACCAGCATTTTACCGGACAGGAAGAACAGATACGCCGCCGAACCGAAGGTCAGGATGATACCCTGCACCAGCTCCGGCAAACGCACGAAGGCGATAGTAATGGCGCGAACATCGCTGGTCAGCCCGGCGAGCAGCGCGGCACTGCCCAGCTTTTCAACCCGCTCAATTTGGGTGTCGAGAATACGTTTGATGAATTCACTGCGCAGGCGATAGACGAAGTGATGGCCGAGCACGGTTAATGCCAGCTGCGAACCGAGGGTGACGGCCATGAGCAGCGCGAGCAGGCCGAGAAATTCCGGAAGCACCGCCAGGGATGCATCGACACTTTCGATCAGGCGCAGGTTAATAAAGGCAATCAGGCCAATACCGAGCGCGGCGCTCAGCAGGCTCAGCGCCATGACGGCGATGAAAGGCCAGCGGTACTGCCGCCAGACCAGAAGAAGAAGCTGCATAAAAACGATTCCGGACGACCAAAACAGCCAGCAGTTTAAACGGCTCGCGTTCTACATCAAGAATAATTCTTATTTTTATTGCTGTTTCAGGTATGGCGGAAAGTAAGATTAAAACGGAACGCGCCGGTTGCCGGATGATAGCCCTCTTTAAGCGGCTGAATGCCATGATAAAACAGCCGCGATTCGCCGCCCCACACCACCACATCGCCATGTTCCAGCAGTACACGCTGCAAGGGATCGTTGCGCTTCAGGCCGCCGAACTGAAATACCGCAGGCAAGCCCAGCGAGACAGAAACAATCGGCGCGCGTTGGTCCTTTTCATCTTTATCCTGATGCAGCGAGAGCTTGGCCCCCGGCGCATAGCGGTTGATGAGACAGGCGTCCGGCTGAAAATCGGCATAGCCCGCTTCCCGCGCACATGCCTGCGCCAGCGCCAAAAAAGCGGCGGGCATGGCAGGCCAGCGTTGCCCGGTTTGTGGATCGACGGTGGCATACAAATAACCGTGCTGATTTGTCGTCCAGCCGACGAGCCCACAGTTGGTCATCGCCACCGACATGGTGTAACCGCCGGGCGTGACCATTTGCCGGAAAGGAGAAAGAGCCGCCACCCGATGGGTTTCGGCGAGCAGTTCTTCGGCATTGGCCAGCGCGCGGCGACGTAAAATAACCGCCCCCGGCGCGAGTGGTTCCTGCCACGGCGGTGTATCGGCAAACAAATCCAGCATCGTTATCTCTCCTGTCCCGCTTCACGGCGCAGTAAGGCCGTTTTTCGCGCTTCGCCCCAACGATAGCCAGACAGCGCCCCACTCTGTCGCACCACGCGATGACAAGGTACAATCAGCGCCAGTTTATTGGCCGCACAGGCATTCGCCACGGCACGCACCGCTTTCGGTTTGCCAATGCTGTCGGCCACCTGCTGATAGCTGCGGGTTTCACCTGCCGGAATATCACGCAGCGCATGCCACACTGCCTGTTGAAACGCCGTCCCGCGGATATCCAGCGGTAGCGAAACCGTTGTCCGCTGCCCGTCTAACAGGGCAATAACCTGCGCGACCTGCTGACGGAATCCGTCATCGGCTTCTTCCCGCTGGGCATGGGGGAACATCAGCTCAAGTTCGGCAATCAACGTTTCATCATTATCGCCGGGCAGAACGGCACAAATACCGCGGGTACTGGCGGCCACCAGGCAACGTCCGAGCAGGCACGACTGAAGCGTGTAGTGCACACGCAGGTCATCACCGCCGCGACGGAACTGACGCGCCGTCATGCCAAGCGTGTCGTCGGCATGACGATAGAAACTGCTGCTACCAGGAAAACCGGCGGCCAGAACGGCGTCGGTGACGGTTGGGCTTTCTTTCAGTGCGTCACGCAGCGTTTTCGCCCGCCAGGCCTGCTGCCAGGCGCGGGGCGTCATGCCGGTTACGGATTTAAACAGACGATGGAAATGATACGGACTGACAGCGACTTCCCGCGCAAGTTCATCGAGCGTCAGGGTGCGCTCTTGTTCCAGCAATCGACACGCCTGGGCGACTTTATCTATACGCTGTTGTTGTGGGTCTGCTTTGTCAGGTTGGCAGCGCTTGCAGGCCCGAAAACCCGCGGCCTCGGCGGCGCTGACATTCGGGTAGAAACGGACGTTTTGGCGTAGAGCGTGGCGCGCCCGACAGGACGGACGGCAGTAGATCCCGGTGGTCAGTACCGCAAAAACAAACTGACCATCGGCAGCCAAATCTCTGTCGAGGACCGCCTGCCAGCGGACCTCATCATTAATAGCAGCATTATGTTTCATACAGTCTCCGGCTCTCTATTTAGGGTAGCCTGAGTCTGGCGCAGAAGGCAGCGAAAAAAACCGCCATTCTTGCTTTTTAATTTTTGCCGCTGACCAGGAAGGTTTCGAACTGCGGTGACATCCAGGTTTTGAAGCCGTCGCCGTCTTTGATAATCATGTAGACCGCCAGCCCCTGCTCGCGCACGACCTCTTTGGCTTTCTCCGGACCGAGCACCATCAGCCCCGTGTCCCAGCCGTCGGCTTCCAGCGCGGTCGGCGATATCACCGTCACCGACACCAGTTTATGCTGGATGGGCGCCCCGGTTTGCGGGTCGATAACGTGGGAAATGCGTTTGCCGTCAAGCTCGTAATAGTTGCGATAACTGCCTGAGGTGCTGATGCCGTGGCCGTTGATATCGACAATCGCCTGCACCGCATTTTCTTTGTCTGTCGGTTTCTGAATCGCCACACGCCACGGATGCCCTTCGGCATTCATGCCGCGGCTCGACAGCGCACCGCCCACGGAAACCAGGTAACGGGCGATGCCTTCCTGTTCCATTAAGCGCGCCAGATGATCGGCGGCATAGCCTTCGCCTACGGTCGAGAGATCAACATACAGATCGGGAATATCTTTTTGTAAGTACTGGCTGCCAGACTGATTAATGACCGTCAGATGTTTCAGACCGGTACGCATTCTTGCGGTGTCAATTTGCGCCTGATCCGGCGTTTTCACTGGCTGTTTGTCCGGACCAAAGCCCCACAGATTCACCAGCGGCCCGACGGTAATGTCCATGGCACCCTGAGTTTTCGCGCCGATACGCAGTGATTCGGTGACGATATCCGCCATCGCTTCGCTGACCGGCCACGGTGCAGTACTGGTAGAGTGGTTGAATCGCATCAGCGCGGAGTCGTTTTTCCACGTGGACAGCAGCTGATCGTCGGCGTCCAGCTGGTTTTGTACCTTTTGGCGCAGAGCCTCTGCTTTGCTACTGTCGAGATTAATGACGCTGACCCGCCAGAATGTCCCCATGGTCTTGCCTTCAAGGACGGTGGCAGGCGCTTTTTGCGCAGGTGGTGTTGGCGTGCTGTTATCGCAGCCGGAAATAACGAGAGCGACGGCCATCAGTGCCGCGCGGAAATAAGTGAAATCCATACGTAATGCCCCTCATGTTTGCGCGCAAGGGTACACCAATCAACGTAAACAAGGGATAAAAAAAGGGTCCCGAAGGACCCTTTTTTACTGATTAGCAGTCGATTAGAACTGGTAAACCAGACCCAGTGCAACGATGTCATCGGTAGAGATGCCAGCGTTACGGGTGAAGTTGTTTTCGTCCAGCAGGTTGATTTTGTAGTCAACGTAGGTGGACATGTTTTTGTTGAAGTAGTAAGTCGCGCCAACATCAACATATTTCAGGACGTCCTGGTCGCCGTAACCATTCTCGATGTCCTTACCTTTAGACTGCAGGTAAGCCACGGATGGACGCAGACCGAAGTCGAACTGGTACTGAGCAACCATTTCGAAGTTCTGAGCTTTGTTCGCCCAGCCCAGGGAACCGATGCGGGTTGCATTGTAAGTCTGGGTGTACTGAGCTGCCAGGTAGACGTTGTTCGCGTCATATTTCAGGCCGCCAGTGTAGGTTTCAGCGCGATCGCCTTCACCGTAAACAATGCCATTTGCACCAGTAAATGCATCGTTCTGATCGGTAGTACGTTTGGAGCTGGACATTGCAGCACCCAGACCGAAGCCTTCGCCCAGATCATAAGTTACGGAACCGCCGACGCCGTCGCCGTTCTGTTTCAGAGCACCACGGCCGTTGGCAGTTGCGCCTTCGCCGCTGATGCTGCCGTTTTTACCCTGGTACTGTACAGCGAAGTTCAGACCGTCAACCAGACCGAAGAAGTCGGTGTTACGGTAAGTCGCGTAGCCGTTACCACGCTGCTGCATGAAGTTGTCAGAACCGTAGGTGTCGCCGCCGAATTCTGGCAGGACGTCGGTCCATGAAGTTACGTCGTAAACAACACCGTAGTTACGACCGTAGTCGAAAGAACCGGCATCTTTAACACGAATACCCGCGAAACCAACACGAGTCCATGCTTGATCAGAAGAACCTTCTACGTTGTTCGCCTGAACGTTGTATTCCCACTGGCCGTAACCGGTGATCTGGTCGTTAACCTGAGTTTCGCCTTTGAAGCCCAGACGAATGTAAGACTGGTCGCCGTCAGCGCCCTTGTCGTCAGAGAAATAGTGCAGGCCGTCTACTTTACCGTACAGATCTAATTTGTTGCCGTCTTTGTTATAAATTTCAGCCGCATTTGCTGCGCCCGCTACCAGCAGTGCTGGTACCAGGAGGGACAGTACTTTAACTTTCATTTTATTAACCCTCTGTTATATGCCTTTTTTATGCCACTGCTTACTGATTAACCCTCTAATCAGTCGGCAACCCATTGTGCTGCAAAATCCAGAAATATCCAACAAGAAAATGATACGAGAACTTTTAAGGTGTTTCAAATTACCCACTAGATGTTTCAATATGTAAATTTCACGGAACTTTTTCATGCCACGAAATGCCAAAAAATATAGCACCAAAAATCAAAATTAATAAAATAATCAATGAAATCAATAGAATTCACGCAATAATCCGTATAGCACTGAATGACAAAACAAATTCCTCAACGATCTCTAAAATAATCAACGCTATCATCATTAACTTTATTTATTACCGTCATTCAGTTCTGAATGTCTGTTTACTCATATTTCTACCGGGTGCTTCGCATCCGGTTTTTTTTTACCTTTCTTTACGCAAATTAATAGCCGTGTGCTACCCACTCGAAATCATAACGACTATTAAGTAATCACCCCCACTGGAAAAATTCCCCTTAGGCACTACGGGTTAAATAATCTCTTGTTATTTAGTGCTATTCTTATAGATCTCAGCGTAAATATTTGTACAGAAAATGTAACCATGTACATCCCTGTGAGACAACTGTGCAGATTGTTCACAAAGTCAACAACCGGCCTGAGAATGTGGAAATTGGCGCATTACCCTTTATACTGCCTGCTGGAGTTGCCGTGACTAAACCCAGCAGAAAACCGGCAACAGGTTTTCGCCAAAGGCAGCAGACCCGCTTTCAACGCATTTTATTTGGTGCAGTCATCATGGATTACACACACGAATGAGTCATTCCGACCCGACTATCTCCAACAAGTTTTCCCTTATTCCAGGGAGCATTAACCGTTTCTTTCTGCTGCTGATTGTCGTGCTGTTGGTGACAATGGGCGTGATGATCCAGAGTGCGGTGAATGCCTGGCTGAAGGATAAAAGCTATCAGATTGTCGATATGACGCATTCCATCCATAAACGCATCGATACCTGGCGCTACGCCACCTGGCAGATTTACGACAACATCGCCGCGTCCGCGACGCCAACCTCAGGCGGTGATGGCCTTCAGGAAACCCGCCTGAAGCAGGACGTGTATTACCTCGAGAAACCACGTCGTAAAACAGAAGCGCTGATTTTCGGCTCCCACGATGGCGCTACCCTCGACATGACGCAAAAAATGTCGAACTACCTCGATACGCTGTGGGGGGCTGAAACCGTTCCATGGTCGATGTACTACCTCAACGGCCAGGATAATAGCCTGATCCTTATTTCTACCCTGCCGCTGAAAGACCTGTCCGCGGGTTTTAAAGAGTCTACGGTGGGCAGCATTGTCGATTCACGCCGCGCAGAAATGCTCCAGCAGGCCAATACGCTGGATGAACGCGAAACCTTCTCGGCTCTGCGCCGCCTCGCCTGGCAGAACGGCCACTACTTTACGCTGCGAACGACCTTCAACCAGCCGGGTCATCTGGCCACCGTCGTGGCTTTCGACTTACCGATTAACGATCTGCTCCCGCCGGGCATGGCGCTGGACAGTTTCCGCCTTGAGCCGGACCCTAAACAGAAAAATCTGCGCAATCAGGACAAAGAAGCCGCTGACAGCGTGAGCATCAATTTCAACAGCTCGCGCATTGAGATTGCCTCATCGGTCAATTCCACCGGCATGCGCCTGGTGTGGCAGGTACCATTCGGTACGCTGCTGCTCGATACCTTGCAAAACATTTTGCTGCCGCTGCTGTTGAACATCGGCCTGCTGGCATTGGCGCTGTTTGGCTATAACACCTTCCGTCATTATTCCGGTCGCCGCCAGACGGAAAACGCCACGCCTGGCTCCGCCAACAATGAACTGCGGGTGCTGAAAGCGATTAATGAAGAGATTGTCTCAGTGCTGCCGCTGGGGCTACTGGTGCATGACCAGGAATCGAATCGCACGGTTATCAGTAACAAAATTGCCGATCACCTGCTGCCGCACCTGAATCTGCAAAATATCACCAGCATGGCCGACCAGCATCAGGGCGTCATTCAGGCGACGATCAATAACGAACTGTACGAAATACGCCAGTTCCGCAGCCAGGTGGCGCCGCGCACGCAAATCTTCATTATTCGCGATCAAGATAAAGAAGTGCTGGTGAACAAAAAGCTTAAACAGGCCCAGCGTCTGTATGAGAAAAACCAGCATGGTCGCATCGCTTTTATGCAGAACATTGGCGAAGCGCTGAAGCAACCGGTGAAAGCGCTGGCCGAAGACGCCGCGGCACTGAAGGGTGATGAAAATCAGAAACTCGCTCAACACGCCGATACGGTGGTGCGTCTGGTCGACGAGATCCAACTGGCGAATATGCTGGAAGGCGATGGCTGGAAAGGACAATCCGCGCTGTTCTCGATTCAGGATTTGATCGACGAAGTGGTGCCGGAAGTTTTACCGGTGATTAAGCGTAAAGGCCTGCAGCTGTTGATCAACAACCATCTGGCGGCCAGCGAACAGCGTCATGGCGATCGCGAAGCGCTCAAGCGAATCCTGCTGCTGCTTATCCAGTACGCGGTCACGACCACTCAAATCGGCAAAGTGACGCTTGAAGTCGGCAAAGATGAATCTGCGGAAGACCGACTGACCTTCCGTATTCTGGATACCGGCAACGGCGTGTCGAACAGTGAAATCGACAATCTTCACTTCCCGTTCCTGAACGACACTCAGGAAGACCGATTCGGCAAAGCCAACGCCCTCACCTTCTGGCTGTGCGACCAACTGGCGCGTAAGCTTGGCGGCCATCTGAATATTAAAGCCCGCGAATCGCTGGGTACGCGTTACTCGCTGCACGTCAAAATGGCACCGCGTGAAGAAGAAGCGGAATCGGAAGAGAAGCTGCTCGACGACGTCATTGCGATGATCGATATTACGTCCAATGAAGTGCGCAGCGTGGTCGTTCGACAGCTGGAAAACTGGGGCGCGAGCTGCATTTCCCCGGATGAGCGCCTGACAAGTCAAGAATATGATCTGTTTTTAACTGATAATCCGTCTAATCTTACTGCGCTTGGCTTGCTTTTAAGCGATGATGAGGCCGGTATTCGTAAGATTGGTCCAGGTCAGCTACGGGTCAACTTCAATATCAGTAATGCCATGCAGGAAGCAGTGCTACAACTTATAGAAGAACAACTCGCACAGGGAGAGTTGCTGGGAACACCCGCGGGTGTAAATGAAAACGCCGAGCTCCATGCCAGCGGTTATTATGCGCTGTTTGTTGATACGGTACCGGAAGATGTTAAGAGGTTGTATACTGAGTCAGCAACAACTGACTTTGCTGCGCTGGCACAGACAGCTCACCGCCTGAAAGGGGTGTTTGCCATGCTCAATCTGGTACCCGGCAAGCAGTTATGTGAAACGCTGGAGCATCTCATTCGTGAGAAGGATGCACCCGGCACAGAAAAATATATCAGCGACATTGACGCCTACGTCAAAAGCTTGATGTAGCAAGGTAGCCTAATACATGAACAATATGAACGTTATTATTGCCGATGATCACCCGATTGTACTGTTCGGTATTCGCAAATCACTTGAGCAAATCGAGTGGGTGAATGTCGTCGGCGAATTTGAAGACTCCACTGCACTTATCAATAATCTGCCAAAACTTGACGCCCATGTGCTGATTACCGATCTCTCCATGCCTGGAGACAAATACGGTGATGGCATTACGCTGATCAAATACATCAAACGTCATTTCCCGGCTATTTCGATTATTGTTCTGACCATGAACAATAACCCGGCCATTCTGAGTGCCGTTCTGGATCTGGATATTGAAGGGATTGTCCTGAAACAGGGTGCACCGACCGATCTGCCAAAAGCCCTCGCGGCGCTGCAGAAAGGGAAGAAATTTACCCCGGAAAGCGTTGCTCGCCTGCTGGAAAAAATCAGCGCGGGCGGTTACGGTGACAAACGTCTGTCACCGAAAGAAAGTGAAGTGCTGCGTCTGTTCGCAGAAGGTTTCCTGGTAACCGAAATTGCCAAAAAGCTGAACCGCAGCATCAAAACCATCAGTAGCCAGAAGAAGTCGGCGATGATGAAACTGGGCGTGGAAAACGATATCGCCCTGCTGAACTATCTGTCTTCCGTTACGCTGAGCGCGGTCGACAAAGACTAAGCTGTTCATCCCCCGGTGCCCGCCGGGGGAATCTTACTCTCACTCTACTCTCTTGCCTTTCTGACCCGCGCCGCGTACACCGCCAGCGTCTGCTTAATCACATCCAGCGTCACCGGTTTCGACAGACAGCTATCCATACCGGATTCCAGACAACGCTGCTTCTCTTCCGCCAGCGCATTCGCCGTCACGCCCACCACCGGCAGCGTTAAGCCCAGCTGACGGATCCGTTGCGTCAGACGATAACCGTCCATATTTGGCATGTTGACGTCGCTGAGCACGATATCAATATGGTTTTTGCTGAGCACGTTCAGCGCATCGACACCGTCATTGGCGGTTTTGCACTGATAGCCAAGGGATCCGAGCTGATCGGCTAGCAGACGACGGTTGATAGGATGATCGTCGACCACCAGAATCATCATGTCATCGTTGGCCTCGGCAGTGTTTTCCGCCGACGGCAGCGCCCCGCCGTTTTCAGCCATTTCGACTTCAATACTGTAAATTCGGCCCAGCAGCGCCAGCAGTTCATGCGGCGATGCTACGCTGTGGATCCACTCGCCCGGCGCACGTTCCAGCGGAATACCGATATGACGACGGCAGAATATAATCGCCCCGCGCCCGGCCCACGGCTGGGCCAGCTCATCGTCGGATATCAGCATATCGTCAGCCTGTGGCGTCTGGCCCTCATAGCGCAGCACTTCCACGCCGAGGCGCGACAACAGGGATTCGACAAACTGCGACAGCGACGCATTACGCACCGCCAGCCAGCAGCGTTTGCCGGACAGGCCATCAATGGCGGCTGGGTTCAGGTTTTGCGCGCCATACAGCGGAATACGAATGGTGAACTGGCTGCCCATACCCGGCTCGGTATCCACCGAAATGTCGCCGTCCATCATGTTGATGAGCTTCTCACAAATCGCCAGTCCTAGCCCGGTGCCCTGGAAATTACGCTGCACGCCGGTGCCGACCTGGAAGAATGGGTCAAACAGACGGACCACTTCTTTCGCCGGAATCCCTACCCCGGTATCGCGCACGCTAATGCTGAGATAGTCCTCGTCGCGGCGCAGATGCAGAATAATGCAGCCAACGTCGGTGAACTTAATCGCATTGCTTAGCAGGTTGGAAATCACCTGCTGCAAGCGCATCGGGTCACCCGCCATCTGCTGTGGCACATCGGGTTCAACGAAGCAGTACAGTCCAAGTTGTTTACGCACCACCAGCGGTAGATAGTTGGCGGTAATGTGGCTCATTACCTCGCGCGGCGAGAATTCGCGCGGTTCGATTTTCAGCTGCTCCGACTCAATCTTCGAGAAATCGAGAATGTCGCTGATAATTTTCAGCAGCAGGCTGGAAGAGTTATTCATCGCCGTAACCAGTCGGTCAACGCCCTTCGGCAGCTCTTTCGTTTGCAGCAGGTCGAGGTTACCGATAATGCCGTACAAAGGAGTGCGCAGCTCGTGGCTGACGGTGGCAAGGAACATGGATTTCGACTGGCTTGCCTGCTCGGCGGCCTGCGCCATTTCCTGCAATGACTCTTCCATCTTCACACGCGACGACACGTCCACCAGCACGCAAATCGCCACGTTTTCATTGCGATAGCGCGAATGCACAAAGCTGATTTGCAGATTGGTATTGTTGCTGGTGAGCACATCGACAAAGTTAACCTGCTGGCCGCAGATAATCTGTGTCAGCCGCTGTCGGTCTTCGTGGGTCAACATATTCAGATAGTTATGCGCCAGCTCGTTACTCAGGATGTTGGTCCCGTCCTGCGTACGCAAAATACAGATCCCAACCGGGGCAGACGCCACGATTTTACGGTTGAACTGCTCGTGCTCTTCCAGACGCTGCGCATCGGCTTCGGCAGGCAGGAAAATCCGGCGCTCGTACATTCGCGCCATAGTAAACAGCGCCACGCCGGTCAGAATATTCAGCAGCACGGCGTTGAGGATAAGCATTCTTATCCGCTCAAGAACTAAATCCACCGGTACCGAGTAGACAATACTCAGCGAAGATGGCGGCAGGGTTTTCTTCAGCACCAGCTCGTGGAAGCCCGACGTGTAGCCAAACCAGGCGCGCTCCTGCATCCAGTGCGGGTCGATTTTGAGTTTGCTTTCGCCGCCGGTGAGAGAAATCAACGGCTTGCCACTTTCATCCAGAATGGTCACGCCCATCTGCATACTGCCCGGCGTGAAGAAGTTTTCCATGCGGATAGTTTGTTCAATGCCGAGCAGCGCCTGCAGGCGGTTGGCGAGATACACCGGTGTCAACGCATAGAAATAGCCCACGCCCGGACGCGGGCCCTGGCTAATCCAGAACAGGTTATTGCCGCGCTCGTCCTGCGGGGCATTGCGGTATTTCATGATCCGCTCATGCAGGATTTTCAGCGCCTGCTCATGTTCCATCGGCATATCGCGCAGGCCAAAGTTAGCCATACAGAGATTGTCGCTGCCAATCAGGAACACGCGGTTAAGATCGTAAGCCGCAGAGAAATTGTCGCGCCAGTAGCGCATAAACCACGCCAGCGACTCCAACGAGCCGCGCCAGCTACTGCTCAGTGCGCCGCAGTCGGAATCCTGGAACAGCGGCTCAAATTCGGGTACTTCGGTATCGTCTTTCGCCGTGCGTGAGGACATCACGCCGTTTTCCACGCTCAGTCGATTTTCAGCAATGTACTTCAGCTCTTTCATCACATCTGACGTGCGCTGAATATAGCGCTGGGCCTGATCGTAGCTGAGGTTAAATTCCTGACGGATCTCCGCCTCTTTGTTGTGCAGTGCATTCACAATGTAGAACGCCGAGACACAGGCAATCAGCAGCCAGAGCAACAGCGCCAGCGCCCGGAAAAGGTAGCGGGAGACTTTCAGAGTCGTGCGAAAAGAGACGAGGTATTTCAACGTTTGGCCGTGTACATGCAAAAAGATGGGATTAAGGTAGCGGTAAATCTCTACCCTCGCAACGTTCAAAGAAAAAGGGCCAGTTTTCACTGGCCCTTTTCACGATAACTTCAGGCGATTATTTCAGACGATTACTCGTCTGCGTCATCAGCAGCTTCATCTGCATCATCTGCATCATCGGCTACATCGTCGTCTGATTCCGCTTCCGGAGCGATCTCGTCGTCACCTTCGGCAACGGTGCCGTCGATAGCGTCGAGCTCTTCTTCGTCAACCGGTTCAGCAACACGCTGCAGACCCACCACGTTTTCATCTTCCGCGGTACGGATGAGGATAACGCCCTGGGTGTTACGGCCTACCACGCTGACTTCCGAAACGCGTGTACGCACCAGCGTACCGGCATCGGTGATCATCATGATCTGGTCGCTATCCACAACCTGTACTGCGCCGACCACAGAACCATTACGCTCGGTCACTTTGATCGAGATAACGCCCTGCGTGCCGCGAGATTTGGTTGGGTATTCGGTTTCAGAAGTACGCTTACCGTAGCCGTTCTGGGTCACGGTCAGAACCGCGCCTTCACCGCGTGGGATAATCAGCGACACGACTTTGTCTTCACCGGCCAGTTTGATCCCGCGAACACCGGTCGCCGTACGGCCCATGGCACGCACTGCACCCTCTTTAAAGCGCACCACTTTACCGGCGGCAGAGAACAGCATCGCTTCATCGTTACCGTTGGTCAGGTCAACGCCGATCAGCTCATCGTCTTCTTTCAGGTTCACCGCGATAATACCGGCAGAACGTGGACGGCTGAACTCGGTCAGCGCCGTTTTCTTCACGGTACCGCTAGCGGTCGCCATGAAGACGTTAACGCCCTCTTCGTATTCACGCACCGGCAGAATGGCGGTGATACGTTCGTTCGCTTCCAGCGGCAGCAGGTTGACGATTGGACGTCCACGCGCGCCACGGCTCGCTTCTGGCAGCTGATAAACCTTCATCCAGTACAGACGACCACGGCTGGAGAACAGCAGAATGGTGTCATGGGTGTTGGCCACCAGCAGGCGGTCGATAAAGTCTTCTTCTTTAATACGGGCGGCTGATTTACCTTTGCCACCGCGGCGCTGAGCTTCGTAATCGGTCAGCGGCTGATATTTCACGTAGCCCTGGTGAGACAGGGTTACAACAACGTCTTCCTGGTTGATCAGGTCTTCGATGTTGATGTCTGCGGTATTGGCGGTAATTTCGGTGCGACGCTGGTCGCCGAACTGCTCGCGAACGAGTTCCAGTTCTTCACGAATCACTTCCATCAGACGGTCAGCGCTGCCCAGAATGTGCAGCAGTTCCGCGATCTGTTCCAGCAGCTCTTTGTACTCGTCGAGCAGTTTTTCGTGCTCAAGGCCGGTCAGTTTCTGCAGACGCAGATCCAGAATCGCCTGAGCCTGCTGCTCAGTCAGGAAATACTTACCGTCATGAATACCGAACTGCGGCTCGAGCCACTCCGGACGCGCAGCGTCATCGCCCGCACGTTCCAGCATCGCAGAAACGTTGCCCAGCGCCCAAGGCTGTGCAATCAGCGCAGCTTTCGCTTCCGCAGGCGTTGGCGCACGACGGATCATTTCAATGATCGGTTCGATGTTTGCCAGCGCGATAGCCAGTGCTTCAAGGATGTGCGCACGGTCACGTGCTTTACGCAGTTCGAAGATGGTACGACGGGTGACGACTTCGCGGCGGTGACGCACGAACGCAGAAAGGATGTCTTTCAGGTTCATGATCTTCGGCTGACCATGGTGCAGAGCAACCATGTTGATACCGAAAGAGGTCTGCAGCTGAGTCTGGGAGTAGAGGTTGTTCAGAACCACTTCACCCACCGCGTCACGTTTGATTTCAATCACGATGCGCATACCGTCTTTATCAGACTCGTCACGCAGCGCGCTGATACCTTCCACGCGTTTGTCTTTCACCAGCTCGGCGATTTTCTCGATCAGGCGAGCTTTGTTCACCTGATAAGGAATCTCGTGCACGATGATGGTTTCACGGCCAGTTTTAGCGTCAGCTTCGACTTCCGCACGGGCGCGAATATAAATTTTACCGCGACCGGTACGATAGGCTTCTTCAATGCCGCGACGGCCGTTGATGATAGCTGCGGTCGGGAAGTCAGGCCCTGGGATGTGTTCCATCAGTCCTTCGACGGTGATGTCTTCATCTTCAATGTAAGCCAGGCAGCCGTTAATGACTTCGGTAATGTTATGTGGCGGAATGTTCGTTGCCATACCCACCGCGATACCGGACGAACCGTTAACTAACAGGTTCGGGATCTTGGTTGGCATAACATCTGGAATACGTTCGGTGCCGTCGTAGTTATCGACGAAATCAACGGTGTCTTTTTCCAGGTCAGCCATCAGTTCATGGGCGATTTTCGACATACGGATTTCCGTATAACGCATCGCTGCGGCGGAGTCGCCGTCTACTGAACCGAAGTTACCTTGGCCGTCGACCAGCATGTAACGCAGGGAGAATGGTTGCGCCATACGGACGATGGTGTCGTAAACAGCGGTATCACCATGAGGGTGGTATTTACCGATGACGTCACCCACGACGCGGGCAGATTTTTTGTAGGCTTTATTCCAGTCGTTGCCCAATACATTCATGGCGTAAAGTACGCGACGGTGTACCGGCTTGAGTCCATCTCGGACATCTGGCAGTGCGCGGCCGACAATAACGGACATCGCGTAATCCAGATAGGAGCGCTTAAGCTCTTCCTCAATGTTGACCGGTGTAATTTCTCTCGCAAGGTCGCTCATCTAACCGCTATCCCTCTACTGTTTCCCGGATTCAAAGGTCGCAAATTATAACACAGCCGACGTGATTGAGGTAAACCTATGTACCAGCACGGCGCTTTATTCGCGCCGGGGTGCTGATATACTCACAGACCTGATAAGAAAAGGAGTCAATGCACCCATGAATGCCGAAAAACAGCCGGTGGCTAACGTCGATCACGACGAAATTGCGAAATTCGAAGCCGTCGCCTCACGCTGGTGGGACCTGGAAGGGGAATTTAAACCACTGCATCGTATCAATCCGCTGCGTCTGGGCTACATCAGCAACCGTTCAGGCGGGTTGTTTGGCAAGAAAGTGCTGGACGTTGGCTGCGGTGGCGGGATCCTCGCCGAAAGCATGGCGCGTGAAGGGGCCACCGTTACCGGGCTGGATATGGGCTTTGAACCGTTGCAGGTCGCGCGTTTGCATGCGCTGGAAACCGGCATTCAGGTGGATTACGTTCAGGAAACCGTGGAAGACCACGCGGCGAAACACGCGCAGCAGTACGACGTTGTGACCTGCATGGAGATGCTCGAGCACGTTCCGGACCCGCAGTCAGTGGTGAATGCCTGCGCGAAGCTGGTAAAACCCGGCGGTCAGGTCTTTTTCTCCACCATCAACCGCAACGGCAAAGCGTGGCTGATGGCCGTCGTAGGTGCGGAATACGTCTTAAACATGGTGCCAAAAGGCACGCACGACGTGAAGAAGTTCATCAAACCTGCGGAATTGCTCACCTGGGTTGATCAATCCGGTCTGCAAGAACGCCATATTACCGGGCTGCATTACAACCCGATAACCAACCATTTCAAACTCGGCCCCGGTGTGGATGTGAACTATATGCTGCACACCACCGCGCCTGTTTCAGACGAATAAGTTGTCTATCCCCTGCCCACATACGGCAGGGGTTTGGTTTACCAACTGAGGCTAAAGCCCACGCTGCCCGCCATCTGTTGGTAATCATCCGATCCTTTCTGCCCGGTAAATTTCCCCCACAGGCTGGCGTTTTTACTCAGTTGTCCTTTCACGCCCACGCTGACTTCCGCCACGTTTTTAGCTGTGTTATCGCTAAAATTCACGCCATCAATGCTCATGCTGGCTTCTTCACTGTTGTGAAGATAGTTCAGGTCAACAAACGGTGAAATTTGAGTGGTTTTGCCGAACGTCAGCTGATTGTGTAACCCCACCCGACTCTGAATATTGTGCGGCGATTCCTGTTCAACGGTGGAATGGTTGGCCGCGCTGAACGTCTGCTGTTTCACGCCCTGATAAACCACTTGAACCTGGGGCTGAATATCCCAGCGAACGCTGTCTGATGCCATGGCCTGCCAGTTGTAGCCCACCTCGATGGACGCCAGTAAACCCGACGCGCGGTAGTTGTCGTCACCACTTTCCCTTTCGCCGACGTGGTTATCGAACCAGACATATTGCGCCCAACTGTCCAGATACACGCCACTGTTACCCGCCCCGTGCTGATACCAGGTGGAGGTCAGCCCCACGCCGTAGCCCTGACTGTCATTGTCAGCCTTACGCCCGGTCAGGCTGGAATGGCTGTCGCCACTGTTATCGCTGTAACCTGCCACCGCCCCCAATGACCACTCCCCGTCGTTTCCGGCGTCAAAGTCCATCAGCGTACCGCTGAGCTGCACGAGGCTTCGGTCTTCACGTTGACTAAGCTGATCGGCAAACGTTGAAGTCGTTTGGTTCGCTTCTACGCGCAGATGCAGCTTCGAGTTTTGCCCATTGGCATGGTCGCTTAAGCGCATCACGAAGGCGTCATTATTGCTGTGGAGGTTGTTGAAATAGCCGCCCGTTTTGGGGTTGAGTACCGGGGCTGACGGTTCATCCGCAGGTGAAGGCGCAGGAACCGGTTCTGGCGTCGGCTGATCGGGATCAGGAACAGGCATCGGCAGGTCAGAATCTGGAACAGGCTCCGGCGTCGGTTCTACGACTTCAGAACGCAGATACCAGTCCTGGTCATCCTTCACCAGCGCGTAGTCGTAAGCGCCCATATTCAGATAGTCGCCACCCGCCATCGTGAACTGCGCATCGTTATGGAACTGCCCAGGATTGGCCACGAAATCCACCACTTTAATGCCCGTTTGCGTCGGCTGCCCAATGCCACTTATTGGATTGAACTGCACCGATGTCGTCCCCGATGTATTGCCATTCAACACCAGCTGGTCGGTAGCAGAATCGTCACCATTGAATTCAGTGTCGATCATCAGCGACCCACCTCCGGTGTAATCGCCGTTAATGGTCAACGTATCGCCCGCATGGCCATTCGCCAGGCTGATACTTCCCGTGCTGTTGGACACATCGCCATTCACCGTCACGCCCGCGAGATTGGTTTCGCTGTCGGTCGCCAGATTGGTATTCAGGGTGCCGGTCAGCGTCAGGCCCGCAGTCTGGTTGACCAACGTACCCGAACCACTGAACAGCGCCGCATCAAGCACCTGCTGGGTATCCTGCTGAGTTAGCGTCAGCGAGGTATCCTCGCTGATCACGATATTGCCCTGAGAGGCGGTGTCTATCGACTGGATATGCTGATCGGCGCCGGTTTCGAAGGTGCCTTCTTCACCTACCCACAATGAGGACGCGTAGGGGAAGATATCGACCGCGCCACCTTTTAAAGTGCCCTGCTCGACCCGCACGGCTGAATGGCCTGACCCGCTGGCAGTCAGTTCCAGGGTGCCAGCGCCGGTTTTGCTGAACGTACTGTTGACGTCACCCGCCTGACCCGTTGAATCAGCCATTAAGCCACCCCACTGGGACGTGACGCCCTCGTCGACGTTAACTTCCCCATCCGCGCGCATTTCAAGGTCACGGGCATGGCCGCTTTCCGCCGTGCGGGTATCCACATCGTCAGTCACATTCAGCGTGCTGGCCTGCGTCGGGTCGGTAAAAATAACCGCCCGGTTATACCCTACGTCGCCCAACTGTGAGTTATTACTGACCTGCAAGGTGCCGGAGGCAATTTGCGTATCGCCCAGATAGGCGTTGTTGTCCGCGAGCGTCACGCTGTTGCTGCCCGCATCCACCACCACATAGACGCCATTTTTTTCGGTTTCACCGGTGCCGCCACCCACATGAATGTCTGACCCGCCGGTCAAATGGGCCGCATCGTCATTGCCAATCACCGTGCCGCCCTCGCCTGAAATCGCCAGCACCTGTTGAGCGTCTTCTGCTTGACCGCTCGCCATGTCAGACAAATCCAGCACCCCGCCATTCAGCACAATCGACTGCGGATCGTTTTCCAGAGCCTGCAAATCAGCCTCATCGCCGGACAGGCTTAACAACGCGTTATCCTCGACGATGATGTCGCCGGTTAAGGCCATGGAGTCGGCACCCACGAGGTTATAGCTGCCGTTTTCGGCCACGGTAAAATCGCCCGCGCCCTGGAGAGTGCCCGCGAAACGGCCGCTGTTTACCGTAACGTTTCCGCCCGCATCAATATTCAGCGTCCCGTTGGCATACCCGGTCAGGGCGTTATCAAAGGTCTGCTGTGTGCCGCCGACGTTCAGTACAGCAGCGGTATCCGGCTGACTGAGGTCACCCACAAACAGCCCGAAGCAGTTTTGCGAATCGCTCTCACACTGCGTCTGGCCGACGTTCATCAACGAATTATCCCGTCCTAGCGTCAGGGTGCCTTCATCGACATTCATGGCGCCGGTGAAGCCGTTGTTATCCGCATTCAGCACCACTTCGCCCGTGCCTTTTTTAATCATTGCCCCGGTCCCGGCGATGGAATCGATGTCACCTGGATTGCTCAGGTTACCGATCACCATTTTCTTATCTTCTGCGACGTTGAGTGTCACCACGCTTTGACCAACATACATAAAACCGCCGGCATCAGCGGAGGCGGAATCGCCATACCCCAGCGCCTGATTTCCCTCATAAACCATCACCCCGTTGTTCTCGGTGTAGTTTTCATCAAGGTTAATGCTGACCAGATAGGGATCGTTTTCGCTGGACGTGTAAATCGCCCCGCCATAGCCATCTGCGCTGTTATGGCTGAACTCAACGTCCGTCAGTACCGCCGCCCCGCTAAAGGAGCCGTTTTCTGTATTGCTGGTGATATCCAGCGCCCCGCCATCACCATTGCTGCTGTTAGAAGACCTCGCCTGATTGCTGTCGAAAACCGTATTCGAAATAGACACATTGGAATTTAACGCATAAATCGCACCGCCGCGTCCGTTGCTGGCCACGTTATCCAAAAACAGGGCATTATCGATGGCCAGATCAAAACTGAGCGGATCGTTTTTACCGTTAATATAAATAGCACCGCCATAGTTATCAGCGTCATTATGCGTAAACTGGGCGTTAGTGATATTAATACTGGAATTTTCTTTGGCGTATATCGCTCCACCATTACTTGAGCCGGTGACGTAATTCCCATCAAAGATAACCATCCCGGAATCATTTTCAGGTTTAATTGTAAATGATGCGCCACCAGAAAGGAAAATAGCCCCACCACTGGCTTTCGCCGTGTTGGTCAAATTTTCATAAGAGACGATGGCGTTGTCAGCTACCGTAAATGCCGCAGTGGTATCGGTATAGACTTGCCGCTCGGCACTACAGCTTTCGCTGATGGTCTCACCACTACATGCCGGGGTGTCGGCAAATGCCGCTGAACTTAAAATGAGAGAGAGTGCGATAAAAAGAGGATGGTATCTGAAATGCATAAGGTTCCCAGAGGAATAAGTTTAGATCTCATCTCCCTCTGAGAACGTAAATAAATGATGGGCAAATCATATCAACCTCTAAACATAATGATCAGGCGAGGTGTAAAGAGATATATCCAATCAGATTTATTCAACACGTTATTACGCAGGATTTATTAAGCAAAGTTAATAGCGAAGTAAGTTAAGACTTTCCTTAACCCAATAACAGCGATTGACAAGGGCATATTCTTTTGCCGGAATGTCTTTTTTGATACATCACCAGCCGATTGCTGATCATTTGTACAATAACCTGTTCACAAGCGCGCCAAGCGAAGCGGTTAACATTTACTCACACTTGTGGGGTCTTTGGACGATTTTCAGACCACGAAATAAGCACAACCTATGACCCCTCATTTTCGGCTTTTCCTTAGCATAAAACTCACAATCAATATCACGATTTTGGATAGCGTTTAAGAAAGCGGCAGTCGATCAAATTTCTGAAAATTTTTCATCAGGAATTGACTTTATCAACCGCCTTGCATGGCAGGGGCTTAGACAGGCATGCAACATTTCATACCCAAGTTATCCACAAAGCCGCTGCGTTTTGTGCACTTGCAACCTCGCGTTTTTATCACTATCTTGTTATCAAACTTAGACAACCCCCCTATATATAGTGTTTAAAGCGTACCCGACGCACTAGCCGTTCGGTGACGCTTTTGTGCTATGTATAAACTTATGGACAGGTACAACTCACATGAATCAGAGTCTGCTGGTTACAAAACGTGACGGTCGCACCGAGCGCATCAATCTGGATAAAATCCATCGTGTTATCGACTGGGCTGCGGAAGGACTCAACAACGTCTCCGTCTCACAGGTCGAACTGCGTTCGCACATTCAGTTTTATGACGGCATCAAAACTTCTGATATCCATGAGACCATCATTAAAGCCGCCGCGGATCTGATTTCCCGCGATGCCCCTGATTATCAGTATCTGGCTGCACGCCTGGCGATTTTCCATCTGCGTAAGAAAGCTTACGGCCAGTTTGAACCGCCTGCGCTGTACTCCCATGTCGTCAACATGGTTGAGCTGGGTAAATACGACAGTCATCTGCTGGAAGACTACACGGAAGAAGAGTTCAAGCAGATGGACGGTTATATCGACCACTGGCGCGACATGAACTTCTCCTACGCTGCCGTAAAGCAGCTGGAAGGGAAATACCTGGTTCAGAACCGTGTAACGGGCGAAATCTATGAGAGCGCCCAGTTCCTGTACATTCTGGTTGCTGCGTGCCTGTTCTCGAACTATCCGCGTGAAACCCGTCTTGACTACGTGAAGCGTTTCTATGACGCGGTCTCCACCTTCAAGATTTCACTGCCGACGCCAATCATGTCCGGCGTGCGTACCCCGACGCGTCAGTTCAGCTCTTGCGTGCTGATCGAGTGCGGCGACAGCCTCGACTCCATCAACGCCACCTCCAGCGCTATAGTGAAATACGTTTCTCAGCGTGCCGGTATCGGTATCAACGCCGGTCGCATCCGTGCGCTGGGTAGCCCAATTCGTGGCGGTGAAGCGTTCCACACCGGCTGTATCCCGTTCTACAAGCACTTCCAAACCGCCGTGAAGTCCTGCTCTCAGGGCGGCGTGCGTGGTGGTGCGGCGACGCTGTTCTACCCAATGTGGCACCTGGAAGTTGAAAGCCTGCTGGTGCTGAAAAACAACCGCGGAACCGAAGCGAACCGCGTGCGTCACATGGACTACGGCGTACAGATCAACAAACTGATGTACACCCGTCTGCTGAAAGGTGAAGACATCACCCTGTTCAGCCCGTCCGATGTTCCAGGCCTGTACGATGCGTTCTTCGCTAATCAGGAAGAGTTTGAACGTCTGTATGTGAAATACGAAAAAGACGACGGCATCCGTAAGCAGCGCATCAAAGCGGTTGAACTGTTCTCATTAGTGATGCAGGAACGTGCTTCTACCGGCCGCATCTACATTCAGAACGTTGACCACTGCAACACCCACAGCCCGTTCGATCCGGTTATTGCTCCAGTGCGTCAGTCTAACCTGTGCCTGGAAATCGCCCTGCCGACCAAACCGATGAACGATGTGAACGACGAGAACGGTGAAATTGCCCTGTGTACGCTGTCTGCGTTCAACCTCGGCGCGATTGACAGCCTGGACGATCTGGAAGAGCTGGCCATCCTGGCGGTTCGTGCGCTGGATGCCCTGCTCGATTATCAGGACTACCCAATTCTGGCAGCCAAACGTGGTGCCATGGGCCGTCGTACTCTGGGTATCGGCGTTATCAACTTCGCTTACTACCTGGCGAAGAACGGCATGCGTTACTCAGACGGCAGCGGCAACAACCTGACCCACAAAACGTTCGAAGCTATTCAGTACTACCTGCTGAAAGCGTCCAACGAACTGGCGAAAGAGCAAGGCGCGTGCCCGTGGTTTAACGAAACCACTTACGCGAAAGGTATTCTGCCGATCGACACCTACAAGAAAGACCTGGATGCGATCGTCAATGAGCCGCTGCACTACGACTGGGAAGGTCTGCGTGAGTCGATCAAAACCCACGGCCTGCGTAACTCCACGCTGTCTGCCCTGATGCCGTCTGAGACCTCTTCACAGATCTCGAACGCCACCAACGGCATTGAGCCGCCGCGCGGCCACGTCAGCATCAAAGCGTCGAAAGACGGGATCCTGCGCCAGGTAGTACCAGACTACGAAAAACTGCAGAACAGCTATGAGCTGCTGTGGGAAATGCCGAACAACGACGGTTACCTGCAATTAGTGGGGATCATGCAGAAGTTTATCGATCAGTCGATTTCTTCCAACACCAACTATGACCCAACGCGCTTCCCGTCAGGCAAAGTGCCGATGCAGCAACTGCTCAAAGACTTGCTCACCGCCTATAAATTTGGTGTGAAAACCCTGTACTATCACAACACCCGTGATGGCGCAGAAGATGCCCAGGACGACATGGCCCCGTCCATTCAGGACGATGGCTGCGAAAGCGGCGCATGTAAAATCTAAGCTAGTTGCCGGGTAGCGCTCTGCTACCCGGCCTACGATTTTTACGGCCCGGCAAACAACGCCCCGCCGGGCAATAAAATCTCAACAGGACTCATTCATGGCTTATACCACCTTTTCACAGACGAAAAATAACCAGCTGCTGGAGCCCATGTTCTTCGGTCAGCCGGTCAACGTGGCACGCTACGATCAGCAAAAATATGACATCTTCGAAAAGCTGATCGAAAAGCAACTCTCCTTCTTTTGGCGTCCGGAAGAAGTCGACGTATCCCGCGATCGTATTGACTACCAGGCGCTGCCAGACCATGAAAAACACATTTTCATCAGCAACCTGAAATACCAGACGCTGCTGGATTCCATTCAGGGTCGTAGCCCGAACGTAGCACTGCTGCCGCTGATCTCCATTCCTGAGCTGGAAACCTGGGTCGAAACGTGGGCGTTCTCTGAAACTATCCACTCGCGTTCGTACACCCATATCATCCGTAACATCGTCAACGATCCGGCGACCGTGTTCGATGATATCGTCACCAACGAGCAGATTCAGAAACGTGCCGAAGGGATTTCCCACTACTACGATTCCCTGATTGAGCTGACCAGCTACTGGCACCTGCTCGGTGAAGGCACGCATAACGTGAACGGCAAAACCGTGACCGTGAGCCTGCACGAGTTGAAGAAGAAGCTGTATCTGTGCCTGATGAGCGTCAACGCGCTGGAAGCTATCCGTTTCTACGTCAGCTTCGCCTGCTCGTTCGCGTTCGCAGAACGTAAGCTGATGGAAGGCAATGCTAAAATCATCCGCCTGATTGCGCGTGATGAAGCGCTGCACCTGACCGGCACCCAGCATATGCTGAACCTGCTGCGTTCAGGCCAGGACGACCCGGAAATGGCGCAGATTGCTGAAGAGTGCAAGCAGGAGTGTTATGACCTGTTCGTACTGGCTGCGCAGCAGGAAAAAGAGTGGGCAGGTTATCTGTTCCGTGACGGCTCGATGATCGGCCTGAACAAAGACATCCTGTGGCAGTACATCGAGTACATCACCAACATCCGCATGCAGGCGGTTGGGCTTGATCTGCCGTTCCAGACCCGCTCCAACCCGATCCCATGGATCAACACCTGGCTGGTGTCCGATAACGTCCAGGTTGCGCCGCAGGAAGTCGAAGTCAGCTCCTATCTGGTCGGTCAGATCGACTCCAATGTGGATGCCGATGACCTGAGCAATTTCGAGCTCTGATGAGCCGCGTGACCCTTCGTCTGACTGGCACACAGCTGTTGTGCCAGGAAGAACACCCTTCGTTATTGGTGGCGCTAGAGTCGCACAACGTGGCGGTCGAGTTTCAATGTCGGGAAGGTTATTGCGGCTCCTGCCGCTGTCGTCTGGTTTCCGGTCAGGTCGACTGGCTGACCGAGCCGCTGGCGTTTATTCAGCACGGAGAAATTTTGCCGTGCTGTTGTAAAGCCAAAGGCGATATCGAAATAGAGATGTAAATTACCCGGCGGTAGAAGTAGGCCCGGTATGGCGTAGCCGCCACCGGGCACAAAACTCAACTCCCCCGCTTCGCCTGCATCTCCTGATGATGTTTCCGTTCTCCGACCATCACCACCAGCAGTAAAATCACCGCCAGTACGCTGCCGCCAATCATCACCATAAAGCCCCCGTCCCAGCCGAAGAAATCAACGGTATAACCGACAATCGCACTCGCCGCCACGGAACCCCCGAGATAGCCAAACAACCCGGTAAAGCCCGCCGCCGTGCCTGCCGCTTTCTTCGGTGCCAGCTCAAGCGCATGCAGCCCAATTAGCATCACCGGGCCGTAAATCAGGAAGCCGATGACAATCATACAGGCCATATCCACGCCCGGATTACCCGGCGGATTCAGCCAGTAAACGACGGTCGCAATGGTCACCAGAATCATAAAGAACACGCCGGTTGCGCCACGGTTACCACGGAACACTTTGTCCGACATCCAGCCGCACAGCAGCGTGCCCGGGATCCCCGCATACTCGTACAGGAAGTACGCCCACGAGGATTTATCCAGCGCGAAATGCTTCACTTCTTTCAGGTAGGTCGGCGACCAGTCGAGAATGCCGTAACGCAGCAGATAGACAAACACGTTCGCTATCGCGATGTACCACAGCAGCTTATTGGGCAGAACGTACTGCATGAAAATTTGCTTCGCGGTCAGCTCTTCTTCGCTCTTTTCGCTGTAGTCGTCCGGGTAATCGTTCTTGTACTCTTCGATTGACGGCAACCCGCAGGACTGCGGCGTATCGCGCATCAGCGCAAAGGCAATAATCGCCACCAGAATCGCGCCGAACGCGGGCATATACAGCGCCGCATGCCAGTCGTTAAACCACGCCATCCCTAACAGGAACAGTAGCGGCGGCAGACCTCCGCCAACGTTATGCGCGCAGTTCCACACCGAGACAATCCCGCCGCGCTCTTTCTGCGACCACCAGTGCACCATCGTGCGCCCGCACGGTGGCCAACCCATGCCCTGGAACCAACCGCACACGAACAGCAGCACGAACATCACCATAATGCTCGATGTCGCCCACGGCACGAAGCCCATGAACAGCATGACTGCGGCGGCAAGGATCAGCCCCGCAGGCAGGAAAACGCGCGGATTCGAGCGGTCTGAGATCGAACCCATAATGAATTTTGAAAAGCCGTAAGCGATTGAAATCCCTGACAGCGCAAAGCCTAAATCCCCACGAGAAAAACCCTGTTCGATAAGATAAGGCATCGCTAATGCGAAGTTTTTACGCACCAGATAGTAAGCGGCATAACCGAAGAAAATCCCGAGGAAAATTTGCCAGCGCAGGCGGCGATAGTGGGCATCTATCTGCGCGTCAGGCAATCGCGTGGTGTGCGCGGCAGGTTTGAAAATACTGAGCATTGTAGCCTCCGTGGCCATCGTTATCAGAAGGACGTCTCCGGCGTGCGCAGCATGCCGTTCGTCATTGCGGCTGGATGGTAGGAAAAGTGTTGTCCACGTACTGTGAAATGTCGCACAAAATGTTACATACTTATGACAAACATTCCATTATGAGCACGAAATCACGTTTCATTTTCGCTTTATGCTCGAATATGCTCGATATCAAACAAACCACATTTTTAATGTGGCTAAATGGAAGAAAACGAACATTGAGGGATCAGCATGAGTGTCTCTACCTCCAGCGAGGCCGACGTCATTATCATCGGCGGCGGGGCCACCGGGGCCGGGATCGCCCGGGACTGCAGCCTGCGCGGGCTCAACGTTATCCTGGTCGAACGGGATGATATCGCCACTGGTGCCACCGGCCACAATCATGGCCTGCTGCACAGTGGCGCGCGATACGCGGTGACGGATGCGGAATCCGCGCGGGAATGCATCGCAGAAAACGCGATTCTGAAACGCATTGCACGCCACTGCATCGAAGCCACGGAAGGCCTGTTCATCACCCTGCCGGAAGACTCACTCGAGTATCAGCATCAGTTTATTGAAGCCTGCCTCGCGGCCAATATTCCCGCCCGTCCGCTAACCCCCGCTCAGGCTATCGCCCTGGAGCCCGCGGTGAATCCGAACCTTGTTGGCGCGGTGAACGTTCCCGATGGCACCGTCGATCCATTCCGTCTCACCGCGGCCAACATGCTCGACGCGCGCGAACACGGGGCAATCATCCGTACCGGCTGCGACGTCACCGGCCTGATTCGCCAGGGCGACCGCATCTGCGGCGTCACGGTGTGGGACCGCACGCGTCACGCCAGTGAAAACTTACATGCGCAGGTGGTGGTCAATGCGGGCGGCATCTGGGGCCAGCGTATCGCCGAATATGCCGATCTACGCGTGCGCATGTTTCCGGCCAAAGGCTCGCTGCTCATCTTTGAAAACCGCATCAACCAGCACGTGATTAACCGCTGCCGCAAACCCGCCGACGCCGACATTCTGGTGCCCGGCGACACCATTTCGCTGATTGGCACCACCTCCACGCACATTGATTATCGCGACATCGACGACAACCGGGTTACGGCGGCGGAAGTGGATATTCTGCTGCGCGAGGGTGAAAAGCTGGCCCCGTCCATCGCCACCACCCGTATTCTGCGCGCCTACTGCGGCGTGCGTCCGCTGGTCGCCAGTGACGATGATCCGAGCGGGCGAAACGTCAGTCGCGGCATTGTGCTACTCGATCACGCCATACGCGACGGGCTGGAAGGGTTTATCACCATCACCGGCGGCAAGCTGATGACCTACCGGCTGATGGCGGAAATGGCCACCGATGCGGTGTGTCGCAAGCTGAATCACAACGCCTCTTGCACTACGGCTGAAACCCCACTGCCCGGCTCTCAGGAACCGACCGAGAACACGCTGCATAACATGGTCTCACTGCCCGCCCCGCTGCGCGGTTCAGCGGTGTATCGCCATGGCGACCGGACTCCCGTATGGATTGGCGATTCCCGCCTGAAGCGCAGCCTGGTGTGTGAGTGCGAATCGGTCACCGCCGGGGAAGTGCAGTACGCGGTGGAAAATCTCGGGGTGAAGAATTTACTCGATTTACGCCGCCGCACCCGCGTGGGCATGGGCACCTGTCAGGGCGAACTGTGCGCCTGTCGCGCCGCCGGGCTCTTGCACCGCTATCAGGTCACCACGCCTGCGCAGTCGCTGACTCAACTTTCTGAATTTTTAAATGAGCGCTGGCGCGGCGTGCAGCCCATCGCCTGGGGCGATGCATTGCGCGAAAGCGAATTTACCCGTTGGGTCTGGCAAGGGCTGTGCGGTCTGGAAAAGGAGCATCACGATGAACGTTGATACCGTCATTATCGGCGGCGGGCTGGCGGGTTTGCTGTGCGGTTTGTCGCTCACCCGACAAGGGCTGCGCTGCGCCATCATCAGCCGCGGCCAGAGCGGGCTGCATTTCTCGTCGGGCTCGATGGATTTACTGGCCCATTGTGCCACCCGCACGCCGCGAGAAGCACTGGATGCGCTGACCCTGAGCGAACCGGGTCATCCTTACAGCCTGGTGGGCACCACGCAGGTGCTCGACTACGCGCAGCAAACCGAAGCGCTGCTGCGCGACTGCGGCATTACCATGCAGGGATGCGTCGACCAACCGCATCAGCGCGTCACGCCCATCGGCACCCTGCGACAGGCGTGGCTCACGCCGTCCGATATCGCGCTGGCCCCGGCTAAAGGGGAGCGCGTCACGGTCGTGGGCATCGGCGGCTTCCTCGATTTCCAGCCGCACCTTGTGGCGGCCTCGCTGGCGAAAATCGGCGTTCAGGCCCGCGTGGGGGAAATCGATCTTCCGCAGCTCGACGTATTACGCGATAACGCCTCTGAATTTCGCTCGGTGAATCTGGCCCGCCTGCTGGACGACGACGCACAGTGGCGCAGCCTGCACGACGCCCTGCTACCCCACGCGCAGGTGAGCGACAAACTTTTCCTGCCCGCCTGTTTTGGTTTGAATGATGACGGTCTCTGGCGCTGGCTGAATGAAACGCTTCCCTGCCCGCTTTCGCTGCTGCCAACCCTGCCGCCATCGGTGCCGGGCATCCGGCTGCATACCGCATTACAACGCCAGTTCATCAAAAACGGCGGCATGTGGCTGGCGGGCGACGCCGTGACCGATGTAATTCACGACGGGCAGACGATTTCTGCCATCACCACCCGCAACCACGGCGATGTGCCGTTCCGGACGCGCTTTGCCGTCCTCGCCAGCGGCAGCTTTTTCAGCAACGGCCTGATTGCCAGTCGCGACGGCGTTATTGAACCGGTGCTCGAGCTGGATGTGCTGCATTCCTCGCCGCGTGAAAGTTGGACCCACGGCGATTTCTTTGAACCGCAGCCGTGGCAGCGCTTTGGCGTGCAGGTCGATGCCACGCTGCGCCCGCAGCGCAACGGACAACGCTTCAATAATCTCTTTGCCATTGGCGGCGTGCTCGGTGGCTTTGATGGCATTTCACAGGGCTGCGCGGGCGGGGTCAGCGCCATTACCGCCCTGCACGCCGCACGTCAGATTGCCGAACTTGCCGGAGGCCGCTCATGAGCGATACCCGTTTTGAAAGCTGCATCAAATGCACCGTCTGCACCACGGCGTGCCCGGTGAGCCGCGTGAACCCGCGTTATCCTGGCCCGAAACAGGCCGGGCCGGACGGTGAGCGCCTGCGCCTGAAAGACGGCGCACTGTATGACGAGGCGCTGAAATACTGCATCAACTGCAAACGCTGCGAAGTGGCCTGCCCGTCAGACGTGCGGATTGGCGACATTATCCAGCGCGCGCGGGCGCAGTTCAGCCAGCAAAAACCGACGCTGCGGGATGCGATTCTCAGCCATACCGATTTAATGGGCACCCTTTCCACGCCGTTTGCGCCCATCGTCAACGCCACCACCGGGTTGAAGCCGGTACGTCGGCTGCTGGACGCCACCCTGAAAATCGATCATCGCCGCACGCTGCCGAAATACGGCACTGGCACCTTCCGTCGCTGGTATCGCCAGGTGGCAAAACAGCAGACACAGTACGACCAGCAAGTCGCCTTTTTCCACGGCTGCTACGTCAATTACAACCATCCGCAGCTCGGCAAAGATCTGCTCCGCGTGTTGAACGCGATGGGCGTCGGCGTGCAGCTTCTCGAGAAAGAGAAGTGCTGCGGCGTGCCGCTGATTGCCAACGGTTTTATCGACAAGGCCCGCAAACAGGCGCAGGTCAACGTCGCCTCTCTGCGCAAAGCGGTGGTGGAGAATCACCTCCCGGCGATTGCCACATCGTCGACCTGCACCTTTACCCTGCGCGATGAATATCCGCATTTGCTGGATGTCGATAATCATGATGTTCGCGATAACATCGAACTCGCCACCCGCTGGGTATGGAAACAGCTGGATGATGGAAAAACGTTACCGCTCAGACGATTGCCGCTGAAAGTGGTGTATCACACGCCGTGTCACATGGAAAAAATGGGCTGGGGAATTTATACCCTTGAACTGCTGCGGCGCATTCCGGAGCTTGAAGTGGTGGTGCTGGATTCACAGTGCTGCGGCATAGCCGGGACGTACGGCTTTAAATCCGAAAATTACAACGCTTCGCAGGCCATTGGCGCCCCGCTGTTCCGACAGATTGAAGACAGCGGTGCGGACTTAGTCATCACCGATTGCGAAACCTGTAAATGGCAAATTGAGATGTCCACAAGCAAACGTTGTGAACATCCGATTTCATTGCTGGCGCAGGCGTTGTTGTGATTCACGCGCCGGGAAAATCCGGCACGTGTTGAGGCTTCAAACGGGCAGGAACAGATGCTCGACCACGTTGACCCAGCCGTGATCGCTGGCGACCTCTTTACCGTTCAGCCAGCGGCGCAGGATGTTCAGCGCCATCATGGCGCAGACTTCCTGACGCACTGCCACGCTGTGACGCGACGTGCTGAATTTTACCTGTAAGGCGTGCGTGCCTTCTGGCGTGGAGAGCGCAAAATTAACGTGATGCTGTTCCAGGCCGCTAACGGCCAGCGCCAGCCCGGCAAAATGGTTTACGCGGCGTTCTGCGGTCCAGTGTGCGGTCTGAGCCAGGGTTTCTTCCTGACACGGCACCACTTCGCTCGCCAGCAGCGGCGCGGATTCTCGCCCAAGCTGTAGCGCGATAAGTCCGGAAGTGAACTGCTCGCTGAGCGTAATGCTCAGTTTGCTGTCTTGGAGCGTGCGCGCTATTTGCGCCGCCAGCCCTTCGGTGCCTTCAAAAATCAGACTCTCGCCCGCTACTTTCTGCACTTCCGGCCACAGCTTCAGCATCGCGTCACGCTCCGAGGCAGGCCCCGTCAGCTTCAACTCAATGATCGGCATTGATGATCGATAGCCCATGGTCACGCCCGGCGGCAGCGTCAGGTGGTCCAGACTCTGGGCCAGATCACTTTCGGAACGCCCGAACGTCGTCAGTCGCAGGCACAGCGGTGGCTCCGGCAACGTAAAGCGTTCGCGCAGGCGCGGCACAATCTGGTCGGCAACCATCACTTTGAATTCGGACGGCACGCCAGGGGTGAAGAACATCAGGCAGCGATTAAGCTGCACCGCGAATCCGCAGGCGGTGCCGACCGGATTATCGATAAGCTCGGCGCTGGCAGGAATTTCAGCCTGTTTGCGGTTGCTCGGGGCCATGATGCGCCCGCGATCGCTGAAAAATTTCTCCATCTCTGCGAGCCATTCTTCATGCAGCACCAGCCCTTCACCTTTAGCCGTGGCGGCGGCCAGCGCGCTGAGGTCGTCACTGGTTGGGCCGAGGCCACCGTTGACGATCAGAATATCGGCATGTTGGCTACGTTCACGCAGCACGGACACCAACGCGTCGAGGCTATCGCCCACGGTGTTGCGTCGGGTTAACGGCATTCCCTGAGTAAATAAGTAATCGGCAAGCCACGCCGCATTGGTATCAATAATTTGACCATGCAGCACTTCATCGCCAGTGGACAGCATCTCCACGTTTATCATCGTTTTCTCCTTAACAAGAGGACGATTCACTATAGCGGAGGCGAGAGGGAAAGGGAAAACAGGCGCGACAGAATGCCGCGCCGGAGGATTAGAACGCTGCGCTTACGCCGACGTAAGGGCCATCAGCGAGGGTGTTATCGCGATTGCCATCTTTGCCCGCCAGGTTCAGGTAACGGTAACCCGCTTCGATGCTGATTGGACGCATGATAGTCCAGCGACCACCCGCATTCGCTTCCTGGTAGCTCTCGATACCGCTGGAGAGCGAGTCCGGAGAGTAGTAGTACTCGCCAAACAGACGGAAGCTGTCGCCGATTTGCCACTGCAGGCCGCCGCCGACCGCTGCGGCATAACCTTCGTCGCCGTCGTTCGGGTTGGTATATACGCCTTTACCACCGACGGTCGCAATGAATGGGCCCAGCGGAATGTTCAGACCCACACCGATGTTGGCGGCATCGCCGTCGTTATCGCTGTGTGTCCAGTTACCGCTCAGCGCAAGACCCGTAGACTCCGTTCCAAAGCCGACGCCCAGATTGGTGTAGTGTTCACCCGCCTGGCCACTCACGCTAATCGCGTTGGCAGCAGCGGAAACAAACAGCAGTCCGGACAGACCTAACAAAATACCTTTTTTCATTTTTTAACGTTCCAGCAAACACAAATTAATAAAAATACCCAAAACGGCAGAATTGTACTGCTGAATGCTCAGGAATCAATGCACTAAAAAGTGGAATGACCAGCCGATTGTAACCAGTTACTACCTGAAACCGTCACCACGACTGATTATTTGGCCTGTAGCAGACGCAATTTGACACAAAGTCCGCCTAAACGCGTACTCCGCGACAGCACGGGCACAGCGCGGTGCAGACGCGCGATATCATTGACCAGCGCCAGCCCAAGTCCTGCCCCGGCGGCTTCGCCGACGTTATCCAGCCGCTGGAAAGGTTGCAGCGCCAGGCTTTGCAACGCGTCATCAATGCCGGGCCCGCTATCCTCAATTTCCAGAATAATGCTATCGCCGTCGCGGGTCAGGCTGACCGTCACCGTGCCAGAAACGGGCGTATATTTCAGCGCATTGTCCAACAAGTTAGCGCACAGTTCGCCGAGCAGAATCGCGTCGCCCTGCACCGGCATCGCCGTTTGCTCGCCCTCATAGCCGAGGTCAATTTGCTTGCTGCGGGCCTGCGCCAACCGGGAAAAACAGCTTTGCTGCACGATGTCGTGCAAATCGACGGTTTCAAACTGTGGGGTGCCCTGCTCTTTGCCCTTCACGGCGGAGAGCTGTAACAGACGTTCGGTGAGCGAAATGGTGTTATCCAGCGTGACGCTCATCGCCTGTAAACTTTCGCGCCACGCCTGCGGCTGCGGGCTGGCCAGCGCCACGGAGACCTGCGTTTTCAGGATTGCCAGCGGCGTTTTAAGCTGATGAGACGCGTCGGCGCTGAAGCGTTCCTGACGGGAAATCAGGCCCCGAAGGCGGTCGATGTAGCGGTTGAAGGCGATAATCAGTAGCCGCGTTTCCGACCATGGCAGCAACTCTGGCAGCGGCGTCAACAGGCCCGGATCGCGGCGCACCATGATCGACGACAGCAGACGCATCGGGCGTAGCACCCGGCGCAGTAACCAGCCCGCCAATGCCAGCGTCAGCAGAACTAACATCCCCTGAGTGATGAGCGACGAGATGAGCAGCTGGCGCGCAAGGTAGCGCCGGGATTGCAGCGTTTCGGCGACATAGATTTCCGCCATGCCCATCACGCCACCTTCGTTCACCGGCTGAAGCAAGCGCGCCACGCGAATGGCCTGCCCGCGATACTGAGTGTGATAAAACCACGCCAGCGCCGGATACAGCGTGGTGCGCGAAGTCGACGGCGGCATAGCGGGCAAATCGTCATAGCCCGAAATCACCTTTCCCGCCGGGTCCACCACCTTGTAATAGAGGCTGTCATTCATGTTCAGCTCGAAGCTGTCGAGCACCACCCAAGGGACGTTGACCACCAGTTTGCTCGCCTGCACTTCGAGACGTTCGGAAATGGTTCGTGCCGAGGAAAGCAGCGTGCGGTCGTAGGCCTGCGTCGCCGCCTGTAGCGCACTGACGTAGCTGTTAAACGCCGACAGTCCCCACAGCAACAGCAGCGGCAAGCCGAGAAACAGCAGCAGCTGAGCAAAAAGCGATTGCGGTTTACGCCACGTCATCGCTGCGCTCCAGCAGGTAGCCAAGCCCGCGGAGCGTCACGATGCGCACGTTGCTGTCCTGTAGCTTTTTACGCAAACGGTGGATATAGAGTTCGATGCTTTCCGGACTGACATCGTCGCTCAGGCTGAACACCTGTTCGAACAATTGCTGGCGCAACACCGGGCGCTGGCGGCGATACATCAGCACCGTCAGCAGCGCATGTTCCCGGGGCGTGAGCGCCAGCGTTTGCCCATGCAGCAGGAAATAACCGTCGTCATGAAACGCCAGGTCACCCAGCTGCTGCGTCTCCTGCACCTGGCCTTCGCTGCGGCGCAGCAGGGCGCGCAGTCGGGCGTCGAGTTCTTCCAGCTCAAACGGCTTGGGCAAATAGTCATCGGCCCCGGCATTGAGACCAATCACTCGTTCCGCCACGGCGCTGCGTGCAGTCAGCAGCAGCACCGGCAGCGTTTGCCCACGCTTGCGCAGGCGCTGTACCACTTCCAGCCCGTCGAGACCGGGCATGCCGATATCCAGCACCGCCAACGCGTATTTTTCACTTTGCAAAAGGTGATCGGCGGCTTTGCCATCAAATACGGTGTCGACGGCAAAACCGCCCTGCACCAGCGCCTTCTCCAGCCAGTGAGCCAGCTCACGGTTATCTTCCGCCAATAAGAGACGCATATCACATCCTGTAAAGTAAGTGGCGCATTGAAAGGGAAATGAAAGGTTACTGTTTTAACAATCACGCAACGGGACCGCTACACGACGGTTCACATAATCAGAAAAAAACCTGTACCCACTAATCCGGTTTACCCGGCGTGAGGATAAAAATGAAAACGCAGATCCTTCGTACCTTTGTTATCTCTGCCCTGCTTCTCGGCAGCGTACATGCTCTGGCCGTGGAAGCCCCGGGGCGCACTGAATGTATCGCACCAGCCAAGCCCGGCGGCGGTTTTGACCTCACCTGCAAGCTGATTCAGGTCAGTTTGCTGGAAACCAAAGCCATCGAAAAACCGATGCGCGTGACCTACATGCCTGGCGGCGTGGGCGCAGTGGCCTATAACGCCATCGTCGCACAGCGCCCTGGCGAACCGGGTACCGTGGTGGCCTTCTCCGGCGGCTCGCTGCTTAACCTGTCTCAAGGAAAATTCGGGCGCTATAACGTCGACGACGTGCGCTGGCTGGCGAGCGTCGGCACCGATTACGGCATGATTGCCGTGCGTAAAGATGCGCCGTGGAAAACGCTGAAAGACCTGCTGACGGCGATGGAAAAAGATCCGAATCAGGTGGTGATTGGCGCAGGCGCGTCGATTGGCAGCCAGGACTGGATGAAGGCCGCCAAGCTGGCGCAGAAAGCCAATGTCGACCCACACAAGATGCGTTACGTCGCTTTTGAGGGCGGCGGCGAACCGGTCACCGCCTTGATGGGCAACCACGTGCAGGCGGTGTCCGGCGACCTGAGCGAAATGGTGCCGTATCTACAGGGCGACAAAGTCCGCGTGCTGGCGGTGTTCTCTGAAAACCGTCTGCCGGGTCAGTTAGCCGACGTGCCGACGGCCAAGGAACAGGGTTATGACCTGGTCTGGCCGATTATTCGTGGGTTCTACGTCGGGCCGAAAGTGAGCGACGCCGAGTACAACTGGTGGGTCGATACCTTTGCGAAGATGCAGCAGACCGAAGAATTCAAAAAGCAGCGCGAACTGCGCGGGCTGTTTGAGTTCAACCTGAACGGCAAAGCGCTCGACAGCTACGTGAAGCAGCAAGTCACGGACTACCGCGAGCAGGCCAAATCGTTTGGTCTGGCCAAATAACCGGGGGCGCAGATGAGCGATCGTATTTTTGCCGGGATCTGGCTACTGCTCTGCCTTGGCGGGCTGATGGTCGCCTGGCAGCTTCACAGCGAATACAGCTATGAGCCGGTTGGCCCGCGTCCGTTCCCGCTGGGCATTATCGGGTTGATGCTGCTGTGTTCGGTGTCGATGCTGCTGCGCCGCCCTGACGTCGTGGAGTGGCCGCATCGCCAGGTGCTTCAGCGCCTGCTGGTGATGGTGATTGTGCTGCTGATGTACGCCTGGGGCTTTGAATCGCTGGGCTTCCCGCTGGCAACCGCCATTCTGACGGCGATTATCGGCATGCTGTTTGGTGCGACGCTGCTCGCGGCGGCCCTCTCTGGCGTGGTGCTCGGCGTTACGCTGTGGTTCGCCTTTGACCGGCTGCTGGATGTCACCCTGCCGCTCGGCGCATGGTTAAACTGACGGAGTCTCCTATGGATACCTGGATTTATCTCTCGCAGGGGTTCGCCGTGGCGATGACCCCGGAAAACCTGGTGATTGCGCTGATTGGCTGCTTCGTCGGCACTATCGTTGGGCTGCTGCCCGGCCTGGGACCGATCAACGGCGTGGCCATTTTGCTGCCGCTGGCGTTCGCCCTGCATCTGCCCGCGGAATCGGCGCTGATCTTGCTCGCCACGGTGTATATCGGCTGTGAATACGGTGGGCGCATTTCATCGATTCTGCTTAACGTGCCCGGCGACGCGGCGGCGATTATGACCGCGCTCGACGGCTACCCGATGGCGCAGCAAGGGCGCGGCGGCGTCGCGCTGTCGATTTCCGCCGTCAGCTCGTTTATGGGGTCGATGATTGCTATCTTCGGCATCATTCTGTTCGCTCCGGCGCTGGCGCAGTGGTCGCTGGCGTTTGGTCCGGCGGAGTATTTCGCCCTGATGGTATTTGCTATCGCCTGTCTCGGCAGCATGATGGCGCAAAACCCGCTGAAGTCTTTCCTGGCGGCGTTGATTGGACTGGGCCTGGCGACGGTGGGCGTAGATGCCAACACCGGGGTATATCGCTTCACCTTCGACAGCGTCCATTTGTCCGACGGCGTGCAGTTTATCGTGGTGGTGATCGGTCTGTTCTCGGTGTCTGAAATTCTGCTGATGCTGGAAAGCACCAGCAGCGGCCAGACGCTGGTGCGTAAAACCGGGCGCATGATGTTTAACATGAAGGAAGCGTCGCAGTGCGTGGGTGCCACGCTGCGCTCGTCGGTGGTGGGGTTCTTCGTCGGTGTGCTACCGGGGGCCGGAGCAACCATCGCCAGCGCCATCACCTACATGACCGAGAAGAAAATCAGCGGTAACAGCGACAGCTTCGGTAAGGGCGATATTCGCGGCGTGGCCGCGCCGGAAGCTGCGAATAACGCCTCGGCCTGCGGCTCGTTCATTCCGATGCTGACGTTGGGTGTGCCGGGTTCTGGCACCACGGCGGTGATGATGGGCGCGCTGACGCTGTATAACATCACCCCTGGCCCGGCGATGTTTACCGAACAACCGGATATCGTTTGGGGGCTGATTGCCGCACTGCTGATTGCCAACGTGATGTTGCTTATCATGAACATTCCGCTGATTGGCCTGTTCACCCGCATGTTAACGATTCCGTTGTGGTTCCTGGTGCCGGCGATTGCTGCCGTGTCTGCGGTCGGTGTTTACGCGGTACACAGCACCACCTTTGATTTGGTGTTGATGGTGGGGCTTGGGGTGTTTGGCTATATTCTGCGGAAAATGAATTTCCCGATGTCGCCGCTGATCCTGGGGTTCGTGCTGGGGGAAATGCTCGAGCAGAACCTGCGCCGTGCGCTGTCGATCAGCAACGGCAGCATGAATATTCTGTGGGAAAGCGGCGTGGCGAAAACGCTGCTGGTGCTGGCCTTCGCGGTGATCGTCATTCCACCAGTGCTGCGTCTGGTGCGTAAACGTCAGCGTAAAGCCACCGCGGAAGCGAACTAACCGCGCAGCGTGGCGTTGACCCACTCCTGTAATGCCCGGCGGGAGATTTTTATCCCGCCGGTTTTCAGGCTGGCAGGCAGCATCAACCAACACACCGGTTGCTGAAAGCGCGCCAGTTTATCCATCGCCCAGTCCGGCATTTGCGTGACGTCAAAGTCATCGCTCCCTTCCACGACCGCCACCGGACGCTGACCAAATTCGGCGTCATCCAGCGGCACAATAAAGATTTGCTCGACCTGCGGATGACGGCTTATCACCCGCTCCACTTCTTCCGGCTGAATGCCTTCCCCGCCGCAGAAAAAGAGATTATCCATGCGCCCGAGAACGGTCAGGCGTTGGCCATCTAATTCGCCACGGTCGCGCGTCGGGAACCAGCCTTCGGCGTTGGTCAACGGCATCAGTTCGCCGTTTCGCCAGTAGCCCGCGGCCATGCTTTTCGCCCGCAGCCAGATTTCACCGTCGACGACTTTCACTTCTCGCCCCGGTAACGCCGGGCCGACGTCCGCTTCGCCGTCGGTTTCTTTGGCGCACACCGTCGAGGCAAACTCCGTCAGCCCGTAGCCGCAAAAGGTGCGGATGCCGCGTGAACGCGAATGTTCCGCCAGCTCAACGGGGATCGCCGCGCCGCCGAGCAGCACAGTTTTGAGCGTGAGCGTTTCGTCGTCGTTCAGCAGCCGCCACAGCTGGGTCGGCACCAGAGAAGCATGGGTGCAGCCCTCGAGCATTTGCGCCAGCGGCACGCGATCGCGCACCGTTAAGCGCGCGCCTTTCAGTAACCAGCGCCAGAGAATGCCCTGGCCGGAAACGTGAAACAGCGGCAGCGACAACAGCCAGTCGTCGGTTTCGCCGTAGGGCATCAGGGCTAATACGCCTTCGGCGCTGGCAAGATGTGCAGCCAGCGTATGCACCGCGGCTTTTGGCAGGCCGCTGGAGCCTGACGTCAGCGTCATGGTCGCCAGACGTTCTGCCTGCCAGGCGACGTCCGGCACCTCTCCAGCTTGCTGAAGCGTTAACTCAGACAGTGCGTTGAACGGTTTTTCGTCGGTGAGCAATAACGCGTGGCGCAGCGAAAACTGCGGCAAGAGTGCCGCCACCAGCTCGCGCGGTAGCTGCGGATTAACCGGCAAAACGCGCGCGCCGCACTGCAACAGCGCCAGCCATGCCAGCAGAGTTGACGGGTTGTTGTACGCCCGCAGCAACACGCCGTCGTCCGGCTGAACATTTTGCGCCGCAAACCCGGCAGCCAGGGCGTCCACTCGCTGGCACAACTGCTGCCAGTCGAGGGTTTCATCACCCAGACGCAACGCCTGCGCGCATGGGCGCGAGTTACGCCAGTGTCGCCACGGGTAATCGTGGAAAATCATAACAGCGGGTCCAGACTGTCGTAGGTCATGCACGGTAATTCATTATCCGGCCAGCGGCGAATCAGCTGTGCCTGCATCAGGTTCAGCGTGTCCAGCCCTGGCAGGGTGCCCGGCGTCAGCCAGGCGGCGATACGCGCCAGTTGCGTCAGGCCGAGGCTCGACTCAATCGACGAGCTGATCACCGCGGTCAACCCCTGTTGATGGGCCGCCGCGACCTGTTCGCGGACCTTTTGCAGACTGCCGGTGAGTGTGGGTTTGATCACCACGGCCTTCACGCCCGGTTCGGCGGTAAAAGTGAAATCGGCTTCGCGCAGACTTTCATCCCAGGCGATAGCAATCCCGGTTTCTTGCGCAAAGGCGCGGGAATCATCGCGGCTGCGGCACGGCTCTTCGATAAAGGCGATGCGCGCGCGATAGTCCGGATTAACATATTTAGCGAACTGCTGCGCTTTTAGCGGCGTCCAGGCCCGGTTGGCATCCAGACGAAGCTGTAAATCGGGCACGGCTTCCAGCAGCAGATTGACCACCATACCGTCGCGTACCGCTTCCCATAGGCCGACTTTCACCTTCGCGATTTTTTCGCCAGGCATCGCCTGAAGGACCGCGAACAGCTCATCCGGATCGCCGGTACACAGCGGCGCAGCGCGGTAATCGGCGGCGTCGGGCAGGTCGCCATTCAGCTCCGTCAGCGCGCAGCTCAGGCCGAACGCGGCAGAAGGCTCTGACGGAAATTCAGGGTCGTTCCCTTCAAGCCAGGCATTCACCCAGGCAATCGCCGCCGCTTGCGCGTCGTCGAGCGTTTCCAGGCTAAAACCCGGCAAGGGCGAAATCTCGCCCCAACCTTCGGCATCGCCCAGGCTTAGCCAGACCAACAGTCCGTCGCGGGCTTTCAGCCGCCGCTCGCGCAGAACCACTCCCGCATCCATGGGGATCTGCCAGCGGTACACCTGGGCTTTGCGCATTACGGATTCCGTTTGAATTTGCTGAAATCAGGCTGACGTTTCTGGTTGAAGGCGTTGCGGCCTTCCTGACCTTCCTCAGTCATGTAGAACAGCATAGTGGCATTGCCCGCCAGTTCCTGCAGACCGGCCTGACCGTCGCAGTCGGCGTTAAGGGCCGCTTTCAGGCAGCGCAGCGCCATTGGGCTGTTTTGCAGCATTTCGCGACACCAGCGCACGGTCTCTTTTTCCAGGTCCGCCAGCGGAACCACGGTGTTGACCAGGCCCATGTCCAGGGCTTCTTTCGCGTCGTACTGACGGCACAGGAACCAGATTTCGCGGGCTTTCTTCTGACCCACGATACGGGCCATGTAAGACGCGCCCCAGCCGCCGTCGAAAGAGCCCACTTTCGGGCCGGTCTGGCCGAAGATGGCGTTTTCTGCCGCGATGGTCAGGTCACACATCATGTGCAGCACGTGGCCGCCACCGATGGAATAGCCTGCAACCATGGCGACAACCGGTTTCGGGCAGGTACGGATTTGACGCTGGAAGTCGAGCACGTTCAGGTGATGGGTACCGGAGTCATCCTGGTATCCGCCGTAGTCGCCGCGAACTTTCTGATCGCCGCCCGCGCAGAACGCTTTGTCGCCTTCGCCGGTCAAGATGATGGTGCCGACGTTGTCGTCATAGCGCGCATCAGCCAGCGCCTGGATCATCTCTTTGACGGTCACTGGGCGGAACGCGTTACGTACCTGCGGACGGTTGATGGTGATTTTGGCGATGCCGTCAGCGGATTTCTGATAACGGATATCGGTGAAACCTTCTGAGCAGTCCTGCCATTCAACCGGGGCGTAGAGCATTTTTTCATCTGGGGAAATCATAATATGTCCTGTCGTCAGTCATTCAGAATCTGTGCCAGACAGTTCGCCACCGCTGCGGGGTTTTCCCGATGGGCGTTGTGTCCGGCGTGAGGAATGAGGTGGCATGGCGCGGCCAGTTCTTCCGCCAGTGCGCGGAATTTGGCATCGCGTTCGCCGCATAAATATAAAAAAGTGTAGTCACCTGAAGCATAGCCATGGGCGGCGAGGGCCGCGCGTAAATCAGGCTGCACGGCAAGCGAAGTGGCGAGCAGCATGTCGGCCAGCCGCGGGCCATTGTTGTCGGCACGTAACGCCACCAGCGTCTGGCGCTGTGCGTCGTTGAGTGAGGCAAATACTGGCTGGCGATACCAGGCCTCGAAAACGTCGGCCAGCGGTTCGTGACGAAAGCGATGCGCCCATTGTGTATCGGACTGCCAACGCGCTTCACGGGCAGTTTCATCCTGTAAGCCAGGATGACCCCCTTCGACAATCAGCCCTTTCAGACCGGGCAGTTTCGCCTGAGTCGCCGCAACCATCGCCACGCGCCCACCCAGCGAGTAGCCAATCAGCCAATAATTCAGGATGTTGTAACTAACCAAGGTTTCCTGCAATTCCCGGCACACGTCGTCGAAACGGGTGACTGAAATGGATGCCGAGCCACCATGCCCCGGCAGGTCGACATACAGCCGGGAAAACCCAGTAAGCTTTTCTCCTATTGCCTGCCATTCACGACAATCGCCGGAAAAACCGTGCAGAAACACCAGCCACGGCTGGTTCGGCGCGCCTTCTCGGGCAACGGCGTGGAGCGTCATAGCTGGCTGACCTGCGCCAGTAAGTGTTGCAGCGTCTGCGCGCCGTCGGTGTCGTTGACCACCAGCTCAATCACCGTGGTCTCCGGCTGACGCCACGCGCCGTGCAGCGCATCTTCCAGCGCTGTCCAGTTTTCCGGGCGGTGATAGCGCAGGCCGAACATGTTAGCCGCGTGCTCAAAATGGACGTTCTGCGGCATTAGATAGAAGCGTTCGCGTTCTTCGGCAGGCGTCGGCAGCAGCGAGAAAATCTGCCCGCCGTTGTTGTTCACCACGATCAGCACCAGCGGGGCTGAAACCTGGCGCAATAAGGCCAGGCCGTTGAGGTCATACAGCGCCGACAAATCGCCCATGATGGCCAGTGTCGATTTGGCACTTCCGCGCTGCACGCCTGCGGCGGTGGAAATCAACCCGTCGATTCCACTCGCGCCGCGGTTGCTGTACACCGGATACCCCGCTGGAAGCTTGCCGAGGGCGTCTATCAGGCGAACCACCAGACTGTTGCCAACAAAAAGCTGGCCCTGGTCGGGCAGATATTCACTGATGCGGTGCGCCAGCTGCGCCTCGCCGAAGGTTTCACGCTGGGCAATGACGGTTTGCCACGCCTGCTCTGAAAGACGTGGGATCTCCACGGCCCAGGGCTGGCGCTGTTCTGCCGGATGCTGTTCCAGCCAGGTACCCACTTCGCACACCAGCCGACGGCCGCGATGATGCGCCGGGTCGAGTCGGCCTTCAAGATTGTCCACCAGCCAGTATTCATCCGGTTCGCAGGTAGCCTGCCATTGCAGGAGACGTTTGCCGGTCAGGCTGCTGCCGAGCTGTACCACAATTTGTGCCTGCGCCAGTTCGGTGACGGCCTTGGCGTTGCCGAGCCAGAGATCGGCGCACGGCAGCGGTTGTCCGGTTTGCGACAGCACGTCGCTAATCAGCGGCCAGCCGAGGGTTTTCGCCCATTCGGCCACTTTCTTCCCTTCCGCCGCGCTCATGCGCCCGGCCACTACGACACCGCGTTTCTGTCGCCAGAAAAACCAGTCGCGCTGCTTTTCGCTTTCCAGATGCAGCCCTTCACGCAGCCACGGCTTATCGCTTTGCCACCAGTTGCCGAGCGCCTGCTGCCAGTCGAGCCCGGTGTCGTCCATTTCGCCGTACAGCGGTTCCGCGAATGGGCAGTTGATGTGCACCCCGCCACTGTGCAATTGGCCCAGGGCGTTATCAATCGATGAGACCAGCCAGCGGGCGGGAATATCGTGGCTCGGGCGTGGCAGTGACAGCGTTTGTGATGGATGCGACCCGAACATACCCGCCTGACGAATCGCCTGATTGGCACCGCAGTCGATCAGTTCCGGCGGGCGGTCGGCGGTCAGCAGTATGATTTTTTCCCCGGTCAGCCCCGCTTCAATCAGCGCAGGATATAAATTAGCGACCGCGGTTCCAGACGTGACAATCACCGCCACCGGCTGTTGGCTTACCTTCGCCAGCCCCAGCGCCAGATGGCCGAGGCCACGTTCATCAAAATGGGTGTGGGCAATCAGAGCGCGGTTTTCCGCCGCCGCCAGCGTTAATGGCGTCGAGCGCGAGCCCGGCGCGATGCAAACGTGCTGCACGCCGTGGCGGGTCAATGCTTCAAGGATCACCGCCGCCCAGCGTCGGTTAAATGCGCTTACTGACATGAGATTGTCCGGTATCAATTTTGCGTATAATTATAGATGAGTGATAGCGACAGGTTATTGATATGAGTCGGTTATCGGATAAGCAAGGAGCGTAATCCTGCCGCTTTATGGGTGATCTCCTGCCATTCCTGTTCAGGATCCGAGCCGCGAACAATCCCGGCTCCGGCATATAATCGCGCCACGTCGCCAGTGACTTTCGCCGAACGCAGCGCCACGCAGAATTCGCTTTGTTGCAGGCTGAGATAGCCCGCGGAACCCGCGTACCATTCGCGGGTGAACGGCTCGTGATGCTCGATAAACTGCCGGGCCTGCTCGCGCGGGAGCCCGGCCACCGCGGCCGTTGGCTGAAGCTGAAACAGGCAGCGTGTGTCGTCCGGCTTTTTCAGTTCAGCCTGAATACAGCGCCGCAGATGCTGCACTTTTCGCAGGCGAATCACCTGCGGCGGCAGCACTTCCAGCGCGCTGACGTCCTGCTGCAAACGCTGGCAGATGTCTTCCACCACCAGCAAGTTTTCACGCTGATTTTTGTCATCGCGCATGAGCCAGTCGGCAAGATGCTGCGCCTGTTTGTCATCAGCATGGCTCGCCACAGTGCCCGCCAGCGCTTCGGTGTCGAGCTGTTGACCCTGACGACGCCAGAGCCGTTCCGGGGTCGAGCCCAGAAACGCGCGTTGTGCATCGAAGGCCATCAGAAAATGGGTGCAGTTGAGATTGACGCGGCGGCTTGCCGCCATCATGGCACCGGCGTGCAGCGGGGCGGCAAATTGCAGATCGGTGGCGCGGGCGAGCACCACTTTATCCAGGTCGCCGGTGGCGATAGTGTCCGTCGCGGTTTCAATCAGACGCAGCCAGCCCGCATGGTCAGGGTAATGGCGTTCGCCTTTCAGCTCGCCGCTTAACAGCGGCAACGGGTGAGCAGGCAGCAGCGCCGTTAATAACGCGCGCGCCGCATTGGCATCTTCGCGCAACGACGTATCGCTGCTGAGCGTCAGACGTAATAAGGCTTTTCCCGCATCGCGTCGCCATTCCAGACGCGGCAAAAACAACTCGCCCGTTTCCGGTTCAAAGGCGTTGAGACCCCAGATGCGAAACGAAGTTTGTGCCTGCTGAAGAAAGGTATTGGCGTGGGGCAACGAGGTAAATCGACGTACGGCGCCGAGGGCGGCCACCTCTTCCTGGCCGCTACGATGCTGCCAGTAAAACTGCGGGAATATCGGCTGACTGCAAAGCCAGCTCAGGGGATCAAAGGCATCATTGAGAGGAAACGGCGTGTCGAAAATTCGCGAGCCAGGTGCATCAGGCATGTCGTCAGACAGAAAACCCAATAGGTTTTCCAACGCAGCGGTAATGGAATGCACGCGAACCTCCCTCTGATAAAACCATGCTAAATACTCTAAATAATTCAAGTTGCAGGAAGGCGGCAAGCCTGCGAGTCCCAGGAGCTTACATAAGTAAGTGACTGGGGTGAGCAGGTGTAGCCAACGCACATGCGGCTTGAAGAATGACGAGTATAATGGGTACTGCCTAAAAAATGCAGTACCCATGATGAGGGAGTGGATTTTTATCGACGCGCTAACAGCAGTCCCAACACCAGCCCGACGGCGGCACCGACGCCAATGCCCTGCCACGGTTTTTCATGAACATAGTCATCGGCACGGTTCACGGCCTGTTTGGCACGGTAGTAATAGGTGTCTGACGCCTGGCTGACGCGGGCCTGTACGTCCTGCAACGCCTGTTCGGCACGAAGCTTGAGCTCAATATATTTCTGGTCAGCGGGATCGCCCGAGGAGCTTAAGACCTCTTCCAGAGTGTCACTCAGCAAAGCCAGATCGTCATCAATGCGTGATTCATAAGAATGAGTAGCCATCAGTTTTCTCCTTGGTTAAACCTGTCCGCTAACTATAGACAATGGTTTACGAGTTCGCTTCCCGCGCCATACCGACATGCGGGATCCCGTCTTCGTCATAAACGTCGGTGACCGGAGAGAAGCCAAAGTGGGCATAGAACGGTTGCAGATGTGCCTGCGCACCCAGATACAGCGCCTTCTGCGGCCAGTTTTTCTGGCAGCTGGCAAGGGTCTGTTCCATCAGTTTATAGCCCAGTTTTTCGCCTCGAACCGCGTGGCTGATAATCACCCGGCCAATCACTACTGGCTCAAATTCTTCTTCACTTTTCAGAATCCTCGCATACGCCACCAGCTCTCCGTCGCGCCAGCCGAGGATATGCCGGTTCTCACCCAGCAGATCGTCGCCGTCGATATCCTGATAAGGGCAGGTCTGCTCCACCACGAACACTTCACAGCGAAGCTTGAGCAAAGCATACAACTGCGGGACGGTTAACTGACTGTGGTGAAGATCGTTCCACTGAATCATATTGAGCTCCGTTATACTGTCGTTTTAATTTAACGCTTCGAGGACATTGCGTTATGGAATTGATTTTTCTCGGGACATCCGCAGGCGTACCGACTCGTCACCGTAATATGACGTCGATACTGCTGAATTTGCAACAACCGACGCTGTCGCAAATGTGGCTGTTTGACTGTGGCGAAGGTACGCAACACCAGTTTCTCAAAACCAGCCATCATCCGGGAAAGCTCGATAAAATTTTTATCACTCACCTGCACGGCGACCATTTATTCGGGCTGCCGGGCCTGTTGTGCAGCCGTTCGATGCAGGGCAATCCGTCGCCGCTGACGATTTATGGCCCAAAGGGCATTAAAGAATTTGTCGAAATGGCGCTGCGCCTGAGCGGTTCATGGACCGATTATCCGCTGACCGTCGAAGAAATCAGCGCCGGTGAGGTGTTTGACGATGGCCTGTTTAAGGTCACCGCGTATCCGCTCAATCATCCGGTGGAATGCTATGGCTACCGCATTGAGCAACACGACAAACCCGGCCCGCTCGACGCCCAGCGCCTGCTGGCCGACGGCATTAAAGCCGGGCCGCTGTTCCAGCAGTTGAAAAAAGGCCAGACGGTCGAGATGCCGGACGGGCGTATTGTGAACGGTCAGGATTATTTGGGACCCAGTACGCCCGGCGTAAAACTGGCAATTTTCGGTGATACCGCCCCCTGCCCGGCTGCGCTGGCGATGGCGAAAGAGGTGGATGTGATGGTGCATGAAACCACGCTCGAACACGAGATGGCGGAAAAAGCGAACAGCCGCGGGCACTCTTCGTCGATTCAGACCGCTGAACTGGCGCGCGATGCCCACGTCGGCAAATTGATTATTACGCACGTGAGTTCACGTTATGACTGGGAAGGCTGTCAGCGCCTGCTGGCAGAGTGTCGAAGCGTATTTGAGCCGTGCGAACTGGCCGAGGATTTCCGCGTGTTCCCTTTGGCTTAACTTTTGTGCACAAATGCCGATAACAGAGTAATAGTGTTTACTCTGAGGGCAATATGGATAATTTCCAGAAAGATATCGACGACAGGGCTAATTTGACCCTGTCAAACCGCTTTGAACTGCTGCTGTTCCGCCTTGGCGCATCAGAGGACGGCGGCAAGTCAGAACTGTTTGGCATTAACGTTTTCAAGCTGCGTGAAATCGTGCCTATGCCCTCCTTCACTAAACCCGCCGGCATTAAGGCACCGGTAATGGGCATGGTGAATATTCGCGACCAGATTATCCCGGTGATTGACCTGCCATCGGTGCTGGGCTGCAAAGCGGAAAGCGGGCTGAACATTCTGCTTATCACCGAGTACGCCCGCAGCGTGCAGGCGTTTGCCGTAGAGTCGGTAGAAAACATTACTCGCCTCGACTGGACCCAGGTTCATACTGCGGAAAAAGCGGTGAACGGCCAGTACATCACCAGCATTGCCTGCCTCGACAATGAGAAGGACAGCAATAACCTGGCGATGGTTATCGACGTTGAACAAATTCTGTATGACATCGCGCCAGCCGACCACGACCTGCACGCCACGCGCCTGACCGCGCCGAAACAGCGCATTAAGCCGGGCGCAACGGCGATTGTCGCTGAAGACTCGAAGGTGGCGCGGGCGATGCTGGAGAAAGGTCTGCACGCGATGGAAATCCCGGCGAAGATGCATGTCACCGGGCTACAGGCCTGGGAGACTATCGAAAAGCTAGCGAAAGAGGCGCAGGACGAAGGCGTGCCGGTGACCGACAAAATCGCGCTGGTGCTGACCGACCTTGAAATGCCGGAGATGGATGGCTTTACCCTGACGCGTAAAATCAAATCCGACCCGCGCCTGAAATCGATTCCGGTGGTTATCCATTCGTCGCTGTCGGGCAACGCGAACGAAGATCATATCCGCAAAGTGAAAGCCGATGGATATGTGGCGAAGTTTGAAATCAATGAGCTGTCATCGGTGATTAAGGAAGTGCTTGAGCGCGCCGATCGCCGCGAAGAAGGCCCGCTGATTAGCCGACTGCATTCGGTGTGACATTTTAGGGGCCTGATGCCCTCTCCCACAGGGAGAGGGAGCACAAACAAAAACGGTAACCCGAAGGTTACCGTTTTGCTTTTACATCATTCTTTTACATCATTGGCATTGCCATCTGAACGATACTGATCAGCGGTTGCGGGTAGATACCAAGGATCAGCACCAGCAGCGCCGAAATCAGTACCACAATCCCACCGGCGCTGTACTGCCAGTTCGACGGCGCATCACGGTTCAGCTGCTGTGGCGCTTCCAGATACAGACTCACCGCTACACGCAGGTAGTAGTAGAGACCAATCGCAGAGCCCAGCACTACCGCCCCAGTCAGCCACCACAGGTGAGCCTGAACACCGACCGCCAGCACGTAGAACTTACCGATAAAGCCGAGGGTCATCGGGATACCCGCCAGGGAGAGCATCATCACTGTCATCACCGCAGACAGGATTGGACGGTGCCAGAACAGACCACGGTAGGAGTACAGAGAATCTGCATCCGGGCCACGGTATGGGCTGGACATCAGGCTCACCACGCCGAACGCGCCGAGGCTGCTGAACAGATAACCGGCCAGGTACACGCCAACGGCTTCCATGGACATCTGACCACTGTGCAGCGCAATCAGCGCTACCAGCAGATAACCCAAATGCGAGATGGAGGAGTAACCGAGCAGACGCTTGATGTTGGTCTGGCTCAGCGCCATCAGGTTACCGAAGAGGATTGAGGCGCAGGCAATAATGCCCAGCACCACACGTACCGCTTCGCTGTCACCCACTGGTGCGTACAGGAACAGACGCATCACCACGCCGAAGATGGCGATTTTGCTCGCGGTTGCCAGGAAGGTGGAAACCGGTGCAGGCGCACCCTGATACACATCTGGCGTCCACAGGTGGAACGGAACCAGAGACAGTTTGAAGCCAAGGCCAACAATCATCAGACCCAGACCTGCCAGCAGCAGCGGCTCGTGCAGCATGTTGTCTGCAAGCGCTTTACCCAGCGCCAGGAACGACAGGCTGCCAGAGTTCGCGTACACCAGCGCCATACCGAACAGCAGGAATGAAGACGCTGCGGCAGACAGAATGGTGTATTTGATGCTCGCTTCGAGAGAGCGCTTTTGACGGTACGCGTAGCCAATCAGGCCGAACAGCGGCAGCGAGATAAGCTCGATACCGAGGAACAGCGAGGCCATGTGGTTCGCGTTAGCCAGCAGAATCCCACCCAGCGCGGCAATTAGCACCAGCAGGTAGAACTCTTCTTTGTTGTCGTAATAGCCCTCAAGCCACGGGTAGGCAAAAGTACAGGTGGCGAGACTCGCCAGCAGCACCAGCCCGGTGTAGAGCATGGCATAACCATCGACGCGCATCAGCGGCGTCACGTCCATTGCGCCAACGTGGCCAACAAACCAGAGCGACAGCAGAGCGACGTTCAGGCCAATGACCGACAGCGTGGCATTGAAGAAATGATTGCGTCGCCACGCAATGGAGAGCATCACAACCACCACCGTCAAGCCGACGATCAGCAGCGGTAGCAGTGCGATCAGTTGTTGTGGAGTTATTGTCATGGCGATTTACGGCCTTGTAGTAGAAACGGAATTAACAAACCACTGCTGAATATTGCCCATCGCAGCATGAGAAGTGTCGAGGATCGGCTGAGGGTAGAACCCAAGCAGAACCAACAGCACCACTAACAGCAGGACGATAAACAGCTCGCGCAGCGACATCCCTGGCAATTCTTTGGCAGCAATTTCGCTTTTCGCTTTACCGAAGTAAGCGCGATGCAGCATCGCCAGCGAGTAAACAGACGCAAAGACCAGACCGAAGGTGGAAATCACGGTGATACCCGGCACAACGTGGAAGCTGCCGAACAGGATCATGAATTCACCGACGAAGTTACCGGTACCCGGCATACCCAACGTCGCGACTGCGAAGAACATGGACAGCGCAGGCAGCCATTTAATTTTACTCCACAGACCGCCCATCATGCGCATATCACGCGTGTGCAGACGTTCGTACAGCTGACCACACAGAATGAACAGACCCGCCGCAGACAGACCGTGCGCAATCATCTGAATCACTGCACCCTGGTATGCCAGCTGGCTACCGCTGTAAATCGCAATCAGCACGAAGCCCATGTGCGATACGGAGGTGTAAGCAATCAGACGTTTAATGTCGTATTGCGTGAAGGCCATCCACGCGCCGTAGAAGATACCGATGACACCCAGCCACATAGCGATTGGGGCGAACTCGGCGGACGCATTCGGGAACAGCGGCAGTGCGAAACGCAGCATACCGTAGGCCGCGGTTTTCAACAGGATGCCCGCGAGGTCAACAGAACCCGCAGTCGGTGCCTGTGAGTGCGCGTCTGGCAGCCAACCGTGCAGCGGAACCACCGGCATTTTCACCGCGAACGCGATGAAGAAGCCGAGCATCAGCAGATATTCCACGTTATGGGTCATCGGCGTTTTCAGCAGCTCTTCGTAGCTGAACGTCCAGACGCCCGTTGCGCTGTAATGTACGAATACCAGCGCCAGGATCGAAATCAACATCACCAGACCACTCGCCTGGGTGTAGATGAAGAACTTGGTCGCCGCCGTGATACGCGTTTTACCGTCAGAGGCTTTGTGGCCCCACAGCGCGATCAGGAAGTACATCGGAACCAGCATCATCTCCCAGAAGAAGAAGAACAGGAACATGTCGATGGCGAGGAACACGCCGATTACGCCGCCCAGGATCCACATCAGGTTGAGGTGGAAGAAGCCCTGGTATTTCTCGATTTCACGCCAGGAACACAGCACTGCCAGCACGCCGAGCAGACCGGTCAGGACCACCATCAGCAGCGACAGACCGTCGAGGGCGAGGTGGACATTAATGCCAAAGCGTGGGATCCACGGCAGAATAAATTCAGACTGCCATTGCGGAAGGCCAGTGGCTTGCGTCAGAGAGTAGCCGCCCTGCAACCACAGTTGCAGGGACAGGGCCAGCGTCAGTCCCATTGTAATCAACGCGATCCAGCGCGGCATCTTTACGCCGAAGCGTTCGGTCTGCCAGCATAAGAAACCGCCGATAAACGGGATTAGTATCAACCAGGGTAATAACATAGCTAAGTATGTCCCTTATATTTACTCCTGCTCAGGCTATCTCGCTCGCCAGCCCGAATCCCGGCAGTGCTCGCAATCCTCACGTACTTCAGTACGCTCCGGTTGCTGTGCGCTGGCGGTCTCCGGTCTGACTTCGCCGATGACGCCTGTACTTCAGGAACAGATTTTCAACGAATTCTAAAAATAACGTTGGGTCATTATGTCGGATAGCGTTTTGCTAATCCGACCTACGATTCTGTAGGCCCGGTAAGCGCAGCGCCACCGGGCAAAACAACCCCAATCCTCAAACTCAACGCAAAACCATCAGCAGCGCGAGTACAACCACCGCGCCAATGCTCATGGATGCCACATACCAGCGCAGATAACCGTTCTCGCTGACCAGCAGGCCTTTACCTGCAAAGCGGGAAAGAATGGCCGGGATATTCATCAGACTGTTCAGCGGATCGCGTTTCAGCAGCCACGCAACGCCCAGATACGGTTTGACGAAAATCATGTCATACAGCCAGTCGAAGCCCCACGCGTTGTACCACCAGGTTCCGAGCAGACGGCCCGGCGCGCTGTTGGCAATCGCAGTAACCAGCGTACGTTTACCCAGCCACAGCCATGCGGCAATCAGGATGCCGGCAATCGCAACAACCCCGGAAGTGATTTCCATCGTCAGTACGTTGCTATGTGCAAGTTCAGTCGTCTGCGGCAGTACACCCTGCAGCGGTGGCACAATCATCGCGCCAACGAAGGTGGACAGAACAAGCAGCACGATCAGCGGCAGGTGATGGGTAATGCCCTTCCCTGCGTGAGCGTGAATCTGCTCTTTGCCGTGGAACACGATGAAGATCATGCGGAAGGTATAGAGCGACGTCATGAACGCCCCCACCAGACCCGCTACCATCAGATTGACGTGACCGTTAGCCATCGCACCGGCAAGGATTTCGTCCTTACTGAAGAAGCCTGCGGTAATCAGTGGCAGAGCAGACAGCGCCGCGCCACCGACCAGGAAGCAGACGTAAACCAGCGGAATCGACTTACGCAGGCCACCCATCTTGAAGATGTTCTGCTCGTGATGACACGCCAGGATGACGGAACCCGAAGAGAGGAACAGCAACGCTTTAAAGAACGCGTGCGTCATCAGGTGGAAAATCGCCGCATCCCACGCCTGTACGCCCAGCGCCAGGAACATGTAGCCAATCTGGCTCATGGTGGAGTAAGCGAGTACACGTTTGATGTCGGTTTGAACCAGCGCGGCGAAACCTGCCAGCACCAGCGTAACCGCACCAATGATCCCGACCAGATGCAGAATTTCCGGCGTCATCAGGAACAGACCGTGGGTACGGGCAATCAGGTAGACGCCCGCGGTAACCATGGTTGCGGCGTGGATCAGCGCAGAAACCGGCGTTGGACCGGCCATTGCATCCGCAAGCCAGGTCTGCAACGGCAGCTGTGCAGATTTACCGACCGCACCACCCAGCAGCATCAGCGTCGCCCAGGTCAACATGTTGTTGCCCGCTTCGAAGTGCGCAGGTGCCAGTTCAACCATTTCGCGGAAGTTCAGCGTGCCCAGCTCGTTATAGAGAATGAACAGTGCGAACGCGAGGAATACGTCACCCACACGGGTCACGACGAACGCTTTCATTGCCGCTGCGCCATTCTTCGGATCGGTGTAGTAGAAACCGATCAGCAGATAGGAGCACAAGCCCACGCCTTCCCAGCCCAGATACATCAGCAGCAGGTTGTCACCCAACACCAACACCACCATGCTCGCGATGAACAGGTTGGTGTAGGCGAAGAAGCGGGAGTAACCCTCTTCACCGCGCATGTACCAGGAAGCGAACATGTGGATAAGGAAGCCAACGCCGGTCACCACGGAGAGCATGGTCAGCGACAGGCCGTCCAGCACCAGGTTGAAACCGATGTTGAAATCACCGACTGACATCCAGGTCCACAGCGGGACGCTGATGGCCTGTTTGCCGTTAGCGAAGAAATCAACGCCAACAAACGCGGTGACCAGCGCTGCCAGGCCGACAGACCCCATACCGATGGTAGCGGAAACGTTTTCCGACCAGCGGCCACGGGAGAAGGACAGCAGCAGGAAGCCAATCAATGGCAAAATGATGGTTAAGGCAAGCATGTTCATCCACGCAACTCACTTACTGAATCGATGTTCAGGTTCTGGCGGCGACGGTGGAGCTGCAGCAGCAGCGCCAGGCCAATACTCGCCTCCGCAGCCGCAAGGCTGATAGCGAGGATATACATTACCTGACCGTCGGTCTGGCCCCAGTAGCTGCCGGCGACCACAAAGGCCAGCGCGGCGGCGTTAATCATGATTTCCAGACCGATCAGCATAAACAGCAGATTGCGGCGGATAACCAGACCTGTCAGACCGAGAACGAAGAGGATCGCGGCGAGGATCAGTCCATGTGTTAAGGGGATCATGCGCGCTCCTCCGGTTTTCTTTTCGCGCTATCGTTCGAACGGTTGCTCAGTACTTCACCGGCACGCTCTTCGCGTCCCAGGTGGAAGGCAACAACCAGGCCCGCCAGCAGCAGCATGGAAGCCAGCTCCACCGCCAGTACGTACGGACCAAACAGGGCGATACCGACTTCTTTAGCGCTGATAGCGTTGCCTTCGATACCCTGGTCACTCACGCCCAGGATACCGTAAACAATCACCGCCAACAGGATAACGGACAGCACACCAGGCCCAATCCAGACCTGCGGCTTCAGCCACTGGCGTTCCTGCTCGATTTCGGCTCCGCCCAGGTTCAGCATCATCACGACGAATACGAACAGAACCATGATGGCCCCGGCGTAGACGATAATCTCCAGCGCACCGGCGAAGTACGCGCCGAGCGAGAAGAACACCCCGGCAATCGCCAGCAGTGAGATGATCAGGTACAACAACGCATGCACCGGATTGGTGTGCGTGATGACCCGTAGCGTGGCCAGGATGGCGACCAGACCACAAATATAAAATGCGAATTCCATTGCCCCTCTCCTTACGGTAATAGGCCCTTGACGTCGATAGGCTTGGCTTCGTTCTCTGCTTCGCCCTTATCTTTGCCGTCGATTGCCATACCCGCCATCCGGTAGAAGTTATATTCCGGGTATTTGCCCGGACCGGAAATCAGCAGATCCTCTTTCTCGTACACCAGATCCTGACGCTTGTATTCACCCAGTTCGAAATCCGGGGTCAACTGAATCGCCGTGGTTGGGCACGCTTCTTCACACAGACCGCAGAAAATGCAGCGTGAGAAGTTAATACGGAAAAACTCTGGGTACCAGCGGCCGTCTTTGGTCTCTGCTTTTTGCAGAGAGATACAGCCAACTGGACAGGCTACCGCACACAGGTTACAGGCTACACAACGCTCTTCCCCGTCCGGATCGCGCGTCAGCACGATACGACCACGGTAGCGCGGCGGCAGATAAACCGGCTCTTCCGGATACATCTGCGTTTCGCGTTTGGCGAACGCATGCATCCCGATCATGCAGATACTGCGAACCTGGGTGCCAAAGCCCACTAATAATTCTTTTAAGGTCATGGTCTATTCGCCCCTTATTGCGCCTGCCAGAGAATGACAGCCGCCGTTACCAACAAGTTGATCAGCGTCAGCGGCAGGCAGATTTTCCAGCCGAAGGACATTACCTGGTCATAACGCGGACGCGGCAATGCTGCACGGATCAAAATGAACATCATCATGAAGAACGCGGTTTTCAGCGCGAACCAGATGAATGGCGGTAAGAACGGACCCTGCCAGCCACCGAAGAACAGCGTGACGATCAGCGCTGAGACAGTGACGATACCGATGTATTCGCCCACGAAGAACAGACCGAACTTCATACCGGAGTATTCAATGTGGTAACCGTCGGCCAGTTCCTGCTCCGCTTCCGGCTGGTCAAACGGGTGACGGTGACAAACCGCAACGCCCGCGATGGCGAAAGTGATGAAGCCGAAGAACTGCGGAATCACGTTCCACAGATGCGCCTGGTTATTAACGATATCGGTCATGTTGAAGGAGCCAGCCTGCGCCACAACGCCCATCAGCGATAAGCCGAGGAACACTTCGTAGCTCAGGGTCTGCGCAGAAGCACGCATCGCACCGAGCAGCGAGTATTTGTTGTTACTCGACCAGCCCGCAAACAGAACGGCGTAAACCGCCAGGCCTGCCATCATCAGGAAGAACAGGATACCGATGTTGAGGTCGGCAACGACCCAGGTCGGACTGACCGGGACGATAGCGAACGACACCAGCAAAGAGGTGAACGCGATAACCGGTGCAAGGGTAAAGATAACCTTGTCGGTAAATTTCGGGATCCAGTCCTCTTTGAAGAACATCTTGATCATGTCCGCCACCAGCTGGAGTGAACCACCCCAGCCTACGCGGTTCGGTCCGTAACGGTTCTGGAACAGACCGAGCAGACGACGTTCACCAAAGCTCATGAACGCACCGCAGGTGACGACCACCAGCAGAATGACGACCGCTTTCAGGATGCTTAACAGAATGTCGATAACATCCGGTGTTAACCAACTCATGCTTTCGCCTCCTGCAGATTCTCAATACGCGCACCCGCCAACACTGGCGCAATACCCGGCATACCCATCGGCAGACCGACCTGCCCTGCTGTCAGTGCATCGGAAAGCACCAGCGGCAGGTTGATGGTCTGACCGTCGTAGCTGATAGCCAGCTGTGCACCCGCGTTAACGCCAAGCTTCGCGGCATCGGCCGGATTGAGCTTGATGTACGGCTGCGGCATACGCTGCTGGAAGACCGGCGAACGCTGTGACATTTCGTCACTGCCGAACAGGTGGTAGTAAGGCGCGATACGCCACTGACCGTCCTGCGCTTCGAAGCTGGCCGGAACCTGCTCGAAGTAAGCCAGACCGCTTTCAGACGCTTCAATCAGACGCACGCCTGGATCGCCGTTACGCAGATGACCACCCACTTCAGCCTGGAACTTGTTCCATGCCTGCGGGGAGTTCCAGCCTGGTGCCCACGCAAATGGAATTTGCGAACGTGCAGCCGTTGGCTGGTTGTTCCCTTCCATGGAGAAGGCGAACATGGTGTCTTTATCCTGCGGCTGACGCGGCTCGTGCACGCTGATATCCGCACGCATCGCGGTACGACCGCTGGAGCGAATCGGCGAACGAGACAGTTTCTGACCACGAATACGGAACGACGCATCAGGCGCAGCATCTTTGATGCCTGCCAACTGCGGCAGTGCAGCCACGGCGGCGTCAATAACGTGATCCAGCTGAGTCCAGTCAACTTCACGGCTTTCTAAGGTGCTGTGCAGCGAATGCAGCCAGCGCCAGCTTTCCAGCATGATGATGTTGCTGTCGTAATAAGACGGATCGTAAACCTGGAAGAAACGCTGAGCGCGGCCTTCGTTGTTGATGACCGTTCCGTCGCTTTCTGCGAAACTCGCCGCAGACAGCACCAGATGGGCTTTGTCCATAATCGCGGTGCGCTGATGGTCAATCACCATCACCAGCGGTGCTTTGGACAGTGCAGCATCAACGCGGGCAGCAGAAGCGTGACGGTGCAGATCGTTTTCCAGCACCACCACGGCATCAGCAGAACCGGATTCCAGCTCATCTAAGGCTTCTTCAAGTGAGCCGCCGCCAATCATGCCGAGGCCAACGCTATTTACCGCACGGGCAATCATGGTCACACCGACGTCTGAACCGCGGCCTTTCAGGGCTTTAGCGACGTTAGCTGCCGCCTGAATCACTTCGGCGCTGCCGGAGTTGGTTCCGGAGACAATCAGTGGTTTTTTCGCACCGGCCAGCGCCTGTACGATGACGTCCACTTTGCCTTTCAGATCGTTGCTCAGGCCTTCAACCGCTGGCGCACTGTTATCCAGCGCGTGGGCGATAGCGAAACCTAAACGCGCCTGGTCTTCAACCGGTGCGCAGTAGGTCCACGCCGCGATGTCGTCCAGACGGGTGTTATCGACGTTAGTCACGAACAGCGGGTGTTTGGCACGCTGACCGATGTTCAGGATCGCCGCAATCTGCCAGTCAGCCACTTTCTGGGCCGCTGCCATTTCGCGTGCTTTGCCTTTCACCGCCTGACGAACCGCCAGGGCAACGCGAGCGCCGGTCTGGGTAATGTCTTCCCCGAGAACCAGAACTGCGTCGTAAGATTCGATGTCACGCAGCGCAGGCGTATGAATGCCGCCTTCGCGCATCACTTTCAGTGCCAGTTGCAGACGTTCCTGCTCGCCTTTGGCGATACCGGTGTAGAAGTTATCCGCCCCGACCAGTTCACGCAGCGCGAAGTTGCTCTCAACGCTTGCGCGTGGAGAACCGATGCCGATGACTTTCTTCGACTGACGCAGAATATCTGCGGCGCCCTGCATCGCCTGTTCAGCGTTGAGGGTGATGAAGTCGTCACCGCGACGCTGTACCGGCTGACGAGGACGGTCTTTCAGGTTCACGTAGCCATATCCGAAACGACCGCGGTCGCACAGGAAGTAATGGTTTACGGTACCGTTGTAACGGTTTTCGATACGACGCAGTTCGCCGTAGCGCTCACCCGGGCTGGTGTTACAACCCAGAGAACACTGCTGGCAGATGCTTGGTGCAAACTGCATGTCCCATTTACGGTTGTAGCGTTCGGAGTGGGTTTTATCGGTGAAAACGCCGGTTGGGCAGATTTCAACGAGGTTACCGGAGAATTCGCTCTCCAGCGTGCCATCTTCCGGACGTCCGAAATAGACGTTGTCGTGTGCGCCGTAAACACCCAGATCCGGGCCGTCGGCGTAATCTTTGTAATAACGCACGCAGCGGTAACAGGCGATGCAGCGGTTCATTTCGTGAGAGATGAACGGCCCCAGGTCCTGGTTACGGTGGGTACGTTTGGTGAAACGATAGCGACGGAAGCTGTGACCGGTCATGACGGTCATATCCTGCAGGTGGCAGTTGCCGCCTTCTTCACAAACCGGACAGTCGTGCGGGTGGTTGGTCATCAGCCACTCGACCACGCTTTCGCGGAACTGCTTCGCTTCTTCGTCATCAATAGAAATAAAGGTGCCATCGGATGCCGGTGTCATACAGGACATCACCAGGCGGCCACGCGTGTCTTCCGCGTTTTGATATTGCTTCACCGCACACTGGCGGCAGGCGCCAACGCTTCCCAGCGCCGGATGCCAGCAAAAATAGGGAATATCAAGGCCGTGAGAGAGGCAAGCCTGTAACAGGTTGTCCGCTCCGTTGACCTCGTATTCTTTGCCGTCTACATGAATCGTAGCCATTAGCGTGCTTCCAGTTGGCCCGGTCGAAACCAGGCGTTAATCAAAATTCTTAGGTCAGTTACCAGCTACCAGCGCGTCTTCAGCAAGTTCGGCTGGATCCCACCAATCGCATGGGTGTTGCTGAACTGCTGCTTGATACCGGCTTCGAATTCGTCGCGGAAATATTTAATCGCGCTCTGCAGCGGTTCAACCGCGCCAGGCGCGTGCGCGCAGAAGGTTTTGCCCGGACCGAGGGATCGACACAGTTGCTCAAGTGTCTCGATGTCGCCCGGCTGGCCTTCGCCCCGCTCGATAGCACGCAGAATTTTCACGCTCCACGGCAGACCATCACGGCATGGCGTACACCAGCCGCAGGATTCGCGGGCAAAGAACTCTTCCAGGTTACGCACCAGACCGACCATGCCAATTTCGTGGTCAACGGCCATCGCCAGCGCTGTACCTAAACGGCTGCCCGCTTTACCGATGCTTTCAAACTCCATCGGTAAATCGAGGTGCGATTCGGTCAGGAAGTCGGTTCCCGCCCCGCCCGGCTGCCAGGCTTTGAATTTCAGGCCATCACGCATGCCGCCCGCGTAGTCTTCCAGAATTTCACGCGCGGTGGTGCCAAACGGCAGTTCCCAGACGCCCGGATTCTTCACGCGACCGGAGAAGCCCATCAGCTTGGTACCCGCATCTTTACTTTTCGAGATGTTCTGGTACCACTCCACGCCGTTCGCGAGAATGGCCGGGACGTTGCAGAGAGTTTCTACGTTGTTCACGCAGGTCGGTTTACCCCACACGCCGGAGCTCGCCGGGAATGGCGGCTTGGAACGCGGGTTGGCACGACGACCTTCGAGGGAGTTAATCAGCGCGGTTTCTTCACCACAGATATAACGCCCTGCCCCGGTGTGAACGATCAGTTCGAAGTCGAAACCGGAACCGAGAATGTTTTTCCCGAGCAGACCGGCTTCGGTCGCTTCAGCAATCGCACGACGCAGGTGAACAGCAGCTTCGATGTATTCGCCACGCAGGAAGATGTAGCCGCGATACGCTTTCAGCGCGAACGCGGAAATCAGCATGCCTTCCACCAACAGGTGCGGCAGCTGCTCCATCAACAGGCGGTCTTTATAGGTGCCCGGCTCCATTTCATCGGCGTTACACAGCAGGTAACGGATGTTCATGGATTCGTCTTTCGGCATCAGGCTCCACTTCAGACCCGTGGAAAAGCCCGCGCCGCCGCGCCCTTTCAGGCCAGCGTCTTTGACCTGATTGACGATTTCGTCAGGTGCCAGGCTGCCCAGGGCTTTACGCGCCCCGGCATAGCCGTTTTTGCTCTCGTATTCTTCGAGCCAAACCGGCTGTTTGTCTTCACGCAGGCGCCATGTCAGCGGGTGCGTTTCAGGAGTCATGGTAATGTTTTTCATTTATACCGCTCCAGCAGATCAGGGATCGCCTCCGGCGTCAGATGACTGTGAGTATCTTCATCAATCATCATGTTCGGCCCTTTGTCGCAGTTGCCGAGACAACAGGTCGGCAGGAGGGTGAAACGTCCATCAAAGGTGGTCTGGCCCGGCTTGATATTGAGCTTTTGCTCAAGTGCCGCCTGAATACCCTGATAGCCCGTGATATGACAAACCACGCTATCGCAGTAGCGAATCACGTGGCGGCCAACCGGCTGGCGGAAGATTTGGCTGTAGAACGTCGCCACGCCTTCGACGTCACTTGCCGGGATACCCAGCACGTCGGCGATGGCGTAAATCGCGCCATCCGGCACCCAGCCACGCTGCTTCTGAACGATCTTCAGGGCTTCAATGGACGCCGCACGCGGATCTTCGTAGTGATGCTTTTCGTGCTCGATAGCGTCACGCTCAGCCGCACTCAGCTCAAAAGCCTCGGTTTGTGGTTGTTGATTCTCGTGCATAATTAGCGGTCCACATCTGACATAACAAAATCGATACTACCCAGATAAACGATCAGGTCCGAAACCAGGCTTCCGCGGATCGCGGCCGGGATCTGCTGCAAGTGCGCATAGCTCGGCGTACGAATACGGGTACGGTAGCTCATGGTGCTGCCGTCGCTTGTCAGGTAGTAACTGTTGATGCCCTTAGTCGCCTCAACCATCTGGAAGGATTCGTTGGCCGGCATGACCGGGCCCCAGGAAACCTGCAGGAAGTGAGTGATCAGGGTTTCGATATGCTGCAGCGTGCGCTCTTTCGGTGGCGGCGTCGTCAGCGGGTGATCCGCTTTGAACGGGCCTTCCGGCATGTTCTTGTAACACTGCTCAAGAATGCGCAGGCTCTGGCGCAGCTCTTCCACTTTCAGCATCACGCGGGTGTAGCAGTCGGATACACCGCCGCCAACCGGGATTTCGAAGTCGAAGTTTTCATATCCAGAGTACGGACGCGCTTTACGCACGTCGAAGTCGATCCCGGTAGCACGCAGGCCAGCGCCGGTGGTGCCCCACTCCAGCGCTTCTTTCGCGTTATACGCGGCAACGCCCTGAGAACGACCTTTCAGAATGGAGTTACGCAGCGCGGCTTTCTCGTAAGAAGCCAGACGCTTCGGCATCCAGTCGAGGAATTCACGCAGCAGACGCTCCCAGCCACGCGGCAGGTCGTGTGCAACGCCGCCGATGCGGAACCAGGCCGGGTGCATACGGAAACCGGTGATCGCTTCGACCAGATCGTAGATTTTCTGACGGTCGGTGAACGCGAAGAACACCGGCGTCATGGCACCGACGTCCTGAATGAAGGTGGAGATATACAGCAGGTGGCTGTTGATACGGAACAGTTCAGAGAGCATTACGCGGATAACTTCAACGCGCTCAGGCACTTTGATCCCGGCCAGTTTTTCAACGGCCAGCACGTATGGCATTTCGTTCACGCAGCCGCCGAGGTACTCGATACGGTCGGTGTACGGAATGTAGCTGTGCCAGGACTGACGCTCGCCCATTTTCTCAGCACCACGGTGGTGGTAACCGATATCCGGAACACAGTCGACAATCTCTTCGCCATCCAGCTGCAGGATGATACGGAACGCACCGTGCGCAGACGGGTGGTTAGGACCGAGGTTGAGGAACATGAAGTCCTCGTTTTCGGTGCTGCGTTTCATACCCCAGTCTTCAGGCTTGAAGGTCAGCGCTTCCATCTCCAGATCCTGCTTGGCTTTGGTCAGCTCAAACGGGTCGAATTCGGTGGCGCGAGCCGGGTAGTCTTTACGCAGCGGGTGCCCTTCCCAGGTATCCGGCATCATGATGCGACGCAGATTCGGGTGGCCCTCGATGTTGATACCGAACATTTCCCAGGTTTCACGCTCATACCAGTTGGCGTTAGGGAAAAGTTTGGTCACCGTCGGCACATTCAGGTCATTCTCAGACAGCGCAACCTTGAGCATGATGTCGCGGTTGCGGTCGATAGACATGAGATGGTAGAAAACGGAAAAATCCGCGGCGGGTAACCCGTCACGGTGTGTGCGCAGACGCTCGTCCATGCCGTGTAAATCAAACAGCATGACGTAAGGCTTCGGCAATCTCTTGAGGAAATCGACCACTTCCAGTAACTGTTCGCGCTTAACCCAAACAACGGGTACCCCGGTGCGGGTCGGCTGAACGGTAAAGGCATCCGGCCCAAAACGGTTGCGCAGTTCGCCAATCACCGGGTCATCGAGATGATCCCGGGTCTGCCATTCGGCAGCTTCGTGCGCGGTTAAATCGGTCATATTGTTCACCATTGCAAAAGTTCCGTGGTGACTGTTGGGCGTGGCTCCGCGCTATTAATTTTGATATGCGAAGGCTTTGTCCACTGCCCACAGGCGCAAAGTTAAATCTCGTCGGGTGTCCGCAGATTCGTCACAGCAATACGTTCGCCGCGTTTACGCTCGCGCTCAGATTGCATGTTGGCGCGATACACGCCCTGATCGCCAACCACCCACGAGAGCGGACGACGTTCTTTGCCGATGGATTCCTGCAGCAGCATCAGAGCCTGCATGTAGGCTTCAGGACGCGGCGGGCAGCCAGGGATGTAAACATCGACCGGGATAAACTTATCGACGCCCTGCACAACAGAGTAAATGTCGTACATGCCGCCAGAGTTTGCACAGGCGCCCATGGAAATAACCCACTTTGGCTCCAGCATCTGATCGTACAGACGCTGAATGACCGGGGCCATTTTGGTGAAACAGGTACCGGCAACCACCATCAGGTCAGCCTGACGCGGGGAAGCACGCAGTACTTCTGCCCCAAAACGCGCAACGTCATGCACCGCAGTGAATGACGTCACCATTTCAACGTAGCAGCAGGAAAGGCCAAAGTTGTATGGCCAGATTGAGTTCTTACGACCCCAGTTGACCATATCGTGCAGGGCATGTTCGAGCTTGCCCATGTACACGCTTTTGTTTACTTCCTGCTCAAGAGGGTCGGTTACGATCTCCTGTTTTTGCAGGGGGTAACGGTCGTTCTCACCGTTAGGATCTATGCGGGTGAGCGTATAATCCATCTTATTGCCTCGCTTTTACTGCGTATGACGATTAGTAGTACTGTCGGTTTCCGGGTTAACCAGCGTGCGACGGGAACGCGTAGGCGTCCAGTCCAGCGCACCGATGCGGACGAGGTAAACCAGGCCTGCCAGTAACACTAAAATGAAAATTGCGGCTTCCACAAAGCCCACCCAACCGCTTTCGCGGATAGACGTAGACCATGCGTAAAGGTAAAGGGCTTCCACGTCAAAGATGACGAAGAACATGGCGACCAGGTAGAACTTCGCCGAGAGACGTAAGCGAGCGGAGCCCACAGAGTCGATACCCGACTCGAACGGGGTGTTCTTGCTACGCGCGCGCGCGCGACCGCCGAGATACCAACCGCCAACAAGCATCAGACAGCAGAGGCCTATGGCAATGATGAGAAATATAGCGAATGCCCAGTGATGAGCGATGACTTCAGTGGATGTTGACATACGCATTGCTTAACCAAAATAAGTAGCGCTGAAACTCTGCTCTGGCTGGCAGATGAACGCCACATGATTCATGGGGAGGAATGAAAAACCACAAAATGTGTGCCATTAATGGCTTAAACATCAAAATGATGTGGTTTTTTACTCCTTTCTATAACCTTTTGTCAACTTTAACAAAAGTTTCCTCACATTAATTTACACCGAACACCTTTCATTAACATTAAATGCCCTTTAGCCTTTTCGCGGTGAAATGACCGAGGGCATTTACGGTTGGTGAATCGTGTCCGTCTGAGGCTTAAACACTAATTACCCTTCTATTTTGACAGGAATCTCCGGTGATTCCTCCCCCTATTGGGGAGTATTTTCTTGATCTGAGACACGCTTCTGTTAATTCGCACTGTAAAACGGCAACAATCCGGCCGTTTTTTTAACATTAGCAGGAAGTGGGAAGTTGGGTTTGTAAAGAGTGGCAAATGGCGTCCGGCATTTAACAACATAATGAAAAACAAGAATAAATAATCGAAACGGGACACGCCCGCTCACTCTTTATCCACAAAAAAGGCCGCTGAGCACAATTTACGCTTCAGCGGCCTTTTTTTACACTTACAAATTGTTACCAGATAGAACGAGCCTCGTTACTCTAAATCCTTCTCGGCAACAAGGTTATCGTCTCCCCCTTCGGAGGTATATGTTCCGTACTGATACCAGGGATTATTGTAACTGTCCAGCGACTGGAAAATGGCCTGCACCAGCTCGTTCGGGCTGTGGGTGTTGCAGCTCAGCAGATACTCGGTGTCAGGTAGCTGTGGTAATCCATCACTTTTACCCAGGACGCGCAGTTCCGGGCTCATCATCTCCACCGGACGCGCGGTTACGCCTAATCCAGCCTTCACCGCTGCGCGTACGGCAGACAGCGTTGAGGCGACGTAGGCCAGGCGCCACGGAATGCGTGCGGCATTCAGGGTATCAATAATTGTGTCGCGGAACGGGCTGGGATCGTCGAGCAGCACCAGCGGGACAGGTTCGCCAGGCGGAAGCATGTAATCCGCGGCGCAATACCAGAGCGTTGGCGAGGTGCGCAATGAAATCGCGTCAAACGACGCCAGACGATGGGTGGTTAACACCAGATCGACTTCGCTGGCCTGCAGCATATTGCCCATTTCACCGTGACGTTTAACGCGCACATCCAGCGCCAGCTTCGGGTAGACCGAACTGATACGGTTGAGCAAGAAAGGCAGAATGGTATCCGCTGATTCATCAGATGAACCGATAGTTAACATCCCTTGCAGGGAACTAAACATCAGCGAGGTACATGCTTCATCGTTAAAGCGCAGAATTTTGCGGGCGTAGCCCAGCAGCTGAATACCGTGTTCCGTCAGCAGCTTATTTCGACCATGACGGGCAAACAGCTCTTTACCGACCAGCTGCTCAAGGCGCTGCATCTGCTGGCTGACAGCAGACTGGGTACGACACACAGCAGCCGCGGCTGCTGCAAAGGTGTTCAGATCAGCGACCGCAACAAACGTTCTCAGCAGATCGAGATCGAGATTCAATATCGGACGATTTGCGTTAATCATATTTCTTCACTTACAGGTTGCTTGTGCTGACCTGCCTGGTTGATGCTGTGCTCTAAGAAAATCAGGCAATTCCTTTTGAATCATATCCCCCGGCCCGGCAAGCCGGACAATACCTGAAAGAGCGTTATTGCATTATAATTGCCTGCCTGCTTCTTTTTGAGCAGACCCCTTAGCTATATTTTCGTTTACATCTGAATGATGACTTAATTATTTCTGTCACTATTATGTGAAGCTTTTCAAAAAAAGTCGTTACTTTCGCTTTGAGCTCTTAAAGAACATTCAACAATAATGACAACAATTACAGGCACATCAGACGCAACAAAAACACGAGCAATAACATTAAGTTATATTTTTTTAGCAAACACAGACATCACCTAAACGCTGATAATCAGAGCCTGCTTACCACGGTATCCTACCGCAAAACCTTTATATTTATAAGTGTTATTAGGTATTATCTTACATAAATTTTTAATTGATAATCATGATCTATAAATAAATTAACAAACCAAAGAGGCAACTTTGCAATTAATGAAAAAATATTAATTATTTAAATATTCTTTCATTAACAATGCTTAACAATGTCTTCACAGAATAAGGTATTATCTCTACTCCATAGGGTAGCAAATTGCCAGCTTTTGGTGGCTAAAATTTCGCCAGATTTCAAAATATGCCCGACAGGATAGTCGGCGGCGGTCTTGGGAAATTTAGTTAAAAATCCATACTCAAAGACAAATGACAACATTAATCACCACAACGAATGCTAAACGTGGTGATTTAGGCAGACGAAGCGGCCAAATCGCAGACAAACAAATCACACTGACATCATGCAATGTGCAAAATATTGTCCTGCCAACCCTTCAAAACACCCGGGATGGGGAGTACCTTATTCCGTGCAGACTTCCACGGCAGGGAGTGGCGAAACTAGCGAAAAGGTCAAGGTTCATGTCCCCCATCGAAAAATCCAGCAAATTAGATAATGTCTGTTACGACATCCGTGGTCCGGTACTTAAAGAAGCTAAACGTCTTGAAGAAGAAGGCAACAAGGTTCTTAAACTGAATATCGGCAATCCGGCCCCGTTCGGCTTCGACGCCCCTGACGAAATCCTCGTCGATGTGATTCGTAATCTTCCAACGGCACAGGGCTACTGCGATTCCAAGGGCCTCTATTCAGCCCGTAAGGCCATCATGCAGCACTACCAGGCGCGCGATATGCGTGACGTCACGGTAGAAGATATCTATATCGGTAACGGTGTGTCTGAGCTTATCGTTCAGGCGATGCAGGCGCTGCTCAACAGCGGCGATGAAATGCTGGTTCCGGCCCCGGATTACCCGTTGTGGACGGCGGCAGTGTCGCTCTCCAGCGGTAAAGCGGTGCATTATCTGTGTGATGAATCTGCAGGCTGGTTCCCGGACCTGGACGACATTCGCAGCAAAATCACCCCGCGTACCCGTGGGATCGTGATCATTAACCCGAACAACCCCACCGGCGCGGTTTACTCCAAAGAGCTGCTACTGGAAATCGTGGAAATAGCGCGTCAGAACAACCTGATCATTTTCGCCGACGAAATCTACGACAAGATCCTTTATGACGAAGCTCAGCACCATTCGATCGCCGCTCTGGCGCCGGATCTGTTGACCGTCACCTTTAATGGTCTGTCAAAAACCTACCGCGTGGCGGGTTTCCGTCAGGGCTGGATGGTTCTGAACGGGCCGAAGAAGCACGCGAAAGGCTATATCGAAGGTCTGGAAATGCTGGCCTCGATGCGCTTGTGCGCCAACGTTCCGGCGCAGCACGCCATTCAGACGGCGCTGGGCGGTTACCAGAGCATCAGCGAGTTCATCGTGCCGGGCGGCCGCCTTTATGAGCAGCGTAACCGTGCATGGGAACTGATCAACGAGATCCCAGGCGTCAGCTGCGTGAAGCCAAACGGCGCGCTGTATATGTTCCCGAAAATCGACAGTAAGCGTTTTAATATTCACGACGACCAGAAAATGGTGCTCGATTTCCTGCTGCAGGAAAAAGTGCTGCTGGTTCAGGGCTCCGCCTTCAACTGGCCGTGGCCGGATCACGTGCGTATCGTGACGTTGCCGCGTATGGATGACCTGGAAATGTCTATCTCGCGCTTCGGCCGCTTCCTCTCCGGCTACCGTCAGGCGTAACGCCATAGACCGCCGGGGTTTGCATCCGGCGGTCAACTCAGCGCACAATGGGTAACCTGCTGTAACGCATCAAGGACCCCAATGAGCCAGAGTCATTTCTTTGCCCATCTTTCCCGTCTGAAGTTGATCAACCGCTGGCCGCTGATGCGCAACGTGCGCACCGAAAACGTCTCCGAGCACAGTTTGCAGGTGGCGATGGTGGCCCACGCGCTGGCGGCGATTAAAAACCGCAAATTTAACGGTTCGGTGAATGCCGAGCGCATCGCTTTGCTGGCGATGTACCACGACGCGTCCGAAGTGCTGACCGGCGATCTGCCGACCCCGGTAAAATACTTCAACTCGCAAATCGCGCAGGAATATAAAGCGATTGAGAAGATTGCCCAGCAGAAACTGGTCGACATGGTACCGGAAGAACTGCGCGATATCTTCGCGCCGCTGATTGATGAACATCAGTGCAGCGAAGAAGAGAGACTGCTGGTAAAACAGGCCGATGCGCTGTGTGCGTACCTGAAATGTCTGGAAGAACTTTCCGCCGGAAATAACGAATTTTTGCTGGCGAAAAGCCGTCTGGAAAAAACGCTGGAATCGCGTCGTAGCCCGGAGATGGACTACTTCATGCAGGTCTTTGTGCCGAGCTTCCAGCTTTCATTGGATGAAATCAGCCAGGATTCTCCGCTTTAACTCGCTCTGCCCGGCGGCGCGTAGCTTGCCGGGCCTACAACAAATAATACAGAGCGGTCTGATGCCCTCACCCCGGCCCTCTCCCACGGGGAGAGGGAGAAAAAAATAGCCGCCAGGGAATGTAATCATAACGGGAACAGCACCGGGATCAGCACCACGCAGACCACCATCACCAGCACCGTGAACGGCACCCCAATCTTCACAAAATCACTGAAGCTGTATTTCCCTGGCCCCAGCACCAGCGTGTTAACTGGTGAGGATACTGGCGTCATAAACGCCGCCGAGGCCGCCATCGCCACCATCATCGCAAACGGATAAGGCGACACGCCCATCGATTTTGCCGCGGCCAGCGCAATCGGCGCCATCAGCACCGCGGTGGCAGTGTTTGAAATAAACAGGCCAATCGTGGCGCACATCACGAACAGACAGATCAGCATCAGATACGGCCCCTGCCCGCCGCCCACTTCCATTAGCCCTTTCACCACTAAATCAACGCCACCGGTTTTTTGCAGGGCGAGCGCAAACGGCATCATCCCGACAATCAAAATAATGCTCGGCCAGTGGATGGCTTTATAGGTGCTTTCGGCGTTGATGCAGCGGAATTTCCCCATCAGCAAACAGGAAATGATTGCGGCTATTGGGTTAGGAATTTCGTCCGTCAACATCAGCGCGACCATCAATACCAGACAGAAAATGGCATGGGGTGCCTGGCTGTGTGCCGGGGAGGCGTCGTTAACTTCGATCGGCATGTTATGCACCACAAAATCACGCCCGCGCTGCGAAAGCTGCGCGATCTGCTTCCAGTTGCCGACCACCAGCAGAATATCACCCAGGGCGATCGTTTCATCCACTACCGCGCCGTCAACGGCTTTACCGTCGCGCTTCATGCCTACCACATTCAGTCCAAAGCGGGTGCGGAATTCCATTTCCCGCACCGTTTTACCGACCCCTTCTGAATCCGGGATCAGCGAGACTTCGGCCATGCCGACGTCCAGCGCCTGATCGGAGAAATACTCGCCACGGAGCACCATCGGCTCCAGTAGCTGCTCCGTGCAAAACTGGCGCAGATCGACGTCGGCCGCTGACATATCAATCAGCAGAACATCACGCGCATGGAATTCCGACACGCCGCTAACGTTCACTATTACCCGACGGAAACGCCGCCAGCGCTCCACGCCAATCACGTTTGCGCCGTAGCGCTCACGCAGTTTAAGGTCATCCAGACGCTGCCCGACCAGCGGCGAGCCCGGGCGGATAGCCAATCGGCGCGCCCGCCCGTTCAGGCGATACTCTTTGATTAAATCGCGAAAGGTGCGGCGTTTATCGTTCTTTTGATTTTCGTCGCCGCCGGGAAGCATAAAACGCACCAGCAGCATATACGCAATGCCCAGCAGCAGAACCACCAGGCCAATCGGCGTGACGCTGAAGAAGCTGAATCCTTGCAGACCTTCGCGGAGCAATTCGCTGTTAATCACCAGGTTAGGCGGCGTGGCGACCAGCGTCATCATGCCGCTGATAAGTCCGGCAAAACTCAATGGCATCATTAAGCGCGACGGCGAGGTGTTCATGCGCATGCAGACGCTGAGTACCACCGGAATAAAGATGGCCACCACGCCGGTGGAGCTCATAAACGCGCCCAGTCCCGCCACTGTCAGCATCAGGAAAACCAGCATTTTGATTTCGCTGTTGCCCGCTACTTTCACCAACCACGAGCCCATACTGGTGGCAACGCCAGTGCGCACAAGTCCGTCGCCGATGATAAACAGCGCGGCAATAAGGATAACGTTAGGATCGCTGAAACCGGAAAAGGCTTCGCTGAGGGTGAGCGTCCCGCTCAATACAAAGGCAACAATAACCAGCAGGGCGACCGCATCCATGCGCACTTTACCGGTGGCGAAAAGCAGCACCGCCATCGCCAGCAGGCATAACACCCAAATCAGTTCACTGTTCACAACATGTCCTTGTCAGAAGAGAGTGAGAATTGTGGCATAAAAAAGCCCCGCCGAAGCGAGGCCAGATCATGCGTTTAGTCTTTCAGACGCACATTAACCGTGCCATCAGGCTGCCGGTGAATACTTAACGCTTCGAGGGTGGTCAGCACGAAATCCGCTTCGTTTAACCGCGGCGCATCCCCGGGCACGTTCACCGCAATGACGTGACAGCCTGCCGCGAGGCCAGAAAGCATTCCCGCCGCCGCGTCTTCGACGACTGCGCATTCTGTCGGGTCAAAGCCCAACAGTTCAGCGCCGAGCAAATACGCATCCGGCTCCGGCTTGCCGCGTTTTACCTGTTCAGCGGTGACGAACACTTTCGCCTCCGGTAGGCCCGCCGCGCGGTGACGCGCATGCGCTACGGGAACGGAGCCTGAGGTGACAATGGCCCACGGAATACCGGCGTCATCCAGATGATTCAACAGCGCCAATGCGCCCGGCAGCGCGGTGATCCCGGCGGTGTCTTCGGACTCCATTCGCTCGAGCCAGCTGAACTCCACCTGAATTTCTGCTTCGGTGCGGCCTGGCAGAAAGTGGCGCAGAGAAGTAATCGCCTGCTTACCGTGAATAAAATTCAGTACTTCGCTGTGGCTCAGACCGTGTCGATCAGCCCAGTGACACCATGAACGTTCTACAACTGGTAATGAATCCACCAGCGTACCGTCCAGATCAAACAAAAAGCCTTTGCACTGCACGGCGGCCTCCATCAGGCATTGATAATCTGATTAATTTCGTTGCTGCTCAGGTGATACTGGCGCGGGCACGCGTGCCATGCGCTGAGCATACGCTGGTATTTTTCCCACATTGGGGTCTGGGCGTTGAAGCCATGAGTACCGGCATCGAAATGGGTATAGCGGCCTTCGGTATTAACCATAAAACGCACGTAGCCAAGATAGCGGGCTTCGGTTGCGGCATCGAAGCCGAGGAAAGTCACGCGGCGTTCATCCACGCTGTCTGCATCTTTGATGTTGGTCCAGGAAACGTGCAGCGCGTGGTACATCTCCATAATATCGATGATCACCCGGCAGGTTTCTTCGGTCAGTTGGCCAAATTCACGATCCAGTTCGCGCATTTGCAGGCCGTAGCCGCGCTCGATGATCGTCTGCAGGCGGCGGTAACGCTCGGCGTTGTCGGGATCCATCATGGTCATCATTTTGTACTGATTCGACAAAATCAGACGTTGAGCGTTGGTCATTTCCATTTTCGACTCCTGTTGCGCTTACGCATGAAAAAAAAGGGCTTACAAAGTGTATGCCCTCTTTTATATGCGTTTTTGATAGTTAATTACAAATCATCCAGGAAAGTTTTATCCAGTTGTTTGAATGCGCGCTTAAGCGTGTCAGCTAACGCCTGGTAATCTGGCTTACCTTCAAAGGGTGCCAGCACCTGGCCTGACTCCTGCAATTTTCCGCGCACTTCATAGAACCAGTTCAAAATCGTTGGCGGCAGCGGAGTGGCGGAACGCTTGCCCAGCCACCATAATCCTTGCATCGGCAGACTCAGCGCAAACAGCGCGGTCGCCACGGCCGGGCCAAGCTGGCCACCGAGGGCGATTTGCCAGCATAGCGTAAACACCGCAACCGGCGGCATGAAGCGTATAGCATGGCGGGTGGCACGGATAACACGATTTTCAACAAACATCGGTGCCAGGCGTTTTTCCATCGGCCACGTCTTTGCGTAGTGCTGCCCACGGCGGAACGAACTGAAAAAGTTTACCGGGCGGTTCTCGGGTGTCGACATGGCGTTACCTCAACTTCACAGATAAAAAATCAAAATTTCGTGCAAAACAACAACTATGCATGACAACGTTCAAAACATTTTGGCAATAAAGGCGGCATTCAGGTATCCTGTGCGGCCTGAGATGGGCGTAGACCCACTCTCGCGGTTCGTCAAATTATTGCACATTCTGCCATCGGTTAAAAATTGTGCAAAACTGATAGATGAATCACCCGAATATCTTTCATCATGCCTGCTAAAAGTATCGAGCATGATGTTAATCATAAATGTCAGCGTCATCATGCGCTACGCTCTTTGACTCACTGACGTTTTTTTAGCCACATAAGATTAATAGGTACTTCCATGTCGAGTAAGTTAGTACTGGTTCTGAACTGCGGTAGCTCCTCACTGAAATTCGCTGTTATCGACGCGATCAACGGTGAAGAATACCTCTCTGGTTTGGCCGAATGTTTCCATCTCCCTGAAGCACGTCTGAAATGGAAAATGGACGGCGCCAAACAAGAAGCGGCTTTAGGTGCAGGCGCCGCTCACAGTGAAGCGCTTAACTTTATCGTTAACACTATTCTGGCACAAAAACCAGAACTGTCAGCCCAGTTGACTGCCATCGGTCACCGTGTTGTTCACGGCGGCGAAAAGTACACCGGTTCTGTGGTTATCGACGATTCCGTTATTCAGGGTATCAAAGATGCAGCCTCTTTTGCACCGCTGCACAACCCAGCACACCTGATCGGCATCGCGGAAGCGCTGAAATCCTTCCCGAATCTGAAAAACAAAAACGTTGCTGTCTTCGACACCGCGTTCCATCAGACCATGCCGGAAGAGTCTTATCTGTATGCTCTGCCGTACAGCCTGTACAAAGAACACGGCGTTCGTCGCTATGGCGCACACGGCACCAGCCACTTCTTCGTGACTCAGGAAGCAGCTAAAGTTCTGAACAAGCCGGTTGAAGAACTGAACATCATCACTTGCCACCTGGGCAACGGTGGTTCTGTTTCTGCAATCCGTAACGGCGAATGTGTTGATACTTCTATGGGTCTGACCCCGCTGGAAGGCCTGGTGATGGGCACCCGTTCTGGTGACATCGACCCGGCTATCATCTTCCATCTGCACGACACCCTGGGCATGAGCGTTGATGCAATCAACACCATGCTGACCAAAGAGTCTGGCCTCCTGGGTCTGACCGAAGTCACCAGCGACTGCCGTTATGTTGAAGATAACTACGACACCAAAGCTGACGCTAAACGTGCAATGGACGTTTACTGCCACCGCCTGGCGAAATACATCGGTTCTTACACCGCGCTGATGGATGGTCGTCTGGACGCTGTTGTCTTCACCGGTGGTATCGGCGAAAACGCCGCGATGGTTCGCGAACTGTCCCTGGGCAAACTGGGCGTTCTGGGCTTCGAAGTTGATCACGAGCGCAACCTGGCTGCCCGCTTCGGCAAGTCTGGCTTCATCAACAAAGAAGGCACCCGCCCTGCCGTGGTCATCCCGACCAACGAAGAATTGGTCATCGCACAAGACGCTGCTCGTCTGACTGCCTGATTCCACACCGCCAGCCTAGCTGGCGGTGCTGTTTTGGATCCCGCCAACCCTTGGCGGTAACGAAAGAGGATAAATCGTGTCCCGTACAATTATGCTGATCCCTACCGGAACCAGCGTCGGTCTGACCAGCGTCAGCCTTGGCGTAATCCGCGCTATGGAACGCAAAGGCGTTCGTCTGAGCGTCTTTAAGCCAATCGCCCAGCCGCGTGCCGGTGGCGATGCGCCAGACCAGACCACGACTATCGTGCGTGCTAACTCCAATCTGCCAGCGGCTGAACCGCTGAAGATGAGCCACGTTGAATCTCTGCTCTCCAGCAACCAGAATGACGTGCTGATGGAAGAGATCATCGCTAACTACCATGCGAATACTCAGGATGCTGAAGTGGTGCTGGTTGAAGGCCTGGTCCCGACCCGTAAACACCAGTTTGCACAGTCTCTGAACTACGAGATTGCTAAGACTCTGAACGCGGAAATCGTGTTCGTTATGTCTCAGGGCACCGATACTCAGGAAGGCCTGAAAGAGCGTATCGAACTGACCCGTAGCAGCTTCGGCGGTGCGAAAAACACCAACATCACCGGCGTTATCGTTAACAAACTGAACGCACCGGTTGATGATCAGGGCCGTACTCGTCCTGACCTGTCTGAAATTTTCGACGACTCTTCCACTGCGAAAGTTGTGAAAATCAATCCGGCAGACCTGGCAGCATCAAGCCCGCTTCCCGTACTGGGCGCGGTGCCATGGAGCTTTGATCTGATTGCCACTCGTGCAATCGATATGGCTCGTCACCTGAACGCGACCATCGTGAACGAAGGCGACATCAACACCCGCCGCGTGAAGTCCGTGACCTTCTGTGCGCGCAGCATTCCGCACATGCTGGAACACTTCCGCGCTGGCTCTCTGCTGGTGACCTCCGCAGACCGTCCAGACGTGCTGGTTGCCGCGTGTCTGGCTGCAATGAATGGCGTTGAAATCGGTGCCATCCTGCTGACCGGTGCTTACGAAATGGATGCTCGCGTGAGCAAGCTGTGTGAACGTGCGTTCGCTACTGGCCTGCCAGTATTCATGGTGAACACCAACACCTGGCAGACTTCCCTGAGCCTGCAGAGCTTCAACCTTGAAGTGCCGGCTGATGACCATGCACGTATCGAGAAAGTGCAGGAATATGTGGCTAGCCACATCGATGCCAACTGGATCGAATCCCTGACTGCAACCTCCGAGCGTAGCCGTCGTCTGTCTCCGCCAGCGTTCCGCTACCAACTGACCGAGCTGGCGCGTAAAGCAGGCAAACGCGTTGTTCTGCCGGAAGGCGACGAACCACGTACCGTGAAAGCAGCGGCTATCTGTGCAGAGCGCGGCATCGCGACCTGTGTGCTGCTGGGCAACCCTGAAGAAATCAACCGCGTTGCGGCTGACCAGGGCGTTGAACTGGGCGCTGGCATCGAAATCGTCGATCCAGAAGTGGTACGTGAAAGCTACGTTGCACGCCTGGTCGAACTGCGTAAGAGCAAGGGCATGACTGAAGCCGTGGCTCGCGAGCAGCTGGAAGACAACGTTGTGCTCGGCACCATGATGCTGGAGCAGGACGAAGTTGACGGTCTGGTATCTGGCGCGGTTCACACCACCGCCAACACCATCCGTCCACCGCTGCAGCTGATCAAAACTGCGCCGAACAGCTCACTGGTTTCTTCTGTGTTCTTCATGCTGCTGCCTGAACAGGTTTATGTTTACGGTGACTGCGCGATCAACCCAGACCCAACCGCTGAGCAGCTGGCCGAAATCGCTATCCAGTCTGCGGATTCCGCAGCTGCATTCGGTATCGACCCGCGCGTAGCAATGCTCTCCTACTCCACCGGGACTTCCGGCCAGGGTAGCGACGTTGAGAAAGTGCGTGAAGCAACCCGCATCGCACAGGAAAAACGTCCTGACCTGGTTATCGACGGCCCGCTGCAGTATGACGCCGCCGTAATGGCAGACGTTGCGAAATCCAAAGCGCCGAACTCTCCGGTTGCAGGTCGCGCGACCGTGTTCATCTTCCCAGACCTGAACACCGGTAACACCACCTACAAAGCGGTACAGCGTTCAGCCGACCTGATCTCCATCGGGCCGATGCTGCAAGGTATGCGTAAACCCGTCAACGACCTGTCTCGTGGCGCGCTGGTAGACGATATCGTCTACACCATCGCTCTGACCGCGATCCAGTCGTCTCAGCAGGATTAATCCTCCGCTGAAATGCAAAAGGCAGCCAAATGGCTTAATGCCGATCAGTTAAGGATCGGTTGACCGATCCGGTGGTTGTGCAAGAATCCGTAATCTCTCCAGGGATTACGGATTTTTTTATGTTACTCAGCCAGGCCTTAGATACCGTCCATAAATTTTCTCCGCAGGAGTTTGCTGCCCTTGCAGACCTGCTTTCTCCTGAACTGATTGATGAATGCCTGGCTGACACCGGCGTCGTCACTCTGCGTAAGCGTCGCCTCTCCATGGAGATGATGGTCTGGGCGGTTACCGGCATGGCCCTGTTCCGCTCCCACTCCATGACCCAGCTGGTCTCACATATGGACATTCTTCTGCCGGGTAACCGGCCCTTCGTTGCACCCAGTGCCGTTGTTCAGGCCCGCCAGCGGCTCGGCGAGGATGTCATCCGTCTGATGTTCGAAAAAACACGTCAGCTCTGGTTTGAAAAAACACCCCTGTCTCACTGGAACGGCCTGACGCTAATGGCCGTGGACGGTACGTTGTGGCGTGCACCTGATACCCCAGAAAATGACGCAGCCTTCGGCCGTACTGCCAATGTGAACAAGCAGTCCGAATGGCCACAACTGCGCATGGTCTGCCAGATGGAAGTTACCAGCCATCTGCTGTCTGCGGTGGCCTTCGACAGCGTCTCTGAAACCGGTGAAACTGACCTTGCGGCACAGCTTATTGACCGGACGCCGGACCACTCACTGACCATCATGGATAAGGGCTTCTATGCCCTGGGCCTGCTGCATCGCTGGCAGTCATCAGGCACGGAAAGGCACTGGATGCTGCCCTTACGCAAAGGCGCGCAGTATGAGGAGGTGAGAAACCTGGGCGCAGGGCAGAAACTGGTGAGAATAACGCTGTCGCCGCAGGCGAAAAAGAAATGGCAGGATGCACCGGAAACCCTGACAGCAAGACTGGTCAGCAAGGAAGTGAACGGCAAGACGGTGCAGATACTGACGTCGATGTGCGACCCGCTCAGATACCCGAAAGCCGATATCGTGGACCTTTACAGCCAGCGGTGGGAGATAGAGCACGGGTTCAGGGAGATGAAGCAGCATCTGCTGAATAATGAACTGACGCTGCGGAGTAAAAAGCCTGCGCTGGTGCGTCAGGAGCTGTGGGGCGTGGTGCTGGCGTATAATCTGTTGCGCTTCATGATGGGGCAGATGGCGTACAGTCTGAAAGGCGTGGAGCCATATCAGATGGGCTTTAAACAGTCAGCGTTATATCTGTGCAGCCACCTGCGTTTACTGCCGGGAGTGGCGCCGGGGAAACTCCCCAAGGTCATGGCCGAAATACTGAGTATGGCCTCAAGCTTCGTGCTACCAGGGCGAAGAGCACGGCATTACCCGAGAGCTGTAAAAAAGAGGCCGCAACGTTATCCGTTGCGGCCTCCTTCAAAAGCTTAACTGACAAGCATTAAGCCAAATGGCTGCCTTTTTTATTGCTTAAATTTGGCGACAGAGACAAGCATTGAAGCAGGACGCGCCCTGCTGGCGCGCCGCAATGAATAGGAGTGGGGCGATAACCGTGCCGTCGCCGCAAAACGGTGTTTACGGGACTGCGGCTAAAACGTTACTCGGTCTCTTCTTCTTTCGATGCGTCTTTTGATACGTCTTTTGACGCGTCTTTCGCGCCTTCGTTCTTGGCATTGCGGGTCATCCACAACGCCAGCGCCTTCAGTGAGTCATTAGTGAATTCATCACAACGCGCGGTAATCTCTTCCGGCGTCAGCCAGCAGACTTCGCTCACTTCTTCTTCCTGCAACGCAAACGGGCCGTGAGAGACACAGCTGAAAAGGCTGCCCCACACGCGGCAGTGTTTGTCTTCGAAGTAGAATTGCCCGTGGTCTGCAAACGGCACGCCTGCAATGCCCAGCTCTTCTTCTGCTTCGCGACGCGCTGAGTCGAGCAGCTGCTCATCAGACTGCACCACGCCGCCCGCGGTGGCATCCAGCATACCCGGCATAAAATCTTTGGTTTCGGTCCGGCGCTGTACGAGAATTTTTCCCATGCCGTCATGAACTACAATGTAGGTCGCGCGATGACGCAGACACTGCGCACGCATTTGTTCACGGCTGGACTGTGCGATGACCTCGTTGTCTTCGTTGACGATATCCACCCATTCTGTGCTTGCCAAATTCTGCTCCACCATCGGAAAACCTTCTCTTTATTACGCTCTCGCGGCGCGTTTACGGTTGTCGGGTAAATTACGGATTAATTGCTACCTCTGCAATAACCCGTTGATCATTGAGTGCTAAAACCCGCAATTTATTGCCCTCCATCATACCGTAGCTGGCACTAAAGCCGCCTTTCGGAATGCTGACGGAGCCCGGGTTGAAGTGGAAGGTGTCACCTCGACGTTCAGCAACCGGAATATGAGTATGACCATAAACCAGCACATCGCCAGCCGCGAGGGACGGCAGATTGTCCGGACCAAACAGATGTCCGTGAGTCAAAAACAGTCGCTGTTCGGCGGTCAATACCTGTTGCCACGGTGCGGTGATGGGAAAATGCAGCAGCATCTGGTCCACTTCACTGTCGCAGTTTCCGCGCACGGCAATAATCCGCTCTGCCTGCGTATTTAAGCGCTCCGCAACCTCAGCTGGCGCATAGCCTTCAGGCAACGCATTACGCGGGCCATGATTTAACACGTCGCCCAAAATGACCAGATATCTGGCATCACTCTTTGCAAACAGTGACAGCACGCGTTCAGCGGCGGGCAAAGACCCGTGAATATCTGATGCAAACATCAGCTTCATCAATCATTCCTCCACAAAAAACCGCACTATCATAACGGATTATTGCGCCCGGTTCAGCCTGCGTGTTTCGCCGAGAGCGCAAGGAAACGCTGAACGGACGCTCGCTGCCACTGGAAGGAAGCATAATCGACCAACTGTTCCGGGACATCATCCCCGTTCAGCACCAGACGATTAATCATTAGCGCCAGATCGGTATCCGCCACAGACCATTCGCCAAACAGGTTTGGCTTCCCGTGGGCCAGCAACGCGCTTGCGGTGTCGTACAGTTTCGCTGCGGCTTTTTCCCCAGCGTTACTGAGAGCCGGTTTCTTCACTCCGCCAAACACAACCTCCGTGGAACGTTCTTCCCGGATGGGCATTAAATCGCTGCGTATCCAGGCCTGAATCTGCCGGGCGCGGGCGCGCTTTTCCATATCATGCGGATACAGGCGCTCCCACTGCGGCGGAGCGAAACGCTCATCAAGGTATTCGGTGATAGCCGAAGACTCTGTCAGTTCGAAAGTATCTACCTCCAGCAGCGGCACCCGGCGGGTTAACCCGTAGCCCTTCCAGCCAGATTGCAGATGCTCACCCTTTGCCAGATCAACGGTTTTCAGGCTGAACGCCAGCCCTTTTTCCTGCAAAGCGACATACACGGACATCACATACGGCGAGTAAAAATGGTTATCGGACCACAGCGTAATTACGGGACGAGTCATAGCTTCCTCAACGGTTTGCGGGTGAAAACGTCAACATATCGCGTCTTTGACAGGCTGTCACTTGATGAAAACTCACACAATTGACTTAACCACCTATACTCGAAAAGTCATGAAAATAGCCCAGGTCCAGGAGTTAAAATGATTGACCTCTATTACGCCCCTACCCCTAACGGTCATAAAATCACGTTGTTTTTGGAAGAAGCACAGCTCGCTTACCGGCTGATCCGCGTGGATATCAGCAAGGGCGATCAGTTTCGCTCCGAATTTCTTACGGTATCACCCAATAATAAAATCCCGGCAATTGTCGACCACGTTCCCGTCGACGGTGGAGCCCCTTTCAGCCTGTTTGAGTCCGGTGAAATTTTGCTGTATCTGGCCGAAAAGTCAGGAAAACTGCTGAGCGGTGAGCTGCGAGAACGTCATGTCACGCTTCAATGGCTGTTCTGGCAGATAGGCGGCCTGGGGCCAATGCTTGGGCAAAATCATCATTTCAACCACTTCGCGCCCCAGCCGGTGCCTTACGCCATTGAGCGTTATCAGGTTGAAACCCTGAGACTGTATAACGTGTTAAACAAGCGGCTGAGCACGTCACCCTGGCTCGGCGGCGAGCATTACAGCATTGCCGATATTGCCTGCTGGCCATGGGTTAACGCCCATCTGCGACAGCGCATCGACCTGCAAAACTTCCCGGCAGTGAACAACTGGTTTGAACGGATACGCCAGCGACCGGCAACTGAACGCGCCATGCAGAAGGCCCAGGCGAATTAATGGCACTTTGTGTATTATGGTTGGGATAATAACAAGGAGGAAACCTGCAATGTCCCAGCCAGACGCCATTATTCGTATCAAGAACCTGCGCCTGCGTACCTATATCGGTATCAAAGAAGAAGAGATAGCTAATCGTCAGGATATCGTCATCAATGTGGCTATCCACTATGCTGCTGAAAACGCACGCAATAGCGAAGATATCAACGATGCGCTGAACTACCGTACAATCACTAAATGCATTATTCAGCATGTGGAGAATAACCGGTTCTCCTTACTGGAAAAATTAACTCAGGATGTGCTCAACATCGCATGCGAACATCACTGGGTCACATATGCTGAAGTAGAAATCGACAAACTTCACGCGCTGCGATATGCCGATTCTGTCTCCATGACGATGAGCTGGCGAGGCTAAGCGCAATCCGGAGGTGGCATGAAGATCCTGATTACCGGCGGTACTGGCCTGATTGGCCGTCATCTGATCCCACGTCTGCTTGAGTTGGGACACAGCGTGATTGTCGTCACGCGCAGCCCAGAGAAAGCGCGCCAGCAGTTGGATGCCCGCGTTGAACTCTGGAAGGGGCTCAACGAGCGCAGCACGCTGGACGGTATCGACGCGGTAATTAATCTTGCCGGCGAACCTATCGCCGACAAACGCTGGACCGAAGAGCAAAAACAGCGGTTGTGCAGCAGCCGCTGGCACATCACCCAAAAGCTGGTTGAGCTGTTTGCCGCAAGCACTCAGCCGCCGGCCGTGTTGATTTCCGGTTCTGCCGCGGGATATTACGGCGATCTCGGTGAAGTGGTGGTGACGGAAGAAGAACCGCCACATAACGAATTCACCCATAAACTCTGCGCGCGCTGGGAGCAAATTGCCTGCGAAGCACAAAGCGAGCACACCCGCGTTTGTTTGCTGCGTACCGGAGTAGTTCTGGCGCCTAAAGGGGGGATCCTCGGCAAAATGGCGCCGCCTTTCAAACTCGGCCTCGGCGGCCCTATCGGCACGGGTCGACAATATCTGGCGTGGATCCATATCGACGATATGGTTAACGGAATTATTTGGCTGCTGGATAACGACCTGCGCGGCCCGTTCAACATGGTTTCACCTTACCCTGTTCGCAACGAACAATTCGCGCATGCGCTTGGCCATGTGCTGCATCGTCCGGCAGTGCTGCGAGCCCCTGCAACCGCCGTCAGGCTGCTGATGGGAGAATCTTCGGTGCTGGTCCTGGGTGGACAACGCGCCCTGCCTAAGCGCCTTGAAGAGTCCGGTTTCGGCTTTCGCTGGTACGATCTTGAGGAAGCGTTGAGCGACGTTCTGCCTTAACTCCCTTTCCCACATTTTTCACCTTCAATTGTACATTCCGGCGTGACGGTTTCAGTCTCGCTGGAAGCGTGCTCGCAACCTTGAAATTTTCTCCCCCGTTTGCCCCCTCCTTCCAGCATGTATGGCCTGCAACTGGCGTATTCTCTGCACGAGCAAAACGGGTTAATTTTCACTCGAACAAACCGTTGACATCGGTCAACACACTATCCATACTGCACTGGACAACAAATGATGAAGGAACATCCTGACAAGCATATACGGGCCGCAATCCGTTATGCCGTGTTAAAAGGCTGGGTATTTACCCCGGGTAGAAACAGCTCGCATTGTTTCGGTCGCTTGAAGTGCGGAATCACCGAGCACCCGCAACATATGATGAGCGTCTGGTCGACTCCCGGCAGCACGCAGAATCATGCCTGGCAAATCGTCAGGAAAGTGGACAGCTGTACTCCACTGCCTGCGTAAAGGGATTACAGGAATAACGGAATAAGGAACACCCATGTCACTTTTCAATTTCACCCTGACGCTGTCAGGCGTAACGTCAGATGCCATCGCGCTGGAAGACCGTCTTTTTACCGCGGGCTGCGATGACGCTCTGGTCTGCTTTTACGGCACCGCCGTGTATCTCGAATTCGATCGTGATGCAGAAAGCCTGGCACAGGCCGTGCTTTCCGCGGTCAATGATATCGAATCAGCAGGAATTGGCGCGCGAGTCGAATCCGTCGATTCCACTCTGGTTGGGTTAAGCGATATTGCAGAACTGACCGGCCTCACGCGCCAGGCCATCGCACTGCTCAAAGATGGTGCCAGAGGATCACGTCAATTTCCTGGCCCGGTACAACGCGTTAAGGGCAACTCCCCTCTCTGGCACTGGCGCACGGTTGTTGACTGGCTGGCGAGTGAAGGTCGCATTCCGCCTGACTCGCCACTCATTGCCAATGCACACATTCTCGACAGTATGAACCTGGCATTGCAACTTCGTTCTTCGCTCGAAAAACAAACGGTGATGCATTACCTGCATCAACTGGAACACAAAAGTACTGCATCCGCGCCTTAAAACTCAGGAGACACCATGTCGGTATTGCTTACCTCACGCCTGACGCTTTCCCCGTTGTCGGAAAATGACTGGCCCTGTTTTCTGGCACTGCGCAGCAACCCACAGGTAATGCGTTTTATGGGAGTTCCGCTCTCAGAAGCAGAGCTATGTCTGAAGTTCACTTCCCGGCTTTCAGGCAATGTTTTCGCGATACATGAACGTGAAGGTGAATGCGTGGGCGATATTGGGCTGCAGGTCAGCACGCATAACGCTCAGGAAGCGGATATCGGTTACGCGTTGCTGCCCCAGGCGCAGGGCAAAGGGTACGCGCAGGAAGCCCTGACGGCCATTTGCGAACATGGTTTTTCCACTCTCGGGCTACAGGCAATTAACGCTTGGGTATTGGCAGATAACGCCGGATCGGTGCGGTTGCTGGAAAAGCTGGGGTTTATACGCACGCAGGTGCTGGAAAAGGCCTTCGAGATTAACGGTGAGCTGTACGACGATTGGGTATATCGACTGGAACGGTAAACATCCCCTCGCCCGCGCGGGACGAGGGGAAAATGCTTATTTCAACGAACCTTTCAGGAACTGCTGCAAGCGTGGGCTTTTTGGGCTTCCGAAAACATCATCCGGATGACCTTCTTCTTCAATCAGACCCTGATGTAGGAAAATCACGTGGGACGACACATCGCGGGCAAAGCCCATTTCATGCGTCACCACCACCATGGTTTTCCCCTCTTCCGCCAGCTTCTGCATGATGCGCAGCACTTCGCCAACAAGTTCCGGGTCAAGCGCGGAGGTGGGTTCGTCAAACAGCAGTACTTCCGGTTCCATCGCCAGCGCGCGGGCAATAGACACACGCTGCTGCTGGCCGCCGGAAAGGTGAACCGGATATTTAATCTGCTGGCGTTCGTCGATACCCACTTTCGCGAGATATTTTACCGCGCGCTCACGTGCTTCCTGCTTGCTGAGGCCAAGAACCTGAATCGGCGCTTCCATCACGTTTTCCAGCACCGTCATGTGGCTCCACAGGTTGAAGTGCTGGAACACCATGGTCAAACGCGTACGCAGCAGGCGTAGCTGGTTTTTATCCGCCACTTTCAGCTGACCGTCTTTATCACGCACCAGGCCGATATTCTGCCCGCTGACCACAATATTCCCTTCGCTTGGCTTTTCGAGGAAGTTAATGCAACGCAGGAAGGTACTTTTCCCTGAACCGGACGAGCCAATAATACTGATCACATCACCGGCATTGGCCTTCAGTGACACCCCTTTCAGCACTTCATGTTCGCCGTAGCGCTTGTGCAGGTCGATAACGTTTAATTTATTGTCAGGCATGATGTTCTCAGTGTGTCGAAGAGGGTTTCACATGTTGCAGCCAGCGTTTTTCCGCCTTGCGGAACAGGCTAATCAGCACATAAGAGATAATCAGATACAGCACCGCCGCAATCCCAAACGCGGTAAACGGTTGGTAAGTGGCAGAGTTAATATCACGGGCGATTTTCAGCAAATCCGGCACCGTGGCCGTAAACGCCAGCGCCGTGGAGTGCAGCATCAAAATCACTTCGTTGCTGTAGGCTGGGAGCGCGATACGCAGCGCCGACGGTAAAATGATGCAGCGATAAAGCTTCACGCCGGAAAAACCGTAGGCGCGCGCGGCTTCCACTTCTCCCGCTGGCACAGAGCGAATGGCTCCGGCAAAAATTTCCGTGGTGTACGCACAGGTGTTGAGCGTCAGCGCCAGCACCGTACAGTTCAGGCCGCTGCGGAAAAAAGCGTTCAACAATTCAGTGCCTTTGACTATTTCGAGCGTGTACATCCCGGAATAAAACACCAGCAGCTGAACATACAGCGGCGTGCCGCGGAAGATGTAGGTAAACAGCCAAATGGGGAACTGAATGAATTTGTTGCTGGATACGCGGCCGATCGCCAAAAATACCGCCAGAATGCCGCCCATCAGCACTGAAGAGATCAGCAGCCAAAGGGTGATCGCCACGCCAGTCATACGGTAGCCGTCGGTCCACAGCAGGGACTTCCAGTATTCGTGAATAATATCAATCACAGGTCAGCCCTCTTCACACCCACGGAATAACGACGCTCGAGCAGAAGTAGCACTCCATTGGATACCGTCGTGAATACCAGATAAATCAGTCCGCAGACGATGGCGAAGTAGAACGGCTCCCAGGTACTTTTCCCCGCGAGTTGCGTCGCTTTCACCACATCTTCCAGACCCAGCAAGGACACCAGAGCGGTCGCTTTGAGGATAACCTGCCAATTGTTGCCAATCCCCGGCAGCGCAAACCGCATCATTGCAGGAAACAGAATACGCACAAACGTCTGGCGGCTGGTAAAGCCGAAAGCAGTTGCCGCTTCAATATGGCCTCTGGGTACAGCCAGAAACGCGCCGCGGAAAGTTTCGGTGAAGTAGGCTCCGTAGATAAAACCAAGGGTAATGATACCGGCGATCATCGGGTCGATATCAAACTGTGCCACGCCCAGCGCATCGGTAATGCTGTTGAGTACAATTTGCAGACCGTAGAAAATCAGCAGCATCAGCACCAGATCCGGCACGCCACGAATTAAGGTGGTATAGCCTTCAAAAATCAGTGCCACTGCACGATTACCGGAAAGTTTGCCCGCAGCGCCTGCCAGACCAATAAGCACGGCCAGCACTACGGAGCTGAGGGCCAGCTCAAGGGTGACCAGGGCCCCCTGAAATATTACTTGTGAAAACCCGTACAGCATTGAGCCTGTCCTGTCAGTCCTGCGCCGCGGGCCCCGGGAACGTCGGAGTCAGCGGCGCAAACAGCGATTACTCGCCGTATACGTTGAAATCGAAATACTTCTTCGCCAGCGTGTCGTAGGTGCCGTCAGCACGCATCTCAGCAAAGGCTTTATTCAGGGCAGCACGGAGTTCGTTATCCTCTTTACGCAGGCCCATACCGGTACCTACGCCGAACAGTTTTTCATCCTTAATGGACGGGCCGCCAAACTGATAATCTTTACCGACAGGCTGCTTGAGGAAGCCTTCGCTTGCCGCCACTTCATCCTGGAACGCAGCATCAATACGCCCGGCCGTCAGGTCAGAATAGATATTATCCTGGCCCTGGTAGGAGACAATTTCGATGCCTTTTGGTGCCCAGTGCTCATTGCCGTAAGTTTCCTGCGTGGTGCCTTGCAGGACGCCCACTCGCTTGCCTTTCAGGGTATTCAGATCCGGCGTAACCGGGCTGCCTTTTTTAACGACCAGGCGGGAATCTGCGGCATAGAGTTTGTCCGTGAAGGCAATCTGCTGCTGGCGTTTTTCCGTAATGGAGAGTGAGGACATAATGGCGTCGATTTTCTTCGCCTGCAGAGACGGGATCAGCGCATCCAGCGGGTTCTCAACGAAGGTACATTGCGCTTTAATTCGCTTACACAGCTCTTTTGCCAGATCGATGTCAAAACCCACTAACTCACCCTGCGCATTCTTGGATTCGAAGGGGGCATAAGTCGGATCTGTGCCAATACGAACTTTCGATGGAATGGCTGCGAAAACCGTAGAAACGCTGGAAAGTGCCAACGCAAGAGAAAGAGACAACGCCAGTTTTTTCATAACTATCCTCAACAGACTGTCATTTAACGGGTAATCAGAAGTATCAGAGCAGTTATCGTGCCACCTTTTATGCGGATAAGGCAAAAGGTAATCGGGGCATACACGCAGTTTTTTGCATTAATACTGCTTAACTATGCAATCGCGCACCATTTCGGTGCATTTATTGCACCAGCAATAAGCATTATGTCGTTATGCCACACATGTATAGATAACTGCTCAGCCCGAAAGGCCCGGTTTCCCGGGCCAGTGCAGTCTTAGTCACCGTAGACGTTGAAGTCGAAATACTTCTTCGCCATCTTGTCGTAGGTGCCATCTTTACGCAGTCCGTCGAGTGCTTTGTCGAAGGCAGCTTTCAGCTCGGTATCGTCTTTACGCAGGCCCACGCCGGTGCCGTCGCCAAAGTATTTCTTGTCTTTAACGGACGGGCCAGCAAAGGCGTAATCTTTACCGGCTGGCTGTTTCAGGAAGCCTTCGCTGGCGGCGACTTCGTCCTGGAAGGCAGCGTCGAGGCGTCCTGCGGAGAGGTCAGAATAGATAAGATCCTGGTTCTGATAGGCCACCACATCAATGCCTTTGCTACGCCAGTTTTCGTTGGCATAGGTTTCCTGTGTAGAGCCTTGCAGCACGCCCACGTGTTTGCCTTTCAGCGAATCCAGCGTTGGGACAATCGGAGAACCTTTGGCGGCGATCAGGCGAGAGTCAGCGGCGTACAGCTTGTCAGAGAAGCCGATTTCCTGCTGGCGCTTTTCGGTGATCGACAAAGAGGAGATGATGGCGTCGATTTTCTTCGCCTTCAGAGACGGGATCAGGGAGTCAAAATCGATGCCAACCCAGGTACATTTCACCTGCATGCGCTTGCACATTTCGTTACCCAAATCGATATCAAAGCCGACGAAATCTCCTTTCGCATCCTTGGATGAGAACGGCGCGTAAGTGGCGTCGGTACCGATACGAACAGTCTGCGGCAGCGCGGCAAATGCGCTGGAAGCACTGCTGATCCCCAGCATTAAAGAGAGAGCCAGAACCGTCTTCTTCATACATTACCCTTAAGTGTCGTGATGCAGTTGCGTGTTATGTAATCAATCGTGTTGTGTGTTGCGAGACAGCCCTGCACGTTTTATGCCACCTAAACATCTGCTCAAAAAAACAGCGTTAAATGTGTTAATGAATAGTTGCAGAGTTGTCTTAAGATTGAAAGATAACAGCTCTAACGGATAAACCGCAGCGCTAAACAGCGAAAAGAGGGATTAAATGTTGAGGATTTGATCGGGATTGCAAAATCGTCGGATGACTCCGCATGCACCATAAAGATGCACTATCTTAGTGCACCTATTCCGCGCCTTGCCAGCGGGTGAAAAGCTCTTTTGGCAGGGTGATATCAAACTGATCCAATACGCGATTAACCGTTTGATCAATCACGTCATCCAGCGTTTGCGGCCGGTGATAAAACGCCGGAACAGGCGGCATAATGATCGCGCCAATTTCAGCCGCCTGCGTCATCAGTCGTAAATGCCCCAAATGCAGCGGCGTTTCGCGCACGCAAAGCACCAGGCGACGGCGCTCTTTCAGCACCACGTCAGCGGCGCGGGTCAGTAAACCATCGGTGTAGCTGTGGACGATGCCTGAGAGGGTTTTTATGGAGCAAGGAAGGATAACCATTCCGTCGGTTTTAAACGAACCCGAGGAGATACTGGCGGCGATATCACGCGCATCGTGAACGACATTGGCGAGCGCCTGCACTTCACGTAAAGAGAAATCAGTTTCGAGAGCCAGCGTTTGTCGCGCGGCCTGACTCATCACCAAATGGGTTTCCACCTCTGCGACGTCGCGCAGCACCTGCAACAGCCGTACGCCATAGATAGCGCCGCTGGCACCGGAAATTCCAATAATGAGTCGTTTCATGATTCCGCCCTGTCTTCGTACTGGGCCTGACTTTGCCGGAATTTAGAGGGAGTTGCAAGGAAAGACGCCCTCTCAGTACGAGAGGGCGTGGAGACGATTAACCTTCGTTATGCATCTCAAGGCTTTCCACTTCGTTCTGACGCGCCAGCGCTTTGCTGTCGTCATTACGCAGGGTGTCGAGATAATCGAGGTATTGCTGGTTCACGTCTTTGGTGACGTACACGCCGTTGAATACCGAGCATTCAAACTGCTGAATATCCGGATTCTCAGCGCGAACCGCGTCAATCAGATCGTTTAGATCCTGGAAAATCAAACCGTCGGCGCCGATAATCTGGCGGATCTCATCCACTTCACGACCGTGAGCGATCAGCTCAGTGGCGCTCGGCATATCGATTCCGTAGACGTTCGGGAAACGAATTTCCGGGGCGGCAGAGGCCAGATACACTTTCTTCGCACCGGCTTCGCGCGCCATCTCGATGATCTGCTCTGACGTCGTACCGCGCACGATGGAATCGTCCACCAGCAGCACGTTTTTATCACGGAACTCTGCACGGTTGGCGTTCAGTTTACGGCGCACCGATTTACGGCGCAACTGCTGGCCCGGCATGATGAACGTACGACCCACGTAGCGGTTTTTCACAAAACCCTGACGATACGGCTTGTTCAGAATGCGGGCAATTTCCAGCGCGATATCGCAAGAGGTTTCCGGAATCGGAATAACCACGTCGATATCCAGATCTTCCCACTCGCGGGCAATTTTCTCACCGAGCTTGGTGCCCATATTCACGCGCGCACTGTAGACGGAAATCTTGTCGATGAACGAGTCCGGACGGGCGAAGTAAACATATTCGAACAGGCACGGATTGCTCACCGGGTTGTCAGCGCACTGACGGGTGAACAGCTGGCCTTTTTCGGTGATGTAAATTGCTTCGCCTGGCGCCACGTCACGCAGGAATTCAAAGCCCAGCGTGTCGAGCGCGACGCTTTCGGACGCCACCATGTATTCGGTACGACCATCGCCGATATCACGCTTGCCGAGCACCAGCGGGCGAATGCCGTTAGGGTCGCGGAAAGCCACCATGCCATGCCCGATAATCATCGCCACACAGGCGTACGCCCCGCGAATCTGACGATTCGTCGCGGCAATCGCGGCGAAAATGTTGTCAGCTTCGAGCGGATAGTGGCGGAAGTTGTCCAGCTCGCTGGCGAAGATGTTCAGCAGAATTTCAGAATCGGAGGTGGTGTTGATATGGCGGCGCTTTTCTTCGAACAGCTTTTTGCGCAGCTCGTGAGCATTGGTCAAATTGCCATTGTGCGCAAGGGTAATGCCATAAGGTGAGTTAACGTAGAAAGGTTGAGCCTCAGACGCGCTTGAGCTGCCGGCGGTTGGGTAACGGACGTGGCCGATACCCATATTGCCCTGCAGGCGCTGCATATGCACGGCGCCAAACACATCGCTCACCAGACCGTTAGCTTTACGCAAACGGAAGCAGTTGTTTGCATCAATGGTGATGATGCCCGCGGCATCCTGCCCACGGTGCTGAAGCACCGTTAACGCGTCATAAATCGACTGGTTTACCGGCATAACACCGGCGATACCGACAATACCGCACATACGTCATTTTCCTCGTTCAGAACTCCCCAAAGCTTATGCTTTGGGCAAGAAACTTGACGAGCTTTGCAGATAGTCAAAGAACATTCTGATGACGACGCTGAACTGAGGGATCAGCTGAGATTTTTGCCAGTCGTCGCTTTTCGAAAAGCCGGTAAAGGTATCGAGGAAAAACAGTATGGCGGCGACGATCAATACTCCACGCAGCGCACCAAAACAGATCCCAAGAACCCTGTCGGTTCCCGACAGGCCCGTCTTTTCTACCAACGTACCGATAACGTAGTTAACGATAGCACCGACAATTAGCGTCGCGACAAAGAGCAGCGCGATAGCAATCCCGTTTCGAACCAGTTCGTCTTCAAAGCCCGTAAACCAGACAGACAGATAAGTGTAGTAATGACTGGCAACAAAGAAAGCACAACCCCATGTTACCAGTGACAATGCTTCACGAACAAAGCCGCGGATGAGGCTTACCAAACAAGAAAAACCAATCACCGCAATAATGGCGTAATCAATCCAGACCATAGTTGTCCCACGATTTTACGCCCTGTCGTCCAGTTCGGGGCGAATTCTAACAGAAAAAGAAAACGTTTGCGTAGGGAATTCCTTTCCCCGCCCAAATAAAAATGGCGCTGAAAAAATGTTCAACGCCGCTTGAGCTTTTGGCCTCTGAGGGCACTTTCAGCCCAGTCGATTTTCATCGATTTCGTTGTATTCCCGACGGTCCGCCGGGAAACTTAAGATCAATTCGGGCTGTAGCCCATTACCACACCGTTCAGACCTGACAGCTGTTTCAGCTCGCCAAGCGAACCTTTCATCTTGTCCTTCGACGCGTCCGGCCCTACCAGAATGCGGGTAATTTTACCCTGCACCGGCGTAGACGGCGCGGTAAAGACGCGGTACCCGCCGCCGCGCAGTTTGCTGACAATCTCATTAACCTTGTCGGCATTCTTCAACGCACCGAGCTGTACGACGTAGGCTTTGCCGGTCGGAGCCGGTTTGTCTTCGGCAACAGACTTCGGCTGAGCAGGCGGCGCTTGCGTCGCGGCTGCTGACTGCGCGTTGGTGGTATCACGCTGTGGTCTGGTTTGCGTCTGAACCTGAGGCTTCGGAGCAACCGGTTTGGGTGCCGACTGCGCGGCATCATCTATTTCATTCGCGCCGCTGTTCGCCGCATAGCGCGACGTCTCAAGCGATGGTGCTGCTGCATCACCCGCCCTGACCTCTTCCGCCGCCCCTTCCGGAGGCTGAGAAGGCAGCGCCTGCGTAACCGCTGGCAGCATATCCGGCTCTTCTTTATCGCCCGGTTTAGGGACCAGGGGAATTGCCGCGAACTCATCCTGATAATGCTTCTTCTGACCATCCAGCAGACCTGGAAGCACGATAACCCCCAGTGCCACCAGCGCAATGGTTCCGACTAAACGATTCTGAAACTTACTCGCCACCGGTTCTCCCCGCGTCCATCTCTTCCATTACATGAGCCACCGTGTGGAACGAACCACACACCAGCACCGTATCTTGTGGGCCAGCATCCGTCATTGCGGCATGCCACGCCTGCGCTACAGTGGCATAGACTGCGCCATCGCGCAAATGTTCCACCAGCTGTTCCGCCGTTGCCCCACGAGGGCCTTCCAGCGGGGCACAATACCAGCTGTCGACGACGTCCGACAAACAGGCCAGCGTCCCGGCAATATCTTTATCATGAAGCATACCAATCACCGCCAGCGTACGCCCGGCTGAAGGCTGCATTTTCAGACGTTCCGCCAGATACGCCGCCGCATGAGGGTTGTGCGCCACGTCGAGGATCAGACGCGGTGATTCGCTCACGATGTGAAAACGGCCCGGCAGCATCGCGTTCTGAATGCCTTCACGCAATGCCTGCTCACCTATAGCCAGCCCGCTCGCCCGCAACGCCGCCAGTGCCGTCGCGGCATTGGGCTGTGGCACCTGCGGTAACGGCAGCGCACTCAGTTCGCCCTGCGCATCGCTGAACGTCCAGCTGTCGCCCGTGACCTCATAACGCCAGTCAACGCCACGACGCAGCAGCACAGCGCCTTTTTCAGTGGCGACATCGGCAATGGTCTGCGGCATATCCGGTTCGCCGACAACCGCTGGTTTACCGCCGCGGAACACGCCGGCTTTTTCACGGCCGATGCTTTCGCGGTCCGGCCCCAGCCAGTCGGTATGGTCGAGTGCAATGCTGGTGACAACCGCCACGTCGGCATCAACAATATTGGTTGCGTCCAGACGTCCGCCGAGTCCCACTTCCAGAATGACCACGTCCAGCTGCGCCTGTTTAAACAGCCACAGCGCCGACAGCGTGCCAAATTCAAAGTAAGTCAGGGAGATTTCGCCCCGTGCCTTTTCGATTTCGGCAAACGACGCGGTATGCGCAGATTCAGCCAGCTCGCCACCCTGCACACGCACGCGTTCGGTGTAGCGAACCAGGTGCGGAGAGCTGTACACGCCGACCTTAAAGCCTGCGGCCATCAGCACCGATTCCAGCGTGCGGCAGGTGGTACCTTTGCCGTTAGTGCCCGCGACGGTGAAGACGAACGGCGCGGGTTTCAGCACGCCCATTCGGCCCGCAACCTCGCTGACGCGCGCCAGTCCCAGGTCGATGGTTTTGCTGTGCAAGTGTTCCAGATAAGAAAGCCACGCGGCGAGGGGCGACGTGGCGAGTGGAGTGATGTCTTTTTCCATGATACCCGCGATAGTTAACGGTTAGCACAAGCAAAAAGGGCAGCGCCGTCTGGCCCTGCCCTTTGCATTTATCAGGCCTCTGGTTCCTGATCCGGTACCGGCGGTACCACCACTTCTTCAAGCGGCGCATCCGGATTCGGTGCCGGGAGATTCATCAGCTTCGCCAGCACGCTGGCAATCTTGAAGCGCATCTCAGGGCGACGGACGATCATGTCGATCGCACCTTTCTCGATAAGGAATTCACTGCGCTGGAACCCCGGCGGCAGTTTTTCACGTACGGTCTGCTCGATAACACGTGGACCGGCAAAGCCGATCAGTGCTTTCGGCTCAGCGATGTTGAGGTCACCCAGCATTGCAAAGCTTGCAGACACGCCACCCATGGTTGGGTCGGTCAGCACAGAAATGTATGGCAGACCGCGTTCCTGCATTTTAGCCAGCGCTGCAGAGGTTTTCGCCATCTGCATCAGTGACATCAGCGCTTCCTGCATACGCGCCCCGCCGGAGGCTGAGAAGCACACCATCGGGCAATTGTTTTCCAGTGCATACTCAACGGCACGCACGAAACGAGCGCCAACCACAGAACCCATCGAGCCACCCATAAAGGAAAACTCAAAGGCAGCGGCAACAACAGGTGCACCAAACAGGGTACCCTTCATTACCACCAGCGCGTCTTTCTCACCGGTTTCTTTCTGAGCAGAGGCCAGACGATCTTTGTATTTCTTAGAGTCACGGAACTTCAGCAGATCTTTCGGCTCAAGCTCGCTACCCAGCTCCACCAGAGTACCTTCATCCATCAGGCTATGCAGGCGGTTACGCGCTGACATACGCATGTGGTGATCGCACTTCGGACAAACCTCCAGGTTACGCTCCAGCTCTGCGCGGTACAGAACCTGTCCGCAGCTGTCACATTTGGTCCATACCCCTTCCGGAATACTCGCCTTGCGCGTGGGGGTTATGTTGCTTTTAATTCGTTCAATCCAGCTCATTGATAACCTTTCTGCCTGAACCTGGTCGATGCCAGTTTTTGCTGTAAGCGGCGAATAATGCCATTTTTAGGGCTTACAGACCATGAAATGTTGCACATTAAAACATAAGAGCCCAGAACATGGGACAAAAAAGTGGTCTAACCGGTGCCACTTTGCGCCACTTTCCGGGCTCTGTAATTATTTAGCCTGCTTTGCTGCGGCACGCTTGTGGCGAATTATCTCGATAACGCCTGGCAGAACCGACAGCACGATGATGGCCACGATCAGCAGTTTTAGGTTTTCCTGCACGATTGGCAAGTCGCCGAACAGATAGCCCGCGTAGGTAAACAGCAGCACCCACAGCAGCGCACCAATCACGTTATACGCAGCAAAATGACGATAGGACATGTGCCCCATTCCCGCCACAAACGGCGCGAAGGTTCTGACGATCGGCACAAAACGGGCGAGGATGATGGTCTTCCCACCGTGCTTTTCATAAAACTGGTGCGTTTTATCGAGATAGCTACGACGGAAAATTTTCGAATTCGGATTGCTAAACAACCGTTCGCCAAACACGCGACCAATGGTGTAGTTCAGGGCATCGCCGACAATCGCCGCAATCACCATCAATACCACCATCAAATGCACGTTCAGATCGTTTGTTGGCAGCGCAGAAAGCGCACCGGCGACAAACAGCAGTGAATCGCCTGGCAGGAACGGTGTCACTACCAGCCCTGTTTCACAGAACAAAATCAGGAACAAAATAGCGTAAATCCAGACGCCGTACTGCGCGACCAGTTCAGCCAGATGCACATCAATATGCAAAATAAAATCAATCAGAAAGTGAATCAGATCCATAGTGACTTAACCTTAAGTGACTGCATTCAGTCCGCTAAAAATAGCGGGCCCATAGGCGGCTTAGGAAGGTCGAATCGTTCCGGATAATCCACCGAAACGAGATACAGCCCTTCAGCTTTGGCCGTCGCTGCTGCAAGCGTTCTGTCCTTCGCTTCCAACAGCTCTGCAATCCAGCTCTCCGGCTGGTTTCCGGCGCCCACTTCCATCAGGCTGCCCACAATATTCCGCACCATATGATGTACAAAGGCATTCGCTTTGATATCCACCACCACATAGGCACCGTAACGTTCAACGTTAATGTGCATCACGTTTCGCCACGGCGTGCGCGACTGGCACTGGACCGCTCGAAACGAGGTAAAGTCATTCTCACCCAGCAGGCTTTGTGCCGCACGCTGCATGCGTTCGGCATCCAGCGCCTGGTGACAATGCGTCACGCCATGGCTTAAGACCGCCGGGCGAAGACGATGATTGTAGATAATGTAACGATACCGACGAGCAGTGGCGCTGAAACGCGCGTGGAAATCGTCGGGCACAGCTTTCACCCAACGCACCGCGATGTCTTTAGGTAAATTCGCATTTACCCCCAGCGTCCAGGCCGCGTCTTTGCGCTGCGCCCGCGTTTCAAAATGCACAACCTGACCGGTGCCGTGCACGCCAGCGTCGGTTCGACCCGCGCAGTACACGCTAATCGGCTCGTTCGCGACCTGCGTCAGCGCCTTTTCAAGCTTTTCCTGCACGCTGCGCACGTCGTTCTGCCGTTGCCAGCCGTAGTATTTGCTGCCGTCGTACTCAATGCCGAGCGCGACTTTAATGACCGGCAGCGCTTCCACTTCAGACATCAGTACATATACTCCTGAACCAGTTTCTCAGCGATTTTCACTGCCATCAGCGCACCGCCAAAACGGACGTTATCGGCCACCGACCAAAACTGAATTTGCTCTGGCATGCCGTAGTCATTACGCACGCAGCCTACAGAAAGGTGCGAACTGCCGGAAGCATCAGACACCTGAGTCGGGAAATCCGTATCCGCAGACAGGGCGATATCTTCAGTGCGTTCGAACGCATCGCGCGCTTCTTCTGCCGCCAGCGGGCGCAGCGCTTCGAAGCTGACCATCTGCGCCAGACCGTAAAACACCGGCGCACGTACGCACTGAGCCGAAATCATCAGACCTTCGTCCTGCATGATTTTGCGGGCCTGATCGACAATACGACGTTCTTCGGCGATGCCGCCTTCACGGTCAACCAGCAGAGGCAGCATGTTGAAGGCTAACTGACGGCCGAAGAAATCATCTTCATCAATCGGAATGCCGTTCAGCAGCTTGGCGCTCTGTCCTGCCAACGCATCGACGGCTTTTTTGCCCTGTGAAGAGGCCGACATCAGGCTGGTTACTGCGATACGTGACAGGCCACCGTCGTCGATCAGCGGCTTCAGCGCAGTCAGCAGCTGGCTGGTCAGGCTGTCCGGCACTGCCACGATATTGCGGTTGCGATAATCCGCCAGCGCAAACGGGTTCACGTCTGGCACTACCAGCGGAACGTCCGGCTCCAGCGCGAACAAACCGCTTAAATCAATCACCAGACAGCCCGCGTTGGCGGCTTCATCAGCCCAGGCCGCAGAGGCTTCTACGCCCGCGGCAAAAAAGGCCAGCTGAACCTGAGTCCAGTCAAACTCGGCAACGTCCTGCACGCGCACGGTTTTACCTTCGTAGCGCAGGGATTCGCCCGCGCTTTCACTACGCGCCAGACCGTAAATCTCTCCCACCGGGAACTGACGCTCTGCAAGAGTTTCAAGCAGGGCAACACCTACGGCACCCGTTGCGCCCAGTACGGCAATATTCCAGCCTTCAGACATGGTGGTTTACTCCAGAAATAAAAATAGCCGCCCCGCCAGAGGATCTGGCCGGGCGTATTAAGAAGACATTAACGCGCTGCGTGATGAACGGCGTTGAATCCCAGATTTTTGAGCAGAACGGCAGCCTGCTCATCGTCACACAGGACGTTCAGCGAAGACCACTCACGGCGTTCAGAATAGTTTTTACGCAGTTTGTCGAACTCGCCAGGAATACCCGCCACTTTCCGCAGCGGCGCATCATCGCGGCGCACATCATACACCAAATGCACCAGCCTTTTTAGCGTCGCCTGATCGAGCGGGCCATGCAGCGTAATGCGGCCAAATTCCGGCGCAGGCAGCAGCGTATCCAGCGACACCTGATGGCGATTGCCGATAAACTCGCTGTAGGCCTCAAACACCTGCGTGGTGCCGCGCGCTTTGCCTTCCAGCGTATAGCCCGCAATGTGTGCGGTGCCGATATCAACGCGCGACAGCAGTTCGGTATTGAGTTCAGGCTCCGGCTCCCAGACGTCCAGCACCACGCTTAAATCCTGCCCTGCCTGTAAGCATTTGAGCAGCGCGGCATTATCCACCACCGGTCCACGGCAGGCATTTATCAGAATAGTGCCAGGCTTGAGGCGTGAAATCAGCGCGTCATCGGCCAGATGCAGCGACTTATAAGGCCCGTCTTTAAACAGCGGTGTATGGAAAGTCAGAATATCGGCGTTCTGCACCAGCTCGTCGAGGCTGCGGAAATCACCTTCGTCGCCGCGATCAGCCCGCGGTGGATCGCATAATAAGGTGCGGATCCCCAACGCCTCGAGACGTTTTTGCAAACGCCCCCCGACGTTACCCACGCCGACGATCCCGACGGTGCGGTCAGCCAGCGCAAAACCATCACGCTCGGCCAGCATCAGCAGGGATGAAAATACGTATTCCACCACCGCGATGGCATTGCAGCCGGGGGCGGCAGAAAAACCGATTCCAGCCTGCGCCAGCCACTTCTCATCGACATGGTCGGTACCCGCCGTTGCGGTACCCACGAATTTAATCCCCTTCCCGGCCAGCAGCGCCTCATTCACTTTGGTGACTGAGCGCACCATTAGCGCATCGGCATCATCCAGCTCATGCTGTGGAATTGGACGGCCAGGGACCGCCTTTACATCACCCAAACGGCTGAACAGCTCGCGGGCATAGGGCATATTTTCATCAACAAGGATTTTCACGGTACAGTACCTGTCTGGAACGAGAGTTAACCGGGGAAGTGTGCCATAATCTCGCGGCCAGGAACACTGAGCCTTGAGAACACCGACGGACATTCAGGATTTATCATGACGCAACCTATTTCAGGCGTGCCCGCCCGCCCTCCGGGGGAAGCAGCAACGACGAGTCACATCGGCGAGCAACCGCTCTCCACCCAGCAGCGTACCGTACTCGAACGGCTGATCACGCGTCTTGTCGCGCTGACGTCTCAGCAAAGCGCTGGGGTATGGGCCGGGATGAAACACGATTTGGGTCTGAAGAATGATGCGCAGCTGCTCTCAAGGCACTTCCCTGCGGCGGAACAGAACCTCAACCAGCGACTGGTCAACGCCCAGCAGACTCACGAAGTGCGCCAGATTGTCGCCCAGTTGACCGAACTGCTGAGCCAGGGCAATAACCGTCAGGCGGTGAGTGATTTTATTCGCCAGCAATATGGCCACACAACGTTAAGCCAGCTGACCCCCGATCAGCTTAAAAATGTCCTGCAGCTTCTGCAAAACAACGAACTGGCCATTCCGCAACCGCAACAGCGCCCGGCAACGGACAGGTCGTTACTGCCTGCCGAGCACCACACGCTGAATCAAATGGTGACTAAAGTCGCCGCGGCGACCGGGGAATCCAGCAAGATGATTTGGCAGTCGATGCTTGAGCTATCAGGGGTGAAAACCGGCGATCTCATCCCGGCGAAACACTTCAACCAGCTGATGACCTGGCTGCAGGCGCGTCAGACGCTGAGCGACCAGAAAGCACCGACGCTGAACTCGCTGCAAGCGGCGCTGAAACAGCCGATGGAAACGCAGGAGTTTAACGCTCTACGCGACTATGCCCAGCAAGCCTGGCAGGCGACGCCACAAACGGTGTTAACCCAGGCACAGGTGCAGGATCTGTTGAATCAGGTGTTCCTCAAGCGCGTCGAACGCGCTCAGGACACCGTCGACACCCGTTATATTCAGCCGATCTTTAACCCGTTCACGCCGTTCATCGAGAACATGAAGGCGATGTCAGCCCGCCCAGGTCTAATGCTGGTCATCCTGGTGGTGGTGTTTGGCTTGCTGTGGCTGATGCTGTAACGCCTCAGCTCAATCACTCTCTACCGTCTGACCGCTATTAACCCTGTTGGCGGCAATGACAAACGGTAAGTAAATCAGCGTGGACACGGCCAGACACAGGAGGCCCACGACGAGCGCCAGCCAGTTACCTCCGGTGCCAAAGAAAGCGATAAGTGGGCCAGGCGTGGTCCACGGAACGGCATAAGCGATGGGCGGAATAAACTCGAGCGTAATGAATAAATAGCCGATCAGCGAATTAACGAATGGCACCAGGATAAACGGCACGATCAGGATAGGATTGAGCACCACCGGCAAGCCAAACATCACCGGCTCGTTGATATTAAATAGCCCTGGAACAAACGCCATTTTCGCCAGGTCGCGATAATCCTGGCGCCGTGAAGCTATAAAGATCGCCAGCAGCAAGCCCAACGTCATCCCGGAGCCGCCACTGTTGGCGAAAGCATCATTAATACCAGTCCAGGTTATCGGATAAGGCGCCCCCCCAGGTGCTACCGTGTGACGCCGCATAAGAGAGGTTTTCCAGATTGGCCTCAGAGAAAATGGCTTCCCGGATGGCCGCCACAGTATTCGGACCATGGATCCCAAGCACCCACAGAAAGTTCGACACTACGCCCAGCACCAATACGGTCACGATATTGGTTCCCATATTCTTTAACGGGGCCTGAATCAGGTTATAGATAAGATCGTTCAGACCATTAGGCGAAATACGGGTCAGCAGATAGTTGATGACTGAGAAAAAGACCATCACAAAAATAATCGGCAGGAGCACCTTAAATGAGCGGGCCACCGCAGGCGGCACCGCATCAGGCATAGTGATTGTCACTCTGGGATTACGCGCCAGACGGCAAAAAAGCTCACTCGAGACCACAGCAACGATAATCGCGACAAACAATCCCTGTGGCCCGAGATATTTGATGGTCAGATAAGCCTGGCCATCAATAATGGTATAAGGCGTATACGCGACGAAAAACGTCCCAATGGCGGTCAACCCGCAGAGTAATTCATCCTGATGATAACTAACGGCAATATTACGCGCTACCAGGAAGGTAATAAGAATCGCCATGATATTGACCGACCCGTTCATTACCGGGGTAAAAATCTGCTGGGCGTCAGCCAGATGTGGGAAGAAGTCCCCTAAATGCAAAACACTGGCAATAAAGCCGTCCGGAGACAGAATCGCAAAATTAATCAGAATGATCAGCGAACTCGCCATCACTATTGGAAATGACAGAATAAAGGCATCCCGAATAGCCGAAATGTGGATCTGGGAATTTAATTTAATCGCAATGGGGACAAGAATCTTCTCCATGCCACGCTCAAAAGCATCCATAAAACGCATTATTAACCCTTATTTGTCGTGATACATTAGCCATAATTGACGCTGACTTTACGCATAACATATTTTCCCGATTTCAGCGTTGATCACAGTTAGCGGTAAAAAAGTGATGCAAAAAGAATGCTGAAACTGAACAAGTAGATGCAAACCTGCAATAACACCCAAGTAACGCAATGTTTCCAAAGGGATTATGGAGGTTCAAAAGTGGTTTACCAAAATATCGTCAATCTTTTAAAGATTAAGATTAATGGCCCGCTGTACAACATTGGCGATCTACTGCCAGCAGAGAAAGAATTAGCGGAATATTATAAAGTCTCTCGCAATACGCTGCGTAAGGCACTGGCAGTGCTTGAGCAGGACGGACTTATTGAGCGCAAGCATGGCGCCGGGACATGGGTTAAAAATAAGCATTTTCAGGCATCGGTCACCCACCTCGATAGCTTCACCGAAATAGCCCGTAATGAAGGAAAAACGCCCTCCAGCCGCATTCTTAAGTTTGAATTACAGGCAGCCTCAGAAGATATTGCCAACGCCCTCCGGTTACCGCCCTGTGAAGCCGTTTATTACGCAAAACGGTTACGCTTTATCGATAATATTGCCATGCAGTTAGAAGAGACCTGGCTATCGGTCACCCGCTTCCCTGACCTCACGATTGGCCACATGCAGAAATCAAAATATGCCTATATAGAAAAAGAATGCGGGGTAAAAATTGAGGGGTGCTATGAATCTATCATTCCGGTGCTGCCCTCACCTGAACAGGCCAGACTGCTGCATATCAGCGCCAAAGATCCCATAATCAGAATGCAAACTCAGGCGGTGGATGAATATCACCAGCCAATCGATTACTCCATTCTCTACACCAACATCTTTGAATTTCAGGTGAAGTATTATTTGCCGCGCCAGACAGTGCCCGGCCTTCAGTTACAGAAGGCCGGGCAGTAGCGCTATTTACGGAAAGAAATTAGCGTGACCACAATCCCGACGACGGCGGAAATCGCGCCGGCCAGAAACACCGACGAGTAACCAAACGAGGTCGCAAGCAGCCCTGCGAGCGGCCCGGTTACGCCGTATGAGATATCCTGAAACGCGGCATAGCCGCCAAGCGCCGTGCCGCGTACCTGCTGCGGTACGCGCTTCACGACCTCAACGCCCAGCGCCGGGAAGATAAGCGAACAACCGGCCCCGGTTAATGCCGCACCTGCCAGCGCAACCCAGGCATTTGGCGCCTGCCACAGCAGGAGCAGACCTACCGTTTCCACCAGCAGTGAAACCGTTGCCACTTTCACCCCGCCGAAACGGTCCGGCATCCAGCCAAACAGAATACGCATCAGCACGAACGCGCCGCCAAAAGCGGTCAACGTAAAGCCCGCCATTGCCCAGCCGTGACTCATAAAATAGAGCGAAATAAAGGTGCCGATCACCGCAAAGCCCACGCCCTGTAAGGCCAGACCCATACCCGGCTTCCAGATAAGCCCGACCACGCTCCACAGAGACGGACGCTCGCCGGCATGCGCTGGCACTTTACGCACCGAACCGTTAAACGCCCAGGCCAGCAGCGGCAACACCATGGTGGTTCCCGCCAGTGCGGCATAGCCGAAATGGCTGTGAATGAGTAAGCCCAGCGGCGCACCGGCCGCCAGCGCGCCGTAAATCGCCATCCCGTTCCATGACATCACTTTGCCGGAACGCGTTGGCCCCACAAGCCCCATGCCCCAGGTTAACGTCCCGGTCAGCAGTTGGCTTTCACCAAAGCCGAGGATCAGACGCCCGACCACCAGCAGGGCAAATTTGCCTTCGGCACCCATCGGCAGCAGGGCCGCCAACAGCCACGCACCGCCCGCCAGTCCACAGGCGAACATTCCCTGCAACGCAGAGCGCTTCGCCCCGCGCTGATCGGCCAGACGCCCGGCATAGCCGCGCGTTAAAACGGTGGCGAGGAATTGAATACCGACGGCAAAACCGACCATCATGTTGCCGTAGCCAAGTTCGTTATGCACAAACAGCGGAATGACCGGCAAAGGCAAGCCCACGGTCATATAGGTGAGGAACACCGCAAAGGCGATGCGAAACAGCGAGGTATTCGCTGAAGAGGTTTTTACAGATTCTGTTACTGCAGACATGCATTACTCCATAACGCAGAGTAAGGCGGGGAAATGCCACGCCCCCTCTACCTGAACATCAGGATTAAGGTGCGTTGGATGACGTTAAACGCTTACGCATTATCGCGATGACAATGTTAGGGCTGAAGTTTGCCTGCGAATCGCCGTGGCTGTCAATGCTGAATCACGGGCAAAAAAAAGGAGCCTTTCGGCTCCTTTCATTCATCTGGCGTATTAATTACGCTTTCAGCTTACGCATAACCAGCGTGGCGTTGGTGCCACCGAAGCCGAAGCTGTTGGACATCACGGTGTTCAGTTGACGTTCGGTCGGCTTAGTCACGATGTTCAGGCCTTCGGCCTTCTCGTCCATCTCATCGATGTTGATGCTTGGGGCAACGAAGCCGTGTTCCAGCATCAGCAGAGAGTAGATTGCTTCCTGAACGCCTGCGGCACCCAGAGAGTGACCGGTCATTGCTTTGGTCGCGGAAATCGCTGGCGTGTTGTCACCGAAGACTTCACGGATTGCGCCCAGTTCTTTCACGTCGCCCACTGGCGTAGAAGTCCCGTGGGAGTTCAGGTAGTCGATTGGAGAATCAACACCGTCCATCGCCAGCTTCATGCAGCGTACTGCGCCTTCACCAGAAGGAGCAACCATGTCTGCGCCATCAGAGGTTGCGCCGTAGCCAACCACTTCTGCGTAGATGTGTGCGCCACGTGCCAGAGCGTGTTCCAGCTCTTCAACCACAACCATACCGCCGCCGCCTGCGATAACGAAACCGTCACGGCTCGCATCATAGGTACGGGACGCTTTTTCTGGGGTTTCGTTATATTTGGTAGACAGTGCGCCCATCGCGTCGAACTCACAGGCCATTTCCCAGCACAGCTCTTCGCCGCCGCCAGCAAATACGATGTCCTGTTTGCCCAGCTGAATTTGCTCAACCGCGCTGCCGATGCAGTGTGCAGAAGTCGCACAAGCGGAGCTGATGGAGTAGTTCACACCGTGAATTTTGAAGGGGGTTGCGAGACATGCGGAAACCGCAGACGCCATCGCTTTGGTCACAACGTAAGGACCGACCGCTTTCAGGCCACGCGGGCTACGCATTGCGTCTGCGCCGAATACCTGAGATTTAGACGAACCACCGGAACCTGCAATCAGGCCCACGCGTGGGTTGTTCTGATAAACGTCTTCTTTCAAACCAGCATCTTCAACAGCCTGCTGCATTGAGAGGTAAGCATAGATAGAGGCATCGTTCATGAAACGGACCACTTTACGGTCGATCAGACCGGTGGTGTCCAGTTTGACGTTACCCCATACGTGGCTACGCATACCAGAATCTTTGAATTCTTGAGAGAAAGTGATCCCCGAGCGTCCTTCACGCAGAGATTCCAGGACTTCCTGCTGGTTGCTACCGATGCTGGAAACGATGCCCAGGCCAGTAATCACTGCACGTTTCATTCAATACCTCTGTAAGTCATATACTATTTTAAGTTTCGAGTCGCACAATAGCGTACACTTGTACGCTGAACAAGTCCGATCAGACAAATTAAGTATAAATTTGCGCCACCCGGCACACATCGTTAAGATCGCCGGACGCCTTGCACTGCGAGTAACTTACGTGAAACAAAACGCCATACAACCTGCCAACCTCGAATTTAACAATGAGGGTACACCTGTTTCCCGAGATTTTGATGACGTCTACTTTTCTAATGATAACGGACTGGAAGAGACCCGATACGTTTTTCTTGGAGGAAACCGGCTAACGGAGCGCTTTACGTCTCACGACCGATCCCATCTGGTGGTTGCTGAGAGTGGATTTGGTACCGGTTTGAATTTCCTCACACTCTGGCAGGCATTTAAGACTTTTCGCGACTCGCAGCCTGAGGCTACGCTACAAAGATTGCATTTCATCAGTTTCGAAAAATTCCCGCTGCGCCTGAACGACCTGAAACTTGCTCATCAGCACTGGCCTGAACTGGCCGAGTTTGCCGGGCAATTACAGGCGCAATGGCCCCTGCCTTTTTCCGGCTGTCACCGCGTAATACTCGATGAAGGCCGGGTCACACTGGATCTGTGGTTTGGCGACATTAATGAACTGGTCAACACCCTCGATGACACCTTAAATCAGCAGGTCGATGCGTGGTTCCTCGATGGCTTTGCGCCCGCCAAAAACCCGGATATGTGGACGCCAACGCTGTTTAACGCGATGGCAAAACTGGCGCGCCCCGGCGCCACGGTGGCGACGTTTACCTCGGCGGGCTTTGTGCGTCGCGGCTTAAACGACGCTGGTTTTTGCATGAAAAAGAGCAAAGGCTTTGGCCGCAAACGAGAAATGCTGACCGGGTATCGGGATGATTCTCAACCAGCAACCGCCACCGCGCCATGGTTTGCCCGCAGCGCAAGCGAAACCCGTGAAACGGCGATTATCGGCGGCGGTATCGCCAGCGCGCTGCTGTCTCTGGCGCTGCTGCGCCGCGGCTGGCAGGTCACGCTGTATTGCGAAGACGGCGTTCCGGCACAGGGCGCATCCGGCAATCGCCAGGGCGCGCTTTACCCTCTGCTCAGCGCTCACGATCCGGCGATGGAAACCTTCTTCCCGGCGGCATTTACTTTTGCGCGCCGTCTGTACGACTCCCTGCCCGTGGCGTTCGATCACGACTGGTGCGGCGTGACGCAGCTTGGCTGGGATGAAAAAAGCAGCCACAAAATTGCTCAGATGCTGAAACTGGCACTGCCACCTGAAATTGCGGTTGAAGTGGACAAGGCCGAAGTGCAGCGCACGCTTGGCGTCGACACCGGCTGCGCGGGCATTCAATACCCACTCGGCGGCTGGCTGTGCCCGGCACAGCTCACGGCAGCGGTTATCGAACTGGCCTGTCAGAATGGTCTGAACGTTCACTGGAATCATCGCTGTGACACGCTCGACGCACAGGCCAACGGCTGGGCGCTGCATTTTGCGAACGACGAAACCAAACATCACGCCAGCGTGGTGCTCGCCAACGGCCATCAGATTAATCAGTTCTCGCAAACGGCGGAGCTGCCGGTATCGGCGGTGGGCGGCCAGGTCAGCCACATTCCGACCACGCCGGAACTGGCGAAACTCCGTCAGGTGCTGTGCTACGACGGCTATCTCACGCCGCAAAATCCGCACAACCAGCAGCACTGCATCGGGGCCAGCTACCATCGCGGGCAAACAGAAATGGCCTACAGCGAAGAGGATCAGCAGCATAATCGGCAGCGTTTGCTCGACTGCTTCCCGGACGCCGCGTGGGCACAGGAAGTGGACGTCAGCGACGGCGAAGCCCGCTGCGGCGTGCGCTGCGCCACTCGCGATCATTTACCGATGATGGGTAACGTGCCGGATTATCCGCAAACGCTGGAAACCTACGCCACGCTGGCTGAAAATCGCGACAATGCCAAATCCGCGCCGATTCATAACAGCCTGTTTATGCTCGGCGGCCTGGGTTCACGCGGCCTGTGCTCTGCCCCACTGTTGGCAGAAATTCTGGCTTCACAGATGAGTCATGAACCGCTGCCGCTGGACGCCAGAACCCTGGCAGCGCTGAATCCGAACCGGCTGTGGGTGCGTAAACTGCTGAAAGGCAAAGCGGTAATCAAAGCAGATTAATGCGCTGCTGCGCCTGTTTGCGATACTGCAACGGCGTCTGGCGCATCATCCGTTTAAAGCAGGTGATGAAGTAAGTCACCTCCTGAAAACCGACTTTCGCCGCAATCGCATCGACGCTCATTTCACTGGTGCGCAGTAAATCACAGCTGCGCTTCAGCCGTCGGGTGAGCAAATATTCGTGAATGCTACCGCCGGTCTGTTGACGGAAAATGCGTGACGTATAGCTGCGGGAAAGCCCAATATCCCGCGCCAAATCCTCCAGCGAAAACTTCTCACCGTAATGCGCTTCCAGCCACTGCATGATTTGCGCCGACGCGGTTTGCTGCTGCGGCGCGCTGGCCTGCGGTAATGCGGGCAACAGCGACATAATCTGCATCACTAAGAACGCCACTTCGTCTGCCGGGTAGTGCGCCCTCGATTCGAGCGCAGCGAAATTCGCCAGCACGGTTTCCATATACTCCGCGTGCTCGCTGAGATCGTACGCCAGGGCTGGCGCATGGCTAGCGGCCAGATGGGCAAACTGCGCCTGAAAACGCGGGAACTGTTGCAGGTTGCTTTCCACCGCCGACTGCTCGATATGCATCGTGGAACGGTGATAATGGTTGCGATCGCTTTCATCGACATGCACTTTGTGCAGCCGAAACGGCGGAAAGATAAACAGCCGACCAGGGCGCGCGGTGTAATGCTGATTGTCGACCACTACGATCCCATAGCCCTGCGAAATATAGAGAAACTCCACGCACTGGTGCCAGTGATAATACAACGCACTGGAACCCCACATCCGGTTAAAGGAAATCGCCTGGTGTTCGAGGGTAATTCTTTCCAGTAACTGCGAATCGCTCATTCAGCCACCATGACAACAGAATTAAGTTTTTAGCCTACGGTTTGCAATTTATTGCCCTGCGCACGGGGAAAATCCAGCAAAATTAAAATAGCGGTTCATTTATGTGAACCTGCTCACTCAGACATTGAAAGAAAAGCGGCTAGGCTTGGTTTCGCCGCCTGATTCAGTCGCGGTAAAAGTCCAATAACAATAACGTTTAATTTTCTCGTGTCTGACGGGAGGGCCTCGTGCAACCTGAACATATTAACGCTGATAACCCCTTACAACAGAGAAGTGACCTCACCCAATGGGTGAATGACATGCTGAATGCCGTCACGCCATTTATAAAAAATAACCACAGCGGCGTGGACCTCGCGAATTTCACCACGCATTACGGCCAGCGCATCGCCAATATGGAAGCGTTCTCCCGTTTATTATGGGGCGTCACTCCGTTGCTGGCGGGCGGTCAGGAACCTGAGCAGCTGTCGCTGTATATTCAGGCCATTAAAAACGGCACCCACCCAGCGCACCCGGAATACTGGGGCGAAATCGGCCATAGCGATCAGCGAGTGGTCGAAATGGCCGCCTACGGTCTGCTGCTGGCGCTGGCACATCAGCCGCTGTTGGCGCATTTCAACGAGCAGGAAAAGCACCATCTGTGGCAATGGCTGAAGCAAAGCGAAACCGCCACCATTCCTGACAACAACTGGCACTTCTTTCCCATTCTGGTGCAGGTCGGTTTTCATCACGCCGGAATGCCCGTAAACCACGAAACCATCGAGCGGCATTTTGCGGCGATGGAACATTACTGGCTCGGCGACGGCTGGTATAGCGACGGCCCTGAGCGCCCACGCGATTACTACATTTCGATGGGATTCCACTTCTACGGCCTGATTTATTCTCAGCTGATGAAAGAGGTCGATCCGCAGCGCTGTGCCACGTTACGCGAACGCGCCACCGTCTTTGCCGCTGACTTTATTCACTTCTTTGACGACGACGGCGCCGCGATCCCGTTTGGCCGCAGCCTGACCTACCGCTTTGCGCAGGCCGCATTCTGGAGCGCCGCCGCTTTTACCGGGCTGGACGTCTATTCGCCAGGCATTCTCAAAGGGCTGGTGTTGCGCCATCTGCGGTGGTGGCAACAACAGCAACCGTTCGACCGCGACGGCGTGCTGAGCGTCGGCTACAGCTATCCAAACCTGATCATGGCCGAAGACTATAACGCGCCGGGCTCGCCGTACTGGGCGCTGAAGACGGTGCTGGTGCTGGCGTTGGGCGAAAACAGCGATTTCTGGCAGGCGAAAGAAGCGCCGCTGCCGCCACGCGAAACGCCGCACGCCATCCCAAAAGCCGCACAGATCCTGGTCCACCAGCCAAATCATTTATGGATGCTGACGTCAGGCCAACTGGAACGGAACAACTTCGTCAACACCGACGCGAAGTACTGCAAATTTGCCTACTCGACGCGCTATGCCTTTAACGTCGAACGCGGCCGCTTTGGCCTCGCGCACGCCTCGCCGGACTCGATGCTGTTGCTCAGTGAAAAGGACAACTACTGGCGCGGGCGTCGTGAGTGCCAGCAGGTTAGCGTGCATGAAAATTACATCTACAGCCGCTGGCTGCCGTGGAACGACATCACCGTGGACAGCTGGCTGGTCGCACTCGGCGACTGGCAGGTACGCGTTCACCAGCTGCAAACCGCCCGCGAACTGGACTGCGCCGAAGGCGGTTTCAGCATCAATTCCCGCCCGCTGCCGGAACAACGACTAAACGCAGGAACCAGCCTTCTGACCGGCGATCACGACACCAGCGCCATTGTGTGCCTGAGTGAAAAACGTCGTCAGGGCGAGGTGGTATTCACCCCACCGAACAGCAACCTGCTGTTTGCCGACCGCGCCGCCGTGCCGGTGCTTCGCGGTGAATTATCACCCGGTACACATTTGCTGATTTGCGCGGTCTGGGCCGGGGACCCGCAGGATTTCAACCTCACCCACGCCCCCGAAGTTAGCGTTGAGCAAGGCGTTATTCACCTGACGTCGGCCACGCAAAAAACGCAATTTCCACTGACTGAACTGCCGAAAGAGTGAGGATATCATCATGACCGCGACGACTCCGCGCAGCGCGCAAATTAAGATGAGCAGCTTTATCTTTCTCTACTTCTTTACCTGGTCTTCCAGCTTCGGGCTTTATGCCCTGTGGCTGAGCCAAAAAGTGGGTCTGGACAGCATCACCATCGGCAGCGTGTTCGCCATTAACGGCGTGTTTGCGGTGATCATGAAGCCGATTTACGGCTACATCATGGACAAAATCGGCATGAGCAAATGGCTGCTCTATTTCGTCTGCGCGGTCTCTGCGCTGATGGCACCGTTCTTTATCTTCGTTTACCAGCCGCTACTGCTGAGCCACACCACGCTCGGGATCATTATTGGCGCGCTGTATCTCAGCCTCGGCTGGTACGCGGGCGTGGCAGCGTCAGAATCCTACGCTGACCGCTTCAGCCGCCTATACAACCTTGAGTTTGGCCGCATCCGGATGTGGGGTTCACTCGGCTGGGCGCTGGCGGCATCGCTTTCTGGCGTGCTGTTCAACCTCACGCCACTGGCGAATTTCCTCGTCAGCAGCGGGACGTCCGTGCTGATGCTGTTGATGTTAATCAGCCTGAAAATTGGCGACGAGCAGCTGCGCAGCAACAACGTGATTGCCGACAACAAAATCGTTTTCAGCGACGTGGTCACGCTGATCAAGAACCGCAAATTCTGGATGTTCAGCCTGTATGTCGCAGGTGTGGCGTGGATGATGTTTGTCGCCGAACAGCAATTCCCGCGCTACTTCGTCTCGTTCTTTGCCACCAAAGAACAGGGCAACGCGTGGTACGGCTACCTGAGCATGATCCAGTCCGGCACCGAGTTCGTGATGATGATGTTTATCCCGATGCTGGTAAACCAGTTCGGTGCCAAGAAAGGGCTGCTGCTCTGCGGCCTGGTGGTCGGCGCACGCCTGATTGCCTCCGGCCTGACCACCGATCCGCTGGCGATTTCAATCATCAAACCGCTGTACGGCATGGAAATCGCGCTGCTGCTGATTTCAGTCTTCAAATACATCGCCGAGCATTTCCATAAAAAGGTCAATGCCACCATGTACCTGCTCGGTTATCAGGCGATGATTTACGTCGGTTCTGTGGTCGTCGCGCCGCCTGCGGGCTATCTCTACGCCAAAATCGGCTTCGAGCAGACTTATCTGATGATGGGCTGTTGCGCCCTGTTCTTCACCCTGGTTTCCACGCTGACCCTTTCACGCTGCCGCTCTGCCCGCGATCCTCATCCCGAGGACGCGCAGACGCTGGACGCGGTATCCATTGCCCCTGCAAAAAGTCATTAAGGAGAAGTCATGACCCGTTCTGTTGTTACCGAGCCGCTGCGCCCCGTTGAGCTGTATGCCATCGACCGGCCTGCACTGCGTCAAAGTCTGGACGCCGCCCTGACGCGTATTACGCGAAAACTGGATATCAACATTGCCGCTTTCGGCGACAGTTTCCCTGGTGAAGCCTGTGAAAACGGCATCTGGCCACGGACAAAAAATGTGGAGTGGACCACCAGCTTCTGGACCGGACAACTGTGGCTGGCGTGGGAAATGACCGGCGAAGGGCGTTTTCGTGAAGCCGCGGAGCGCACCCTGCCCTCGTTTGCTGAACGCATTGAGAAACGTATTGAAACCGCGACGCATGACCTGGGCTTTTTGTACTCACTTTCCTGCGTCAGCGCGTGGCGACTGACCGGTGACGAAGATGCGCGCCGCACGGCATTACAGGCCGCCGATACACTGATGGAACGCTTTAACCCCACGGCGAAAATCATTCAGGCGTGGGGCGATCTGAACGATCCTGAGCAGCAAGGCCGGATGATTATCGACTGCAACATGAATCTGCCGCTGCTGTACTGGGCCAGCGAGCAAACCGGCGACCCGAGCTATGCCGAAGCCGCCACGGCGCATGTTGAACAGGCCGCGCGGTATATCGTGCGCCCGGATGCCTCGACGTATCACACCTACTATATGGACGTGGCGACTGGCGAACCGCGCTTTGGCAACACGCATCAGGGCTACAGCGACACGTCCTGCTGGTCTCGCGGCCAGGCGTGGGGAATTTACGGCTTTATGCTGAGCTACCTGCACACCGGCGACAGCAGCATGGTCGAACTCACGCGCAGCCTGGCGCACTACTTCCTCAACCGCCTGCCGGAAGATGAAGTTTGCCATTGGGATTTAGCGCTGCTGGGGACCGACGCGGTGCGCGACAGCTCTGCCGCGGCCATCGCCGTTTGTGGCCTGCTGGAACTGGTGAAGGCCCTACCGACGCTGGACCCGCATCGCGCGCATTACGAGGAAATGGCGCTGCGCGTCATGAAATCCCTCACTGAAAACTATCTCGCTCGCGACGACGAGCCGTGCGAAGGCCTGCTTAAGCATTCGGTCTATCACATGGCGAGCGGTAAAGGCGTGGATCAGTGCTGTAGCTGGGGCGACTATTTCTATCTCGAAGCGATGGCGCGCCTGCGTCAGGTTTGGCCGCTGTACTGGTAATAAAAAAGCCCCCGATTTTGTAATCGGGGGCTTCTGTTTCGCCGGGTGGCGCTGCGCTTACCCGGCCTACATTTTTTGTGGTCTTACTTGAATTTCGCCTGCTGGAACAAGGTGTCCCACATGCCGAGCACCAGCGCCTGATCGCGCGGGTTCAGTTCACCTGCGTGAATCGCTTTTTCCAGGCTCTGGGTCACTTTTTCGTACACCGCTTCCGGAGAGTGATCATCACCCGCTTCCAGGTCTGCGACCGCGAGCGTCAGGTGGCCGCGGAGGTAGCCGCTGGCAAACAGTTCATCGTCGCTGGCGTGCTCTACCATGTCATCAATTAACGCCAGAATGCGCGATTCAAATTCTGCGATCATCTTCTTTCCTCAATTTAGATCTTCCGGCCAGGGGAAGTGTTCCGCCGTTAACGTCGGCGTTTGATAATAATCTTGTAATGCCGCGATGAAGCGCGCCGGACGCGCCGGGATCCCTTCTGCGAGATACGTCATCACCTGCGCATGAACCCGACGCTGGAAGACGATGCGGTCAGGCTCAACATCCCCTTCGAGATTGTCGCAGCTCACGTTGAACGGAAAACCTGCGGCGACGCAAAACAGCCAGTCGAACGCCTGTGGCTTCACTTCCACATCTTCGAACTGACTCTGCGTTTTCGCATCGCGTCCGTCCGGGCAGTACCAGTAACCAAAATCCACCAACTTGCGACGCTCGGCACCGGCAATGCACCAGTGCGAAATCTCGTGCAGAGCGCTGGCATAAAAGCCGTGCGCAAAGACGATGCGGTTATACGGCGCATCGGCATCAGCTGGAAGATAGATCGGTTCGTTTTCGCCTGAAATCAGACGGGTATTAAAATCATCAGCAAAACAGCTATCGAAAATGTCGATCAACTGCTGAAAATGGTGTTGTTGTTGCATTAATGAATTCCCAACCACTGGAGGATCTCCGCCCCGTGACTGTCATAGAGAAGTTTCGCGCTCATCACCGCCGAAACGATGACGATCATCGGCCGGATCAGCGTTTGTCCTTTGCTGAGCACCAGTCGCGATCCCATTCGCGCCCCTAAAAATTGTCCTGCCATCATCACAAAACCGGTCCCCCAAATCACCTTGCCGCCAATGATAAACAGCAGCAAACCGCCGACGTTTGAGGTGGCGTTCAGCACTTTTGCGTGCGCGGTAGATTTGGCGAGATTAAAACCGGCCAGCGTCACAAACGCCAGCGCATAAAATGAACCTGCTCCGGGGCCGAAAAAGCCGTCATAAAAACCGACACAGCCCCCGGTGATCAGCGCAAACGGTAGCCCGTGCAGGCGGCGCTGACGGTCTTCTTCGCCGAGCTTAGGCATCAGCAGAAAGTACAGGCCGATACCAATCACCAGCAGCGGCAGGATTTGACGCAGAATGTCTGACTGCACATGCTGAACCAGCAGCGCGCCACTCATCGAGCCGATGAACGTCATCAGAATATTGAGCTTTTGGTCTGCCAGGCTGACGACTTTTCGACGAACAAAATAGAGCGAAGACGACAATGACCCGCCGCAGGCCTGCAGTTTGTTGGTCGCCAGGGCGTTTGCCGGTGACATACCTACCGCCAGCAACGCCGGAATGGTCAGCAGACCGCCGCCACCTGCGAGGGAATCAATAAACCCGGCCAGTAGCGCGATAAAGAAAAGTGCCACCAGCAACAGCGGTGACACCATAAATATCTCAGTGAAATGTTCCATTAAAGGACATGCTCATCCAGTAGCGCCTGGCAGGAACGCGGCAACGGTGGCGGCGTTTTCTTCACAGGTTTGGTTGTTCCCGGTTTCGGTGGCTCGAACCAGCTTTGCAGCTCTGCGCCACAGCCGTCACCCGGAGGAGGTGGCGCCTGATCTTCACACTCGAGGCTCCCCGCTGGACAACGCAGACGCACGTGCATGTGGGCACGATGCTGGAACCACGGACGCACTTTACGCAGCCAGTCGCGGTCTGTACCCGCATCCAGACAAAGTTGCTGTTTGATAGCCGGGTTGACGAAAATGCGCGTCACGTCGTTATCTTTGGCGGCGAGTTTAATCAGGGCGCTGATTTTTGGCGACCACAATGACGGCACCACGTGCTTGCCATTGGCGGCCACTAAATCCAGCGCCTGCGGTTTTAACAGCTGCGCCGAAGTCCAGCGAGTCTGCGGGAGTTGGAGGAAAACGTCGACGTCCAGCCCGGACTGATGGCTGGCGTGTCCGCCATTAAAGCGCCCGCCCGCGGGCATCCCCATATCGCCAATCAACATCGTTCCCAGCCCCAGATTGTGCACCTGATTGCTGAGACGCTGAATGAACAGAATCAAATCCGTATGACCGAAGTAACGACGTTGATCGGTCCGCATTACCTGATAGTTATCGGAGCGCAGCGGTAATCCTTCCGCGCCGACGATGCAACCATTGGCAAAAGAACCAATCGACTGGGCTGTGCCCGGAATTGGCTGGGTAATTTTTTGCCACGGCGTGGCGGCGAACCCCGCGTGGCTGGCCAGCAAAGCCAGCAGCGCAATGACGATTTTTTTCATTTTCCCGCGTTTCCCTGGAAAAGCTTACCAGCGAGGCAGCGTTGTGTTCACATCCGCATTTTGCGCGCGCTGGCGCAGCAGATGATCCATCAACACGATAGCTAACATCGCTTCTGCGATAGGCACCGCACGGATCCCAACGCACGGATCGTGTCGACCTTTGGTGATCATTTCGACTTCTTCACCAAAGCGGTTGATCGTGCGGCCCGGCACGGTGATGCTCGAGGTCGGTTTCAGCGCCATGTGGGCGATGATTTGCTGCCCGCTACTGATCCCGCCCAGTACGCCACCGGCATGGTTGCTCTGGAATCCCTCTTTAGTGATTTCGTCCCGGTTTTGGCTGCCGCGCAGGTTAACAACGTCAAAGCCATCGCCGATTTCCACGCCCTTCACCGCATTGATGCTCATCAGCGCGTGCGCAATGTCAGCATCCAGGCGGTCAAAGACTGGTTCACCGAGGCCCGGCGGCACGCCGTCAGCGACCACAGTGATTTTCGCCCCAATCGAATCGCCTTCTTTTTTCAGGCCGCGCATCAGTTCATCAAGCGCGTCGATTTTGTCCGGATCCGGGCAGAAGAACGGGTTCTGTTCCACCTGGCTCCAGTCTTTGATTTCCAGCGGAATATCACCCATTTGGGTCATGCAACCGCGGATAACCACGCCGAATTTTTCTGCGAGGTATTTTTTGGCAATCGCCCCTGCCGCTACGCGCATCGCGGTTTCGCGAGCAGAAGAACGGCCACCGCCGCGATAGTCGCGCAGGCCGTACTTTTGTTCGTAGGTGTAATCAGCGTGACCCGGACGGAAGACATCTTTGATGGCGCTGTAATCCTGGGAGCGCTGATCGGTGTTCTCAATCAGCAGGCCAATGCTGGTGCCGGTGGTGACGCCTTCAAACACGCCGGACAGGATTTTCACCTGGTCCGGTTCGCGACGTTGCGTGGTGTAACGCGAGGTTCCCGGACGACGCCTGTCGAGGTCGTGCTGCAGGTCAGCTTCCGTCAGAGGGATTCCCGGCGGCACGCCGTCCACGATGCAGCCGAGGGCTACACCGTGGGATTCGCCGAAGGTGGTTACGCGAAAGAGTTGTCCAATTGTGTTTCCTGCCATCACGGCTCCATCGAATTTTAATTAGTCTTTATAGATGCTGAAGTGTTCGCGGGCAGCCAGAAGCTGCGCTTTGGTGAACATGAAGACGCCGTCACCGCCGTTATCAAACTCAAGCCAGGTGAACGGTACGTCAGGATACTGCTCTATCAGATGTACCATGCTGTTACCGACTTCACAAATCAGAATGCCGTCGTCAGTCAGGTAATCCGGCGCATTGCCCAGAATGCGACGCGTCAGCTTCAGACCGTCGGAACCTGAAGCGAGACCCAGTTCTGGCTCGTGGCGATATTCGTTCGGCAGGTCGGCCATGTCTTCCGCATCAACATACGGAGGATTGGTGACGATCAGATCGTACTGCACCTTTGGCAGGTCGCGGAACAGGTCAGAACGGATTGGCGTGACATGATGGATGAGACCGTGATCTTCGATATTTTGCTCAGCCACCGCCAGCGCATCCGGGGAGATATCGACGCCGTCGACTTCTGCTTCCGGGAAGGCGTAGGCACAGGCGATAGCGATGCAGCCGCTGCCGGTACACATATCCAGAATATGCTCAGGCTGATGCGCAATCAGGCCAGCAAAGCGGTTATTGATGAGTTCACCAATCGGCGAACGCGGAACCAGCACGCGTTCATCCACGTAGAATTCGTGGCCGCAGAACCAGGCTTTGTTGGTCAGATAGGAGACGGGAATGCGCTCGTTGACGCGGCGAATCACGCGTTCAACAATACGGTGTTTTTCACTGGAGGTCAGACGCGCGGTGTGCATGTCTTCCGGAATATCCAGCGGTAAATAGAGTGACGGCAGCACCAGCTGAACCGCCTCATCCCACGGGTTGTCCGTGCCATGACCGTACCAGATGCCCGCGGCGCTAAAGCGGCTCACCGACCAACGCAACATATCCTGAATGGTATGCAGCTCATTGACTGCTTCATCGACAAAAATTTTATCCATTTTCCCCTCCAGGGCCCATCGCTGAAATTCGGCGGCTAGTTTGCCATGAAGACGCCGATAAATCAGCATTCTTGCGTCATGAGAGCGGGGAAAAAATGCGTTTTCGCTGCCCGTAAGCCAAGAGAGTCGGGTAAACTGTCGCAAAGCGAAAATGAGATGAAAGAATGAAGAAGAAAACCTCACTGAGCGAAGAGGATCAGGCGCTGTTCCGTCAGCTGATGACCGGCACCCGCAAGATTAAGCAGGACACCATCGTCCATCGCCCAGCGCGTAAGAAAATCACTGAAGTGCCAGTGAAGCGGTTGCTTCAGGAACAGGCCGATAACAGCCACTATTTTTCCGATGAGTTTCAGCCCCTGCTGAATACCGAAGGCGCGATGAAATACGTGCGTGCGGACGTAAGCCATTTTGAGGCCAAGAAACTGCGTCGTGGGGATTATTCGCCGGAGTTGTATCTTGATTTGCACGGGTTGACCCAGATGCAGGCCAAAGAAGAATTAGGCGCGTTGATTGCGGCTTGTCGTCGTGAACATGTGTTTTGTGCCTGCGTGATGCACGGACACGGGAAACATATTCTGAAGCAGCAGACGCCGCTGTGGCTGGCACAGCACCCGCACGTGATGGCGTTTCATCAGGCACCGAAAGAGTATGGCGGAGATGCCGCATTAGTGGTGTTGATTGAAGTGGAAGAGTGGCAGCCGCCAGAATTACCGTAGAAGGACGAGGCGGAGAGAAGTGACAGGTAAAAGTGGCGGGAAGCGCACGGCTCACCCGCCTTTTACTCAGATGGCTTTGGCCATCTTCAGATTGCAGGGGCTCATCTGCCAGTTAAACTGGCCTTGCCCGCTGGCATCTAGCGTGACGTTCGCAATGGCGGATGTCGAGAACATCGGCGGAGCTTCACTCGGGCAGAGCTCAGACACCAGGTAACCTACCAGCGGCAGGTGGGAAACCACCAACGCAGAGGCAACACCTTCGTTCGCCAGCGCCTGCAGATAGGCGCTTACCAGCCCCACATCGCCGCAAGGCGTGAGTTCCGGCAGGACATCGATCTCTTTTGGCAGGTTCATACACTCCCCCACCACATCCAGCGTTTGCTCTGCTCGTAAGAACGGGCTGACCAGAACGCGCTCAATATCCACTTTTTGACCTTTCAGCCAGTTCGCCATCTGACGGGATTCATCGCAACCACAAGTGGTAAGAGGACGAACCGAGTCGCTGGCTGCATCGAGGGCAGCATCACCGTGACGCATAATAAAAACTTGCATATTGCACCGCTTTTGTTAACCAGAAACACCGGGGAAAAACACACGTACTTAATACGCTGTCTATTCGGTGGTCGGGCATTGTGCCTGATCCATTCGATGAATGAAACGCTGTTTTTTACCTTAATGGCGTAAGTATAGTCAATCTCTGTTTACAAAATAACCATACAGCAGCGTTATGCCTCACTTGGATTTACCTTTATTTGACCTCAACTTAACGTCTCAGTTTCATTTGCGGGCCAAAAGGCCAGGCCCTGTTCTGCCATCCTGATTAATGCCTCGCACGGCGTGAACCGTGGGCCATATTGCGTCGTCAGGCGTTGCAGAATCGCCACGACTTCCCCCGCCCCAAGGCTGTCCATATAACGGAACGGGCCGCCCAAAAAGGGAGGAAAACCAATACCAAACACCGCACCGATGTCACCATCGCGTGCGCTACGTACCACCTGCTCATCAAAGCAACGTGCGGCTTCATTGAGCATCATCATCACGCAGCGCTCGGCAATTTGTTGCCCAGACAGCGTTCCCTTCTGCCCGCCGCCAATAAGCGTATAAATTGCAGGGTCAGGCTGTTTTTTGCTTTTACGCCCTTTTGCCTCGTAAAGATAGAAACCGCGACCATTTTTTCTGCCTTTGCGATCGTCGTTCAAAATTGCGCTAATGATATTTGCAGGCGCGCTAAAACGTTCCCCGTAAGCGCTTTCCAGTACTGGAATAATTTTAGTTCCCGTATCGATTCCGACCTCATCCAAAAGTTGGATTGGACCTACCGGGAAGCCATATTTCGTCAGCGCCCCATCAATTTTTTCAATGGATTCGCCTTCCGTCAGCAGCCGCATCGCCTCATTGATATAAGGTGCCAAGATACGGTTGACGTAAAAACCGGCTTTATCCGCCACCACCACCGGTGTTTTACCAAGCTGTTTCGCCAGCTTCACAGTGGTGGCAATCGTGGTTTCTGATGTGCCCGCATGGGGAATCACTTCAACCAGCGGCATTTTCTCTACCGGACTGAAGAAATGCAGACCAATCACCTGTTCCGGACGCTGCGCCTGCGCGGCAATATCGCCAATCGGCAGCGACGAGGTGTTAGAGGCAAAAATAGTGTGCGGGGCAAAGTTGGCTTCCACTTCCGCCACCATTTGCTGTTTCAGCGATAAATCTTCAAAAACCGCTTCAATCACGACGTCACGATGGGCAAAACCGCTGTAATCGGTGGTGCCGGAAATCAGCGCCAGCTGGCGGTCGCGCTCACTGGCTCTGATATGGCGGCGACGCACCTTCTTATCAAGCAGCTCCCAGCTGTACTTCAGCGCATGGTTGATGCCGTTGGCATTGATATCCTTTATACGAACCGGCAATTTTGCTTTGCTGGCGGTGACAAACGCGATACCTCCGCCCATCAGGCCACCGCCCAGAACCGCCAGCGAACGCAGTGGCTGTGGCTCGGCGTTAGCGGCTGGATCTTTTTTCACGTCGGTACTGGCAAAGAAAACTGAGCGCAGCGCTTTTGACTGCGGCGTCATTGCCAGCTCGCCAAACGCCTGAGCTTCCTCGGCATATCCGCTGCTGCTGCCCTGTGCCAGACCTGTTTCGAGCACCTTCAAAATGCGACCAGTGGCGGGATAATTCCCCTGCGTTTTCTGCTCTGTTTTTTTCGCCGCCAGGCTGAACACCAGACTGCGTCCCAGCGGACCGGCCAGAATGCGTTCCCGTACCGGCAGACGTCGGCTGACCGGGCGATCCTGTTTAGCCAGCGCAATCGCCGCTTCGAGAAGGATCGCCTGAGGTACGACGTCATCCACCAGACCGACTTTTAATGCCTGACGCGCGCGAAGCTGTTTGCCGGTAAGGATCATGTCCAGCGCGGTGCTGATGCCGACCAGGCGCGGCAACCGCTGCGTGCCGCCGGAACCCGGCAGCAGACCTAGTTGAACTTCCGGTAAGCCCAGCACCGTTTTCGCATCATCGGTGCAAATTCGACTGTGACAGGCTAACGCCAGTTCGAGGCCACCGCCGAGACAGGCACCGTGGATTGCGGCGATGACAGGGATAGGCAGGGCATGAATTTCCGCCATGATTTGCTGTCCCTGGCGCGCCAGGGCTTCGGCTTCCTGCGCCGACGTGCAGTTGCTAATCATGTTGATGTCGGCCCCGGCGATGAAGTTATCCGGTTTGGCGGAGATGAACACCACGCCGCGCAGGGCCTTGTTGTCGCGAACTTGCTTGAGAATAGCCCGCACCTGAACGCCAAACTCAGCCTTCAGGGTATTCATTTTTTCGCCGGGAACATCGATGGTAATGACCGCCACGTTATCGAGGCGTTCGGTCAGCGTAAATGCGGATGTCGTTTCCATTATTCGGCCTCCAGAACCATGGCTGCGCCTAAACCGCCTGCCGCGCAGGCGGTCACCAGACCAAAGCCACCGCCGCGACGACGCAGCTCGTTAAGGGTTTGGGTGATCATGCGCGCACCGGTTGCTGCAAAAGGATGTCCGTAGGCAATGGAGCCGCCCAGCACGTTGAATTTACTATCGTCCACTTCTCCGGTCGCATGGCTGCGGCCCAGCACGTCGCGGGCAAAGCGTTCGCTGGCCATCAGTTGCAGGTTCGCAAGCGTCTGGGCGGCGAAGGCTTCATGCATATCAAAGAGGGTTAAATCGGCCATCGTCAGTCCGGCACGTTCCAGCGCCAGCGGCGTGGACCACGCAGGCCCCAGCAGCATGTCCTGCGTGACATCAATCGCGGTAAACGCGTAGCTGCGCAAATAGCCGAGCGGCTTCAGGCCCAGTTCTTTTGCCCGAGATTCCGTCATCAGAATCACTGCCGCCGCGCCGTCGGTCAGCGGGGTGCTGTTGGCCGCGGTCACCGTGCCATGTTTACGATCGAAGGCCGGACGCAGTTTTGCGTAGTCTGCCAGTGAGGATTGGGTGCGCACATTGTTGTCCTGCGCGAACGGCTCACGAAACGGCGGCGCATAGGCCGTCATCACTTCATCCGTCAGCTTGCCGTCGGCCCAGGCTTTGGCCGCATGCAGATGCGAGCGATGCGCCAGCGCATCTTGTTGCTCGCGGGTGATGCCCCAGGTTTTCGCCATTTGTTCGGCGGTGTCGCCCATGCGTAAACCGGTAGAGTACTCCGCCACGGCAGGCGGCACGGGGGCTAAATCTTTGAGGCGCAGACGAGAGAAGAGTTTGAGTTTCTGCCCCAGGGTTCGGGCTTTGTTGGCATCCACCAGCGTACGGGCCAGCGCTTTGCTCACGCCAATCGGCAATACAGAGGAGGAATCTGCCCCACCGGCGATCCCGGCGCGAATAGTGCCCGCCATCAGGCTTTCTGCGACGTTGGCGACGGCCTGGAAACTGGTGGCACAGGCACGACTGACGCTGTAGGCATCGGTATGAACGCTCATGCCGGTGCCGAGCACAATTTCACGCGCGATGTTCGGCGCCTCAGGCATTTGCACGACCTGGCCGAAAACTAACTGTTCGATGACTTCAGGAGGAATTTCGCTGCGAGCCAGCAATTCACCGACAACCATTTTCCCCAGATCAATCGCGGGAATGCCGTGAAAAGCCGTCGCCTGACGGGCAAAAGGCGTGCGTAACCCGCTGACAATGGCAATGCGATCGCCCTGGCGGGTGATAAGCGGTAATGCCTGACTCATAACTGTCCCCTGGTAAACGTAAAAAAAAGTGGTCTGACCTGATAACAGTCTTAACTAATTTTTTACATCCAGCCAATCAGGGAAGCATAAAAGTGAGAGCCAAAACACATTGAGATAAAAAAGAAAACGCCCCTGCTGAGCAGAGGCGTTTTAGAGAAGGGATTAACGCAGTCCGAGCTGGAAAATCAGGGTTTCAGCTTCGCAGCAGAACACAAAATCGATATCCAGTTGCACACCACCGTCGACGTCTTTATAGGTCGGGATGATTTTGCATGGGTCGGACTCAACACCACGGGCTCTTTCGCTCAGCGCAGCCAGCGTTTCGTCAGCTTCAGCGCGTGTCGCAAAAACGCGGCTGTAGGACGCGGTGCAATCGGTGTTGTCCATAATGGTGCCAACATCCATACAGCAGCAAACCGGGGTTTCATCAGCACTGCATTTACTCATCGTAGATATCCTCTGTATTTGCACCCAGGGTGCCAGATAAACAATGCGACTATTTTACGCCCCTGCTCTAAGGGTCTCCAGTTGATATTAATTTGTACGGTCATAAGTGAGCTAAATCACAATTAAAAATGATCTAAAACAAAAACCACCCTCTCAAGGGAACTTTCATGACCGTAATTTTGCCAGCTGGATCGCGTTTCTTAGATCACAATTGAAAAAACTTATAAACATACTTGCAACATTCCATCTGGTCAGACCTATACTCTCGGCACTGGTCTGATTTCTCTGACGTAACACAGACCCTACACTTCGCGCTTCTGTTACGGCATGTAACAATTTTTGCATAAAAATAACTCGATTGAGGTTATGGTCATGAGCCAAAAAACCCGTTTTACAAAATCTGCTCTCGCAGTTGCAGTGGCACTCGTTTCTTCTCAGGCCTGGTCAGCAGGCTTTCAGTTAAATGAATTTTCTGCCTCAGGTTTAGGCCGTGCTTATTCCGGTGAAGGCGCGATTGCCGACGATCCGGGTAACGCCAGCCGTAACCCCGCGTTGATTATGATGTATGACCGCCCGCAATTTTCAGCCGGTGCCGTTTATATTGATCCGGACGTGAATATTTCTGGTAAATCCCCAACAGGTAAAAGCACCGATGCCGATAATATCGCTCCGGTAGCATGGGTACCGAACTTACATTTTGTCATGCCTCTTAACGAACAATTTGGTTGGGGCGCTTCTGTTACCTCCAATTATGGCCTGGCAACTGAATTTAATGACAACTACGCCGCAGGAAGCATGGGGGGGAAAACTGACCTCACCACTGTTAACCTGAACCTGAGCGGTGCGTATCGTCTGAACAGCAACTGGAGCTTCGGTGTTGGTTTTGATGCGGTCTACGCGAAAGCGAAAATCGAGCGCTATGCCGGTGACTTAGGTCAGATCATTGCGGGTTCTGGCGCATTGCCGCCGGCACTGGCAGGTCAGGTTGGGCAGATCCCTGCTGATACCCAAGTTGCCCATTTGAAGGGTGATGAGTGGGGCTTCGGCTGGAACGCCGGTATCCTGTATGAACTGGATAAAAACAACCGCTACGGCTTTACCTACCGCTCTGAAGTCAAAATCGACTTCGACGGTGATTATAAGAGCAACATGCCGTCGGCCTACAACCAGATTCTGGGCAACTTCGGTCTGCCGTTGGGCACCGATGGCAATACCACCAACGGTTCTCTGACGCTGAACCTGCCGGAAATGTGGGAACTGTCAGGCTACAACCGTGTCGCGCCGCAGTGGGCTATCCACTATAGCGCCACCTACACCAGCTGGAGCCAGTTCCAGGAGCTGAAAGCAACCGGTAACAGCGGCGAAACCCTGTTCTATAAAGACGAAAGCTTTAAAGATGCATGGCGTCTGGCGCTCGGTACTACCTATTACTACGACGACAACTGGACATTCCGTACCGGTATCGCGTTTGATGATAGCCCGGTTCCAGCCGATCATCGCTCGATCTCCATCCCGGATCAGGACCGTCTGTGGCTAAGCGCGGGTGCAACCTACGCGTTAAATGCGGATGCTTCCATCGATGTGGGCGCGTCTTATATGCACGGTCAGAACGTGACTATCGAAGAAGGTCCGTACACCTTCCGCTCTGCAGGCAAAGCGTGGCTGTTCGGTTCTAACTTCAACTACCGCTTCTGATAGTTCGAGTTCAGGCATAAAAAAAGGTGAGCGCGATGCTCACCTTTTTTGTTTTCGACTTCGCTTACTGCGAATCGATATCCTTCAGATCGCCTTCAATCGCTTTGGCGTTCGGATTGTCTTCCGTACTGAGTTTACCGCCGTTAGCGATGAAATCATGTTGCTGGAAGTACGCTTCACGCACCGTGATGTACGGGTCAGTCGATTGACGTAGCAAGCCATCGGAATCCAGCAGCTGCGCACGCGTTTCAACCCCTTCTATCGCCCACTTGCCGATAGACATCGGCCAGGTCAGCCATGACAGCACCGGATACAGATCGTCAGCCATATCGCCGACGTCATCACGCACGGTAAAACTGCCGTAGAACGGTAACTGCAGATACGGACCATAGCCCACACCATAATGCCCCATGGTGCTACCGAAACGGTGTGGCTGAACGCGCTGCAGTTTCTGATTCGCCATTCCCGCGACATCAATGAAACCGCCCATCCCTAAAATCGTATTCAGGAAGAAACGCGTGAAGTGAACCATACCCTGATACGGGTCGCCCTGCAGGAACATGTTCACCATGATCGCAGGCTCTTCAATGTTGCTGGTGAAGTTACCGATACCGTTACGCGCAGGCTGCGGGACATAGTCTCGCCATGCGACAGCAACCGGGCGGACCAAATAAGGGTCCAGCACGTTGAAGTTGAAGTCGTACATGGTGCGGTTGAATCCTTCGAACGGATCTGAACGCCCCTGCTGCTGGTCACCGGAACTGGCGCAGCCCACCAACAGCGTCGCGCTCAGCGCAAGCGCAGACAGGCGAAAATTCATAAATATCTCCCTGTAAAGAAATCACTGCTTCTACTGATTTTATACATATTTTGAAACAGACGTATCGCTATTCATGGCATAACCCCAAAATTAGGACTCAGGACCGAGGAGCTCGGCAATAAAACCCGCTACGCTTTACCCAGAGTCAACAGACGAAGGGAATGCCGGATGGACAATATTGAAAAAGAGAAAATCGACGGACATACCGAAGAGATTGAAGTCGAAAGCGATGAAAAAAAACGGGGCGAGGATATAGAAGTCGATGAACAGCGGCTTCCTTCGCGGGCAATGGCCATCCACGAGCATATCCGCCAGGACGGTGAAAAAGAGCTGGAGCGCGATGCCATGGCGCTGCTGTGGTCGGCAATTGCCGCCGGGCTGTCGATGGGCGCATCGCTGCTGGCTAAAGGCATTTTTCACGTTCAGCTCGAAGGCATTCCCGGCGGTTTCCTGCTGGAGAACTTAGGCTATACCTTCGGCTTTGTCATTGTGATCATGGCCCGCCAGCAGCTGTTTACAGAGAATACTGTTACCGCCGTTTTACCTGTCATGCAAAGCCCAACGATGGGCAATTTCGGTCTGCTGATGCGTCTCTGGGGTGTGGTATTACTGGGGAATCTCATCGGTACCGGTGTGGCCGCCTGGGCGTTCGAATACATGCCGATTTTTGATGAGCCAACGCGCGATGCCTTCACCAAAATTGGTATGGACGTCATGAAAAATACACCGGGGGAAATGTTCGCTAACGCCATTATTTCAGGCTGGCTTATCGCGACCATGGTATGGATGTTCCCCTCCGCTGGCGCCGCCAAAATTGTCGTTATTATTCTGATGACCTGGCTGATTGCGCTGGGCGACACCACGCACATCGTGGTTGGCACCGTAGAAATTCTGTATCTGGTTTTCAGCGGGACCCTGCACTGGCATGATTTCTTCTGGCCTTTCGCACTGCCGACGCTGGCCGGGAATATTTGCGGAGGCACCTTTATTTTCGCCCTGATGAGTCACGCGCAAATTCGCAACGACATGAGCACTAAGCGGAAAGCGGAGGCAAAAGCCAAAGCCCAAGAACAAGAAAAACGTCAACAGAAGTGAAGACGATGGCGACACTTTGAGCAGTCAGATAGCTATGTGCTTAACCTGCCTGCTAAAAAACGCTATACTCGTGCCGCTTCGTCCCCTTAGTTAAATGGATATAACGAGCCCCTCCTAAGGGCTAGTTGCAGGTTCGATTCCTGCAGGGGACACCATTTGCTCCCCTGCTTTATCTCATCACCCAATACATCCCCGCGATCACGACCATCAGATTCACTATCACGCTAATGGCAAAATAGGTTTTGAATGGCTGCTTTTGTGTTTTATGCCGAAAGATTTGCTGCCCCAGAATAGCGCCAAACCAGCCACCGACCAAACCGAAAATCAGCAAAGTGAACTCAGGGATACGATACCTATTCTTTCGTGCGGCCAATTTGTCCGCGGCATAAAGCAGCAACGTGAGCACGTTGACGGAAATAACCCATACCGTCAGCGAGTCTGGCAATAAGGCACTGGTGGTGGCGGTGATGAATAAAATCGCATAATAAAAATAATGTAGTTTCATCAATTATTTTAATCACATCCGGGATCCTTCCGCCACGAATTCATCTCCCACTAGCCCATCAAACAAATTCAAAATTAAACCAATTTTTAAATCTAAATATGCGAGAACACGCCCCATCCACTGTAGGATCGCGGGCTTTCGCTTATTTTCAGCCCTTTATATACTTCGGACCCTACATGCATAGCAGAACACGTTCATTGTTCCTCTTCTCTCTGGGACTCTTCCCGGCTCTCGCGTTAGCGCAATCTGGCGTCGTCAAAACCAACAAAGAAAAATCGGATGATGACCCGACTAAAGTCACCACCAAAGTGGGTGTTGCGTGGTCCGATAACTACGATATGGATGACAGCGATGTGCAATTCTCTGGCTCGCTGGCGCTGGACGAAGCGCGAAAAATCAATGTGAAGATCAATAGCGATGCCACTGAGTGGCGTGTCGGGGGTTCATGGCTTTTCCCGATCGGTATTTTCAACTTCAACTTTGGTAAGAATGAATTTTCTAACGGCGCTTCGCAGACCAACTATTCTATTGGGACGTTTCTCCCCCTGAGCTTTTTTGGTTTTGAACCTGCCGGTTTCCAGTTTTTCCCAATGGCAGGCTACTCCTATAATACTGGCGATACCTTTGGCTGCGATAAAGACAAGCACAGAGCCTGTTCCCAGGCTGGCTTTAGCGGCGATCCTTCGGAAGAAAACGGCTTCGGTTTGGTAGATACTTCAGGTAGCAGCGGCTATCTGGGCGTATTTATGCTCAAGCCACTGACTGCCAACCTGCGCTTACTGAGCGTTGCTGGCGGGTCGTACGGCTCGAAAAACGATGATGGGGATAACTACAAAGGCTACTTCGCCGGGGTGGGATTGGGTTACTCCTTCAACAAGCACAACTCTGTCAGCGCGTTTACCTACATCCAGGACAACAATACCTATATCGATGACGCCGAGAAAAAAGTCAAAGTCTCCTATAAGTATCAATTCTAAACATCCTGCCTGAAACCATTCTTAAGATGTCGTGTATGACATCGCTCTAACTCCGAATTTCTCAGGTGCGCGCCAGCATTTCACTGCCGCCTGAGTTTTCACCCCGTAAAATCCCTATAATTTCAATGCGGTACTACTCCCTCATTCAGCGGCGATTTTTCCGTCGCTGGTGGGGCATTTATTGCATACTGAAATCATTGTGTCGCCGTTTCACGACACTCGTAAGTAACTAAAAATTAATAAAAAAATCAGGCTTGTCACCCTCCTTTTTTAAGCGTACATTAGCGCCGTCTGGAGCACATGAAGCACAGAATTTTGAGGTGGTGCCGAAGGGTAAAAAGGGACAAATCCCAATTTTTATTCGAGGCGGTGTCAGCTCTCTATACTCAGTCAGGATTGTTTTCATTTGGGCGTATCGCGCTATACGCGGAGTGATGTGACGTGAAATATTTTATTATGGGCATCTCCTTTATGGTCATCGTCTGGGCCGGCACTTTCGCCCTGATGGTTTAAGCCTGAGCATGCAAAGAAAAACAGGAGCCCAATGGCTCCTGTTTGCATTTCTGAAGGCTGAAGACCGGAGAGTTACTCGGTACTTTCCGTTGCAGACTTGCTTGAAACCGGCAGCAGACCGTCGGCGCGGAACATGGCTTTAATACCACGTACGGCCTGGCGGATGCGGTCCCGGTTTTCAATCAGCGCAAAGCGCACGTGCGTGTCGCCGTAGTCACCAAAACCAATCCCCGGTGAAACGCAGACTTTTGCGTCCTGCAGCATCTTTTTCGCAAACTCCAGCGAGCCCATTGCGGCGTAGTGTTCCGGAATCTTCGCCCAGACGTACATCGACGCCTTCGGCATCTCGACCATCCATCCGGCTTCATGCAGTCCTTTTACCAGCACGTCACGACGGCGACGATACTGCTCGGCAATATCCAGCACGCACTGCTGATCGCCTTCCAGCGCAGCAATCGCCGCCACCTGCAGCGGCGTGAAGGTGCCGTAATCGTGATAGCTTTTGATACGGGCCAGCGCGTTAACCAGCTCTTTGTTGCCGACCATGAAACCTATGCGCCAGCCCGCCATGTTGTAGCTTTTCGACAGAGTGAAGAACTCCACGGCGACATCACGTGCGCCCGGGACTTCCATGATCGATGGTGCTTTCCAGCCGTCGTAGACGATATCGGCGTAGGCTAAATCATGCACCACCAGCACGTTGTAGCGCTTCGCCAGCGCGACCACTTTCTCGAAGAAATCCAGTTCAACGCACTGCGCGGTCGGGTTCGACGGAAAGCCGAGGATCATCATCTTCGGCTTCGGATAGCTTTCGCGAATGGCGCGCTCAAGTTCGTTAAAGAAGTCGACGCCTTCCACCAGCGGCACGGAACGCACCTGCGCCCCGGCAATCACCGCGCCATAAATATGAATCGGATAGCTCGGGTTCGGCACCAGCACGGTATCACCGTGATCCAGCGTCGCCAGCATCAGGTGTGCCAGCCCCTCTTTCGAACCGATAGTGACGATAGCCTCGCTTTCGGGGTCAATCTCTACGTCATAACGGTCTTTATACCAACGTGAAATCGCGCGGCGCAGGCGTGGGATCCCGCGAGACGTGGAGTATCCGTGGGTGTCGGGGCGCTGGGCCACGGTACAGAGTTTTTCAACGATATGCGGCGGCGTAGCGCCGTCAGGGTTACCCATGCTGAAGTCGATAATGTCTTCGCCGCGCCGACGCGCAGCCATTTTCAGCTCAGCAGTGATATTGAATACGTAAGGGGGAAGCCTGTCGATACGGGTGAAACGACGTTCAGGACTGGAGTCAGCCATAAATTCCTCGGATAACGTGAGCGCCCGGACCGTCCGAGCGACGCTGCCACCTGTGTGGCATGCTTGAAAATAACCCGATTTTTTTCCTGCTGTCGAGAGGGTTGGGGAAAAATAAATCGTACAGGCAAAATGAGGAAGTGATGGCCGATAAGAGGCACTCCGCACTGCCTGATATCACCTTTACCGCAAAATATCATTTACACAGCGATATCAATTGGTTTACCGCAAGGCGCACGCATTCCTCGCATTTCCCCCTGTGGCGGGACCGTAAAAGTAATCCCCTTTTAAAATTGCGGCTTTTCCCTGTTGTCTAATCCGCGTGATTGCTGGCTATCCCCCGCCAGGTTTTTTATCATATTACTTTGAGTGATACATACGGCGCACACATGCACGAAATCTTTACTATGCTGCTGGCGGTTTTTGACAGGGCCGCCCTGATGCTGATTTGCCTGTTTTTCCTTATCCGCATCCGCCTGTTCCGCGAGCTGCTGCATAAATCTGCGCATACGCCGAAGGAGCTTCTCGCCGTCACTGCCATTTTCTCGCTGTTCGCGCTGTTCAGCACCTGGTCTGGCGTGCACGTGGAAGGCTCGCTGGTGAACGTGCGCGTCATTGCGGTGATGTCCGGCGGCATTCTGTTTGGCCCATGGGTCGGCGCCATTACCGGGCTTATCGCCGGGACGCACCGCTATCTGATCGACATTGGCGGCGTCACCGCGGTGCCGTGCTTTATCACCAGCATTATCGCCGGGCTGCTCTCCGGCTGGATCCACTGCAAAGTGCCTAAGGCGCAGCATTGGCGCGTCGGGATCCTTGCCGGGATGCTGTGCGAAACGCTGACCATGATCCTCGTCGTCGTCTGGGCGCCGACAATGGAACTTGGCTTCGACATCGTCTCAAAAATTGGCGTGCCGATGATCCTCGGCAGCGTGTGTATCGGTTTTATCGTACTGCTGGTGCGCAGCGTTGAAGGGGAAAAAGAGGCCATCGCGGCGAGGCAGGCCAAGCTCGCCCTGGAGATAGCCAACAAAACGCTTCCGCTGTTTCGTAATGTTAACAGCGAATCCTTGCGCCAGGTTTGCGACATTATTCGCCGGGATATTGACGCCGACGCGGTGGCGATTACCGATAACGAAAAAGTGTTGGCCTACGTCGGCCTCGGCGAAACCAATTACAAAAAGAATGACTTGGGGATAAGCCCGCGAACCCGCCAGGCGCTGAGCGACGGAAAAATCATTATCCGCAACGACGACGTGGCCTACCGCACGCCGGAAATCCATTCGATTATGATTATCCCGCTGTGGGAAAAAGGCGTGGTTACCGGCACGCTAAAAATCTATTACCGCCCCGCGCACCAGATAACGTCCTCGCTCCAGGAAATGGCGGTGGGCCTGTCGCAGATCATCTCGACTCAGCTCGAAGTGTCCCGCGCCGAGCAATTGCGTGAAATGGCAAATAAGGCAGAGCTGCGGGCGCTGCAAAGTAAAATTAATCCTCATTTTCTGTTTAACGCGCTGAACGCCATTTCGTCGTCGATTCGCCTTAATCCGGACACCGCCCGGCAGTTGATTTTCAATCTCTCGCGTTATCTGCGCTATAACATTGAGTTGAAGGACGACGAGCAGATCGATATTCGCAAAGAGCTGTACCAAATTAAGGATTACATCGCTATCGAACAGGCGCGCTTTGGTGACAAGCTGACGGTGATTTACGACATCGACGATGAAGTGAACTGCATGATCCCAAGCCTGCTGATCCAACCGCTGGTCGAAAACGCGATTGTGCACGGCATTCAGCCCTGCAAAGGGAAAGGCGTGGTGACCATCAGCATCAGTGAAAGCGGGAACCGCGTGCGAATCGGCGTGCGGGATACCGGGCACGGCATCGACCCGGCGGTGATTGCCCGCGTCGAGGCGAACGAGATGCCTGGCAATAAAATTGGCCTGCTCAACGTGCATCACCGTGTGACGTTGCTGTACGGCGAAGGGCTGCATATTCGCCGCCTTGAGCCCGGCACCGAAATTGCGTTTTATGTGCCAAACCAGCGCACGCCGTCCCCCTCAACTGCAAGCCTGCTGTCATAAGGACGGAATATGAAAGTCATCATTGTTGAAGATGAAGTGCTTGCTCAGCAGGAGCTGACCTGGCTGATCAAAGAGCACAGCCAGATGGAGATTGTCGGCACGTTTGATGACGGGCTGGACGTGCTGAAGTTTTTGCAGCACAACAAGGTCGACGCCATTTTTCTCGACATCAATATACCGTCGCTCGACGGCGTGTTGCTGGCGCAGAACATCAGCCAGTTCGCGCATAAACCTTTCATCGTGTTTATCACCGCGTGGAAAGAGCATGCGGTGGAAGCCTTTGAACTGGAAGCCTTCGACTACATTCTCAAGCCGTATCAGGAATCGCGCATCGTCACGATGCTGAAAAAGCTGGAAAACGCCTGGCAGCAGCAGTCGGGGAGCAATAACAACGCGGCGAGCCCTCAGCGGGAAAACGACACCATCAACCTGATCCGCGATGAGAAGATTTTCGTGACGTCGATTCATGATATCTATTACGCCGAAGCGCACGAGAAAATGACCTTCGTGTATACCCGGCGGGAGTCGTGGGTGATGCCGATGAACATTACCGAGTTTTGCAGCAAGCTTCCAGCAGCACACTTCTTCCGCTGCCATCGCTCGTACTGCGTTAATCTGAATAAAATCCGAGAAATCGAGCCGTGGTTTAACAACACCTATATTCTCAGATTACGCGATCTCGATTTTCAGGTACCGGTTAGTCGTAGCAAGGTGAAAGAGTTTCGCCAGCTGATGAACCTATAAAAAAAGGCGCCATCGGCGTAATGCCGATCAGTTAAGGATCGGTTGACCGATCCGGTGGTTGTGCAAGAATCCGTAATCTCTCCAGGGATTACGGATTTTTTTATGTTACTCAGCCAGGCCTTAGATACCGTCCATAAATTTTCTCCGCAGGAGTTTGCTGCCCTTGCAGACCTGCTTTCTCCTGAACTGATTGATGAATGCCTGGCTGACACCGGCGTCGTCACTCTGCGTAAGCGTCGCCTCTCCATGGAGATGATGGTCTGGGCGGTTACCGGCATGGCCCTGTTCCGCTCCCACTCCATGACCCAGCTGGTCTCACATATGGACATTCTTCTGCCGGGTAACCGGCCCTTCGTTGCACCCAGTGCCGTTGTTCAGGCCCGCCAGCGGCTCGGCGAGGATGTCATCCGTCTGATGTTCGAAAAAACACGTCAGCTCTGGTTTGAAAAAACACCCCTGTCTCACTGGAACGGCCTGACGCTAATGGCCGTGGACGGTACGTTGTGGCGTGCACCTGATACCCCAGAAAATGACGCAGCCTTCGGCCGTACTGCCAATGTGAACAAGCAGTCCGAATGGCCACAACTGCGCATGGTCTGCCAGATGGAAGTTACCAGCCATCTGCTGTCTGCGGTGGCCTTCGACAGCGTCTCTGAAACCGGTGAAACTGACCTTGCGGCACAGCTTATTGACCGGACGCCGGACCACTCACTGACCATCATGGATAAGGGCTTCTATGCCCTGGGCCTGCTGCATCGCTGGCAGTCATCAGGCACGGAAAGGCACTGGATGCTGCCCTTACGCAAAGGCGCGCAGTATGAGGAGGTGAGAAACCTGGGCGCAGGGCAGAAACTGGTGAGAATAACGCTGTCGCCGCAGGCGAAAAAGAAATGGCAGGATGCACCGGAAACCCTGACAGCAAGACTGGTCAGCAAGGAAGTGAACGGCAAGACGGTGCAGATACTGACGTCGATGTGCGACCCGCTCAGATACCCGAAAGCCGATATCGTGGACCTTTACAGCCAGCGGTGGGAGATAGAGCACGGGTTCAGGGAGATGAAGCAGCATCTGCTGAATAATGAACTGACGCTGCGGAGTAAAAAGCCTGCGCTGGTGCGTCAGGAGCTGTGGGGCGTGGTGCTGGCGTATAATCTGTTGCGCTTCATGATGGGGCAGATGGCGTACAGTCTGAAAGGCGTGGAGCCATATCAGATGGGCTTTAAACAGTCAGCGTTATATCTGTGCAGCCACCTGCGTTTACTGCCGGGAGTGGCGCCGGGGAAACTCCCCAAGGTCATGGCCGAAATACTGAGTATGGCCTCAAGCTTCGTGCTACCAGGGCGAAGAGCACGGCATTACCCGAGAGCTGTAAAAAAGAGGCCGCAACGTTATCCGTTGCGGCCTCCTTCAAAAGCTTAACTGACAAGCATTACGCCATCGGCGCCTTTTTCATGTCAGGGAAATCCACTCAGAGAATTTGCCCCAGAGACTGGCGCAGATGCGCTCCGGAGCCAATCAGGCCTGGATTATCGTGCACAATCAGGAACACCGGAATGTCCTGCACGTAGGATTTGAAACGCCCTTTGTCCTCAAACCCGCCGCGGAAACCGGACGATTTAAAGAATTCGAGGAAGCGCGGCACGATGCCCCCGGCGATGTACACGCCGCCAAAGGTGCCGAGCGTTAACGCCAGGTTGCCGCCAAAGCGGCCGAGGATCACGCAGAAAAGCGACAGCGCACGACGACAGTCGATGCAGGAGTCATCCAGCGCACGTTCGGTGACGTCTTTAGGCTGCAGGTTTTCCGGCAAACGACCGTCAGATTTAACAATCGCGCGGTAGAGATACACCAGCCCTGGGCCAGACAGTACGCGCTCGGCGGAAACATGCCCCAGCTCGGTGCGCAGCTCTTCCAGAATGATGCCCTCTTCTTCGCTGTTCGGCGCGTAGTCTACGTGGCCGCCTTCGCCCGGCAGGCTCACCCAGCGTTTGTCCACGTGAACCAGGTGCGCGACGCCCAGACCGGTGCCCGCGCCGTATACGGCAATCGGTTTACCTTCCACCGGCTCTTTACCGCCGAACTGAATCAGATGCTCTTTTTTCAGCATCGGAATCGCCATGGAAACAGCGGTAAAGTCGTTAATAATTTCCAGATGCGTAAAGCCCAGATTATTCTTCATCTCTTCGATGGAGAACGCCCAAGTGTGGTTGGTCATCGCCACCCAGTCACCCGTAATCGGGCAGGCTATCGCGATGCAGCCCTCTTTTACGTCAACCTTTTGTTCATCAAGGTAAACCCGCACTACCGCTTCAAGGCTTGGATAATCCAGCCCGGAATAGGTTTTCGCTTGTGTAATCTCGCCATTGGCCAGATTACACAGTGCCAGTCGGGCATTGGTCCCGCCGACATCACCCGTTAACGCAAACTTTGTCATTCTGTTACTGCTCCGCTAAAGTCTGAATAAGTCTTTGGCACACTGTAAATTCATGGCGACATAACAACAACGACCAACACAGTAGTGCCCACGATTTATCGATCCCGGTCACACAATAACTTTACCGTTTCAGCATCAATTGCAATGAAGGTTTCATCATTTGGCGGCAAAGTATTGCGCGCTCAGAGTCAAAAGGAAATCACTATGCTCCACCCGCGAGCCAGAACCATGCTGCTGTTATCGGTCCCCGCCTTAATAATTGGTATTGCCTCCAGTCTGATTCTGGTGGTTATCATGAAAATTGCTGCCCTATTACAACGGCTGCTGTGGTCCACACTTCCCGCGAGTTTCGGTGTAAACATCGATTCCACGGCCTGGATCATTTTTATGCTGACCGCCACCGGTATCGCCGTTGGATTAGTGATTCGCTATAGCCCCGGTCACGCAGGCCCTGACCCGGCAACCGAACCCTTAATTGGCGCCCCGGTACAACCGTCTGCGCTGCCAGGCCTGATTCTCGCGTTGATCCTCGGCCTCGCAGGCGGTGTGAGTCTCGGCCCGGAACACCCGATCATGTCGGTGAACGTCGCGCTCGCCGTCGCCCTCGGCGCCCGCTTTTTCCCACGCGTGGGGGCCATGGACTGGACTATTCTGGCTGCCTCCGGCACCATCGGCGCCCTGTTCGGCACGCCTATCGCTGCCGCACTCATTTTCTCGCAGATGTTGAGCGGCAATGATGAAATCCCACTTTGGGACCGGCTGTTCGCCCCGCTGATTGCCGCCGCATCCGGCGCATTGACCACCAGCCTGTTCTTCCAACCGCAATTTTCCTTACCGGTGGCCCACTACAGCCATATGCGGCTGGTGGACATTTTCAGCGGCGCAGTGGTCGCTGCCATCGCTATTGCCGTCGGCATGATGGCGGTCTGGTGCCTGCCACGCCTGCATACCCTTTTGCATAAGCTCAAGCATCCGGTGCTGATCCTCGGGATGGGCGGTTTCCTGCTGGGTGTGATTGGTGCCTTTGGCGGGCCGATTACCCTGTTTAAAGGCCTGAATGAAATGCAACAGCTGGCCTTTAGTCAGACGCTTACGCCGACTGATTTCATGCTGATTGGGGTGATGAAACTGGCGGCCCTTGTCGTTGCGGCCGCCAGCGGTTTCCGAGGCGGGCGTATTTTCCCGGCGGTGTTTGTCGCTGTGGCGCTCGGGCTGATGCTACACGCGCACGTTGAGGCAGTTCCGGCGGCGATCACTATTTCCTGCGCCATCCTTGGCCTGGTTTTGGTGGTCACTCGCGATGGCTGGCTGAGCCTGTTTATGGCCGCCGTGGTGGTGCCTGACACCACTCTGCTACCGCTGCTGTGCATTGTGATGCTACCCGCCTGGCTGCTGCTGGCGGGTAAACCGGTGATGATCGCCAAACCACCGCGTTAATCTCCGTTACTGCGTATTGTTGCGGGCCTCCAGCGCCTGGGTCACGGCCCGCAGCAATTCAGGAATTTCGTGTTTCGGCAGTACCACTTCGACAAACGTCAACCGCTGGCGACGAGAAGCCAACTCCAACACTTCACGCAGTTGCACCGTTTCCGTCACTCGCCAACTTTGGGCCTGACAATTCAGGCTCAGCGCCTGCGGGATTTGGGTCCAGTTCCACAGCGCGATATCGTTGTAGCGCTGTTCCGGCCCGTGAATCGCCCGCTCCACCGTGTAGCCCTCGTTGTTCAATAGCAAAATCAGCGGCTTCTGCCCATCACGTAGCATCGACCCGATTTCCTGCACCGTCAGTTGCGCCGCGCCATCGCCCACCACCAGTACCACGCGCCGTCCCGGGGCTGCGGTTTGCGCGCCAAACGCGGCGGGCAGCGTAAAACCGATTGAGCCCCATAGCGGCTGCACAATCAACGAGGCGTCAGCGGGCAGTGTGAGCGCGGCCGCGCCAAAAGCCGCCGTGCCCTGATCCGCCAGAATGATATCCCCCGGCTGTAGCGCATCCTGTAACGCCTGCCAGAAACTGTTTTGACTCAGCGTTCCGCTGAATTTTCCCGCCGCAGGTTTCTTCTGTGAAGCCGGGGCCGTCCAACCTGAAGCGAGTTCCTCGCATAGCGATTGCAGCGCCTGAGCGGCCTGTTCCATTGGCAGACTACTGAACCAGCGCTTGCCTACGCGGGCAGAAAACGGCTGAAGTTCGATGGTTTTCTCTGCAGGAAGATGTTGCGTAAACCCGGCGGTGATGGTGTCGGTGAAGCGAGTCCCGATGCACAAAATCGCGTCGGCATCTTCAATCGCCGCGCGGGTGTCATCGGCGCTGGCCGCTCCGCTGTAGGTGCCGACGTAGCCTGCCTGATGCTCGTCAAACAGCCCTTTGCCCATCAGCAACGTGGCATGTGCCAGCGGCTGTGACGCCACCCAGTTTCTGAGCCTTGCTTGCAGGCCATAACGCTGGGCCAAAAAATCCGCCAGCATCGTAACCCGCTTCGCGGGTGTGAGCATCTGCCGTGCCGCCGCCGTAAACGCCTCGAGTGCGTTTTTATCCGCCTTCGCTGGCTCAACCGTGAGAGCGTTTACAGGCGCGGTAGCCGGGGCTTTGGCGACGTCTGCCGGCAGCATCAGGTATGCCGGACGGCGTTCGGTGAGCATTTCTCTCAGTACGCGGTCAATTTCCTGGCAGGCATTGCTGGCAGTCAGCTTCGCTCTGGCGACGCTCAGCGGAATGCTCATGTCAAAAAAGTGGCCGAAATGACCATCGCCCAGGGTGTGGTGCAGCAGTTCGCCCTTCTGTTGGCTGCCCGTGCCCGGCGCGCCAACGATATGCAAAACAGGCACGTACTCGGCAAAGCTTCCGGCAATGCCGTTCAGGGCGCTGAGCTCCCCGACGCCGTAAGTCGTAAGCAGGACGCCCGCGCCGTGTACCCGGGCATAACCATCGGCGGCATAGGCCGCGTTGAGCTCGTTTGCACAGCCCACCCAGCACAGTTTCGGGTGATCGATGACATGGTCGAGAAATTGCAAATTATAATCGCCCGGCACGCCGAACATATGGTCAATCCCGCATCCGGCCAGACGATCCACCAGATAATCCGCGATTGTGTAATTCGATTGCATAGCCATCTTCCTTTCGCCGCATAGATATTCTGAGTATTAGAGATGCGCGAAGTCTGTCCAGAAGGATAATGATTTGTTAGTGGAAAGTTAAATTTACAGATTTTAAGGGTGTACCTGCGCGGCAACATTGATTAGTGTAAACGTATACACACCCTTTCCTCATTGGAGGTTTTAATGGTTTATCAGGCAAATCCGGCACGCTATCAGGCTATGGAATATCACCGCTGCGGCCGAAGCGGGCTGAAGTTACCGGCGATTTCACTGGGCTTGTGGCATAACTTTGGCGATGAAACAAGGTTGGAAACCAGCCGTCAGCTGTTGCGCCATGCGTTCGATCTCGGGATCACCCATTTTGACCTCGCCAACAACTACGGCCCACCACCGGGGTCTGCCGAAAGCAATTTCGGTCGCATCCTGCGCGAAGATTTTTTGCCTTATCGCGATGAGTTGATTATTTCCAGCAAAGCCGGTTACACCATGTGGGATGGCCCGTATGGCGACTGGGGTTCGCGCAAATATCTGATTTCAAGTCTCGACCAAAGCCTGAAGCGTATGGGTCTGGAATACGTGGATATTTTCTATCATCACCGTCCTGATCCGGAAACGCCGCTGGAAGAAACCATGCGCGCGCTGGATCACGTGGTGCGTCAGGGCAAAGCGCTGTACGTCGGCCTTTCCAATTACCCGGCAGACCGCGCCCGCGAGGCGTTTGCAATTTTGCAGGATCTCGGTACGCCGTGTCTTATTCACCAACCGAAATATTCGATGTTCGAACGCTGGGTAGAAGACGGCCTGACGAATCTGCTGGAAGAACAGGGCGTGGGCTCAATTGCCTTTTCTCCTCTGGCGGGCGGACAGCTGACAGATCGCTATCTGAACGGCATTCCGGCGGATTCACGCGCCGCCAGCGGCAGCAAGTTCCTGAGCGCGGATAGCATTACCGAAGAGAAAGTCGAGAAGGCACGCAAGCTGAATGAAATCGCGCAGCAGCGTGGGCAGAAATTGTCGCAGATGGCGCTGGCCTGGGTGCTGCGTGATGACAAAATCACGTCGGTACTGATAGGGGCCAGCAAGACGGCTCAGTTGGATGACGCGGTGGGAATGCTCAGTAACCGCCAGTTTTCGGCGCAGGAAATAGCAGCTATTGACGCCATTCTGAACGGAACAAAATAACGCCAACTTTAGCAAAAAGTGCTGTGACCTGGGATTTAGGAGTTGCTCCAATGCTGTGAGGTTGTAACACCTCGTAAGATTGCGTTAACAGGCCCAATTAGGCCCCGATCGTAAGGAGAGATTCATGTTCAGGTCACTGATTCTGGCTGCAGTATTACTGGCGAGCGCCCCAATAGTGGCGAATGCAGGCGAACTTACCCTGATCCCATCGGTAAAATTACAAATTGGCGATCAGGATAATTACGGTAATCACTGGGACGGAGACCGTTGGCGCGACCGCGACTACTGGCGCCGTAATTACGAGTGGCGCGACGCACGCTGGCATCGTCATGACAACGGCCGCCATCACGGTTGGGACAAACGTAACGCCTACGAGCGCGGCTACCGTGAAGGCTGGCACGACAGGAATGACCATCGTGGCGGCTGGGGTCGCGGTCCGGGCCGTGGCGGTCATGGACACGGACACGGCGGACATCACCATTAAAAAAAGGCCCATCGGGCCTTTTTTCTTTTGTCGCTAAATTGATTTACAACTCCAGCAGCGTCCCGACCAGCAGCCAGCCATTCAACGCCACTACCAGCGCCACAATCACCCAGCCAGTCCATTTTACCCAGAGCTTATTAACCAGATCGCCCATCAGTTTCGCATCGCTGGTAAACCGCAGCAGCGGCACCAGCGCCAATGCAATACCGAAGCTCAGCAGCACCTGGCTCATCACCAGAATACGCGTCGGGTCCAGCCCCATAAAGATGACCACAAACGACGGCAGCATGGTGACCGCGCGACGGAACCACAGCGGAATGTGGAAGCGAATAAAGCCCTGCATGACCACCTGTCCGGCCAGCGTGCCCACCACGGTGGACGACAGTCCAGCAGCAATCAGGCTCAAACCAAAAATGGTCGCCGCAGAGTGGCTAAGCAGCGGCTCCAGCGTCAGGTACGCCTGATCCAAATCGGTAATCCCGGTGTGACCATTGAAGTGAAACGCCGCCGCTGCCGTGGCCATCATCGCCAGATTCACAAACCCGGCAATGGTCATGGCGATCGCCACATCCCAACGCGTCGCGCTATAGCGCTCCTGCCGCGAACCGCCGTGCAAGTGCTGCGTCAGCGACGAGTGCAGGTAAATCACGTGTGGCATGATGGTGGCACCCAGCACGCCCGCTGCAAGAAATACCGCTTCAGAGGTCGGAAGCGACGGGATAATCATCCCTTTCGCCAGCGGTGCCAGCGCGGGCTGCGAGAAAATAAGTTCGACGATGTACGCGGCCGCCACAAACAGCAACAACCCGCCGATGACTTTTTCCAGAGGTTTTTGGCCACGCCGTTGCAGCATCAAAATCAGGAAGGTCGCAATCCCGGTCAGGACCGCGCCCTGCAATAGCGAGATGCCGAGGATCAGCTTGAAACCAATCGCCGCACCAATGAATTCCGCCAGATCGGTGGCCATGGCGATAATTTCCGCCTGCACCCAGTAAAACCACACCAGCGGACGCGGGTAATGGTCACGAATTTGTTCCGCCAGGTTTTTACCGGTGGCAATCCCGAGTTTGGCCGACAGTACCTGAATCAGCATCGCCATCAGGTTCGCCCACACCACCACCCACAGCAGTTGATAGCCGTAGCTGGCCCCTGCCTGAATGTTGGTGGCAAAGTTCCCCGGATCGATATAGCCGATGGCAGCAATGAACGCAGGCCCCATTAATGCAAACCGCATCTTGCGCGCTGCGCGACTGCTGCTACTCTCAACGCGACTGTTTGTCATTTTCTGCCTCAGAAATATAGCCTTTGCTATGTTTCATGCTATCAAAATGAGAATGATTATCAAGTTCATTTAGCAAGGTGATAATAATTTCTTTGATAGACAGGAACGATAGCCGGGGGAACAAATATCAGCCATGTTATCGGGTAGAGTAACGTCAGGATGATTCAATCGTCAGATTAGTACAATAACTCAACTTTTAACACCTTTACATAACATAACAATTTTGTATGGTTGATCACCTTTTTTGAGTTTGCTCACAGGATTCACCGATAGTGCGGCGTAGATCTCGTTTTCTTTTAGCTTGTTGCATAGAATGTGCACGGAAATTTAACCTGCCTCATATTTGGAGCAAATATGGACCGCGTTCTACACTTTGTCCTCGCGCTTGCTGTGGTTGCGATTTTGGCTTTGCTGGTCAGCCACGATCGTAAAAAGATTCGCATTCGCTATGTTATTCAATTGCTTGTCATTGAAGTTCTGTTGGCCTGGTTCTTCCTGAACTCAGATGTCGGCCTGGGATTTGTGAAAGGATTCTCCGAGATGTTCGAAAAACTTCTCGGTTTCGCTAATGAAGGGACAAATTTCGTCTTCGGTAAAATGAACGATGAAGGCCTCGCATTCTTCTTCCTGAAGGTGCTTTGCCCGATTGTATTCATTTCCGCACTGATTGGTATTTTGCAGCACATCCGGGTTCTGCCGATTGTTATTCGCGCTATCGGTACCGTGCTGTCTAAAGTCAACGGTATGGGGAAACTGGAGTCATTTAACGCGGTTAGCTCCCTGATCCTCGGTCAGTCCGAAAACTTCATCGCTTATAAAGACATTCTCGGCAAGATGTCGCGCAACCGCATGTACACCATGGCGGCGACCGCAATGTCTACCGTTTCGATGTCCATCGTCGGCGCGTACATGACCATGCTCGACCCGAAATTTGTGGTTGCAGCGCTGGTGCTGAACATGTTCAGTACCTTCATCGTTCTGTCACTCATCAACCCGTATCAGGTCGATAAGAGTGAAGAGAACCTGCAGATGTCTAATCTGCACGAAGGTCAGAGCTTCTTCGAAATGCTGGGCGAGTACATTCTGGCTGGCTTCAAAGTGGCGATCATCGTTTCCGCGATGCTGATTGGCTTTATCGCTCTGATTGCTGCGCTAAATGCGCTGTTCTTCACCGTGACCAGCTGGTTCGGCCACGGTATCTCCTTCCAGGGCATTCTGGGCTATATCTTCTGGCCTGTAGCGTGGGTGATGGGCGTTCCTGCTCATGAAGCTCTGCAAGTCGGCAGCATCATGGCAACCAAAATGGTGTCTAACGAATTCGTTGCAATGATGGATCTGCAGAAAATTGCCAGCACGCTCTCTCCGCGCGCGGAAGGCATCCTGTCCATCTTCCTGGTTTCCTTCGCCAACTTCTCGTCCATCGGTATCATCGCTGGTGCGATTAAAGGTCTGAACGAAGAACAGGGTAACGTGGTTTCACGCTTCGGCCTGAAACTGGTTTACGGTTCTACGCTGGTGAGCGTGCTGTCTGCATCCATCGCCGCACTGGTTCTGTAACTAATCGGGCGATGCCCGGCGGCGCTTCACTTGCCGGGCCTACGGTGTTGTAGGCTCGATAAGCGTCAGCGCCATCGGGCAAAAAAGAGCTGACGAGTTTGTTACCAATCTAAAGCCGGGCAACGATGCCCGGTTTTTTTTATGCCTGCAGTTCCGCGAGAGGACGGGGTTTTCCAATGAAATACCCCTGCAAATATTCCACACCCATTTCGTACAACAGCGTTCGTTGTGCCTCGGTTTCAACATATTCCGCCACCAGCGTCAGGTTTTTTACCCGCGCCAGTTCACAGATAGATTTGACGATCATCGCGTCCACCGGGTCGGTGAGAATGTCACGCACGAAGCAGCCATCAATCTTAACGATATCCGCCTCCAGTCGCTTCAGGCGCTCGTAGTTCGCGTAACCGGTGCCGAAGTCATCAATCGCTATCAGACAGCCGTAATCGCGCAGACACTGAATATTCAGCACGCTGATTTCCGAACTGGAAAACGCCTGTTGTTCGGTAATTTCAATGGTTACCAATTCCGGGGCAACGTCGTACTGCTTGAACAGCGAGATAATTTTATTGGCACTCTCTTTCTGCATCAGCGTGAACGGCATCAGGTTGACGGAGAAACGCTCGCCCGGCAGATCTTTCATCGCTTTGAACAGCGTCTCAACTACCAGCAAATCGAAACGTTTACTGAGGTTGAATTGCGCAATAACCGGGATGAACTGATCGGGGGTGATGATTTGCCCGTTGCAGGTCATTCGGGCCAGAATTTCGTGATAGCGGTGGCCGGACTGGCTAACAATCGGCTGCGCGTAAAGCGTTAAGCCGCCTTCCATCAGCACTTTCTTCACGCGGTTCAGCTGCATTACGCGTTCCGTGGTGTTGTCAGAGACCGTCGCCAGGCTGTTATCGAGCGCCAGTACGCGCCGTGCGGCGCAGGCCTGCTCTGATAACCAGCTCAATTGCCCCAGCGTGTGGTGCAGGGCTTCGCCCTCCCCTTCAATCACGCCCCACGCCGCGCCAAATTCCAGATCCAGCGCATCGCCCTGCCAGTTAAACGCCTGGCTGTTGAGGAAATCGACGATATACGCGAGTCTCGCGGCGGTTTCAGAACCGTGCAGCACCAGCAGCAGTTCACTGCCTGGCAGCTGGAAAAGCTGTTCCTCGCGGCCAAGCAGATGTTGTAAATCCCGGGCGACCATTCGTTTGCAGTGCACACGCATCATCATCCCGTAGTGGCGGCTTAAGAACTCGAGATTATCCATCCGAAGGCAGCACACGCTGGCCTGAGAATGATTCTCCAGATAGCTTTCAAAGGCGCGCAGATTCGGCAGACCGGTCAGCGGATCCTGCCACGCCTGGTTGTGCCATTTGCGGCGGAGGCCATTGCTGCGGGCCTGTAATTGCGACATGTAAAGCATGCATATGGTGAATGAGATAAGCACTGACATCACAAATGACAGCGCATATTCGGTGTTCACGCCTTGTAAGAAGTTGTCGTTGTAGACCACCAAAATAAAGGCGCAGATCCCCCACAATAGGCAAATCAGTGGATAGCTAAAGCGGTTGATGACAAGGAAGAACATGATGAAAACGACGGGTACCAGATAACCCGCGATGTAATCCGACTCAAATGGCGCGCAGAGGATTAGCAGAAATGCGCTCAGCGCCACCAGCCAGTTCACCGTAAACAGCCAATGATGGCGGCTCAGCGCAGGTCGGATATCACGCAGCCAGAACTTTCGCGCGTACTTCGGGTTGATGAGCATCCGCAGCGGGTAATAAAACAGCATGGTGAAAATGAGTCCGGCGCAAATCAGGCTCTGAATATCGACAAGGCTGTAGATAACCGAGGCGGAAACAAAATAGCCGGAAACCGATATCGGGAAATCCAGCCACAGCCCCGCCAGATACATCGACCCTTTGAGCATCAGCGGCGCAAAGAAACAGGCCCAGAAAATACGTTGGCCCATGTACCGGTTGGGCAGGCCGAAGCGCCAGCTCTTGCCTATCAGCACGCGCAAAATCCCGCAGGAGAGTATCGGGGCAAACAACTGGCAGAACACCAGCACCAGATTTTGCCCAAAGGGCAACGGCATATACCAGGTGTTGGTCACAGCAAACGCCAGGATCAATGGCAGCACCGCGTGGCGACCAAACAGCAGCAACATCGACAAAATGACGCACAGCGGCAGCCAGGCGAGATAAATGGCGTTGCCATCTATCACCGTTTCCGGCGCCAGAAAGCGGGCCACTGGGATTGAGAAAATACTTAAGGTTAGCGCCAGCAGAAACTTTTTGGCAGAGGCGTTATTTTTCAACTTCATTTTGGCTTGAGGAGAATTCCGGCTGGGCACATGACTGCAACCGGGAAATATTATGTTTATTAATTGAGCGAAGCAAGTTCTCAGGTCAAGAAAAGTCCCATTGTTTATACGGAGTTTAACCTCCAGATACGTTTTAACATCAGTATGCCGGTTTCTTACAATTTCGCGGGCGCAGAAAAGCAAAAACCCCCGCCGAGGCGAGGGTTTGAATTTTGGTGGAGCTAAGCGGGATCGAACCGCTGACCTCTTGCATGCCATGCAAGCGCTCTCCCAGCTGAGCTATAGCCCCACAATTTTTACTTCACGTTCCAAATCTGCTGGGTGCAGAATTTGGTGGAGCTAAGCGGGATCGAACCGCTGACCTCTTGCATGCCATGCAAGCGCTCTCCCAGCTGAGCTATAGCCCCATAACGTAAAGCGTGTCGTGTTGACGGGCGGCATAATATGAATTCCCTTGCCAGGTGTCAACGGCAAAATGTTCACCTCTATTTCAATCGATGAAAAAGCACTCAACTGAATGACATTGCGTACGCTCTCGCAATCAGGAGTTAAACGCGTCACGTTTTCACGTAAAAGGATGCTATAAGATGAACCATTAATTCCCACACAGGCACTCAGGAAATAGCATGCTCAAGGAACGAATGACGCCGGAGGAACTTGCCCATCTGACCGGTTATAGCCGCCAAACAATTAATAAATGGGTACGAAAGGAAGGATGGCAAACGTCGCCTCGTCCGGGTGTTCAGGGCGGTAAAGCACGTCTCGTGCACGTCAGCGACGACGTCCGTGATTTTATTCGCAGCGCCCAGCGCGCCGCCGATTTCTCCGGCGGGGCATATCATCCCGCAGAAGACAGCTTTGATGCCCTTCTGCTATCGCTCGCAAAAGAAATGTCAGACCACGAGCAAAAAGAGCTGACCAGCCTGCTACTGCGCGAAGGCATCACCGGTCTGCTTCTCCGCCTGGGTATCCGTACGCAAGGACAGTGATGAACATACTTCACAGCAAAATGACCACGCAGGAGCTGGCGAACTGTGTGGGTGTGGCCAAACAGACCATCAATCGTTGGATCCGGGAACAGGACTGGATAACGGAGTCGATCCCTGGCGTGAAGGGTGGTCGGGCACGGCTGATTCATATCACGCCGGAAGTCAGAGATTATCTCGCCACCACACCAAAACTACGTCACCTCAAACTTTCCTTACAGGCAGCCGAACCCGAGTATATCTACCACGCCCAGGACAACGATCCGGTCTGGCGGAAAATTCAGGATGTCTTAGTCATGATGGAGCCTGATGAGAAACAGCGTTTGCAGGCGCTGCTGGTTCGGGAAGGGTTAAGCGGTTTTCTGCGACGACTTAATATCGCGGACGAAAGCGCATAAAAAAACGGCAGGCCTGAGCCTGCCGTTTCTTATTCCAGCCTGTTACTGCTGGCTTTCACGCTCAGCAATAAACGCCAGCGCTTTATTGATACGCGCTACGCTACGGCTCTTGCCAATCGCGTGAACGGTAACATCCAGGCCTGGTGACTGACCGGCGCCGGTGACGGCGACACGCAGCGGCATCCCAACTTTACCCATGCCCACTTCCAGCTCATCAGCGGTTGCCTGAATCGCGTGATGCACGTTTTCTGCAGTCCACTCGGTGATGGCTTCCAGTTTATCGCGCACCACTTCCAGCGGCTGACGTGCTACCGGACGCAGGTGTTTCTTCGCCGCGTCGGCATCGAACGCATCAAACTCTTCATAGAAGTAATGGCAGCTTGCCGCCATCTCTTTCAGGGTTTTGCAACGCTCGCCCAGCAGGGTCACCAGCTCAGACAGCTGTGGCCCAGTACGGGTATCGATTTTTTCCTGCTCGATGTGCCACTGCAGATGGGTCGCCACATATTCCGGCGCCATCGAATTAATGTAGTGGTGGTTCAGCCATTGCAGTTTTTCGGTATTGAACGCACTGGCAGATTTGCTGACCGCGCCCAGCGAGAACAGCTTGATCATCTCTTCACGGGTGAAGATTTCCTGATCGCCGCTGGACCAGCCCAGACGCACCAGGTAGTTCAGCAGCGCTTCCGGCAGATAACCGTCGTCGCGATATTGCATTACGCTCACCGCGCCGTGGCGCTTGGACAGTTTTTTGCCGTCGTCGCCGTTAATCATCGACACGTGTGCGTACACCGGTACCGGCGCGTTCAACGCTTTCAGAATGTTAATCTGACGCGGGGTGTTATTGATATGGTCTTCGCCACGGATAACGTGGGTGATTTCCATATCCCAGTCATCAACCACAACGCAGAAGTTGTAAGTTGGGGAACCATCGGTGCGGCGGATGATCAGGTCATCCAGCTCCTGGTTGCTGAACTCGATTGGGCCACGGATTTGGTCGTCAAAAATAACGGAGCCGTCCTGTGGGTTAGCAAAACGCACTACGCACGGTTCATTATCAGCATGATGCTCATGACCGTGGCGGCAGCGACCGTCGTAACGTGGCTTCTCGCCGTTAGCCATTTGTTCTTCACGCAGCGCTTCCAGACGTTCTTTCGAGCAGTAGCATTTATAGGCGGTGCCCGCGACCAGCATCTCGTCAATGGCCGCGTTATAGCGATCGAAACGTTTGGTCTGGAAATACGGGCCTTCGTCCCACTCCAGGCTCAGCCAGTTCATGCCATCCATAATTGCTTCGATGGCTTCCGGCGTAGAGCGCTCGAGATCGGTGTCTTCGATACGCAGCACGAACTCACCGCCGTGGTTGCGAGCAAAAAGCCAGGAGTAAAGAGCAGTACGCGCACCGCCGACGTGCAGATAGCCTGTCGGGCTTGGCGCGAAGCGAGTTTTGATTTTCATGAAATGGCCTTACGTTTAGGACGTTGCCGACAGCCGGCGGATCCTCAATAAAAATAATGCTGATATTCTATCACTCCCGCCTGAATCCTCAACGTTCATCCCTGTGAATCGCTGCGCTTAGCTGATTTTGTTTATAAATCATGCGCCACGGAACGAATCGCGATCGTTTTGTTTAATTTTACGACGAACGAAAAAAATCTTTGGAAAAGGCGTTGACTCATTTTCAACTCTCCCTATAATGCGACTCCAACACAGCGGGGGTGATTAGCTCAGCTGGGAGAGCACCTCCCTTACAAGGAGGGGGTCGGCGGTTCGAACCCGTCATCACCCACCACTACTTTTGTAGTCTCCGCCGTGTTAAGCAGTAAATGTAAGAAATTGAGAAGTGGGTGATTAGCTCAGCTGGGAGAGCACCTCCCTTACAAGGAGGGGGTCGGCGGTTCGATCCCGTCATCACCCACCAATTTCTCGCCAGCGCGTTTCTTACATGAAGTACCGAAGTGGGTGATTAGCTCAGCTGGGAGAGCACCTCCCTTACAAGGAGGGGGTCGGCGGTTCGATCCCGTCATCACCCACCACTTCGGGTCGTTAGCTCAGTTGGTAGAGCAGTTGACTTTTAATCAATTGGTCGCAGGTTCGAATCCTGCACGACCCACCAATGTAGAAAGGCGCCCTAAAGGCGCCTTTTTGCTATGCGCTATTCGTGTAGGATGAGAACCTGCTGCAGGTTCGAGTCGAACGAAGTGAGACAACGGAGCCGCTTGCGGCGACGGCCCGAAGGGCGAGCGAAGCGAGTCATCCTGCACGACCCACCAATGTAGAAAGGCGCCCTAAAGGCGCCTTTTTGCTATGCGCGATTTACGCGCTAAATTCCTCAAGCCCAACACCATTCTGCCGATAACACTGTTTTCCGTACTGAAAGGAACGCATGATGGCGGCAATTTCGTTACCCTCTTCTTCTGCACCCGGTTTGCAAACGACAACCGTCAACGCCAGTCCGCAAGGCACTGACGCCTCTTCGCAAATTACCCGTATCACTCAGCAGATAACCAAACTGACCCAACAACTGAAAACCATTGCTGACGGCAGCGGTGATGCGGATGAAAAACAGAAGCAGGCGGAGATGATTCAGGAACAAATCACCATGCTGGAAGCGCAGCTGGCTCAGATCCAACGCCAGCAGGCCGAAAAAGAGCAGGCGCAAGCGACGCCTTCAACCCCAGCCACTGGGGTGAACAATCCCTCGGATGACCATCAGATTGATATTTACGTCTGATACAGCGGGTCGTGGGCACGGGCGGCGGTCAGCGCCTGGGCCTGTTGCCCGACCACGTCCCACAACGCCTGTGCCGCGGTCGAAAGCGAACGGTTTTTACGTCTCGCCAGCATCAACTGCCGATCAACCACCGGCGTCAGACGCTTAACCATCAGTTGGCTGCCCTGCGGCAACGGCAGCGCCAGCGCGGGTAAAATACTGATCCCAATCCCGGCTTCGACCATCGGGAAAAGCGTCGCCGGATGCCCAATCTCCTGCACAATATTGGCCTCGATAGCATGATGTGCCAGTGCGGCATCGATCAGTGGCCGACTGCCTGAGGCATAATCCTGTAATACCATCCTGGTACCCTGCAACGCCTGCCACTCAACGCTTTCAAGCCCGGCAAAAGGATGATCGTCCCGGCACAGCACAAAAAACGGCTCTGACAGAATGGGCTGACACTGCAAATCCCCCACCGCGCCCGGGTCAATCACAATCCCAAAATCCACTTCCCCCTGACGAATGCTCTCCAGCACCCAACGCTGCGGGCGGTCGTGAAGCACAAAATCAATCTCAGGATAACGCTGATTACTGGCCGCAATGCATTGCGGGATCAGATGCGCGGAAATGGTCTGGCTCGCCGCCACCCGCACGGTGCCCGCGAGCTGCTGCCCGACGCGCCCGGCTTCACGTAGGGTACTGTTCAGTTCGTCGAGCAAACGTTCGAGTCGGATTGCCAGCTGCTGCCCGGCTTCTGTTAGCACCACTTCTCGCGTGGTGCGGTCGAGCAGCTTCACGCCGGTCTGATGCTCCAGCTCTTTGACACTGTGACTCACCGCTGACTGGCTCAGACCAATCATCTCCCCTGCCCGACTAAAGCTTTTAGCCCGGGCAACGGTAATAAACACTTTCAGCTGACGCAGGGAATAATTCATCTGTTTAATTCATCAATGGATGCAATAAATCAATTTTATTTCTCAAAGCAGAGAAAGCACAATAGCGACATCGACTTTCAGGAGCGTTTATGAAACTTTTCCGCATTCTTGACCCTTTTACATTGACGCTGATTAGCGTCGTTCTATTGGCTTCCTTCTTCCCCGCTCGCGGCGGATATGTGCCGTTCTTTGAAGGCCTGACCACCGCCGCCATTGCGCTGCTGTTCTTTATGCACGGTGCCAAACTCTCCCGCGAAGCGATTATCGCCGGGGGCAGCCACTGGCGGCTGCACATCTGGGTGATGTGTAGCACCTTCGTGGTGTTCCCCGTACTCGGTGTGCTTTTTGCTCTCTGGGCGCCGGTCAATGTCGATCCGACACTGTATAACGGCTTCATTTATCTGTGCATTCTGCCCGCTACCGTGCAGTCTGCCATTGCGTTTACGTCGATGGCGGGCGGGAACGTCGCGGCGGCGGTGTGCTCTGCGTCGGCATCTAGCCTGCTAGGGATTTTCGTTTCGCCGCTGTTGGTTGGGCTGCTGATGAATCTGCACGGTGCGGAAGGCAGTCTGGAGCAGGTCGGCAAAATCATGCTGCAACTTCTGCTGCCGTTCGTGTTAGGCCATCTGTCCCGGCCGTGGACCGCCGCCTGGGTGTCGCGTAACAAGAAGTGGATTTCCAAAACGGACCAGACGTCGATTCTGCTGGTCGTTTATTCCGCCTTCAGTGAAGCGGTGGTCAACGGAATCTGGCACAAGGTTGGCGTCGGGTCGCTGCTGTTTATCGTGGTGGTGAGCATCGTGCTGCTGGCGATTGTGATTGCGGTGAACACATTTGTGGCGCGTAAATGCGGTTTCAACAAAGCCGATGAGATTACGATTGTGTTCTGTGGTTCGAAAAAGAGTCTGGCCAACGGTATCCCGATGGCCAATATACTCTTCCCGACTGCGATGATCGGGATGATGGTGCTGCCGCTGATGATTTTCCATCAGATCCAGCTGATGGTCTGTGCGGTGCTGGCGCGCCGCTATAAACGCCAGACGGATGAACTGCTGGCCAAAAACGCCGTTGACGAGGCGAAAGCTTAACGACTGCGCTTCAGGGGCTGAACCAGATGCGTCAGCCCCTCCGTTTTAATCAGCAGCGTGATGGCCATCAATTCCCCGAGCCGCCCGGCAGGAAATTCATCCTTACGGGCAAACCACAGCAAATATTCCTCCGGCACATCAATCAGCATTCGGCCTTTGTATTTACCAAATGGCATCTCAGTGTTGGCGATTTCAATCAGCTGCTCTTTTTCCACGTTACACTCCTAACAGGCGCAGCATTTCTGCTTCGTCGATAACGTCAATGCCCAGCTCTTGTGCTTTTGCAAGCTTCGAGCCCGCGGCCTCACCGGCAATCACCAAATCTGTTTTCTTCGATACGCTGCCCGCGACTTTCGCCCCGAGTTCAACCAGACGCGCTTTGGCATCGTCACGTGACATCTGGCTCAGGCTGCCAGTCAGTACCACGGTTTTCCCGGCAAACGGGCTATCAATCTCTTCGGCATTGATGACCACCGGCGCAGGCCAGTGAACGCCTTCAGCCTGAAGCTGTTGAATCACGTCGCGGTTGCTCTCTTCGGCGAAGAAGTTGAACACATGGGTGGCGACGACGATCCCGACGTCCTGCACCTTTTGCAGATCCTCGACGGAAGCGGCAATCAAGGCATCCAGCGTGCCGAAATGCGCCGCCAGGCCTGCGGCTGTCGCTTCACCCACTTCACGGATGCCGAGCGCATACAGGAATCGCGCAAAGGTCGTTTCCTTCGATTTCTCCAGTGCGCTGATCACGTTCTGTGCGGATTTCGGCCCCATGCGATCGAGTCCGGTCAGCTTGCCTGCGGTTAAACGGAACAGATCCGCCGGGGTATGGACGTACTCTTTCTCGACCAACTGATCGATAATTTTGTCGCCCATGCCGTCGACATCCAGCGCCCGACGCGAGACAAAGTGCTTCAACGCTTCTTTACGCTGTGCCCCGCAAATCAAACCGCCGGTGCAGCGAGTAACGACTTCACCTTCCACACGCTCGACGTCAGACCCGCAGACCGGGCAATGTGCTGGAAACTCAACTGCACGCGTTTCTTCCGGGCGCTCTGACAGCACCACATTTACCACCTGCGGGATAACATCCCCGGCGCGACGGATAACCACCTTGTCGCCAATACGCAGACCCAGACGCTCAATTTCGTCGGCGTTATGCAGGGTGGCGTTACTCACCAGCACGCCCGCAACCTGCACCGGCTCCAGACGCGCCACGGGGGTGATAGCCCCGGTGCGCCCGACCTGAAATTCCACATCGCGTACGAAGGTCATTTGCTCCTGTGCGGGAAATTTAAACGCCACCGCCCAGCGCGGCGCACGCGCCACAAAGCCAAGCTGTTCCTGAAGCTCCAGTGAATCAACCTTGATAACCACGCCGTCGATATCGAACCCGAGCGTTGGGCGGTCTTCTTCAACCTTGTGGTAGTAAGCGAGTACTTCCTCCGGAGAGCTGCACAGCTTAACGCGGTTGCTGACCGGCAGGCCCCAGGCTTTAAACTGCTGCAAGCGGCCAAGATGGCTGCCCGGCAGGTCGCCGCCTTCCAGCACGCCCACGCCGTAGCAGAAGAAAGTAAGCGGTCGCTTCGCGGTGACGCGTGGGTCAAGCTGGCGCAGGGAACCTGCCGCCGCATTACGCGGGTTAGCAAACAGTTTACCGCCGGTACGACGCGCATCTTCGTTGATTTTCTCAAAGCCCGCCTGCGGCAGGAATACTTCGCCACGCACTTCCAGACGCGCCGGAATATTGTCGCCGCGCAGCTTCAGCGGAATGGCGCGGATGGTACGTACGTTGGCCGTAATATCTTCGCCAGTGGTACCGTCCCCGCGCGTTGCCGCCTGAATCAGCACGCCGTTTTCATACAAGATACTGACGGCCAGGCCATCGAGCTTCAGTTCACAGCAGTAGGTCAGCGCATCGGTGCTTTTCAGTCGGTCCTGCACACGCTTGTTAAAGGCGACAAAACTCTCTTCGTCGAAGACGTTATCCAGCGAAAGCATCGGCACTTCATGGCGGATCTGGCTGAACGAGGTCAGCGGCGCGGCGCCTACGCGCTGCGTTGGCGAATCCGGGGTAATCAGCTCGGGGTGTTGCTGTTCCAGCTCGCGCAGTTCGCGCATCAGGCGGTCGTATTCGGCGTCAGGCACTTCCGGCGTGTCCATGACGTGATAGAGGTATTCGTGATGGCGAAGCGTGGTTCGCAGTTCTGTCAGTTGTTGTTCGATTGGTTCCATATCCCACCATCAATGATAAAAAACCCCCGACAGGCGGGGGTTCAGGAAGGGGTGTGATACGCCGGACGTTTATGCGTTGGCGTCTTTCACTTCGCGGATACGATCCTGATACTCACGCACCTTCTGCGGGGTGATCATCCGGCGCTGATCGTCCAGCACCACACCACCGACTTCATCCGCGATGTACTGCGCAGATTGCAGCATCAGCTTGAAGTTTTGCAGCTCGTCACCGTAAGACGGCACCTGCATGAAGATGGTCACGCCAGGCGTTTGCATATCGGTCATGTTTTCCGGGTCAAACGTCCCCGGCTTCACCATGTTCGCAAGGCTGAACAGCGCCGGGCCACCGCCGCCAGGATTCAGATGGCGATGATAAATATTCATGTCGCCGAAGACGAAACCGGTCTGCTCAACGCTGTTACGCAGCAGTTCGCCATTAATATGCGAACCCTGATGGGCAGCAACGCTCAGGACGACGACCGTCTCTTTGCGCTCCTGTTTCACCGGCTGCGGCTCTGGCTGCGGTTCTGCAACAGGCTGAGGCTGAGCAATGGGCTGCTCTACTGACGCAGGCTGATGGGCATGCGGCTGCGCGACAGGCTGCTGTGGAGCATGCGGCTGCACCGGCTGCTGATACTGAGGCACACTCGTCTGTTGTGAAACAGGCGGCTGTGGAACAGGTTGCTGCGGGGCAACAGGCTGCTGAACAGTCTGATGCTGTTCCGGGGCCTGATGAACCGACGGCTGTTGACGCACAGGCTGTTGCTGCGGCTGAGGTGGCTGACGTACCGGCTCTTCCTGGCGAACGGGCTGCGGCGGTACCTGACGCTCGTAAGGCGGCTGGTACTGATGCTGCTGCGGCGCCTGGCGGTTAGCGTCTTGCTCACCGGCGTGTACGTTTTGGGCAGGGTTCACCCGGTGAACACGAACTTCACCTACGCCTTCAACCTCGTCATCGAAGCCGTCGTCATCCGACTCGTCGTCGTTACGCGATTTCATGCGTTTCATTGGGCGATCGCGGAACATCGAAGAACGTTCTTTGCGACTGGTCCAGAAACCGTGAACCAGCAATGCAATTATGGCGATCGCGCCAACAATGATTAATATCAGACGCAAATCCTGCATCATTATATTCTCTGTTGTTCTAACACCTTGCCACCACGGCAAACATTTACTCACTAAGAGTATTTGCCCATTACGTCAAGTGCAAGTGTGTACCAGGAATTCGGAGCATAAAGATGAACCAAATCGTGCTTTTTGCTGTTTTTTCGACCATTTCCGAACTGGATATCGTCTGACAAGCCGATAATATAGACGCGCAATGACCAGGACTTTTCTAAAAGGAGTATGACCTGACCATGGTTTCAACCTCTGCACCCCGTAGTGGGGTTTACTACTTTTCACAGGGCTGGAAATTGATCACCCTGCCAGGCATTCGCCGATTCGTGATTTTGCCTTTGCTGGTGAACATCGTGCTGATGGGCGGCGCGTTTTGGTGGCTGTTTAGCGAACTCGGAAACTGGATCCCGGCATTGATGGGCCATGTACCTGACTGGCTGCAGTGGCTGAGCTATTTGCTGTGGCCGATTGTGGTGCTTTCAGTTCTGCTTGTTTTTGGCTACTTCTTCTCCACCATCGCCAACTGGATTGCCGCCCCGTTCAGCGGCCTGCTGGCTGAGCAGCTCGAAGCGCGGCTGACGGGCGCTACCCCGCCCGATACCGGCGTGCTGGGCGTGATGAAAGACGTGCCGCGCATCATGAAGCGGGAATGGCAAAAACTGGCGTGGTATTTACCGCGGGCGTTAATTCTGCTGGCGTTGTACTTCATTCCCGGTATCGGCCAGACCGTCGCGCCGGTGCTGTGGTTCCTGTTCAGCGCCTGGATGATGGCGATTCAGTACTGCGATTATCCATTCGATAACCACAAAGTGCCGTTCAAAACGATGCGTGAAGCATTGCGCGCCCGCAAAGTCACCAATATGCAATTTGGTGCGCTGACCAGCCTGTTCACGATGATCCCGGTGCTGAACCTGGTCATTCTGCCCGTCGCCATTTGCGGGGCCACCGCGATGTGGGTGGATTGCTACCGCGACAAGCACGCCGTCTGGAAGTGATTGTGATCTGTATATAAAAGTAAATAAGGGGTGGCTTATGCCGTCCCTTATTCCATACTGATAACCTTTATTTCACATCAGCATATCGATATACGAAAACTTTCCTTCCGCATCATGACCATCCGCGTATGCTGGTGTCGTTCCCAAATTTCATACAGTTAAGGACGGGCTATGAGTAAGATTTTTGAAGATAACTCGCTGACAATCGGTCATACGCCGCTGGTTCGACTGAACCGAATCGGTAATGGACGCATCCTCGCGAAGGTGGAGTCACGCAACCCAAGCTTCAGCGTCAAATGCCGAATCGGGGCCAATATGATTTGGGATGCCGAAAAACGCGGCGTACTGAAGCCGGGTATCGAACTTGTTGAACCGACCAGCGGTAATACCGGGATAGCGCTCGCTTACGTTGCCGCAGCGCGTGGCTACAAGCTGACGCTGACCATGCCAGAAACCATGAGTGTAGAACGCCGCAAGCTGCTGAAAGCGCTGGGCGCGAATCTGGTTCTGACCGAAGGCGCGAAAGGCATGAAAGGTGCCATTCAGAAAGCCGAAGAAATTGTGGCGGACAACCCTGAAAAATTCCTGTTGCTGCAGCAGTTCAGCAACCCGGCCAACCCGGAAATCCACGAGAAAACGACCGGCCCAGAAATCTGGGAAGACACCGACGGTCAGGTCGATGTCTTTATCGCGGGCGTGGGCACTGGCGGCACCTTGACGGGCGTAACACGCTACATCAAGGGCACCAAAGGCAAAACCGACTTGATTAGCGTCGCGGTTGAACCGACCGATTCACCGGTTATCACTCAGGCGCTGGCGGGCGAAGAGATCAAACCCGGCCCGCACAAAATTCAGGGTATCGGCGCGGGCTTCATTCCGGGCAACCTTGACCTGAAACTTATCGACCGTGTCGTCACTATCACCAACGAAGAAGCCATCTCTACCGCACGTCGTCTGATGGAAGAAGAAGGCATTCTGGCAGGCATCTCTTCAGGCGCAGCAGTCGCTGCAGCGCTGAAACTGCAGGAAGATGAAACCTTTACCAATAAGAATATTGTGGTTATCCTTCCATCCTCTGGTGAGCGCTATTTAAGTACCGCATTGTTTGCAGATCTCTTCACGGAAAAAGAATTGCAACAGTAATGCCAAATGTAAAAATATGACGAAAAAAGCACCCGATAGGGTGCTTTTTTGTGGTGCAGGTCAAACTTTTGGTCCGCCCGGCATTGCTTCCCCCCGTCGGGTCTGGTATTTAACCATCACATTTATTTTGATGCGCGAAATTATTCAATTCAGGATTTCCGCTTGCTGAATCGATTTTATGATTTGGTTCAAATCTTGCTTTCGCGGCATAATGTTTAATGACGAGCTAAACGTCACCGGCCAGAAGTGCCTGCCAGGATCGCGTCAGACCTTCTGTCTCGCTTTCGTATCCGCCGGCGCTAATCTATACAGGCTAAAGTGTAGCCGCCAGGCTAGACTTTAGTTCCACAACACTAAACCTATAAGTTGGGGAAATATAATGTTCCAGCAAGAAGTTACCATTACCGCTCCGAACGGTCTGCACACTCGCCCTGCCGCTCAGTTTGTTAAAGAAGCTAAAGGCTTCGCTTCTGAGATCACCGTGACCTCCAACGGCAAAAGCGCTAGCGCTAAGAGCCTGTTCAAACTGCAGACTTTGGGTCTGACCCAGGGCACCGTTGTGACCCTCTCTGCAGAAGGCGAAGACGAGCAGAAAGCAGTTGAGCATTTAGTTAAGCTGATGGCTGAACTCGAGTAAGTTCAAGAGTTCTTTTTAAAATCAGTCACAAGTAAGGTAGGGTTATGATTTCAGGCATTTTAGCATCCCCGGGTATCGCTTTCGGCAAAGCATTGTTGTTGAAAGAAGATGAAATTGTCATCGACCGGAAGAAAATTTCTGCCGATAGCGTCGACCAGGAAGTTGAACGCTTTCTGAGTGGTCGCGCTAAGGCGTCCGCGCAGCTGGAAGCGATTAAAACGAAGGCTGGCGAAACGTTCGGCGAAGAAAAAGAAGCCATCTTCGAAGGCCACATTATGTTGCTGGAAGATGAGGAGCTGGAGCAGGAAATCATAGCCCTGATTAAAGATAAGCACATGACTGCTGATGCAGCAGCGCATGAGATTATCGAAGGTCAGGCGACTGCTCTTGAAGAGCTCGATGATGAATACCTGAAAGAACGTGCGGCTGACGTACGTGACATCGGTAAGCGCCTGATGCGCAACATCCTCGGTCTGGCAATCATCGATTTGAGCGCTATTCAGGACGAAGTTATCCTGGTCGCGAAAGATCTGACGCCTTCTGAAACCGCACAGCTGAACCTGAACAAGGTGCTGGGTTTCATCACCGATATCGGTGGCCGTACCTCCCACACCTCTATCATGGCGCGTTCCCTTGAACTGCCAGCGATCGTGGGCACCGGCAGCGTCACCACTGACGTCAAAACCGGCGACTATCTGATCCTCGATGCGGTTAACAACAAAGTTTACGTTAACCCGACTAACGACGAGATCGAAGCGCTGCGTAAGATTCAGACTCAGGTTGCTGAAGAGAAAGCAGAACTGGCTAAACTGAAAGACCTGCCAGCAATCACTCTCGATGGCCACCAGGTTGAAGTCTGTGCCAACATCGGTACCGTTCGTGATGTCGACGGTGCAGAGCGCAATGGCGCTGAAGGTGTCGGCCTGTACCGTACAGAATTCCTGTTCATGGACCGTGACTCGCTGCCAACTGAAGAAGAACAGTTCGCTGCGTACAAAGCCGTTGCTGAAGCCTGTGGCTCTCAGGCGGTCATCGTCCGTACCATGGACATCGGTGGCGACAAAGAGCTGCCGTACATGAACTTCCCGAAAGAAGAGAACCCGTTCCTGGGCTGGCGTGCAATCCGTATCGCTATGGATCGTAAAGAGATCCTGCGTGATCAGCTTCGTGCCATCCTGCGTGCTTCCGCTTTCGGTAAACTGCGCATCATGTTCCCGATGATCATCTCTGTTGAAGAAGTGCGTGCACTGAACAAAGAGATCGAAATCTTCAAACAGGAACTGCGTGACGAAGGTAAGGCATTTGACGAAACAATCGAAGTTGGCGTGATGGTGGAAACACCTGCGGCGGCGACCATTGCCCGTCATCTGGCCAAAGAAGTTGACTTCTTTAGTATCGGAACCAATGATTTAACACAGTACACCCTGGCGGTTGACCGTGGTAATGATATGATTTCGCATCTCTACCAGCCAATGTCTCCTTCTGTACTGACGCTTATTAAGCAAGTTATTGATGCTTCTCATGCTGAAGGCAAGTGGACTGGCATGTGTGGTGAGCTTGCAGGCGATGAACGTGCTACACTTCTGTTGCTGGGTATGGGTCTGGACGAATTCTCTATGAGCGCCATTTCCATCCCGCGCATTAAGAAGATTATCCGTAACACGAACTTCGAAGATGCGAAGGTTTTAGCAGAGCAGGCTCTTGCTCAACCGACAACGGACGAGTTAATGACGCTGGTTAACAAGTTCATTGAAGAAAAAACAATCTGCTAATCCACGAGATGCGGCCCAAATTACTGCTTAGGAGAAGATCATGGGTTTGTTCGATAAACTGAAATCTCTGGTTTCTGATGATAAAAAAGACACCGGAACTATTGAGATTGTTGCCCCGCTCTCTGGCGAGATCGTCAACATCGAAGACGTGCCGGATGTTGTTTTTGCTGAGAAAATCGTGGGCGATGGCATTGCTATCAAACCGACCGGCAACAAAATGGTTGCGCCGGTTGATGGTACTATCGGTAAAATCTTTGAAACCAACCACGCGTTTTCTATCGAGTCCGACAGTGGCATTGAGCTGTTCGTTCACTTCGGTATCGATACCGTTGAACTGAAAGGCGAAGGTTTCAAACGTATCGCGGAAGAAGGCCAGCGTGTCAAAGTTGGCGATCCGGTTATCGAGTTCGATCTGGCACTGCTGGAAGAGAAAGCCAAGTCTACCCTGACTCCGGTTGTTATCTCCAACATGGACGAGATCAAAGAGCTTATCAAACTGTCCGGTAGCGTGACCGTGGGTGAAACTCCGGTTATCCGCATCAAAAAATAATTGATGCCGCATGGATAGAAAAATGGCGCCTTCGGGCGCCATTTTTGTTTCTGTCATTCAGGATTATCGCGGTGGCAGAATCAGCTCGTCATACCCTTTCTCGAGGGTGTACGCCATCACCTCAACCACACGACTGCCCGCTAAACGCACGGCGTCCTGCAACGTTTTCCCCTGCACTACCGCGCTGATTAACTCCGAGCAGAACAAATCGCCCGTGCCTTTCAAATCGGTCGCCACACGGGGCCAGCTGCTGATATCCACGCTGTCTGCCGTCACCAGCACCACGTGAATGTCGTTAGCGTCCTCAACCGGCGCGCTGGTAATCGCCACCCATTTCAGCGTCTCTGACAGCAGGCTTTTCGCTGCGGAAATCGCCTCGTCCAGCGTCTCACACGGTTTGCCACTCAGTACGCCCAACTCGAACACGTTAGGCGTAATGCCCTGCGCCAGCGGCAGTAAATGCTCGCAATACGCCGCTGGGATTTCTGGCTTCACGTACACGCCGCTGTCGGTATCGCCGATCACCGGGTCCACCAGAATCATCATCTGCGGATGCTTTTCGCGCATCGCTTTCAACCACTGGGCCAGAATCGCAATCTGGCTGGCACTGCCCATATAACCTGTGGTCACCGCTTTTAGTTCACGCAGCGCATCCCGCTCTTCGAGCGCACGCAAATAACCGCTGAACCACTCATCAGGGATCACACCCCCGTAAAACGTATCGTAATGCGGCGTATTGCTGAACAGCACCGTTGGTACCGCTAACACGTTCAGATGATGCTGTTTAATATTCGGTACCGCCACGCTGTTACCCACGCTGCCGTACACGACCTGAGACTGCACGGCCACAATATCGGCCTGCTGCGCCCGGGTTTTATCCCGGAATAGAATCATGTCCATGACCGTTAAATCCCCGCCCCCTGACTGTAACTCTCTTCACCAAACACGCCGGTCGATAAATACCGATCGCCGCGATCGCAGATAATCGCCACTACCACCGCGCCCGGATTGGCCTTCGCCACCCGCAGCGCACCGGCAACCGCGCCACCGGAACTCACGCCGCAGAAAATACCTTCCCGCACCGCCAGTTCACGCATGGTATTTTCCGCATCACGCTGATGAATATCCATGACCTCATCCACCAGAGAGGCATTAAAAATGCCCGGCATGTACTCTGCAGGCCAGCGGCGGATGCCTGGAATGCTGCTGCCCTCTTCCGGCTGCAGACCGACAATGGTCACGCTTTTATCTTGCTCGCGCAGAAAACGCGACACGCCGGTAATGGTGCCGGTGGTGCCCATGCTGGACACGAAATGCGTCATTCGCTGCTCAGTTTGCTGCCAAATTTCCGGTCCGGTGGTTGTGTAATGCGCGAAGGGGTTATCCGGATTATTAAACTGGTCGAGCAATTTACCCTCGCCGCGGGTAGCCATTTCCAGCGCTAAATCACGTGCGCCCTCCATGCCCTGCTCTTTGCTGACCAGAATCAGCTCAGCCCCGTAGGCGCGCATCGCCGCCCGCCGCTCCTGGCTCATGTTGTCGGGCATCAGCAGCTTCATGCGATACCCTTTCAGCGCGGCGATCATCGCCAGCGCAATGCCGGTGTTGCCACTGGTGGCTTCAATCAGCACGTCGCCCGGTTTGATTTCACCGCGTTTTTCCGCCTGCACAATCATCGACAGCGCGGCACGGTCTTTCACCGACCCCGCCGGATTGTTGCCTTCCAGTTTGACCCAGATTTCGCTGCCGTTGTCCGGCGTGAGGCGCTGGAGTTTGACTAATGGTGTGTTGCCGATGGTTTGTTCTAATGTATTCACGTTCCGGTCCAGACTTGCAAAGAAAAAGCGGCCACGCGGGCCGCTTGCTCTGTGTGATAACGTTAAGCTATCAGTCTGTGTAAGTCAGGTCTACCGATTCATCAGGCAAATACTCCACCCGATATTCTCCCGATCCGCAGTACGCCGCCCATTCACCGTTAACATGAGCAAAATTCAACGAGCCGCTGGTGATAATCTCCCTGACCGCAGGCAGCTTAACGGTCGCCGTGGTATTCGCCGGAACACGGAACGTCAGCACCACACGCCCCTTTTGCGCCTGCCAGTTCACTGCGATGTCGCCATAAATCGACTGATAGCGGGCGTCCATCCAGCTCAGGCCGCCACCGGGCAGGGGTGAAATCACCACATGCTTGAATCCCGGTGCCGTTTCATCCGCTTCAATGCCCGCCACGGTGCGATACAGCCATTCCCCCACCGCGCCGTAGGCATAGTGGTTAAACGAGTTCATGTCCGGGCTCCACATCGAACCATCGGGTTTAATACCGTCCCAGTGCTCCCAAATAGTGGTGGCCCCGGCTTTTACCTGATACAGCCATGACGGGAAATCGTCTTTCAACAGCAGCGCCCAGGCTTCTTTTGGATGTTGATTCTGACTTAGCGCGTGGCAGAAATACGGCGTGCCAAGGAAGCCGGTCACCAGATGCCCGCCATGCTCGTGCAACAGTTCCACCAGCCGATTCGCCGTGCGCTCGCGCCAAACGTCCGGCACCAGGTTGAAACACAGCGCGAGAATATGCGCCGTCTGGGTCCGGGCGGTCATATCCCCGTCGGCGGTAAAGAATCGCTGGTGAAAACGTTCAACAATCCGTGCATGCAACGCATCGTAATAAAGGTGATCGTCCGTGCGTTCCAGCACCTTTGCCGTTTTCGCCAACAGTTGCGTGGAATGTGCGTACCAGGCGGTGCAAATCAGGTCCTCCGGCGTCGCGCCAAAATAGCTGCCTTCTTGCGCATCCAGTGCCACCCAGTCGCCAAACTGCAGCTTATAGCGCCAGATATCGTTGTCTGCGTGCGCCTGCATAAAATCGACCCAACCTTTCATGCTGGCATACTGATTTTCCAGCACCCGCGTGTCGCCATACATCAGGTACATGGTCCACGGATTGACCACCGCCGCGTCGGCCCAGCCGGTTGCCGAATGCGTTCCCCCTTCCGCCAGAAACTTATCCTGGTCACAGTGTCCGGTCAGGATGTCGGGAATAACGTGCGGCACGCCGCCTTCCGGAGTTTGGTCGGCCTTCAGGTCAACCAGCCATTTGGCAAAGAAGGTCTGGGTTTGCATCAGATAGCTCGCCGTCCGGCAAAATATCTGCGCATCGCCGGTCCAGCCCAGGCGTTCATCACGCTGCGGGCAGTCGGTCGGCACATCGACAAAGTTACTTTTCAGTCCCCACAGGATGTTGTGGTGCAGCTGATTGAGATCAGGATTTGAGCAGGCAAAATGCCCGGTGGCCGCCATATCAGAATGGATAACAATGGCGGTGAACTGGTTCAGATCCAGCCCGCCTGGAAATTCCTCCACCTTCACATAGCGGAACCCCTGCCAGCTAAACCGCGGATGCCAGGTTTCCTCGCCCTCGCCTGTCAGAACATATTCCGTGGTCTGCCTGGCGGTGCGCAGGTTATCGAGGTACACGTTGCCGTTGGCGTCCAGGGTTTCAAAGTGGCGTAGCACCACTTTATCCCCCACATTGCCGCGCACGCGAAACTCGACCCAGCCGCTCATGTTCTGGCCGAAATCGAGAACCTTATCGCCCTGCGGCGTAATAATCAGCGCCTTCGCCGCCAGCCGTTCCATCTGGCGAACGGTCCCCGCGCCCTGGGCTACCAGGGTGTTTTTATCCCAATTGACGACGCTGACCGCCCGCCATGACGCATCGTTAAAATCAGTCTGACTCCAGCCTGCCTGAACCTTACGCGCATCAAACCGTTCGCCGTCATAAATCTCAGCAAAATCACGCGCGGAATCACTGCCTCGCCATGATCGGTCGGTCCCAACAACCTGCCGCGAGCCGTCGTCATACTGAATCACCAGCTGGCACAGCAGCGCGGTTTGTTCGCCGTAATAGTTACGGTGGCGGCTAAAGCCCATATCACCTTTAAACCAACCCGCGCCCAGCTCTGCACCGATAACGTTCTCACCCTGATTCAACAGGGCAGTCACGTCATAGGTTTGATACAGCAAATGATGCCGGTAGCTGGTCCAGCCTGGCGTCAGCTCATCGTTGCCGACGCGCTCACCGTTCAGGAACAGCTGATAAATTCCCAGTGCCGTGGCGTGCACCCAGGCAGCGGCAATCGCCTTATGCTGCTTTAATCCGAAAGTTTTGCGCAGCAGCGTGGCGTGTGACTTCGGGCTATCCGCCGGTGTTTCCGCCGAAATAAACTCCGCCTGCCACGGCGCACCGAGCATGCCGGTGACGAACACCGCCAACGGGCTCCATTCGCTGCGTTCCCCGCGGTTGTCAGTAATGCGCACCCGCAGGTGATAGCGGGTTGACGACAATAATGCCGCGTCGCCAAGCTCAATGTTATTTGACTGCGCGCTGGTCACCTCCCCGCTGTCAAAAATCAGCGATGAGAAATCGGCGGTCAGACTGCACTGTAAATGCCAGGAGTGCTGCACAACATCGCGCCTGTCGCTGTCAATTTTCCAGCCGATAATGGGCAACCGATCGACACCACTTAACGAGACTTCACCGTCGAGCGTAATTTGACTGACTGAAAGCATAATCAAAGACTCCTTGCGTAAATGAGGTTAATTCGGGGTAGTGGTCTGAGCCGCAGCGGGCAGCGGGCGATGTGTCGCCGAGGCGATAATTTCGGCCTCACTGGAAAATTCGTTGCGCTGCTTGCCATGAAAGCACAACCAGCCGATAAACATGCCTGAGGCCACCAGACCCGAAAGCAGGGTGTAGAGCACAATCGGTCCGGCATCGAGCAGCACCGGTGTGACAAAGGCGAGGATGCCGCAGGTCAGGCGAGCCACACCGACAATCGCACCTTGGGCGGTGGCGCGCAGCATGGTAGGGAAAGATTCCTGCGACCAGACTTTCATGATCCCTTCAAACGCCATCCCGCTGCCGATGGCGGTAAACAGCAGGCAGCACAGCCAGGAGACAGGGGAAAAGTGCAGGATCACTGGCATAAAGAAGCCGCCGGCAAAGAAAAAGGCCCCGATGATGTACACCAGCATGCGTTTTTGGGTATCAACCATTTTCATAAACAAGAGGCCGGACAGGACGCCCACCGGCATCGCTATCAGGTTCCAGAGTGCATTCTTTTCGACCGTGATGCCGACCACGTTCACCGCGACGTACGCGCCAAACTGCCCGCCGGTATTGGCTGCCAGATTGGTAAACATGTAAAACAGACACAGCGCGATAAAGGGCCAGAGGTATTTCCCACGCAGCAAATCACCGATCGACGTTTTTTGCGCCCGGACCGTGGATCGCCCAGCCTTCCGTTCCTTATGCGCCGTCAGCCACATCGGGGATTCCGGCAGCGACCAGCGTAGCACCAGCAAAATGAACGCCACAGTGCCGACATGCAGATATAAAATCTGTGCACCGCTTCTGCCCCAGCCACCGACCAGCGCCGAAATCGCCATGGTGGTACAAATACCGGCAAACCACAGCAAATTAGACAGGCCGATAATTTTGCCGCGATTTTTATCACTCGCCGCTTCCGAAATGGTCGCCAACGAAACGGGCAGGTCGGCCCCGGTAGCCAGCCCGACCAGCACGGTCCCGAGCAGCAATAAGTAAAAACCACCGGAGAACGCCAGCAGCAGCGTGCCAATAAAGACCATCATCATTGTGATAATAAAAACGTTGCGCCTGCCGTAACAATCGCCCAGACGACCGCCAGTAAAAGCACCCAGCGCGATACATAAGGTTAATACGCCCGAAAGAATACCAATTTCAGTTGAGGTTGTTCCGATGGCCTTTTGATAAATCACCAGCGCCGTGCCATTAGACACAATCGCCGCGGAATCAATATAAGAAGCCATGCCGGAAACAACGCCAACGTACCATGGGTTGGGCTGTTTAATATTGAGCATAATAAATACTCCAGCGAGGTTGTAAGAGTAATAAATCCAATCCTGTTAAATTAACGCAATGCGTAACGGCCAAATCCGGGCAATACGACTCCTGACAGCAGTTGTTAATGCTGCCGCTTTATTCAGGAAAATATGCCCGACAAACCGGATAAAAATAATTACGGTTTCTGTTTAATTGAGGTACTTAATTGTCGCTCCTGCGAGGGCGTATGTTGAAAATAGCGGCGATAGGCTTCGGTCAAACGCGGAGGATTAAGAAACCCACACAGCAGCGCGATGCGGCTGACCGGTATATCCGTTGTGCGTAATAATTCCTGCGCTTTCAATAAACGATACAGCTGCTGAAATTTCTCTGGCGTGTTACCCGTCATTTCGCGGAAGAAACGATACAGCGTGCGTAGCGCGATGCCTCCTTCCTCACAAACGCCTTTCCAGTTAATCTCCTGCGCGTAGTGCTGGCGAATATGGTCGAGCAGATAAATCTTACGGCGCTCGTCGACGACGGCACTTTTGCTGACTGTTTGCTCCGTGCACAGCAACGTCAGGATTTGCAAGAACGCCGACTCGGTACCGGAAAAATAAAGCGGGTCAAAGGCATCATCGCGTCGACGGCTGATCCCTTCTGCCAGGGTAATGATACTGTTTAACGTCCGCTCCGTGAGCGGCTGGTAACGATCATCAAACGGACGGGTCTTTTCGCTGATCGACTCAATCAGCGCATCAATGTTTTTAATATATTGAAACGGCCGCTGCCGATGTATGAGAATATTAATCAGCGACAGTTCGCTGGTCGCTTCATAATAGTGTACGTCATTGGCCGTCACGAAAAAGAAATCACCCGGGCGGATCATTTCCGCATGATCGTTAACGATATGAAACCCGCTGCCGCTGCGAACAATCACCAGTTCATCAAATTCATGTCCATGTAGATCGGCCATCGCCTGATTGCTTAATATAAACACGCAAAACGCATGGTCTTCAGAGGGGAAGAAATCTTCACACTGTTTAATATCCACCATAATGACCTCACGTTTTACGTTAATATCCTTACACTTTGTAAGACTGATATTTGTCACGGCATATCAACATTAAACAGCAAGAGTAGTGACAAGTCATTATGTGCAAATGGCATTCAGGCGTAACTCTCTGTGACGGTTACACCATTTTTCGCTATTACTGCTGATTGGTCAGACGAAATAAAAAAAGGCCCATGTTTCCATGAGCCTTTTCTCTGAAGCAGGTACGAACCGTCAGGCCGTTTCGGCCAGCGCCAGTGATGAGACCTCATCAATCCCTTCAATGCGTTCGCTGCCGTTATAAAGACGCGCATGCTGTAGCCCAACAAACAAACGGTCGCCGCGCTGCGGGACTTCGTCGCGCATCACCACGGTCAGCGGTTCGTCATACCAACCGAGAGGCTGCACCACCAGTTGGGTGTAGTGCCCTTTCGGGCTCGCTTCCAGCACCTGTACCGGCAACGGTGAATCGAGGCTGGTGCGACGACTGACGTCGACTTCCCACGGGCGCAGGAACAAATCGACCGGCCCCTGATGCGCAGGCGTATAGCCGAGCGGCCAACGGTGCGCGCCGACATGGAACTGGCCGCCGCGGATAGTGCCTTTCAGGCGATTCACTTCGCCCATAAATTCGAGTACGAAACGGGTCGCAGGCTCGCGCCACACCTGTTCCGGCGCATCAACTTGCTCGATGTTGCCCTGGCTCATCACCACCACCCGATCCGCGACTTCCATCGCTTCTTCCTGATCGTGGGTCACGAACACGCTGGTGAATTTCAGCTCTTCATGGAGTTGACGCAGCCAACGACGCAGCTCTTTACGCACCTGCGCGTCCAGCGCACCAAACGGTTCGTCGAGCAGCAAAATTTGTGGTTCCACCGCCAGCGCACGGGCCAGTGCCACGCGCTGCTTTTGCCCGCCGGAGAGCTGTGCCGGGAAACGGTCGGCCAGATGCGCCAGCTGAACCATTTCCAGCAGCTTGGTGACTTTGGCTTTGATTTGCGCCGCATTCGGACGCTCACGACGCGGAAGCACCGTCAGGCCAAACGCGATGTTGTCGAACACAGTCATGTGGCGGAACAGCGCATAGTGCTGAAACACAAAACCGACTTTACGGTCACGGGCATGAAGACGGCTCACATCAGTACCCTGGAAGCGGATCTGCCCGCTGGTCTGGTGTTCGAGCCCGGCGATAATACGCAGCAGCGTCGTTTTACCCGAGCCGGACGGCCCCAACAGCGCCACCATCTGCCCGGACGGAATATCCAGGGAGATATCATTCAGCACCTGAGTGCGTCCAAACGATTTCTTAATGCTGGCAATTTCAATGCTCATGATGCGTCTCCTGATGCGCGCGTTTTTCCTGATTCTCCAGGCGCCACTGCACCACACTCTTCAAAAACAGGGTCAAGATAGCCATTAACGTCAGCAGGGCTGCGGCGGTGAACGAACCGACGGTGTTGTAATCCTGCTGGAGTAATTCAATTTGCAGCGGCAGCGACAGCGTTTCACCGCGGATAGAACCGGACACCACCGACACCGCACCGAACTCGCCAATCGCGCGGGCGTTGGTCAGCACCACGCCGTACAGCAGCGCCCAACGGATGTTCGGCAGCGTAACGCGGCGGAACATCTGCCAGCCTGACGCGCCGAGCAGAATCGCCGCCTCGTCTTCGTGGCTGCCCTGACTCAGCATCACCGGCACCAGCTCGCGCACCACGAAAGGACAGGTCACGAAAATCGTCGCCAGCACCATGCCCGGCCAGGCAAACATCACCTGTAAATTATGTTCATCGAGCCAGCCGCCAAGCGGACCGTTCGAGCCGTAGAACAGCAGATACACCAGGCCTGCAACCACCGGCGATACCGCAAAGGGAATATCCAGCAGAGTCAGTAGCAACTGGCGGCCCGGGAAGTTAAAGCGTGTCACCAGCCAGGCCAACAGCGTGCCGAACACCAGGTTTACCGGCACGGTTATCAGCGCAATCATCACCGTCAGCCAGATGGCGTGCAGCATGTCCGGGTCCGCCAGGTTGTGCAGCACGGGCATCAACCCTTTGCTGAACGCCTCAACGAAGATATAAATCATCGGCACCAGCAGAATGAAGGCTGACACCAGCATGCCGGTTCCGATCAGAAACCATTTTCCCCAGTTGATGCGGGGTGCGTCATAGCGTTTCAATTGCGTAACTTCCGCCATTAGTGACCTACCACACGTCGACCAAAGCGACTCTGCAAGGTGTTGATGGAGAACAGCAGTAGCAGCGACGCGCCGAGAATAACGGACGCAATCGCGCTCGCCGCCGGATAATCAAACTCCTGCAAGCGCACAAAAATCATCAGCGACGTCACTTCCGTTTTCCAGGCGATGTTCCCGGCGATGAAAATCACCGCGCCAAACTCGCCCAGGCTGCGGGTAAATGACAGCGCCACGCCCGCCAGCAACGCCGGAGACAGCTCCGGCAGCACCACTTTACAGAAGCTCTGAATACGCGTTGCACCGAGCGTTTCCGCCGCTTCTTCGTATTCCGGCCCCAAATCTTCCAGCACCGGCTGAACGGTGCGCACTACGAACGGAATGCTGGTGAACGCCATCGCCACGGCAATACCGAGCCAGGTATAGGTCACTTTGATATCAAACTTCGCCAGCCATTCGCCGTAGAAACCGTTGACTGAAAAAAGCGACGCGAGAGTTAAACCCGCCACCGCCGTCGGCAGCGCGAACGGTAAATCCATCAGCGCATCAAGCAGCGTGCGGCCCGGAAAACGGTAGCGTGTGAGGATCCATGCCATCAGCAGGCCGAACACGCCGTTGAAAATCGAGGCCACAAACGCCGACAGCAGCGTCACTTTATAGGCCGCCACCACCTGAGGGTTGGTGATGACGTCCCAGTATTGCGCCCAACTCATTTGCGCCAGCTGCATCACCAGCGCGCTGAGTGGCAGCAGCAAAATCAGGCATACAAACAGCAGACTGGTGCCAAGGCTTAAGGTGAAGCCCGGCAGCACACGTCTGGAAGAAACAGCAAACATTACTTATGCCCCGCCGCTAACAGCTTATCCAGCTCGCCACCGCTGGCGAAATGGGTTTTCATTGCATTTGGCCATGAGCCGAACTGGTCTTCCACGCGGAACAGGTCAGTCTGCGGGAATTTGTCTTTCAGCTTCTCCATCACCGCCGGGTTGTTCACGCGGTAGTAGTAATCGGTAATGATGGTTTGCGCCTGCGGGCTGTACAGCCAGGTCAGATACGCCTTCGCCGCTTTTTCCGTGCCGTTGGCCTTCACGTTTTTGTCGACCCAGGTCACTGGGAATTCGGCCAGGATATTGGTTTTCGGCACCACGACTTCGAAGCCCTGGTCTGCGTACTGTTTACGGATGTTGTTCACTTCGGATTCGAAGGTGATCAGCACATCGCCTAAACCACGATCCACGAAAGTGGTCGTCGCCCCGCGGCCGCCGGTATCGAACACCTGCACATTTTTCAGGAACTGAGTCATGAACTGTTCGGTTTTGGCGTTATCGTTTCCATCGGCTTTGGCCGCTGCACCCCAGGCCGCCAGATAGGTATAACGCCCATTGCCAGAGGTTTTCGGGTTCGGGAACACCAGCTGTACGTCCGGGCGCACCAGGTCGTTCCAGTTATGAATATTCTTCGGGTTGCCCTTGCGCACCAGGAACGCCATGGTCGAATAGAACGGAGAACTGTTATTCGGTAAACGGCTCTGCCAGTTCGCAGGGATCAGCTTGCCTTTGTCATGCAGGATCTGCACGTCCGTCACCTGGTTGTAGGTCACGACATCGGCCTTCAGACCCTGCAAAATCGCCAACGCCTGTTTGGAAGAACCCGCGTGGGATTGCTTAATATTGAGCTTGTCACCGCCATTGTCCTTCGCCCACTGTTGTTCAAACGGCGGATTCAGGGCAGCAAACAGCTCGCGGGAAACATCATAGGAACTGTTGAGCAACTCGGTTGCCTGCGCCTGAGCCGCCAGCAGCAAGGCTCCCAGCACCAGTGTTCCTTTTTTCAGTGATTTAACGGCCATTGCGCACCCTTATAAATGTGATGACTATCGACTGTCATAATATTTATAACGAGGATGAAAGCAGTAACGGTTTTATATACCGTTTGGTGCTTTGGAAGTTGAAAACAGAATAAGGGTTTTTCGGCGTTCATCAGCCAGCCGATTTGGTACACTCGACGAAACCCGCAATGAGGATGAACTGATGCGTCAAAGGACGATTGTCTGCCCGATTATTCAGAATAACGGTGAGTATCTGCTGTGCAAAATGGCCGATGACCGCGGTGTATTTCCCGGCCAGTGGGCGCTTTCCGGCGGGGGAATGGAGCCTGGTGAAACCATGGAGCAGGCGCTGCTGCGCGAAATAGGCGAAGAGCTGGGCGAAAAGCTGCGTATCGAGAAAATCACTCCATGGCATTTCCGCGACGATACCCGTATCAAAACCTACGCCGATGGCAGCAAAGAAGAGATTTACATGATTTACCTGATGTTCGATTGCGTGAGTGCGAATCGTGAAGTGACGTTTAACGAGGAGTTTCAGGACATTGCGTGGGTCAGCCCCGACAGGCTAGGCGAGTATGATTTAAACGTCGCCACCCGCCAGACGTTTATTGATAAGGGATTGTTGTAGGCATATATGCCCGATAAACATCCTTCTGAGCCCAACCACTAATCTCAGGAAGGTCTCTGGTTGAGCTCAGGATGTTTTACTCAGAACGCATTGTCCCTGATACGGAATGAACGGGTGATACGATCCCATATATCCACCAGTTCAGCATCGCTGTAGGTCGGCGGAGGCAGGGCATAATTACTCAATGTCAGATCAATTATTGGATGGCGAAAAGCCACTATTTTTTCATTAGCAATGACATTAAAAAGTAACTGCCCTGATGGATTATCGGGTGATTTTTCTGACGGGGCGGTATTAAGCCATTCATCGGCCTCAAATCCGGCTATCTGTGTTTTGCCTTTGCGTAATGTCCGCGCATTTATTCCCGTCAGGTAAGGCTGAATTTCATGACTTCGCTCCAGCATACTCGCTGGATCACAAAGGTAAGTATTCGTGGAAACCGACAGGGAAAAAACCGAACTGTGCGGATAGACAAAGGTAATATCTTCCTTTGCCTTCCCGTTCCCGTCGCGAATAAATCCTTCCGGAATACAGCTCCCTGGCTGCGTCGGGATTTCATCGTTTTTTCGCCCACTCAGCCGGGACATTACATCCTGTAGCTCTGCCAGTTTTTGGGGTTTGTTATTCGCCATCCAGGTGGGTCTTTTGGCCTCATCCCGCAAATAAAACGCTCGTTCTTTTGCATAACGTGGGTCAGAGTAATCGGTGATCTCCTGCGTGAGGATGAATGCCACCCCGTCAACATACAGATGCCCTTCCAGAATGCGACCAAATCCAGCAACACTCTCATTTTCATTACGGTCAAATATCACCGCATTCTCACTCACCCGGTAAACCTGCTTAAGGAAAGGCCGGTCAACAGCATCCACGGTTTTGCTGTTGTTCAGCTCCTGCTCTCGTCGCTGGATACGCTGTTCAAACGCCGGGCGGTAGAGCCGCTTACTGCTGATCCGCACCTCATTAATCTCAACCCGGTCTTTCAGGGTATTTTCAAAGGAGCCCGGCACCTCAAACACATAGCGCCCCACACACTGGGTTTTGGGGGTGGCAAACAGCGTATCAACCATACGTTCTTCCTTGTCCGTTAACGCCGGCGGCGTATGCACAAACGTCACATAGTTATGAATATAATACCCTGCCGCCAGCAGCAGCAGGACGGGCGTGATCAGCAGGGAAAGAGGACGCTTTTTCATGGAGCCGGTACCTGCTGCACAATTTTCACCACCGAACGGACCGTGAACACCAGAGCGTCCGACAGGTCACAGTAAACCGAACGGGCACGGTCCACAGGGTCAACTGCATAGGCCCCTTCATGGTCAACGTTGGTGGCCAGTACACCCTGAATACAGGGAGATGAGGTCCGGATTGCCGTCACCGGCACCGTGCCGTCGCCAGGACTTCCGGATGAGATAAGCTCCGAGGCTCGTAACGGGGACAGCGCAACGGGGTCACCGGCACGCTCCCGGACCCTCTGCGCCTCCTGCACCCTCAGGGGGATGCGTTCCTTCCATGTCAGGAACGCATCAGACTGATTATGTTCACTGGCCCCGTAAAACAACCAGGTCTGGGGATGGTATTTGCCGGTCAGTTTCTCGATAAATGTTTTTACATCTACTTTCACTCGTTTAGCAAAAGCCGCCCATTCACTGTCAGTATCCCCCAGCAGCAAATCCTGCTTACACAACCGCCACCAGGCCGTTCTGTTCAGGTAAATTTCCTCATACGGATCGGCCACCGGCAGGGACAGCCGGGTACCGCTGCCCTCTATTTTCAGCCAGCCCGGTCCATAAGCCCTCCCCGGCAGCAACTGTAACGGACCGGGGGATTGTGCCAGCACCGGCATCAGTTTTTCTGCTCTGTCCCCGATAATCATCCCGATAATGCCACGCTCACCGATTTTCATACGCCGGTATGCCGCCGGCGACCCCAGGTCCGGCATCACGCCGTGCACTACCCCCAGTATATTTTCCTGTCCGTCCATGTTTTCTGAGTAGTGCCGGGCAACCAGTCCCCCCATAGAGTGAGTCACCAGGATAACCTTATTTACCGCCAGTCGGCCGTGATACTGCCCCAGCACCCTGTCGATATACATTCCCAGCAACGCCGCCGAGTCAGCGTTGGACTGCAGCCAGTTATAACCAAAAACGTGCAGTGGATATAAAAACCGGTGGCCATGCTCCGTTTCGTCTTCGGTCAATACCTGTTCCGCCGGTTCATCACCGATTCTCGTACCGGTAAAACGCTGTCGCGCCGTCTGCAGTTGTGTTTCCCGGAAGTAATTATCTATCAGGATGTCGTCATCACTGAGCAGATACTGTAGCCGGTCGAGCGCCTCTCCGTAACTTTTGTAAAACGCGCTTCCCCAACCGCGGGCGCGCCGGGAAGGATATTTTTTGCCATCCGCACCCTCATTAAAAATGTCCCCACTGTCATCAACTGTCGTGGTCTTTGGATCGAGTAGAAACTTTCTTTTCTCCGGGCTGGCAAGCGGCCATTTTTTAAGTGATGCAGCACTGTACTGCCAGACTTTCTTATTCCCACTTTTCAGGTTTGACCCCATCACTCCCGGAATGAAAATAACGGGGATCACTTTTTCGGGCGGCTTGAGGCAAATCGCCACATAATTATTTTCTTTAGGCTGGGGAATGATGTCGTAATGATACTGCCCGTTGTCATCCCAGACGGGACGATGATAAGCACTGTTTCCCTTGTCTTCCATGCGTTAACTTCCTGTTATTCTTCATTGAAAAAACGTCTGCTCCGTAATACGCCGAAGCAAACTTAACTCAAATTAGCCAGCCAATCCTTCTGTGCCGTGCCTGGATACTTTATTCAGAACGCATTATCCCTGATACGGAATGAACGGGTGATACGATCCCATATATCCACCAGTTCAGCATCGCTGTAGGTCAGTACGCTATCGCTGTCTGCGGGCATGGTCTCGTTACTTAACGTCAGGTCAAGATTGGGATGCATGAAATCCGTCGTTTTCTCATTGGTTTCAGCAGTAAACAATAACTGTGCCGATAGATTCTCGGGTGATTTTTCTGACGGAGCGATGTTAAGCCATTCGCTGGTATCAAACCCGGCTATCTGTGTTTTGCCTTTGCGTAATGTCCGCGCATTTATTCCCGTCAGGTAAGGCTGAATTTCATTACTTCTCTCCAGCATCGTTGTGTTTCCTTTCAGGAAGTTATTGCTCCAGACTACAAAAGAAAAGACCGAACTGTGCGGATAGATAAAGGTAATATCTTCCTTTGCCTTCCCGTTCCCGTCGCGAATAAATCCTTCCGGAATACAGCTCCCTGGCTGCGTCGGGATTTCATCGTTTTTTCGCCCACTCAGCCGGGACATTACATCCTGTAGCTCTGCCAGTTTTTGGGGTTTGGTGTTAAGAAAATTGCCGCTGACGCCAGCATTGATAAATTCCTCCTTATCTTTTTGATACTTTGGATCAGATAAATCAGTGATCTCCTGCGTGAGGATGAACGCCACCCCGTCAACGTAGAGATGCCCTTCCAGAATGCGACCAAAACCTGCCGCACTCTCATTTTTATTACGGTCAAATATCACCGCATTCTCACTCACCCGGTAAACCTGCTTGAGAAAAGGCCGGTCAACAGCATCCACGGTTTTGCTGTTGTTCAGCTCCTGCTCCCGTCGCTGGATACGCTGCTCAAACGCCGGGCGGTAGAGCCGCTTACTGCTGATCCGCACCTCATTAATCTCAACCCGGTCTTTCAGGGTATTTTCAAAGGAGCCCGGCACCTCAAACACATAGCGCCCCACACACTGGGTTTTGGGGGTGGCAAACAGCGTATCAACCATACGTTCTTCCTTGTCCGTTAACGCCGGCGGCGTATGCACAAACGTCACATAGTTATGAATATAATACCCTGCCGCCAGCAGCAGCAGGACGGGCGTGATCAGCAGGGAAAGAGGACGCTTTTTCATGGAGCCGGTACCTGCTGCACAACTTTAACCACCGAACGGGCACGGGCCACGGGGTCAACCGCATAGGCCCCTTTCATGTTTGATCCCATCCCTCCTGGAATAAAAATAACGGGGATCACTTTTTCGGGCAGTTTGAAACAAATCGCCACATCATTATTTTCTTTAGGCTGGGGAATGATGTCGTAATGATACTGCCCCTTGTCATCCCAGACGGGACGATGATAAGCACTGTTTCCCTTGTCTTCCATGCGTTAACTTCCTGTTATTCTTCATTGAAAAAACATCTGCGCCATAATACGCCGAAGCAAACTTAACTCAAATTAGTCAGCTATTCCTTTGCGTCGGTCCTGAGATCCGCAGAGAAACCGACGCGAATGGCTGTAACGAACAGAATTTATATGTTTTACAAGATAATCGTGAAGTGACGTTTAACGAGGAGTTTCAGGACATTGCGTGGGTCAGCCCGGACAGGCTCGGCGAGTATGATTTAAACGTCGCCACCCGCCAGACGTTTATTGATAAGGGATTGTTGTAATCATTGTCGAAGGCGTCTGTAGGCCCGGTAAGCGAAGCGCCACCGGGCACTCAAACATTACAGCGTCAGTAATTTATCCAGCGACGGCGCGAAGTAATAGCCCCCGGTCACCGGCTTAGTGAAACGCAGCATCGCATCGCGCTTCCCGTCGGTATCGCCAAACATGCTTAACAGCTGTTGTTCGATATTGTACAGACGCGCGCAGTAGGCGCAGAAATAGAGGCCGTGCGTGCCGCTGGCGGTGCCGTACGGCAGGCTCTGACGAACAATTTTAAGGCCTTTGCCGTTCTCTTTCAGGTCGACGCGCGTCAGGTGCGAGGTTTCCGGGCGATCGTCACCGTCAATCTCTTCGTTGGCTTCTTTGGTACGCCCAATCATCATTTCCTGATCAGGAATACTCATCCGGTTCAGCTGCTTGAGATTGTGCTCCCAGCGCTGGACAAACACGTAGCTGCCGCCCGCATCTGTACCGTCGGCAATGACTGCCACGTCGCGACGCGTCTCAACGCCCGCCGGGTTTTCAGTCCCGTCGACGAAACCACTGAGGTCGCGTTCTTCGACCCAACGGAAACCGTGTACTTCGCTTTTCACGTCGATGGCGTCGCCAAAGGCTTCCAGCGCCGCCTGGGCCACGGAGAAGTTGACGTCATGACGCAGGGAGAGAATGTGGATCAGCACATCGTTTTGCGTCGCCGGTGCGAGGCCTTTACCGTAAGGAATGAAATCTTTCAGCTCTTCCGCACCCACGCCGCCGCTCAGGCTGCGCCAGGTGTCGTGACCAAACGCCACGACAGCGCCGAGATGGGCGTCGGGGAATTTCGCCTCAAAGGTGGCCAGCTTATCGGCGAAAACCCGGCTGCAT